>CAYOCP010000025.1:0-72084 GCA_964402505.1 uncultured Geminicoccaceae bacterium
ATCTCAGCAGAGCAGAAGCCACTTCGATAGGGCGGGTCAGGTCGGACGCTTACATATCAGGGATAGTTTTGCACGCGGAACTATCCCCGGCCGAACGCGGCAATCCCGCGCCGTTGTTGGGTAGTGGATAGCGACACTGGATAGAAACTATCCCCGACAAGGATAGCAACTATCCCCGGATTGCTGCTCGATAGGAATGAGAGCCGACCTAGCGACTGAGTGTGGAATATCGTATCAGCGACCAGCTTAGCGCTGGAAGGTGAAGGTCTTGTTTTCCTCGGCCGCGCGCTGCTCGCTGGCGATGCAGGCCGAAAGGATGGAGTAGGTGCCCGGACCGCTGACGCGCGCCACGCTGTCGCAGTGTGTTCTGGCCTGGTCCGGAATCTCCGGCCACCGGGGCTTCAGCTCGTCGTAGGCGCGTTGCTCGCTGCGGAAGCAGGCGTTGCGGATCGCCTCGCTGCCACCCACCGCCCCGGCGACCTGGGCGCAATGCGCCTCGACATCATAGTAAGGCATCTCCTGGGAAATTGCCGGCGAGGTCAAAGCCGCGACGGCCGCGACCATCATCACTCGGTACATCCTTCACTCCTCACTTAGGGGAAGTTCAGCTGCCCTTTGTGGTGTGCTTCTCGTGCACCTCGCGGATGGTGCGCATGATCTCGCCGAAATCCCAGGGGTCGAGGGTCTGCTCCTCGCGGTCCCAGACGAGCGAGGACACGGCCAGCACCATCTCGGTCTTCTCGGCCGGGCCGCACTGCCAGCCATAGCCGGCCACGGCCTCCTCGACGGCCTTCACCACCCTGGCGAAGTCGTCCCGCATCGCCTGCCGCTCGGCGTCGGGCGATCGGGCGCGCATCTCGCCCTGCCCGGTCGCCAGCCAATCCAGGCTGACGTTGGCGGCGTGTGCCAGCTCGAGGAGCTTCGATAGCGTCGGCTCGCCACCGGCAAGGTACCGCCGAAGCCCGCTCAACGACATCTTGGCACGACGTGCGAGCTCGCTCTGCCCGCCCACGCCTTCTGCCGCGAGCCTCAGCCTAGCAGCAAACCCGGCAGGAATGTCGCTATCCTGTTCGCTTTCAGCGCTCACGAGCTATGATCTGACAACTTGAAGTTGACGTATTGTCTCTATAGTGACAAACCATACTCGCATAGAGACAACCAAGGCGAGGATAGGGCGATGCGAAATCCGGGTTGGCATCCTGCGGACATCAAGGCGTTGATCCAGAAGAGGGGGGCGACGCTGACGGGATTGGCGGTCGAAGCTGGCGCCAGCGAGGGGGCATGCCGGACGGCGATCGTGCGGCGGAACGAGCCAGGCGAGACGATCATCAGCCGGTTCCTCGGCATTCCTGCGCACGAGCTTTGGCCCGATCGCTACCATGCGGACGGCGTGCGCAGGGATTTGCGGCGCGAACGCGCGTCCAAGAGTACCACTGCTGCGCCATCGGGTAAGACAAACGAAGCAAGAACACGCACCGATGGTGCACAGGCTTCGCGCCTTTGCAACGCCGGATGAGCGCCCGTCAGGCGGGGAGCTGCCCCGATCTCGCCGAGCTGCTCGAGCTGGATGCGCCCGCGCGGCGGGCGATTGTCGATCAGGTCGGCTTCAACGGCGAGCTGCGCCACGCGACGCGGTCGCTCAGGCACCTTCTGGTCATGGCGGTGTGCCGCATCGACAAGCTCGAGGAGCGGCTGGCCGGGCTGGATGATGTCGCGGGGCGGCCGCAGGTCGTCTTCGTGGAGCCCAAACGGGCCGAGGACATGCAGCTCCGGGCGGGGCGGCCGGCATGACGACGCTGATCGAGGCGGCGCTCGGCAGGCGTCGCGCCGATATCTGCCGCCGGGTGCTGGCGGCCGTGGCGGCGGGCGAGCGGCCGGTGGTCGCTCGTCGGCGGATCGCCGCCGAGATGGAAGTGTCAGTGTCGTCGATCGAGCTCTGGCTGGTCCGGGTCGAAGGGCTCGACGAGGCGGAATGGGCGGCGGTGCTGACCACGACGTCAGGCCGTCGGGCAAGGCCGATCCCCGAGTTGCAATGGAGCACGATGGTCGATCGGCTGGTGGCCGGCGATTCGGCGGTGGTGGCGGCCGAGACGGCGATCCGGGCCTGCAAGAAGGCCGGCATCCGGCCGGTGAGCCGCTCCTCGGTCTATCGCCGCCTGATCCATAGCGCGCAGCGCGAGGCGGAACGGCGTATCCGGGGAGAGCAGCCATGAGCGCGCGCGACCCTGCCGCCATGCCTTTCCTCGACGCACTCGACGAGGCCGGGCTGACCAGCGTCGAGCTGGCCCGGATGACGGGCGACGAGGACAAAGACAGCATCTCGGCTGTCCTCTCCCTGCTCTGCAGGGACGGGGAGGTTCGCAAGGCCGGCAAGCGGCCTGGCATCGCGCGGCCGGTCCATGTCTTCGTGGCGACCGGCGAGCCGCCGGTGCGGCTGCCGAAGGCGCCTGGCCATGCCACCGACCGCCCGGCCGGGCGGGTGCCGGCGCATCGCGTGTCGGCGGCGCGGCTTTCGCCGGCGAGGGCGCTGCCCGAGGAGGGCTGGCCGGCCAGGGTGCAGGTGGCGGTGCGGGAGCTCCGGCGGGACGACTGGGTGGTCTACCCGCTCGGCCGCGACCGGTGGATGTGCGGGCATCTCCAGCTCACCGAGGCGGAGCTGCTCGCCAAGGCCGCGAAGGTGCGCGAGCGACGGGCCGAGCAATCTCAACTGCAGGGGGCTGGAGCATGAGCGAGCAGGCGTTCACCCTCGACGAGCAGATCCGGGCGGTGACCGAGGAGGTCGGCCGGCGGGAATACGTGCTGCGCGACCGGGTGCGGCTCAACCGGATGCAGCCCTGGGCGGCGGAGCGCGAGATCGCGCTGATGAAGGCGGCGGAGCAGACGCTGGTCGAGCTGCGGGAGAGCCGGGCGGCGGCCGCGGGGGGGGGTGGCATGGCTGAGGGGGCTGCTCCATGACGGGTAATGGGAGCGATGACGCCTTCGAGCGCTTCTGGAAGGCCTTCCCGGCGCGGCGGCCGAACCCGAAGGCCGTGGCCCGGGAGATCTTCGAGCGGCTGGTCGAGAAGGGTGTCGATCCCGAGGACCTGGTGCGGGGTGCGGCCGGCTATGCGGTGGAGTGCCGGCGGCTGAAGACCGAGGAGGCCTTCGTCTGCCAGGCCAAGACTTTCCTCCGCCAGAAGCGCTGGACCGACTACCAGGAGGCCGAGCCGGAAGCCGCGGCGCTGGCCGCGACGCCGCATCGCGAGATCTTCGCGCCCTTTATCGAGAGCGGCCGGCTGAAGGATGTGGACCTGGTCTCCTGGCTGGCGCCGCTGACCTTCGAGCGGCTCCCGCAATCCGACATCTGCATCGTCACCGCACCCACCATCTTCCACCGCGACTGGGTCAAGGCGAACTTCTTCGGCCTGCTCCAGGCGGCGTTGAAGGCCCGTGAAATCCGCTTCGAGGTGGGGCGGAAATGAAGCCGCGTCCTGCCCCGGCGTCGGCCGGGTCCTCGCTGACCTTCGCCCAGGACCGGCTGCGCAAGAGCCGGATCCGGCTCATCCACACGGCCAAGCGCGAGCTCGGGCTCGACAAGGACGCCTATCGCGACCTGCTCGCCCGCGAGACCGGCAAGCGCAGTGCGAAGGATCTCGATATCGACCAGCTCGGCAAGGTGGTCGAGGCGCTGCGCCGGGCCGGCTTTCGGGCGAAGCCGAAGGCGCGGACCCTCAAGGAGCCGCAGCACCGGCTGATCGCCGCGCTCTGGCGCGAGCTGCACGAGGCGGGAGCGGTCGCCGACGGCACGGCCAGGGCGCTCTCCGCCTTCGTCCGGCGGCAGACCGGGATCGAGCGGCTCGAATGGCTGCCGGCGGCCGAGGCGGGGAAGGTCGTCGAGGCGCTCAAGGCCTGGCTCGCCCGGGCGGGGAACGGGCGGCGGCCGGCCGCGGCGCGACGGGGCTGAATGCGGGCGGGACTGGCGCTTCGGCGGATCATCGCGGTCGTCGGCGTCGAGGCCGCGACGGCGCTGGTCGAGCGCTATGGCGGGCGGGAGATCCGCGTGCCGGCGCCGGAGCATCTCGATCCCGGCCATCACCTGGCGCAGACGCTCGGCCTCGATCTCGCCAGGGCCTTCGCCGCCCGCTTCGAGGGGCCGCGCTTCCTCGTGCCGCTCGGCACCGGCTGGGGCAGCGGCCTGCCGCACGATGCGGCAGCGCTGATCCGCGACCTGATCGAGCGTGGCGCCAGCACGACGGCCATCGTCCAGCGCGCGCGCTGCCATGCGCGCACCGTCGAGCGGTACCGGCAGCGGCGCAGGAGCCGGGCCGGTTGAGCCCGACTTGTCGCCCGTCGTTCAGTCGATGATTCCAACCCGATGGAGACCATGATGACCGAGACCAGCAACGTGACCGCCGCCCGCCTCACCGCCTTCATCCAGCGCGTCGAGCGCCTCGAGGAGGAGCGGGCCGAGGTGGCGGAGCAGATCAAGGAGGTGCTGAGCGAGGCCAAGGGTGAGGGCTTCGACGTCAGGATCCTGCGCCAGCTGCTGCGGCTGCGGAAAATGAAGCCGCACGACCGAGCCGAGCAGGAGGAGCTGCTCGAAACCTACAAGGCCGCGATCGGCATGGCCTAAGCGGGCGGCCGGGCCCGCTCCACCTGTCGGGGTTCCGGGCGCGCACCCCCGGGTGCTCTCATCGGGGCGCCTCCACTCGCCACGGAGTCCGGCATGCGTCGCCCCATCCCCTCCCGCCGCCAGACGGGTCGCCCCCCGTCGGGCGACGCGGGGTGGCGCATGCCGGTGTCCTGAGCGATGGACCGCCAGCTGCCGCTCGGGGCGCGGCTCAACAACCCCGGCAATATCGAGCGTGTCGAGGGCGTGATCTGGCAGGGCCAGCACGAGACCCAGCCGCATCCCCGCTTCGTCCGGTTCACGGCACCGGAATGGGGCATCCGCGCCATCTGCCGCGTGCTGATCACCTACCAGGACAAGCGCCAGGCGGCGGACGGCTCGGCCATCGACACGGTGCGCGAGATCGTCGAGCGCTGGGCGCCACCGGGCGAGAACGACGTCGATTCCTACGTCGCCTCGGCCGAGCAGCAGCTGGCGCAGTTCATCGACCCTACGGCCGGCGATCTGGCGGCGGGGCAGCAGATCGACGTCACCGACTACGCCACCATGCGCGGCATGGTCGAGGCGATCATCCATCACGAGAACGGCTTCGTCCCCTATGACGAGGCGACCATCGTCAAGGGCATCGTGCTCGCCGGGATCGAGCCGCCCGACCGCACGGTCTACGAGGTGCTGAAGCCGGCGCCCAAGCCGCTCGCCAGGAGCGGCACGATGCAGATGGGGGCCACGGCCGTGATCGGCGCCGGCGGGATGATGGCGATCACCGTCTTCGACCGCTTCATGGGCTTCGTCGAGAAGTCGGACGGCTGGCAGCTCGTCTTCGCCGGGCTCGTCGTCGTGGCGGTGGCCGGGGTCATGTGGCGCTATTTCGACGACCGGCGGAAGGGGCTGCGCGATGTCGATGCTGATCGGCTCGCTGATCGGCCGGTTTAGCCGGCAATGGCTCTGGCTCGCCCCGACGCTGGCGCTGCTCCTGGTGCTCGCCGGGCTCGGCTGGCACGTCGCGAGCCGGCTCGGCCGGCAGGCGGCGGAGCTGGGCGAGCTGCGCCTCGCTCTGGCCCTGGCCGAGCGGGGCCGGGCGGCGGCGACCGAGAATGTGCGCGCGTGCGAGGCGAATGCCGCCATGGCCGCCGGCGAGCTGGCGCGGACCGAGTCCGAGACGTCCAGGGTCGCGGCCGAGGTGGCGCGGATCCGAGGGCAGCTGCAGGCCCGGGCCGTCGCGGATGAGGCGCCCGCCGATTCCCCTGGCGGCTGCCGGCTCGACGACGGGCAGCGCCGGGCCTGGGCGGAGCTGGACCGGGCGATCGCGGGGCTTTGCGATCGTGAGCCTGGTGTTTGCCCTCTCGAGCGGCTGCGCAGCCCCGGCGCCGACGGCACCCCCGGAGATCCGGGTGGTGCGGCCGCTGGTGCCCAGATCGCTCCGCCACTGGGCGAACGCGATCCGCGCCTATTACGGCGACGACGCGGCCGAGGAGCTGGACGTCGTCCCGAGCCAGGGCAGCGGCGTCTGGCTGACCCGCGCGCTGATCGACGCCTGCGCCAACCCGGCATTGAAGGTCGTTCACTGGGCCGCCAAAGACGGCTTCGAGCTGGAGCCGGACCGGGTGCGCCGGGCGGTGGCCGAGGCCTGGCTCGAGGCCGAGCTTTTGCCGCTGCTCGGCTCGCTCGACCAGGAGGCGCTCTCCTTCCTCGGCGGCGACTTCGCGCGGAGCGGCGACCTCACCGTGCTCTGGCCGGGCCAGCTGCGCCGCGGCTCGGAGGTGCTGCGCGTGCCCTTCGCCGTCGAGCTTCGCAACGTCCCCTTCGAGGAGCAGCGCTACATCCTCTTCTGGCTGCTCGAGCGGCTGCCGCGCTTCATGGCGGCCGCCCTCGACGCCCGCGGCCTCGGCGCCATGCTCGCCGAGCTCGCCATGCAGCGCTTCGGCGCCAGCCGGGTGGAGCAGGTGAAGGCGACGCGCGAGTGGTACCGGCTGAGCTTCCCGCCGCTCAAGGCGCGCTTCGAGGACCGGACGATCGAGATCCCGCGCGACGCCGACATCACCCAGGACCTGCGCGCCGTGCGGGTCGACAAGGGCGTGCCGATGCTGCCTGAGGGGCTGCGCATCCGCTCGTCCCGGGGTGGCACGCGGCACGGCGACGCCGCGATCGCCGCGGTGCTGCTCGAGGCCGCGAGCTCGGGTGCGCGCGACCACGCTTACGACTATCGGCCGGCCCGGCGCGAGCGTGGCTGGGAAGGTGCCGAGGATGCGCCCGTCCCGGCCGGCGTGCTCGGGCGCGTGTCGCACGCCATCCGCCGTCTCGGAGGCTACTGATGGCACAGCTGCTCGGACCCGACGGCCGGCCGATCGAGAAGCGCCTGCTGACGCGCGAGGTCAGCGCCCCCACCATCTCCGGCGTGCGCAGCCCGCTCGGCGGCTTTCCCTCGCGCGGGCTCACCCCGACGAAGCTCGCGCGGATCCTCAGGGACGCCGCGGAGCACAGCCCGAAGGACTATCTCGAGCTCGCCGAGGAGATGGAGGAGAAGGATCTCCACTATCTCTCCGTCGTCGGCACCCGCAAGCGCTCGGTGGCGCAGCTCGACATCCGGGTCGAGCCGGCGAGCGACGCCACCGAGGACGTCGCGGCCGCGGAGCTGGTCCAGGCATTCGTCGATCGCGAGGAGCTGGAGGACGAGCTCTTCGACGTCCTGGACGCGGTCGGCAAGGGGTTCAGCGTCACCGAGATCGTCTGGGAGACGAGCGAGGGCCAGTGGATGCCGGGGCGGCTCTCCGAGTCGGCGCGGGATCAGTTGCTCGATCTGCCCTTCGCCGCCAAGGCGCTGGTGAAGGCGCTCTCGGATGGGTTCTGGGCCCGAAGGGGAAACGGCTGAAGGAGATCGGGCGGAAATGGGTACGCCGCGCGATCTCCGAGCCCGAGATCGACGACCTGGCCGAGCAGATGGCGGCGCTCGGCCTGGTCGGCGAGCCGCCCGCCGCTGCGGTCCAGGAGATCGAGATCCTGCCCGACATGGTCGACAGCCTGCGATTGTTCGCGGCACTCGGTACGCAGTGGCGGGTCGGCCCGGGCGGCGGCGTGCTCGGGCTCGACTATGGCGCGATGCGAGAGGTCGCGGGCTGGCTCGAGGTGGAGCCCACGCCCCGCATCTTCGATGATCTACGACGGCTCGAGTCCGGCGTGCTCGCGGCGGTGAACCAGCGGTGACCCTCACCCTCGCCCTCACGCTCAAGGCCGAGCCGAAGCCGTTCATCGACGGCGTCAAGCAGGCCGAGAAGTCCCTCGACGGGGTGTCGCGCGGCTCCGCGGTCGCCGGGACCAACGTCGTGCAGCTCGCGCAGCGCCTGGACCGGACGGGGGCGGTCGCGACCAGCACGGGCAATCGGCTGGCCCAGGCGTTCAACGCCAACCGCATGGGCATCCAGAACATCAGCTTCCAGCTGCAGGACGTCATCACCCAGCTGCAATTCGGCGTGCCGCTCATGCGCACGCTCGCCATTCAGGGGCCGCAGATGGCGGCGGGGTTCGGGCCAGTGCCGACTATCATAACCACCATCGCCGGAGCGATCCTCGGTGCCGCGTCGGCCATGCTCAGCTTCGGCGGCGAGACCGATGTGGCGCGGGAAGCGATCGACGAGCTGGCCGAGGCGGCCGAGAACCAGGCGCGCAAGCTCCTGGATACCGCCGACAGCACCGATCAGCTGATCGACCGCTACCGCACCATGTCGGACGAGCTGCGCAACCTCGTGCCGCTGATGGTCAGGCGCGACCTGATCGAGCTTCAGTCGCAGCTGCAGGCTGTCGAGCGTGACGCGGCACGGGTGGTCGACCAGCTGGCCGAGCGGGCCGATCTCGACCTTTTCCGCCGCATGGCCCCGTTTCGCGACGGCCGCGAGCTCAGCGCGGAGGAGGCGCGCCAGGTCGAGCTGATGGAGCGCTTCGGCGGCCTGGTCGATGCGTTCAGGGAGGGCGAGGCGCCGATCGGCGACTTCGTCCAGCGTCTCGACAGCCTGGCCCGTGAGTTCGAGGCCGACGATGCCGTGCAGGGCTATGTCTCCGAGCTCGTGGATCTCGGTGCGGCGGCGGTCCAGGCCAAAGACGAGATCGCCCGCCTCGAGGCCGAGCTGGCGGCGATCGAGGGGAGTGCTACGCCGGCGCAAAGGGCGCTCCTGGAGAAGCCCGAGGAGCCGGCAGGTAGGCGGTCGTCGCGGACCAGGGAGGACGAGGGCCCGAATCTCGGCTTCAAGCCGCCCGTCGATCGAGAATGGGCACTGCAGAACCAGGCCATCGCCGAGCATACGGCGATGCAAGAAAAGCTGCAGAGAGTGGTCGCCGCTACGGCCGCCCTCGGCCGCCAGCGGGCGCTGGCCGAGCAGCAGCTCGCGACCTTCGGCGCCGCGAATGCCAGCGAGATGCTGACCCTGGAGAGCGCCCGGCTGGAGCTGATCGGGCAGGGCATCGACCTGAACAGCGAGCAGGCGAGGGCCTATCTGGCTGAGGTCGCGGCGCTCGAGGAGGTCAAGTCGGGACTCGCCGAGGTGGAGCAGGAATCGCGGCGCGTCAGGATCGCCGCCGACGCCATCGGCAATGCCTTCGCCACCGGCTTCGAGCGGGCGATTTTCGAGGCCCAATCGCTCAGCGACGCGGTCGCGGCGCTCGGCGAGGAGATCTCGCGGGTCCTGCTGCGCCAGATGGTGACCCAGCCGCTCGCAGGGGCGATCTCTGGAGGCATTGCGAGCCTCTTCGCCCCTGGTGCGGGGGCTGCCGGGGCCGGCGCCGGCGCCGGGGCGGGGGCCGGCTCGGGTGGTGCGGCCATCGGCTTCGGCGGCATTCTCGGCTTCGCCAAGGGCGGCGTGGTGGACGGGCCGACCGTCTTTCCCTTCGCCCGGGGGATCGGCCTGATGGGCGAGGCCGGGCCCGAGGCGATCCTGCCGCTCAAGCGCATGGCGGGCGGCGATCTCGGCGTGCAGGCCGAGCTCGGCGGCATCGGTGGCGGTGCCGGCGGGGGTGGCGGGGCGGTCAACCTCGAGGTCCGGGTGGTCAACCAGGGTCAGCCGCTCGAGGTCACCTCGACCCGGGAGAGCGAGGGGCCGGACGGCCGGCGGCTGATCGAGGTGATGGTGCAGTCGGCCGTGGGCGAGGGGCTCGCCAAGGGCCGCTTCGACCGATCGATGGCGAGCCGCTACGGCGTGAAGCCGGTGCCGCGATGACCGGGGCCCTGATGAGACGGCCCCTGTCGCGAGGCCATGGCTGATGCCGAGCTGGCCCGGCACGCTGCCGACCCATGTCATGGTCCAGGGCTATGGCGAGACGCCGCCCAGGCTCGGCATCGAGAGTGCGATGGAGGCGGGGCCGCCCGCCACGCGCCGCCGCTTCACCGCCGGCGAGGCGCCGATCCGCTGCCGCATCGCCCTCACCGCGACGCAGAAGACGATCCTCGAAGCCTTCTTCAACGACACCTTGAAGAGCGGCTCGATCCACTTCGACTGGGTGCATCCGGTGACCCGCGCCGCCTGCGTCATGCGCCTGGCAGCGCCGCCCGCCTTCACCGCCGAGAGCAGCGCCAGCTTCCTCGCCGACCTCGAGCTTCGGGTGCAGCCCTGATGGCGCGGACGATCTCCGCCCCGGTCAAGGCCGGCATGCTCGCCCAGGCGACGGCGGAGGGGCTGCTCACCCTGCTCGAGATCACCCATGCCGACCTGCCGGCCCCTGTCCGCCTCTCGAACGACCGGGTCGACACGGTCTCGAACGGCGAGACCTACACGGCCTTCCCCTTCGAGCTGGTGCTGCCGGACGAGCAGGAGGGGCGGCCGCCGGCCGGCGAGCTCAGGGTCGCCAATATCAGCCGCGAGATCACCCTCTGGCTGCGCCAGCTGGGCTCTGCCCCGGACTGCACCATCCGCCTGGTGCGCCTCGACGATCCGGACACGGTCGAGGCCGAGTTCGCCGGCCTGCGTTTCCAGGAGCCGCAATGGTCGTCGAGCGACCCGGACATCCGCATCCGCCTCGAGAGTGGCGGGCGGGGTGCCAGGCGCTTCCCGAGCGGCCGGTTCGACCCCTCCGGCTTTCCGGGGCTCTTTTGATGACGTGCTGGCCACCGGAACGGAACCTCGACTGGCTGGCGTCGGATCTCGCCAACCTGCCCTGGCGGACGGGCGGCCGGGAGCGGGACGGGGTCGATTGCTGGGGCCTGCTCCGGCTCGCCTACCAAAAGCTCGGCATCGAGCTCGAGGATTTCGACGGGCTGGTGCCGACCGCCGCCCGCGCCGCCGCCGAGCGGGAGCGCTGGCACCCGGTCGCGGCCGGGCGCGAGCGGCCGGGCGACGCGGCGCTGTTCCAGGCCGCCGGCTGGCCCGGCCATGTCGGCCTCGTCATCCGCCGGCCATTGATGCTGCACATCCTGGAAGGGCGCTATTCCGGGCTCGAGCGCTATGACGGCCCGCTCTGGCGGCCGCGGCTCCAGGGCTTCTGGCGGCACCCGGCCCGGGCGGGGCAACCCGCATGACCGGGCCTCTCGCCTTGCCCGCCAGCATGGTCGCGGTCGCCGCCCGGCCGCACCCCTTCGACCTCGCGCGCGTGACCCGCTGCGTGCCGCCGGGCACCACGCTCGCCGCCATCGTCGCCGCCGAGATCCCGGCGCCATGGATGGATCAGGCGCGCGTCCGGCTCGCCGGCGAGCCGATCGACCCGGCGATCTGGCGGCTGGTCCGGCCCAAGGCCGGCACCACGGTCGAGATCACCGTCGTCCCGGCCGGCGGCAATGCGCTGCGCACGGTCCTGATGATCGCCGTGGTAGCGGGGGCGATCGCCTTCGCCCCCTATCTGGTGCCTGCGGCCGTCACCGCCGCGGGCTATGGCGCCTTCGCCACGGCGGTCATCACGGCCGGGCTGACGACGGTCGGCATGCTCGCCGTCAACGCCCTGGTGCCGCCGCAGCAGCCGGGCCTCTCCTCTGGCGGCCGCGCCTCGCCGACCTACAGCCTCTCCGGCACCCGCAACACCGCGCGGCCGCGCACGACCATCCCGGTGGTGCTCGGCCGGCATCGCATCACTCCGCCGCTCGCCGCCCAGGTGACCTCCTACATGGCGGGCGCCGACCTGCGCTTTCGCATGCTCTGCTCGCTCGGCTACGGGCCGCTCTTCGTCGAGGACGTGCGCCTCGGCGAGACGCCGGCCGCGGCCTTCGCCGACCTCGCCGTGGCCATCGACGAGGGCGAGGCGGGCGTGGCACCCACGGTCGCCCTCTTCGCCGACACGCCCTTCCAGGACAGCCTGAACGACGCTCTCACGAAGAGCGTCGGCTGGATCACCCGCACCACCCAGCCGGACACCGACGAGATCGGCATCGACACGGCGGCACCCGAGGGGCTGGTCGGCTACGGCAAGAAGACGGGCGACCGCTTCGGCCAGTCGGTGACCATCGAGAACCAGTACCGCCTGGCCGGCGAGGAGGAGTGGATCGCGCTCGCCGACACGGTGCTGTCGGCCAACACCACCTCGGCCGTGCGCGCGAGCTTCACCGTCGAGGTGGCGCGCGGCCAGTACGAGGTGCGCCGGCGGCGGGTCACCGACGATGCGACCGAGGACACCAAGCGCAACAAGACCGTCTGGACGGTGCTGCGCTCGATCCGCCATGTCGAGCCGATCGCCGAGCCGGGCACGGCCGCCATCGCCATCGACGGCAAGGTCGGCGAGCAGCTGCAGGGCTATATCGACGAGCTGAACTGCGTCGCCACCTCCGTCTGCCCGGACTGGGACAGCGGGACCGAGGCCTGGGTGGAGCGGGCGACCCGCAACCCGGCCGCGCTCTATCGCCGGGTGCTGCAGGGTGCCGGGGCTGCCGATCCCGTGCCCGACGCGCAGATCGACCTGGAGCGGCTCGCCTACTGGCACGATCTCTGCGTAGTCCGGGGCTACACCTGCGACCTGGTCGTCGACTTCGCGGCCGATGACGAGGAGATCCTCGCCATCATCGCCGCCTGCGGCCGGGCGGTCCCCGCCAGGCCCGACGGCCGCTGGTCGGTGGCGATCGACGAGCCGCTGAGCCTGGTCGTCCAGGAGCTGACGCCGCGCTCGATCATGGGCTTTCGCCAGCGGCGCCTCTTCATCCAGGAGGCGCACGCGCTGCGCATCCCCTTCACCAACGCCGCGGAGGGCTACGAGCTCGACGAGCGCACGGTCTATGCCGACGGCTTCGACGTCTCGACGGCGACGCGGATCGAGGAGGCCGAGCTGCCCGGGGTCACCGATGCCGGGCTCATCCATCATTTCGGGCGGCTGATGCTGGCCCGCGCCCGCTTCGCCCAGGAGACGACCGAGGTCGACCTCGACTGGCGCAACCTGGTGGCCACCAAGGGCGACCTGGTGCGGGTCGCGCACGACATCGTGCTCTGGGGCTCGGGCTGGGGCCGGATCAAGTCGCTGACGCTGGATGGCGAAGGCGACGCGGTGCTGCTCGCCCTGGACGAGCGCATCGTCATGGAGGGCGGGCGGGACTATGTGGCGCGGATCCAGCGGGCCGATGGCACGAGCCTCGAGGTGCCCCTGCAGAACCGCGTGGGCGAGTCGGCCGAGCTGGCGCCCGCAGCACCGATCGCCGCCGAGGATCTCCCTGCCATCGGCGACCAGGTGATCGTCGGCGAGGCGGGCAGCGAGGCGCAGCTCCTCGTCGTGCTCGGCATCACGCCGGGCCCGGATCTCACGGCGACCCTGACCTGCGCGCCATATGTCGATCTCTCGGCCGTCGCCGACGAGCCGATCCCGCCCTTCACCAGCCTCGTCACGCCACCCGTCGGCTTCGAGGTGCCGATCATCGAGAGCATCCGCTCGGACGAGACGGTGGCGCAACGCGAGGTCGACGGTGCGGTCCATCTGCGCGCGGTGGTCACCATCTTCGGCGACGGCGCGCGCCCGCTCACCCGGATCGAAGGGCTCGAGCTGCGCTGGCGCCAGGCCGGGTCCGGCGGCGCCTGGCGCCACGTCCAGGCCGGCCGGGACGCGGTCGAGGTCTGGCTCGACGGCGTGGAGGCCGGCTCGACGATCGAGGTCCAGGCGCGCTGGCGGGGGGTCGGTGCGCTCGCCGGCGCCTGGTCGCCCGTGGTCGAGCACGCGATCGTCGGCGTCAACCTGCCGCCGCCCGACGTCACGATCGTCTGGCAGGACGGCGACCGGATGCGCTGGCAGGCCGTGCTCGACGTCGATCACCAGGGCTGGCTGCTGCGCACCACGAGCGAGGCGGGCACGCCCTGGGCGGCGGCGCAGCCGCTGCATGCCGGCGTCTATTCCAGCGACTGGGTCGGCGTCGACGTGCTGCCGGCGAGCGCCGTCGAGCTGCTCGTCAAGGCCGTCACCAAGGGCGGCATCGAGAGCGCTGTCGCGGCACGGGGGGTGGTCGCCACTGGCGCCGGCGACGGGGCCGGGCGTTGGCCCATCGCCATCGCCGACCTGCGGGCCCAGGGCTGGCCCGGCCGGCGCGGCAGTGCCGAGGTCGAGGACGGGGACCTGGTGGCCACCTCCTCCACCGCCATGTGGCCCGACCCCGCGGCCGCCGCCTGGCCCGATCCGGCGGGTGCCGCCTTCGACGTCGCCTGGGATGCGCTCGCCTACGACGTCACCTGGACGGTGCCGGAGGCGGCGCTGCTCTCCGACGTCATCGTCATCTCCTTCGCGATCGAGGGGCCGGGGGCGCTGACGGTCGAGTGGATCTCCGATGCCATCGTCGAGCTGGCGACCGGCGACGACTACGACGAGGCCATCGACCAGACGGAGCCCATGCCGAGCCCCAGCCTGCCCTATCGCACGCTGGCATCGACGGAGAGCAGCCGGCCGCCGGTGCCCTATCGCGGCCCCATCGTGCCGGTGCTCGGCGAGACGCTGCGCCTCGCCGTGTCGATTCCGGGCGGCCAGGGCGCCAGGCCGGTGCTGTCGGCGCTCTCCATCACGCTCGAGGCGGCGATCGTCACCGAGATGCTGGCGGACCGGGCGATCGAGGTCGGCGGCTCGCGCGTGCCGACGGCGCGCAGCCTGCGGCAGATCGTCGGTGCATCGGGACTGCTGCGCTCCGGTGCCACGGTGCTGCGGACGCTCGACAAGAGCGACCCCGGGCTGGGTGCCCTGATCGCCGCCTACGACGCTGCCGGCACATCCGTCGCGGCCACGGCCGACATCGCCATCACGGGGGTCTGACATGCAGAATCCAGCTCTCAACCCGTGGCCCGGTTCGGTCGGCACCTGGGGCGGTTCCGAGACCGAGTGGAACCGTCATTCCGAGGCGCTGCTCACCTCTTTCGCGATCTCGCCCAGGACGACGGTGGCGCTGGACTCGGCCGGGGCGGCCGCCGTCGCCACGGGCTGCGTCGCCATCGCCAGATACTGGGACGACCCGACCGAGGTCACCGACCTCGAGACGATCGGGCTGGACCTGCCGGAGGGGCGGGTCCTGGTCGTCACCCTGGCCGACGCGGCGCATCCGATCACGCTCAGGCACCAGGCGGTCGACGGATCGACGGACGGTGAGCTGGATCTCGCCGGTGGCGAGGATGTCGAGCTCACGACGCTCGATCAGGCCGTCATCTTGCAGCGTATCGGCAATCGCTGGCGGGAGATCCTGTTCCGCGGCCTCTGGGACGTGCGCTATGTCGCGAAGGCGGTCACGTCCAGCCGCAGCCTGGCCGCGGACGATGCGCTCTTCCGCGTCAGCGGTGGCGTGCTCACGATCACCACGCTCATGGTCCGGCACACATCGCCTTCGACGGCCGTGGTGCTCACCCAGCCGGATGCCCTGGCCGCCGGCCTCTACTTCGCGATCGCGCAAGCCGCCGACCAGACGGGCGCCGTCTCTGTCGCGCGGCAGACGACGGGCACGGTCAACGGTGCTGCGAGCGTGGCGCTCGCTGGCCCGGGTGCTTCGGCAACCCTCATCATCGACGGCACCGGTCCGGCCACGGGGCGCCTCGAGGGCGAGACCGCCGAGCCGTCGGACATGGGCGACCAGGCGGTGGCGAACCACCGATCGAGGAAGGTGACCCTCTCGGGCGCACAGACATTGAACGCCGCAACCGCTCCCTCGGGGTGCACCGTCATCAACACGGGTGCCGCCGCAACCTGGGCCGTGCCCAGCCGTGTGGCGAACGACCAGACATCCGTCGGCATGGTGATCCACAATCGCGGCTCGGGCGACATCACCTTGTCGGCCAGCGGCGTCACCATCAAGGGCGCGACGACGGTCGCTGTCGATGGATCCGCAACGCTCGAGTGGGAGCACGACGGCAGCTCGACGGAGTACTGCTGGGCGAGGGCGACCTGATGTCTCTTGCCCGCACCTGCGCTCCGGGCATCACCGCATCGGGTGGCGAGTCCGCGCCAGAGTTCGTCACGCCCACCCTGGGCACGCCGACGGCCGAGGTCGAGAACACGCAGGCGAACAATCTCACGAAGCGAATCACCCACACGACGACGACGGGCGACTGCCTCCTGGTCGGCACCACCAGGTCGAATGGCAACCCGTCGCCGTATTTCACCTCGGCCGAGGCCTTCGACGACGAGGAAGAGTCCGCCGGCAGCTTCACCTTCATCGAAGATGCCGGGATCGGCGGCTCGAACAACATGATGGCCGGGGCCTTCTTCATCCGCGGCCTTGCCCCCGGCACCTATGGCTTCGATGTCACCTTCTCGCGCGACGTCACGCGCGACTTCGTGCTCTATGCGGTCGACGTGACGAACATGCGCCAGGCCGGCTCGCCGATCGGCTCGGCGGTCCAGGCGCACAGCACGGTCGCTGGCGACACGATCACCCTGTCCATCACCCCGACCGATGCCGATTCGCGGATCGTGGCCTTCCAGGGGATCAATGTCGGCGCCGCCGCCATCCCGGCCACGGGCGTCGAGTGCACGGCTCTGGACAGCGACCCGACCGGCAATGCCACCGACATTTCCGGCGCGATCGGCCAGGCCGTCGCCGACGACACCGATGCGCGGGACGTGGGCTTCGACTGGGCCGGTGCTTCCTCGAACCAGGCAACGATCGTCTTCGAGCTGCTGCCCGGGGAGGCGTCATGATCTTCGCCAAGCGCCCGATCGGTGGTCGCAATGTGCCGGCCGTTTCGGCCCCGCCGCTGACGACCTTCCCCAATGGCTATGCCGCCCGCGTGGTCTTCGTGGTCGACGCCGGGGCGATCGCGGCCCCGGTGGCCGACGTTCCGCTGCCTCTGCTGTTCGAGGACGCCATGGCCGCCTCGATCTCCGAGGGTGGCGTCATCGAGGACGACGTCTTCGGCGTGCAGGTCGAGCTCATCACCGGCGAGATCATCGGCCACGAGAGCATTCCCATGCTTCGCGATGCCGAGACGGGGGCCGTGGCCCTGACCTGCAACGTGCCGACGGTTTCGGCCGGGCTCTTCGCGGTCGCGGTCTACTTCGGCAAGCCGGGTGCCGCCGACCTGCCCATCGACCTCGCCAAGCTCGAGGCCTGGCCGACCGCGGTATTCCAGAGCTACGGCCACGACGCGTGGGGCATCGGGTCCGACGCCATCGTCATGGTCAACGGGGTCACCTTCACGATCGCCACTGAAACCGGCTGGGGTGGCGAGTACGACGCGGCCAGCGATATCATGGCCACGCTCGAGGTGGCGCTGTCGCTCGAGGCACATGCCCTCTATTGCCTCTGGCAGACGGACATCGTCAGCAAGAAGGGCGTGCTGGCGGCCGGCGACACCGACAGCGATCGCAACGCGCGGATCCAGCTGCGCGACGAGAGCGGCACCGGGTTCCAGGGCGGTGCTACGCAGCCTTTGATCTACAGCTGCAAGAGCAACGACGCGATCCGTCGCTACGAGTCCAGCGCCGGCCGGGCTGCCGAGGCGGGCACGCGCAGCGTGATGGCTGGCGGATCCACCGGCCAGCCGCTCCAGATGTGGATCAACGGGCTCCCCGACGTGCCGAGCTTCCAGGGCAACCCGGACAACGTGGCCGAGACCACGATGCCCGGGCCGGTCACGATCGCCGCGCCATTCCGGCTCGGGCATGGCGGGCGGTCGCAGCTCGACGGCACGCTGGACGGACGGATCATGCTTGCGGTCCTGTTCGGCCGGGCGCCGAGCACGAGCTTCGCCGAGCTGATGCACCGGTGGTGGGGCGACATGGCCGCCCACGTCTTCGCGCATGCCGCCGAGACGCCGGACGACCCGGGCACCATGTGGTCGGCCGGCACCGACCTGGCCGGTGAGACGGACGACGAGACGCCGGTCGACTTCGACCCCATCGCCCGATGCATCGGGTCCGGCCTCGCCATCGGCACGATCTCGACGCCGGCGAACGGCACCGCCGAGGAGGTTTCCGGCGTCGTCCGTTACACGCCGGGCGAAAGCCACCCGGGCACCGACGCCTTCACGATCGAGGTGGAGGACGACGGGTCTAGTTCGATCGTCTTCAACTGCAGCCTGATCGTAACGTCGTCGGCAGCGCCGCCGTCGGTGACCGAGCTGCCAGAGCCCTTGGTTACGCGCACGGCGACAAGCCAGGCGTTGCTCGACCAGTACAAGGGGGAATCGGAGCCTGGTCACCACATCGTCATCGCCTTCGCCAATCCGAACCTGGGGACCATTTCTCGCAGCGGATCTCCGACGCAGCCCATCGTCTACAAGTCTGACACCATCCTCGGCCGCAAGCTCAGCGCCGACGCCAATTTGACGAACGCCAGCCATGTCCGACTCTATGGCATCGACGTCGACACGCGGAATCTGGGCTACATCTACGGCGAAGACGTGTGGCTGATCCGCTGCCGCTTCATGCCGCGGGGCGCCAACGATTCGACCCAGGTGCGGATCAGGGCTGCTGGTTCAGGATTCAAGTCGTGGTACTGCGAGCACTCCGGCCCGGGTCGGCACATCGCCTTCGACACCGGGAACGCCGCGAATGGCGTGAACGGGCACGTCTGGCGGGGCCACTTCCATGACGTGCCGAGGGGCCCGAACGGCAGCGAGACGATTACTGTGGGCTTCTCCAGCAACGTCTCGAGGGTCGTCAGCAACACCCTGATCGACGAGTGCTTTTTCTACCAGTGCAACTATGGCACGGCCTACGGCAGCCCGCCCTACGAGAGTGAGACGATCGCCTGCAAGGGGTCGAGCATCTCGGTCCGCCGGAGCACCTTCAACAGGACGGCGAACCTGAATATCCGGCATGGCCGCCACATCGAGCTCACGCAAATCTTCCTCCGCGACTGCCCGCACTACGGCGGTCTGCAGGTCTTAGGGCCTTACAACCTCGTGGCCAACTTGAGGGCCATCAACAGCCCTGTCGGCATCTGGGCAGGCAACGTCTTCCACACCAATTTTCCGGCCGGCGGGAACTACGAGGCGGCCTTCGCTGCAAGGGTCTTGAACTCCTGGATCACAGGCACTGTGGCCGGTGAAGTCGGCGCCCAATTCTCTGGCGGCTTTTCGCCTCTGGTCGCAGCACAGCAGACGATGATCCGCGGGCACGTCGGCAACGCCTGGCAGCTGTTAGGCGGAGGCGCCCAGACCGGCACGTCGCCGGCCGCCGATCACGACGATCCTGTCCCTTCAGGCAACATCGCCGGGTGGGTCGGGAAGACACTGGACGGAACGCCCTACGTGACGCCCGACTGGCCGGTCGAGCTCTCGGCGGGTGACGTCGGCCCTGGTGCAGGACTGTAGACATGACCACGCGCCCCGCCTCCGAGCTCGCCACGGGTGCCGTCTCCGGCGGTGGCTCCTCGGCCGTCGCCGTCCGGGACTGGCTGCACCAGCTCAACGATTTCATCGGCCAGATGCCGGGTGGTGCTGGCATCGATACCAAGGTGATCAGCGGCGGGGCGATCGTACCGACATTCGCCAGCGTCTATGTTGACACCGAGGGAGGTGCCGCCGCCGATGACCTCGACACCATCGTCGGTGATCTCGCTGCCTGGCCCTTGGGCTCGTTGCTCAGCATCAACAGCGTGGATGCGACGCGGGTAGTGACCGTCAAGCACCGCACGAGCGGCAGCGGCCACATCATGCTCCGCGACAGCGCGGACCTGGTGCTCGGGCAGCAGTCCGTTCGGCTCGAGCTGCAGCGCGTGAGCAGCGATCGCTGGATCGAGCGGCAGCGGTGGTACGGCAGCCAGATAGCGGCCTTCCGGAGCTATCTCGGGCTCGGCAACGGTGCCACGCAGGCCCTGGCGAGCCAGAGTGAGGCGCAGGCCGGGACCGCCAGCACGCTCATGACGCCTGCCCGCGTCAAGGATGCGTTGGACTACGGTGCGCTGGTGATCGGCTCGAAGACCGAGATATTCATGGCCGACCTGGCTCCCGGCCAGATGCTGCTGCTCCAGCTCGCCGACAACGGCCAGCTGCGCCGCGTCTCCCTGGACGAGCTCCGGAAGCAGTTCAACAAGCCGCACTACACCTCGGGCCAGCTCGCGATCAGTACGCCGGAGACGGTCGCCACCCATGCGCAGGGCGTCGATCCCTCCGACGTGAAGGCCATCTTGGTCTGCATCGAGGACGACATCGGCTTCAGCGCCACGGTGAACGGCGGCGCCAGGCTCTTCCTGAACACCGAGGACACGACGGACAACAGCCGCTCGGTCACCATCGGCTACGACAACCAGCAGGTCTGGGCTCTGCTGCCCTCGGGCTTTCGGGTCAAGCGGCGCGACACCGGCGCCCTCGCCGCCATCACCTTCAGCCGCTGGCGCATCGTCTTCAAGGTGTGGATCTAAGCGCCTTCAATTGCCCCTCAGCGACACGCCACAGAGGCGTGCGACCCGCCCCAACGACCCCGAAACGCGACAGATAAGGACGACGGACCTATTTCCCTTAAGTGTCGCGCCCCGCTCAGCTTAAGTGTCGCGCTACAGCCCGGATAGCAGGTCATGCCGCCGTCGACGAAGAGCGTGACGCCGTTGATGTAGTCGGCCATGTCGGAGACCAGGAAGACGGCTGCCTGGGCAATATCCTCGGGCTCGCCGATCCGCCGGTAGGGCACGAGCCGCATCAGATCGGCATAGGCTTCGGGGGTGCTCCACGCCTTGGTGTTGACCGGCGCGGCTATCGCCCAGTGGCCGATCGCGTCGATCCGGACGCGATGTGGGGCGAGCTCATGCAGACGAACTTGCCGGCGGCGACCGAGACCTCCGGCCGCAAACCGCGGCGGCGACCTCGAGGGCCTGCCGGAGCCGGTCGCATCATGCGCGACATCTGGCCCCTGTCTGGTTTGATTGTGGCATGGCTGGGTGGCGCCAGGGGCGTGCACGCCCTGGCGCGCGGGGTCGGAGAGCGGAACGAACCGCAAGACTAGGACAATGATCCTTGATGTGGAGGGCTCCAGCCGGTATGGTGGGGTCTGGTCGATCGGGATCGGAAACGGGGAGCCGGAGGTGGCGAAGCCGAAGGAGCGGCTCGATCAGCTGCTCGTGGCCCGGGGCCTGGCGCCGAGCCGGGCCAAGGCGCAGGCGCTGATCCTGGCGGGCGAGGTGTTCCAGGGCGAGAAGCGCCTCGACAAGCCCGGCACGGTGCTCGATCCCGCGACCGAGCTCCGGCTCCGACGAAAAGGCCCGGGCTATGTCAGCCGTGGCGCCCTCAAGCTCGAGGCCGGGCTCGACCGTTTCGCGATCGAGCCCGAGGGCCTTCTCTGCCTCGACATCGGCGCCTCGACCGGCGGCTTCACCGAGCTTCTCCTGAAGCGGGGCGCCGCCCGCGTGGTGGCGCTCGATGTGGGCCACGGCCAGCTCCACTGGCGCCTGCGCAACGATCCGCGCGTCGTGGTCATGGAGCGGACCAATGCCCGCGATCTCGAAGCCGGCATGCTGCCGGGGGCGCCGGAGCTCGTCGTCTGCGACGCGAGCTTCATCGGGCTCGCCACCGTCCTGCCGGCGGCGCTCGCCCTGGCCGCGCCGGAGGCCCGGCTCGCCGCCCTGATCAAGCCGCAGTTCGAGGCCGGCCGGGCCGCCGTCGGCAAGGGCGGGGTGGTGCGCGATGCGGCCGTGCACGAGGTGGTCTGCGCTGCCGTCCGGGACTGGCTCGAGAAGGAGGCGGGCTGGCCGGTGCTCGGCATCGAGCCGAGCCCGATCCTTGGGCCCAAGGGCAATCGCGAGTTTCTGATCGCAGCCGCGAAGCCGCTCTAGCCGGCCGCCGCCATGCGCCTGAAGCCGGCTTCGAGGTCGGCGATCAGATCGTCGGGGTGCTCGAGCCCGACATGGATGCGCATGACCTGGCCCTCGCCGCTCCAGGGCCGGGCGGTCCGCAGCGGGCGCGGATCGGTCGGCAGGAGCAGGCTCTCGTAGCCGCCCCAGCTATAGCCCATGCCGAAGAGCTCGAGATGATCGAGAAGCGCCGCCAGAGCCGGCCGCCCGATGGGCCGGAGCACGAAGCCGAAGAGCCCGGAGGCGCCGCTGAAATCGCGCCGCCAGAGCGCGTGGCCGGGATCGTCGGGCAGGGCCGGGTAGAGCACGCGCTCGACCTCGTCCCGCCCTGCCAGCCATTCCGCCACCCGGAGCGCGCTGCGCTGGTGCCGCTCGAGCCGGGTGGCGAGCGTGCGCAGGCCCCTCAGCGCCAAATAGCAGTCCTCCGGCCCCGGCGCGCCGCCGAGCTCGCCATAGGCGGCCCGCACCGGCGCCTCGAGCGCCGCCGTCGTGGTGATCAGACCCATCATCAGGTCGGAATGCCCGCCCACATACTTGGTCGCCGCCTGCACCGAGATGTCGACGCCGAGCGCCATGGGCTTGCAGAAAAGCGGCGAGGCCCAGGTATTGTCCATGACGACGACGGCACCCCGCGCATGCGCCGCCTCGGCGATCGCCGGCACGTCCTGCACCTCGAAGGTCAAGGAGCCCGGGCTCTCGACGAAGACGAGACGGGTCTCGGGCCGCATGAGCTCGGCGATGCCGGCGCCGATGGCGGGATCGAAGAAGGTGACCTCGATGCCGAAGCGCGCCATGACCCGGCTCGCCGTGTCGCGGGTCGGCTGATAGCTGTTGTCGGTGACCAGGATGTGGTCGCCGGCGCTGGTCAGGCCGAGAAGCACCGTGGTGATGGCGGTCTTGCCGCTGGAGACGGCGAAGCCGGCGGTGCCGCCCTCGAGGGCGGCCACCGCGTCGGTGAGGGCCCGCGTCGTCGGCGTGCCGTAGCGACCGTAGGAATAGCCCTCGGGCGTGCGCGGCGCCTCGAGAGCGTCCAGCGTGGGATAGAGGATGGTCGAGGCGTGGTAGACGGGCGGGTTGACGATGCCGTGATGGCGGTGAGGATCGCGCCCGAGGGAGGTGACGCGCGTCTCGTCGTGCATGGCGAAGGCTCGTTTCGTCTGGTTGGGGGCGGCTGGCGCGAGGCGGTCGATCGGCTGGCGGCGGCAAGGATGCGCCTCCGCCCGCATATCATGCGCCGCCGCACCCGGCCATTGCCCATGCGCGGCCTTTCGCCCCGCATGCGCGCCCTTGCCGCGGCGGATTCGGGAATAGCCGGGGATGACGGGTGCCGGGGCGGCTTGGCAATCCGGTGCGGCTGTGAATAAACTCGCGCATCGGCTTCAAGGATCGCCGGCCTTTCGCCCGGATGATCCTCGAGCATCCGCCAACGATCAGGAGAGGAGCCCCACCATGCGCCCGTCGCACCTTCTCGCCGGCGTTCTGGCGCTCGGCATCGGCGGCCTTGCCGCCCACGCCGAGGCCGGCGCCACCCTCGACGCCGTCAAGTCCCGCGGCATGATCCGCTGCGGTGTCAACACCGGCCTCGCCGGCTTCGCGTTGCCCGACAGCCAGGGCAACTGGACCGGCCTCGACGTCGACTACTGCCGGGCCATGGCCGCGGCCGTGCTCGGTGACGCGAAGAAGGTCGAGTTCGTGCCCTTGAACGCCCAGCAGCGCTTCACCGCCCTGCAATCGGGCGAGGTGGACGTCCTGTCGCGCAACACGACCTGGACCCTCACGCGCGACGCCTCGCTCGGCCTCAACTTCGCCGGCATCAACTTCTACGACGGCCAGGGCTTCATGGTGCGCAAGGATCTGGGCGTGCAGAGCGCGCTCGAGCTCGACGGCGCCGAGATCTGCGTCCAGCCCGGCACCACGACCGAGCTCAACCTCGCCGACTACTTCCGCGCCAACAACATGGACTTCTCGGCGGTGGTGATCGAGGGCTTCGAGCAGTCGCTCGAGACCTTCTTCTCCGACCGTTGCCAGGCCTACACCACGGACAAGTCCGGCCTCGCCGCCATCATCGCCAACGACGCGCCCAATCCGGACGACTACATCATCCTGCCCGAGACCATCTCCAAGGAGCCTTTGGGTCCGGCGGTGCGGCGCGGTGACGACGAGTGGTTCGGCATCGCCAAGTGGGTGCTCTTCGCCGCCATCCAGGCCGAGGAGAGCGGTGTCACCTCGGCCAATGTCGACGAGAAGATGGAGAGCACCGACCCCAACGTCCAGCGCCTGCTCGGGGTCTCCGACCAGCTCGGCGAGAAGCTGACCATCTCCAACGACTGGGCCTACCAGATCATCAAGCAGGTCGGCAATTACGGCGAGATGTACGACCGCAATGTCGGCCCCGATACGCCGCTCAAGCTGGAGCGCGGCCTGAACGCGCTCTGGACCAAGGGCGGGTTGATGTACGCGCCGCCACTGCGATGAGGTGGACCCGCGGCATGTCCGGTGGTCGGCTCCCCGGCCGCCGGACGTGCCACGGGCAGCCGTCGCCGAACCCCGGCATCACCGCTCGGGGAGCGCCCGGGCGTGGCGCGTGAGGCATCGGGCCGGCCGCGGCCGGCCACCGCACCGACCGGCGTCGCCTGGTGGCGCAACCCGGCCATTCGCGGTGCCCTGGCGCAGGTGCTGGTGGTCGGGCTGGTTCTCGCCCTCGCCTGGTATCTCGTCAGCAACACGCTCCGGAACCTGGACCAGCGGAGCATCCGCACCGGCTTCGGCTTCCTCGACCAGCAGGCCGGCTTCGCCATCGGCGAATCGCTGATCGACTTCGTCCCGAGCGACACCTACGGCCGGGCCATGCTGGTCGGCCTGCTGAACACGCTTCGGGTCTCGCTCATCGGCATCGTGCTCGCCACCCTGCTCGGGGTCGTGATCGGCATTGCCAGGCTTTCGGGAAACTGGCTCGTCGCGAAGCTGGCCTCGGCCTATGTCGAGATCACCCGCAACATCCCGCTGCTCTTGCAGCTCTTCTTCTGGTACACGGTGGTGACGCAGCTCCTGCCGGCCGTTCGCGACGCGCTCGAGCCGCTGCCTGGCGTGGTCCTGAGCAAGAGCGGGCTGCAGTTTCCGGTCGTGGTCGGCGATCCGGCGCAGCTCCCCGTTCTCGCCGTCTTCGCCCTCTCGGTCGTCGCCGCCATCGTCTACCGGCGAACGGCCTTCCGGCGCCAGCGCGAGACGGGACGGGAGCCGCATCTTCTCTGGCCGGTCCTCGCCATCCTCTGCCTGCCGGCGCTGGCTCTCTTCCTTCTGCTCGGTGCACCGCTCCAACTCGACGTGCCCGAGTTCACCCGCTTCAACTACCGCGGCGGGGCCAGCGTCACGCCGGAGTTCCTGGCGCTCCTGCTCGGGCTCAGCATCTACACGGCCGGCTTCATCGCCGAGATCGTCCGAAGCGGCATCCTCGCCGTGCCCTGGGGGCAGACCGAGGCGGCCGCCGCGCTCGGCTTTCGCCGCAGCCTGCAGCTTCGCCTGATCGTGCTGCCGCAGGCGCTCCGGATCATCGTGCCGCCGACCACCAGCAACTACCTCAACCTCACCAAGAACAGCTCGCTCGCGGTGGCGATCGGCTATCCCGACCTCGTCTCGGTCGGCAACACGACCCTGAACCAGACCGGCCAGGCGATCGAGTGCATCAGCATCATGATGGCGATCTACCTCACCATCAGCCTGCTGATCTCCGCCTTCATGAACTGGTACAACCG
Organism: uncultured Geminicoccaceae bacterium; assembly: GCA_964402505.1. GTDB lineage: Bacteria > Pseudomonadota > Alphaproteobacteria > Geminicoccales > Geminicoccaceae > SLRI01. The sequence continues at coordinate 25,502 of CAYOCP010000025.1, forward strand.
GCGAATCGCGCTGGTGGAGCGCTGAGCCATGGAAGAGACGCTGACGCGCGACGTGCAGAGCCCGGCACGGGGGCGGCCGAGGGGCGCGCGCGATCCGATCGGCTGGGCCAGGGCCAATCTCTTCGACGGCTGGTTCAACAGCCTGCTCACGCTCTTGATCCTGGCGCTGCTGGCCTGGCTCGTCCCGCCGCTCTTCCGCTGGGCGGTCACCGATGCCGTCTTCAGCAGCCCCACGCCCGAGGCCTGCAAGGCGGCGAGCGGCGCCTGCTGGGCGGTCGTCACCGAGAAGTACCGCCTGATCCTCTTCGGCCGCTATCCCTTCGCCGAGCAGTGGCGGCCGCTCCTCGGCATCATTGCCCTCGTGGGCATGGCGCTCCTGAGCTGCGATAGGCGGTTCTGGGGTTGGCCTCTCCTCGTCATCTGGGCGGTCGGCCTCGGCAGCTTCTTCATCCTCATGGGGGGCGGCGTGCTCGGCCTGCGGTCGGTCCGCACCACCCTCTGGGGCGGCTTGCCGCTGACCCTGATGCTCGCCTTCATCGGCATCGCCGCCGCCTTTCCGCTCGCCATCCTGCTCGCCCTGGGCCGGCGCTCGAAGCTGCCCATGATCAGCGCGCTCTCGGTCGGCTATATCGAGCTGATCCGCGGCGTGCCCCTGATCACGCTGCTCTTCATGGCCTCCTTCATGCTGCCGCTCTTCATGCCGACCGGGGTCTCCATCGACGCCATCCTCAGGGCCCAGGTGGCCATCATCATGTTCGCCGCCGCCTATCTGGCGGAGGTGATCCGCGGCGGGCTGCAGGCTCTGCCCAAGGGACAGCACGAGGCGGCGGCGGCGCTCGGCCTCGGCTACTGGCAGACCCAGGGCCTGATCATCCTGCCGCAGGCCCTGAAGATCACCATCCCGCCGATCGTCAACACCTTCATCGGCCTCTTCAAGGATACCTCGCTCGTCGCCATCGTCAGCCTGACCGATCTCGTGCTGGCGACCCGGCAGGCGCTCGGCGACCCCGAATGGCGCCAGTTCTTCATCGAGGCCTATCTCTTCATCATGGTCATCTACTGGGTCTTCTGCTTCTTCATGTCGAAATACAGCCAGTACCTCGAACGCAGCCTCGCCACCGACCGCCGCAGTTGACCGGAGGAACGCCCATGGCCCGAGCCAGCGCCGATGCAGCCGCCGTCGCCTCGCGCAGCAGCGACGACATCATGGTGGACCTGCAGCGGGTCAACAAATGGTACGGCGAGTTCCACGTGCTCAAGGACGTCAGCCTGACGGTGCGACGGGGCGAGCGCATCGTCGTCTGCGGCCCGTCGGGCTCCGGCAAGTCGACCCTGATCCGCTGCATCAACCGGCTCGAGGAGCATCAGCAGGGCCGCATCGTGGTCGAGGGCATCGAGCTCACCAACGACGTCAAGAACATCGAGATGATCCGCCGCGAGGTCGGCATGGTGTTCCAGTCGTTCAACCTCTTTCCGCATCTCACCGTGCTCGAGAACTGCACCCTGGCGCCCTTGTGGGTCCGCAAGATGCCGCAGAAGGAGGCGGACGCCATCGCCATGAAGTTCCTCGAGCGCGTGCGCATCCCCGAGCAGGCGCGGAAATACCCGGGCCAGCTTTCGGGCGGCCAGCAGCAGCGCGTGGCGATCGCCCGCTCGCTCTGCATGATGCCGCAGGTCATGCTGTTCGACGAGCCGACCTCGGCCCTCGATCCCGAGATGATCAAGGAGGTGCTCGACGTGATGGTCGAGCTCGCCGAGGAGGGCATGACCATGATCGTGGTCACCCACGAGATGGGCTTCGCCAAGTCCGTGGCCGACAACGTGGTCTTCATGGACCAGGGCGAGATCGTCGAGATGGCGCCGCCGGCCGAGTTCTTCACCAACCCGCGCTCCGACCGCACCAAGGCGTTCCTGAGCCAGATTCTGGCCCACTGAGAGAAGGGGAGGTCAGGGCTGGGCCGCGCAGGGCACGCGATTGCTGCTGCTGCGGTCGAGGAGCGCGCGCAGCACATTGATCGGCAGGGTCAGCGTTTCCGCCACGGCCCGACCGGCGAGGCGGCCGGCGCCGCCCGCGATCTGAACCTCCGGCGCCTCGATCGGGCCCCGCACCCGAAAGGGCGTCACCACCTGCAGAAGCTGCTCGCGCAGCGGGCGCGGCGTGAAGGTGAGATCGAGCCGGTCGCGGCCGAGATCGATCGTGCCGCTGCCGCGCAATTGGACGTTGTCCGTCTCCAGGATGAGCTGCCCAACGGTGCCGCGGCCCGCCTCGAAGGCGATCTCGCCATTGGCGCAGACGAGCTTGGCGTCGGAGCCCGAGGAGAAGAGCCAGCTCACGATGTTCTCGCCGGTGAGGTTGATCAGCCGGGTGCCGACCGTGCCGCTGCCGAGCGTGAGGCTGACGCTGCCGTTGAGCGTGTTGCGAAGCGTGTCCAGCCCGGGGCCGGTCGCGGCGAGGTCGAAGGAGGCGCCGAGCGGTGCCTGCACCATGGGCCGGCCACCCAGCTCGGCGATCAGCCGCGCGAGCTCGAGCCGTTCGATCGTGCCCTTCAGCGTGACCGGCGCGGCATCGCCGCCGGTCTCGGCGGTCAACGCCGCCTCCAGCTTGCCACCGATATAGGTCAATGCGAGCGGATCGATCGTCGCCTTGCCGTCCCGATAGTCCAGCTTGCCCTCGAACGATCCTTGCGAGGAGCCGTCATCGTCAACCAGTGCCGCCGTCACCTCGAGCTCGGCGTCGAGGGTCGGCGTGGCGGTCGAGCCCCGTTTCGACTCCCCCTTGGCATCGGCATCCGGCAGGAGGCCGGCGAGCTCCGGCAGTCGCTGCAGGTTGGCCGGCTGGAGCCTCGGGAACCTGACCCGACCCTTGAAGACGGCCCGATCACCGATCACGTCCTGGTTCAGATCCAGCCAGATCGCGGTGTCTCTCACATTGCCCCGGCCGGCGAGGGTGAGGGCGTCGGTCAGGCCGAGCTCACCCTTGAAGTCGATGCCGCCACCGCCGACCGGTGCCCGGCCCAGCACCTTCGCCAGCGCATCGAGATCGGGAACCGCGAGATCGATGATCGCGGGCGGGGGCTCTGGCCCCTCGGTGGCCTTCGCCAGCTCCAGGCTCAGTGCCACGACGTCGTCCGGCCTGAGCGCCGCCGAAAGGCTCTCGATGCGCATCCGCCCGGATGCGTCGGCCACGGCGATGGTGCCGGCCAGTTGGCCGATTCCTGCCGGTGCCGGCTCGCCGGTCAGGAGCAGGATCACGTCGAGGTCGAAGCTGCCGGAAAGCTGGATTCCGGTCTGCGCGAGCACATCGGCGACGCTGCCCTCGAGATCGAGGCTCGGCGAGGCGGGATCGCCTGCGAGGATCCGCAGGCCTTTCAGGCCGAGATGTCCATCTTCGTCACGGGTCAGGGATTTGGCGCTGATCGGTCCGATCTTCTGGATGTCGGCCGAGGTGATGTTGGTGCGCAGGACGAGGCCGCTGACCGTCAGCGCGCGAAGGTCCCCGGCCAGCCGACCGGACAACGATTCGATCAGGATGTCGAAGGCCTCGATGGGTTTGGGCGCCGATCCGTCGGAGCGCCGCAGATCGGCCTCGATGCCGACATCGATACCCTTTTGCAGGGAAAGATCGGCGACCTTGCCGTCGAGCGTCACGCGCTCGCCCGTCGAGACGCGCAATGACCCGCTTATCGTGTCGGCCGTGAGCGCGTCCACCGCGCCGGAGATCCGCAGGCTCGCCTGGCCGGACGCCTCCATCTGCCGCTTCAGCTTCAAGGCGTCGAGGAGATCGCCGAGCGAGGTGAGGGTAACGTCCATCGTCGCCTCGAGCTTGCTGCCGTCGGCTTCGAGATCGCCCGTGAGCCGCTCGTCGATGCCCGGCAACGAGGCCTCGAGGGTGAATGCCCGCGCCCGCCCGAGCTCGGGATGGGGCCGGGGTTCCGAGAAATCCGCCGATAATTTCAGCGGCGAGCCGTCGAGAGCGCCATCGGCACGAAGCTGCCATGCCTCGTCGTCGCTGCTCTGCTGGGCGGTGATCGCGCTGAAGGCGAGCGTGCCGTTCCATCCGTCCGGATCGTCGCGGCGCTCGAAGGAGACGTCGGTCAGGGAAATCGCGCCGGTGCGTCCGGCATTCATCAGCCGTGCCAGGGGGCCGACGACCGGGCTCAGCCGAAACGGCGTCTCCTCCGTCGAGGATGAGCCTCCCGACATGACGATGGCGAGGCCGTCGGCCTCGAGCCCTTGCATCTGGAAGGGACCGACCAGTGCACGCAGGGGATCGAAGGCGATGCTCCCCCGGCGCAAGGTCATGGTGCCTTGCCATTGGTCGGGCGTGCCTTCGCCGAGCGCCGCATCGGCAATCGTGATCGTCGTCACCGGCCCCGGCCGGATGTCGACCGGCCCGGAAATCTCGACGGACCGGCCGATCGCACGTTCGAGGAGGCCCTCGACCACCGTATGGCGCTGATCCTCGAGCTGCGGCAGATAGACGAGCCCGGCAATGACGACGACCGTCGCCACGACGACAACGAGAAGGGCGAGGCCGAGATGGCGCAGTTTCATCGATCGCTATCCGCTGGACCGCCGGCTGGGATGCCGCGCCGAGCATTCGGCGGCAACCCGGTCCTCCCTCGAGGCCATGCTCGTATAGTTGGCACGAGGGAAAAGGGAAAGAAGGCGCGTCCGGGCTGGATTCCAGCCGGCGGTCAGGGGCCGGCTGCGCCTGTCATGGGCAGCAGCGGTGACGGCTCGGTGCCGACGAGCTGGAGTGCCGGCCGGCAGGTCCACGGATCGAGGGCAGCATCGCCGCAGTGCCGCAAGGCGATCACCTCGCCCACGCTGGCGAGGCGAAAGCCGCGCTGCTCGAGCTCTGGCAGCCAGCGCTCGAGGGCACGCAAGGTCACGTCATAGGGGTGGCCGATCGCCACCACGCTGCCGTCATGGCGCGCGATCCGCTCGATCAGCGCGAGCTGTCGCGCGATCGCTTCCGGCTCCGGCACGTGGTCGATGAAGACATCGCGGCCGATGGCCGGCACGCCGAGCCCGAGTGCCGTAGCCTCGGCGACGCTCTTCGGGTTCGTGCGGCTGTCGACGAAGACCAGGGGCCGCTGACGCAGCTCGTCCATCACCCAGCGCATCGCCTCGGGCTCAGCCGTAAGCCGGCTTCCCATGTGATTGTTGACGCCTTCCGCACCCGGCACCGCCGCCAGCGCCTCGCGCACTCGGGATCTGAGACGGGTTTCGTCGAGATCGGCGAGAAGCGCCTTGACCCCGGGATCGGCGTCGCCCAGGGGCTCCATCGGCAGGTGCAGAAAGATGTGGAACCCGTCGCGTCCGGCGGTTCTCAGCATGGCCGGCGTGGCATCGGCATAGGGCAGGAAGGACAAGGTGAGCGGCCCCGGCAGGGCGGCGAGGCGGGCGAGCGACCGCGGGCTGTAGCCCATGTCGTCGATGATGACGTTGACGAGCGGAAGACGCCCCCCTGCCGCCAAGGGAGGCGGCGACGGTTTGGCCAGCGCCAGGGGCTCGGTGACCGTGGGAGCGTCCGCCATCGCGTCCGGCGGTGCTGCGGGCTCGATGGCGGCGGCCGCCGGCGGCAGGTGCTCCTCGAACTGGGGAGGGCCGATCCGCAGCGACCAGGTCGGCTGCGGCAGATCGATCAGCCCCGAGAGCGTCGGTGGCAGCGCGGCGATCTCGACCTCCGCCTCGGCGACAGCCGCAGGCTTCGCCTCGCCCGAAGCACCGCCGGCCGCCGTCGGTGGCTCCGTCGGCAGCGCCGGCACTTCGGCGGAACCCGATTGCGCGACGCGGTGGCCAGGTGCCATGGAAAGCTGTGCGAGGCCGAGCAGCACGGCAAGGCCGAGCAGTCCCGCCATGCCGTAGGCGCAGGCAACCGGACCCAGACGCAGCCGGCGCCCCGGACGGTTCAGCCGTCTCAAGCCTGCTCAACCATGAATTTCCGTCGCCCGCTAATGCACCCTCGGGTAAGCTAATCGAAACTCGGCCACAGTTGAACCACGACCTGATCGCGCGCGCGTCGCGCGGCGGCCATCGGCGGCCGAGGTGGGGCTTGACGGTAGCGGGGCCGAGGGCTTTTCTCGCCGTTCCCCTGACGCCAGTCCGATCGGCCTTGCCATGCTCCTCCTGATCGATAACTACGACAGCTTCACCTACAATCTCTATCACTACCTGGGCGAGCTCGGCGCCAGCACGACCGTGATCCGCAACGATGCGATGGACGTCGATCAGGCGCTGGCGCTGCGCCCGTCGGCCATCATCGTCTCGCCCGGCCCGTGCAACCCCGATCTCGCCGGCATCAGCCTCGCCCTGATCGAGAGGGCGCAGACGCTCTGCCCCATTCTCGGGGTCTGCCTCGGTCATCAGGCGATCGCCCAGGTCTTCGGCGGTCGTGTCGTGCGGGCGAGAACGGTGATGCACGGCAAATGCAGCGACATCCACCATGACGGCAGCGGCCTCTTCGACGGGCTGCCGTCCCCGTTTCGTGCCACCCGCTATCATTCGCTGGTGGCCGAGACCACAACGCTTCCCGACGAGCTCGTCGTCAATGCGCGTACCGAGGACGGTGTCGTGATGGGCTTGCGCCACCGCCACTTGCCGATTCACGGGCTGCAGTTCCATCCCGAGAGCATCGCGAGCGAGCACGGGCACGCCATGCTGCGCAACTTCCTCGCCCTGATACCCCTGGAGCAGGCGGCTTGAGCTCCGATCTCGCCCGCTTCAAGGAGCTCATCGGCGTCGCTGCGAGCGGCCGCGCGCTGACCCTCGAGGAGGCGAGGGAGGCTTTCGCCATCATGATGGCGGGCGATGCCACGCCGGCTCAGATGGCCGGATTTCTCATGGCCTTGCGGGTGCGGGGGGAGAGCATCGACGAGATCACCGCAGGAGCCCAGACGCTGCGCGAGCGCATGAATCGCCTCGAAGCGCCGCAAGGGGCCATCGACACTTGCGGGACCGGCGGCGACGCCAGCGGGACCTTCAACATCTCGACCGCGGCGGCGCTGGTGGTCGCCGGCGCCGGTGTGCCGGTCGCCAAGCACGGCAATCGCGGGCTGTCCTCGCAGTCCGGCTCGTCGGACGTGCTGAGCGCACTCGGGGTCGACATCGAAGCGCCCTTCGCGGTCATCGAGCATGCGATGCGCGAAGCCGGCATCGGCTTCATGATGGCGCCGCGGCACCACGGCGCCATGCGCCATGTGGCGGGACCGAGGGTCGAGCTCGGCACGCGCACCATCTTCAACCTGCTCGGCCCGCTCGCCAATCCGGCCGGCGTCAAGCGGCAGGTCGTGGGCGTGTTCGCGCTTCAGTGGATCGAGCCGTTGGCGCGCGTGCTCGGGCGTCTCGGGGCCGAGCGGGCCTGGGTGGTTCACGGCGAGCCCGGGCTCGACGAGCTCAGCACGGTCGGTGTCACCCATGTCGCGGAGTGGCATCGTGGCGAGCTGCGCCGCTTCACGATCGAGCCGGAGGCGTTCGGCCTCGCCCGGGTCGAGCTCAAAGCGCTCAAAGGGGGTAATGCCGAGACCAATGCGGCCGCGATTCGGGCGATGCTCGGTGGCGAAGGTGGCCCGCTGCGCGACGCGGTGCTGCTCGCCGCGGCTGCCGGTCTCGTGGTCGGAGGCGGTGTCGAGGATCTGGCGGCGGGCCTCGCCCGCGCCGCCGAGGCCGTCGACAGCGGCCGGGCGCGTGGCTGCCTGGACCGGTTGGTGCGCATCACCAACCAGGAACGGGCATGAGCGACGTTCTGGAACGAATTTGCGCGGCAAAACGCCTGGACGTCGAGGCGCGCCGCAACGTCGCGCCGATGGCCGATCTCGAGCGACGCCTCGAGCAGGCGTCGCCGGTCCGGGGCTTTCGGCGCGCCCTCGAGGCGACGGTCGAGCGGGGCGATCTCGCCCTGATCGCGGAAATCAAGAAGGCTTCGCCGAGCAGGGGGCTGATACGCGCCGATTTCGCGCCGGCGAACCTCGCCCGCGCCTACGCCGCCGGTGGCGCTACCTGCCTTTCGGTGCTGACCGACAAGCCGAGCTTCCAGGGCGACGACGCGTTCCTCGCTCAGGCTCGCGAGGCCGTGGAGCTGCCGGCCCTGCGCAAGGACTTCATGCTGGAGCCCTATCAGATTGTGGAGAGCAGGCTTCTCGGAGCGGACTGCATCCTGCTCATCATGGCGGCATTGGAGGATCGAATGGCAAATGAGCTCTGCAGACTGGCCCGGGAGCTCGACATGGACGTGCTGGCGGAGGTGCACGACCGGGCGGAGCTCGACCGGGCGCTGGCGCTCGATTCCGATCTCGTCGGCATCAACAACCGCAATCTCAAGACGCTGGAGGTCGATATCGGCACGACGGAAGCGCTGGCTCCCCTGGTGCCCGCCGACCGGCTGCTGGTCGCGGAGAGCGGGTTGCACAGTCACGAGGATCTGGTGCGAATGGCGGCGGTCGGGGCGAAGGCCTTCCTCGTGGGCGAATCGCTGATGCGCGAGACCGACGTCACGCTCGCCACCTGCCGCCTGCTCGGCATCGAGGTTTCGAGGTGAGCGACCTGACGCATATCGACAGTTCCGGCAATGCCGTCATGGTCGATGTCGGCGAGAAGGCCGAGACGGCGCGGACGGCCAAGGCCGAGGGGCGGATCGCGATGCAGGCGGCGACGCTCGAGCGGATCGCCCGAGGCGGCATCAGGAAGGGCGACGTGCTGTCGATCGCCCAGCTCGCCGGCATCATGGGGGCGAAACGCACGGCCGACCTCATACCGCTCTGCCATCCCCTGGCGCTGAGCGCGGTGGAGGTCCGGCTCGAGCCGGAGAGCGACGGTCCCGCCGGCCCAGCGGTCCGCATCGAGGCGACCTGCAGGCTAAAGGGTCGGACCGGTGTCGAGATGGAGGCCTTGACCGCCGTCGCGGTCGCGGCGCTCACCGTCTACGACATGTGCAAGGCGATCGACCGCGGCATGACGATCGGCGGCATCCGTCTTCTTCACAAGGCCGGCGGTCGGTCGGGTGACTTTCATGCGGCCTGATCAGGCGAGGGACGAGTGAATTGGTCGAGGTTGGCGAGGCGCAGGCGCGGATTCTGGCGGCCCTGACGACGCTGCCGGCGGAGACGGTGCCGTTGCAATCGGCGCTGGGGCGGGTGCTGGCGGCGGACATCCAGGCCGCCCGCGACCAGCCGCCGGCTGCCGTTTCGGCCATGGACGGCTACGCGGTCCGGGCCGCGGATACGACCGCAGGGAGGTCGCTCGAGGTCGTCGGCGAGGTGGCGGCGGGGCAGCCGGCAGGCTTCCGGATCGGACCCGGCGAGGCGGCGCGCATTTTCACCGGAGGCCTCTTGCCGGATGGCGCCGATGCGATCCTCATTCAGGAGGATGCACTTGCCCAAGAGGGCCGGGTGCAGGCGAAAGAGTCGGTTTCGGTCGGTCTCTTCGTGCGCGAGCGGGCGCTGGACTATCGGGCCGGTTGGGTCGGCCTTGCCGCCGGTCAAAGGCTCGACCCACGGCACATCGGTCTTGCCGCCTCGCTCGGTGCCGCCTGGGTCGAGGTGCGGCGCAAGCCCAGGATCGGCGTCCTCGCCACCGGCGACGAGCTGATCCTGCCGGGCCGCGTCCCGGCGCCGCATCAGATTTCGAGCTCGAACAGCTTCACCCTCGAAGCGATGATCGCTTGCTGGGGTGGCGAGGCTGTCGATCTCGGCATCGCGCCGGACGAGCCGGCTGCCCTGGCCGCCCGCCTCGATGCAGCCAAGGGGCTGGATCTCCTCGTGACGAGCGGGGGGGCCTCGGTCGGCGAGCACGATCTCGTCCAGAGCGTCGCCGGCGAGCGGGGCCTCGAGCTGGATTTCTGGAAGATTCGGATGCGGCCCGGCAAGCCGCTCATCTTCGGACGGATCGGCGAGGTGCCGCTTTTGGGATTGCCCGGCAACCCGGTCTCGGCCGCGGTGTGCGGCATCGTCTTCCTGCGTGGCGCCATGCGGCGCCTCTCGGGCCTCGACCCGACCCTGCCGAGCGGCACGGCACCGCTCGCCGAGCCGCTTCCCGCCGGTGGTGAGCGTCAGGAATACCTGCGCGCCGAGCGCGACGATGAAGGGAATGTGCGCGCCACCGGTCGGCAGGACAGCTCCATGTTCGCAGCCCTGACCAAAGCCGATGTCCTCCTCGTTCGCCCGCCAGGGGACGGGGCGCTGGAGCGAGGTGCCAGGGTGACCGTCATCGACCTCGAAGCGGTCCTTCGCAGTTGAGCCGGGGGCACCGAGCCGAGCGCGGCAGCCGGCAAGCCGCTTGACAGAAACCAGAACTTAAATAGAACATGTTCAACGCCCACCGCTGCTGGGAGATGGATGTGCTCACGCAACGACAGCTGCAACTGCTGACCTACATCCATTCCTACGTGTCCGAGCACAAGGTTCCGCCGTCCTTCGAGGAAATGCGCCACGCGCTCAAATTGAAGTCCAAGTCGGGCGTGCATCGGCTGATCTCGGGCCTCGAGGAGCGGGGCTACATCCGCCGGCTCGCCTATCGCGCACGGGCGCTCGAGATCGTGAGGGCGCCGACGGGCGAGTTCGCGCCGGACATGACGGCGAGCGGTGCTGGACCGGTCGACCTCGTGCGGCCGCGCCAGTCCAGCAACATCGTCCGCGGGCGATTCGGCGCCGGACCGCGGGCCGCTCCCGCCAGCGAATCGATCGGCCGCTCGGTGCCCTTGGTCGGCAGGATCGCGGCGGGCTCGCCAATCGAGGCTCTCCTGGATCAGTCGACCGCGATCGACGTGCCCGGCCTGCTGCTCGGCGAAGGCGAGCACTACGTGCTTCAGGTGACCGGCGACTCCATGATCGACGCCGGTATCGTCGACGGCGACTACGCTGTGATCCAGCGTTGTGAGACCGCGGAGAGCGGCAGCATCGTCGTGGCGCTGATCGAGGACCGCGAGGTGACGCTCAAGCGCCTGCGCCGGCGCGGCGCGTCGATCGCGCTGGAGCCGGCGAACCCGGCCTACGAGACGCGGATCTTCGGACCGCACCAGGTTCGGATTCAGGGCCGTCTGGCCGGTCTCTTGCGTCGCTACTGATCGAAAGGCGTGCCACGCTTGGCGACAGCTTCGGCAATCGCGGCCGGTCGATCGCTGAAGACCGCCCGCACGCCCATCTCCAGGAGGCGGCAGGCGCGGCCGGCGTCGTTGACGGTATAGCAGAGGAGCATCCGGCCGCGCGCCGCCAGGTCCCGAACGAGCTCGGCCGACGCCCGCTTCGCGTCGCAATGCAGCGTGCTGCAGGCGAGGCGATCGAGCATGCCGAGGGCGCGCCGCGTCGGACGACCGACGAGCAGGCCGCGCGGAAACTCGGGAGCGCGCTCGCGAACCTCGTCGAGGGACGCGATGGCGAAGCTGGAGATGAGGGGCCATGGCCGATCCAGGGGCCATTCCCGATGAAGTGTGTCGACCACCCGGATCGCCGTCTCGTGCTGCCGACCCGGACAGGGTTTGATCTCGAGGTTGATGTCGAGACCGAGCTCCACGCACAGGGCCAGGGCTTCGGTCAGTGTCGGGATGGGCTCGCCGCGAAAGCGCCGCTCGAACCAGCCGCCGGCATCGAGCCGGCGCAACTCGTCGAGATCGAACTGGGCAACCTCGCCGCGACCGCTGGTGGTGCGGTTGAGGAAATCGTCGTGCATGAGGATGCAATGGCCGTCGCGCGTGAGCTTGACGTCGAACTCGACCCACGTCGCCCCGGCTTCCGCGGCGAGGCGGAGTGCCGCGAGGGTGTTTTCCGGTGCGTGGGCGGAAGCGCCCCGGTGCGCGATGACCGGTGCCAGACGCTCGTTCAGGCTGCGCATTGGAATAGCATCCGTTCCTTCGAGAAGCGCCACCACCTAGCGGGCAAAGTGCGGCATCGCTAGTCTGGTTCGAAGGGGGCCACACGGGCCCAGCGCAGTGAGGGCGCCACGTGGCCGCGAGTCGCATCCTTTCGGGTCTTGTCGACCGGGTCGTCGTGCAGAGGCCGTCGAGCGGCTTCGTGGTGCTCAGGGTGAAGGTTGCAGGCCGAGGCGAGCCGGTGACGGTGGTCGGGACCGCCCCGACCGCGCGGCCCGGCCTCCTCGTTCGGGCGGAGGGTGTTTGGCAGGACGATCCGAGCTGGGGCCATCGCTTCGCCGCCAGCCGGATCGCCCTCTTGCCCCCGACCACCGACGACGGGATCAGGACCTATCTGGCTTCGGGCGCCATCAAGGGTGTCGGCGAAGCGCTGGCGCAGCGGATCGTCGATCACTTCGGCGCGGATCTTCGGCGGGTGCTCGACGTCACACCCGAGCGACTGCCGGAGGTGCCGGGCATCGGCACCCGCACGGCGAAGCGCATCGCGGAGGTCTGGCAGGAGGAAGGCGAGGCGCGCGACATCCTGATTTTTCTGGAAAGCCAGGGCATCGGACCGGGCCGAGCGCGGCGCATCATGGAAGCCTACAGCGGCAGGGCGATCGACCAGATCCTGACGGACCCTTACGCGTTGGCGCGCGATATTCGGGGAATAGGCTTCGCCACCGCCGATCTTTTGGCGGATCAGCTGAAGATCGCGCCGGATGCGCCGGTGCGGCGACGGGCGGCCCTGCTCGAGACGTTGCGCGGTCACGGCGAGCACGGCAACAGCGCCGTGCGGCGCGAAAGGGCACTGGAGGAGGCCGCTCGACTGGCGCGCCAGCCGGCGGCGGCCCTGGCCGAAATGGTCGAGGCCCTGGTCCGCGAGCGGCGCGTCGTCGAGCGCGCGACGGAGGCCGGGGCCTTCCTGCTGCTGCCGGAGCTCGATGCCGCCGAGGCGACGATCGTCAGGCGGCTCGGCGTGCTGACCACCGGCTCCATGCCCTGGGGCCGGACCCCGCTCGACGATTGGCAGGCCAGTGTGCGCGATCGGCTCGGCTTCGACCTCTCGTGCGGTCAGGTGCGGGCCCTGAGGGTGATCTTGACGTCGAAGATCGTCATCCTCACCGGTGGGCCGGGAACCGGCAAGACGTCGCTGATCAGGGCATGCGTGGCCTGCCTCGAGCGCCAAAGGGTGCGGATGGCGCTCGCCGCACCGACCGGCCGCGCGGCGCGGCGTCTCCACGAAAGCACCGGACACGAGGCAACGACGATTCACCGGCTTCTCGAGGCCGATATCCAGCGCGGTTTCGCGCGCAATGCCGACCGGCCGCTCGATCTCGATCTCCTGATCCTGGACGAGGTGTCGATGATCGATCTGCCGCTGATGGAGGGTGTGCTGGCCGCGCTGCCCGACAAGGCGGCGCTCCTGCTGGTCGGCGACCAGAACCAGCTTCCTCCCGTGGGGCCGGGTCAGGTTCTCGCCGATCTGATCGCCAGCGAACGCATACGGGTCGTCGCGCTCACCGAGATCTTTCGCCAGGCCGAGGCGAGCGACATCGTGCGGGGAGCCCATCGTGTCATCAACGGCGAGCTGCCACGCTTCGGCTCGAGCGAGACGAGCGATTGCTTCGGTGTTCGCGTGCAGGATGCGGCCGACGCCCGGGCGAAGCTGATCGAGCTCGTCCAGCACCGCATGCCCGAGCGCTTCGCTCTGGATCCGATCTCCGACATCCAGATCCTTGTGCCGGTCAATCGCGGCCCGGCCGGCACCCGCGACCTCAATCACGCCCTGCAGCGGACGCTGAACCCGTCGCCCGAAGCGGCATTCGAGCGCTTCGGCATGCGCTACGGTGTCGGCGACAAGGTGATGCAGACCGAGAACGACCACGGCAGGGAGGTCTATAACGGCGATCTCGGCATCATTCAGAGGATCGACACCGCCACCCGGCTCCTCGAGGTCCGCTTCGAGGACCGCCTCGTTGTCTACGGCTTCGACATGCTGGAGCAGCTCCTCCCGGCCTACGCGATCACGGTGCACAAGGCGCAGGGCTCCGAGTATCCCGCTGTCGTGCTCTTGCTCTTGCTTGAGCACGGCCGCATGCTGCGGCGGCAACTGCTCTACACGGCCATGACCCGGGCCCGCCGGATCCTGGTCGTGCTCGCCCAGGGCAGGGCGCTCGAGCGGGCGGTGGCCACACGGGAGCCTGCCCGGTCGTCGCTGCTCGGGCACCGCCTCGCGACCGAATGGACCGGAGGCCCAACCATCGATACGCCTGAAGAGACCACCAGTCCCCTGCAACGGAACCGCCCATGACCGATGACGATCTCGACCGCCGCCTCGCTGCGGGCGTGCCCATTCTTCATGCCGCCGGTCGGCTGGCGCTCGATTTTTTCCAGCGCCGCGGCGAGCTCGTGATCGAGCACAAGGGGCTGCAGGATCTCGTCAGCGTTGCCGACCAGTCGGTCGAGCGCGCGATTCGCGGCGAGCTCGGCCGGCTCTTCCCGGAGGACGCCATCATCGGCGAGGAGGATGGTGCCGGAGCCGGCTTCACCGAAGCGCCCGGTGTCTGGGTCATCGACCCGATCGACGGCACGAGCAACTTCCTGCGCGGCATGCCCTACTGGTGCTGCGTGATGGCCTATGCGGTCGACGGAACCACCGAAATCGGTCTGACCTATGATCCGATCCACGACGAGATGTTCGCCTGCAGAAGGGGTTGTGGCGCCACCCGCAACCGTCAGCCGATCGAGGTCTCGCAACGTTCGGCGGCGGATGCCTGTGTCGGCCTCAGCTTCAACTTCAAGCAGGATGCCCGGGAGTATGCCGAGATGATCGAGCGTCTCAATGCCCGGTCGCTCGATCATCGGCGGTCGGGGTCGAGCGCTCTCCACCTCTGCCATGTCGCCGACGGGCGACTCGACGGGACGATCACGCGACACTGCATGAGCTGGGACGTGCTCGCCGGGCTGGCGCTGGTGGAGGCGGCTGGCGGCGTCGCCAGCCATTACAGCAAGGGAGCGAGCCTGACCGAGCCGCGGGCGGTGCTGGCGACGACGCCAGGGCTGCTGGCCATCGTGGAGGAAGCGGCCGGGTTTCCGCTCGATCCTTGAGCGCTGCGGCTCGAGCCTTGCTCGAGCTTCAGCCGGTGAACGCCTGCAGACCGGTTTGGGCACGGCCGAGAATGAGGGCGTGGATGTCGTGCGTGCCCTCGTAGGTATTGACGGCCTCGAGGTTCATCACGTGACGGATCACGTGATACTCGTCGGCGATGCCGTTGCCGCCGTGCATGTCGCGAGCCATGCGGGCGATGTCGAGCGCCTTGCCGCAGTTGTTGCGCTTGATGAGCGAGATCATCTCGGGCGCCACTGCGCCCTCGTCGAACAGGCGGCCGACGCGAAGCGCCGCCTGAAGACCCAGCGTGATCTCGGTCTGCATGTCGGCGAGCTTCTTCTGGACGAGCTGGTTGGCGGCGAGCGGCCGGCCGAACTGCCGGCGGTCGAGCGTGTAGCCGCGGGCCGCGTGCCAGCAGAACTCCGCCGCTCCCATGGTGCCCCAGGCGATGCCGTAACGTGCCCGGTTGAGGCAGCCGAAGGGCCCCTTCAGACCCTTTGCGTTCGGCAGCAGATTGGCCTCCGGCACGAGCACGTCGTCGAGCTGGATCATGCCGGTGATCGAGGCCCGGAGGCTGAACTTGCCCTCGATCCTGGGCGTCTCGAAGCCTCGCATCTCCCGCTCGACGATGAAGCCCCTGATCTCGCCGTCGTCGGTCTTGGCCCAGACGATGGCGAGGTCGGCGATCGGGCTGTTGGTGATCCACGTCTTGGATCCGCTCAGCCGGAACCCGCCCTCGGCCTTGCGGGCTCGCGTCGACATGCCCCCCGGGTCCGAGCCATGGTCCGGCTCGGTCAGGCCGAAGCAGCCGACCAGCTCGCCTTTGGCCAGCTTCGGCAGGTACTTCCGGCGCTGGGCTTCGTCGCCATAGGCGTGGATCGGGTGCATGACGAGCGAGGACTGGACGCTCATCGCGGAACGATAGCCGGAATCGACCCGCTCGACCTCGCGGGCGACGAGGCCATAGGCGACGTAGGAGGCATCCGAGCCGCCATAGGCTTCAGGCAGGGTGCTGCCGAGAAAGCCGAGCTCGCCGAGCTCTGTCATGATCTCCTGATGGAAGATCTCGTGGCGGTTGGCCTCGAGAACCCGTGGCATCAGGCTGTTCTGGCAATAGTCGGCGGCGGCTTCGCGAATCAGCCGCTCGCTCTCGTCGAGTTGATCGTTCAGCTTGAAAGGGTCGCTCCAGTCGAAGACGGGGCGCGGCCCGGCGAACCGGTCGCTCCGCGTTTCGAGATCGGGTCCGGCCATGGCGCTCATGCTGCATCTCCTTCGACGTTGCCGGCGAGACTATAGACCCTGGGGGCGCAACTGGCCTATCCCCCGACCCCACGCCCGGAACGTTCGCCGACATCGACCGGGCGAGGAGGCTGCCGCGTGACATGGCTGCTTCAGGCGCAAATGAACAGCATCGGGGCCAGGGGCGCCCGGCCTTGCCGATCGATCTCGACGGGCCCCGTCGTTGGCGACCGAGGAGTGCTTCCGGCAGGCATGACCTCGGCCGTGCGCCGGCCAGGCCCGATCGGGCCGCAGCCTCAGCCGCTCCAGGCGCGGACCCTGCCGGTGTCGATGTGCACGAAATCCGATCTCGGATAGTAGCCGACGCCGCCGGCCTCGAGCTGAAGGGCGGCCTCGCGGAGATCGCGCAGCCGCGTGCCTTCGAGCCGCAGATCGATCGCCCGGCCGACCATGTGCAGGCTCCGCTTGGCGGTGCCGCCGCCCGCGCGCCGCAGCATGGCGTTGGTCTCGGGCGAGCGGTAGCCCGAGATGATCTCGAAGCGGGGCGGGCGGCCGAGGCGGTCGGCGATAAGGGCCATGAGATCGAACAGTCTCGGATCGATGGGGCGAATCTCGTCGCGCCGCCAGTCGCGGAGAAAATGATCCAGGCGGTCCAGCGCCCTCCGGTCGACCGTCGCACCGCGCCGATAGACGATATCGAGATCCTCCCTGGTGTGCAGGTTGTGGAGAAAGAGGCGACGCGGCGGCGTCGCGGCCTGCAGGGGCGTGGCGGCAAGGCAGAGCAGGGCGGCTGCACCTCCCAGAAGCCGGCGCCGCGTGGCCGGTCCCCGGCTGTCGCTCGAAACCATCGACTTCGATCTCCTTCGAAACTGAGCCGGTGGGGTGATAGCCGGTTCGATCATGATGGAGAACCGTTAATCGTCCGTTGCCGGAACGCCTGGCGGTGGCGAGGGCGAGCTGCCCGCCGACTTCGTGCGCAAGGCCTCCTCTCGCTTCGAGCCTTCAGAGATCGCCGGTCTCGCGCTGCGTCTCGAGCTCGATCCAGCGATCCTCGAGAGCCGCCAGCGCCGACCTCGCCGACTCCAGATCATCGGCGAGGCGCACCGCCTTCTGCGGCTGGTCGGTGTGCAGTCGAGGATCACCGAGGCGCGCCTCGAGCGCCGCGACCGCGCTCGTCGCCTCGGCGATGCGGTCGGGCAGACGGTCGAGCTCTCTTTGGAGGCGCGCGCTCGCCTTGCCGGCTTCCCGGCGACGTTCGATCGCCCTCGGATCGCGCGATGGGACCGAAGGCCGGGGATCCGGTTGCGTCGTGACCGCTCCGCCGATCCGGCAGCCCTGCCGGAGAGCGTCGCTGTAGCCGCCGGCTGCCTCGACCGCGCGGCCGTCGCCCTCCAGCACGATGGTGCTGGTGGCGATCCGATCGAGGAAATCGCGATCGTGGCTGACCAGCAGCACGGTGCCGCGATAATCGGCGAGAAGGTCCTCCAGCAGATCCAGGGTCTCGAGGTCGAGATCGTTGGTCGGCTCGTCGAGGACGAGAAGGTTGCTCGGTCGAGCCAGGTTGCGGGCCAGCAGCAGACGGTTGCGCTCGCCACCCGAGAGGGCGGCGATGGGCTGGCGCGCCTGCGATTCCGAGAAGAGAAAATCCCGCAGGTAGCCGACCACATGCCGCGAGCCGCCACCGACCTCGATCCGGTCGCCGCCATCCGGGCAGAGCGTCGACCACGGCGTCGCCTGCGGATCGAGGCTGCCCCGGTCCTGCTCGAAGCGGGCGACGGCGAGCCCCGTTCCGAGCCGCACCTTGCCCGTGTCGGGCACGAGCGCGCCGGTCAAAAGGTTGAGCAGGGTCGTCTTGCCCGAGCCGTTGGCGCCGATGATGCCGACCCGATCGCCCTTGAGGATGCGGGTCGAGAAGGGGGCGAGAATTCGCCGCTCGCCGAGGGTCTTGGTCATGGCGAGCGCCTCGATGACGAGGCTGCCGCCGCCCTTGGCCAGGTGGGACTCGAGCCTCGCGCGACCTTCCGGCCGAAGGAAATCGGCGCGTTGGCGGCGCAGCTCGTCGAGCTTGCGCATGCGCCCCTGATTGCGTCGCCGGCGGGCGGTGACACCGCGATGCAGCCAGTGCGTCTCGGCCTCGAGATGCTTGTCGAGACGGGCGAGGGTCCTTTCCTCCTCGGCCAGCACCCGGTCCCGCCAGGCCTCGAAACCGCTGCACCCGGCTTCGTTGACCAGCAGGCGACCCCGGTCGAGCCACCAGGTCCTGTTGCTGACTCGCGCGAGGAAGGTACGATCGTGGCTGATGACGACACGGGCGGCGCGACTCCCTGCCAACCTCGTCTCGAGCCAGAGAATGGTCGGCAGGTCCAGATGGTTGGTCGGCTCGTCGAGCAGAAGAACGTCCGGCTCGCCGACCAGCGCCCTGGCCAGCGCCACCTTGCGCAGCTCGCCACCCGAGAGTCCCGTGGCCGGACGGTCCGGCTCGAGGTCCAGCTCGGTCAGGAGGGCCGCGGCGCGGTGGAGGGCGCTCCCGGGCTCGACATCGGCGGCCAGCCCCTGAGCGACCGTGGTCGCGAGGGAGAGGGCGGGGTCCAGCACCGGCTCCTGCTCCAGATAGCGGACGAGGCATTGCTGCTGGCCGAGCCTCGTGCCCTCATCGAGCTCTGTATGGCCCGCCAACACCTTGAGCAGGCTCGATTTGCCGCTGCCGTTGCGGCCGACGAGCCCGATCGCGGCACCGGCCGGAAGATCGAGGTCGAGATTGTCGAACAGTTGCTTGCCGCCCAGGTTGAGCGACGCACGACGCAAGGAGAGGAGCGTGGCTGCGGCCATGACGGACCAGACTCGAAGCGGTATCGGTTGGCTGGAGGTTGGCGGGAAAAGCGGCTAGAGCGACGGCTCGCCGACGGTCGACCCGATTGCGGGCGACCACGGTTACCTAGCGGAGCAAGGTTCTATGGTCGAGGCGGTGATCGCTGCCTTCGAGCGCAACGGCATCCGTGACATCGAGGTGTTCGATGATCCGGATGCGGCAGTGGTCAGGGTGACGCAGCATTACGATGCGGCGGTCGCGCGTATCAAGGGGGCCTTCGCCGCCTATGTCATGCATGGCACGCCGCCCGGCGAGATCGACGCTTGCTATCCCTTCGTCGGCGTGCATGTCGCCGCGGAGGCGGTCAACCTGGATGCGCGGATCGCCTACGGCGCCTTGCACGATCCGGGGATCTACGGCACGACGCTGACGCGACCCTCCCTCTTCGGGGAGTACTATCGCGGGCAATTCGCCATGCTGCGCGCCCATCACGGCGCGCCGCTCGTGGTGGGCATCGGCAGGCGGCCCATTCCCCTGCCGTTCGTGGTCGACGTGGCGGCAGGCGGGCTCGACGTCGAACGGGTGCACCGGCTCACCCATCTCTTCCCGATGCCCGACCTCGCCGCCACGGACGACAGCATCGCCAATGGCACGTTCCAGTCCCGACCGGGCGAGCCGGGTGCTCTCGCGCTGTTCACGGCCGAGCGGGTCGACTACAGCCTGCAGCGGCTCAGCCACTATACCGGAACGTCGCCGCAATACTTCCAGCGCTTCGTCCTCTTGACGAACTATCAGCGCTACGTCGAGCGTTTTGTCGAGCACGCGCGGCGGCAGCTGGGCAGCGACGGCGAGCACGACCGGCTGGTCGAGCCCGGCAATGTCGTCACCGTCCGGGCCGGAGGCGCGAAGGTCGAGCGCAGCGGCACGCCGCCACAACATCTGCCGCAGATGCCCGCCTACCATCTGACCCGGCCGGACGGCCGCGGGATCACGCTCGTCAATATCGGTGTCGGGCCTTCCAACGCGCGCACGATCACCGATCATATCGCCGTGCTCCGGCCGCATTGCTGGCTGATGCTCGGCCATTGCGCGGGCCTCAGGCGGACGCAGCGGCTCGGCGACTACGTGCTCGCCCACGGCTACGTCCGCGAGGATCATGTGCTCGACCAGGAGGTGCCTCCCTTCGTCCCGGTGCCGCCGATCGCCGAGGTGCAGGTGGCGCTGCAGCAGGCGGTGGCCAACGTCACGGGGCTGGCCGACCTCGATCTGAAGAGCCGGATGCGCACCGGCACCGTGGCGTCGACCGCCAATCGCAATTGGGAGCTCCGCTACGACGAGTTCTTCCGGCGGGTGAACCAGTCGCGCGCGATCGCCCTCGACATGGAGAGCGCGACGATCGCCGCCAACGGGCTGCGGTTCCGCGTGCCCTACGGGACCCTGCTCTGCGTCTCGGACAAGCCGCTCCACGGCGAGATCAAGCTGAAGGGCATGGCCAACCGCTTCTACGAGGAGCGCGTGAACCAGCATCTCGAGATCGGGCTCGAGGCCATTCGGCTGCTTCGGGTGCAGGGCCCCGAGCGTCTGCATTCACGCAAGCTGCGCAGCTTCGACGAGCCCGCCTTCCGGTAGGCGGACATCGTCCGGCGACCGCCGCACGGGGCCGACCTGGCGATGATGGAGACGGGATCGCTGCCGGGCTCCCACGCCTTTCCTGTTCATTCTCCCATGAACGCGGAGAGCATCCTGCTGCCGGCTGCGGCCCAAAGATCGCCGACCGAGCCGCCGAGCGCCAGGATGCCGGTCATGGCCACGGTGGCGATCAGGGCCACGAGCAGCGCATATTCGACGGCGCTCGCTGCCTTCCGGTCGGCAAGGAGGACCGGCCGGGCGGCCGGGGCAGGAGGGTCGGATCGGCCGATGGGGCGCACGCGAGCTTCCCTCTGGAGGTTCAAGGCGATGCCGACACTAGGCCAGAACCGTTGACAGCGGGTTAACGCTGGCCTTGCCGCCGTTCGAATCGGGCTCTGCCGCCCGCGATCGACCGGTTCCTGCCGTCGCATCGAGACCGTCACCCAGGGGCACGAGGATCGAGGCATCCGCGCCGGGTGCCTGCATTGCCAGGCTCAACCGGCGTCGCCAGGCCCGGGCGCCGGGGAGGCGGTTGTAAAGACCGAGCATGTGGCGGGCGATGGCGCGCACCGGCGTGCCGCGTGCCGCCGCCTCGCGAGCGTAGCCGCGCATGGCTCGGACGACGTGCGCGCGCTCCCTCGCCTCGTGGCAGGGATCGAGCAGCGATCGCGTGAAGGCGGCGAGGCTGCAGGGGTTCTGGTAGGCCTCGCGGCCGATCATGACGCCATCGACATGGGCGAGCTCGGCCGCCGCCGCCTGCGGATCGGTGAGGCCGCCGTTGAGCACGATCACGAGATCCGGCCGCCGCTGCTTCAGGCGTCGCACCCGGTCATGACGGAGGGGCGGCACCTCGCGGTTCTCCTTCGGGCTGAGACCCGAGAGCCAGGCCTTGCGGGCGTGAACGATGAAGGTGTCGCAGCCGGCCGCCGCCACCGCATCGACGAAGCGGTCGAGAAAGATCTCCTCGTCGCTGTCGTCGATACCGATCCGGCACTTCACGGTGACCGGTCGATCCGTGACGGCGCGCATCGCGGCGACGCAGGCGGCCACCCGCTCGGGCTCGGCCATGAGGCAGGCGCCGAAGCGGCCGCTTCGCACCCGATCCGACGGACAGCCGACATTCAGGTTGAACTCCACATAGGGCCAGCTGGCCGCCCTCTCGACGGCGCGCGCGAGCTCGATGGGCTCGCTGCCGCCGAGCTGCAGGGCGACCGGGCTCTCCCGCGGATCGAAGGCCAGAAATCGCTCCGCCGCGCCGTGCAGCACCGCCCCCGTCGTCACCATCTCGGTGTAGAGCAGCGCGCCCGGCGCCAGGAGACGATGCAGCATGCGGCAATGCCGGTCGGTCCAGTCCATCATCGGGGCAACGGAGAACCGGCGCCATGGAGGAACGACAGGGGCAGGGGGAAGGCTTGCCGAGGCGGACACGAGCATGTCTCGCTGACGGTCGGCACCGCCACCATCGGGCCGGACCATGAAGGGACTGGAGCGGGCGATGGGAATCGAACCCACGACATTCAGCTTGGGAAGCTGACGTTCTACCTCTGAACTACGCCCGCCCAAGGGCGAGGTGATAAGCCCAGCCGGCCCCCTTTGGCAATGCCCATCGCGCAGAAGGGGGCGGACGCCGCATGGGGTGCCATGACTTGACGTGGCCAGGTTTAACCCCTAACTCCGCGCCATCGGGCGCATAGCTCAGTTGGTAGAGCAGCTGACTCTTAATCAGCGGGTCCAAGGTTCGAGTCCTTGTGCGCCCACCAAATCAATGACTTACGGACACCCGTCCGACTTTTGGCCGAGTGTTTCGACTTTTCGGCCGGAGCGGGCGCCGACGGGCCGGCCGCTAGGGTCGTTGTCCTGCATGAAAATCGGGGTGGTGCCGCTCGGGCCCGGGCGGCGGCACCGTCAGTCGCGCGGGCGGTGCGCGTCGAGCTTGATGATGGCCGAGTGCGCGAGCAGCCGCGTCGCCGGCAGGTAGACGTCGACGATCCGCTGGCAGGTGTCGATCTTGTGGCCGCTGACGCTCGCGATCTCGGGCACGGTGCAGCCGGCCTCGGCCATGCGGACGATCGCCGTGCGCCGGAGGTCCTGAAACTTGCGATCGACGATCCGGGCGCGCTGCATCGCCGCCTTGAAGCAATGGCGGAAATGATCGGCCCGCCACGCCCGGCCGGACCGGAGCAGGCGCATGCTGTCGTGGGTGTGCGGCACCCAGCCCTGGCGCTGCGGGATGTCGGCGCCGAGCGCGTTGGCGTCGCGGCGCGCAATCTCGGCGTGCTCGGCGTAGATCTCGGCCAGCCGGCGGGCGTCCCCATCTCCCGTGATGCCTGGGCCGCCGGTGAGCCCGGGCCGACCGCCCTGCCTGCCGATCTGCTCCATCTCGCGGGCCACCCGCTCGTTGAAGGCGGCGTCCTTGAGCATGGGCTCGACATGCGGCATGTCGCTGGCGATCCGGCCCATGATGCCGCCGAGATAGCGCTGCTCGTAGGCCGCCGAGGTCGCCCAGGCCGAGCGGCGCGCGCCACCACGCCCTGCGCCTCGAGCTGGTTCAGGTGCCGCGACACGCGGTCGAGCACGTCCATGGCCTCGGCGTCGGTGAGGCGGTTGCCGCTGGCCTGCCGCACCTCGTCGAGGCAGCCCCGAAAGCCCGACATTCAGCCCCTCCCCCCGGTCATCCCCGGCCCCTGAGCACGCACATGGTCGCCATGTCGTAGGCTTCCTCGAGCCGGGCCATGCGCACGAGCTCGGCATCGGCGCGGGCGAAGGCGCGCGCCTCCTCGGCGCCGATCTCGCCCGCCTCGAGCGCGGCCTGGAAGGCGGCGATGTCGGGGTCGGAATCGAGGCTGCGCGGGGCCACGCCCTCGTCGGCGGTCTCCGGCAGCGCGTCGATGGCGTCGATGCCCTCGCGGTCGCCCATGGGCGCACCATCGGGCGCCTCGGCGCCGCTTCCCGGCCCATGCGCTTGATCGGCCGGGGCCGCGTCGCCATTGTCGCTGGAGGAGCGAACCGGAGGCGGTTTCGGACGTTTGCCCTGGGTGGCCGCATCGCGGTACGGATCAGGGACTTCGGACACCCCGCCTTTCTCACCCCTCCGGCGGATCTTGTAGAACGTGGCCAGCGCCAGGGTTCGGCGGCCGACGCGCACCTGCTCGACATAGAGCCAGGTGCCGTCGGGCATCCGCTTCTCGTAGGTCAGCGCCTCGGCGCCCCTAGCGGTCCTCGTCCTGGTGATGTCGTCGGGCGCGGCGAGCACCTCGGGAATCCGGTCGTAGTCCTCCGGCACGACCGGCACACCGCCATTGCGCGCATCCGGGCTGTCCGGCCCGTGCTTGCTCTCGACATGCCGGACGGCCGAGCGCTCGATGATGTGGGTGAAGCCGTCGATGTCCTCGCCGGCCTTCTCGCGGACGATCGCCGCCTCGCCGGCGGTGACGCGATGGCCGACCAGCGTCATCCGGCCGCCGGCGACGCCTTCCCGGATCGAGGCCAGCGCCCGCCGCACCCGGTTGGAGATGCTTCGCGGGTTCGCCGGGTCGGCGCGCTCGAAGCCCTCCGGCAGGTCGGGCTCGCCCGCCGCCGAGCGCCGCGGCCGGCGGGCGTTCTCGACCGCCCGGCCGATATGGTCGATCTCGGGCGTGGCGAGCGCCTCGGCGGCGGCGTCCTCGCCATGCGCCGCCGGGTGGTCGATGCTCTCGGGCACACCATCGGGCGCCTCGGCGCCGTTCGCCCCGGCATCCGGTTGCGGCCCGGCGCCGGCGGCGCCATTTTCCGATGAGGCGGTGTCCTGCCGGAGTTCCGGGTGCGTGCCTCGAGCATTGCCCACCGGGTTTCTTGGACGTTCGGGTCCGGCGCCTCCGGGCGATGGGCCCCCCGCAGGCCCGCCACTTCCATCGCCACCTTCACCATCTCCGACCGGCTTGCGCTGGAAGCTGATGACAGCTAGCTCGCCGTTGTTGGCGCGAACCTCCACCACGGCGACGAAATCGTCGTCGAGCCGCTTCACGAATTCGACCGACGGCTCTCGGCGATCGCCGCCCGCTCGTGAGATGCCAATCTTGTCCGGCTCGGCGAGGATCGACGGAATGAGGTCGAAATCCTCCGGCCGGAGCGGCAGGTTGCGGCCGTCCTTCTCGTTCTCGCCGACATGCGTGTCGACGTTCTTGCGCAGCTCGGCGGCGTCGACGTTGAACTCGAAGCCGGTCACATCGATGGCAGGCGTGCCATATCTCCGGCGCGCATTGCCGAGCAGCCGATTGACCAGAGCCGAGGCCCGGTCGTTGATCCTTCCGAGCGCCCACCGTCCGCCGAGCTGCCGATTCTCGACGGCGCGCAGCGCCAGCGCCGAAAGCGGCTCGTCGAGCTGCCGCGACTCGTCGATCACCCGCCCGGGATTGCGCGCGACCGTTTCACGACCGGCACGACCGCTCTCGAGCGTCGGCGTCGGGGGCTCGCCGAGGCCGCGCGTGTCGATCGGCCGGCCCGTGGCGATGTCGGCCGCGGCGGCCTGGATGTCGCGCAAGCTCCGCCCGGTGGCGACGGGATCGAGCGGCGCCGGCCGGGCGCCGCCCGCGTCGCGCGCCAGGTCGTCCAGGGTCAGCGGCCGGGCCGTGACGCTCTCCCCGCCCGGGTCGAGATCGAGCGCCCAGGTGCGGCCGCCGCGCGTGCTCCACCAGCCGCCGGCGCCGGAGACGGCGGCCCACAACGAGCCGCCGAGGCTCGGCGAGGGTGAGGCGCGTTATGTGGAGCTTCCCGAGGGGTCGTTCGTCGCGCGGGCGGACGGATCGCCCGATCTCGCGGTCATCTCGCCGGATATCGCCGGGACGATCGGCCGGTTCGCCTGCCCAGAGGCAGGCACGACGCCGCGACCAACCGCGGCTTCGGCGAGGTCCACATAGAGGCATGCCATGCGCGCGAGATCGAGCGGCGGGGCTATGCCGACGCGGCCGAGCTCGTCGCCGACGTCGTGTCCAACTTCAACGAGATTCGCGAGGGCAGCGGCGGTCCCATCCTGCTCGTCAAGCGCAACGGGCAGCCGCTCGCCGCGGTGGTCGAGCTGAGCCAGGCGGCCGACGGCGAGGCATGGCAGGTCGTCACCGCCACCACCTACCGTTTGCCCTATCTCGAGAAGCGCCGGGCGCTCTGGCGCCGCCCGCGAACCGGCGACGGTGCCGACGCCCGAGGCGACGGCCCCTCCTTGAACGCTGGAGGCCAGAGCACAAGCGTTGCCGACCCGGGGACCTGGGCGCGAACCCCCGGCTCCGCTTCCGGCCAGCGAAGCTCCTTTAAAGAGGGCACCGGATCCGCCGGCGGCGCTCCTAATTTGGCTCGGAGTCCCCGACCGGAAAATGGCGCCGCCGGCGCCGGGCGGCAACCGGATGCCGGGGCGAACGGCGCCGAGGCGCCCGATGGTGTGCCCGAGAGCATCGACCACCCGGCGGCGCATGGCGAGGATGCCGCCGCCGCGGCGCTCGCCACGCCCGAGATCGACCTATCGGCCGGGCAGCGGGGATGGTCTTGGCGATTGCCGCGAGCCGGGCGATTGACTAGGCTTCGCCCAGGGTCGCGGCATCGGGCCCATGGGCCGGTGCCGACGGTCGAACGGGATGAGATGGGAGGAAACGAAAATGCGTGAGATCCTGGCCGGTGCCTCGGCGCTCTGCCTGCTCGCCGGCCTTGCCGGTGCCGCGGGTGTCGCCCGCGCCGCCGGCGAGTATGACGGGATCACCGTCAACGTCATGACCCAGACCGGGGCCATCCAGGAGCCGCTGCAGCGGCGGGCACCCGAGTTCGAGGCGCTGACCGGGGCCAAGATCAACGTCATCGCCGTGCCGTTCTCGGATCTCTACCAGAAGATCCTGACCGACTGGGCCTCCGGCACCAACTCCGTCGATGGCGCCGTCTTCGCCCCGCAGTGGATGGTCGACTACATCGCCGGCGGCTATCTCGAGGACCTGACGCCGCGGGTCGAGGCCGATCCGAAGATCGAGCAGGACGATGTGGGCGCCTTCTTCCGCGATTTCTCCGAGAAGTATGCCGGCAAGATCTACATGATCACCTTCGACGGCGACTTCCACATGATGTACTACAGGAAGGACCTGCTCGAGGAGGCCGGGCTCGAGGTGCCGCGCACCTGGGACGAGTATCTCGAGGTCGCCAAGGCCCTCAACGGCAAGGACATGAACGGCGACGGCACGCCCGATTTCGGCTCGTGCATCGCCAAGAAGCGCAACGCCCAGAGCTACTGGTTCGTGACCGACGTGGTGGGCTCCATGATCCAGTCCAAGGGCACGAGCCAGGGCGCCTTCTTCGATACCGCCGACATGACGCCGCTCATCGACAACGAGGGCTTCCGCAAGGGACTCGACTTCCTCGCCAAATCGACCGAGTACGGCCCGCCGGACGAGCTCAACCTCGATGTCTCGGACACCCGGCCGCTCTTCGTCTCCGGCCGCTGCGCCCTCAATCTCGACTGGGGCGATGTCGGCACCATGTCGCTCGATCCGGTCAATTCCAAGGTGCTCGGCAAATGGGGGGCGGCCATCTCGCCGGGCTCGAAGGAGGTCGTGAACTGGGAGACGGGCGAGCTCGAGCCCTGCAGCGAGGAGAACTGCCCCGACGCCATCGACGGCGTCAACCACGCGCCTTTCGCCGCCTTCGGCGGCTGGGGTGGCGGCATCAACGCCGCCGCCGACCCGAAGGTCAAGGACGCGGCCTTCGCCTTCTTCTCGTACATGACCCAGCCGGCGCAATCCAACGTCGACGTCACCATCGGCGGCACCGGCTTCAACCCCTATCGCACCTCGCAGCTCACCTACAGCGACCTCTGGAAGGACGCCGGCATGAGCCAGGAGGAGGCCGAGAACTATCTCGGCGCCATCAGGGACAGCATGAACAGCCCGAACATGATCCTCGATCTGCGCATTCCCGAGAACCAGAAGTACCAGCAGGTCGTGCTCGACGAGGCCATTTCCCGCTTTCTCGCCGGCGAGATCGACCAGGAGGCCACGGTCGAGGCGGTGCTGAACGGCTGGAACGAGCTCAACGAGGAGATCGGCGTGGACGAGCAGCTCGAGTTCTACCGGGCGACCATCGGCGCCAAGTGACGGAGGGGCGGGTGCGGGGTCCGGTGGTGGGAGCGCCACGGGACCCCGGCTCGCCCATGGCGCCCTCGAGGCTCGCATGACGGAAATCGCCGGCATGGCCATCACCACCACCCCGCAGCCGGGACTGGGCGAGCGGGTGGACCGCTACGCCGGCCGGCTGATGGTCCTGCCGGCGGTCGTCATCCTGCTCTGCTTCGCGATCTTTCCGCTCATCATCTCGGCCTATCTGGCCCTGTCACGCTTCGCGCTCGCACCCGGCGGCTTCAAGCTGAGGTTCATCGGGCTTGCGAACTTCAAGAAGCTGCTCGCGGGCTCGCAGCAATACCATTTCCTCGGCACGTTCGGCACGTTCGGACCCGTCGCCTGGGGATTGCTAGCACTTTCGGCCCTGGCACTCCTCTATCTCCTCGGCCGGTATTTCCTCGGCGGTGGCGTGACGATCGTCGGCGCCATCGGCCGGCTGATCGCGGCGAGCCTCACCATGGGCCTCATCCTCGTCTCGGTGGCGACGCTGGCGACGAGCGGGGTGCCCGGCACGCTGGTCACCACCCTGCTCTACGTGGCGATCGGCGTCACGGTGCAGTTCCTGCTCGGGCTCGGGCTGGCACTCCTCTGCGCCCAGCCGATCCGCGGGCGGAACTTCTTCCGCGTGCTCTATTTCGTGCCGCTGATGGTGACACCGGTCGGCATCGCCTACACGTTCCGGATGCTGGCCGACATGCAGAAAGGGCCGTTCGCGCCGCTCGTCCGGGCGTTCGGCGTCAGCGAATGGTCCTGGGCCACGGAGGCCTGGTCGGCCCGCCTCATGGTGCTGGTCGGCGACACCTGGCAATGGACGCCTTTCATGTTCATCGTGCTGCTCGCGGCCATCGAGAACCAGCCGCGCGATCAGGTCGAGGCGGCGCGGCTCGACGGGGCGAGCGGCCTGCAGATTTTTCGCGACATCACCTGGCCGGCGATCGCCCCGGTGGCCGGCACGGTGGTGCTGATCCGCCTGATCGAGGCCTTCAAGATCATCGACCTGCCCAACGTTCTCACCGGCGGCGGGCCGGGGCTCGCCACCGAATCCATGACCCTGCACGCCTTCATCGCCTGGCGCACGCAGGATCTCGGCGCTTCCGCGGCGGTCGGCTACATGCTGCTCTTCGTCTCGACCGTGGTCTGCATCACCTTCTTCAACTTCGTGGTCCGGCCGGCGCGGCGGCTCGAATCATGAGGGTCGAGCGCCGCACGCTGCGCCAGCGCCTGCTCGAGCCGGAGGCCCTCGACCGTCAGGCGCCGGTGCCGAAGCTTCTCACCTACGCCCTCCTGATCTTCTGGGCGCTGGTCGTCCTGATCCCGCTCTACTGGGTGTTGATCACCTCGTTCAAGCTGAAGGGCGAGGTCGACAACGGTCCGTTCTACATCCCGTTCGTCGACTTCGCGCCGTCGCTTCAGGCCTGGGACTTCATGCTGCTCGAGAACAACACGCTCGGGCCCTACATCAACTCCATCGTGGCGGCACTCGGCAGCACCGTCATCGCCGTGGTGGTGGGAGCGCTCGCGGCCTACGCTCTGGTGCGCACGAGGCTGGAGGTGAAGCTCGCCACGGTCCTGACCTTCCTCGTCCTGCTCGCGGCGACGATTGCCGTGGTGGTCACCCTGGGCGTGCCCTGGCCCATCGCGCTCGGCAGCGCCGCCGTGCTCTTCGTTCTCGCCGTCGTCACCCTGACGCACCGCACGAGCCTGGCGCTCGGCAATCGCGACATCGAGTTCTGGATCATCTCCAACCGCATCATGCCGCCGATCGTGGCGGTCCTGCCCATCTACATCATGTTCCAGCAGCTTCGGCTCCTGGATACGCAGGCGGCTCTGGTCGTGACCTATGCCGCCGTGAACCTGCCGATCGTCGTCTGGCTGACGCGCGATTTCTTCGCGGCGATCCCGATCGATCTCGAGGAGAGTGCCGAGATCGACGGTGCGTCGAAGTTCCGGGTGTTCTTCACGATCGCCCTGCCGCTGGTGCGCTCGGGGCTCGTCGCCACCTTCCTTCTGGTGCTGATCCTCGCCTGGAACGAGTACCTGCTCGCCCTCTTCCTCACCAACGCGAATGCGCAGACCATGCCGGTCCTGGTCTCGGCGCAGAACACGACGCGCGGGCCGCAATGGTGGAACATGTCGGTCCTGATCGTCGTCATGATCGCCCCGGTCGTCGTCATCGCCACGGTTCTGCAGAAGCACATCGCGCGCGGCCTTCTGGTCGGCGCCGTCAAGGGGTAGCGAGGATGCGGGTTACCCTCTCGAACATCTTCAAGTCGTTCGGCGCCGTCGACGTCGTCAAGGGGCTCGATCTCGAGATCGCGGACGGTGAGTTCCTGGTGCTGCTCGGTCCCTCGGGCTGCGGCAAGACCACCGCGCTGCGGATGGTCGCCGGGCTCGAGTCGGTCACCTCGGGGCGGATCGCGATCGGCGAGCGGGACGTCACCGACGTGCTGCCCAAGTATCGCGACGTCGCCATGGTCTTCCAGTCCTACGCGCTCTACCCGCACATGACCGTGGCGCAGAACATCGGCTATCCCCTGAAGCTGCGCGGCGTGCCGAAGGCGGAGCAGGACACGCAGATCGCCGCCGCCGCCGACAAGGTCCATCTCGGCGACTATCTCGACCGCTTTCCCCGCCAGCTCTCGGGCGGCCAGCGGCAGCGCGTGGCGCTGGCGCGGGCGATCGTGCGGCGGCCGAGCGTCTTTCTCATGGACGAGCCGCTCTCCAATCTCGATGCCAAGCTGCGCAGCTACATGCGGGCCGAGCTGAAGCACCTCCAGGAGGAGCTCGGCATCACGACCATCTACGTCACCCACGACCAGATCGAGGCGATGACCCTCGCCCATCGCGTGGCGGTCATGAGCCAGGGGGTGGTCCAGCAGATCGCGACCCCGCGCGAGATCTACGACCATCCGGCCAACCTCTTCGTCGCCGGCTTCATCGGCTCGCCGCCGATGAACACGCTGACCGGCCCGATCGAGGACGGCGCCTTCATCCTGCCGGAGGGCCGGGTGCCGGTCGGTGCTGTCGAGGCGCAAAGGGAGGCGGTCTTCGGCTTTCGCCCGGAGGATGCGCGGATCCAGGAGCCGGAGGGCGCCGATCTGAAGGCGCGGGTCTTCGCCTGCGAGCTCACCGGCAACGAAACCATCGTCACCTGCAATGTCGGCAAGAGCCCCATCGTGGTGAAGATGGACAAGAACTACGACATCCGTGCCGGCACTCCGGTCGGCATCGCCATCGACCGCGCCAAGATCTGCCTCTTCGACGGGGCGAGCGGCGAAAGGCTCGAGGCGGGCCCGGCCCTGACGCCGGCCAGGAGCCGCCAGGCTCATGGCACGACATGAAGACCCCTCGAACGGGCTCCTAGTTCCCCTCCTTCGCCCCTTCCGCGGGCGCCGCCCCGACGAGACCGCCCTCGGTGCGCGCACCTTCCCAGTCGGGCAGGTTGTCGACCGCCTCGCGGGTGAGATCGACGTGGAAGCGTCTCGGCGCCTCCTCCATCTTGACCCGGTGCCAGGGGATGGCGACCCGCTCGGCGCCGATGCCGACGTCGAGGCCGAGGATTTCACCGCTGCGCTCGATGACCAGGAACTTCAGGGTGCCTTCCGCTGGGTCGGCGACGAGGTCGTAGACGCCGCCCAGATCCTCGCCCTTGGCGTCGACCACGTCGAGCTCGAGCAGGCTGGTGACCGAGACCGCGCCGGTGGTGGGCGGCAGCTCCGTCGCCTCGGGTGCCACGTCGACCTCGGGCGATTTGGCGAGGGCGTCGGCCGGCGCCTCGTCGGCGAGCGCCGTGGCCGCCACGAGGAGGGCGGCGAGCGGCAGAAAGGCGATGATGCCCGGGCGGCGATGGGACGGCATGGCTGCTCCTTCCGGTTCGATTTCCGGTTCGATGCGATCTCGCTCGCTCAACCGCGAGGAGCAGGCGTTGGTTCCGGGAGCGCTTATGGGGTCAGGACTCTTTTAGGCGGCTAAAAGAGTCCTGACCCCATAAGCTCGCGCGACGGCCCTCGGCGCATTCATTGACAGTCTCTCAGCCGGCCTTGGCCTGCTGCCAGAGGACCTCAAGGGCGGCGGGATCGAGCTCGCCGAGCGGACTCGGGCTCGCTTGCTCCATCCGGCGAAAGCGCGTCTCGAACTTGGCATTGGCGCGCCGAAGCGCCGTTTCGGGATCGATGCCGAGATGGCGGGCGTGGTTGACGAGGGTGAAGAGGAGGTCGCCGAGCTCGAGCTCGCGCTCCTCGGGAGCGGCCTTTTCCAGCTCGTCGAGCTCCTCCTCGATCTTGTCGCGGACACCCCCGAGGTCGGGCCAGTCGAAGCCGACGCGGGCCGCCCGCCTTTGCAGCTTGAGCGCCCGGGTCAGCGCCGGCAGGCCGAGCGGCAGGTCGTCGAGGATGCCGGGCGCCGCACCGCCGGCTGCGGCCTTCAGGCGGCGCTCCTCGGCCTTCAGCCTCTCCCAGTGGCCGACCTGCGCGTCGGCGTTCTCGATCGCGGCATCGCCGAAGACGTGGGGGTGGCGGGCGATCATCTTCTCGGTGATCGCCCGGGCCACGTCGTCGAAGGCGAAGCGGCCGGCCTCGGCGGCCATCTCGGCGTGGTAGACGACCTGCAGCAGGAGGTCGCCGAGCTCGTCTCGAAGATCCTTCCAGTCGGCGCGCTCGATGGCGTCCGCCACCTCGTAGGCCTCCTCGATCGTGTAGGGGGCGATGGTGGCGAAGGTCTGCCGGATGTCCCAGGGGCAGCCGGTCTCGGGATCGCGCAGGCGCCGCATCACCTCGAGCAGGCGGTCGATCGGGCGCTCGTCCTTCAAAGAAGGCGTCCCTGGTCCGGGGGCGATGCCAGCCGGCGTCGCGGCTTCGGCGCCTCGCCCGGCATCACCGGAACGCGGCCGTCGGCGAACTCGATCTCGAGCCGCGGCTCAAGGCGGGCCGCCTCCGCGCGGGTGACGAGGCCGCCCGAGGCGGCATGGACGAGGGCGTAGCCGCGCTCGAGGACGCGGCGGTGGCTCAGGCTCTCGAGGAGCTGGGTCGGGCCGTCGAGGCCGCGCTCGAGCTCGTGCAGGCGCCGGGCGACGCGCTGGTGGAGCGTGGCGGCCGGCAGGCGGGCGAGGTCGCGCTCGGCCTCGCGGAGGCGGTCCCGCACCAGCTCGCTCAAGCGGGCGTGGCGCGTGTCGAGCCGCTCGCCCTGGTCCTCGAGCACGGCCAGCGGGGTGCGCAGGCGCAGGCGCTCGCCCAGATCGTCGAGGCGCTGCTCGGCGAAGCGCATGAGCGCATGAGGATCGGGCAGGCCGCGGGCGAGCCCGTCGAGCTCCTGGCGGCGGTCGCGCAGGCCGCGCCCGATGGCGTGGATCAGCCGCTCGCCGAGACCCTCGGTCGTGGCCAGAAGCTCGGCGCGGACCGGTACCGCCATCTCGGCGGCGGCGGTCGGTGTCGGTGCGCGGCGGTCGGCGGCGAAGTCGATCAGCGTCGTGTCGGTCTCGTGGCCGACGGCAGAGATCAGGGGGATCGAGCAGGCGGCCGCGGCCCGCGCCACCACCTCCTCGTTGAACGCCCAAAGGTCCTCGATCGAGCCGCCGCCCCGGGCGACGATCAGGAGGTCGGGGGGCGGGATGCGGCCCTCTGCGGCGAGGCGGTCGAAGCCCTCGATGGCGGCGGCGATGCGCTCGGCGGCACCCTCGCCCTGGACCGGCACCGGCCAGAGCAGGACGGGCAGGGGGAAGCGCTCGGCGAGGCGGTGCAGGATGTCGCGAAGGACAGCGCCGGTGGGCGAGGTGACGAGGCCGATGCGTGCGGGCAGATAGGGCAGGGGGCGCTTGCGCTCGGGGGCGAACAGGCCCAGGGCCGCGAGGCGCCGCTTGCGCTCCTCGAAGAGCGCCATGAGGGCGCCGACGCCGGCCGGCTCCATGTGCTCGATGACGAGCTGGTAGCGCGACCGGCCGGGATAGGTGGTGAGCCGGCCGGTGACGATGACCTCGAGCCCGTCCTCCGGCCGGAAGCCGAGCCCGCTCGCGGTGCCGCGCCAGCAGACGCCGTCGAGCACCGCCCTGTCGTCCTTGAGGGCCAGGTAGAGATGGCCGCTCGCCGCACGCTTGAAGCCGGAGATCTCGCCCCTGACCCGGACGAGGCCGTAGGCGTCCTCGATCGTCTTCTTCAGCGCGAAGGCGATCTCGGAGACGGTGTACTCGTGCAGGTTGGAGGTCATGGCCCCGATCTTGCCAGCCGGCGCGCCGGCCGTCGACCGGGGGCTCAGAGGTAGCCTTCCTCGATCAGCGCCTGGGCGATCTGCACGGTGTTGAGGGCGGCACCCTTGCGCAGGTTGTCGGCCACGACCCAGAGGTTCAGACCGTGCGGCACCGTCGGGTCCTTGCGGATGCGGGAGACGAAGGTGGCGTGGTCGCCGACGCAGTCGATGGGCGTCGCGTACTCGTCGTCCTCCGGGCGGTCGACGACCAGCACGCCCGCGAACTCGTGCAGGGCGTGGCGGGCCGCCTCGGGCTCGAGCGGCTCCTCGAGCTCGACATTGACGGCGAGCGCGTGGCCGACGAAGACCGGCACGCGCACGCAGGTGGCGCTGACCTCGATCGCGGGGTCGAGGATTTTCCGGGTCTCGACCGCCATCTTCCACTCCTCCTTGGTCGAGCCGTCCTCGAGGAAGCTGTCGATCCTGGGGATGCAGTTGAAGGCGATCTGCTTGGTGAAGACCTTCGGATCCTGCTTGTCGTTCATGTAGATGGACTTGGTCTGGTCGAAGAGCTCGTCCATGGCTTCCTGCCCCGCCCCGCTCACCGACTGGTAGCTGGCGACGACGACGCGCCTGATGCGGGCGAGGTCGTGCAGCGGCTTGAGCGCCATGACCATCTGGATGGTCGAGCAGTTGGGGTTGGCGATGATGTTCTTGTTGCGGAAGTCGGCGAGGGCCTCCGGGTTGACCTCGGGCACGACGAGCGGGATTTCGGGATGCATGCGGAAATGCGAGGT
Organism: uncultured Geminicoccaceae bacterium; assembly: GCA_964402505.1. Classification (GTDB taxonomy): domain Bacteria; phylum Pseudomonadota; class Alphaproteobacteria; order Geminicoccales; family Geminicoccaceae; genus SLRI01. The sequence continues at coordinate 60,237 of CAYOCP010000025.1, forward strand.
GTTGTCGATCACCACGCAGCCGGCCGCGGCGGCCCGCGGCGCCTGCACCGCGGAGACGGCGGCGCCGGGCGAGAAGAGCCCGAGATCGACCCCCTCGAAGTCGAAGCCGGCAAGGTCCTGGACCTTCAGCCGCTTGTCGTCGCCGAAGGCGACCTCCTTGCCGACCGAGCGCTCGGAGGCGAGCGGGATCACCTCGTCCGCCGGAAAGCGGAGCTCCTCCAGAATGTTGAGAATTTCCTGGCCGACCGCTCCGGTGGCGCCGGCCACGGCAACACGATAACCCATGATTTCAACCCTTTGCGCCGCTCAGTCGGAGGAGGCGTCGAGCTCGTCGAGCACGGCCTGGCCCATCGCCGCGGTCGAGACCTCGCGCATCCCCGGCTGCATGATATCGGCGGTCCGCCAGCCCTTGTCGAGGACGGCGGCGATCGCCTTCTCGACGCGGTCCGCCTCGGCACCGAGATCGAAGGAGTAGCGCAGCATCATGGCGAAGCTGAGCAGCATGGCGAGCGGGTTGGCCTTGCCTTGGCCGGCGATGTCGGGTGCCGAGCCGTGCACGGGCTCGTAGAGCGCCTTGCGCCTGCCGGCCCCGTCGGGGGCGCCGAGCGAGGCCGAGGGCAGCATGCCGAGCGAGCCCGTGAGCATGGCCGCCGCATCCGAGAGCAGGTCGCCGAAGAGGTTGTCGGTGACGATCACGTCGAACTGCTTCGGCCGGCGGACGAGCTGCATGGCGCAGTTGTCGGCGTACATGTGGTCGAGCGCCACGTCCTGGAACCGCTCCTCGTGAAGCCTCGTCACCTCCTGCCGCCAGAGCACGCCCGTGTGCATGACATTGGCCTTCTCGACCGAGGTCACGCGGTTCCGGCGCTTCCTCGCGAGCTCGAAGCCGACGCCCGCGATCCTCAGGATCTCGGGCGTGGTGTAGACCTGGGTGTCGACGGCCCGCCGCGTGCCGTCCGGAAGATCCTCGATGCCGCGCGGCTCGCCGAAATAGACGCCGCCGGTGAGCTCTCTCAGGATCAGGATGTCGAGCCCCTCGACCAGCTCCCTCTTCAAGGAGCTCGCCTCGGCGAGGGCCGGAAAGACCATGGCGGGGCGCAGGTTGGCGAAGAGCTCGAGCTCCTTTCGCAGGCGCAGAAGGCCCTGCTCGGGCTTGAGGCGGAACGCGAGCCCGTCATAGGCCGGGCCGCCCACCGCCCCGAAGACCACGGCGTCGGCGGCCCTGGCGAGCTCGAGCGTGCTCTCGGCCAGAGGCGTGCCGTGCGCGTCCAGGGCGGCGCCGCCGACGAGATCGGTCTCGGATTCGAAGCCGAGGCCCCGCCGGTCGCGCAGCCAGCCCATGAGGCGCTTCACCTCGCCCATGACCTCTGGCCCGATGCCGTCGCCGGGAAGGAGGAGGAGATTGCCGACCTGGTTCATTCTTCCTCAATCGCGTGATGCGTTGCCGGGCGGCAGTCGCGCCGCCCCGACGGTGTGCCGCAAGGAAATGGAGGCTCAGGCGGCTGTGCCGTGGAGCCAGGGCTGGCCCGCCTTCTGCCGGGCCTCGAAGCCGTCGATCGCCTCGGCCTTGACCATCGTCAGCCCGATATCGTCGAGTCCGTTCAAAAGGCAGTGCTTCCGAAAGGCGTCGACCTCGAAGGGGACGGGCTCGTTGCCGGTCGGCCGGGTGATGGTCTGGCTTGCCAGATCGACGGTGAAGGGGCGGCCTTCGGCGGTCGCCGCCTCCTTCATGAGAAGATCAACCGTTTCCTGAGGCAGAACGATGGGCAGGATGCCGTTCTTGAAGCAGTTGTTGAAGAAGATGTCGGCGAAGGACGGGGCGATCACGCAGCGTATGCCGAAATCGAGCAGCGCCCAGGGCGCGTGCTCGCGGCTCGAGCCGCAGCCGAAGTTCTCGCCGGCGATCAGGATCTCCGCCCGGCGGTAGGCCGGCTGGTTGAGGACGAACTCCGGCTTCTCCCGCCCCGACTGATCGTAGCGCATCTCGTCGAAGAGGTTCCGGCCGAGCCCGGTCCGCTGGATCGTCTTCAGGAACTGCTTGGGGATGATCATGTCGGTGTCGACATTGATCATCGGCAGGGGTGCCGCGATCCCCATGAGGGTCTTGAAGGCTTGCATGAAAGGCTTCCGCTGGGCGTCGGGACGCCGACTTTCATAGGCGAGCGGTGCGGCCGCCGCAAGCGGCGCTGCCGACGGCGACACGCGGAAACGCGAAAACGGGGACACGAACCGATTTCCGCCTTCGGGATCGAGGCGCGCCCCTCGCCCGGAAGGGTAAATTCCCCCTGCGGGCCAGTGCCCGGCCTCCGCTCGAGAGGCGATGGGTCAGGGCAGATGCAAGGCCCCCCTGTCGTCGAGCGCAAAGAAGGGGTTGTGGGCGATCTCCCAGTGATGCCCGTCGGGATCGGCGAAGTAGCCGGACGTGCCGCCCCACTCGGTCTGCCGCGCCGGTCGGACGATCCGCCCGCCGGCGGCCACGGGCTCGGCGAGAACCTGCGCGACCATGGCCGGGCTCTGCACGTTCTGGGCGAGGAGGATGCCGGGGCCGGTCCCTTTCGACCCTGTGCCGATCTCCTCGGCGAAGGCATCGGCCCGGAAGAGGGCGAGCGCCAGGGGGCCGAGCTGGATGAGGACGATCTCCGCCGTGCTCGCCTTCGAGGCCGGCCAGCCGAGGCCGTCGACGTAGAAGCGGCGGGACCGCGCCGGATCGGCCACGGCGAGGGTGACGAGCGAGAGGCGCGGCTCCATGGCAGCTCCGTCCAGGCGGCTACTTCTCGATCCTGGTGATCTTCGAGCCCTCGATGGTGAGACCGGCCATCAGGCCCTGCTGGCCGAAGACGAAGGCGATGATCGGGTCCTGCACCGTGCTGGTGGTCACGTCGTAGCCGAGCCCCTCATTGGCGAGCGCCACATTGGCGTCGGCGCCGATCTCGAACCCCTTGGAGCTGTCCAGGTATTTCAGCGCGTCCTCGGTCATGAAGAAGATCGCCTCGCTGAACGATTGCGCGCCGATCTGCAGCCCGAGCGACGCGGCGGCGATGTTGTAGTAGCCGACCGTCTCGCCACCCCGCCGCAGCGCCCCCTCGCCGTACTGCCCGCCGATGCCGAACCCGCCCTTGACGATGTCCGGAAAGACCAGAACCGCGACGGCACGCTCGTCGACGGCGCGCGCCACCTCGGATTCGCGCAAGAGCTGCTCGAGGGCGAGGTCGACCTTGGCGTCGATCTCGGCGGCGGTCGCGGCCTCGGCCGGCGAAACGGCGAGCGAGACGAGGAAAAGGCAGAGGGCGGCGAGCGCGTGCGGCGGACGCCAAGAATGCACGAACGACATGGCGATCTCCCGGAAAGCCGACATCGCCCCCGGGCCCGACGGCGCCCGAAAGGCGAGGATGCCCCGGATTTTCGGTGGTTTCTCAGCCCACCGCAAGGCGGAAGCGGTAGGGCGAGCTCGGGCCCCCGGCGACGATCTCGTGCACCGCACCCCGTGTCAGCTCGCCGGGCTCGGGGCCGAGCCGCCGGCCGTCGAGGAAGGTGCCGAGCCGGCTGCCGAAATCCGCCACCCGAACGGCGACATCGTCGCGCAGGATGGCGAAGTGGCGTCGCGACAGCCGATAGGGCCGGGTCTCGGGAATCACGAGGCGAGCCCTCGGATCGATCTCCTCGTCGTCCGGATCGCTGCCGGCGCGCCCGACGCTGAAGGGAAAGCTGGTGAGGCGGAGACCTTCGGCCGGCAGCAGGCCCGCGCTCAGGGTCGAGGCGGGGAGGAGGCGGATCGCCGCCTCGGTCACGGGCTCGGCCGCCGCCGCGGCGGCGCGCTGCCGCTCGAGGAACAGGCCGCCGGCCAGCATCTCGACACGGGTCGGGCGAAGCGTGCGAAAGGTGAAGCGCCTCGGCCGCTCGTTCAGAACGTCGGTGTCGCCCACATACGCACCGTTGCCGCGCGTGCCGATCCGGACATGGCCGCCGACCCGCTCGGCCAGCACCTCGACCTCGCCGTCGATGATGAGCGCCACCGAATCGCTCGGATCACCGGCCCGGAACAGGACGGTTCCGGCCGCGAGCCTCTTCTCGATGAACGGTCGGACCTCGTCGGGCCTTCTCAACAATCGGGGACGCCAGCCCATGATCTCGCTTTCGTGGCACCTTTTCTTGGTTGGTCCGCCCTCGTGACAGCGCCGGTCGGTTCACGTGATGTCCGACAACTGTCGGTTGACGTCAACCGGAAACACCGCCGGTTGCAATGGCGTGCGGCGTCAGTGTGGCGCCCGGGTCCGGCCTTCACGGCGCCGCCGATGAGCGCCAGTGGGCGAAGGCCGCGACCGAAGGCAGCGGCGGGCGGCCCGCCACCGCGCTGCCCCACCGGCATGGGATCGACGAGCTCCGGCTCGACCATCCCTTTTTCGCGGGGCCAGCGGCTAGATCCGCTCGAACACCTCACTGCGATGAAAATCCAGGAAAGCCGCGGCCGGTTGAAGAAGCGGCGATGTCGGCACCTTGAGTCGCCCGTCGGAATTGATCAGCCGTGTGATCGCGTCCGGGAGACCCTTCCTGCCGACGATGATATCGAAGCGCGGCGGCGGTCCGACCGAGATCAGGCCACGATCGAAGAGCCAGTGAACGGTTGCGGAAAGCGCGATGCCGTTGCGGACGGAATCGGGACCCTGGTGCTCGACGGCGCGAATATGCGCTGCCTGGACCTCCGGGCGGCCTCGGCCGTTGGTGAGCTTCAGCCCGGTCACGGCACAGGTGGCGCCATAGGCATCGCGCACGGCCCGCTTGAAGGCGGCGTCGCGCAAGGGTCGGCTCAGGATGCGCTCGACGATCGGCCGCTCGAAGGGTGCGGGGGTCTCGGCGAGGCCCGGCGCCGGTGATGCGCCCGGCGACCGCCAGTCGGGGCGAAAGATCGGCTCCGGCAGATCCCATTCCGCTTCGTCGGCACCGAGCTCGCGGGCGAAGCCGGCGGCGAGAATGGCCTCGAACTCGGTCTCGGCGAGCGGGCGCACGGCGCGACCGAAGGCGCCCTTGTTCGTCCGATCGTCCGGGTGGCGGAGGATGCGCTCATGGTAGTGGCCGCCTTCCTGAAACGGCACGGGCCGGTCGAAGACCAGATAGGAGCCGGGCTCGATCAGCGCGAAATAGTGATCGGCTTGCCTGGGATCCTTCTCCACCGCCTGGATGCGGGCGACCGCGACGTAGCTCTTGCGTCCGGTGCGATCGCGCTCGTCGAGACCGGTGCGGCCCGGCTCGTAATAGAGGATGAAATCGCCGACCGCGGCCTCGATCTGGCGCAGATAGGTCTTGGGGAAGTGGTAGCGAAGCTCGGGCAGATCATCGTAAATCGATCTCGGCTTGTGCGTGAGAACCGCTTTCGTCATGCCTTTCGACCACCACGTTCCTCGGCGTCCTTGGAGCCTGCTCGACAAAAAGAGAGCGGCCCCGGGCGAGCCCGGGGCCGAAATGGAGGAGAATACAAGGAAAGAGACGTCCCGCTGCCCACGGGTACGCCATGCGCACCTAGCTGCAGCCTGTCGTGCTGCCGCAGGTGTCGCATTTCAGGCAGGTGCCGTTGCGCACCAGCGTGAAGTTGCCGCATGCCGAGCAGGGATCGCCCTCGTAGCCCTGGAGGCGGGCGATCTCGGCCTGCTGGCGGCGGCTGTCTCGTGAAATCCTGGAAAGGTCGGCGCCGGCGGTGACGACGCCGCCCGCCGCCTGCCGCGCGCCTCCCGTCGGCGGCACGGGCTCGGCCACTGCCCCGCCGCCATTGAGCAGGCGGAGATTGCCGCGCACGAAGCCGGCGGAAGCGATCTGCGCCACGTTCTCGCCCATGTCGCCTTCCTTGGTGCCGGCGCCGATGGCGTCGTGGCGCAGCTCGGCCGGGTCGACATTGGCGAGGTCGGTGCGCTCCAGATAGGAGATGGCGAGCTCGCGGAAGATGTAGTCGAGCACCGAGGTCGCCATCTTGATCGTGTCGTTGCCCTGGACGATGCCGGAGGGATCGAACCGGGTGAACGAGAAGGCTTCGACGAACTCCTCGAGCGGCACGCCGTATTGCAGCCCGATCGAGACCGAGATCGCGAAGCTGTTCATCAGCGAGCGGAAGGCGGCCCCTTCCTTGTGCATGTCGACGAAGATCTCGCCGAGCGAGCCGTCCGGATACTCGCCGGTCCGCAAGTAGAGCTTGTGGCCGCCGACGATGGCCTTCTGCGTGTAGCCCTTGCGCCTGGACGGCAGCTTCCTTCGGCCGTTGACGAAGCGCTCGACCACGCGCTCGGTGACCTCGACCACGCGGTCGACCTGCGAGACCGCCCTAACCTCGTCCTCGTCCTCGTCCTCGATCTCGAGCGCCGGCATCGAGGAGAGCGGCTGGCTCAGCTTCGAGCCGTCTCGGTAGAGGGCCAGGGCCTTCACGCCGAGCCGCCAGCCCTCGAGATAGGCCTCCCGGCAGTCCTCGACCGAGGCCCGGGCCGGCATGTTGATGGTCTTGGAGATAGCACCCGAGATGAAGGGCTGGGCCGCCGCCATCATGCGAATGTGGCTCGAGGCCGAGAGAAAGCGCTTGCCGACCCGCCCGCAGGGGTTGGCGCAGTCGAAGACGGCGAGATGCTCGAACCGGAGCTCCGGGGCACCCTCGATCGTCATGGTCCCGCAGCAGAAGGCGTTGGCCCGCTCGATCGCCTCCCGGTCGAAGCCCAGCGCCTGCAGCATGTCGAAGCGCACGTCGCCGAGCTCCTCGTCGCCGAAGCCGAGCACCTCCCTGCAGAAGCTGTCGCCGAGCGTGAACCGGTTGAAGGCGTAGCGGATGTCGAAGGCGGTCGGCAGGCCCGCCTCGAGCTTCCCCAGGACCTCCTCGGTGAAGCCCTTGGCGCGCAGCGCCGCGTGGTCGATGCCCGGCGCCTGCTGCAGCGTGCCGTGGCCCACGGCGTAGCGGGTGATCGCCTCGATCTGCGCCTTCGTGTAGCCGAGCGTGGCCAGGGCCTGCGGCACCATGCGGTTGATGATCTTGAAGAAGCCGCCGCCGGCGAGCTTCTTGAACTTGACGAGCGCGAAATCGGGCTCGATGCCGGTCGTGTCGCAATCCATGACGAGGCCGATCGTGCCCGTGGGTGCGATCACCGACACCTGGGCGTTCCGGAGACCGTGCCGTTCGGCCATGGCGAGCGCCTCGTCCCAGGCCTTGCGGGCCGCCCGGACCAGGGGGCCGGACGGGCAGCGCTCGGCGTCGAGCGGGACGGGCAGGGTGGCCAGATCCTCGTAGTCCCTGGCCTCGCCATGCGCCGCACGGCGATGGTTGCGGAGCACGCGCAAGGTCGAATCGCGGTTCGCCGCGTAGCCCGCGAAGGCGCCGAGCTCCGCCGCCATCTCGGCCGAGACGCGATAGGCGACCCCGGTCATCAGCGCCGTGATGGCACCGCAGAAGGCGCGGCCCTCGTCGCTGTCGTAAGGCAGGCCGGACGCCATCAGCAGCCCGCCGAGATTGGCGTAGCCGAGGCCGAGCGTGCGGAAGCGGTAGCTCAGCTCGGCGATCCGCGCCGCCGGGAACTGCGCCATCATCACCGAGATCTCGAGCACCAGCGTCCAGAGACGGACCGCGTGCTCGAAGTCCTCGACCAGGAACTCGCCGTCGCTGCCGCGGAACTGCATCAGGTTCAACGACGCCAGATTGCAGGCCGTGTCGTCGAGGAACATGTACTCCGAGCACGGGTTCGAGGCGTTGATGCGGCCGTCGGCGGGGCAGGTGTGCCAGTCGTTGATGGTGGTGTCGTACTGCACGCCCGGATCGGCGCTCGCCCAGGCGGCGAAGCAGAGCCGGTCCCAGAGCGCTCTCGCCCGGACGGTCTTCGCCACCCGGCCGCTGACCCGCTCGGTGAGCGGCCACTCGCGGTCCTGCTGGACGGCCTGATAGAAGGCGTCGCTGATCCTGACCGTGTTGTTGGAGTTCTGCCCGGCGACGGTGAGATAGGCCTGGCTGTCCCAGTCGGCGTCGTAGGTCGGCACCTCGACCGCGGTGTAGCCCTGCGCCGCGAGCAGCATGGCCTGCTGGATCGACCCCTCGGGCAGAAGCGCCCGCCGGGCCTCCCTGATCGCCCGCTTGAGCGCCGGGTTGGCGCCGGGCTCGAAGCGCCCGGCGAGCGGCACGTCGGCGGCACCGTGGCAGGCCTCGAGGATCGCGTTGACATGGCGCTGCAGGAGCTTCGAGCCCGCGACCAGGGCCGCCACCTTCTGCTCCTCGGTCACCTTCCAGTCGATGAAGGCCTCGATGTCCGGATGGTCGACGTCGACGATCACCATCTTGGCGGCGCGGCGCGTCGTGCCGCCGGACTTGATCGCCCCCGCCGCCCGGTCGCCGATCTTGAGAAAGCTCATCAGGCCCGAGGAGCGGCCGCCGCCCGAGAGCCGCTCGCCCTCGCCCCGCAGATTGGAGAAATTGGTGCCGGTGCCGGAGCCGTACTTGAAGAGCCGCGCCTCGCGCACCCAGAGATCCATGATGCCGCCCGGGCCCACGAGGTCGTCCTGGATGCTCTGGATGAAGCAGGCATGCGGCTGCGGCCGCTCGTAGGCCGAGGTCGAGGCCCGCACCTCGCCGGTCGCCTCGTCGACGAAGAAATGTCCCTGCGCCGGCCCGTCGATGCCATAGGCCCAGAAGAGGCCGGTATTGAACCATTGCGGCGAGTTCGGAGCACCGTGCTGCCGCGCCAGCATGCAGCGGAGCTCGTCGTGAAAGCTTCGCGCATCGGCCTCGGTCGAGAAGTAGCGCCCCTTCCAGCCCCAGTAGGTCCAGGCCCCGGCCAGCCGGTCGAAGACCTGCTTGGCACTCGTCTCGCCGGCCGTGCGCTCCTCCGGTGGCAGCTCGGCCAGGGCCGCCTCGTCCGGCACGCGGCGGCAGAGCCAGGCCGGCACCCCCTTCTCCCTGACCGGCTTGAGCCGGGCCGGCACGCCCGCCTTCCGGAAATATTTCTGCGCCAGGACGTCGATGGCGACCTGCGACCAGCCGGCCGGCACCTCGAGCCCCGTCGCCGCGAACACCACCGAGCCGTCGGGATTGCGGATCTCGCTCGAGGCCGAACGGAAGGCGATCGCCGCATAGGGCGATGCTCCGGCTTTGGTAAAGGCCCGCTCGATCTTCATCGACACCGATCTCCTCGTCGCTGCGAGACTAGAATGTTCTCGTCCCGTTCGTCAAACCCGTCGCCCACCCGCCTGTCGTCCGCCCCGGGCTCGACCATCAGCGCCGATTGATCTCAAGATCATTCAACGCTTAGTTTAGAGCCTGCGGCGCCGCGATACAACAGGAACCCGCCAACCCACCGGCCGCGGGCCGCATGATCGTCGCGCCGTCCCGGCCCCGCGGCCCGTGCCGGGCGGCTGGCGGACCGCATGGCCGCCGCCATGCCGGGCTTTCGGAGCGGCCGGACGGGCCGAACCTGACCACATATACGAATGCGGGCAGGGTCCACAACAACATATTGTGGCAAACGTGCGGAATTGCGGCCCGACCCGGCGGCCGTTGCCCGTCCGCCGCCACCGCTCGCCCCGATCCGGCCCCGGCCGGCTCGCCTCTTGCGCGAGCCGTATCAGCCCGCCGCTGATGGGGGTCAATCATCAATGAGGATCAACCGGCACGCGCGGCCGACGTGGGCAAGGCTGTGGAAAAGTCGCGGCGGCCGTGAGCGGACGTTCCTTCTTCGTTCGATTGAGTGGCCCTCAATGGTCTCAGCCGGCCTCATCGGCTTCCTCCCTCCCGATCGATCCACAAGCCCGGCTTTTCCCCCTTCGTCCACAGGCGGGACGATCCCCCGCTTATCCACAAAGGGGGTGGGCGCGACGTGGCGGCTGGACGACGGGCGCAATGCTGCGCATAAGGAGGGGCGTGCGGCGCCGCCTGCGGGCGGCACCTTTTCCGATCGACGCTTTTTCGCCGGAGTCCGCGCCCGTGTCCTTCCTCAGATGGCTCACCGACAATCGCCTCGGCACCTGGCTCTTCACGCGCTGGCGGGGCGTTCGGGTCGGCGAGGACCAGCTCGGCAACGTCTATTACCGCCGGCCCGTGTCCGGCGACTGGCGCGACGAGCGGCGCTGGGTGATCTATGCGAGCAGGGGCGAGCTCGAGGCGAGCTCGGTGCCGGCCGGCTGGAACGCTTGGCTGCACAAGAACGGCGAGAAGGCGCCGAGCGAGCAGCCGCTGGAGGAGCGCTTCTGGGAGAAGCCGCACGCCGCCAACCCGTCCGGCACGCCCTGGGCCTACCTTCCGCCGGGCCACGAGAGCCGGGGTGGCAGGCGCGACAAGGCGACCGGCGACTACGAGGCCTGGCGCCCCTGAAGGCTCGGCTGAGCCGCGCCTCAACCGGCTCAAGCCGCTCTCAGGCCGCTCTCAAGCCGCTTGAGCCTTTGTGGATAACTGCGGAAAAACCCCGCTCTTCACCCCTTCTTCACCGGTTTGCGGCAAGTTGTCCGGCACCGTGCAGCATGGAGTGCGGATGGCGGTGGACGGTCAGCGCGCCGGGCGGGTCGGTGGCCTCGCCTTCCTGCGACGGCTCTTCGCCGAAAGGAAGGGGAGGGCGGCCGCGCCCGTCGACGATCCGCTCGGTGAGGCGGTGCTGCTGGCGCTGCGCCGCCACGGGATCGCGCCGACGCCCGAGGCGTTCACGCTCTGGTACCGGCATCTGGCGGGCGAACGGCCGGACCTGACGCGGCGCATCCTCTATCTGGAGGCGCGTGGCGAGCGCTTCGATGCGGCGCTCGTCGGCACCCTCCACGAGCGCTATTTCGGCGCCGGCCACGTGGCTCTGCAGGTCGCCGGGGCGAGCCGCGAGGCCGCGCGCCTGCTGGCGCGGCTGGCGGAGGATCTGGCCGCGGCCGAGGCCGACGCAGCGGCGCGCGCCGCGCGCCTCGAGGAGGTCGGTGCTGCTTTCGAAACACCGCCCGATGCCCTCGCGGCACCGCCCCCGGCGCCCGTTCATGACCGCTACGGCGAGATGCGGGCCCTGGTCGAGCGTCTGGCGCAGGAGACCCGGGAGATGCGGCTCGCCGCCGGGCGGCTGCAGCATCGCGTGGTCGAGGGCGCGGCCGAGATCGGCCTGCTCCGAAAGGCGCTGGCGGCGGCGGGGACCGCGGACGAGATCGATCCGGTGAGCGGGGTGGCGAGGCGGCGGCTGCTCGACCGGGCGCTCGCGCGCGCCGCGGCGGCGGCCGGGGCCGACCGGCCCCTGACCTTCCTCGTGGTCGATCTCGACCGCTTCGCCGCCTTCAACGGAACGTGCGGGCGGCATCTGGGCGACCTCATGCTCGAGGCGACGGCACGGCGGATCGCGCGCGAGCTGAAGCCGGAGGACACGATCGGCCGGCTCGAGGGTGCCGCCTTCGGCGTCGTCCTCGTCGCCACCGACCTCGAGGAGGGCGCCGCCCTGGCCGAGCGGCTCTGCCGGGCCATAGGCGGGCTCAGGCTGGCGACCGGCGAGGCGGAGGATGCGATCCCGCCCGTCACCGTCTCCATCGGCGTCGCCCGCTGGCACCCCGGCGAGCCCCTGCAACGACTGGTCGGCCGCGCCGACCGTGCCTGCCGGGAGGCTGCCCGCGCCGGCGGCGACCGCGCCCTTTCCGAGCGCGCCATCACCATCCTCGGCCGCCCCAAGGCCTGAACGCCGCACCGCGGTTGTCCCGGCGCGCCGCACCGGTGATGAACGACGGGCCGGAAGGGAACCCGACCAGCTTTTGGTCCTCCGCGACTGTTCGATGGAGTGGACGCTCCCTCCTGACTCGTGCCCCGGGACGTTCGCGTGGTTCACCCCGCCGAGCTTATGGGGTCAGGACTCATACGCGCTAAGATAAGGCTTGCGCTGTGACGATTGGC
>CAYOCP010000026.1:0-68062 GCA_964402505.1 uncultured Geminicoccaceae bacterium
CTCAGCACACTACCCTTCCGATTATCTTAGCGCGTATGGGGTCAGGACTCTTTTACGCCGCCTAAAGAGTCCTGACCCCATAAGCGCTCCTGCACCCCTGTCGCGCGCTCAGACGGCATCAGGAACCGGTCCGTGATGGGCTGAGGGCCGTTGTATCGCTGCACCGCGAGCTTATGGGGTCAGGACTCTTTTAGCGTCCCTAAAAGAGTCCTCGTATCGATGCCACGGGGCGGAATGCGGCGACTGTCAGGGCGAGATGGCCCTGGTCCGGCAGCTGCCGGACCAGGGCCGGCGGGCGGGACGCCGGTTCTTCCCTGGTCGTAGGAGATCGCGGGTCAGCGCGGCGCCCGTCCGCCGCGTGACAGTAGACCGAACAATCGATGGGGCGGCAAGCCCGCATACGAGGATGGCCTGGCCTTGAGCCTCGAATCCTTCACGCGTTTCTGCGGCGCCGATGTCAGCGAGCGGCGGCTCGACGTGCATCTGCTGCCGGACGATGCCGGCACCGGTTTCGCCCCCACTGCCGCCGGCATCGGCCGGCTGGTGGCGTGGCTGGCCAGAGGTGGGCGGCGCGCTGCGGCTGTTCGGGGAGGGTGTCGCCGGGATCCTCGACTTCATCGCCGTCAAGCTGAAGGTGGTGGAGCTCCACCGCCCGAAGAAATCCTGCCGCAACCGCGGGCGCATGGTGCAGACATCCGCCCCGTCGCGGCCGATCCCGCGCGGTCTGCCCGGGCCGTCGCTATTGGCGCACATCCTGGTCGCGAAATTGGACGATCACGTTCCGCTCTGTCGCCAGGGCGAGTTCTTCATCCGTATCCATGTCCGCGACGCTCGTCCCCGGGGGCGCATCTCGGAAACTTCATCGGCATCCCGCAGGCCGACGCCTGTGCCGGCTTCCGCAAGCTCTACGAGCGCGGCATCGACGGCGAGCCGAAAATCCGCGAGGCCGCGTGCCGGGCGCATCTGCGTCGCGACTTCCAGGACGTCTGGAGAAGCACCAGCTCGCCCATCGCCGGGGATGCGCTGGAACGGATCGGCAAGCTCCACGACATCGAACGGGCGAGCGACCGCCGGCCGCACGAGCACCGCCTGGCTGCCCGCCAGCCGCGGAGTCGATCCCGTGTCCTGGCGTTCCGCCCCTGGTGCGAGCAGCAGCTCGCCCGCATCCCCGGCAAGAGCGACCTCGCCGAGGCGATGCGCTAGGCCCTCGGCCGCTGGGAAAGCTTCTCCCTCTTCCTCGACGACGCCCGCGTCGCCATCGACAACAACCCGGCCGGGCGCGCCGTGAGGCCGATCAGCATCGGCCGCAGGAACTTCCTGCTCGCCGGCGCCGATGCCGGTGGCGACACGCTCGCCGACGCGATGACCGTCATCGAAACCGCCAGCCTCGGGTACCGGCCGGCCGGTTGCCAACGACCCGGTGGGGCCCTCCCGGTCGCGGTTGCGGAAGATGCAACATCCGCCCTCGGATTGTTGCGTCTGATGCAACACGAGGCGGGGCGATGTCGCATCTTCTGCAACCTCAGAGGCCCGGGTTGTTGCATCTTCTGCAACAGGCGGGTGCCGATGTTGCATCCCTCGCAACATCCAGCGACGAAGGAACCCGGGAATGCGACGAAGGAACCCGGGAAATCACGGCTCGAATCCGGCGATTCGACGATCGAACCCGAGCCCTCGCGAACGAACCCGGCATCATTCAAGTTCTTGAAAAGAAAAGATGATTTCGTCGCTGGTGGCGGGGTTTCACGCGACGAGCGAACCGGAGGGGCCGTTGTGCCGGACGAACCTGGGCGGCGCTTGCTTTCGGGGCCGGCCTATGGTAGGAATAGTTTCCGAAAGGGCGCGCCGCGAACCGCTCGTCCGGGTGAAAATCCGGGAAGGCCGGGACGCTTCGCGCCTGCCTCCCATGACCGGGCCGCAATTCCCTCGAGGCCGCTTGTCCGATGCATCTTCTTGGAAGCCCGGAATGACGCCTGTGGGACTGCACCTCAAGAATGTGAACACGAGCCCGATCCGATGCTGTCCCCGAAGCGAACGGCTCCGGTCGAGGGAAGCCGGCCCAAGGCTCCGGCGATCGCGGCCTCAATGGAGCGAGGGGGTCTTCCAACGAAGCTGCCGGATGCGCTGGCATCCTCTCAGGGCGCAGGGCCGCGAGCGCTCGTGGCAGCGACGGTCCGGCGCCGCGCGACCATGGCATCTCGTCCAGCCGTCCGGCTGGCCGAGCGATGCCGTTCTCGAAGCCATTCGAGACGCATGACCAGGTTGATGATGGCGAAGGCGAGCGCCGAAGGGCGGCGCCGATCCGCCATTCAGCCGCCGGATAGGTCGGATCCAATATTTGTCATAATGTTGCTTATCCGATAATTGGTTGCGGCGCGGCGGTCTGGCGATCGTCCCCTGCCGTGTGGGCGGGATCAGCCCACGCGCTCGCGGTTCTCGAGCCGCGCCAGGAAGCGGTCGCGCCAGGTGATGATATCGTTCCTGCGGATCGCCGCCATCATGCGTTGCCAGCGATCCTGGCGCTCGTCGAGCGTCATGGTGAGCCCCGCCTGCAGGGTCTCGGCGACGTGGTGCACGTCGTAAGGATTGACCACGAGGGCACCGTCGAGCTGCTGCGCGCAGCCGGCGAAGCGGGAAAGGACCAGCACGCCCGGATCGTCGGCATCCTGTGCCGCCACGTATTCCATGGCGACGAGGTTCATGCCGTCGCGCAGCGGCGTCACGAGGCCGATGCGGCTCAGCCGGAAATAGCCCATCAGCGTGCGGCGGGTGAAGCTTCGGTTGATGTAGCGCAGCGGCACCCAGTCCGCCTCGCTGTACAGGCCGTTGATATGGCCGGAAAGCAGCTCGATCTCCTGGCGGAGCTCCAGATATTCCGGCACCTGCTCGCGCGACGGCGCCGAGATCTGCACGAAGGTCACCTGCCGGCGCAGCACCGCGTTGGCCTTCAGCAGCATCTCGAAGGCGCGCAGGCGCTCGACGATGCCCTTGGTGTAGTCGAGGCGGTCGACACCGATGATGAGCTGGCGGTTGGCGAGGCTCGAGCCCAGCCGCGCCGCCTGCCGCCGCGCCTCGGGCGAGACCGCCATGCCGCTGACGTCGTCGACGTCGATGCCGATGGGATAGGCGTCGACGTGCAGGCTCCGGCCGAGCGCCTGCACCGTGCCCTTCCAGTCGGCCTTGCCGTTGATCTCGAGCTCGACGTAGTTGGTGAACTGGCGGACATCGGTCTGGGTCTGGAAGCCGAGCACGTCATAGGCGCAGAGATCGCCCGCGAGCTGCCGGTGCCAGGGCAGGCTCGTGTAGATTTCCGGCGCCGGAAACGGGATGTGGAGGAAGAAGCCCGTGCGGTTCTCGCAGCCGAGCCGGCGCAGCTCGGTGGCGAGCGGGATCAGATGGTAGTCGTGGATCCAGATGACGTCGTCCGGCTTGAGCAGCGGCCTGAGCGCCTCGGCGAAGCGCTGGTTGACCTTGCGGTAGGTGGCGTACCAGGGATGCTCGAACGAGGTCAGGTCGAGGCGGTAGTGGAAGAGCGGCCACAGCGTCCGGTTGGCGAAGCCGGCGTAGAAGCCCTCGAAATCCGCCTCGGCGAGGTCGATCAGCCCGTACGTGACCTTGCCCGTGCGGAACACTCGGGCCGCCGGCGGCGCCTCGGCATCCCAGCGCGAAGCCTCGCTGACCTCGCCGCTCCAGCCGAACCAGAGCCCGCCGCTCTCGCGAAGGGCGGCGAGCACGCCCACCGCCAGACCGCCGGCCGAGGCCGCCTGCCGGCCGGTGATCGGGGTGACCCTGTTCGAGACGACGACCAGCCGCGCCAATATCCTTCCTCCCTCGCTCCCCTGCCACCCGGTTCATCGGCGAGGCGGCCCGGCCGGTCAGACGACATCCTCCCAGGGACGGCTCAACCGCATGGCGCAGTTGATCAGCCCGACATGGCTGTAGGTCTGCGGGAAGTTGCCCCAGAGCTCTCCGCTTGTACGGTCGATGTGCTCCGACAGCAAGCCGAGGCGGTTCCTGCAACCGATCAGTTGCTCGAAAAGTTCCCTGGCCTCGTTGCGCCGGCCGAGCGCGATCAGCGCGTCCACATACCAGAAGCTGCAGATCAAGAAGGCGTTTCCCGGCTCGCCGAAATCGTCCCGCGAGCGGTAGCGGAAGACGAACGGCCCCTCCTTCAGCCGCCGCTCCACCGCCTCGACCGTGGCGATGAAGCGCGGATCGTCGCCCTTCGAGAAGCCGACCTCGTGCATCAAGAGGAGGCTCGCGTCGATGTCCTCGTCGTCGAAGCTGGCGGTATAGCTGTTGAGCGCGGGGTTCCAGGCGCGCGCCTCGATCGCCGCACGGATCCGGTCGGCCCGCCCCCGCCAGTGCGCCTCGCGCTCCACGAGGTCGAGCCGCGCCGCGATCCGGGCGAGCCGGTCGCAGGCCGCCCAGCACATGATGCTCGAATGGGTGTGCACCCGCGCGCGTGTCCTGAATTCCCAGAGCCCCGCATCGGGCACGTCGTGCAGCTCCCACGCCTTGTCGCCCAGAACCTCGAGCCGCTCGAACGTGGCCCGGCCCGCCGGCTGCCGCAGGCGACGATCGAAGAAGGCCTGGGTCGCCGCCAGGATGACGCTGCCATAGCCGTCGTGCTGATGGTGCTCGAAGGCTTGGTTGCCGATGCGCACGGGCTGGTTGCCCCGAAAGCCCAGGAGGCTGTCGACCTGCCGTTCGGTCAGGCGCTTCTCCAGCCCGATGCCGTAGACCGGCTGCAGATGGCCGTCATCGCTCCGGGCGACGAGGTCGGAGAGGTAGCGGAGATGGTTCTCCATGGTCTCGGCGTAGCCGAGCCGGTTGAGGGCGCGGACGACGAAGAAGGCGTCGCGCAGCCAGCAGAAGCGGTAATCCCAGTTGCGTCCCTCCCCGTCCGTCTCGGGCAGCGAGGTGGTGGGCGAGGCGATGATCGCACCCGTCTCCTCGAAGCTGCAGAGCTTCAGGGTGATGGCCGAGCGGATCACCGCCTCCTGCCACTCGAAGGGGATGTGCAGGCGGCCCGTAACCTGCAGCCAGTAGCTCGTGGTCCGCTCGAGAAAGTCCCTGGCCGTCTCGACGAGGCCGCTGCGCAGGCTTTCGTCGGGGCCGAGCAGCAGGACCACCGTTCCGTCCAGATGAAACGCGGTCTCGTCGAGCACGTAGGTGAGCGGCGCGTTGGTGGTCAGGCGCAGCGCCATGATGTCGTCGACGTAGCGGATGTGGTTGCTGCCGCGGGTGATCACCGGAAGCTGCGCGCCCCAATTGTAGAGCGGGCGGCAGGCGATCCTGATGCGCGGCCCCTCGCCCAAGGGCTCGACGATGCGGACGAGGGTGGTGGGCCTGAACATGCGGCCGAACTGCTCGAAGCGCGGCGCGAAGTCGATGATCCGGATGCCGGCGCCTCTGGCGTCCCGCATCTCGGTCCGCAGGATGGCCGTGTTCTCGACATAGGCCTGCTCGACATGCATGCCATCCTCGAGCTCGACCCCGAAATAGCCACGATCGCGATCACCATCGAGCAGCCGGCAGAAGATCGGCTCGCTGTCGAACCGCGGAAAGCAGCTCCAGACGATTCGACCGTTCGCGTCGATCAGCGCGTTGATCGCGCAGTTGCCGATCAGGCCATAGTCCATCATGGGCAACGGGCCCCTCCTTCAACGCGGACCGCAAGGCACGACCCTTTACCGATCCCGGTCGAAGACCCATCTCTGGATCGTCCGACCGCGGAGATGATGATTGCAAAAGATGAAGAAATCGATTGCGTCGGCCGTATTGCTCGAGAATCGTGGTTGCCTGCGGCTCACCGGCCGGGATGCGGCCTCGCTCCTGCAGGGCCTCATCAGCAACGATCTGGACAGGATCGGGCCGGATCAGGCGATCTACACCACGCTTCTGACGCCGCAGGGCAAGTTCCTCTTCGACTTCTTCGTGCATGCCGCGGGCGAGGCCCTGGTGCTGGAGACGGCCCGGGACCGGCTGGCCGATCTCCAGCGGCGCCTGACGCTCTACCGTCTGCGCGCGGAAGTGACGATTGAACCGATCGAGCCGGAACCCTTGGTCGCCGTGCTGTTCGGCGCTGGCGCGGGCGCAACGGCCGGGCTGCCCGACGAGGCCGGGGCGACGCGAACCGGGCAAGGGCTGACCTGGACCGTCGATCCGAGGCTTCCGGCCCTGGGCGTCTGGCTGCGCGGCACGCCGGAGATGGTCCGCCAATGGCTCGAGAGCACCGATCTCGACCTCGTCGAGCCGGCGATCTTCGCACGGCACCGCATCGCTCTCGCCGTGCCCGAGGCCGGCAGCGATCTTCTGGTCGACAAGACCATCCTGCTCGAGGCGGGACTCGACCAGCTCCGTGGCGTGGCCTTCGACAAGGGCTGCTTCGTCGGTCAGGAGCTGACCGCCCGGACCCATTACCGGGGCCTGGTCAAGCGGCGCCTTGTGCCGGTGCGGCTCGAGGACGCTTCGGTCGAGCCCGGCTTCGCCATCATGGCGGGCGAGATCGAGGCGGGTGAGATCAGGAGCGTGGCCGGCGACCTCGCCATGGCGCTGCTTCGTCTCGACCGTCTGACCAGTCCGCTCGAGGCCGGCGGCGGCCGCGTCCTACCCTGCCCGGCCTTCTGGCAGCAGGACCTCGTCGAGCGTCTGGCCCAGGCGCTCGAGCCGCAGAAAGGGTGAGAGCGAGGGGTCGGCCTCGGCCGCGTCCAGGGCCGCGCCCAGACGCTCCAGCCCGCGCCGGCCATAGGCCTCGCGCAAGGCCGAGCGCAACCAGCCTCGGGCCTGCGTCCGGCGCCGCGTTTCGAGCCGGCCATGGACCGCCTGATGCGCCGCGTGGTCGGCGAGTGCCTGAACGAGTGCCTCGATCCCCTCCCCCGCCGCTGCCGAGATCCGAAGGACGGGCGGCCGCCAGAGGTCCGGAGCTTGAGGGGCGCGGCGCAGCGCCGCCGCGATCTCGCCTTGCGCCTTCCGCGCGGCCGCGCCGAGATCGGCCTTGCCGATCACGATGACGTCCGGGATCTCGACGATCCCGGCCTTGATGAACTGCAGGCTGTCGCCCGAGGCCGGCTGGATGGCGAGGACGACGCTGTCGGCGATCTCGCCGATCTCGACCTCCGACTGGCCGACGCCGACGGTTTCGACGAAGACGACGTCGAAGAGGGCGCGCAGCACCACCATTAGGGCCACGGTCGCGTCCGCGAGGCCGCCGAGCCGTTCGCCCGCGGCGAGCGAGCGGATGAAGACCCCCACGTCCAGGGGATCGTGGTCGAGCCGGGTGCGGTCGCCGAGCAGCGCGCCGCCGGTCCGTCGCGACGAGGGATCGACGGCGAGCACCGCGACTGTCGTGCCGGAGATGCGGTGACGGGCGATCAGCCGGGCGAGAAGGGTCGACTTGCCGACCCCGGGCGGGCCCGTGAGCCCGACCACCCGGCCGCGCGGTGCGGCATAGGCGGCATCCAGAAGCGACCTCTTCCGTCTTCTCCCGGCCTCGCTTTCGAGATCGGCGAGGCAGCGCGAGAGCAGGACCTTGCCGCCACCGCGAAGCTCCTCGAGCGTCGGACCCTCGCTCAATTCTCGCGCAAAGCCGCCTGCGCGGCGGCCAGCCTCGCGATCGGCACCCGATAGGGCGAGCAGGAGACGTAGTCGAGCCCCTGCCGGTGGCAGAAGCCGATAGACGCGGGATCGCCGCCGTGCTCGCCGCAGATGCCGAGCTTGAGGCCGGGCCGCGCGGCGCGGCCGCGCTCGGCGGCAAGGGCGACCAGCTCGCCCACCCCCTCCTGGTCGAGCGACTGGAAGGGATCCGCGGCGAAAATCTCCTGGGCCATGTAGGTATCGAGGAAGCGTCCGGCGTCGTCGCGGCTGAGGCCGAGCGCCATCTGGGTGAGGTCGTTGGTGCCGAAGCTGAAGAAGCTCGCATGCTCGGCGATGTCGCCGGCTCGAAGGGCCGCGCGCGGCAGCTCGATCATGGTGCCGATCTCGTAGGCGAGATCCCGCCCGCGCTCCTTCTCGACCGCTTCCGCCACGGCGACGATCCGCCGCTTGATGAGCTCGAGCTCGCGCGCGCTGCAGACGAGCGGGATCATCACCTCGGGTGTGACCGTCTCGCGGCTCCGCTCGAAGACGATGAACGCCGCCTCGAAGATGGCCCGGGCCTGCATCTCGTAGATCTCGGGATAGAGAATCCCGAGCCGGCAGCCGCGCAGGCCCAGCATCGGGTTCGCCTCCTGCAGCTCGGCCACCCGGCGGCGGACCAGCTTCACGTCGACGCCGGTCGCGGCCGCCACGGCCTCGTCCTCCGCGTCGCCGTGCGGCAGGAACTCGTGCAGCGGCGGATCGAGCAGTCGGATGGTGACCGGCAGACCCTTCATGATGGTGAAGAGCTCGACGAAATCGTCCCGCTGCACCGGCGCGATCCGGGCGAGCGCCTTGCGGCGGCCCTCTGCGTCGCCGCTCAGGATCATCTCGCGCATGGCGACGATGCGGTCCTCCTGGAAGAACATGTGCTCGGTGCGGCAGAGTCCGATCCCCTCGGCGCCGAAGCCGAGCGCCGCCCGCGCGTCGAGCGGGGTCTCGGCATTGGTCCGCACCCGGAGGCGGCGCTTCCTGTCGGCCCAGCCCATGAGCTTGGCGAAATCGCCCGAGAGCACGGGCTCGACCGTCGGCACCCGGCCGAGCATGACCACACCGGCGGCACCGTCGATGGTGATCCAGTCCTCCTCGCCGAGCGTGCGGCCCTGCACCGTCAGGGTCTTCTCGACATGCGAGATGACGAGCTCGTTGGCGCCGCAGACGCAGGCCTTGCCCATGCCGCGGGCGACCACGGCGGCGTGGCTCGTCATGCCGCCCCGGGCGGTGAGGATGCCCTTGGCCGCGTGCATGCCGTGAATGTCGTCGGGCGAGGTCTCGACGCGCACCAGGATGACGTCCTGGCCCTCCTGGGCCGCCTTGGTCGCGTCGTCGGCGAGAAAGACGATGCGGCCCGAGGCGGCGCCCGGCGAGGCCGGCAGGCCGCGGGCGAGCACCTCCGCCTCGGCCTCGGGATCGAGGGTCGGATGCAGGAGCTGGTCGAGCGAGGCGGCATCGACCCGAAGGATCGCCTCGTCCTCGCTGATCAGCCCCTCGGCCGCCATGTCGACGGCGATCTTGAGCGCCGCCGGTGCGGTGCGCTTGCCGGTCCGCGTCTGCAGCACGAAGAGCTTCGAACGCTGGATCGTGAACTCGACGTCCTGCATGTCGCGATAATGCGCCTCGAGGCGGTCGAAGACGCGACAGAGCTCTGCGTAGGACTCCGGCAGCAGGCTCTCCATCGACTGCTCGGCCGAGCCGTTGCCGCTCTCGGCCATGGCCCGGCTGAGCGGCTGCGGCGTGCGGATGCCCGCCACCACGTCCTCGCCCTGGGCGTTGATCAGGAACTCGCCGTAGACGCTGCGCTCGCCGGTGGAGGGATTGCGGGTGAAGGCGACGCCGGTGGCGCAATCCGTGCCCATATTGCCGAACACCATCGCCTGGACGTTGACCGCCGTGCCCATCGCCCCCGAGATGTCGTGCAGGCGGCGATAGGTGACGGCGCGCGGCGTCTGCCAGGAGCCGAAGACCGCCCCGATCGCCCCCCAGAGCTGCGCTTTGGGATCCTCCGGGAAGGGCTCGCCGATCTCCTTCCTGACGATGCGCTTGTAGGTGCCGACGAGCTTCCCGAGCGCCTCGGCGTCGAGCTCGTTGTCGAAACGGCAGCCGGCCTCGGCCTTCGCCGCCTCGAGCGCCTCCTCGAAGAGGTAATGGTCGATGCCGAGCACCACGTCGCCGTACATCTGAATGAAGCGCCGGTAGCTGTCCTGGGCGAAGCGCTCGTCGCCGCTCTCCCGTGCCAGGCCCTGCACGGTCTCGTCGTTGAGACCGAGATTGAGCACGGTGTCCATCATGCCGGGCATCGAGATCGGCGCACCGGACCGCACCGAGAAGAGAAGCGGCCGCTTCGCATCGCCGAAGCGCATGCCGATCCCGGCCTCGACCTTCTCGATGGCCTCGTCGACCTCGGCCTCGAGCTCCGCCGGATAGGTGCGGCCATGCGCGTAGAAATGACTGCAGACCTCGGTCGTGATGGTGAAGCCGGGCGGCACCGGCAGGCCGAGCGACGACATCTCGGCGAGATTGGCGCCCTTGCCGCCCAGAAGATCCCGCATCGACGCCCCGCCATCGGCGCGGCCGCCGCCGAAGCCGTAGACCCACCTCGTCATCAAGGATCGTCTCCCAAGAGGACCATCAGCCCGGCGCCGCCTCCCCGATGACCGAGAAGTCGGCGATCGCACCGAGATCGTCACGCAACATGTTCAAAAGGCGCAAGCGGTTGGCCCGCACCGCCGGTTCCCCGGCATTGACCATGACCCGATCGAAGAAGGCATCGACGAAGGGCCGAAGCCGGGCCAGTGTCGCCATCGCCGCCGCATAGTCCTCGGCGGCGAGTGCTGTGCGGATCGATCCGCGCGCGGCCAGAAGCTCCTCGTGCAGCCGCACCTCCGCCGCCTCCTCGAGCAGCGCCGGGTCGACCGGGCCGGTGAAGCGCTGGCCGTCCCGCTTCTCCTCGATCTGCACGATATTGCCGGCGCGGCGCAAGGCGGCGAGGAGATCGGCGCCGTCCGAGGAGGCGAGAAAGATCCGAAGCGCTTCGACGCGGGCCAAAAGATCGACAAGGTCGGTGCTCCGGCGGTCGCCGAAGACAGCGGCGATAAGGTCGTGCGGCACGCCGTTTTCGCGCTGCTGAACCTTCAACCGTTCGACCAGAAACTCCAGGAGTTCCCGTCTAACCCGTTGTCGAACCTCTTCTGTAAACCGCTCACGATAACCGCTGGCGTTTTGCGCGTCCTTTATGGCGCCATCGAGATCGATTCGCATTCCGCGCTCGATAATGATCCGAATGATGCCGAGTGCCGCACGCCGGAGGGCAAACGGGTCTTTGGATCCTGTCGGCACCTGACCGATCGAAAAGAAGCCAACCAGCGTATCGAGCTTGTCCGCCAGGGAAAGTACGTTGCCAAGGGGGGTCCGCGGACAGGAGTCGCTCGGTCCCAACGGACGATAATGGTCGGTGATGGCAGAGGCTACGGACTCCGGCTTTCCCTGCAAGCGTGCATAGTAGCCTCCCATGATGCCTTGGAGCTCGGGGAACTCTCCGACCATCCCTGATACGAGATCGGCCTTGCACAATTCTGCGCATTGCCATGCGAGTTCGGGATCTTCCCCAACCGCCGTTGCAATGGAGGGTGCGAGGTGCCGCAACCGAATCCGTTTGTCGCCGAGGCTCCCGAGCGCCGCATGAAAGACCATGGCACCGAGCTTCGGCAGCAACGCCTCGAGCTTCGTGCCGATATCCTGCTCCCAGAAGAAGCGGGCATCCCAGAGCCGCGCCCGGAGCACCCGCTCGTTGCCGGCGACGATGGCGGCCCCGCCATCGGGCGCTTCGATATTGGCGACCGTGACGAAGAGCGGGGCGAGCCGTCCTTCCCCGTCCTCGAGCGCCAGGTATTTCTGGTTCGCGCGCATGGTCGTCACCAGCACCTCGGCCGGCAGCGCCATGAACTCCCTGTCGATCCGGCCGATGAGCGGCACCGGCCATTCGACGAGGCCGGCGATCTCGTCGAGCAAGCCCGGATCGGGTCTCACCCCGAAGCCAGCGGCCTTCGCCAGATCCTGCGCCTTCGCCTCGATCACCCGGCGCCGGTCGGCGGCATCCAGCATCACCCGGCCGAGCACGAGCTGGTTGCGGTAGTCCTCGAGATCGCGAACGAGGATGGCGCCCGGCGCCATGAAGCGGTGCCCGAAGGTTTCCCGGCCGCTCTCGATCCCCGCGAAGCTGAAGGGCACGACCTCGCCGTCGAGAAGGCAGAGGATGGCGTGCAGCGGGCGCACCCAGTGCGCCTCGCCCTCGCCCCAGCGCATCGACTTGGGCCAGGGAAAGCTCTGAAGGATGCTCGGCAGCGCGCCAGCGACGATTTCCGCCGCTCGCCGCCCGGGCTCGACGAAGCTCGCGACCAGAAAGCGGCCCTTCTTGTCCTCGATCTCGCCGAGCTCGTAAGCGATCTCGCCCAGACCCTTCAAGAAGCCCTCTCGCGCCTTCTCCGGCGCATCGACGCGCGGGCCGCGCCGCTCGATGGTCCGGTCGGCCGAGACGAGCGGCAGGTCCTCGAAGGCGACCACGAGGCGCCTCGGCGTCGCATGGCGATGCGCGAGCCGGCCCCGGATGCCGCCCTCGGCCAGCGCCTTCTCGAGGCGGGCCGCGAGCTCCGCCGCCGCCGGCGCCTGCATCCCCGCCGGGATCTCCTCGGACAAAATCTCGAGCAGCAGCTCAGCCATGGCCGCGGCTCACGAGCCAGGCTTCCGAGCAGGCCTTGGCGAGTGCCCGCACCCGGGCGATATGCGCCTGCCGCTCGGCGACGCCGATCACGCCCCGCGCGTCGAGCAGGTTGAAGGTGTGGCTCGCCTTCAGGCACTGGTCGTAGGCCGGCAGCGCCAGCTTCCGCTCGAGCGCGCGGCGGCACTGGGCCTCGGCATCGGCGAAATGGCGAAACAGCGTCTCGGTGTCGGCGACCTCGAAGTTCCAGGTCGAATGCTCCCTCTCGGCCTGGAGGAAGACGTCGCCGTAAGTGGCCCCGGCACCGTTGAAATCGAGATCGTAGACGTTCTCGACCCCCTGCACGTACATGGCCAGCCGCTCGAGCCCGTAGGTCAGCTCGCCCGAGACCGGCCGGCAGTCGATGCCGCCGACCTGCTGGAAATAGGTGAACTGGCTGACCTCCATGCCGTCGCACCAGACCTCCCAGCCCAATCCCCAGGCGCCGAGCGTCGGGCTCTCCCAGTCGTCCTCGACGAAGCGCAGATCGTGCAGCGCCGGATCGATGCCGAGATCGTGGAGGCTCTCGAGGTAGAGCTCCTGCAGGTTCAAGGGCGACGGCTTCAGGATCACCTGGAACTGGTAGTAATGCTGCAGCCGGTTGGGGTTGAGGCCGTAGCGGCCATCGGTCGGCCGCCGCGACGGCTGCACATAGGCCGCCTTCCAGGGCTCGGGGCCGAGGGCGCGAAGCGTGGTGGCCGGATGGAACGTCCCTGCCCCCACCTCCATGTCGTAGGGCTGCAGGATCAGGCAGCCCTGCCCCGCCCAGTAGGTCTGGAGCCGGAGGATCAGCTCCTGGAAGCTCGGCAGGGCCACGTCGCTGTTCAACCCGATGGTTTGCTGCGGTGCGGAACCTAATCGCTGGCGGCCGGACCGGTCAAGTGAACGGCCGCAAACCGTGGCCTCAAGGCTTCTTCAGAACACACTCCTTCTCGGAGCGGCAGATCGTCCCGTTCGGCACATAGGTCCCGCAATGCGGGCATTCGTAGAGCGTCTCGGCACTTCGCGGCCGCGAGCGGGCCCGCGCCTTCGGCCGCTCGACCCCGGCATAGTCGGCGGGATCGCTGATCTTGTCGCGGATCGTCTGCATGAGCTTCCAGCCCTTCCAGACGGCGACGATCAGAAGGGCGGTGAAGATCAGCTTGGAGAGCGAAAGACCGAGCATGAAGGGCGACGCCATCGGGATTGGGGTTCGAGCCTGGGCACGGCAGAGGCGGCCGGCATCCTGCCAAAGTGGCGGCAATCGGCGCCCGCCGCAAGGGTCGATGGCATCCGCTCAGAGCCCGAAGCGGCGCCAGCGCGCTTCCGCCTCGATCTCGGCCAGAAGCTCCGGCAGCAGCCCGGCGAGCCGCCGCTCGCCAGGGTCGGCACCGCCCAGCCGGCGCTGCAGCCAGCCCTTCTGCCGGTTGACGACCTGCAGGCGCACCCGCTTGCCATGCCGCGCCCGGATGGTCGAGCGCAGCTCGCCGAGCCCGTCCACGAGTCCGTGCTCGATCGCCCGAAGCCCGCTCCACACCCGCCCCGAATAGAGCTCGTCGGGCGGCAGGCGGAGCTTCTTGCCGCGTCGCTCCTCGAGATGCGCCTTGAAGCTCGCGAGGATGTCCCGATGCAGCTCCGCCAGCACCTCGAGATCGCCCGGCTGCTCCGGTCGGAACGGATCGAGCAGCGCCTTTCGCGGTCCCGTCGCGTGCACCCGCCGCTCGATGCCGAGCCTCGCGATGGCACCCTCGAGGCCGAAGCCAGAGGTTATGACGCCGATCGAGCCAATGATCGAGGAGCGGTCGACCAGGATCTCGTCGGCGGCCAGCGCCAGCCAGTAGCCGCCCGAGGCGGCGATGTCCTCGACGAAGGCGATCACCGGCTTCTTGTGCTCCTCCGCGAGGTCGCGGATGCGGCGGGCGATCAGCGACGACTGCACCGGCGAGCCGCCCGGGCTGTTGATCGCGAGGGCCACGACCGGCGCCCGCTTCAGGCCGAAGGCCCGGCCCAGCGCCGGCTCGATGGCACGAAGGGTCAAGCCGCCCCGCAAGGGCACGGTGCCGATGACACCGGTCAGGCGAACGACGGGAACGGGCGTGCTGCGACGAAATGGCCAAAGGGACCTGTACCGGGGCAAGGACGGAATCCTCCAGGGTGGCGCCGGACGTCAGCCTCGTTGAAGGACGCTGTCGAGATCGGCGCCATCGCGCAGGATCGCCTCGGCCTTCGCAGTGTACTTGCCATCGGCGCCGTGCAGGACAAGCCCCGGAACGAGCCGCGCCGGCCCTTTCGCACCCTTGCGGCAGCGCATCAGCACCCGCTTCGCCGGCCGACCCTCCTTCGGCCAGAGCGGCACGATCTCGATCTCGCCCGCGAGGCCGCCGAGCCCGCCCAGCACTTCCGGCAGCCGGTCGGCACGCTGGATCAGGGCGAGGCGGCCGCCCGGCCGCAGCCGCCGCAGGCAGGCCCGAAGCCAGGCGGCGATGCCGATGCCCTCGCGGTTCGCCAGCGCTTTTCTGGCATCGGGCGAGGATGGGGCGCTGGCCGGATGATGGGGCGGATTGCTCATGATCCACTCGAAGGAGCGGGCGCGGATCTCGGGAGGCGGCGCCAGAAGATCGCCCTCGACGATGGTGATCGCCCCCTCGAGGCCGTTCAGCGCCACGTTCGCCCGCGCCAGGGCCGCCGTTGCCGGATCGATCTCGAGGCCGAGGAGGGTGATGCCCGGAGCACGGCGCCCGAGGCACAAGGAGGCAGCACCGACGCCCGTGCCGGCCTCGAGCACACAAGCGCCGCCTCCGGCCGGAACGGCGGCGGCGAGCAGCACCGGATCGATTGCGGCGCGATAGCCATGCCGTGGCTGACGAATCAGCAGCCTGCCGCCCAGCAGCCGGTCGGCGGTCCACCCTCCTTCGTCGACCCCCTGATCTCCGCGCATCAGCGAGGCGGCAGCGCGGCCGCAGCCGCTTCCAGAATCCGCCGGGCGCGCCATGCATCCTCCTCCGCCACCAGCAGGCGACGCTCGATGGCGCCGATGCTGCCCTCGACGCCGCTCGTGTGCTGATCGAGAAGAAGTGAAGGGATCCCCGCTGCGCGCAGCATGGCCTCCGCCCAGGACAGGTGGACCAGATCGTTGCTGCGCACCAATTCTACCAGGATGCGACCATCCGTCGAAGCCTGCTCCGCAAGTGTCTGGTTTGCCAGAGCCGAAGGCGGCGTGGTAGCTAGCGCCGCGGGCATTGGCAAGCGGTCCATCCGGAAGGCCGCGCGTGCCCGCTTGTGGACTGGAGTACGCCTTTGGTGACCGCCCTGCATCCGTCCCCCGGTCAGCGGCCGGCGGACGAGCCCGCTTTGGCACTCGTCCGGCGACTGGTGGCGGACGACCTCGACGCGGTCAACCGCCTCATCCTGGAGCGGCTGGAGAGCGAGGTGACGCTGATCCCCGAGCTCGCCCGCCACCTGATCGCCGCCGGCGGCAAGCGTATCCGCCCGATCCTGACCCTGCTCGCGGCCCGGCTCTGCGGCTATGACGGCGAGCGGCACATAGCCCTCGCCACCTCGGTCGAGTTCATCCACACCGCCACGCTCCTGCACGACGACGTGGTCGACGAGAGCGATCTGCGGCGCGGCCGCTCCACCGCCAACTCGCTCTGGGGCAACAAGGCACCCGTCCTCGTCGGCGACTTCCTCTTCAGCCGCGCCTTCCAGCTCATGGTCGGCGACGGCAATCTCCGCGTGCTCGACATCCTCGCCAACGCCTCGGCGGTCATCGCCGAGGGCGAGGTGGCCCAGCTCATGACCGCCGGCGACGTGAAGACCAGCGAGGCCGCCTATCACGACGTCATCCGCGCCAAGACGGCGGCCCTCTTCGAGGCCGCCTGCCGCATCGGTGCCGTGGTCGCGGAGCAGGGTGTCGAGGAGGAGGAGGCGCTCGCCACGTTCGGCCGGGAGGTCGGCATCGCCTTCCAGCTCGTCGACGACGCGCTCGACTACTCGGCTCGCCAGGTCCAGCTCGGCAAGACCGTGGGCGACGACTTCCGCGAGGGCAAGGCGAGCCTGCCGGTGCTCCTCGCCTACGCGGCCGGCACCCCTTCGGAGCGGGAATTCTGGGAGCGGGTCATCGGTGATCCGGCGCGACAGCGGGAGGGCGACCTCGGCAGGGCGCAACGCCTCCTCGTCCGCCATGGCACGCTCGAGGCCACCTTCGCGCGTGCCCGGGCCTCGGGCCAACGCGCCCGCGCCTGCCTCGAGGTGTTCCGGCCATGCCTCTGGCGGGATGCGCTCGAGGAGATCGTCGATTTCTCGATCGCCCGCGCCTATTGATCCCTTGCTGTGGCTTGCGCGGACGGAGAGTTTCGCCTATCTCTCGCGCCGGCCTCGGAGTGTAGCTCAGCCTGGTAGAGCACCGTCTTCGGGAGGCGGGGGCCGCAGGTTCAAATCCTGCCACTCCGACCATCATGCGGCCCCGCCCGCGCATCGGGCTCAGGGAGTGGCCGGGGCCACCCCCGGATGCCGCTATTGCCTACATGGGCTGCTCGTTGGGCTGATACGCGCCATACCAGCCGTTGAGCAGGAAGCAGTACCACCAGCTCTGGATGGCACTCTGGATGCCGCCACCCATCTGCAGGCCGGCCGAAACCCGGTCCATCTGGGTGTCGGTGAGCTTCACCGGATCGGCGGCGAGGGCCGGTGATGCGAGGGCCGCCGCCAGAACTGTCGCCATAAAGAACTTGCGCATTGGCACTTCCTCCATGACCTGATCCGGCCCGTTGGCCGGACCCTTTGCCCGCCGGCCCGTCCGGCGGACAGTTCCCGAGCGGGAACGATCCCCTTCTACCACATCCTCGAGCGATCGCCGAGATCGTTCATGGCGCCGGACGGCCGGGACCGACCCATCGCCGATCCCGACCAATCGTGGCTCAGCGCGAGGCGGTGCTGTTGCCCTGGCCGTACCAGTAGTGCAGCAGGAAATAGTACCAGCCGCCCTGGATGCTGCCGAAGCCCGCGGACACCTTGTCCATCTGGGTGTCGGTGAGCTTCACGGGATCGGCGGCCAGCGCCGGTGAGGCCAAAGCGGCGGCCAGGATCGTCGCCATCAGGATCTTGCGCATCGGCTTTCCCTCCATGATCCGATCCGGGATGATCTGGTCCGATCCGATCCTCCGGATCATTTGCCCCGATCGGCTCGTCCGATCGGGTATTACTCAGGCTATCACGGCTTCGACAGCTTGTTGAGAGTCGGGCGGACGAGCATGATCACACTTTCGTGATAAGTAGTTCAAGTTGATTAGGAACTACTGGGAATCGCATCTTCGGTTACCGATCGCGATGCTTCGCACGCTTTTGGTCTGGCCATGAGCGCGTGGCGGACCCATGTTCGAGCGGAAAGGAGGGATCGGACCCTTGCGCCTGCTCGACTGGTGGCCGTTCGGGCGGGTGGCCGCGATCGCGCCGGACGAGCTCGCCTCTCGTCTCGCGTCCGGCGAGCGGCTCCTGCTCCTCGACGTGCGCACGGGCGGCGAATACCGCCGGGGGCACATCCCCGGTGCAGTTCACGTTCCGGTGCAGCGCCTCGCCGCCGCCCTCCTGGAGCTCGATCCGGATCGCCATATGCAGGTGGTCGCGATCTGCAAGACCGCGCACCGCTCGATCCCGGCGGTGCGGCTTCTGCAGAAGGAGGGCTTTCGCGCCGCCCAGCTCGCCGGCGGCATGGATCGCTGGCGCCGGCTGGGTCATCCTGTCAGCCGAAAGGGGGATTCTTGAGCCTCGATCTGCTCTATTTCGCCAACCCCATGTGCTCCTGGTGCTGGGGCTTCGCGCCTGCCGTGCAGGCGCTGGAAGGCGCCGGGCATCGCGTCACGCTCGCCCTCGGCAGCCTCGGCGCCGACCGTGCGCGGCCGATGCGCGAGAAGGACAAGGCCAGCGTCCGCGAGCATTGGGAGCATGTCGCCCGGGCGAGCGGCCAGATCTTCGACTTCGCCTTCTTTGCGCGCGAGGGCTTCGTCTACGACACCGAGCCGGCCTGCCGCGCCGTGCAGCTCGTGCGGGCGCACTACCCGGCTTTGGCGCTCGCCGCCTTCGCCCGGCTGCAGGAGCGCTTCTACGCGCTCGGCCACGACATCACCGAAAAGGCCCTGTTGCGCGAGGCCGTGGCCGAGTTCGGCATCGCGTCCGAGACGTTCGACGCCGGATTCGACGCGAGCGAGACGGCGGCCATCGTCGCCGCCGAGTGGCAGCAGACGGCGGCGCTCGGTGTGACCGGCTATCCGACCCTCCTCGCCTTCGCCGGCGGCCGCCCCGAGGTCGTGACCATCGGCTGGCGGCCGCAGGAGGAGGTGCTCGCCACGGTGGCGAGCCTGGAGGCGGCGGGCTGATCCCGCCCCGTCAGTTGCCTTTCTCGTAGAGCGGCGCGAACAGCGTCCAGAGCGTTATCTGGTCCGGCAGCCCCGTCTCCGGCAGCTTGGATGCCGCCTGGAAGGCACTGATGGCGGAGGAGGTTCCGGGCCCGAACGCCCCGTCCACCGAGGACTTGTAGTGGCCGAGCTCGGCCAGCCTCTGCTGCACCTGCGCGAGCGTATCCTTGTAGAGCTGGATGGACTTGCCCTCGCCGGCCGGGATCTGCACCACCTCGCCCTTCTTCTTCAGGCGCGTCGCAGACGAGACCTGGACGAGACGTGCCACGGCGGCGAAGAACATCTCGTCCGGCACGCGCTCGCAGTGGTTGTGCACCAGTTCCATGATGAGCTCGGTGGACTGCCAGGGCAGCATGCCGAAGACGCCGTCGACCTCGTCGTTCAGAGCGGTGACGTAGCCGTCGATCCAGCCGCCCGCGAGGTACATGCCCCGCTCGTCCTGTTTCTTGACCACCTCGAGATACTGGGCACAGGTCCAGGCCCCGGCGCCGCGCAGCCGGAAGACGCCATCCACCGAGGCGTGCAGGGAACCCGCCGCTCCCATCAGAATCGCCAAAAAGGCGGTGCTCCCGGCCGCGAAGGCCAGCACTCTCTTTCGCATGCGCGCTTCTCCGGTTGCCCGACGATCGAAATAACCGGCCCACGCGATATGGCAAGCCCGCCCGACGGCTCCCGGCCCATCAGGCACCTTTGGCCGGCACGACCTGCACACGGGTGATCCCATCCCGAAGAAAGCCCAAAAGCCGGGCGGCGGCGCGGGAGAGATCGATGATGCGCTCGGCGATGAAGGGACCGCGATCGTTGATCACGACATCGACGCTCCGGCCGTTCTCGAGGTTGAGCACCGTCACGGCCGTGCCGAACGGCAGCTCCGGATGCGCCGCCGTCATGGCCTCGGGATCGAAGGGCTCGCCGCTCGCCGTCGGCAGGCCGGCGAACGCCTCCCCGTACCAGGAGGCCTCGCCCACCTCCCCCGAGCGGTGCGACGGCGCGGCGGCGCGCGTGATCGCCGGATGCCGGTCGCCGCGCGGGGGCGCCGCCACCCCGGCCTTCGCGGCAACCGCCTGGCCCGTCGTCGGCGAAGCGGCAATCGGGTGCGCAGTGCCGCAACCGCCGAGCGGAGCCAGGATCAGGGGCAGCAGGAGCCAGCCGGTGCCGGCCGCAAGGGCGAAGCGACCCTCGAGCATGCGCAGGTTCCATCTTCCGGGCGGCCCGTTTCGCCACACGAGACCGTCGACCGCGAAAAATCCTCACCTGCGTATGCTCTAGCGCCTCGCGGTTAACCTCCGCCTAAGCTCCGGGTGTTTTTTTCGCCGCTCAATGAATCTCCGGCTCCGGCAGGCGCTCGGTGCCGGTGAGGAAATCGAAGTCGCAGCCGTCGTGGGCCTGCTGGATGTGAGCTGCGAACATCCGCTCATAGCCCCTTGCGACGACCGGCTTCGGCCGCCAAGCCTCGCGCCGCGTCGCAAGCTCGGCCTCGGGCACGTCGAGATGGATCGTGCGGGCCTCCACGTCGACCTCGATCGTGTCGCCGCTCCTGACCAGGGCGAGCGTGCCGCCGACCGCCGCCTCCGGCGAGACGTGCAGGATGCAGGCGCCGTAGGAGGTGCCGGACATCCTGGCATCCGAGATGCGCAGCATGTCGCGCACCCCCTGCTTCAGGAGCTTTCTCGGGATCGGCAGCATCCCCCATTCCGGCATGCCCGGCCCGCCGATGGGCCCCGAGTTCTTGAGCACGAGGACGGAATCGGCCGTGACGTCGAGCTCGTCCGTGTCGATCCTCGCCGCCATGTCGTTGTAGTCCTCGAAGACCACCGCCGGACCCCGATGCTTCAGGAGCCTCGGATCGGCGGCCGAGGGCTTCATGACACAGCCGTCAGGCGCCAGATTGCCCCTGAGGATGGCGGCCGCCTCCTTGCTGACGGGCGCATCCATGGAATGGATCACGTCCTCGAGATGCACCGTGGCACCTTCGATGTTCTCGCCCAGGGTCCGCCCGTTCACGGTCAGGCAGTCGAGCGAGAGCTCGGGCTCGAGCTGCCCGAGAAGCGCCCTGATGCCGCCGGCATAGTAGAAGTCCTCCATCAGATACTTCCCCGAAGGCCGGACATTGGCGAGCACCGGAATCTCGCGGGCGAGCTCGTCGAAGCGGTCGACGGTGAGCGGAATGCCGGCGCGGCGCGCCATGGCGACCACGTGGATCATGGCGTTGGTCGACCCGCCCATGGCGAGGTGGCAGCGAATGGCGTTGTCGACCGCCTCGGCCGTCATGAAGTCCGAGGGCTTCAGGTCCTCCCAGACCATCTCGACGATGCGCCGGCCGCAACCCGCCGACATGCGCGGATGATTGCTGTCCGGGGCCGGGATCGACGAGGCGCCGGGCAGGCTCCAGCCCATGGTCTCGGCGATGGCCGTCATGGTCGACGCCGTGCCCATGGTCATGCAGGTGCCAGCGCTCCTGGCGATGCCGTTCTCGATCTCCTCCCAGTCGTCCTCGGTGATGTTGCCGGCCTTCAGCTCGGCCCAGTACTTCCAGACATCCGAGCCCGAGCCCAGGATCCGCCCCTGCCAGTTGCCGCGAAGCATCGGCCCGGCCGGCAGGAAGATCGCCGGCACGTCCATGGAGATCGCCCCCATGATGAGCCCGGGCGTGGTCTTGTCGCAGCCGCCCATCAGGACCGCGCCGTCGATCGGGTGCGAGCGCAGCAGCTCCTCCGTCTCCATGGCGAGAAAGTTGCGGTAGAGCATGGTGGTCGGCTTGACGATGGGCTCGGCCAGGGAGATCGCCGGCAGCTCGAGCGGAAACCCGCCCGCCTGCCACACCCCCCGCTTCACGTCCTCCACCCGCTCCTTGAAGTGGGTGTGGCAGTGGGCGATGTCCGACCAGGTGTTGATGATGCCGATCACCGGCTTTCCCGCATAGTCCTTCTGGTCGTAGCCGATCTGCTTGATCCGCGAGCGATGCCCGAAGGCACGCAGGTCCTGCACCCCGAACCAGCGATGCGAGCGCAGCTCCTCGGGCCTCTTCCTGGTCATCGGGCTTCTCCTCCAAGCGAAAGCGGTCCGAAGGCTAGCACCGGGGCGAGGCGAGAGCCATGGACTTGGGCGCCCGGCAATCCTACCTTTGCGCGAACCCTGATCCAGTTCTCGAGAGCCATGGCCGGGCCTGCCATCGAGCGCCGCCTGGCGGCGATCACCGCCGCCGATATCGCCGGCTACTCCGGCCGCATGGAAGCCGACGAGGCCGGCACGCTGGCGCGCCTGCGAACCCTCTTCGACGAGGTGGTGACCCCGAGCATCGCCGCCTTCGACGGCCGCCTCTTCAAGACCATGGGCGACGGCTTCCTCGCCGAGTTCAGAAGCGCCCTCGGCGCCGTCGAGCATGCACGCCACCTGCAGGCGGCGGTGGCCGCCCGGTCCGAAGCCTCCGCACCGGCGCTCGTCTTCAGGATCGGCATCAGCCTCGGCGACG
Organism: uncultured Geminicoccaceae bacterium; assembly: GCA_964402505.1. Lineage (GTDB taxonomy): Bacteria > Pseudomonadota > Alphaproteobacteria > Geminicoccales > Geminicoccaceae > SLRI01. The sequence continues at coordinate 22,256 of CAYOCP010000026.1, forward strand.
TGATGGTCGTCGGCGACGACCTTCTCGGCAACGCCGTCAATATCGCGGCCCGGATGGAGAAGCTGGCCGAGCCCGGCGGCATCTGCGTCTCGGCCACCGTGCACGAGCACATCCGCCAGGCACCGGGCTTCGCCTTCACGGATCTCGGCCCCCAGAAGGTCAAGGGCCTCGCCCGGCCGGTCCACGCCTTCGCCCTCGGCGGCCCGGCGCCGGCCGCGAGCCCGCCGCCGCCGCCGCCCGAGAGCCGCCCGTCGATCGTCGTCATGCCGCTCCGCAATCTCGGCGGGGCGGAGGAGGACGGCTACTTCGCCGACGGCATGGCCGAGGAGCTCACGACCGCCCTCGCCCGCATCCGCTGGCTCACCGTCATCGCCCGCAACTCCGCCTTCGCCGCGCGCGAGCGCACCGCCGGAGCCGGCGAGGCGGCCGCCGCCCTCGGTGTGCGCTACGTGCTCGAAGGCAGCGTCCGGCGCGCCGCCGGGCGCGTCCGGCTCAATGTCCAGCTCCTCGATTCCGCGACCGGCCGCACGCTCTGGGCCGAGCGCTTCGAGGGGGCCGTGGCCGATGTCTTCGAGCTCCAGGACCGGATCACCGAAGGCGTCATCGGCGCCATCGAGCCCCGAATGAAGCAGGCGGAGATCGAGCGTGCGCGGCGCAAACGGCCGGAGGACATGGGCAGCTACGACCATTACCTCCGCGCCGTGGCCGGCATGTACGAGAACACCCCCGAAGGCCGCACCCTCGCCCTCGACCACGCGGCACGGGCGCTCGCCATCGACCCGGGCTACAGCGAGGCGCACGGCGTCGCCGCGTGGTGCCATTTCGCCCGCGGCCTCTGGGAGGCGGGCTTCGATCCCGGCACGCCCGAGGCGGCGCTTCGCCATGCCGAGGCCGTGCGCGCCAGCCGCACCGAGGACGCGACGACCCTGGCCCACGCCGCCATCGCCTACGCCTTCGCCACCGGCGACCACAGGGCGGCGCTCGAGATGATCGACCGCGCCATCGCCCTCAACCCGAGCTCGGTCCACGCTCACGGCCACGGTGCCGTGATCTGCACCTGGGCCGGCGAGTACACCCGGGCGATCGAGCTCGGCGAGCGCGCGCTCCGCCTTTCCCCCTTCGATCCCTTCAGCGTCATGGCCTGGGCCGGCATGGCCGGTGCCCGGCTGCGGCTCGGCGACCACCTGGCCGCCCTCGAGCTCGCCCGAAAGGCGCTGCAGGTCTACCCGGCGCACGTCCCTTCCCACCTCATCGCCATCGCCGCCCTGATGCTGCTCGGCAGGATCGACGAGGCCCGCGCGGCGGTAGGCCGCTTCAGGACCCTGGCACCGGGCTTCAGGATCGGCCAGGAGCACCCCGTCCTGCACGTGTTCGCCGACGCGCTCCACGAGGCGGGCCTTCCCGATTCCGCACCCAAGGGCTAAAGCGGAGCCGCGAACCGCAACGGGGGAGGATCGGATGGCCGACCGGACGAACGAGTACGACATCATCGAGCGCAGCTTCGCCAACCTCATCGGCGGCAACATGCGCCTTCGGCAGCTCTGGACCGGTGCCGCCTGGACCGAGGGGCCGGTCTACTTCCGGGACGGCGACTTCCTCCTCTTCTCCGACATCCCGAACAACCGCATCATGCGCTTCGTTCCCGATCCCAGCGGGCTCGACGGCCAGGTGAGCGTCTACCGCCAGCCCTCCTTCAACACCAACGGACACACCCGAGATCGCGAGGGGCGCCTCGTCTCCTGCAGCCACGGAGCACGCTGCGTCCTCCGCACCGAGCTCGACGGCAGGGTCACCACCCTGGTCGACCGCTTCGAGAAGAAGCGCCTCAACTCGCCCAACGACGTCGTGGTCAAGTCCGACGGCACGATCTGGTTCACCGACCCGCCCTACGGCATCCTGACCGACCTCGAGGGTCACAAGGGCGATCTGGAATACGGCGGCTGCCACGTCTTCCGCCTCGATCCCGCTGACGGCAGTCTCGCCGCCGTCTGCACCGACTTCGTCAAGCCCAACGGCCTCGCCTTCTCGCTGGACGAGAAGCTGCTCTACATCGCCGACACGGGGGCGAGCCACGATCCGGACGGGCCCCGGCACATCCGCAAATTCACCGTGAGGGACGACAACACGCTCGCCGGCGGCGAGGTGTTCGCCACCTGCGACGCCGGACTCTTCGACGGCTTCCGCCTGGACACCGAGGGACGCATCTGGTCGTCGGCCGCGGACGGCGTGCACTGCTTCGACGTGGGCGGCACGCTGATCGGCAAGATCCGCGTCCCCGAGGTCGTCGCCAATGTCTGCTTCGGCGGTGCCAAGCGCAACCGGCTCTACATCTGCGGCACCACCTCGCTCTACGCTGTCTACACTCACGTCAACGGTGCCCAGACACCTTGAGCGCCGGGCCTGAGCCAGCGAGATCCGGCGGTTGAGCTATTACCTCTCGAAGCTCGTCTGGCTCGTGCTGATGCCGAGCAACCTGCTGGGCCTCCTGCTCCTCATGGGCGTGGTGCTGCGCCGCTGGTGGCTGGTGCGGAGCGTGGTGGCGTTGCTGATGCTGCTCGTCCTGGTGCCGGTGGGGCTCTGGCTGCATCTGCCGCTCGAGGATCGCTTCGCCCGGCCCGAAACCCTGCCCGAACGCGTCGATGGCATCATCGTCCTGGGCGGCGCCCAGGAGCAGCAGGTGACCAGCGCCCGGGGCGTGCTGGCCCTCGACCAGCACGGCGAGAGGCTGATCGAGGGGCTGGCGCTGGCGCTCCGCCACCCCGAAGCGCGCCTCGTCTTCAGCGGCCGGACCGGTGTGGTGGGCGGGTTCGGCGGCAGCGAGCAGATCGTGAACGAGCTCTACGTCGACCTGATGGGCTTCGATGCGGGCCGCGCGCTCTACGAGGACCGCTCGCGCAACACCTGGGAGAACGCGCTCCTCACCCAGGCGGTCCTGGATCCGAAGCCCGGCGAGGTCTGGCTGCTCGTCACCTCTGCGGCGCACATGCCGCGCTCGATGGGAGTCTTTCGAAGGCTCGGCTTCGACGTGGTGCCCTGGCCCGTCGACTACCGCACGCCGGGCGGCTTGCGCTGGCCCTTGAGCTTCTCCGCGGCCGCCCGGCTCGACGAGCTCGACCTCGCCGCGCGCGAATGGGTCGGGCTCCTCGCCTACCGCCTCATGGGTCGGACCGGCGCCCTCCTCCCGGCACCCTGAACGCGGATCGCCCATGCCGGGGCATGGGCGATCCGGTCCGAGGCCGGTCCTCTGCCTCTGGCTCGAAGGGCGAGAGGCTTACTGGCCGCCGAGCTGCTGGTCGGCCGTGTGCAGATGCTCGAGGCACATCTGCTCGTTGTCCTCGGCCTGCGCCTTGACGGCGGCGTCCATCGCCTCCTGGGCCTTGGCCTTCTGCTCGTCCGAGGCGCTGTCGAACTTGGCCTGGACGACCGGCATGTACTCGGCGCAGTTCTCGGCCTGGGCGAAGCCGGTCTCGGCGCCGGCAACGGCGAGGACGACGGCGAGGGCCGCTCCGGCGAGGAATTTCGTGCTCATGGCGTGACTCCCTTTGATTGCTGGTTCGAGGTTCCGACGACGATCGCCGAGCGCATCGGCGAGCCGCCGGAAGGGCACGCGGCAGTCTCGCCCGGCCCTGCCGACTCTTCAAGCCTTTTCGTTCTGTGGCAAACGCTTATGCGAAGCTGCGACCGGAACGGCGGCGAGGCCGAGCCGCAGGGCATGCCACCTCGCCATGCAAGGACGCCATCCGGCCGCGCTTCGATCCCTCGAGCGAGCCGATGGGTAGCCTACTGGCCGCCGAGCTCCTGGTCGGCCATGTGCAGATGCTCGAGGCACATCTGCTCGTTGTTCTCCTTTTGCGCCTTCTGCGCCTCGTCCATCGACTTCTGGGCCTTGGCCTTCATCTCGTCGGAGGCGCTGTCGAACTTGGCCTGGACGACCGGCATGTACTCGGCGCAGTTCTCGGCCTGGGCGAAGCCGGTCTCGGCGCCGGCGAAGGCGAGCAATGCCGCGAGAACGGCGCCGCCGAGGATCTTCTTGTTCATCGCTTTCTCCCATCGGTTGGTCCGGCCGATCGAGCGCTGCCGATCCCTCGGCGGCCGCCCGGGCCACGCTCGATACTGGCCGATCCACCCGCCACACTCCAGGGGTTTTGCACCGCCGCCCGCAATTTACGGTAAGCTGCGCGGTTTATGGCGCGCGCGCACGGCACTCTTCGCACCGGCGCGGCAAAGTGAAGCGTTCCGCCGGCCGGTGATGCAGAAGCTCCCGCCCTCGCCTACCTCCACCGGGCGGCCGGCCGTTCGCGCCGTCTCACACGGAGGTGCTGTCTGAATGTCCGGCCTTGCCAGGAATGCCGCTGCCGCGGCCAAGCTCATGGAGCCGCGCACCGTTTTGGCCGCCTGGAGCCTCTGGCGGCAGGCGGCCGAGACGGCGATGCATTCGGCGCTGACGATCCAGGCACGGCTCGCCCTGATCGGCACGGCCATGATGACCGGGAAGGAGTATCCCTGGGCCGAGATGTCCTTGATGGTCCTCGAGAAGCAGCAGGCGGTCATGGATTCGGCCTACGCCGCCTGGCGCGCCAATCCGGCCTTCGCCACCGATCCCAGGGCCGCGCTGCGCATGAGCACGGCCGGCCTCCGGCCCTACCGTCAAAAGACCCGCAGCAATGCGCGGCGGCTGTCGAAATAGCCGAGACCCCGATCAGGCGCGCTCCCGGAGGCGGAAGGCCTGATCGGACCTCCGGGGGGCGCCGCCCGCCGCTCAGGTCATGTACTGGCCGCCGTTCGGGGAGATGGTGGAGCCGGTGAGGAAGCCCGCCTCGTCGCTGGCGAGGAAGACGACGCAGCGGGCGATCTCCTCGGGCTCGCCCAGGCGGCCGACCGGGATCTGCGGGATGATGCGCTCGTTCAGCACTTTCTCGTCGATGGCGCGGACCATCTCGGTGCCGATATAGCCCGGGCAAATGGCGTTGACGGTGACGCCGACCCTGGCACCCTCCTGGGCGAGGGCGCGGGTGAAGCCGATGTCGCCGGCCTTGGCGGCGGAGTAGTTGGTCTGACCCGCCTGGCCCTTCTGGCCGTTGACCGAGCTGATCTGGATGATGCGGCCGAACTTGCGCTCGCGCATCCCGGGCCAGACCGGGTGGGTCATGTTGAAGACGCCGTTGAGATTGGTCGAGATCACCTCGTTCCACTGTTGCGGCGTCATGCGGTGGAACATGGCATCGCGGGTGATGCCGGCGTTGTTCACCAGAATCTCGACCGGCCCGAGCTCGGCCTCGACCTTCTTGATGCCGGCCGCGCAGGCATCGTAGTCGGCGACACTCCACTTGAAGACGGGAATGCCGGTCTCGGCCTTGAACTTGCTCGCCGCCTCGTCATTGCCGGCGTAGTTGGCGGCCACCTTGTAGCCGGCCTCCTTGAGCGCCACCGAGATCGCGGCGCCAATGCCCCGGCTGCCGCCGGTCACCAATGCAACTCGAGCCATGTCGTGTTCTCCCCTGGTTGCCGTCAATTCGCTGCCCGACCGTCTGGCCCCGGGCCCAGCCTCGTTCGGGCGGCCGGAATGTCAAGCCGGGCGGCAGGTCCCCCGCCGCCCGGCCCGTCGATCACAATTCGATCGCCAGGATCCGGCTCAGTCGCGCGCCAGGCACATGGCGATGCCCATGCCGCCGCCGATGCAGAGCGTGGCGAGGCCCTTCTTGGCGTCGCGCTTCTGCATCTCGTGCAGCAGCGACACCAGCACCCGCGCACCCGAGGCGCCGATCGGGTGACCGAGCGCGATCGCGCCGCCGTTCACGTTGACCTTGTCGGTGTCCCAGCCGAGCTCGCGGTTGACGGCGATGGCCTGGGCGGCAAAGGCCTCGTTGGCCTCGACCAGATCGAGATCGTCCGCGGTCCAGCCGGCCTTCTCGAGCGCCTTCCGCGAGGCGGGGATGGGGCCGGTGCCCATGATCGAGGGATCGACGCCGGCCTGCGCCCAGGAGGCGATCCGCGCGAGGGGCTTCAGGCCGCGCTTCTTCGCTTCTTCGGCGCTCATCAGGACGACCGCGGCGGCACCGTCATTGATGCCCGAGGCGTTGCCGGCGGTCACCGTGCCGTCCTTGCTGAAGGCCGGGCGCAGCTTCGCCATGCCCTCGAGCGTGGCGCCGAAGCGCGGGAACTCGTCGGTGTCGACGGTGACGTCGCCCTTGCGGCTCTTGATGGTGACCGGAATGATCTCGTCCTTGAACCGGCCCTTGGTGATCGCCGCCTCGGCCTTGTTCTGCGAGGCGACCGCGAACTTGTCCTGCTCCTCGCGGGTGATCTGCCACTTCTGGGCGATGTTCTCGGCCGTGGTGCCCATGTGGTAGCCCTGGAAGGCGTCCATCAGGCCGTCGCGCAGCATGGTGTCCATGAACTCGACGCTGCCCATCTTCTGGCCGTTGCGGAGATGCGCCACGTGCGGCGCCTGGCTCATGCTCTCCTGGCCGCCGGCGACGACGATGCTGCTGTCGCCGTTCTCGATGGCCTGGGCGCCCAGCGCCACCGACTTGAGGCCGGAGCCGCAGAGGATGTTGACGCCATAGGCCGGCACCTCGACCGGCACGCCGGCATTGACGGAAGCCTGGCGGGCCGGGTTCTGGCCCTGGCCGGCGGTCAGGATCTGGCCGAGGATCACCTCCGAGATCTCGGCCGGCGCCACCTTGGCGCGCTCGAGCACCGCGCTGATCGCGGTCTTGCCCAGATCATGCGCCGGCATGCTGCTGAGCCCGCCGTTGAAGCTGCCGATCGCGGTCCTGCCCGCGGCGACGATGACGACATCGGTCATGCTGATCGTTCCCCCATGCTGCGTTCGGGCCGGCCCGCTAGCTCCAGGCCGGGACGGCCTCTCTCGATGCTGGCCGGTATATAGGCGTCCGGATCACACCCCGCGACCCACAACCAAACATTGCAGCCATTCGCCGCAATCGCTGCTTGCATGATCCGCCCCGGCCTCGCCCGAAGCGCTTCAGTCCTCCACTTCCGACCACGCCGCCGTCGGAGCGAAAGCCGTGGTCGCCTCGGCGATGGCGGCGGTGTCCTCGCCCAGATCGGCCTCCAGGACACGGCCCTGCTGGTTGACCATGAAGCTCATGATGCCGGAGCTGCCGTAATGGGCGGGCCAGGCGAGGAGGCCGAAGCCGGCGATCATGCGGCCGTTGATCAGGTAGTCGTAGGCACCGCCCGGCGCGGCCTCGGTCTGCGCCGCTCGCGCAGCTCCGCGTCGACCCGCTTGCGCGTGTCCTGGTCCAGCCGCGCGCGGTCGCCGCTGCCGCCGACGACGATGGTGCTGTCCTCGATATTGATGTCGTTGCGGCGGTTGTTGCCGCCGTCGTGATCGTCGTCGTCGTCGAAGATGGCGTAGCCGAGCAGGCCGCCCACGGCGGCGCCGCCGAGAAAGCTCGCGGTCGAGCCCCAGCCCGAGGAGCTCGTCTCGGGCGTGTAGGCGACGGGCGGCGGCGGTGCCGCGTAGACCGGCGGCTGGACGTAGCTCGGCTCGACCGGTGCGGCATAGCCCGCGGCATAGGCGTCCGGCGCCGCGGGCTCGGCCGCCGCGGGCTCGGCCGTCGCAGACGCTTCTGCCGTCTCGGCCGTCTCGGCCGTCTCGACCGGGGCGGCTTCCCCGGCGGCCTCGGGCGCCGTCTCCGCCGCCACCTCGGCTTCAGCCGGTTCCGCCTCGACCGCCGGCGTCTCGTCCACCGTCTCGAGCGAGCCGAGCAGCGCGAAGCCGTCATATTGGGGAACGGCGATCGCGTCCGGCGAAGCCGGCCTGATCTCGATGATGCCCTCGCCGACGACCACGTCCTGGACCTCGTTGGAGGCGAGGACCCCCATGGCGTAGGCGCCCTGGCGCAGGTCCTGGATCGCGTCCTGGACGTCGTCGAGCCGGTCGTAGACCGCGTCGCCCATGGCCTGGGTCCAGTCGAGATGCTCGTTCATCTCGGCGAGCAGCGACGGGAAGCCCAGAAGGGCGGTGACGGCCGGATCCCAGTCCGCGGAAGGCTCGAGGGTCTGGTCCTCCTCGTGGCTCTCGATGAACCGGTCGGCCTGGACGACATCGACCGGGAACATCGAAGCCTGCAGGACCACGGCGAGCAGGGGATCGGGGTAGAGGGCGACGGGAGCGACGAGCGCCTCGACCTCGTCGTCGACGACGAGCGTTCCGGGCGCGACATCCTCGGCCTCGGACCCGGCTGCGGCCGGCTCCTGCGCGACCGCCGCGAGATGACCGCCGAGCGCCAGCATGGCCGCGAGGGAGGAGTGGAGCCAGCAAGCCCGCAAGGTCGGTGGGATTCGGCGCATGGTCACCTCTTTCAACGCATCAGGCTCTCATCGGTCTCGCGCCACGTGCAGCGCTCGGCCACGATCGGCGCCACGTCGGGATTGCCGGCACCCCGCGCGATCAGCGCACCCACCCGCGCGTCGGGGCCGTAGCCGGTATGGGCGCCGAGCGGGTTGGCGACCTCGCCGAGGCCCAGGAAGGAATTCACCGCGGCGACGTTGATCGTGACGTTGGTGATGGTGGGGCAGAGCCGCGATTCGATGTAGCGCTCCGCGAACTGGTCGGGCACCGGATAGCTCATCAGGTCGTTGGGATCGGAGAAGGCGATGATCTCGGTTTCCTCGAAGAACCGTCCGGGCTTCGTGGGGCTCGGCCCGCAATAGGCGTCGATCTCGCCGACCACCTGCTGGCCCTCGCGCCCGGCCTCGAGCAGCGGCAGCTGATTGGAGAGCATGAAGACCTGGATGTCGCTCCGGGCGAACGCGTCGGCGACCCGCTGGACCTGTGGATCGGCGGTGGGGGGAAGCTGGGTCAGCGCCTGCATGGCATCGAGGGTCGCCCGGCTGCCCAGGCTGTGGGTGACGATGGCGAAATCGTCCAGCGCCACCCGGTCGCCGAAGCCGGCGAGGCCGGGCCCGCACCAGGTGCCCTCGGTCAGCTCCGGCAGCTCGCTCCAGCTTCGCGAGATGATCCAGCAGATCGACTGGGTGACGGAGGCGAGGATCGGCTCGCGCTTCTTGCCGGCATAGGCGAGCGGGTCCGGGGCGATGTCGTTGACGAAAGTCCGCATCGCCTGGTTCACGGCGGCGCGGCGCAGCACGTAGTCCTGCTCCTTGTCGAAGGCGAGGAGATCCTTGTCGGGCTGGGTGATGGGCGACCAGGTCAGCTCGTAGAAAAGAAGATCGCGCCGGTGCTCACCGTCGACGAGGCGGGTGACGTTGATCTCGCCCAGATCCTGGCCCGGGAAGGCGGGATGCGCGATCACGATCCGCTTCGGCCGGGGTGCCCGCGTGTCGAGGCCGAGCGAGCGCGCCAGGTTCTGGCGGAGCGCCGTGCCGTGGCCGGGCTTGTGGGTGCCGATGCCGTGCACGTAGAGGAGCTTGACCTCTGGCCGGTCGGCCTCGCCCGCCTCGAACGGCGGCAACGCCGCCTGAGCGTCGAGGAAGGGCCCGATGCCGGCGAACGGACGTCCCTCGACCTCGCACGCCCGCTTGTCCACCGCCGGCTCGTCGGTGCGCTCCAGCACGGCCAGGGTGACCCCGCGCCCGAAGCTCTCGCAGCCAGCGAGCGAGAGAAGAGCGAGGAGGAGAAGCCGCTGGCGGATCGTTTTCACAACAGCAGCAGCTTTCTCGCGATCTTCCAGAGCTCGGCGAAAGGCAGCCGGGTCGACCCGGCGACGACCAGCGGCAGGAGGGCCGCACCCGCCACCGGCAGCAGCGCCTCGCGGCTGAACGCCATCGTGCCGAGCTTCTTGGCGGCGGTGTAGGTGGGTGTCGGGTTCGGAACGTCGCCAAGGGCGGTCGCGTCGGCATCCCTCGACGCCGCGAGATTGGCGCCCAGCACCGCCCGCTCGGCCGCCCGGAAATGGCGGGTGGCGGCGGCCGTCGAGGCGAGCAGCGCCTGCTGCTTGAGCCGGCTCAGCGGCAGGGTGAAGGCGAGCAGCGGCAGGCCGAAGAGCAGGAGCACGATGACGAGCCAGGCGCCCATCATGTAGCCGTAGCTGGCGAGCTCGAGGGCGTCCTGCTGGAAGGCCTTGGCGATCGCCGCGCCGAGCACGCAGCTCATGGCGAAGACGAGCGCGGCGAAGGCATTGGGGTACTGGCCGATGAAGGCGATGCCGCCGAGCCCATCGGGATGGGTGACGACCAGCCGCAGCTCGAGCCTCGAGATCGCCCGCAGCAGCAGCGCCCAGACGAGATGGCGCCAGAGCCAGCGGAACAGAAGGAACCAGAAGAGCGGAGAGCTGACCAGAATTGCCCACCACGCCGCGGCGGTCAGATGCGGTGCCGCGGGAGCCCCCTGGACCAGCCACGAATCGGTTTGCGCAGAGGCCAGCATCCAGGCCCCCGCCAGTGAGACGAGATAGGCGAGCGCCAGGCAGGCCAGCTCGGCCGAGGGCAGGTCGCGACGCCGCAGGGCCCGCTCCACCGCAGCGGCCGCGTCGGCCATGACCGAGGGCGCCAGAAGCGGCGTCTCGGCGAACTGGCGCAAATGCAGGCGAAGCCGCTCCTCGACCATGCGCTCCATCATGACGAAGACGGCGATCGCGAGGAAGAAGCGGGTCCAGGCACTCCAGTCGAGCAGGAACGGACGCTCGGCCAGCGGACCCATGGCGTTCCCGGCGGCGAGGCTCAGCAGCAGCGGCACGCCGAAGGCGATGGCGACCAGAATGGCGGCCCGTCGCGGCGCCGCCGCCGCCCGCTCGCGCAGGAGCCCGAGCCGCCGCTCGAGCGCCCGGAACGGACCACCGGCGGCGATGTCGAAGCGCTCGACCGCGGCCGCCAGCCGACCTTCATCGTCGGCCGGCGGCGGAGCCTCGCATGCGGGTGCGGTCATGGCGACATGGCGGAATCGATCCGACGGCGGAGCGTTGTGGCGGGAAACCTAGAGGCCGCCGGCGACGGTTGTCCAGCCTTGGCGCTCGCGGGCCCGACAGAGCCGTCCTACCGAATGGCGCCCCCTGTCGACCGCTCCCCCGGCCGTCGAGCAGCCGATCGCCGCAACCGAGCACGAACGCCGCGTCGTGTTATCTTCCCAGTTGCAAGTTGAGAAGCATAGTAGAACTGTAGAGAGAACAATATATCATGTTATGTCCTAGTCATATTTGCTGATCAATCATGTTGACAGCGGACAATGGCCACGAATACGAAACATCAGTCGGACTCATCGTACCCTGGTGGGGTCTGGCGAATTTCCGTCGACACATCCAGAGTTGCCTGATGAGCTGTCGGGATGCAATTCCAAACGAATCTCTCCGAGTCGCAAATCATAAAGGTAATAAATCGACCGACATCTGATGAACCACGGCCACGGGTCAAGTTCAATTATCGACTTCTCGCCGACTGCATCGTCATCTCGGAAGGCATTTTGATACTTCATCTTGTCGCTGCCTGCTGGTACGGCTGGCGGCTGGTGGAGACCCTCAGCGGCGGCGCCGCTGCCTCGCTGCCGTCGAATCGATTGCCGTGGCCGGCGACCGTCCTGGGTCTGCTGGCTTCCGTGACCTACACCGCCATCTGCATCTGGGCGCGCCCCTACGACTATCCGGCGATCGCCCGAGGCTCGGGGCTCGGCGCGGCGTTCCGGGCCCTGCGCCTCTGGCTCGCGGTAGGAATCGGGGTCTTGGTCCTGCGCGCCGTCGCCCGTTCCGACACCACCTCGGCCGTCGCCTCGCCCGAAGGCTGGCTGCCCGAGGGATGGATGCTGGCGTGGCTGGCCGCCGGCTGCATCGCCCTCTTCGGCTGGCGGCTGGCGGGTGTCGCCGGCCTGCGCCGGGCCGTCCGCCTCGGCCGGATCTCCCGTCGCCGCCTGGCGCTGGTGGGCGCCACGCCCCAGGCTCTGGGCTTCGTGGAGTCGTTGCGCCGCGCCGACACCGACATCGCGCCGGAGCTCGTTGGCGTGTTCGATGATCGCATGGCGCCGGAGCGGAGGCAGACGGCGATAGGCGGTGTTCCGGTGCTCGGCGCCATCGAGCGGCTGGTGGCGCTCTGCCGCGTCGATCCTGTCGACACCATCGTCATCGCGCTGCCGCACAGCGCGTCGCAACGCACCGCCTCGATCGTCAGGACGCTGCAGAGCCTGCCTTCGGACCTCGTCCTGTCGCCGGACCTCGCCAGCCTGCACGGCTTGGCAGCACAGGCGCGGGCGGACCGGCTCGGGCCGCTGACCGTGCTCAATCTCTACGAGAACCCGCTCAAGGATTGGCGCGGCCTCGCCAAATGGGTCGAGGACAAGGTGATCTCGACCGTCGTCCTCGTGGCCGCGCTTCCGCTCCTGATCGCGATCGTCGCCGCCATTCGCCTCGAGAGCCCGGGTCCGGTCCTGTTCGTGCAGCAGCGCTACGGCTTCAACAACCGGCCGATCCCGGTTCTGAAGTTCCGGACGATGCACCACGATCGCCGCGACGAGAGCGGCGCGCGGCAGACGACCAGAGACGATCCACGAGTGACGCGGGTCGGCGCCCTACTGCGGCGGACCTCGCTCGACGAGCTGCCACAGTTCCTCAATGTCCTGCAGGGCGACATGTCGGTGGTCGGCCCGCGCGCCCACCCCCTTCACATGAAGATCCTGGATCGGGACTATCACGAGATCGTCCAGGACTATGCCGCCCGTCACCGGATGAAGCCGGGAATCACCGGCCTCGCCCAGGTGAACGGCCTGCGGGGCGAGGTCCGCACCGTCGAGCAGGCGATGCGCCGTGTCGAGCTCGATCTGCGCTACATCAGCGACTTCTCGATCTGGCTGGATCTGAAGATCATCGTCCGGACCCTGCTGCACGGCATGGCCGGGAAAGGGGTCTACTGATGCGAAAGCGGACATGGCTTCCGCTCCCGCATCGGCCACGCCGGCGCCTTGCGAGGCACGGGTGATGGCGCCTGGCCTGCCCGAGACGGTCCTGCGCACGGCCTTCACCGTGCCGCCCGATGCGACCCGCGCCCGCGAGCTGGCGCTCGGCACGGTGGCCCGGGCGGTCTGGTCGCGCAAGCTTCTCGTCTTGACGCTGCTCGTCCTCGGCTGGATCGCCGCGGCCGCGGCGCTCGGCCTCATCCGGCCGAGCTACACCGCGACCGCGACCTTGCGGCTCAATGCCAGGGCGGCGGAGCCGACCGAGTTCAAGCCGGTCGTCACCGAGCGCCTCGCCGACGCGCCGACGGTCGAGAGCGAGATGGACGTCATCCGCTCGGCCTCGCTGGCCGTCCAGGTCGTGGAGGACCTTCAGCTCCTCGGCGACCCCGAGTTCGACCGGTTCGCGCAAGGGCCCACCCTCCTCGACCGCCTTCGGGCGAAGGTCGGGGATTCCCTTCTCCGCCACGGGTTCGGAGAAGCAGCGCTGCCGGCCTTTCTCGAGCCGCGACCGCTGTCCGCGCCCGACACGGAGACCCGGCGGCGGACCATCGCCCAAGTGCTGCTCGACCGCCTCGAGGTCAGCAACAACGGTCGCTCCTACACCATTCGGGTGGGCTTCAGCGCGGCCGAGCCGGAACGGGCCGCAGCCGTCGCCAACGGCTTCGTCGAAGCCTATCTGCGGCTCCAGGCGGAGCTGCGGCGCGAGATCACGGCCGAGGTCGGCGGCTGGCTCGGGCAGCAGCTGGCGAAAGCCCGCGAGCGGCAGGCCGCCGCGCACGAGGCGGTCGAGACGTTTCGCGGCCAGAACGACGTGTTCGGAACAGGCAGCGACGCGCCGAGCCTCGCCCAGGAGCAGTTGCGCGAGGTCAACCGGCAGCTCGCCGAGGTGCAGGCGGAGCGGGCGGCGCTCGAAGCCAAGGCGCAGCAATCGCGCGAGCAGATGGCTGCCGGCGAGGGGGCGAGCCTGCCCGAGGTCGTCCAGTCGCCCCTGATCCAGAAGCTGCGCGAGGCCCAGGGCGTGCTCACGCGGCGGCGCGCCGAGCTGGCGATCGACCTCGGCAGCAAGCATCCGTCGATGCAGGGACTCGATGCCGAAGCCAGAGACATCGAGCGCAAGATCCAGGCCGAGACGGAGAGCATCGTCGCCACCGCCGAAAGTGCGCTGCGGACGGCCGTGGAGCGGGAGCAGCGCCTGCGCGCCCGGCTCGAGCGGCTGCATGCCGAGCTGCGCCGGTACGAGCGTGGCGCCAGGGAGATGCGCGAGCTCGAGCGCGAGGCCGCGGCGAGCGATGCGCAGATGGCGGCGCTCGCGACGCGCCACGCCGAGGTCCTGGCGCTGGCGGACGCGCGCGGGCTCGATACGCGCGTTGTCGCCCTGGCGTCGCCGCCGACCGCTCCCTCCGCACCGCAGCCGATCGTGATCTTCGGCCTTGCGACGGTCTTCAGCGGGCTCCTCGCGGGGCTGCTCGCCTGGCAGCTCGAGCGGCCGGGCGCCGGGTTCCGCAGCGCCGACGAGGTCGAGCGGGAAATCCAACTGCCCTGCCTCGGCATCGTGCCCTGCTTCGCCGCCGGCTCGCGGCTCCGGCGCTGGCTCAGGGGCAGCAAGCGGGTCCTGGCGCACGCCCACGACGAGGCCATGCAGCGAATCGGCACCGCCGTTCACGTGCTCGACCCCCGCACCCTGCCCAGGGTGGTCCTCGTGACCTCCTCGGTGCCGGATGAAGGCAAGTCGACGCTGGTGGTCGGCCTCGCCAACCACTTCGCCGAGGGGGGCATGCGCTCCCTCATCATCGACGGCGATATCCGCAATCCCAGCGTCGCCCGCCTCCTGGAGCGCGGGCAGGCGCCGGACGATGACGGCCTCACCGTTTGCTCCGAGCATCTCCATGTGCTCGATCTCGCCCGGCAGAGCCTGCCGGCCCTTGCCGGCTCGCACCGCCGGCAGCTCGCCGCGGCGACGATCGACGAAGTCATGCGGGCGGCCACGGCCGAGTATCACGTGGTGATCATCGACGCGCCGCCGGTGGTGCTGCTCGCCGATGCGCTCCTGTTCGCCCGCTACGCCGACACGATCCTCTATGTCGTGCACTGGGATCGAACGCCCAGGGAGGCGATCGCCGCCGGGCTCTCCCGTCTCTACAATGCCGGTGCGCGGGTGACCGGACTCATCCTCTCGCGGGTCGATCTGACGCGCCACGCCCGCTACGGGATCAGGGACGAGGGCTACTACGCCTCGGTCCGCGCGCAACGGTCGGCGTCATGAGGCCATCGCTGCGCCAGATGTTGCCCACGGGCGCCATCGACCTGCCGACCCAAACAACGAACCCCATGGCGGGCCGCCTGATCGATCCGGGCGCGGGCGACCATGGCGCCGGGCGGCGCGACGGGTACGATCGATACCTCCAGCTTCTCGGCATCGTCCTGCTCGGCTACGCGATGCTGGGCAAGGGTTTCGCCTATATCGGGGCACCGCCCGTCTTCATCGGCGAGGCGGTCCTGCTCGGCGGGCTTCTGGTCCTCGCCGCCAGCGGCAGGCTGCTCGCGTCCCTGGCCTGCATCCCGAGCCTCCTTCTGCTCGCCCTGATGGGCTGGGTCCTGCTGCGCACCCTGCCCTATGTCGGCGTCCATGGCGTCGACGCGCTGCGCGATTCGGTCGTCGCCATGTACGGCATCTTCGCCTTCGTCATGGCGGCGCTCATCCTGCAACGGCCGCTGCGCCTCCTGACGATGCTCGACCGATACGGTCGGTTCGTCCTCCTGTTCACCCTGGCGATGCCGCTGCTGTTTCCGGCGTTCCACTATCTCGAGGATCGCCTGCCGGTCTGGCCGCACACCGGCGTTCCGATCGTTTCGCTCCGCTCGGGCGAGGTGGCCACGCATGTGGCGGGCGTCTTCCTGTTCATGGTGCTCGGCTTTCGTCGCGTCGGCACGCTGCGCCTGCTGCTGCTCGCGGCGCTGCTCTTGATGATCGCTTCGCAGAGCCGCGGCGGCATGCTCGCCGCGGTCGTGCCGATCGCCTTCGTGCTCGCCCTCGTGCCGCTGCGCCGGCCGATCGTCGAGCTGGCCTTGCTCCTCGTCCTGGCGACCGGGCTGGCGCTCGTCCTCGATCTCCACCTCGACCTCGGCGCCGAACGGTCCCTCTCGGCGCGGCAGGTGGCGCTCAATCTGGTGAGCATCTTCGCCTCGACCCACGACCAGCTGGGCGACACGAAGGCGTGGCGGCTCGAATGGTGGCGGCGGATCGTCGGCTACACCTTCGGTGGCGACTACTTCTGGTCCGGCAAGGGGTTCGGCGTGAACCTGACGCAGGCCGACGGCATCCCGCACACCGATGTGGGCCCACCGCTGCGCAGCCCGCACAACGCGCACATGACCTTCCTGGCCCGAGGCGGCGTTCCCGGACTCGCACTCTGGATGGCGGTCTGCATGAGCTGGTCCTGGACCATGCTGCGCCTTTTCTTCGAGAGCCGCGGCCGTGGCGACCATGCCTGGTCGCATCTCTTCCTCTTCGTCTTCGGCTACTGGCTCGCCATTCTCGTCAACGCCAGCTTCGATGTGGCGCTCGAGGGGCCGATGATGGGCATCTGGTTCTGGTGCCTCTTCGGCACCGGCATCGGCGCCGCCGCCCTCTATCGACACGAGCGATCCCCCCGGCCGGTCTTTCAACCGAGGCCGGGCGCCTCGGCGACTCCGGCCCCCGCGGCCGCCAACGCGCGCGATCACGACCAGCATTGGAGCCTGCGAGCATGAGCGCCACCGACGTCGCCGCGCGCGACGGCCGAAAATCCGCCGGACTCCCGCCGCGCATCTCGATCGTCACGCCCACCTTCAACATGGGCCGCTTCATCGAGCACGCGATCCTCGGTGTCCTGCAACAGGGCTACCCGAACGTCGAGCACATCGTCGTCGACGGCGGATCGACCGACCAGACCCTCTCCATCCTCGAGAAGTATCCGCATCTCGAGTGGATCTCGGAGCGGGACGAGGGGCTCTACGACGCCCTCGACAAGGGTCTTCGCATGGCGACCGGCGAGCTGATCGGCTGGTGCAATGCCGATGACCTCTATCTGCCGGGCACGTTCAACTTCGTCGCCGACTATTTCGCGCAGAATCGAGACGTCGACATGATCTACGGCGACTATCGCGAGATCGACGAGCGGGGCGTCGCCTTCCGCGTGCGTCGCGAGGTGGGGTTCTCGGATTTCCTGTTCAGGTGGCTGCACATCAACCTGGTGCCCACGCCATCGGCGTTCTGGCGCCGCTCGATCCACGACGGGGGCATCTGGTTCGACGATGGCAGGCACCGCTACGCCAACGACTACCGGATGTGCGTCGACGTCCACAGGGCCGGCCATCGCATCCGCCACGTCAATGTCCTGCTCGCCGATTTCCGGCGCCACGAGGGCGCGATCAGCACGGCCCTTCTCGAGGACCAGCGGCGGGAATTCGAGGCGATGGTGCGCGAGAATGCCGGCAACCTCGGGCAGGCGCCCAGGGCGGTCTATGCCCCGCTGCGCCATTGCCTGATGCTCTGGGCGCGCACGATGCGGACGGCGAGCAAGGTCGTGCAGGGTGCGTATTTCGACTATTTCAGGGGCTGAACCCTTGGCTACCGTTGAGGGTCTCGCGGGGCTGAAAGGGCGGCCGGCCGCGCTGGCGCCTCTCGGCGGCCGGCGTACCCTCCGGACCTCGATCGCGCTCTTCGACCAGATCATCGTCAGCGGCTCCAACTTCGCCGCCACCGTCCTGCTCGCCCGGATGATCGGGGTGGAGGCGTTCGGCGTCTTCTCGGCGCTCTGGCTCGTCGTCCTCATGAGCGTCAGCATCCATCTCGGGCTGATCGCGGCACCGCTGATGACCATCGGCGCGGACAAGGCGGGCGAGGAACGGGCGCTCTATCACGGTGCGGTGCTGGCGAACGCGCTCCTGCTCTGCGGCGCCGCCTTTCTCGCCTATCTGGTGGCTGCCTTCCTCGTCCTCCGATCCTCGCTCGCCGGCCCGGCCGCCCACGCACCGGCGGGCCTCGCTGCGGCGCTCGCGATCGCCGGCACGCTCTATCTGTTCCAGGACTACCAGCGGCGCGTCTTCTTCATCTTCGGGCGACCGGCCCGGGTGCTGCTGGTCGACGGCCTGCATCAGGGCTTGCGTCTGCTCGGCTTCATCGGGTTGGGCGCCGCGGGTCATCTGACCGTCCAGAGCGCCCTCTGGACGATGGCAGGCGCAGCGCTGATCGCCATTCTGGCAGGGCAGAACCTGCTGCCCCGGGCGGCCTGGCCCGGCCGCCACTACGGGTCCGCCACGCGGCGTCACTGGCATTCCGGCAAGTGGATGACCCTGTCCGGCCTGCTGCACTGGCTGCTCGGCAACGGCCCCCTTCTCGTGGTCGGAATCCTGCTCGGACCGGCGGCGCTCGGCGCCATGCGCGCCGGACAGAACCTCGCCGGCGTCCTCCAGGTGGCGCTTCAGGCATTCGAGAACATCGTGCCACCGGCCGCCGCGCGGGCGTTCGGCCGAGGCGGGACGGCGGCGCTTCGACGCTATCTCGCGAGGGTCGCGGTGCTCGGCGCCATCGTGCTCCTGCCGCTCGGCGCCCTGATCGCCCATGACCCGGCGCTCTGGCTGGAGCTCGTCTACGGCCCCGGCTTCACGAGCCCGGCCAGCGTGTTGATCGGCTACTTCCTCGCCTCGGCCCTGTTGTTCCATTGCCTCGTCGTGATCTGCGCGCTCCGGGTCATGGAGGTGACCCGCCCGCTCTTCACCTCGGCCCTGGCGGCCACGGTCATCAGCCTGACGGCCGCCTTTCCCGCCGTGCGGCTAGCCGGGATCGACGGTGCGATCGCGGCGATGGTCGCGGGGCATCTGGTGATGCTGGCGTGGCTCCTCCTCGGCGCCGCCCGGCTCCTCGGGAGCCGCCCCGCACCGGCCGGCGGACGGATCCTGGGCTGCGGCTCGTGGTGACGCTCTCCTACTCGCTCGCCGACCAGTCGTTCTCGCGCACCCGGTCGGTCGGCATCTTCAACGTCGCCCGCGGGCTGCTCGAGGAGCTGGCCCGCACGAGCCGGATCTCGCGTCTGACGGTCTTCGCCAACCGCACCCTGCCGCCGCTCGAGGCGGCAGGCGGCGAGCTTCGCGTGCTCGAGGTCAACGGTGCCGTCGACAGCCGCTGGGGTCGCCTCGCCTGGGACAACTGGCAACTCTACGCGGCGGCCAAAAAAGCGCGCAACGAATGGCTGTTCCTGCCCAAGGGCTTCGGCTCCTGCCTGCGTCCCTGCCCGGTCCGCCTCGCCGTCTACTTGCACGACATCATCCCGGTGATCTACGCCACCCGCTATCCGGGCCACGGCAGCCGGCTGAAGCAGGCCTATTTCGAGCGGGTCTACGCCCGGACCCTCCGCTACGCCTCGGTGATCTTCACCAACACGGCCTTCACCAAGGCCGAGCTGCAGGGTTGGGCGGACGGCCGCGGCCTTCGCTGCCCGAAGATCATCGTCGCCGGCGTCGGCTTCGAGCGGCGCCCGCTGGCATCCGTCCGCGCCAATCACCTGCTCCTCTTCGCTCGCCCGGACCCGCACAAGCGATCGGCAATGGCGATCGCGATGCTCGACCGATGGCTGAGGAGCTCGGGCTATCCGGGGCCGGTCTACTGTTTGGGCGATCTGCCCGCGGGCCGGGCCCTGCCGTCCGGCGACGCGCGATGGCGCCTGCTCGGTCGCGTGCCGCAGGCGCGGCTCGAAGCCCTCATGGCGAGTGCCCGCGCGGTCATCCATTCCTCCGAGTACGAGGGCCTCGGCATGCCGCCCATCGAGGCGGCGCTGGCCGGCGCGGTGCCGGTCTACTCGAACGTGCCGGCCTCGATCGAGGCCATGGGCAGCGTGGGGCACGCCTTCGTCAACGACGACTATGCATCATTCAGCCGGGCCATGGAGGCCGCCGTCGAGACCGGGCCGGAAACCTGCGACGCCTGGGCCGAGAGCCTCGCCGCACGCCACCGATGGTCGGCGGTCGGCGAGCGCATTCTCGAAGGTCTCGGCGCGTGACGAGCGGACGAGAAAAGCGGCGCCTTCAGAGCGACGTTCGAACCACCGCATCACATGAGGAGCATTCCCGATGCAACGCTTGCCGACCGGCCTCACCCCGCGCTTCGACCGTCTTGCGGGAGTCGATGATCCGATCCTGGTGACGGGTGCGGGAGGCTTCATCGCCGGCCATCTGGTGGCCGAGCTGCGCCGCCTGGGCTATCGCCGCCTCCGCGCCGTCGACATCAAGCCGCTCGAGCTCTGGTACCAGCGCTTCGCCGATGTCGAGAACGTTTCGGCCGACCTCCGGGACAAGGCGGCGTGCGAGGCGGCATGCGACGGCATGGCCTTCGTCTTCAACCACGCCTGCGACATGGGCGGCATGGGCTTCATCGAGACGCACAAGGCCGCCTGCATGCTCTCGGTGCTGATCAACACGAACCTCCTGGTCGCGGCACGGCGGCACCGGGCGCGGCGCTTCATCTTCGCCTCCTCGGCCTGCGTCTATGCCGCGGACAAGCAGACCCGAAGCGATCTCCGGGCGCTCGGGGAGGCCGACGCCTATCCGGCCATGCCGGAGGACGGCTACGGCTGGGAAAAGCTCTTCAGCGAGCGCCTCTGCCGCCATTTCCGCGAGGACTACGGGCTCGAGACACGCATCGTCCGCTACCACAACGTCTACGGCCCGCTCGGCACCTTCGACGGTGGCCGCGAGAAGGCGCCGGCTGCGATCTGCCGCAAGGTGGCGGCGGCCAAGCTCGCCGGCGCTCCCGACATCGAGATCTGGGGCGACGGCGAGCAGACCCGGAGCTTCATGTACATCGACGACTGCATCGCCGGCACATTGGCGCTCATGGCCTCGGATTTCGCCGAGCCCATCAATCTCGGCAGTGCGGAGATGGTGTCGATCAATCGCCTGGTCGACCTCGTCGAGGGCATTGCCGGCGTCCGCCTGCGTCGCCGCCACGACCCGAGCAAGCCCAAAGGTGTGCGCGGCCGCAACAGCGACAACACGCTCATCAGCCGGGTCCTCGGCTGGGAGCCGTCGATCCGCCTCGGCGACGGGCTGACCCAGACCTATGCATGGATCGAGGCGGAGCTGAAGGACGGTCGCACCTCGTCCGTGTTCACCCAAGAGCATCTGGGGCACGTCGAGATGCTGGCGGCCGAGTAGTGGGGGCACCGGGACCGGATCCGGAGCTGCCGTGCTACGACCTGCTGGGCGTTCGCGTGAGCGCTATCGACATGGACATGGCGGTGGCCGCGATCGAAAGCTGGATCGTCTCCGCCGCAACCACCCGGCGGGGTCGCTACATCTGCGTCACCGGCGTGCACGGCCTGATGGAGAGCCGGCGAAGCCCGAGGCTTCGGGACATCCACAACCGGGCGGACATGGTCACGCCGGACGGGATGCCGCTCGTCTGGCTCGGCCGGCACGCGGGCCGGCGCCATATGGACCGGGTCTATGGACCCGACCTCGTGCTCGAGCTTTGCCGAAGGTCGCCTGCCCGAGGTCATCGCCACTACTTCTACGGTGGGGCGCCGGGCGTCGCCGACCTGCTGGCCGAACGCCTGGGGCGCCGCTTCCCCGGCTTGGCCGTGGTCGGCACCGGCGCTCCGCCGTTCCGGCCGCTCGACCGCGCGGAGAGGCGGGCGGTGGCGCTGGCGATCGACGCGAGTGGCGCCGACATCGTCTGGATCGGCCTCAGCACGCCCAAGCAGGAGCTCTTGATGGCGGAGCTGGCGCCCTTGCTGGACCGGGCGATCCTGATCGGGGTCGGCGCCGCTTTCGATTTCCACGCCGGGCTGAAGGTGCAGGCGCCGCGCTGGCTGCGGCGGAGCGGCCTCGAATGGGCGTTTCGCCTGGCGATGGAGCCGCGGCGCCTCTGGCGGCGCTATCTGGTCAACAATTCGATGTTCGTCGCGCTGCTCGTTCGCGAGGCGATGCGCGCGCCCGGGATGCGCGGCGGCCCGGGATCGGTGCGGCCCGGCTGATCCAACCGGCTCCTCAGCGTCGGCGGAAAGGTGCCAGCATCTGATTGGCGGGCCGGCCCGGCCAGGTGAGGAACCTCGTGGCGCGGCCGGTGCGCTCGAGGCCAGAACCGGGTGCATCGGTCGCGGCATGGGGACTGCCCGGCGAGCTTTCTGGCGGGTCTTCCGGCTGCGGCCGGGCCGCGGTCGCCGCCCGGATTCCGAGCGTGATACCGGCGCCGGCCAGCTTCTCGCGCCACATCGCCGCCTGCTCCCGCTCCGAGGCGAGGGTGACCGGGTGGGGCAGCGCCTGGTTGTCGCGGCAATCGCCGGGCGGACAGTCGTGAAACCATGTGTCGTTCCGCCCGCCTTGCCGGTTCGCCCAGGCGATCCGGTTGTTCTTGACGAGGTTCTTCTCGAAACGCGCGTTGCCGTAGGCGTTCCAGACATAGATGCCGACATTCTGCGCGGCGATGCGGGAACCGTCGGGCAGGATGCCGCTGCCCACCACCGTGTTGCCCTCGACCGTGTTGTCGTGCCCGCCCGCGATGGCGATGCCATGATTGGTCGTGGCGACGACCTGGTTGGCGTGGATCCGAACATGGGCGCTGCTGTCATCGACCATGATGCCGCCGCCGGAATAAGCATCGCGGACGGGATCGGTCGGATATGCGCCCTGAATGTAGTTGTCGTGGATCGAAATGGGCTTCGCAGCCGTCCCGGAGGAGCGGTAGATGTTGATATTGTCCTCCACGCGACTTTCGAAGGGCTCGTTGATGATCTCGTTCCACGCAATCTCGACCTTCTGCGCGTTTCGAACCTTGTCGAGCTGGACCGCCTGCACGAGGGCTACGCCCTCGTTGTCGCTCATGTCGAGACCGTTGCCCTTGCTCACCCGACCATCGATGTTCCGGAACCTGTTGAAGCGTATCCTGATGGTCTCGTTGGCGCCGCCGCCCGCGAGGCCGAGGACGTAAATGCCGCCCGTGGAGCTGATCAGGTTGTTCTCGACGATCAGTTGCGCCGGCTCGGCCGCGGCGATGAAGCGGTCCTTGGTGCGACCGGCGATCGCCGGATCGATCCCCTGGCCTTTGGTGTTGCGCACGGTCAAGCGCGCCCCCGGCACCTCCTCGGCCTCGATCAGATTGCCGGCGCCGCGGATATTGGCGCCGTCGATGACCACCGGCTCCGTCGTCAGGATGCGGACCGCGGGAACGTCCGGATCCCTGCTCTCCCAGTTGCCCTCATAGATGCCGCCCAGGGTGATCGTCAGCGGCGTGGCATAGGTGATCTCGAGGGCAGCAGCGGTCGCCGGCCCGGTGACGACGAGAAGGATCGCAAGGAGCAGACGTGCCTGGATGACCCGCACCCTTCCTCGACGCCCGTGGAGCTTGTCGCATGTCATGGCGTTGTTTCGTTGGGCTCGAAGTCGCAACCGGTTCTCCGCCGGGCATGGCGGGCGCGCCATTTCAGAAGCCTGCGGGTTGTCGCTTGCTCGATGCGTTAACCGCCAGGGCGCAGCCGTTCAAGTGAAAAGCACCCCCACACGTTACTTTTCTGGTTGAGAGACGGGGAACCTCCGGAGCGGCGGGTCGGCGTCAGTCCGGTGCCGATGCCGGACCCCCGGCCCTGTTTCGCAAGGTGGGCGCCTCTGCGGCGTAGAACGCGGCGAGCGCCGTGATGGCTTCGTCGCTCAGCTCGGCTGCCGCGCGGTGCATCAGATTGCTGCGTTCGGTGCCACCGCGCAGGCCTTCGCGCCAGAGGCGCAGCTGCGTCGCCAGGTAAAGCTCGTGCTGGCCCGCCAGGTTCGGAAAGAGCGGCGAGCGGCGGGTCGGCCAGGGGCCGTGGCAGGCGCGGCACGCCGGAACGTCCCTGTCGGCGGCGAGGCCGAAGGCGAGCGCCCGACCCTTCTGGATGAGCGCCTCTCGGCTCGCGTCCTCGGCATCGGGCGGGTCGGCGGCGCTCGGCGGCCCGCCGGCGGCAGCGAAATGTGCCGCCAGGCTCGAGATCGCCTGATCGTCGAGGGAGGCCGCTGCCTGCCGCATGATCCCGCTCTCGCGGCTGCCGTCGCGAAAGGCCTGGAGCGAGGCCGCGAGATAGGCCTCCTTCTGCATGTCGAGGCGCGGCACGCGCGCATTGCCCCTGCCCCTGCCGTCGAGCCCGTGACAGACGGCGCAACGTCCGAGCCGTGGCGTGTCATCGGCCTCGCCCGGCGGCGCCACGAGCCCGGCATAACCCTCGGCCCCGCTCTCGCCCTGCAGCGACGCCAGGAACGCCACCACCGCCCAGACCTCGTCCTCGCGCGCCGCCGTGGGCCAGCCGGGCATGCCCGTCATCTTGACGCCGTTCAAGACGATCCAGAAGAGATGCCGGGGCTGCCAATGCCGGATCGCGTCCAGAATGGGCGGTGGCGGCGGCACCATGGCGCGCGGGGTCCCCGCCTGGCGGCCACCGGGAGGGCCGTGGCAGAAACGGCAGGCAGCGTCAAAGTGGCGGGCGCCGAGCGCCACGAGATCCGCGGAAGCGAGGTCGGGCACTGCCTCACTCGGCGGTGCGCGAAGCTCGACGGCATGACGGTAGGTGGTATGCAGGACCCAGCTCACCCCTGGCAGATGGCCTTGCCGCGCCGAGACGTTGTAGAGGCCGAAGCCGACGACCAGCGCTGCACCGACTCCGCCGATGGCGGCGAGGATGACGAGGTGCAGAAGGAACCGCTTCATCGCGCCCGGGCACCTTCCGGCCCGTCGGCCAGAACGCGGCCGACCAGCGCGACGCCGCCCATGAAGTAGATCGGGGCACCGAGGCCGATCATCAGCATGCCGCCGAGCTGCTGATCGGCGAGGCTGCCGCAGATCGCCGCGGGATAGAGGGGGTGCGCGGCGAGAAGCAGAAGGGCGCCGAGCAGCGTCATGTGCATCGAGGTCAAGAGCAGGCCGCCGGCCCCGGCCAGTGCCCTGCCGGGCTGCAGCACGGCGAGCCAGACGAGAAGGCCCGCGACGAGAAAAGAGAGCTGCTCGGCGACGAGAAAGGCGCGCTCCGTCTGTGCCGCCTCGTGCGCCGCCGGCAGATGCCAGCCCCAGACGGCGAAGAGCTCGATCGCCACGGCTGCGAGCGGCGGCGGAAGGACAGGCAGCGTCGGCGCGAGGCCGAGGGCGATGAGCGGAGCGGCCACCGCGACCACGGCCATGTGCCTGACCATGTGATCGGCGAAGGGCCAGAACGGCGCCGGCTCGGGCACCAGCCAGACGGCGAGGCAGAGGATGAAGCCCAGCACCGGAGCCAGCCCGCGCATCACCTGCAACCGTCGAAAAAGAGTGCCGGCATGGCCACGTAGAGCACGCCCACGAAGGCGAGCCCGGCCAGAAGGAAGCCGGCATGGCCGAGGAGCTCGTGGCGGTCCTCGGTCACCGCCGCATCGTGCTCGTAGTCGAGGTCATCGAGGAAGTCCCATTGTCGCCACGCCCTCCAGCCGATCCAGGCGATCACGGCGAGCGCCAGAAGGGTCGCGGCGCCGATGGCGAGCCTGAGCCAGCCGAAGGCGGGCCCGGCACCGCCGAGCTTGGCGCAGACGATGGCGGTAGTGGTGTAGCAGAAGAGGAAATAGAGGGCCCAGACGACGGGGCCGAGGGCGATGTCCCAGAGGCTGCTCGCCGCCTCGGCGAAGCTGCGCCGCTCGTCGTGGCGGGCGGGGCCCGGCGCCATCTCAGAGCATCCTCGGCGCGAGGCCGATAGTGGCTGCCGCGACCAGGACCTCGAGGCCGAGGAAGTGCCAGAAGAGCGTCACGTTCTGGATGTCGGCGTCGTGCTCGGGCGTGAGCCTCCGCCAGAGGCTCCGGGCCAGGCAATAGAGCTGCATGAGGGCACCCAGGGCCACATGGACGAGGATCCAGATCAGGATGGCCCAGACGATGGCCGGATAGACATGGGCGGTGGGCTCGAGATCGACGGTTGCGACCGAGCCGCCGACAGCGCCACCTCCGGCCAAAGCGAGAAGCGGCGCCGCCAGAAGGAGCAGCCGCGCCGTGCCGACACGGCCACGGCGGTTCGTGGCGCGGGCCGCGAGCGTCAGAAGCCAGGCGGCGGCGATCAGGACCACGCCCGGGGCCAGCCACGAAAGCGCCGCATGCGCGCTGCCGGCGGGCGGAAAATCCGCTCTCGCCGTCCAGTAGAAGCCGAAGCCGAAGACGAGGCTGGCGAAAGCCGTGGCATCGGCGAGCATGGTGATCCACATGCCCCACCAGCCGCAGGCGGCCGGACCCGAAGCGTAGATCGGCACGGCGAGGCCAAGCCCGACCTTCTTGAAGGGTTTCTCCGGCACCGGCGCCGTGCCGGACCAGAGCCACCAGATCACGCAGCCGATCGCGAGGACCGCCGAGACGGCGGCAGGCTGGTAGAGCTGGAAGGTCGGAAAGATGAAGGCGCCGCCGGTGAAGAGCGCGGCCAGATGCGTGATCCAGGTCGGCCCCGCGACCCTGAGGCACTGGATCGGCCGCGCATCCATGACCGTCGTCACCAGGGTCTCGCGCAGCCCCTCCTCCGCGTCCGGCAGATAATAGCGGCCGGCATCCATCCGCTCGACCAGAAGCGGCTGCTCCCAGAGCGGGTAGCGGCTGGTGACGTAGGGGATGGAGCGGGTGCCCCAGCCCTGATCCGGAATGTCGTGCGACCATTCGAGCGTGCCGGCGTTCCAGGGGTTGCGCGGCGTGCGCTCGCTCCGGCCCTTGGGCCGGAGCAGGTCGAAGGTGAAGACGAGAAAGCCCATGGCGATGGCGAAGGCACCCAGCGACGAGACGAGGTTGGGCCACTCCCAGCCGAGGCCGGCCTGATAGGTGAAGACCCGCCGCGGCATGCCCAGAAGCCCGCTGAGATGCATCGGCAGGAAGGTGATGTTGAAGCCTGTGAAGATCAGCCAGAAGGCCCATTTGCCGAGCATCGGCGACAGCAGCCTCTTGGTGAAGAAGGGGTAGAAGTAATAGACGCCGCCCATGATCGGCATGACCATGCCGCCGAACAGCGTGTAGTGCAGGTGGGCGACAATGAAATAGCTGTCGTGCACCTGCCAGTCGAAGGGCGCGAGCGCCACCATGACGCCGGTGAGGCCGCCGGCGGTGAAGATGGCGAGTGCCCCGGCGATGAAGAGCATCGGCACGCTGCCCCTGACCCGGCCGACCATGAGGGTGGCGACGAAGGCGAAGAGCTGCACGCCCGTCGGGATCACGACGACCTCCGACGCGGCCGAGAAGAAGCCGAGCGAGATCGCCGGCAGGCCCGTCGTGAACATGTGGTGGACCCAGAGTCCGAAAGAGATGAAGCCGGTGCCGACGGCCGAGAGCACGATCCACGAATAGCCGACGATCGGCCGCTGCGCCGCCGTGGGCACGATCATGGCGGCGACGGCAATCGAGGGCAGGAAGATGATGTAGACCTCGGGATGGCCGAAGATCCAGAAGAGGTGTTGCCAGAGCAGCGGGTCGCCGCCGCGCTCGGGATCGAAGAAGGGCCAGTCGAGGCTGCGCTCGAGCTCGAAGAGGAAATCGCCGGCGATCAGGGGCGGGAAGGCGAAGAGGACCATGCCGCCGACCACCAGCACGTACCAGGCGTAGAGCGGCATGAGGTTGATGCGCATGCCGGGAGGACGGCATTTGAGCACGCCGACGATCAGCTCGACCGCGGCCGCGATCGACGCCACCTCGATGAACGAGAGACCGAGCAGCCAGATGTCGGCGCCGATGCCGGGGCTCCCGGTGGCGAGCGGCGGGTACATGAACCAGCCCGAGCTCGGTGCGGCGTCGAACAGGAGCGAGCCCATGACGAAAACGCCGCCGATCAGGAACGACCAGTAGCCATAGGCGGAGAGCCGCGGAAACGGCATGTCGCGGGCGCCGAGCAGGGCCGGCAGGACGAGGATCGACATGGCCTCGAAAAGCGGCACGGCGAAGAGGAACATCATGGCCGAGCCGTGCATCGTGAAGAACTGGTTGAAGCGGTCGGCGGAGAGGAAATCGTTCTCCGGCACCGCGAGCTGGACGCGGATGGCGAGTGCGAGGACGCCGGCCGAGAGCATGAAGAGGAAGGCGGTCAGCGTGTACCACGCACCGACCTCGGAATTGTTGACCGCCGACCAGTAGCGCCAGCCCGCCGGCATTTCCCAGGCGCGGCGCAGCCGCGCCGCCGATTCCTCCTGCCAGGCCGGGTCGAGCGCCTCGGCCAGCATCTCCTCGCTCGGCGGATAGGGGCCAACGCGCTGCGGCGACGGGCCGCCAGGAACGGCGTCGACCGTCATCGCAGCGCCTCCAGGTAGCGGGCGAGATCGGCGAGGTCGCCCGGCGCCAGGTCGTCATAGGCCGGCATGCGTGCCCCGGGCTTGACGGCATCCGGATGGTCGATCCACCGCGCGATCGCCTCCGCTTCGAGCGGCAGGGTGCCGGCGGCCACCGTGGCGCGGCTGCCGATATGGGTGAGATCGGGGCCGACGCGGCCGTTCGCCGGCGTGCCACGGACCGCATGGCAGGCGCCGCAGCCCTGGGCGAGAAAGACATCGCGGCCGCGCCGCGCCGCGTCGCCTTGCGGCTCCGCCGCCGGTTGCCGCTGCGCCTCGAGCCACCTGGCGAAATCGTCCGGCTCCATCACCACCACGTCGAACGCCATGAGCGCGTGGCCGAGCCCGCAGAACTCGGCGCACTGGCCGCGGAACCTGCCGGTCCGCAAGGGCTCGAGCGCCAGGCGATTGGTGCGGCCGGGGATCATGTCCATCTTGCCGGCGAGGCTCGGGACCCAGAAGGAGTGAATGACCCGGGCGGCGACCAGCTCGACCTCGCTGCGCGTGCCCACCGGCAGACGCAGCTCGTTGGCGGTGACGGCCGGCCCCTGCCCGTTCCGCGGCAGGTACTCGACCCGCCACCACCATTGCTCCCCCTCGACACGGATGGCGGGGCCCGTGCCCGCTGCCCGCTGCGCCGGCATCAGCGAGAGCGACCAAGCGAGCAGACCGCCCAAGAGCGCCGTCGGCAGGACGATTCCGCCGCCGATGATCAGGCCCTCGCCCAGCCGGCGCGACAGCGGCCTGGGCTCGATCCGGGTGACGTAGAGGAAGAGGCCGTTGAGCAGCAGCCAGAGGATGACGGCCCCGACCAGGAGGAACCGGAAGAGCCCTGCCAGCACCTCGGCCTCGCGGCCCGCCGGCTGCAGCGCCGATTGCACCCCCTCGCAGCCGGCCAGAAGCGGCAGGAGGAGGACGAGGAAGGGCGTTATCGGCGGGACGGGCGCTCTCCTCACCAGAAATCCCCGCTCGTCGGGATCGAGCCGTCTCAGTGAACCGGTGAGCGTCCGCCCGGTTCCGGCTCCAGAACCGGCGCGCTACCGCCGCTCTCGGGCTTCCTGCGGACGGTCACCCCGTTTGCCGGAACGGAAGGTCAGGACACGCCAGACATAGAGGCAGACGAGGCCGGCGATCACCACGTTGCCGATCGGCGAGACCCAGGTGTCGACCAGCCCCGGCCGATCGCCCAGCCAGTAGCCGGCGAGCGCCAGCGCCGAAACCCACATGAGCGACCCGATCGCCGAGAAAAGGAGGAAGGTCGGCCAACGCATCCGGCTGACGCCCGCCGGCACCGAGATCAGCGTGCGCACCCCGGGCACGAGCCGGCCCACGAGCACCGCGACATGACCCCATGTCTCGAACCAGGCCTGCGCCCGGTCGATCTCCGACGGGGCGACGGTCAGCCAGCGGCCATGCCGCGCCGCCAGCCGCTTGATCCGCTCGAGGCTGAGCGCCCGGCCGGCGACGAACCAGAGCGTGGCGCCGGCGAGCGAGCCGAGTGTGCCGCCGGCGATCATGAGCACGAGCGAGGCCCCGTCGCGCGCGGCGACGAGGCCCGCGAACGGCATGACGATCTCGGAGGGGATCGGCGGGAAGACGTTCTCGAGCAGCATCAGGAACGCCACGCCGAGCGGCCCCCATTGGGCGATCAGGTCCTCGATGAAGCCGGTCATGCGGCAGCCTTCCCTTTCCCGAAGTGCCGGTGCCCGTCCCATCGCGAGGATGCCGTCGCTCGTCCCGGCACGGCACGAACGGCCTGAACCGCCCGGCGCACCCGTCGTTCCATCCGAGCTGCTGGACACGAGGCGGCAACAGGGCTCTACTGCGCGGCGCGACGTTCGCCCGTGCGCGGATCAGGGAAGCGAGGGCGTGTCGCGACAGGGAGCCGCCACAGCAGGCCGAGGGAGAGAAAAATGGCGCCATCGATCATCCGTCCCACCCGCCGCCAAATGCTCGCCGGGGCCGGGAGCGCGGCCCTGCTCGGCGGCATCGGCGCGCCGGGCATCCTCAGGGCGCAGTCCGACACGATCCGCTTCGGCCATCTCACACCGCTCACGGGCTTCCTCGGCCCGCTCGGCGAATACGGGCAGATGGGTGTCAAGCTCGCGGTCGAGGAGATCAACGCGGCGGGCGGCGTCATGGGCCGGCAGATCGAGCTCCTGCTCGAGGACAGCGTCAACCCGGCCACGGCCTCGTCCAAGGCCGAGCGCTACATCACCCGCGACAACGTCGTCTGCATCATGGGCGAGATCAGCTCCGCCTCGGGGCTCGCCATCGCCCAGGTGGTGGAGCGCCACCAGAAGCTCTTCATCAACACGGGCTGCAACTCGGACGCGCTGCGCGGCAGCGACTGCAACCGCTACATGTTCCACGTCGAGGCCTGCAACACGCAGTACGTCAAGGCGGTGGGCACGGCGATGCTGCAGCAGGGGCTGATCGACGGCAAGAAGATCTACTTCCTGACGGCGGATTACGCCTATGGCCACGACCTCTCGCGCGTCGGCAAGCGGTTCGTCGAGGAAAATGGCGGCGAGGTGGCCTGGGAGGACCTGGTGCCGACCGATTCGACCGACTTCAGCGCCTACATCCTGAAGATCCGGCGCGCCCAGCCGGACCTGATCATCTCCAACCTCGCCGGCAACCAGATCACCAACTTCGTCAAGCAGTATGCCGAATACGGCCTCGAGATCCCCTATGGCGGCTTCGGCTTCGACACCGCCGTCGCCTGGGGCGCCGGCAAGGGCAATTTCGGTGGCGAGTGGCCGGTCATCTGGCACCACGACCTCGACGTGCCGGCCTCCAAGGCCTTCGTCGAAGCCTTCACCGGGAAATACGGCAAGCCGCCCGAGAACCAGGCCTGGGGCGACTACGTGGCGGCCAAGCTCCTCGCCGCCGCCATGAACGAGATCCAGTCGACCGACACCGACCCCCTGCTCGAGCATTTCGGCAAGGAGCCGAAGCTCGACATCCTCAAGGGCCGCCAGGGCTATTTCCGCGACTGGGACCACCAGCTCATGCAGGAAATGTACACGATGACCGCGCGGCCGGTGGACGAGGTGAAGAGCGAGTGGGACCTGATGGTGCTGGGTCCCGCCGTCCCGCCGGCGGACCAGCCCCTGGATTCGATCGCGCCGACCCGGGAGGAGAACGCCTGCCAGATGTAGGAGCCTGTTCGAGCAGGTTGGTGTCCCCGCCCCCTTACGTGAGAGCCATCCTTGCCGCTTGAGCTCGTTTTCGTCCTCGAGCAGGTGCTGAACGGCCTTCTGGTCGGTGTCTACTACCTGCTGATCGCCCTCGGGCTCTCGCTCATCTTCAGCCTGGGCGGCATCGTCAACCTCGCCCATGGCGGCTTCTACGCCATCGGCGCCTATCTGATCGTCGTGCTGACCGGCGAGATCGGCTTCGCCGGTGCCTTCGTCGTCTCGCCCATCCTCGTCGCGATCCTCGGCATGGCGACCGAGCGCGCCTTCTTCCGGCGCTTCTACCGCCTCGACCCGATGCTGAGCCTGCTGCTCACCTTCGGCCTCGCCATGATCATCGAGCAGGGGCTGCGCATGATCTTCGGCGCGACGCCGATCCCTTACGCCATTCCGGCCTTCCTGCACGGGCAGGTGCTGCTCGGCGAGCTGATCTTCTCGAGCTACCGCCTCGCCATCCTCGTCGTCGCCGTCATCGCCGTGGCCGGGCTCTGGTTTCTCCTGCAGCGCACGCCCTTCGGCCGGGTGGTGCGGGCGGGCGTGCAGAACCCGGACATGGTGGGTGCGCTCGGCATCTCGCTCTCGCCCTATCTCACGGGCGTGGCGGCGCTCGCCATGGGGCTCGCCGGGCTCGCCGGCGTGCTGATGGCGCCGATCACGGGCGTTCATCCGGCGATGGGCTCGGAGATCCTGATCCCGGCCTTCGTGGTCGTCGTGATCGGCGGGCTCGGCTCGTTCTGGGGCGTGGTCGCGGCGGCGGCCCTCGTCGGGGTGGTCCGCGGCCTCACCGCCTACTACTACCCGCCCGCCTCGGAGGCCTCGATGTACCTGCTCATGCTCGCCGTGCTCCTCGTCCGGCCGCGCGGCATGTTCGGCGAGCGGATCGCGAGGTTCGAGTGATCCCCGCCCGCCACGCCAATCTCATCGTGCTGGCCCTGGCGCTGGCGGCCCTGCCCTTCGTCCTCTTCGCCCTCGGCCTCACCTACGGCTCGGCGACCGACGTGGTGGTGCTGGCGCTCGCCGCCATGGCGCTCAACCTGCTGGTCGGCTACACCGGCCTCGTCTCCTTCGGGCACGGCGCCTGGCTCGGCCTCGGCGCCTACGCCGCCGCGCTCTTCCAGCTCCATCTCTTCCCGGGGCAGATGCTGCTGCCGGCGGTCTTCGCCGTCGTTTTCGTCGGCCTCGTGGCGCTGCTTCTCGGCCCGCTCATCCTGCGTCGCCGGGGCGTCTACTTCTCGCTGATCACCCTGGCGCTGGCCGCCCTCGCCTTCGCCATCGCCTATCGCTGGACCGCCCTCACCGGCGGCGAGAGCGGGCTCGGCGGCATCGTCCGCTCGTCCGTCCTCGGCATCGATCTCGACCGCAGCGATGCCGGCTACTACGCGCTCGTGGCGATCGTCGCCTTCATCGTCGCCCTCGTGCTCCAGCGCCTCGTGCGCTCGCCCCTCGGCACGGTGCTCGTCGCCATCCGCGAGAACGAGGAACGAACGCGCTTTCTCGGCTATCCGACGACCGCCTACAAGGTGATCTGCTTCACCGTCTCGGCCATGGTCACCGCCCTCGCCGGCGTGCTCTTCGTCTTCCACCATCGCTTCGCCTCCGCCGATCCGCTCGCCGTCTTCTTCTCGGGCGACCTTCTCGCCATGGTCATCATCGGCGGCATGCGCAGCTTCCTCGGCCCGGCGCTCGGCGCCCTCTTCTACGTGCTCTTCCGCGAGTTCCTGTCGATGTGGACGCCGGACTGGCTGCTCTATTTCGGCTTCCTCTTCGTCGCCTTCATCATGTTCTCGCCGGCCGGGCTGATGGGTGTCGCCGGCCGGCTGCTCGAGCCGTTCAGGCGCGAGCCCGCCGCCGCCGCCGCCATGGCCGGCCGGGCCGAGGCGGCCGACCGGCCCCTGCCCGCCTGCCTCGGCGGCGGCGACAAAGGCACGGGCCCGATCCTCGCGGTCGAGGGGATCGCGCGAAGCTTCGGCGCCATCCAGGCGGTGCGGGACGCCAGCTTCAGCGTCGACCGGCGCACGCTGCACGCCCTGATCGGCCCGAACGGCGCCGGCAAGACCACCGCCTTCAACGTCATCTCGGGCATGTTCCCGCCCGATCGCGGCAGGGTGCTCCTGGACGGTGAGCCGATAGAGGGCCTCGACCCCGATGCGGTCTGCCGGCGCGGCCTCGCCCGCTCCTTCCAGATCACCAACCTCTTCGCCGGCCTGAGTGTCGAGGAGAACCTCAGGCTCGGCGTGCAGGCCACCCACGCCGCCCGCTTCAGCCCGTGGCGCGACGCCCGGGGCATTGCCACGATCAACCGCGAAGCCGCCGACATCGCCGCCTTCCTCGGCGTCGAGGGCATGGAGAAGGCGGCCGCCGGCACGCTCTCCTATGGCGGCCAGCGCCTGGTCGACATGGGCCTCGCCCTCACCTCCAAGCCCCGGATGCTGCTGCTCGACGAGCCGCTCGCCGGCCTCGCCGCCACCGAGCGCGAGCGCATCGGCCGGCTGATCAAGCGCATCTCGGCCGATATCCCCGTGCTCCTGGTCGAGCACGATATCGACCGGGTGTTCGAGCTCGCCGACGCGGTGACGGTCATGAACAACGGCGAGGTCCTGATCGCGGGCACGGTCGAGGAGGTGCGCGGCGACCCGCGCGTGCAGGAGGTCTATATCGGCTCGGGAACGGCGGCCCTGGCCGGACGCGAGCTGGTCTCCGTGGCCGAGCCCGAGCTGCTGCTCGAGGCGCGCGGCATCAACACCTACTACGGCAAGAGTCACGTGCTGACGGATGTCGACCTCGACGTGCACAAGGGCGAGATCGTGGCGCTGCTCGGCCGCAACGGCGCCGGCAAGTCGACCTTCCTCAAGACCCTGATCGGCATCGCCCCGCCGGCCGCCGGCAGGCTCGTCATGCAGGGCCAGGATCTGGCGGGGCTGCCCGCGGCCGAGCTCGCGAGGCGCGGCATCGGCTACGTGCCGCAGGAGCGCGCCCTCTTCCAGGGCATGAGCGTGCGCCACAACCTCGAGCTCGGCCGGCTCAAGCGTCGCACCGGCGCCGGCACGCACTGGACCGACGACGACATCCTCGCTTTCTTCCCGCGCCTGAAGGAGCGGCTCGACACCGCCGCCGACCGGCTCTCGGGCGGCGAGCAGCAGATGGTGGCGGTCGCCCGTGCCCTCGTCGGCGATACCCGGATCCTGCTCCTGGACGAGCCCTTCGAAGGCCTCTCGCCGGCCGTGACCGAGGAGCTCTTCGACGTCTTCGACCGGCTCCGCCGCGAGGTCGCCATCCTGATCGTCGATCACAACCTTGATCTCGTCCTCAACCTCGCCGATCGGGCCTACGTGCTCGAGCGTGGCCAGGTCATCCACGAAGGCCCCTCCCGTCCCCTCGCCCACGACTACGAGTTGCGCCGCGACATCCTCTGGCTCTGAGGCAGGAGCGGGAAGGACCCGCTCCGCAAGCGCCCGGCGCCACATGTTTCGGCCCGAGCCGCTTGCCGATGCGGCACCCTCCGGCCGCAAGCCGATGAGAGGCCGGAACACCGCGAAGGGAGACACGACGAACACCTCTGGAGCGGGCTCCTATGAGGGGAACCGGCTGAATTCCGTCGCGAGATGATCGATGAGTCCGCGCACGGCCGGCAGCAGCCCGCGCCGGGACGCGAACACGGCATGGACGATGCCGCTGCGTGGCCGCCAGTCGGGAAGCACGTCGATGAGCGTGCCCCGGGCGATATCCCTGTCGACCATCATGGTGGGAAGCTGCACCACGCCGAGCCCCGAAAGCGCGGCAAGCCGCATCTGGATCATGTCGTCGGTGACGAGGCGCGGATGATGCGTCACGGTCGCGGTCGCGCCGTTGGGGCCTTCCAGATGCCACTGGTGCTCGCGTTGCGGCGGCGCGAAGTCGATGCTCGGCAAGGCGGCGAGATCGGCTGCGACGAAGGGATGCGGCGAGCCGCTGACAAGACCGGGACTGACCACCAGGCGTTGCGTGCTGAGCGCCAGCCTGCGCATGACGAGGTCGCTCTCCTCGAGCGGCGGGAACCGCACGCGAATCGCCATGTCGATGCCTTCGGCGATGACGTCGACCCGGCGACTGGTGCTTTCGAGGTGAACCGTCACGCGCGGAAACGCCTTCATGAAACGGGCGATCATGTCGCCGACCTGGAAACAGAGCAGCGCCGGCGGGCAGCTCACCTTGACGATGCCATGCGGCTCGGCGCGTGAGCGCTCGATCACCTCCGCCGCCGCCTCGGCCTCCACCAGCATGGCGACACAGTGGCGGTGGTACTCCTGCCCGATCTCGGTCACGCTGAACCGCCGGGTCGAGCGCTGGATGAGGCGCACGCCGAGCCGGTCCTCCAGAAGCGCGACGCGGCGGCTGAGCCGCGACTTGGGCAGCCCGAGCGCGCGGGCGGCCGGCGCGAAGCCGCCGTGGTCCACCACCTGCACGTAGAAATAAAGGTCGTTGAGATCCTGCATGACCCGATCGTTTACCAAATGGAACGATCAGGTCAAGAATCGCGGACTGGCGCAGTCATCGTCTCGCACGTAAATCCAATCCAGACACAGGGCCGCGGGAATCGGCCCGGAAAGGAGAAATGCCATGAGAGAGGTTCTCGGCCTTTACAGCGCACCCCGGCCGCATTGGGTCGGCGACGGCTTCCCGGTTCGGACGCTCCTGTCGCACCAGAGTCAGGGCCGACACGTCAGTCCGTTCCTGCTGCTCGATTACGCTGGCCCCAAACGGTTCGAGCCGACCACGCATCGGCGCGGCGTCGGGCAGCATCCCCATCGCGGTTTCGAGACCGTGACCATCGTCTATGACGGCGAGGTGGAGCATCGCGATTCCACGGGTGCCGGCGGCGTCATCGGCCCCGGCGACGTGCAGTGGATGACGGCGGCGTCGGGGATTCTGCACGAGGAACACCACTCGCCGGCCTTCGCAGCGACAGGCGGGCGCTTCGAGATGGTGCAGCTCTGGGTCAATCTGCCGGCGAAGGACAAGATGTCGAAGCCGGGCTATCAGACCATTCCCGACAAGGACATCCCGGTGGTCGACCTGCCCGGCGGCGCCGGGATCGTCCGCGTCATCGCCGGCGACCATGACGGCCGCAGCGGGCCGGCGCGCACCTTCCTGCCCATCGACATCTGGGACGTGCGGCTGGCATCCGGCAAGACCGGCGTCTTCACGCTTGCGGAAGGTCGCACGCTCGCCGTCGTCGTGCTGGCCGGCACGATCGAGGTGAACGGCAGCCGGATCGCGCGGGAGGCGCAGACGGTGCTGCTCGACCGCAGCGGCGGGGGAATTGCCGTCGAGGCCAACAACGACGCCAAGCTTCTGATCCTCTCCGGCGAGCCCATCGACGAGCCGATCGTCGCGCACGGTCCCTTCGTCATGAACACCGAGGATGAGATCAGGCAGGCGATGCTCGACTTTCAGTCCGGCAGGCTCGGCACGCGCGCGCCTTGGACCTGCTCGACGGGCAAGGGGCCCGATCCCCGGGCGGGGCGGCCCCCTTCGCCATCACCCTGAAGACCAACCCGGCACAAATGAAGGAGACCGATCATGAACACGACCTATACCCGCCTCGACAGGAACGATGCCGCTTTGCTGCTCGTCGACCATCAGGCGGGGCTGCTCTCGCTGGTGCGCGACATCGAGCCGGACAAGTTCAAGAACAACGTTTTGGCGCTCGCCGATCTCGCCCGTTACTTCGGACTGCCGACCGTGCTGACCACGAGCTTCGAGGACGGCCCCAACGGCCCGTTGGTGCCGGAGCTGAAGGAGACGTTTCCTGATGCCCCGTTCATCGCGCGGCCCGGCCAGATCAATGCCTGGGACAACGAGGAGTTCGTCGCCGTGGTCGAGGCCACGGGCAGGAAGCAGCTCGTCATCGCCGGCGTCGTCACCGAGGTCTGCGTCGCCTTCCCGGCCCTCTCGGCCATCGACGAGGGCTACGAGGTGTTCGTCGTCACCGACGCGTCGGGCACGTTCAACGAGATCACGCGGCATTCCGCCTGGAGCCGCATGGAGCGGGCGGGCGCACAGCTCATGACATGGTTCGCGGTCGCCTGCGAGCTGCACCGCGACTGGCGAAACGATGTCGAGGGCCTGGGGGCGCTGCTCTCGAGCCACATCCCCGACTATCGCAACATCACCAGCTACACGACAATGACGGGCAACCGGTAAGCCCATCGAAAGGAAGGTCCCTCGGTCGAGGGACCTTCCGCGGCCGCCCGCGGTGGCTTGGCCATCGGACGGAGCTATCGACCTTGCCATTGACCGGCCCCGCCCGAAGGCCGCCCGATCCCACCGACGCCCAACCCGGGCGAAATGGCGGATGGGGTGGGACTGCGGTCCAACCTTCTCTGGGGCGCGGCGCGGACAGCAGGTGACGGTACGGGCTCCGCTGCTCGCATCCTTCGGCGTTACTAGCAGGCCGGTGCTGTCGATCGGCCAAAGCCGGTCCGGTGCCCATCCGTCCTGCACCTGGGCGTCGACTTCTGCGCAGAAAAAACTGGAAGGCTCCAGGACGAAGTGGGCCGCCACAAGGCCGAACGGATTGAAGCCGTCGAGGCCGACCTCCGTTCGCCAGAACTCGACCCAGCCCGCCGCGTTCCGTGCAATCCAGTCACCGGCCGGGCCGGACGCGGCGAGCCGATCCAGATCGGCCGGCGTCAGCAGCACGTCGCGCGCGACCTCATAGGGGATCAGCGTCAGCGGAACGTCCGTCGAGAGAAGATAGCGGACCGCCGCCCGGTCCTTCCGGAAGTTGAGGTCGCTGAAGACTGGGCCGTGACCGAGGAGCAGACCGCGCCCCTTGCCCTCGCTCGGGTGAAAGAGATGGCCGGGACGGCGTCCCATCACTGTGGCCACCCGCCCGATCCTGTCGCTCAGCGCGGGGTCCTCCCGCAATGCTGCCGCGATGTTGGTCAATCGTCCAAGGGCAAGGATCGTGAGCGGCCCCTCCCGCAGCGCCTCGGCCAGAGAAGCGACCGCCCTTGCTTCGGCACCACCGACGGCGATCGGCCCGGCGGCTCCGCGCGCTATCTCTGGAAGGGGAATGTCGATTTCCGCGAGTTGACGGACCAGTTCCCGCGTCGTCCGGTCGGTCGGCGCCAGCTCGGCGTTGCCGAAGACGGTGGAAATGCCCGCGAGCACGGCCAGCAGGACCAAGGCGGCCTTGAACCCGATGCCGCTTCCACGGCGCCGCGCCATGCTCGAGCCTCAGCACACGCGCGCCAGCGTCCACACCGCGCCCGCGCCCTGCATGTTCTCGATCTGGCCAAAGCCTGCATCGCGAAGGCCGTCCTCCCAGCCCTCGGGCGTAAAGCCGATGCAGAGTACGCCGCCCGCGCGGAGCACGCGCCGGCCCTCGCGGAGTGCCACCGGGCGGTCGTGCCGGAGCTGCACGGAGTTCAGTGCAATGACGACCTCGTAGCTCGCGTCGCCGGCAGGAATGGCTTCGGCCTCTCCGCGGGAAACCTCGACGCGGCCAGCGCGGATCGCCTCGTCGTTGCGCCGGCGGGTCTGGCGCAACATGACCGGGGAAGGATCGACCCCGACCACGCGTCCCCGCGGCACCGCCTCGGCCAGGACGCCCAGCACCGCGCCGGGACCGCAGCCGACCTCCAGCATGTTCGCATCGTCGGCGAGGTCGAGCCAGGCGGTCAGCCAGCCACCGCACTCCGCCTTGCCGCGCACCATGAGCCGCCGGCATCAGGAGTTTGTCGCGGAACCGCGAGAGGCGACCTCCCGCAGCGGTATCTTTCCGATCGCCCGGGACCATCGAACGCGCGGTCGTCCTGTTCTGTGGCTCGATGAGCTTCTGCCTGTTCACTATCGGTGCCGCGACCGCTAGGTTCTGCCGCCATCGTCGGAGGTGTCGTCGTCGCCTCTTCGGGTCATGTCGTTTCTGCTGCCGCCTTGATCGTTCCGACATCGATCTTGCCCATCTTCAACATCGCCTTGAAGGCCCGCTTCGCCGCATCCCGGTCGGAACCTGTCGTCACCTCGAGCAGGAGCCTCGGCGTGATCTGCCAGGAATGACCCCAGCGGTCCTTGCACCAGCCGCAAACGCCTTCCTTGCCGCCGTTGCCGATGATCGCATTCCAGTAGCGATCGGTCTCTTCCTGGTCCTCGGTGATGACCATGAAGGAGACGGATTCGTTCGGCGTGAAGATCGGGCCGCCGTTGAGGCCGACGAACTTTCGGCCGAGCACGGTGAACTCCACCGTGAGCTCGTCGCCTTCTCGGGCGCCGGGACAGTCCGCCGGCGCGGCGTTGACGCGGTCGACGCAGCTGTTGGGGAAGGTCGCGGCGTAGAATGCTGCCGCTTTGCCGGCTTCGCCGTGGTCGAACCACAGGCAGGTCGCGAGATCGGTCATGGGTCTTCCTCCTATTGATCTGGATGCAGGATCCGACGAGCGGCCCGTCGAAGGAGCCGGTCCGAAGCGGCCCGACTGGCCGATAGGTGTTTATCAGCACGCCCGAGGGCGCCGCTTTCGTGAGGACGAGCGCCGGTTCGCGCGGGCTGGCCGTGTTGGAGAAGAAATGCTTGCCCTTCCCCAGGATGACCGGGAAGACCAGCCATAGGACCTCGTCGGCCAGTCCCGCCTCCAGCAGCACGGGCGTCAGCGACGAACTGCCCCAGAAGACCGGGCCGGGGCCGTCCTTCGCCTTGACGTCACGTATCCCCGCCACGAGGTCCGCGCCCAGATGCTCGACCGGACCCCGGGCGTGGCTGTCCGGCCGGTGGGTCGCGACGGATTTCATCGCGGCGTTCAGGCTGTCCGCCATCGGGCCGCTCTGCTTCGGCCAGTACCTGGCGAAGATGTCGTATGTGCGCCGCCCGAGAAGAAGGTGGAACCGCGCGCCCTGCGCCGCGTCTGTGGGCGAGGGCCATGGCCGAGACCCGCGCGTCGCGGGTCCCGGCGATGGACGAGAGCAGCCGGCGGGCGGCGAGATCAATCCTCGAAGAGCTGCAGGTCATCAACCAGGATCCCCCAGCGCCGAAGGTACTTCTCGCCGATCATCTGCTCGGCCGCGGTGCGATCCTTCAGATCGCAGCCATGCGGCCAGGTGATCGTCAGGGTCAGCGTGCGCCGCCTGTCACCTCCCGGGCGCCGGGCAAGCTTCACGGCGATCTTGGCCCGCGTGACGACGTACCCTTCGCTCAGGGGCGTGCGATCTCCGAACTTCTCTTCCGCCTTAGCCCAGATCGTTTCATCTGCGCGCGCGGGCTTCTCCAGCGTCACCCTGAAATCACTGTCGTCGATCGGCATCAGGCGCAGCTCGCGCACCTCGACACCCTCAATCCCGTCCTCGGGGTCGACCGGGAAGTCGTACGGCGTCAGCAGCACGGAAAGGTCGTAGCACCGCAGGGGCAGGCGGTTCTCCCTGAACTCGATGCCAAGGAGGTGCGTGACCGTCGCCTTCACGATCTCGCTCCGCGTCACCTTGTCGTTGGCGATCACCTCGATGCCACCTGTTGCGGGCTCATAGGTCACCGCGGCCTCGAACACGGGACGATAAGCCTGCCGCACGAGGGATCCCTTATCGTCGAAGCGCAGCAGATCGTCGGGCCGTCCCTCGCGGTAGATCGTCACCTGCACGAGGTCGCATTCCTCACCCTCATGGGTCGTCCTCACCCGGTCGAAGATGTCGACATGGGCATGGGCGGCGCCCGAGAACTCCTTGATCGCGGAGACAAAGGCATGGCGGGCCGACGCGTCGCGTTGCACGACGCATCCGGCGTCGGTCATGTAGCCGGCCCACATCCGGCCGCGCCGGCGGTCCTCCGTGAAGCGAACCTCTTCGGCATGGCGGAACCGGTCCTGCGCGTTGAGGAACATCCAGAGCGACCGCGCGTGCGGGTTCGCGAGGCCGTCGAGGAAGGCGGGATCCTCGGCCACGCTGTAGATCGCGGCTTGCCCCGGCTCGTCGGACAGGGCATGGACGCGCTCTGCGTCATTGGAGATGCGGTCGCGCTGGACGCGGGACATCTTCTCGATGGCGCCGAGAAGCGGCCTGGACAGCGCGGCCTCCGGCACGCTCCAGTCGAACTCGGTGGGCAGGCCGATCTCCGGCCGGTCGAAGTATTCGCGCAGCGCCTCACCGGGCGTCTTGCGAAGGAAGGCGGAAAGAGCGGTCATGCTGGTCTCCTTTCGTGGTGCATCCGCGGAGTGGCTAATCCGCTAATTAGCGTATTTAGCGCCCGCGCGGAGTCAATCGAAAAAATACGCTTTTCCGCGAATTGACGGATTCTCAGCTAGAAAAGAGAGGGTTGGCTCGTGGAGGGGACCAGTAGACTCAGCTTCAAAAGACGGACTCGCGCGGCATCCTCTGAGACCGCGAATCGGTCCATGGCTGCACGGATAAGGGCGTAGCCATCCTCCGATGCCTGGTGTATCGAGCCGTGCAGTCCTCGCGGCTCGCAATAATCCGAGACAAGGCGGCGCAGCTGAGTCGCGGGCATAAGGATCGCCCCGCTGACGTATCCAGCCTGCCATTCCATCCAGTCGTACTGGGACGCGCTTATGATGCTGTCGCGCTTGCAGATGGCCTTGTTCTCGATGCTCTTGCGATCGAACAGATGCCGAGCGATGAACTTTTCCGCCCAGAGATGGCGGTGGAAATACACATGCCCAAACTCGTGGGCGAGGGTCGTCCGCAGCCTATTCTCCCGTCGCGAGTCGTTGGCCAGTTTCTCCGAGATGGAGACCTTCGTTCTTCCTTCCGGAAAGAACTCGGTCATGCCTTCAACGTCGTCCCCGAAGTCCGATAGGTCGGCGTAAGCATCAAGTTCCGATTCGTGCTGCTCAATCAGCACTTCGAGATCATCCGTCCGTAAAGGAAAATCGACGGAGCCACGACGGCCGCGCAAGAGGGCGGAGACAATCCGCTCACACTCGCGGTCAAGCTCTTGGGCGGAGTAATGTGGCCTCTCCGCGAACCGTCCAGTCTTGTCGGGCACCATCCTAACCAAGGCGACTACCTCAATTCGTGATGTTCTTTCTGAAATTCGCGAAGCTCTTCACAATCTTATCTCGATCCTTCGCCTTTTGTCGCACGTCATCAGGAATCTTTCCGGCCAGCACGAAAAGGTAACCCTCGTCCTCATCGAGGATCGTTGCAAACTGCTTGATCAGGTGATCGGACGTGGGGCTCCGGCGGTCATGCTCGATGTCATTGAGGTACTGCGGCGAAATCGGGCCGCCGCCTTCCTCCTTCTTCACGAGCGCTGCGAGCTCCTTCTGGCTGAGGCCCTTGGCCTTGCGGGCCTTCGCAATTGCCTGACCGAATGTTACGGACTGAGCCGACATTGCTGTCCTACCTTATCTGTCCCTGATGCCGCGGATACGCCTCTTCGCGGATGAGCGGATTGATACGCTACTTAGCGTATGGGATCAACGGCGAGGACGGAGGAGACGGCACACCGACCCCTGCTGCGCGCTTCGAATGATTGCGCGGAAACTCGATAACCCATTGAATATACTTGCGTATCGTCGTTTTGCGACTACCGTTTCGCCAGTCATCTTCTGTTGCGAACGGTCTCATGCAAGACGCCCGATCTGGCCCGAACCCGCTGCAGCCCGTCCGTCTGTCGACGGGCGAACGCCTCGATGAACTCGCGTTCATTCTTGCCGCGGGGCTGAGGCGTATACTGCCGGAACAGTCCAGTTCTTTATCTGCACCTGGCGAAGACAGTTCATTCGACATTCTCGCCCTCAAACGCCGTGTTGGTCGTCGCAAACCGAGCAACCGAGTTGGAGGGCAATAATGCCAGGGACAAAGAGAAAGACTGACGCCGCACCATGGCAACCGGGCAACCGCGATGCGGCGCACGCGGGCGTGGTCACGCAGCTTGCAGCGCTGAAGCGAATGACGGTGGTCGAGCTGAAGGCGAAGTGGGAAAGCCTCTTCGGTACACCCGCTCCGAACAACAGCCGCAGTTACCTCGAGCTGAGGCTCGGCTACCGGGTCCAGGAACTGACCCTCGGCGGCCTGACCCGCGAGACGCGGCGGACGCTGGACTTGCTGGCTGACGAAATCGAGGGCCGGGCCGGGCGCAAGACGATCATCGCGGATCCCCGCAACCCCGTGGTCGGAACCCGCCTCGTGCGTGAATGGGACGGGGTAGAGCACACCGTCACGGTGATGAAGGACGGCTTCGACTGGCAGGGGCGCAAGTTCAAGTCGCTCTCGGCGGTGGCGCGGGCGATCACCGGCACGCAGTGGAACGGTTACCGCTTCTTCGGCCTCCGCGAGGCGCGGAGGGACGACCGATGAGCCGTCATCCGGAAGCCGTCGCGGTTGTTCCGCGCCGCCAGCGCTGCGCCATTTATACCCGCAAATCGAGCGAGGAAGGGCTCGACATGGAGTTTAACAGCCTCGACGCCCAGCGCGAGGCTTGCGAGGCCTTCGTGACGAGCCAGAAGGCGGAAGGCTGGGCCACCATTCGCGAACGCTACGACGATGGCGGCTTCTCCGGTGGCACGCTGGAACGGCCCGGCCTGAAGCGTCTCATTCAGGACGTCGAAGCCGGTCTGATCGATGTGATCGTAGTCTACAAGATCGACCGGCTGTCGCGCTCGCTGATGGACTTCGCCAAGTTGGTCGAGATCTTCGACCGCAATCAGGTGACTTTCGTTTCGGTCACGCAGTCGTTCAACACCACGACCTCGATGGGCCGCCTGACCCTGAACATCCTCCTCAGCTTCGCGCAGTTCGAGCGGGAAGTGATCGGCGAGCGCATCCGCGACAAGGTCGCGGCATCCCGCAAGCGCGGCATGTGGATGGGCGGTCACGTCCCGCTGGGCTACGACGTGCGCGACCGCAAGCTGGTGGTCAATGAGGCCGAGGCCGCGACGGTCCGGATGATCTTCGAGAGGTTCGTCGCCATCGGCTCCGCCACGACGCTGGCGAAAGCGCTCGCGGCCGAAGGCGTGCTGAACAAGCGCGGCAAGCCGATCGACAAGGGCTTCCTCTACAAACTGATCAACAACCGGGTCTATCTCGGCGAAGCCGTACACAAGGGCACGGCCTATCCCGGCGAGCACGAGGCCATCATTGATCAGGTCCTGTGGGACAAGGTGCATAGCATCCTACGCGAGAGCCCGCGCCTGCGAGCGAAGAACACCCGCCGCCAGACGCCGGCTCTGC
This sequence comes from uncultured Geminicoccaceae bacterium, assembly GCA_964402505.1. Taxonomy (GTDB): domain Bacteria; phylum Pseudomonadota; class Alphaproteobacteria; order Geminicoccales; family Geminicoccaceae; genus SLRI01. Next base: position 66,788 of record CAYOCP010000026.1, read on the forward strand.
TGAAAGGGATCATCTTCACCGAGACGGGCACGGCGATGACGCCGACCGCGACGAAGAAGGGCACGCGCCTCTACCGCTACTACGCGTCGATGGACCTGATCCGTAACCGCCCGACCGGCGACGCCTCGGGTCCGCTGCGCTTGCCCGCCGGCATGGTCGAGGATGCCGTCGTCGGCGAGATCCGCCGCATGATCCGCGCACCCGAAGTCGCGGCGCGAACCATAAAGGCTCTTCGCGACGAGAGCTCGACCGTCGATGAGAAGGCGGTCGTCCAGGCGCTCGGCGAGTTCGACCAGCTCTGGGCGGCGCTCTATCCGGCAGAGCAGACCCGCATCGTCCAGCTGCTGGTCGAACGGGTGACCGTCGGCGAAGACGGCATCGCCGTCGATTTGCGCCATGGGGGGCTGGGCTCGGTCCTGCGGGACATGATGGCCACCCGCCAGACGGAGGCCCACGCATGACCGACTCGACGAACACCATCCGCGTCGTCATCCCCCTGGCGATCCGCAAACGCAATGGGCGGCCGAAGATCCTCCCGCCCGACGAGGTGACAGTCCGGGACGGCCGGTCGCAAGACCCTCATGTGCTGCGCGCCATCGCCCGCGCTTGGAACTGGCGGCGGCAGCTGGAATCCGGTGCCGCTTCCACCATTCAGGATATCGCCGCGGCCGAGAGGGTCTCCGACCGGTTCGTGAGCCGCATGATGCGGCTCGCCTATCTGTCGCCGGAGGTGCTCGAACACCTCGTCATCAGGCGCGTACCACCGGCGCTTTCGCTGAACGACCTCGTCACAGTTGCCGATCGGCCGTGGGCGGAGCAGATGGACATGGTTTTTGACTGAGCGCGCGGGCGCCCTGCCATCAATGGAAGCCTGCCACGAATGCTGTGGCCGTGAGTGTGACGTGGGCATTGAGCGGCGGATACAGTTCGAAGGCCCTCGGCTCACGCGAGAAGTTCCAAAGCCGGAACAAGCGCCATTCGGATCGGCGCTCGTCTGCCACCGCAAGCTCATTGCGGGTGATGTGGAAGGACGTCCGTTCCCACCCGTTCGTCGTCTTCACCTCGATCAAGCGCGCCTGACCATCTGGCGCGAAACTCGCGATGTCATAGCCTGCGCCATCCCCGTCCTCCTCGGAAACCCAACGCACTTTCCGCGCCAAGTCATCACGCCCCGCCGACCGTAGCGATGCCCACTCATGCGCCAGAACGCGCTCCTCGCCGGTAAGCGCCCGGTGATTCACGCGGCCTTTTCGGTTGACGCCTGCGCTCGGCCGG
>CAYOCP010000027.1:0-63326 GCA_964402505.1 uncultured Geminicoccaceae bacterium
TCTTCGGCTTGCGGCCGCAGGTTCGGCGCCAGGGCGGCCGATTGCCGGTCGAACCGGGACGGCACTTGCGTCGGCGGTCCCCATATGATAGGAATACTGTCTGACCCGCCTCCGCAGGCGCCGGCATGACCGGCACGGAGCGGGCACTCCGGTCGTCGGTCAGCGTCGGGCAGAGCAGATGCCGGCCCCGGGCGGTGACGAAGGCGGGAGGCGGTCGGTGGGCAGGGATCGCGTGGGCGGGGTGGGGCCGAATGCCGGAACCGACGGATCGTGCCGGCGAAGCCGCCCCCCACCCACCCCGGGCTCGGGCCGGCACCGCCTCCGGCGCTCCGGCAATCCGCTCCGCCGTGGCGCCCGAAGGTCGAGCCGACCCCCGCTCCCGAGCACGGCGATCGGGAGGGCCCCTCGGTGACGGGCGTATGTCAGAGACCGTCCCTGACCAGCCGGAGCCAGTGGAGGCCGTATCGGGGCAGCTTGACGCGCACCTCACCACCCTTGCGCAAGTTGATGTCGCCTTCGCCGAAGAGGCTTTCCAGCCCGCTTCCGCGGTCGTCCTTGGGCAAATCGAAGGAGGTGTCGACGGGCTTGGCCGCCAGATTGTGGATGACGATGACGGTTTCGCCGTCCCAGTCATAGCGGAGTGCAATCAGTGCCCCCTCCGTCGTGCCGATCACGCTCCAGTCGCCGAAGCCGATCTCCGGCGTCTGCCGGCGGCGCCGGATCAGGCGCTCGATCCATCGCAGCAGCGACTCCGGCTCCCGCTCCTGATCCCGCACGTTGATGGCGGCCGGTCCCCATTTGCGGCCCGTGACGATGGGACGGCGCAATGTTGCGGCCGATGCCCTGGTGAAGCCGCCATTCGGTCCCGACGTCCATTGCATCGGTGCCCGAACGCTCATGCGGCCGGGGATGTCGAGATTCTCGGCCATGCCGATCTCCTCGCCGTAGAACAGGACGGGTGCGCCGGGAAGGGCGAAGGCGAGGCTGTAGATCATGCGGATCCGGTCCTGGTCGCCTTCGACCATGGTGGGCAGGCGGCGACGGAGGCCGCGCCCGAAGAGCTGCATCTCCTCCCTGGGACCGAAGGCCCTGAAAACCTCCTGCCGCTCCGCCTCGGTCAGCTTGTCGAGCGACCATTCGTCGTGATTGCGCACGAAATTGGCCCAGGCGCTCTTGCGCGGCAGCGAGGGCATGGCGCGAAGGTTGTGGATCAGCGGGCCCGCATCGCCCCGCACGACCGCCAGCGCCATCGCCTGGTTCAGGTTGAAATTCAGCGACATCTGCAGCTCGTCACCGCTCTCGTCGCCGAAGAACGCGCGAGCGTCCTCGTATTCGAGGTTGACCTCGCCGAGCAGGATCGCGTCGCCCACGCGCCGGTCCAGAAAGGCGCTCAGGTCACGGAGCCAGTCGTGCGGCGAGATGCTCATCCTGGTGGCGATGCCGCTGGTCTCGAGCAGAAACGGGACCGCATCGACCCGAAAGCCCGAAAGCCCGAGCTCGAGCCAGAAGCCGACGATCTTGCGGATCTCCGTGCGCACCGCGGGGTTGGCGATGTTGAGGTCGGGCTGATGCTCGTAGAAGCGGTGCAGGTAGTATTTTCCGGCTTCCTCGTCCCAATGCCAGTTGCTCTGCTCCGCGTCGGGAAAGACCAGACCTTCGGGCCCATCCTCGGGGATGCGATCGCGCCACACATACCAGTCGTGATAGGGCGAGGCTGGACCCTGCCTCGCGCTCCTGAACCAGGGATGCTCCCGCGAGGTGTGGTTGACCACGAGATCGGCGATCACCCGGATGCCGCGATCCCGGGCCGTCCGCACCAGCTCGACGAAATCGCCGAGCGTGCCGAGGCGATGGTCCACCGCGTAATAGTCGGTGATGTCATAGCCATCGTCGCGGTTGGGCGTGGGGTAGAAGGGCATCAGCCAGAGGCACGTCACGCCGAGGCCGGCGAGGTAGTCGATCCGGCTGATCAGCCCTGCGAGATCCCCTGTTCCGTCACCATTGCTGTCCTGAAAGGTCTCCACATCGAGGCAGTAGAAGACCGCGTTCTTCCACCACATGTCGCTGGTCTGGCTCATGTCCATGCGCGTCACCGCCAAAGGGGAGGCCTGATGGGGGGTCGCTCGAGGGAACCAAAGCGCGAACGCCGCCGAGGGTTCCGGCATTGTCGACCTCGCGTGAAGATGGGCGCGCGTGGCCGCGCCGGCGCGGGTCCGAACCGTCGAGCTTGCGGAAGAATGGTCGGAGCGCCGAGATTTGAACTCGGGACCCCCAGTCCCCCAGACTGGTGCGCTACCAGGCTGCGCTACGCTCCGACGGCGCGAACTATAGACGGGGGGCGCGGGACCGGCAAGCTGGGGGCGGCCTCAGGAATCGGCTTCGGCGAGCGCCAGATCGAGCTCGTTGCGGAGTGTTTGGAGGGTGTCGCGCAGCCGCCGCAGGCGTGCCGTATCGTCGGGTCCGGCGGCCGGCTGCGCCGCCACGGCGTCGGCGCGCTCGGGCGGGACCTGACCGTCCGCTGGGTCACCTGCGGAGGTGCCCCCGGGGTCGGCCACGTCCTTCGGCTCATGCGCCTCCCCCGGCGGAGGCGGTGGCTGGGCCACCGGCGGGAGGCTCGGCTTCTCGGTCGCGCGGGGAGGTGCGGCGGGGCGGACGCGACGTTGACGGAGCAGCTTTTGCGCGCCCTTGATGGTGTAGCCCTCGTCGTACAGGAGGGTGCGGATTTCGCGCAGCAGCTCGATGTCCTCAGGGCGATAGTAGCGGCGGCCGCCACCACGCTTCAGCGGCCGCACCTGCGGGAACTTGCTCTCCCAGAAGCGGAGCACATGCTGGGCGACGTCGAGCTCGTCCGCGACCTCGCTGATCGTGCGAAACGCCGTCTGGGACTTGCCGCCGCGCGTTGGACCCGAAATCGCGGCCTGATCGGCGGTCACCACCATCTCAGGCCGCCGGGGCTTCGGAGTTGATGCGGTTCTTCAGCACCTGCGAGGCACGGAAGACGAGGACCCGCCGCGGCAAGATGGGCACCTCCTCGCCGGTCTTGGGATTGCGGCCGACCCGCTCGCCCTTCTCGCGCACGGCGAAGGTGCCGAACGAGGAAATCTTGACCGTTCCGTTCATCACCAGCGAATGCGCGATCTCCTCGAGGATCGCGTCCACCAGTCCGGCCGACTCGCTGCGCGACAGCCCCACCTGCTGGTAGACGGCCTCGGCGAGCTGGGCGCGAGTCACCGTTCTGCCCGTCATCGCCCGCGTTCCCCTCGCGTGAGCCTTCGATAGGCAAAACGCTAGATGATACAAAGGTTTCCGTCAACCGGGCGGACACCCTCCGCGAATGGTGTCATGAGCTTGCGGCCGGCACGGCGCTCACCAGCGGAGAAGAGCGGCTCCCCAGGCGAAGCCGCCGCCCATGGCGTTGCAGAGCACGAGATCGCCGCGGTTGAGGTGACCGGACGCGAAGAGGTGGTCGAGGGCCAGGGGAATGGAGGCGGCCGAGGTGTTGGCGTGGTCGGCCACCGTGACGACCACCTTCTCCTCGGCGATGCCGAGCTTCTTGCCGACCGCGTCGATGATGCGCTTGTTCGCCTGGTGCGGGATCAGCCAGTCGACATGGTCTATGGCGAACCCGGCAGCCTCGAGCACGCTGCGGGCGGCGGCGCTGAGCTCGCCCACCGCATGGCGGAAGACCTCGCGGCCGTTCATGCGCAGATGGCCGACCGTGCCGGTCGAGGATGGTCCGCCATCGACCTGGAGGTGAGCGTAATGGCGACCGTCGGCGGCCAGCATGGTGGCGAGGACACCCTGGTCATGGGCGGTGCCGGGCAGTTCCCGGCCGCTCAGCACGACGGCACCGGCGCCGTCGCCGAAGAGGACGCAGGTGCCGCGATCGGTCCAGTCGAGGATGCGCGAGAAGGTCTCGGCGCCGATCACCAACGCATTGTCGGCCTGCCCGGCCTTGATGAAGTTGTCGGCGGTGGCGAGCGCGTAGGCGAAGCCGGCGCAGACCGCCTGAAGATCGAAGGCGATGCCGGGACCGATGCCGAGCTTGCGCTGCACCGCCGTCGCGGTCGCCGGAAAGGTGTTGTCCGGGGTGGAGGTGGCGACGATCACGAGGTCGATCGTGGCAGGATCGAGATCGGCGCGGGCGAGAGCACGGTCGGCGGCTCTCACGGCGAGATCCGAGGTCAGCTCGCCCGGTGCCGCGATGTGTCGCCGGCGGATGCCGGTGCGCTCCCGAATCCACGCGTCCGAGGTGTCCAGGGTTCGCGCGAGATCGTCATTGGTGACGATGCGGTCGGGGAGATAGCCGCCGACGGCGCGCAGGATCGATCGCCGCATGAGATGCCTGCCTATCCGGTCGCCGCGTGCGGCTTCGGCGCGTCGCCGTCCTCACCGGTGGCGACCCTGCCGATCTCCTCGATGATCCGCTCGTTGGTGCCCCGCCTGACGAGGTCGAGGGCGGCGCGAATGGCGGCGGCGAAGCCCACCGAATCCGTCCCGCCGTGGCTCTTCACGACGACGCCGTTGACGCCGAGGAACATGGCGCCGTTGTAGAGCCGCGGGTCGAAACGGTCGCGCAGTCCCAGCAGCGCCGGGCGGGCGAGCAGATAGGCGAGCTTGGCGCGCAGGCTGCTGGAGAAAGCCTGGCGCAGCGAATGGGTGAACATGGAGGCCGTGCCTTCGGCGATCTTGAGCGCCACGTTGCCCGTGAAGCCGTCGGTGACGACGACGTCCACCGTGCCGGCGGTGACATCGGTGCCCTCGACGAAGCCGACATAGTCGATCGGCATGCCGCTGTCGCGCACCAGGGCGGCAGCGTTGCGAACCACGCCGTCGCCCTTGACCTCCTCGGTGCCGATATTGAGCAGGCCGACGCGCGGCTTGGCAACGCCCAGGACGGCCCGCGCATAGACCTCGCCCATCAGGGCGAACTGGAACAGATGCTCGGGGCTGCAAACGACATTGGCACCGAGGTCGAGGAAGACGACCGGAGTGCCTTTCGTCGGCAGGACGCTGGCGATGGCCGGCCGGTCGATGCCCGGCAGGGTCTTGAGGACGATCATGGCCATGGCCATCAAGGCGCCGGTGTTGCCTGCCGAGACGGCGGCACCGGCACGACCGGCCTGCACGGCGTCGATGGCGAGGCGCATCGAGCTGTTGCGGCCCTGGCGCAATGCCAAGGAGGGCTTGGCGTCGCCGGCCACCGCGTCGGGCGTGTGATGGAGCTCGGCCGCCTGCCGCAATGCGGGGTGGCGGGCGAGCAGCGGGCCGATCCGCGCTTCGTCGCCGAACAGGACGAAGCGCAGCTCCGGATGGCGCTCGAGCGCCGAATCCGCGCCCTCCAGCACGATCTCGGGCGCGCGGTCGCCACCCATGACGTCGAGTGCGATGACGACGCTCATGGGCCCGGATCGGAGCTCGGCCGCGACCGGCCGGAGCGTTTTGGGCCGGCGATGGAGCGCATCACCATCACCCCTTCAGATTCCCTTGGCCCGATCGCGCAGCGCGGCGAGGGCGGAGAAGGCCGAGCGGCGTGTCTCGGCCTCCTCGGACATGGCGTGGCGCTGCGCCTCCAGTTCCGCTTCGGCATCGACGGCGCGCGGGTAGGGATCGAGCGCCAGTGCCAGCTCCTCGACCGCGATCTCGCCGAGATCGAGGCAGTCGGCATCGAGGGGCTCCGGCTCCTCGTCGTCCGGCGAGACCAGGATCTCGTCGACCTCGGCCTCCGGGCCGAGCGCGAAATAGCGCTCGATCTCGACGGCCAGCCGAGCTGGCACGGGCTCGAGCGTGACGACGCAGCGCTGCGTCGCCTCCGCCTCGAGCCTCCCTCGCAGGATCAGCACGCCGGCTCTCGGGCCCCGCTCGAGCCGGCCGGCGAAGGCGAGGCCGGCCAGTGCCACGAGGTCGAGCCGCTCGGCCACCCGGCGGCATTCCTCCGCCCCGGCGGTGACGGCGAACGACCGGCCATCCCGCTCGGACAGCTCGCGAACCGTCATCATGCGCGAGAATTCAGGGCTTTGCGCCAAATGCGTCCCCCTCTCCGCGGATAAGGCAAGGTTACCAGCCGCGCTGCCGATCCGGCCGGAGCCGCGACCGCCTCCCGCCGCTCCGGGCGGCGACCACACTTTCCACCCTTGCCGTTGCCGAGAGTCGGCACGAGGGGCGGAAGCCGAAGGCCAGCAACGCTAGGCACAAGGCGGTTCGGGGTCAAGCAACGCCTCCCGTCCCGCCGACCTCTTCCGGGCCCGAGTGGCCGGCGAGCAGCGCCTCGCTGGAAAGCCGATCCAACCGCGCCGCCTCGGCCACCATGTAGCCGGCCAGTTGCCGCATGCCATCGGGCGGCGTGGCCGCCGTCTCCCCGTCCGGAGCACGATTATGGATGTTGCGGTCGAGGGTACGCGCGATGCCGGCGTCGTCGCCGGCATCGAGGTCGGCATCGAGTGCCCGCGCCCGGGCGAGAAAGGTCTGGGCCGAGCGCTTGACGTGCTTGCCCACCGACAGGTCGCCCACACCCTGCTCGCGGATGTTGCGGTCGACATCGGCGAACAGCACGTCGAACAGGTCTTGAGCGAGCAGGCGGCCCGCCTCGCCCTCGGTCCTGAGCCGGCGCATCACGAGTGCGGCGTGGGCATAAATCAGCTCGAGCCGGCCGTCGGCCGTGTCCGGCACGCCCCAATCGCCGTAGAATCGTGGTGTCCGGGCGCGGGCGACGATGCCGTGATAGAGAACGAAGGCCTTTTCGAGGCGCTGCCGGTCAGCTCTGCGGCTGCCGAACCAGCCGCTGAAACGGCCGAACAGACCGCGGCTGACCGGCCATCTCTCTTGTTCGCGCGTGGTCATGACTTTACTTGATACACCTGCGGTTCAACCCACGCGCGGCGAGCGTCCGCGCCCCGGCCTCGGGCGGTAATCCGCCGCCCGTTGGAGAGATCTGGAGATCATGCCGTTGAAATCGAGCGTAAGCGTTCCTCTTCTCGCTCTTGCTCTCGTGGCCGGGCTTGCCGCCTGCAGCCCGCAAGTGTCGCAACACGGCTACACGGTCGACGAGGCTGCGGTGCAGCGGATCGTGCCCGGAGTCACGCCGCGCGAGGAGGTCGCCCGCCTTCTGGGAAGCCCGTCGACCCTCGCCACCTTCGAGGACAAGCGCTGGTACTACGTGACCCAGCGGCTGGAGCAACTCTCGTTCTATCAGAGCGAGATCACCGAGCAGAGCGTTCTCACCATCGCCTTCGATGACCGGGGCATCGTCCAGGACGTCCGCAAGGTCACCATGGACGAGGCCATGGCGGTCGACCCGGATGCCGACGTCACGCCGACGCTCGGCAACGAGATGACGATCTTCGAGCAGCTGATCGGCAATGTCGGGCGGTTCGGCGATCCGGTGGCCGGAAAGATCGGCGGCCGCCCGACGAATTAGGTCCGGCCCGGATGCAGCCTCCGCCCGGGCCAGGCGACCGGCCCGGGCGGACGCCCATCAGTGCTGTGCTGCGAGGATGGCGATGATCAGAAGCGCCACGATGTTGATGATCTTGATCATCGGGTTCACCGCCGGGCCGGCCGTGTCCTTGTAGGGGTCGCCGACCGTGTCGCCGGTGACCGCGGCCTTGTGCGCCTCGGATCCCTTGCCGCCGTGATTGCCCTCCTCGATGAACTTCTTGGCGTTGTCCCAGGCACCGCCGCCCGAGGTCATCGAGATGGCGACGAAGATGCCGGTGACGATGGTGCCGAGCAGCATGGCGCCGAGAGTGGTGAAGGCGGCGACCTGCCCGCCGATCCAGAAAATCACGAAGTACACGACGATCGGGGCCAGCACCGGCAGGAGCGACGGGACGATCATCTCGCGGATCGCAGCTTTGGTCAGGAGGTCGACCGCCCTGCCGTAGTCGGGCTTGGAGGTGCCGGCCATGATGCCGCTGTTCTCGCGGAACTGGCGCCGGACCTCCTCGACGATGGCGCCCGCCGCCCTGCCGACCGCCTGCATGCCCATGGAGCCGAAGAGGAAGGGCAGCATGCCGCCGATGAAAAGGCCGACGACCACGAAGGGATCGGAGAGGACGAAGACGATGTTGTGATCGGGGAAGTAGTAATGCAGATCCTGAACGTAGGCAGCGAAAAGCACGAGTGCTGCGAGCGCCGCCGACCCGATGGCGTAACCCTTGGTCACCGCCTTGGTCGTATTGCCGACGGCGTCGAGCGCGTCGGTGGTCTCGCGGACATTGGCGGGCAGGTCCGCCATCTCGGCAATGCCGCCGGCATTGTCGGTGACCGGACCGTAGGCATCGAGCGAGACCACGAGCCCGGTCAGCGCCAGCATGGTCGTGGCCGCCACGGCGATGCCGTAGAGGCCGGCGTTGAGGTAGGCCACGAGGATGCCGGCGCAGATCACGATAACCGGCATGGCGGTCGATTCCATGGACACGGCGAGACCCTGGATGACGTTGGTGCCGTGGCCGGTGGTCGAGGACTTGGCGATCGACTTCACGGGCCGATAATTGGTGCCGGTGTAGTACTCGGTGATCCACATGAGAGCACCGGTGACGGCGAGGCCGACCAGCGTGCAGTAGTAGACGTGCCGGCCGCCGAAGGTCTGGACCACGACGTCGCCGACCTTGGCCTCGTAGCCGTCGGCACCGAAGCCGAGCACCAGTGCCGTCACCGGCAGAAGGGCGACCAGCGAAATGCCGGCCGCACCCCAGAAGCCCTTGTAGAGGGCGCCCATGATGTTCTGCTTGGGGCCGAGCTTGACGAGATAGGTGCCGGCGATCGAGGCGAGCAGGCAGATGCCGCCGACGGCGAGAGGATAGATCATCAAGGTCGCCGCGGTCTCGCCTGAGAAGAAGATGGCGCCGAGCAGCATGGTGGCGACGACGGTGACGGCGTAGGTCTCGAAGAGGTCGGCGGCCATGCCGGCGCAGTCGCCGACATTGTCGCCCACATTGTCGGCAATGACGGCCGGATTCCTCGGATCGTCCTCGGGAATGCCGGCCTCGACCTTGCCCACGAGGTCGGCGCCGACATCGGCTCCCTTGGTGAAGATGCCGCCGCCGAGCCGGGCGAAGATCGAGATGAGGGAGGCGCCGAAGCTGAGGCCGACCAGGGCTTCGAGGATGGTGCGGGTCTCGACCCCGATGGCCATCAGCACGGCGTAGTAGACGGCGACCGCCAGGAGGCCCAAGGCCACCACCAGCATGCCGGTGACGGCACCCGCCTTGAAGGCGACGTCGAGGCCGGAGGCGAGGCCGTTCGGGCCCGAAGCCGCCTGCGCGGTGCGGACGTTGGCCTGGACCGAGACGTTCATCCCGATATAGCCGGTGAGACCCGAGAGCACGGCGCCGATCAAATAGCCGATGCCGACCGCGAAGCCGAGAAAAATGGTGAGCAGGATGAAGACGACGACGCCGACCATGGCGATCGTCCGGTACTGGCGGTTAAGGTATGCTCTCGCCCCCTCCTGGACGGCGGCGGCGATCTCCTGCATCCGCGGCGTGCCCGACGGCAGCGCCAGAATGATCTGTCGTGTCATGACCCCGTAGGCGACACCGGCGGCGCCGCAACCGATGATCAGGATCAGCAAGAACCATTCGAAACCCGACATGTGTCGCCGTCCCCGCACCCTTTGCCCGGTCCGTCGATCGGGCGTGCCCGGAAAAAAGCGCCCGATCCGTCGATCGGGCATTGCTCGGCCTTGCCGCAACGCATCATGCGCTGCAGCGCAGTCCTCTTAACGGCGTGGTCATGGGCTGTCCATGTACATCCCGGCATCATTGCTGCGGCGCAGGGCCGCCGTGTCTGCTTGCCGGCCCGCATCGCGTCGCCGTCGCTGGAGGCGGCCTCGATCGAAGCGGCCAATCCGATCGCCTGCCTTTTCGCAGACGATACCTGGCACGATGCCGGCTGGATCGATTTCAGGTTCGTCGAACTTCAACCGCGCAAATTGTGACATCCGCCACTTACCTGGCGCCGGCGACGGCTCAGAAATCGCCAATCGCCGCCGAGCGCCGGCTCGAAGCCGGCTCATGGGAGAGCGGCAAAGGGGGATTCGTCATGAAGGGTGGTCAGCAGTCTTCTGTCGTTCATGGAGTCGTGGGCGGGACGGCGCCGCGTCCGGAGGGCGCGATCGACCTCTTGGGCTGGTTCGCCGGCGCTCTCCAGCGATCGCGCGGACGCGGCAGCCTCGCCGAGCTCGACGATCGCCTGCTGCGCGACATCGGGGTGTCCCGGGCCGAGGCGCTCAGGGAGAGCGGCAAGCCCTTCTGGCGCTGAGCGGGAGGGTCTTTTCAGACCGCCAGGGAGTGGCGGGCCTGGCGCGGCGCCAGGTAGCGGTCGAAGCAGGCGGCGACGAGGCGGAGCAACGGCCGGTAATGCGCCGGCACCTCGATCCGGTCGATCTCGCGACGGACGATGCCGAGCTCGGCCAGCCGAGCGAAACGCTCCGGATCCGGCTGAACGATGTCCTCGCTAAACGATGCGGCAATCGCTCCGAGGTCAGCTCGACCCTCGCACATCAGGCGATTGATGATGGCCCGGCGGTGACGGTCGTCGGCGCCGAGCCTGAAACCTCGACCGGTCGGCAAGAGGCCCTCGGCAATGGCCGCCCGCCAGGCCTTCAGGTCGACATGGTTCTGCAAGTAACCTTGCGCGAAGCTGCCGATGGCCGAGGCGCCCACGCCGATCAGGGTCGTCGCCGTGTCGGTGGTGTAGCCCTGGAAGTTGCGCTCAAGTCGGCCAGCCGCCAGGGCCAACGCCATCGGATCGTCGGGACGAGCGAAATGGTCGAGGCCGATTGGCACGTAGCCCCGCGCCTCGAGCCGCTCCGTGATCGCCGCGAACTGGGCGAGGCGCTGAACGGCGTCCGGCAGGAGTGCATCCGGAATCATGGACTGGTGCTTCTTCAGCGCCGGCAGATGAGCATAGCCGAAGACGGCCACCCGGCCGGGCGCGAGTTGGGCCACGCTGTCCACCGTCTCGAGCACGCTCGCCACGTCCTGCAAGGGCAGGCCGTAGAGGATATCAAAAGAGACGGCGTGAATGCCGGCACTTCGCAGCCGCTCGAGGGCCAGGCGCGTCGTATCGACGCTCTGAAAGCGGTTGATGGCGCGTTGCACGGCGGGATCGAACGATTGAATACCGAAGCTCGCCCGGTTGATGCCGATCGCGGCCAGGCATTCGGCGAGCTCGGCGGAGACGAAGCGTGGATCGAGCTCGATCGCCCGCTCGGCGTCCGCCGTGAAGCCGAAGCGCTCCTCGATCCGCCGCATGAGCGCCGAGAGATCGGCGGCACCGAGGCTCGACGGCGTGCCGCCGCCCCAGTGCAGGTGGGCGAGCGGGACGTGTCGGCCGAGATGACCGGCAACGAGGTCGAGCTCCTTGCCCAGGGTCTGCGCGTAGGCGTTGATCCGGCCGGCATGGCGGGTGATGTGGGTGGAGCAGCCGCAATACCAGCAGAGCTGGCGACAAAAGGGCACATGCAGGTAGAGCGAGGCCGGCCGGCCGGAAGGAATGGTCGCGAGCCAATCCGCAGCCTCCGAAGATCCGATGTCGCGGTTGAAATGCGGCGCGGTCGGATAGCTCGTGTACCGCGGCACGCGCTCTGCCTCGAACAACCGGCCGAGCTCTTCGCCGGACAGGCCGGCCGGCTCCTGCGGTGAACGGGCGAACGCCATCATGGAAGCTCCTCGGCCGGTGGCGAGGTGCCACCGGCAGAAGGGTTGGGCCAGGCCGCCAAAGCTAGCGGAATCGGCCCTGGCCGGTCCAGACGTGGATGCAAGGCGACCGATCGAACCGGCAGTCGGTCCGACGAATTTCCTAAAGCGGCTTGGGTTCGTTCGCCGGAACCGCAGCGGGCAGCGTCGGCGGCGCGATCACGCCATCGCCGGTGGTCGTGGCGGCGGTCGCAGCCACGGGTGCGGAGGCTTGCGGCGCTTCGGGTTTCGGCCGTGCTCCGGGCACGGCAATCGACTGGATCGGACCACTCTCGGCCGGGACGGCTGCCGGTGCCGACTCCGCGGCCTCGCGCGGCGGCGTTTGCGCCACGCCGTTGCCGACCAGTTGGACGATCGCCGAGAGCTGCGGGCTGTCGGTCGGTGCCACGAGGGCGAAAATCATGGGCCCGCGGCGCCACTGCAGCGAGAGATGGCCTTCCGGCACGAGGCGGAAGACATGGTCGGCATTGGAGCGGGCGACACCGGCATAGAGCACGACCTTGCTGCCGACTTCGTCGGCATAGATCAGACGGATCGCCGGGGTGCGGCTGGCGTCGAGGGTCTCGCCGCGCACGAGGTGCAACCCGATGTCGTCGAGCTCAGGCGCGCTGAGCGAAAGACCCGGCACCTGCCCGGCCAGCCAGGTGATCGAGGACTCGTCCGCAGGTGCCGCGGTCGCCGCGTCCACGGTCGGGGATGCGGACGCATCGCTAACCGCCAGTTGCGTCGTACCGAAGGGAAAGTAGATTTCAGGCGGGTTGGACGTTGCCGTCCGTGTCGCGAGGCCGGTCTCGCCGCCGGCGAACCGTTCCAAGGTCAGCGTGGTGCCGCCGGCGAGCACGAGGAGTGCCACCGCTGCCGCCGCGGCGTAGCGCAGGCCTGTAACGCGAACGCGCCGACCCGCCAGCCGACGCGCGATCTCGCCCTGCAATTCCGCCGCGAAGCCGCGGCTGTCATGCATCGGCAGATGTTGCCGGAGCGCGCGCAGTCGCGCGTTCTGGTGCAGATAGGCCTCGACTTTGGCGACCGCCTCCGGCCGCGAGGACAAGGCGGTCAGCACCTGCACGCGCTGGTCGTCATCCAGCGCTCCGTCGACGAAACGGAGCAGCCGGTCATTCGTGAGCGCGTCATCGACGCGCGTCCGTTCCTGCGTCATTTCACCACTCGAAGCTTGCGCGACGTCTCGCGGCTCGTCATGGCGCGAAGCGCATCACGCCCGCGCGACAGCCGCGACATCACGGTTCCCACAGGTATGCCCAAAGCCTCCGCCGCCTCCAGGTAGCTCAGACCCTCGAGGCCGACGAGAAGCACCACCTCGCGCTGCTCGTTCGGCAGCTTGGCCAAGGCCACCGCAGTGTCCCGCAGCTCGACATGCTGCTGCTGGCTGGGTGGGGTGATCAGAGAGGCCAGAATGTCCTCGGAAAGGAAATCGCTGGCCATGCGCTTCTCACGCCGCGTCGAGTCGACGAAAACATTGTGCAGCGTCGAGAAGAGGTAGGGACGAAGATCGCCGATGGAATGCCAGCTCTTGGCCCGGGCGAGCACCCTGGTCAGGGTCTCCTGGACGGCGTCATCGGCATCCGCGGAATCGCCGAGCAGGAGGAGGGCGTAACGCCGCAGGGCCGCCACGTGCACCACCAGCTCCTCGGCGATCGCCTGGCTCGCCGCAGCCGGCCGGTCCTTGCCCTTCTGCCAGATCATGCGCATTCCAGTGGAATTACCTCCCTGTCATCATTAATCGGTTGGCCGACGAAAGCGAAGTGAAATACCGCGGCTTCGGCTGACGACGAATACTGCGGCCGGATGCCGATGCCGGCCAGACGAAGAAAATGTCCGTCGGCCGCGCGGCCGACGGACCAATCGTGGGCGGTAAAAGCCATTGGCCGGGACCGGATCGGCGCGATCGCCGCATCGGTGTCGGCCAAGACACGTGACATGGACGCAGCGCCGAAAAATTTATTCCAGAAATTCGCGAGACGAAACGTCGGTACGGTCATTCGGAGCTGCGGGCCCGAACGTAGCGACCGGGTGCCGGCTCGATCACGTCGAGTGGTCCCGCCGTCGGGTCACGGGCAGGCACGGTCCCGCCGCCATGGCGCTCCAGCCAGCGCCGCCAGGCCGGCCACCAGGAACCCTCGTGATGCTCGGCCCGAGCCAGCCAAGCGTCGGGATCGACGCTGCGGCTGGCGCCGGTCCAATAACCGTACTTGTTCGAGTCGGCGGGATTGACGATACCGGCGATGTGGCCGGAACCGCCGAGCACGAACCGGACCGGGCCGCCGAGCAGCCGACTGCCGCGGAAGGTCGAGCGCCAGGGTGCAATGTGGTCCTCCTTGGTCGAGACGAAGAAGGCAGGCTGCCGCACCTGGCCGAGATCGATGGGCACACCGTCCAGGATGATGCCGCCGGGCTTGGTCAACAGGTTCTCCTGGTACATGCGGCGCAGGTAGAAGCTGTGCATCATGTAGGGCATGGTCGTGCTGTCGGCATTCCAGTAGAGCAGGTCGAAGGCGAGCGGAGCTCGGCCCATCAGGTAGTTGCTGACGACGAAGGACCAGATCAGATCGTTGGCGCGCATCAGGTTGAATACCTGCTGCATGTGGCGTGCCTCGAGATAGCCCTTCTTCGCCATGTGCCGGTCGAGCAGCTCGAGCTGCTCATCGTCGATGAAGACGGCGAGATCGCCCGGCTCGGCGAAGTCCAGCATGGTCGTGAAGAAGGTGGCGGAGGTGATGCGCTTGCGGTCCCTGGCCGCCTCGTGCGCCAGAAGGCAGGCGGCGAGTGTGCCGCCGAGGCAGTAGCCGATGATATTGATCTCGTCGCTGCCCGTCTGCCGGGTAACGGCGTCCAGAGCGGCGAGCGGACCCTCCAGAAGATAGTCCTCGAAGCTCTTGTGAGCCAGCTCGGCTGTGGGATTGACCCAGGAGATGACGAAGACCGTCGAGCCCTGCTCGACCGCATAGCGAATGAAGCTGTTCTTGGGCTTCAGATCGAGGATGTAGAACTTGTTGATCCAGGGCGGAATGATGAGCAGCGGCCGCCGCTGAACGTCGGGCGTCGCCGGCGCATACTGGATGAGCTGCATCAGCTCGTTCTCGAAGATTACCGCACCCTCGCTGGTCGCTATGTTGCGGCCGAGCTCGAAGGCGTCCTCGCGCGTCATGCTGATCTTCAGCTCGCCCTTTCCCCGCTCGAGGTCCTCGAGCAGTCGCCGAAGGCCCTCGTAGAGGCTTTCGCCCCGAGTCTCGGCGGCTTGGCGGAGCACCACGGGGTTGGTCAGGGCGAAATTCGATGGTGCCAACGCGTCGACATATTGGCGCGTGTAGAAGGCGAGCTTGTGCCGCAATTGCGGATCGAGCCCCTCGACATTGGCGACGGTGCCCTGGATCCAGTTGGCCGTCACCAGGTATGATTGCTTGATGTAGTCGAAGACGAGATCCTCGGTCCATGCCTCGTCCTTGAAGCGGCGATCGTCCGAGGACGGCGTGACGATCGGCTGCACCTCCTCGCCGAGCAGGCGGCGCAGGTAGCTTTCCCAGAGGCGTCCCATCTCCGTCCAGTAGGCGAGCTGGGCCTCCACGAGATGCTCGGGCCGGGCGATCAGATGCTCGGCGAGCCTGGCAAATGCGTCGTTCACCACCTTGGGATCGGGAATCTGGAAATGGTCGTCCTCCTGCCGCTCCAGGAACCGGCGGAAGATGCGGTTGCTCCGCTCGCCGATCTCGGCCATACGCGCGGCCAGTTCCTTGGCGTCGGGCAGCTCCTTCGTGCCTGCCATGTCGATGGCTCCTTCGGCTCGGGGGTCCAGCGGAGGTTGTGGGCGGCCAGGCGCGGCACTGCAAGGGGAGACGGGAATGGAGGCCATGGACGAGGCGGTCAGGACGAAGCTGGCGGCGGTCAGCACGGCAACGCTCACCACCTGCCTGTTCAAGCGAGGCCTGCGCAACCAGTTCCTGCAGGACGTTCATCCGATCCATGCCGATGGGCGGCGGATGGTCGGGCCGGCTTTCACGCTCCGCTACATCCCGGCGCGAGAGGATATCGACGTCCTCGAGGCCTATGCCGATTTCGAGCATCCGCAGCGCAAGGCGATCGAGACCTGCCCCGAAGGCCACGTCCTCGTGATGGACAGCCGCAAGAACGCCCGCGCCGCCTCGGCGGGCGACATCCTGGTGAGCCGGCTGATGATGCGCGGCGTCGCCGGCGTGGTCACCGATGGCGGATTCAGGGACACCCCGTCGATCGCCGCCCTCGCCATTCCGGCCTACCACCAGCGGCCCTCGGCACCCACCGGCCCGATCCTCCACCACGCCGCCGATATCGGCCTGCCGATCGGCTGCGGCGACGTCGCCATCTACCCGGGCGACATCATGGTGGGCGACGGCGAGGGTGTCGTCTGCCTGCCGGCGCATATGGCCAGGGAGATCGCCGACGAAGCCTTCGAGATGACGGTGTACGAGGATTTTGTCGAGGCCGAGGTGCAGGGCGGCCGACCGATCTTCGGCACCTATCCCGCAACCGACGCGAGCCGCGTCCGTTTCCTCGAGTGGCGCAAGGCGCAAGGCCGTTGAACGCCTGCGCGACGCTCAGCTGGCGCCCTCGCAGTCGATCCGCTCGATCCGTCCGGCGCGCAGGCGAAAAAAAGCACTGTGCGGCTCGTCCAGCCCGAGCATGGCTTCTGACGGCAGGTTGAGATAGGCACAGCGGATGGCGCGGCCGAGGGCGCCGTGCGTCACGGCGATGAGCCGCGTTTCCGCAGAGGCTCTCAGATCGTCGAGCCAGGCTCTGGCGCGGTCCAAGATCGCCTGCTGGGTCTCGCCGCCGCCGGGCGGGGCCACGGTCCAGCGATCGTCAATGCGGGCCTGCCAGAGCTCGGGGTCGCGGGCCTCGATCTCGGCGGCGGTGAGCCCGTCCCAGGCACCCCAGGTCATCTCCTTCAGCCGATCGTCGAAGATGATCTCGTCGCTTCGACGGCCGATTGCCTCCGCCACGATGGCCGCCGTGTGCCGAGCGCGGCCGAGCGGGCTCGAAACGAGCCGATAGGTCAGGGGAGCCTCGAGCTCGAGTCGCAGTCGCCGGCCGAGGCGCCGCCCTTGCGCAACCCCGAGTTCGGTGAGTGGCGAATCCCGCTGTCCCTGAAACCGCCGCTCGCGATTCCACCAGGTCTCGCCGTGGCGGAAGAGGAAGAGGTCGAGTTGCTGCGTCATGACCTAAGGGGCGGCGGGTGCCGGGATTGCGGGGCGTGATCGGGGGAGTGGCGGCAGCGAGGTCGGCGTGCCGGTTTCCAGCGGCGGGATGGAGGAAGGCAGCCGGCTCGTCGGCAAGGGTGGCGGCAGCGGGGTCGGCCCAGTCGGAGAAGCCGCGGGTGGCAACTGCTCGAGCGCGTTCTCGCGCCGGGTACGCCCCGGGCCGGGCGGCTCGCGACGCAACTGGTCCTGGAGCTGGCGCCTCTCGAGCAGGCTCGTGCCGGAGGGGTCGCGGCGGGCGCGGTCGAGCTGGCGCTCGAGACCAGCGCGCGGCACGGCCGTCGGCGCGCCAAATATTCGGTCGGCGGCCGTGGCCTCATCGGCGGGAATCGCCAGGGTCAGAAGCCCGAGCAGGACCACGAGTGCCGGCGCCGCGAACGCAAACGTGAATGATCGCGAGCGCCGCCGAGAGCCCGGTGACGCACCCGCGTCCTTGACGGCTGCCACCAGCACGTCGACTGTTGCGTCCATCAGCACCATCTCCGCATTCCGCTCGCCGGCTCGACAAAAGCTATCTCGCATGTCCTCGAAGGTTTCGCACAGCCAAGGTCCGGGCAAGAGTCGGCGCGATCCGCGCCTCGATTTCTTTCGCGGCATCGCCATGCTGATCATCATGATATCGCATATCCAGTGGAATTCCTGGTCGCTCTGGATCCCGGCGCGCTTCGGTCCCTCTGATGCGGCGGAGATTTTCGTCTTCTGCTCGGGCTATGCCGCGGCCATCGCCTTCGGCGGAACGTTCGTCACCGCCGGATTCTGGATGGGCGTGCGACGCATCGCGCTCCGGTGCTGGCAGATCTACTGGGCGCATCTCGGACTCTTCTTCGCCGTTGCAGCGATCACCGTCGTCGCCAATGACCTCTACGGCACGCCGGAATGGAACTACGTCGGCGTCATGAATCTCGATCCGTTCTTCGATGACACGACCTCGCAGCTCGTCGGCCTCTTCACCCTGACCTACGTGCCGAACTATTTCGACATCCTGCCGATGTACCTCGTCATCTTGACGATGGTCCCCGTCGTGATGCTGCTGCAACGCCTCCATCTATGCGCAGCCATCGCCTTCTGCCTCGGCCTTTACGCTGCCGCCTGGGCGTTCAACCTGAATTTGCCGGCGGAGCCGTGGGCGGACCGGCTCTGGTTCTTCAACCCGTTCGCCTGGCAGATCGTCTTCTTCTCGGCCTTCATGCTGTCGCGCGGCTGGATCCGGCCGCCGCCCTACCGCCCCTGGCTGCTGATGCTCGCCGCCGCCTTCGTCCTCGCGATGGTTCCGCTCAGCGACTGGCGCATCTACATGCAGATGCCGGCGCTCGAGGCGATCCACGACTGGCTCTGGCTCAAGCACTGGGACCAGGCCGGCATCTTCAAGACCAACCAGCATCCGTTGCGCTGGCTGCACATCATGGCGCTCGCCTATCTCGCCCTCTGGGCACTGCACGGGCGCGAGCGGCTGCTCGAGACGGCGCCCGCCCGGATCGTCATCAAGGTGGGCCAGCAGGCGCTCGCCACCTTCATGTCGAGCATGGCGTTCGCCTGGATCCTGACCATCGCCCTCGACCAGCTCGGCCGCGATTCGCTCACCGTCGCCGCGGCCAATCTTCTTGGGCTCGCCTCGGTCGCCGGCGTCGCCTACATCGTCGACTGGTACAAGCGCGAACCCTGGCGGCGGACCGGTCAGCCCCTGAAGCCGACTCTCAGGGACGCTCCGACGGCGGCGGATTCCGCCGCGGCTTCCCGTTCGGGAATGGCGTTGGCGGGAACCGCCAGGGGCGCCACGGCGCCTCGATGACCGCCCCGCTCGGCACCTGGCCCGCAGGTGCGAGAGCGGGCGGACGATGGCAGTAGGGGCGAAGCGTGCCGCAATCCCATCGCCAGCCGGTCGGCACGGCGCTCATGCTGCCGCCTCGCTCGAAGCTGCAGCGGCAGAGGCGGTCGGCCACGCACGAGACGATCCCGGCAAGCTCGGGTGCGCATCCCGGCACTTGCGCACGGAGCGGTGCCGCGGCAAGCATCACGAGAAGAGCGAGGAGGAGAGACACGAACCGGGACATGCCTCTTTCCTACCGGCACGAGCTTAACGGAGCGTTACGGGGGTGATGCGGCTGACGCGCCGCAGCGTCCTGCTGGGCGCTACCCTTCTGCCCCTCGCGGCGGCAGGATGCCCGCTGCTCCCGGTGCCGCCTTGTGCCCATGCCGAAACCCGGCCGGCAGCGCCGCCCCTCGACCAGCCGCCGGCGGTGCTCGCCTGCACCGACACCGGGTTGCTCGGGGCATGGCAGCCGCCGGTCTGCCTCGGCTGGCACGTCAAACCGGCGAATGTTCTACTGGCGCTGGCTGCGCGGTTCCGGCTCGCGGACTTCGAGGCGCTGCTCCATCGATTCACCCGAGTCTCCGGGCTCACCAAAATCCGCTATTGGTCGGTGACGCGGCAGACCTGGCGTCCTCTCTTCCTCGAAGCCGTGCCGCTCGCCAGCGCCGATCCGACCAGCGGTCGTGACGACTTTCGGCGGGGCGAGATCCGGCTGGGCCAGCCGATCCACGTGCTGCTCGAGGACGATCTTTTGGGGCCCGTCGTCCATGCCATCACGGTGGAGACGTTCTCGCCGGAACGGATTCGGGTGACCATGCACAACGTGCGGCCCGGCCGCGTCCTCGGCATGGAGGTGCTGCCTGTTGACGGGCTCGAGACCGTGCTGCTGCTGGAGCGCGAAAAGGCGGCCGTCTGGCGCTACTGGTCGATCATGCGGGCCACGATCGACGCGCCCGGTTTCCTTCTGCCGCCGACCGCGTCCTATGCCAACCGGGCGGCCGCGATCTTCCGCTATGTCGCGGCGCTGCCGACGGATGCCGAGCCACCCCTCGTCGAACGGGCCGGCGATCTTTCGGGTTGAGATCGCGCCGGGAGCGGACAGATTATGGTTCCAGGACGGAATCCGGGAGAGGGCGATGACAGTCGTGGATTGTGTGCTCGACGCCAGGGCGCATACTGGCGAGGGAGCGATGTGGGACGAGGTAGGGCAGCGGCTCTGGTGGGTCGACATCAATGCACCCACACTCAACCGCTTCGATCCGACAACCGGTGAGAACCAGACCTGGACCATGCCCTCGAAGATTGGCTGCTTCGGCTTTCGCGCGCGAGGTGGCTGCGTGGTGGCGCTCGAGGATGGCTTCTCGACCTTCGATCCGGCGAGCGGAGCGGTCGAGGCGATCGTCGATCCGGAACCCGAGCAGCCCGACAACCGCTTCAACGACGGCACGCCCGATCCGGCGGGGCGGCTGATCGCCGGCACCATGCCGATGGGCGAACGGTTGCCTGTGGCCTCCATCTGGCGGCTCGACACCGATCGCCGGGCCACCCGACTGGTCGACGGCCTTCGGGTCACGAACGGCATGGCCTTCAGCCCGGATGGCCGGCTCTTCCACTGGTCCGACTCCGACCCCTCGGTCCAGACGATCTGGGTCGCCGACTACGACCGGGAAAGTGGCACGCTCGGTGCCAGGCGCGTCTTCGCCAGCACCCACGATCTTGCAGGGCGGCCGGATGGCGGCACGATCGATGCGGATGGCTGCTACTGGATGGCCGGTGTCGGCGGCTGGCAACTCGTTCGCTTCACACCCGAAGGTCGGATCGACCGGATCGTCGACATGCCGGTCGAAAAGCCGACCAAGATCGCCTTCGGCGGCACCGATCTGAAGACACTCTTCGTCACCTCGATCGGAGGCAGCCTGTCCGCCGGCACCGAGTCGCGGCAGCCCTGGGCGGGCGGCATCTTGGCGCTCACCGTGCCCGGCGTCCAGGGCGTTCCGGCATGGCGGCTCGCCATCTAGGGCGACCGGCGAAGCGACCTACGCCGGACCGGCTGCGCCGGAGAGCCCTCGCCTATCTCGAGAGGTTCTCGACCAGCCGCGCGCATCTCGGCTCGGTGCTGCGACGCCGGGCATTCCGCGAGGCAGCGAGCCTCGAGCTCGACCCCGAGCCGATCGAGGCCTCGATCGAGGCACTGCTCGATGACTTGGCAAGACTTGGCCTCCTCGACGACCGCGCCTTCGCCGAGACGCGCGTGCGTCGCCTGGTCGAAAAAGGCCGGCCGACGCGGCGCATCATGCAGGAACTGGCGACCAAGGGTGTTGGCCGAGAGGTCGCGAAGAACGCGCTGGAAACCATCGGGGAGGAGACGCCGGACCTCGATCTCGCTGCCGCGCTGGCCTTCGCCCGTCGACGACGGCTCGGACCTTTCGCCACGTCGGGCGGGCGAGAGCGGACGCCGGAGCAGGAGCTCGCCGCTTTCGGCCGGGCGGGGTTCGCCTATGCCGTGGCCCGCAAGGTGTTGGAGGCATCGAGCGTCGACGAGATCGACGACGGCTGAGCGGCACGCCGGACAAGACCTCCGGGGCCTCAGATCAGCCCGGCGCTCCGGAAGCTGGTGTGGCGGTTCTTGCCGACGATGACGTGGTCGTGGACGGTGATGTGGACGGCACCCAGAGCCGTCACCACCTGGCGGGTCATCTCGATGTCGGGCTTCGAAGGCGTCGGGTCGCCGGAGGGATGGTTGTGGACCATGATGACGGCCGAAGCGGCGAGCTCGAGGGCGCGCTTGACCACCTCGCGGGGATAGAGCGGTGTGTGGTCCACGGTGCCTCGACTCTGCACCTCGTCCTTGATCAGGATGTTCTTCTTATCGAGGAAGAGCATGCGGAAATGCTCGGCCGGCTCGTGCGTCATCACCACCTGGAGGTACTCGATCAGGCTGGTCCAGGAGGCGATCACCGGACGGTCCTTGATCTCCTCCTTGAGGACCCGCGAGAGTGCTGCCTGAACGGCTTTGAGCAAGACGGTCGTGAACCTCAAATCCTCCTCGCCGCCGCGGGCGAGTTCCGGGACATCCCGAAAGCGGGCGGGATCGGCGGCGAGAACGCCTCCGAACCCGCCGAAACGCTCGAGGAGCTGCTTGGCGAGCGGCTTGGTGTCGCGGCGCCAGACCGAGAAGAAGAGCAGAAGCTCCAGAAGCTCGTAATCGGCAAGCGCCTCCGGGCCGGCTTCCAGGAAGCGGTTGCGCAGCCGCTCGCGATGGCCGTGATAATGCTTGTCGCCCCACCTGCCCGGCGCGCCATCGGCCGTGAACCCTGCCGCTGCCTCGGCCAGACCCATGACCGCCGGCTTGCCGTTCAGGAGGTCGACCAGCGCTTCGAGATGGGTCGAGGTGGGAAAGCGCCAGGCCTGATCGATGCGGCTCCACACCCCGCCGGCACGGCGGAGATGCTCCTTGTGACGGAAGGTGTCGCCCGCGACATGATAGGGCGGCGGCGTCTCCGGACGCTCCGTCAAAGTGAGCGTGTGGCGCTGCAGCTCGAGCTCTAGGGCCTTGATGTCGGTCACCGCCGCGATGCTCCCGAAGACGCGCCGGACCCGGACCGGCACGGTCAGACGATGGGGATGCTCTCGGCGATTGATATCGCGCTATGGTTGAGTTTGCAACGGCAAGCGAGCATGACGACGCCGGCCGCACGAGCCGCTGCGAAAGCGGCGCCGTAAGCCGGGTCGGTGTCGGCGGCGATGGTGAGCGCTTCGACGTCCTCGCGTTGGCAGACGAAGACGAGGAAAGACGGCGTCCCGGCGGCGGCAAGACCGGCTAGCGCGGCCAGGTGGCGCGTCCCGCGCGTCGTGACGGCGTCGGGAAAGGCGGCGTCGCCGCCGCGCCGCCAGGTCGCGTTCTTGACCTCGAGAAACCCCACGCGGCCGTCAGTCGCGCGAAGCGCGAAATCGAGGCGCGTGCCCGCCGCGAGCCGGGGCTCGCGCGCCGTCGCGGTCCAGCTTTCGAGGCCGGGCAGTTGGCGAAGTGTGAGCGCCTCGGCCACCAGCCGGTTGGCATTGCCCGTGTCGAGGCCGACGAGACCGTATCCGCTTTCGATCAGCTCGATCCGGTGGGCCAGCTTGCGCTTCGGGCTACGGCTGTGTGAAAGCCAGACCGTGGCACCCGGCACGGCCAGACCCGGCAGCCGACCTGGATCGGCGATGTGTGCCGTGCGCTCCTCGCCATCTCCCATGATCACGTCGGCGAGAAAGCGCTTGTAGCGACGCACAAGGGTGGCGCTATGCAGGGGGACGGGCAGGTTCAAGGGCGCTATATCCGGATCAGGCAGCCGGGGAGACTTGGGTCATGACGACGAGCGGCGAACGCGCGGGCAAGGTCACTGCGGCGCTCCTGATCATCGGCAACGAGATTCTCTCTGGCCGCACGGCCGACGCCAATCTTCCCTATCTCGCGAGCTTCCTCGGTCAGATCGGCATCAGGCTGGTCGAGGCGCGGGTGATTCCCGACATCGAGCCGGATATCATCGATGCGGTCAACGCGCTGCGCGTCAAGGTCGACTACCTCTTCACGACCGGCGGCATCGGTCCGACCCATGACGATATCACGGCCGGCTGCGTCGCCAGGGCGTTCGATCGGAAGCTCATCCGGCATCCCGAGGCGGAGCGGCGCCTGCGGGCCTTCTACCCGCCCGAGAAACTGACCGAGGCGCGTCTCAAGATGGCCGAAACGCCGGAGGGAGCGAGCCTGATCGACAACCCGGTGAGCGTGGCCCCCGGCTTCATCGTCGAGAACGTGCATGTCCTGGCCGGTGTGCCGAAGATCATGCAGGCGATGCTCGACATCCTGAAGCCACAGCTCATCGGCGGCGCGCCGGTCCACTCGCGCACGCTCGTCGTCTTCAAGGGCGAGGGCGACATGGCGCATACGCTGGGCGACATTCAGAAGCGCTACCCGACCATCGATATCGGCAGCTACCCCTTCTTCCGGATGGACAAGCCCGGCACCAGCATCGTCTTTCGCGGCGATGATGTGCCAACGATCGACGCCGCCTTCGCCGAGCTCGAGGCCGCCTGCCGGGCGATCGGCGTGGAGTGCCGAGAGGAGCAGACGCTCACCTGATCCCGGTCAGGCGCTTCATCTCCCGGCCGTGGCGCCGGCAGAGCCTCGAGCGGCTCGAGATCGGCGACCAGCGGCAGATGGTCGGAGGCGATGCGGGTGAGCGCGTTGTCGATCCGCCGCGCGAACCCGTCGTGATCGGTCGAGCGCAGTGCCCTGACCGCGATCCTGTCGAGCCTGAGGATCGGCAGGCGGGCCGGGAAGGTCGCCGGCGAGTGGAGAAAGCGAACGGTCCGGTCGAGCGCGCGTAACGCGTCGCGCCTGCTCCACCATTCATTGAGATCGCCCATGAGGATCGCCGGCTGGTCCGGCCCTTCCGCGAGCAGACCCTCGAGCTCGCGGAGCTGAGTTGCGCGAATGCGATGGTCGCGGACCTCGAGATGCGTCACGATCACCCGGAGCCGGCCGAAACGCGGATGCGCCACCACCGTGTCGAGCAAGCCCCTGGTCTGGCTGCCGGGGCGCCGGTAGACGCGGCGCTCGGCCTTGAGCACCGGGTGGCGCGAGAGCAGCACGTTGCCGTAACCGCCGCCGTGGCCAGCCGGACCCTCGAGCAGGAGGGGGCCGGCGATCAGGTTGTAGCCGAGCGCCTCGCCGATGACCCGCGCTTGATCGACACGGCTGCGGCTGCGCCGGCCTTCGACCTCCTGCAGGCCGATGATGTCGGCCTCGAGGCTCAGCAGCACCTCGGCGATGCGATCGGGCCGGCGCCGGCGGTCCAGCCCCACCGCGCCATGGATATTGTACGTGGCGACCCGCATCAAAACCGCTCCAGGCGCCAGATTCGCACACCCACGAGCCAGATCAGCAGGAGAACGGATACGGTGACGAGCATCATCCATTCGGAGACCTGATCGATCCAGCCGAGAAGCCACGCGAGCAGTACCGCGACGGCGGCGATGCCGGCGGCCCGACCGATCCAGCGGCGCAGGTCGCGGTTTCGCTTCGGCAGGCCGAGCTCGGAAAGGAGCTGTGCGTTCATGATCGGCTCGGGAGGGTCGGCGAGCTCGGTCACGTCGAAGACGTCGGCGATCGGCTCGGGTATCGGATGGTCGTCGAGATTCAATGGTGCCAGATGGTGCGCGGCCGCCGGGTCGGAGAGCCGCTCGATCATGCCGATGGTCGAGCCGAGCTCCTTCTCGCACGCGGCTATCTCGCTCGCCTCGCGTCCCAGATGCTCCGCGAGGAGCCGGTGACGCCATCGTTCGATCACCGGATCGGGCGCCGGCCGCTCGATGACGAGATTGGTCTCGGTGTCGACACCCATCGAGCGGTTGGCGAGATTGGCGCTGCCAATGGTGAACAAGCGATCGTCGATCACCATCAGCTTCGCATGAATGTTGACCGCGACGCCGTGGCTTTGCGCCGTCAGCACGCGGACACGCTTCGGGGCTTCGGCCTCGAGGATGCCCTTGAAGACCTTGCGTCCCGCATCCATCACCGCCGTCTCGAGCGGTCCCTCGCAGGCTTCGGGCGTGATGATCACGACTTCGAGGTCCCGCACCTCCCGCAGGCGATCCACGAGCTTGCGGGCGATCGAGGAGATGGTGAGGTATTGGTTCTCGATGTAGACCAGCCGCTCGGCACGGGTGAGGGCGGCCACGTAAAACGCCTCGATCTCGCGCGCGGCGGCGGAGCCCGGCATTTCGGGACGTGTGCGGGCGATGGCGATCGGCATATCCTCGAGGTCCGGCTCGACCCAATCCGGCCAGGGCCCCGCGTCGCCCGGCTCCTCCGGCTTTTGCGCGCCGGAAGGGGGACGCTCGCCCGTCGCGCGGAGCCAGCGCTCGGCGGCGAGCTCGCTCAGGGCCTGGGCGATCGGACCCTCGACCATCAGCATCGCGTCATGGAAGGGCCTCCGCTCCGGGCCGCTGTCCACCTTCTGGCGGCGCAGGTTGGCCGGGTGATGCTCCGGTGTGTCCCAGCGTCCGGCCGTGAGGTCGATGCCGCCGACGAAGGCGAGCCTTTCGTCGATGACGGCAAGCTTCTCGTGATGGGCGGCGCCGAACGGGATTTCGTCATCGAGGACGAAGGTCAGCCGCTCCTCGAACGGGCCGAAGCCCCACTGCGGCAGCAGCTCACGCTCGGCGGCGAGCACCACCGGCCAGTCCCAGATCAAGATCCTGACATGCAGCCCCTCATTCACCCGAACCAGGCGGGTCAATCTGTCCGCCAGGGTCTCGGCCGAACTCTCCGGATCGAGGAGGACGTCGCTGCGCAGATCCCAACCGACGAGGACGATGGAACGACGCGCCTGCTCCATGGCATGTGCAAGGGCGCGAAAATAGGCTGCGCCATCGATGAGCAGCGCTGCCCGATCGGTCCGCTCGATCCGCCAGTGGGTGTCCGGCCGGCCGAGAACCGCGTCAGTCGAGGCCATCGATCTCTTCGATCATCGCCACGAGCGCCTTCTCGCCGACCACGCCCTCGAGCTCGAGGCGGTATTCGCGGCTATCGCCATGCTCCAGCCAGATCATCTCGTTGCGGTTCTTCCAGTCCTGGCGGCTGCCCGCATGACAGGTGGCCGGCTCGATGCCGATGACATAGTCACCTTCGTGCAGGTTCTGCCACTCGTAGAAGGCCGGCAGGTTTCGGCCGTCATAGCGCATGGCGAGGCCTATGCCGAGCGAGCCCGGTATCCCGCCGAAGGTCGGGTTGGCCAGAAGGACCGGCACCATGCCGTCCGCCCGCTGGCGGAGCGCATGCTCGTACACCTGCTCGCGAAAGCCGGCCTGGGGAGCAGCCTGCACCAGCGGCCCGATCTGCGTCGCATCCGGATCGTGGGCATGAAAGACCGTGCGCTCGATCGGCAGGCTGAGCCGTGACTCGGCCGAGAGCACCGGCCAGCCCGTATTGACGTGATAGAGCAGCGCGTGCGGGGTGGTGCGGAAGCCGAGGTTGGTCACGTTATCGGTGATCTTGATGGTTCGCCCGCCGACAGGCGCCTCGATGCGGCGTGCCAGCTCCAGGTTCTCACCGAACATCGTGACCTGACGGACGGTTCCTTCGGCAAAGAGGACGCAGTCGTCGCCGTTCCAGCACTCGCCAAAGGCCCGCAGCCGGGCCGGCGTGAAGGCGATGCGGCCGTGAATCCCGTGGCTGACCTTGGCCCGATAGGGATAATTGAAGTGCTCTGCATTCTCCTCGGCCATGCCCATGATGTGGTCGAGCCCGCAGGTGGCGACGAGGCCGGAGAAGGAGCGCAGCCAGCCCAGGCCGCCCTCGGCGTCGTGCTCGTGCAGCCAGGGATGGCGAAAACCGTTGCCCGAGCGCCATCCCAACGGCACGCCGAAGACGCTCATCGCACCGACATCCATGGCGCGATCGACCATCACCTCGAACTCGAGCCCGCCGCCGCTGCGAAAGCGCAGGACCCGAAGACCACGCTCCGGCCCGTCCTCATGGGTCACGAGCTCGACACCGAAGAGCTGCGAGGTGTCGCCCACATGGCGGCTGAGCTCGAGTCGGCTCAGTCGGCGGTCGAAAATCTCGGGCATGGCGGCGCTCCTGCATCTCTCGGATCTGATGCCGCCGCAGGTCGGCACGGTTGCCCGCCGCCGTCAATATCGTCGCGCAAGTTGTCCCGCTTTTGCCACGGATGCGCACCGCACGATGTCGCCCTCACGTCATGTCATGGCCACCCTGGACCCTTGCGCTTTGATCTCGCCACGTTAGGGTGACTCGAACAATTGCGGTCAGGGATAACAGCGGCGGATGAGATCGTTCGCCGCCCTGCGGCCGCCTCCACCATGGAGAGGCCAGATGAACCACGCCCTCGAACAGGATTTTACTGTTGACGCTACAGACTACGAGGTAGGCCAAGACAACATCCAAATTCTCGGCCTCGACATCCACAACCCGGTCTTTTTCATATCTGCTGTGACCATTGTCGGTTTCGTAATTTTGGCATTGATGTTCCAGGAGGGAACGGCTGCGTTCTTCGGCTGGCTGAGGCCGTGGCTAACCTCGACCTTCGACTGGGTATTCATGTCGGCAGCCAATATTTTCGTGTTATTCTGCCTCTTTCTCATTCTCTCGCCCTGGGGTCGGATCAGGTTGGGCGGCGCAGACGCCACGCCCGACTATTCCTACATCGGCTGGTTCGCCATGCTGTTCGCCGCAGGCATGGGTATCGGGCTCATGTTCTTCGGCGTGCTCGAGCCCGTCTACCACTTCCAGAATCCGCCCCTCGGTGTGAATCCGGAGGACATTGCCGCGGCACGAGCAATGGCCATGGCGGCCACCATCTTCCACTGGGGCCTGCATCCCTGGGCGATCTACGCTGTGGTGGCGCTGGCGCTGGCCTTCTTCACCTTCAATAACGGCCTGCCCCTGACCATCCGCTCGGCCTTCTTTCCGTTGCTCGGTGATCGCGTCTGGGGCTGGCCCGGCCACATCATCGACACGCTGGCGGTGTTCGCCACCCTGTTCGGCCTCGCCACCTCGCTGGGCTTCGGCGCCCAGCAGGCTGCGGCCGGCCTCCACTACCTCTTCGGTATCCCGGCGACCGAGCTCACCATGGTCGTGCTGATCATCTGCATCACCGCGGTAGCGCTGGGCTCGGTCGTCGCCGGGCTCGAGGCCGGCGTCAAGCGACTCTCCGAGATCAACATGGCGCTGGCCCTGGGTCTCCTGCTCTTCGTCATCATCACCGGGCCGACCGTCGCCGTGATTACCGGCTTTTTCGCCAATGCCGGCCACTACGCCGCCGACCTGCTGCCGCTCAGCAACCCCTTCGGCCGCACGGACACCGACTTCATGCACGGCTGGACCACGTTCTATTGGGCCTGGTGGATCTCCTGGTCACCTTTCGTCGGCATGTTCATCGCAAGGGTCAGCCGCGGCCGCACCGTGCGCGAGTTCATCACCTGCGTCCTGATTATTCCGACCCTCGTCTCGATCCTCTGGATGACCGCCTTCGGCGGGACCGCGATCCTGCAGATCGTCAACGACAACTACCAGGGCGTCGCCGAGACGGTCGCCGCCTACGTGCCCGAGCTCTCGCTCTTCAAGATGCTGGAGGTCCTGCCGCTCACAATGATCTCGTCCTTTCTCGGGATCGTTCTGGTGATCGTCTTCTTCGTCACCTCGTCGGACTCGGGCTCGCTCGTCATCGACACCATCACCGCCGGCGGCAAGACCGACGCACCGGTGGCGCAGCGGGTGTTCTGGGCGACCTTCGAGGGGCTCGTCGCCATAGCACTGCTGCTCGGCGGCGGGCTGGCCTCGCTCCAGGCGGCGTCGGTCGCGACCGGCTTTCCCTTCGCCATTGTCCTCGTCGCCATGTGCTGGTGCACGTTCAAGGGCCTTCGGGCCGATCCGCAGATGGCGCGCTAGAAACCTGTTCGTGCCAGGGAGACCCCGATGTACAAGGTGATTGCCGTGCCGGTGGACCTCGCCCATGTCGCCCGGCTGGGAAAGGCACTGGAGACGGCGGCCGATCTGGCCAGGCACTATGGTGCCATGCTCCATTATGTGGGTGCCACGACCGAAACACCCTCCAGCGTCGCCCACACGCCCAGTGAGTTCAGGACCAAGCTCGAGCGCTTCGCCGCTGAGCAGGGGCGCGCCCTCGGCGTGGAGGCGCGGGCCAAGCCGCTGGTCAGCCTCGATCCGGCCGTCGATCTCGACCGCGACCTCCTCAAGGCATTCGAGGAGATCGGCGCCGACCTCGTCGTCATGGCCTCGCACATCCCGGGCGTGATGGACCACCTGATCAGCTCGAACGCCGGCTGGGTCACGAGTCACGCAAAGATTTCCGTTTTCGTCGTCCGGTAGCACCGGCGACACGGCCGTGGCATGATGCCGGCGGCCGGCCAGGTTCTTCCGGCCCCATGACCGGAGAGCACGGAATTGCCGAAGAAGATCCTCCTGCCGATCGATCTCACCAGCCCCGAGGCTTGGCGATCCGCCATTGATGCCGCCGAGGATCTGGCGCGGCGCTACGACGCCACGCTCGCCGTGCTCTGGGTGGCGCCGCCGGCCGCTCACGATCCGGCCGCGTTGCCCGAGACCTACCTGCCGATGCTGCACGAATTCGTCGCCCAGCGCTTCGGCGACGACATCACCGTGGAAGCCCATGTCCGCGCCGATTGGGACGATGCGGTGCGCGAGATTTGCGAAGCCGCCCGCGAGGTCGGGGCGGACCTGATCGTCATGGGCACCCACTCGCCGCAGGCCGACGAGCCGCTCGACCACTCCAACGCCGCGCAGGTGGTGCTGCAGGCCGGCTGCTCGGTCTGGGTCGTGCGTTAGCGACAGGACAGCCCGGGCGACGACATGATCCCGCTCGCGCCTGTTGCCCGGGTGATCGGGCTGCTGCTCGGGGTGCTGGCGCTGGTAATGCTGGTTCCAGCCCTGATCGATGCGACCTTCGACAATCCGGACTGGCTGTCCTTCGTCATCTCGGCGGCCATCACCGGCTTCTTCGCCGGCCTCCTGATCCTCGTCACCTCCCAGCCGGATCCGTTCCAGCTCGACCTGCGCCAGGCGTTCCTCCTGACCGCCCTGACCTGGATGATCGTGCCGGCCTTCGCCGCCCTGCCGATGACCGGGCTCGGGCACGGCTACACCAATGCCTTCTTCGAGGCCATGTCGGGACTGACCACCACGGGGTCAACGGTGCTCGCCGGGCTCGACGGTCTGCCTCCGGGCATTTTGATCTGGCGTTCGCTCCTGCAGTGGCTCGGCGGCATCGGCATCATCGTCATGGCGATCGTCCTGCTGCCGTTCCTGCGGATCGGTGGCATGCAGCTCTTCCGCACGGAGAGCTCGGAGCAGTCGGAGAAGGTTGTGCCGCGTGCCTTCAACATGGTCGCAGGCATCGGCCTCGTCTATCTCGGCCTCACCGTCGCCTGCGCCATAGCCTATGGAATCGTGGAGATGAGCGTCTTCGACGCCGTCAACCACGCCATGGCGACCATCTCGACCGGGGGCTACTCGACCCACGACGCGAGCTTCGGCTATTTCCACCGGCCGGTGACGCACTGGATCGGCACGTTCTTCATGATCGCCGGCGCGCTGCCGTTCCTCGCCTACATCAGGGTTCTGCGCGGCGATCGAGGCGCCCTCCTCCGCGACACCCAGGTGCGCGCCCTCTTCGTCTTCTTCCTTCTGGTCATCGGCACCAAGAGCGCCTGGCTCGCCGTCACCCAGCAGATGCCGTTCGACGACGCGCTGCAGCACACGGCCTTCAACGTCGTCTCGGTGGTCACGACCACAGGATTTGCGAGCACCGACTACACGCTGTGGGGGTCGGGTGCCGAAGCCATCTTCTTCGTGCTCATGTTCCTCGGCGGCTGCGCCGGCTCCACATCGGGAGGCATCAAGGTCTATCGCCATCTGATCATCTGGCAGCTCATCCGCCTGAAGCTGCACCGCCTCGTGGCGCAGCACCAGGTCGTGCCCTTGCGCTACGCCGGCCGACGACTGCCCGAGGACGTGCCGGGTGCGGTGCTCGCCTTCGTGGCGGCACTGCTCGGCATGGTCGCCATCTTCACCGTCCTGCTCGGCCTCATGGGCCTTGATCTGGTGACGGCGCTGACCGCCAGCGTCACCGCAATCGCCAATGTCGGCCCCGGCCTCGGTCCGATCGTCGGGCCGTCCGGCAACTTCGTGAGCCTGCCCGACACCGCCAAGTGGGTCCTGGCCCTCGCCATGATGCTCGGCCGGCTCGAGATCTTCACGGTCTTCCTGCTCTTCACGCCGGACTTCTGGCGACGCTGAGCTTCAGCTCAGGAGCCAGCGGTGGCAGGGCTCCGTGTTGATGCGCCAAGTGCGCTTCGGGCCGGCCATGACGTTGAGGTAATAGAGGTCGTAGCCGTGCGCGGTGCCGCAGGGGTGGTAGCCCCTGGGCACCATGACGAGATCGCCGTCCTCGATGGTCATCGTCTCGTCGAGCGAGCGGTCGTCGGTGTAGACGCGCTGGAAGCCGAAGCCCTGGCGCTTGCTGAACCGGTGGTAATAGACCTCCTCGAGCAGCGATTCCTCCGGCAGGTTATCGGTATCGTGCTTGTGGCTCGGATAGGACGACCAGCCGCCCGAGGGTGTGACGACCTCGACGACGAGGAGGGAATGCGCCGGCTCGGTCTCGGGCAGGATGTCGTGAACGTGGCGCGTGTTCGTCCTTTGCCCGCGCTTGCTGTAGGGAATCTCGTCCGGGCCGATCAACCGAACCCCATGGTCGCCGCCGCCGGGGGCGGTGCAGAGGGCGACCTCGAGGGCACTCTCGGCAATTATCGCATAAGACGTATCGCGCGGCACGTATACCGCCGCTGGCTTGCCTTCAAAGGGATTGGCGCGGCCGCCGATCGAGCGGAAAATGTGGGGGCCCGCCTCGACCGTGGCCGTGCCGGTGACGAGCACGATGCAGGTCTCGTCGCCATCGCCCCCGAACTCCAATCGCTGACCCTCGTTCAGGCGATAGAGGGCGAAGCCCACATGGTCCCAGTCGGCACTCTCTGGCGTCACCTTGTGGACCAATCCCGCCGGATCCGGCTCGTGGTTCTTCAAAAGCAAACGGGTCATCTCGCACCTCCAGCATGCAAACTGTCTCAGGCCGCGATCAACCGGCCATAGATCCCGGCCATCCGGTCGACGAGTGCAACATGCATTCCAGGAACGTTCAAGTATGGAATGCCTGTTCCTTCACCCGGTTCCGGACGGTCGAGAGCTGCTTGCCGGTCTCGATCACCAGACTGGTGGCGAGACACATGGAAGCGCCGAGTGAGCGGATATTCTGAACTTCCGCATCGCGAACGAACAGCGTGGGCCGACCGCTGGCGGCGAGCGGACTGAGCTGCAGGTCGGTGATGGCGACGATGGCGAGGTTGCGCAGCTCGGCGGCCCGAACCGCCTCGAGCGTCTCGGGTGCATAGGGCTGAAAACTGATCGCCAAGAGCACGTCGCCCGGGGCCAGCGTCCTTAGCTGCTGGCCGAGCATGCCGCCCTGATTGTCGAGGAGTTGAGCCGGAAGCTCGAGGCCGAGCAGGCCGTGGAGCAGGTAAAGGGCGACCGGCAGGCTGCGCCGTTGCGCCACGATCAGGATGCGCCGGCCGCCCACGAGACGCGCGGCGGCCGCCCTGAGATCGGCACGCGACACCTCGGCGCAGAGCTCGTCGATCGCTCGATGCGCCTCCCGCGCCACCCGGTCCAGGATATCGGCTGCCACGAGGCCGTCATCGAGGCGCGGCGTCAACCGGTCGGCGTAACCCGGCATCTGCTCCACCAGACGCAGGCGGAAGAGCCGCTGCATGTCGCTGAACCCGTCGAAGCCGAGCGCCTGCGCGAAGCGCACCAGCGCGGAGGGCGGCACAAGCGCCCGCTCGGCGACGGTGGCGACGGTCTCGAGCGCAATGATGTCGGGATGGGCGAGCACGAAGGCGGCGATGTCCTTGAGTCGCGAGCTCAGGCTGGCATGCCGGGCGGCGATGAGCCGTTCCAGATCGGCGAAGCTCTCGGGCAGCGCGGTCCGTGGCGGCTTCATGGCGGGTGCATGCGTTCCAGATCGCGAAATCCGGACGTCGGGTTTCAGGCTCTTGAACCGTAGGCTGGAATGTGTATTCCATAAACCTGAACAGATGGAAACTCTGTTCTGACAGAGCTGTCAGGCAAGACTGTCTGCGTCAAACAAGCGGGAGGTTTCCATGACCTTGAGAAAAGCTCTTCCGGTAGCGGCCGTTGCCACCCTGCTCATAGCCGGCAGTGCCCTGGCCCAGGACACCAGCATCATCGTCGTCACCCACGGCCAGGCCTCCGATCCGTTCTGGTCCGTGGTCAAGAACGGGGTCGAGCAGGCAGCCCAGGACTACGGCGTCGCCGTCGACTACAGGGCACCCGAGACCTTCGACATGGTGGCCATGGGCCAGCTCATCGATGCCGCGGTCAATCAGGAGCCCTTCGGCCTCGTCGTCTCGATCCCCGATGCCGACGCGCTCGGCCCGTCGATCCGGCGCGCCGCCGATGCCGGAATCAATGTCATCTCGATGAATTCCGGCTCGGATGTCGCTCATGAACTCGGCGCACTGCTGCATGTCGGCCAGTCCGAGTTCGATGCGGGCAAGATCGCCGGTGCCGAGCTCGCCACAATGGGCGGCACCAACGGCATCTGCGTGAACCAGGAAGTCGGAAATGTGTCGCTCGACCTGCGCTGCGCCGGCTTCGCGGAGGGCTTCGGCGGCAACACCTCGATCCTGCCGGTGACCATGGATCCTGGCGAGATCACCGCCAAGGTCAAGGCGGCGATGGAGACCGATCCCTCGATCGATACCATCCTGGCGCTCGGCGCTGGAACCGCCGGCGAGCCCGCACTGCGAGCCCTCGAGGAAACCGGCAAGGCGGGCGACGTCAAGCTCGCGACCTTCGATCTCTCCGCGAATTTCCTGCAGGCGATCGTCGACGGCAAGGCCGCGTTCGCGATCGACCAGCAGCAGTTCCTCCAGGGCTACCTGCCTGTCGCCTTTCTCGCCCTCGACGCACGTTACGGCCTGATGCCGGGTGGCGACGTGCCATCCGGCCCCAACCTGATCACCGCCGAGAAGGCCCAGCAGGTGATCGAGCTCAGCGCCAAGGGCATCCGCTAATCCGAAGCCGGAGCCGTCGGGATCGGCCACCTCGCGCCAGTCCCGACGGCGGCGACGCCGAGGCAGGAACCAACGTCGAGGGAGATGGCCATGGCTGTGGCCGATGAACGGCTGAAGCATGCGTCCTTCATGACGCGGCTGATGCGACGCCCGGAGCTCGGTGCCCTTTCGGGGCTCGTGCTGGTCTCGATCTTCTTCTACATCGTGGCCAGCGACCAAATGTTCACGCTCTCGGGCATCCTGACGTTTATGTCGCCGGCGGCCCAGCTCGGCATTCTCGCGATCGGTGCGGCACTTCTTATGGTTGGCGGCGAGTTCGACCTCTCGGTCGGCTCGATGGTCGCCTTCGCCGGCCTCGTCTTCGGCGCCGCCGTGACAGCGCTGCATCTCCCCCTCCTGCTCGCCATCGTGGTGACGCTCGCCATGGCCGCGGCTTTCGGCACGCTCAACGGCCAGATCGTGCTCCGCACCGGCCTTCCATCCTTCATTGTCACGCTCGCATTCCTCTTCATCCTGCGCGGCCTGACCCTGGTCGGGCTCAAGTGGGCGACCGGCGGATCGACCCAGATGCGCGGGATTCGCGAGGCGGTCGGCGACAGCGTGCTGGCTCCGCTCTTTTCGGGCCAAGCTCTCGAGAGCCTGTTCGCCTGGCTCGCCGAGCGCGGCATGATCGAGACGTTCTCGAGCGGCGTTCCAAAGGTTACCGGCATTCCTGTCGACATTCTCTGGTTTCTCGGCATTGCCGCCGTCGCCACCGTCATTCTGACCCGGACCCGTGCCGGCAACTGGATTTTCGCCGCCGGCGGCGACGCCAA
The DNA here is from genome assembly GCA_964402505.1 of uncultured Geminicoccaceae bacterium. Classification (GTDB taxonomy): domain Bacteria; phylum Pseudomonadota; class Alphaproteobacteria; order Geminicoccales; family Geminicoccaceae; genus SLRI01. The sequence continues at coordinate 35,273 of CAYOCP010000027.1, forward strand.
CGCGGCGCGCAATTCCGGCGTGCCGGTCGCGCGGGTGAAGACCATGCTGTTCATTGTCACCGCCTGCTGTGCCGCCCTCGTCGCCATCCTGACCGTCATGGACACCGGCAGCACCGACGCCCGCCGCGGCTTTCAGAAGGAGTTCGAGGCCATCATCGCCGCCGTCATCGGCGGCTGCCTGCTCACCGGCGGCTACGGCTCGGCAATCGGCGCCTTCTTCGGGGCGATCATCTTCGGCATGGTGCTGATCGGCCTCACCTATACGCAGATCGATCAGGACTGGTACCTCGTCTTTCTCGGCGGCATGCTGCTGATCGCCGTCTTCTTCAACAACATCGTCCGCAAGCGCGCCACGGGCGAGCGGTAAAACGGGGAGCGATGACATGGCAACCGCGGCAGTCGAGGCTTCCCGCCGACCGCACCCACAGGACCGGGGAGGCCCGCCACTCATCGAGGTCGAGAACATCACCAAGCATTTCGGCTCGGTGATCGCCCTGGGCGGTGTCAGCCTCAGCGTCAACAGCCACGAAGTGCACTGCCTCCTCGGCGACAACGGCGCCGGCAAGTCGACCCTGATCAAGACGCTCTCGGGCGTGCACAAGCCCACTTCAGGCTCGTTCCGGGTCGAGGGCCAACCTGTTTCCTTCGACAGTCCGCGCGAGGCTCTCGATGCCGGCATCGCCACGGTCTACCAGGACCTCGCGATGATTCCGCTCATGTCCATCACCCGCAACTTCTTCATGGGGCGCGAGCCGACGCGGGGCATCTGGCCGTTCCGCTTCTTCGACTTCAGCGAGGCCGATCTCGTGGCGCGCGAGGAGATGGCCAGGATCGGTATCGACGTCCGCGATCCGGAGCAGGCCGTTGGCACGCTCTCGGGCGGCGAGCGGCAATGCGTGGCGATCGCCCGTGCCGTCTACTTCGGCGCCAAGGTCCTGATCCTCGACGAGCCGACATCGGCATTGGGGGTGCGCCAGACCTCGATGGTGCTGAAATACATCAACATGGTCCGTCAGAAGGGCCTGGGTGTCATCTTCATCACCCACAATGTCCGCCACGCCCACGCGGTGGGCGATCGCTTCACCGTCCTCAATCGCGGCCAGACCCTCGGAACGTTCGACAAGGAGGAGGTCAACCTCGAGGAGCTGCAGAACCTGATGGCCGGCGGCAAGGAGCTGCAGGACCTTTCGGCCGACCTCGGCGGCACGGTCTAGGGCTCCGCAGGCACCGGCCCAACCCTCAGTCGAAAAGCGGCCTCGGCGGCTCGCGTTTCATCATCTCCGGCCAGAACCAGAGGACGAGGGCGGTGGCGGCGAGGCCTTCAGCCGCGATCAGCCGCTGGGCATGGACGGCACCCACCCACTCGGCCATCAGCCCGGCATGAAGGAAGCCGAAGGGGGCCGTGCCGATGGCGAAGGTGACGATGCCGAGCACACGCACCTGCATCGCGGCGGGCGTGGCCTGGAGTGGCAGGCTGATCTGCATCGCATTGAAGCCAGCTATTCCGAAGCCGCCGACGAAGAGCACGGCGAAGGCTACCTCGATCGAACGGGTGAGGCCGAACGCGAGGGTGCCGGCGAGATAGAGTGCGGCGCCCAGGCTGAAAATGCGGCCCGAAAGCTCCGGTCGCGACCGCCCGGTCAGCACGAAGGCGGCGACCAGGGCACCCACGGCGTCGATGGCGAGAAGGAGCCCTATGCCGCTCGGCCCGAGTGCCAGCACCCGCTCACCGATCACCGGTGCCAGGGCCACGTAGGGAAAGCCGAAGAAGTTGAAGACCATGGTCAGCAGCACCACGCCCGTCAGCAGGCGGTGGCGGCGCACATAGACGAAACCTTCGGTGAGACTGCGGCCGAGGCCGGCGAGGCCGGTGGGGCTCGTGGTCGGACGCTCGGGGGGCTGGCTCAGCATCATCCAGGCGCAGAAGCCATGCACGACGATGCCCACGGCAAAGACACTGGCGATGCCGCCCCTGTCCAGCAGGACGCCGCCGAGCGCCGGACCGGCGATCCGGGTGAGCTGGACGCCCACCACCTCCAGGCCCATGGCCGCCGACACCCGGTTGAGCCCGACCGCATCGGCGAGCAGGGTGCGGCGGACGGGCGTCTCGATCGTCCAGGCGACACCACCCATGGCGGCGGCCAGCAGCATGTGCCAGAGCGCCAACCGACCAGCGAGGACGAGGCCGAGGAGCAGGACATCGGTCACCACCAAAAGCACGATTATGTTGGCGACCACCGTCTTGCGCGAATGCCCGGCGATGGCGGCCGTGACGACAGCGCCGCCTAGTAGCGGCAGGAGGCGGGCGATGGTCATGGCCGCAACCCAGAGGGCAGAGCCCGTGAGCTGCAATGCCAGGACACCATATGCCAGAAGCTCGAGCCAGCGCATCGTGTTGACGCCGAGCCCGGCGAGCCAGAGTCGGCTCGCATCGCGGGCTGCGATCGTGGCGAAGGGGTTGCGCATGACGTTGAAAGAAGTGCCTCCCGTCCCGATCCGCCGCCCGTTTGTCGTCTGCGGGCGGGCGGACTATAGACGGCCGGCCGGCTGGCGGAAGGTCGGGTCGACAGCGGGAGAGCGAGGATGGCGGCCATGAGAATCGCGGTGATCGCAGGCGACGGGATCGGCAGGGAAGTGGTGCCCGAGGGCTTGCGCGTCCTGGGGAAGGCGGCCCACCGCTTCGGACTTGCCTTCGACTTCGACGAGCTGGACTGGAGCTCCGATCGCTACGCCCGAACCGGCCGCTTCATGCCCGAGGACGGCCTGGAGAGCATTGCCGGCCACGACGCCATCTTCCTGGGTGCCGTAGGGTGGCCCAGCGTGCCGGATCACGTCTCGCTCTGGGGGCTGCTCATTCCGATCCGCCGTCACTTCGACCAATATGTCAACCTGCGCCCGGTCCGCCTCTTCGAGGGCGTCAAGTGCCCCCTCGCCGACAGGAAACCCGGCGACATCGACTTCCTGATCGTGCGCGAGAACGTCGAGGGCGAGTATTCCGAGATCGGCGGCCGCCTCTATGCCGGGCTGCCGCAGGAGATGGCGGTGCAGGAGAGCATCTTCACTCGCCACGGCGTCGACCGCATCGTCCGCTACGCCTTCGAGCTGGCCATGACCCGGTCGAAGAAGCATCTGACCTCTGCGACCAAGTCGAACGGCATCATCCACACCATGCCCTACTGGGACGAACGCTTTGCCGCCGTGGCAAAGGACTATCCCGAAGTCCGCACCGACAAGTTCCACATCGACATCCTGACGGCTCACTTCGTCCGCCATCCGGACTGGTTCGACGTGGTGGTCGGCTCCAATCTCTTCGGCGACATCCTCTCCGATCTCGGCCCCGCCGTCACCGGCACGATAGGTATCGCACCCTCGGCCAATATCGATCCCGAGCGCCGCTTTCCCTCCATGTTCGAGCCCGTGCACGGCTCCGCCCCCGACATTGCGGGCCAGGGCATCGCCAATCCCATCGGCCAGATCTGGTCGGCAGCGATGATGCTCGAGTTCCTCGGCCACGAGGAGGCTGCCAACGCCATCGTCGCCGCCATCGAGCGCGTGCTCTTGCGCCCGGACCTGCTCACACCCGATATGGGAGGCAAGGCCTCGACCGAGGCGCTCGGCAAGGCGATCGCGGCGGAGATCTGAGCCACATGCCCGGAGATCACAGTTGAGGATCGGCATTCTCGAGACCGGCAGGCCGCCGGAGGAGCTCGACCGGCACGGCAGCTATCCCGAAATGTTCGAGCGCCTGCTCGGGCCGGATTTCGCTTATCGAGCCTTTCCGGTCGTTGATGGCGTCTTTCCCGAGCGGGTCGACGAGATGAATGGCTGGCTGGTGACAGGCTCGCGCTTCGGCGCCTACGACCCCGAGCCCTGGATCAGGCGGCTCGAAGATTTCCTGAGGGACGCTCTCGCCGCGCGAATCCCCGTCGTCGGCATCTGCTTCGGCCATCAGGTGCTGGCGAGCGCCCTGGGTGCCCGGGTCGAGAAGGCTGAAGCTGGGTGGGGCGTGGGGCCGCACACCTACCGCATCCTGGAGCGGCCCCATTGGATGGAGGGTGACGCGAAGGCGGAGGCCACGAGCGACTTCACCCTGAACACGATGCACCAGGATCAGGTGTTGACCCTGCCGGAGGGAGGTAGGCTCATCGCGACCTCGGCATTCTGTCCGATCGCCGGTCTCGCTTATGGCGACCGAGCCATCTCCTTCCAGCCCCATCCCGAGTTCGACAACGCCTTCGAGCGCGAGCTGATCCAGATGCGCCGGGGCACCCTCGTTCCGGAGGAGCGCGCGGAGCCGGCGCTCCGGGCATTGAAGGAGGGCAGCGGCGCCGACGGCGAGGCTCCCGACGCGGATCGTGTCGCCAGATGGATCCGGCGGTTTTTCCGGTCGGCGGCGGGCGCATCAACCGACAAATCTTGACAGCCGGGGCGAATTGCCGCAGTTAGCTCCCGGCCCGAATCGGGGAGGCCGAGCGGCGCCAGGAACAAGAACGAATACCCGGCCGCAGCCAGCGGATTCGGGCGGCCCGGAGGAGGGCCCGTCATGCCAGCCATTGCGCGCGATTTCATGATTGCGGCCGTGGCCGTGGCATCGCTTCTCGGCACCGCCGCCACGGCATCGGCAGATGCCCGGATAGACCGCGGTCGTTACCTCGTCGAGACCGTCGCCGCCTGCGGCAACTGCCACACACCGATGGGCCCGGAAGGTGCTGACCAGAGCCGCCATCTTGCCGGCGGCCAGGTGATCGACATGGGCATCTTTCGTGCCGTTCCGGCCAACATCACGCCCGATGCCGCAACCGGCATAGGCGCCTGGAGCGACGCCGAGATCGCCCGGGCGATCCGCGAGGGCGTGCGCCCCGACGGCAGCCTGATCGGCCCGCCCATGCCCTACCCGCTCTATCACGGCATTGCCGACGACGACCTCATGGCGATCGTGGCCTATCTCCGGACGGTGCCGCCGGTGGTCAACGAAACCGAGCCCTCGGTCTACAATATCCCCTTGCCGGTCGCCTGGACCGGTCCGATCGCCTCCGTGCCGGCGCCCGACCCGGCGAACGCGGTGGCTTACGGCGCCTATCTCGCCGGCCCCATCGGCCACTGCGTCGAATGCCACACGCCGATGGGCGAGCACGGTCACCCAGACTTCGAGCACCGGTTGGGTGCGGGCGGCGTCGATTTCCCCGGACCCTGGGGCGTCTCGACCTCCGCCAACCTCACACCCATCGGGCTCGGCGACTGGTCCGACGCGGAAATCGAGCGGGCCATCCGCGAGGGTGTCAGCCGCGCCGGCCGGCAGCTCATGCCGCCCATGGCCTTCGCCTACTACAAGGACATCAGCGAGCCCGACATGGCGGCGATCATCGCCTATCTGCGCTCGCTGCCGCCGATGGAGTAGGGATTCACGAGCGCTGGTGGCGATCGACGTAGTCCGTAACGAAAGCCTCCAGCTTCGGGTTGTCGCATTCGAAGCCCATCGACGCAGCCTTCTCCAAGGCCTCATCCCCGGAAAGGCCCTTCTCGTCCGCGAGATGCATCATGATCATCGCACCTGCTCGCTTGCCGCTGCTGCAGTGCAAAAGGACAGGCTTCGGCAGATCGCTCACTGCCGTACGAAACCGGTCGACCGCCTCGTCGTCGAGGGACTCGCCGGACACTGACTGGTGGTAGAAGGCGAGACCCGCCTGTTCGGCAACCCGACGCTCCTCATCGATCAACAGTTTCTGCTCCTCTCCCTGGGTCTGAAAGCTCACTACCGAACGGAACCCATCGGCGGCCATGTCGTTAAAGGTCTCCCGCGTCGGCTCCGAAGTGGCGACGGCATAGTTCTCGTCCAGCCGAATGACCTGGTCCATAACATTTCTCCCTCACTCCTTCGCGACGTCGAATCCGGCTGCGCGCCACGCGTTCCAGCTGCCCGGCACGTTGCGCACGTCGAACCCTTTCGCTGCAAGCACGCTGGCGGCGATGCTGGCGCGGAAGCCGCTGGCGCAGTAGGTGGCGATCGGCTGGTCCCGATCGAGCTCCCGCATCCTGTCGGGCAGCTCGCCGAGAAAGAGATGCCGCGCCCCCGGCACGTGCCCGTCCTCCCACTCTTCCTGCTTGCGGACGTCGAGCAGGAGCAGGTCGCGGCTCTCGCGCAGCTCGTGCACGGTGAGCTGCGGTAGATGACGCAGCGGCCGGCCCGCCTCCTGCCACGCCGCCATGCCGCCGGCGAGGTAGCCGCCGAAGCGGGTGAAGCCGACGCGCCATAGCAGCGTCACGACCCGGGCGAGGCTCGTGTCGTCGTCGAGCACGAGGCAGAGGGGCCGTTCCGGGTCGAGGAGCCAGCCGGCCCAGACCGAGAGGTCGGGACGGCCGCCGATGTTGATGGCACCTTCGATGTGACCGCCGCCGAAGGCGAGCATGTCGCGGGTATCGACGAGCCGGCCGTCGCGGGCGGCGGCGGCGAAGGCTTCGGGGCGCAGCGCCGGCACCCTGGGCAGGTTGCCGAGCACGGGCGGGCCGGCGGCGTTGACCTTCTTGAGGCGGGGATAGTGGGACGGCACCGGCGGTGCGTCCTCCTGCATCGCCCGGCGGAACCGGTCGAAGTCGTCGATGCCGAAATAGGCGTTGTGCTGCCGCTCGTAGCCGATGGTGGTCGAGGTGCGATCGCCGATGGCGGGGCCGCACTCGGATCCTGCCCCGTGGCAGGGATAGACGACCGTGCCGTCAGGGAGCGGCCAGTAGATTTCGCGCAGCGTCTGAAAAAGCGCTCGCGTCAGCTCCTCGGTCTGCTCGTCGCCGAGGAGATCAGGGCGGCCCACCGAGTCGACGAAGAAGGAATCGCCGCTGAGGATGCCCCAGGGCTCCTTGCGCTCGCCCTCGCGCAGGAGGAAGGATACATGCTCGGGCGTGTGTCCCGGCGTGGCGACGACCTCGAGGTCGACGGCGCCGAACCGCAGGCGCTCGCCGAGGCGCAGCCGACGGTGCGGGAAGTCGTAGGCGGCGCCACCCTCCTCGCTGACGCAGAGCGCGGCGCTGCCGCCGAGGCGATAGACAAGTTCGCGCGCGCCGCTCATGAAGTCCGCGTGGATATGCGTCTCGAGGACGTGCGTGATCGCGAGCCCGTAATGCCGCGCCAGGTCGAGATAGACATCGACGTCCGGCCGGGGATCGACCACGGCCGCCGTTCCGGCGGCGTCGTCGCCGACGAGGTAGGATGTTTGGGCAATGCCCTCGGCGAGGATCTGCTCGAAGCGCAGGGTCATCGGCTGGCCTCAGGAGGTTCAGCGCCCAAACGCCGCCGACTGCCTCGGGTTCCCGCCCCGCATCGCGCGGGGGCTGACAAGGTGCGGCAGGTCGCCTAGCTTTCCGGCAGGTTCGAGAGCGAGAGCGCGATGCGTTGACGGACGTGCGGCAGCCGCGGGCGCTGTATTGCTATGTTTCGGGGCATGAGGGTGCATGGGAGGCCATCTGCCTCGAACTCGACATCGCCGTGCAGGGCCGGTCCTTTGAGGAGTTCTCGTCGCTGCTGCGGGAGGCGATCGCTCTCTATCTGGCGACGGTGAGCGAGTTGTTGGAGGAGGAGCGGTCAGCATTCCTGAGCGGGTCAGTCCCGTTTACGACGCGCCTGGGCTTCGCCATCGCGGCTTTCTTGTCGGCCCTTTGCGCACGGGGCAATGGCGATCTCAAGCACCAGTTCACGATGGCAATACGAACTCCCGCTTGATCACCTGAAGAGGCCTTTTGGCAGCCTAAAGTTCCGATGCACCGCTTGCCATCGACGAGAACCGCTGAAATTGGCGGTGGCTGCCCTGCTGGCGGAACAGCTCGAAGCGATGGGCGATCAGCCCTCCTCGAAGGCATTCTCGTCGATGTCCTTGATGGCGTAAGTCTGCGTCACGCGCACACCGACGTCGTAGCGGATCATCAGTCGGGCCAGCTCTTCACCGTCTATGAGAATCACCCGGTTGGGGATGCGGGCCACGTACTCGCGAGCGCCCGATGTGAACGTCGAAGTGGTGACGAAGATACCCTTTGCCGTCCCGTTGCCTGCGAGACTGCCGACGAAGCCCTGCATCTCCGGCCGGCCGACAGCATTGGGCGGGGTGTAGCGCTTGGCTTGGATCAGCACGAGATCGAGCCCGAGCGCGTCCTCCTTGATAACGCCGTCGATGCCGTCGTCGCCGCTCCGCTGTGTCTGGCGAGCCATCTCCGTCCGGCCGCCGCCATAACCCATGGCGACCAGAAGATCGAGGATCAGCCGCTCGAAGGCCTCGGGGCTGAGCTGGCGTATCCGGGCGAGCAAGGCTGTGCGTAGGTGCTGGTCCAATGCCTGGACAGCGAGCTCGATGGTCTCCTGAGGTGGCGTGATCGCATTCGTGGTCGTCGCCGTAGCCGCGGTCTGGTCGTCTTCCTCCACCTGACGCTCATTGCGACGCCATTCCAGATACTCGGGGAATCGCTCGAGGAATTTCATGTCGATGCGTAGGGGGCCTTCACGGAGGACTTCCTTGCCCCGTGCCGTCGCTCGGTAAGTGCCTCGTTTGACGGGCTCGAGGAGACGCGCGCGCTGCAGGAAGACATTCGCCCAAGCCACGCGGTTGGCAAACGTGGACTGTCGGCCGCTGGGCAACATCTCGGCCAGATCGTCGGGTGAGAGCCGTTCCGCCGCGGCGACCCGCTCGCGCAACTCCGCCGAGGTCGTCGTCTCTTTGGACGCCACAGCCTGCAGCACCGGCAGCATCAGCGTCTGGAAATCCGGCACCGTCATCGATCGCCCTCGCCGCGTGGTGCTTGCGATGCTAACCGAATGCCTGTGCTCCGCCAACTTCGCAGGACGAAAGGAAAAGAGATGCACTACGCGCTTGGCCCCCACGAGCTCGAGACCGCCGACGAGAATTACTGGATCGCGCCCACTGCGGTGCTGGTCGGCAAGGTTCGGCTGGAGACGGATGCGAGCGTGTGGTTCGGGGCGGTGATCCGGGGGGACAACGAGCTGATCACGGTGGGGCGGGGGAGCAATGTGCAGGAGGGCTGCGTGCTGCACACCGACCCGGGCTATCCGCTGGTCATCGGCCCGGACGTCACGGTCGGGCACATGGCCATGCTGCATGGCTGCACGATCGGCGAGGGCTCGCTCATCGGCATCGGGGCGGTGATCCTGAACGGAGCGAAGATCGGCCGGAACTGCCTGATCGGTGCGAAGGCGCTGATCGCCGAGAACAAGGAGATCCCGGACAACAGCCTGGTCATGGGCATGCCCGGCAAGATCAAGGGCGAGGTGCGGCCGGAGCAGGCGGAGCGGATGCGCTGGGGTACGGCGAGATATGTCGAAAAGTGGCGGCAGTTCGCCAGGGAGATGCAGCCACGCGGCTGAGACGACGGTTTCTTCGCCGTTTACAGGAGACAATCGAGCGGATATCTACCTCGGGTAGAACAATTTCATCCGGGGTGCCCAGATGCTCGACCCGCTGCCCACGCGCGCCAATCGTACGGCCCTCGAGCCGGAGCTGATCAATGGCACCGACGCGTCGATGCTGACCCTGGCGGCGGGCGGCGACCTCCGGCTGACGCTGGTCGACCAGCTCGCCGGCTACCGCAACTCGGTCGGGGTCTACCGGATCGGCGAGGACGGCCGCTTCGTCGATCCCAGGATCGTCATTACCGACACCAAGGGCACGGCACTCGACAGCGAGATCCTGATGAGCGACGTCTACGGCGTCGACGGCTTCGCCGCCGGCTCCCGCTTCGGGCTCTTCCTGATCGCCGATGGCGGGACGAAGAACGCGCTCGATCATCTGGAGAGCCAGAGCCTCGCCTTCGTCGACAGCGGCACACTCTTCGAGTTCCCCCTGGGCATCGATGGCGGCGGTCTGAACGGGCTGGAGAGCGACGGTTTCGGCTTCTTCGCCAGTCCGGACGGCTGGTTCGGCGGCAGCTTCACCGACGCCAAGCACCTGACGCTGGTCGACACGGTGAGCGGCCGGCAGATCGGCGGCAACATCTTTCACACCACCGACGGCGACCCCGGTGACGCGCTCGCCAACTCGCTCAACAAGGGCGGCGAGGAGCGCACGGTCTCGGCCTGGGGCGAGACGCCGGGCGAGGCCTGGATCGCCTTCGAGGATCTGCGCGACTTCGACTTCGACGATCTGACGCTGAAGGTGGAGAGCCTGCCGGCCGCGGTGGAGCCTCCGCCCGGGCCGGAGTCGGAGACGGCCCGCCTCGTGCGCTTCGACGGGATCGGGGCCGGCGACCGGGCAGGGCACGCGGCCTCGATCATCGGTGATTTCAACGGCGACGGCTTCGCCGACATCGCGATCGGCGCACCGCATGCCGACGTCACCGGCGCCGACGGGGTCGTGCGCGAGGAGGCCGGGGCGATCTATCTCTTCTTCGGCACGGACGGCACCATCCCGCCCATCGTGCCGGTCGCCAGCTTCGACGGCACGAACGGGGTGGCGATCCTGGGTGCGGAGGCCGGCGGCCGGTTCGGCTGGGCGGTCGCCGGGGCCGGCGACGTGGATGGCGACGCGCTGGTCGACCTCATCGCAGGAGCACCCGGCAACGGGGCCGGCGAGGCGGTGCTGCTTTACGGGGCGGTGCTGGACGGCAGTCCGGTGATCGACCTCGCCGCGGCGGACCAGGCGGCGGCGCTCAGGCCGACGGTGCTGGCCGGCACGGCCGTGGGCGACGAGACCGGTATCAGCGTCGCCGGCGGCGGCGACATCGACGGCGACGGGTTCGGCGATCTCGTCATCGGCGCCAGGCTCGGAGAGGCCGGATACGCCAGCTACAATGGAGGGCTGAGCTACGTCGTGCGCGGCCAGGCCGGCGGACTGGGTGTCGACGTCGATCTGGCGAGGCTCGACGGCACGGACGGCTTCCGCATCGAGGGCCGCTCCATGTTCGACCAGTCGGGACGCAGCGTCGCCATGTTGGGTGACATCAACGGCGACGGCCTCGACGATGTCGCCATCAGCGGCCAGGACGCGAGCCCGAACGGGCTCAATAAGGCGGGCGAGGCCTATGTGGTCTTCGGCCAGACGGGCGCCCGCGAGGCGAGCCTCGATCCGGCCGATCTCGACGGCAGCGACGGCTTCATCGTCGAGGGCGTCTACGAGAACGGCTTTGCCGGGTTCGGCCTCGCCGGAGCGGGCGACCTCAACGGCGACGGCTTCGGCGACATCGTCGTCGGCGCCTATGCGGCGCCCCGGCCCGACCTCGGGCCGGATGGCGCGGCCTACGTGATCTTCGGCACCGACCAGGGCTTCCCCGCCCGCTTCAACCTCGGGGATCTCGACGGCACCAACGGCTTCGCCATGCGCGGCCCCGCCAATGGCGACGGGTTCGGCCGGTCGGTGGCAGGGGTCGGCGACGTGGACGGCGACGGCTTCGACGACCTCCTGGTAGGTGCCCGCTACGCCGACCGGCTGAACGCCGAGGGCGGCGGCGAGGCCTACGTCATCTTCGGCCGCGAGAGCTTCGGCGCCGAGCTCGACCTCGCGAGCCTGATCGACGACACGGGCGGCATTCTCGGCGGCTGGCGGATCGACGGTCATCTGGGCTTCACGGTGGCCGGCGGCGGCGACGTCGACAGCGACGGCTACGACGACCTGCTGGTCGGCGAGCCCTTCGACATCACCGCCTCGCTCGACCCCCATGGCGGGGCCGGCTCCACCTACCTCGCCTTCGGCGAGCCCGACCTCGGAACCAGGCTGCCGGCGCTCGACCAGATCATTGCCGACGGCAACGTAATCGCCTGAGGCCGCGGCGGAGCCGCCCGCCTTCAGCGTTCGAGGGCGGTCAGGAGATCGTCGACGAGGTCGCCCGCGTCCTCGATGCCGACCGAAAGGCGGATCAGATTGTCGGGCACGATGCTGTTGGGACCTTCCACGCTCTTCCTGTGCTCGATCAGGCTCTCGACGCCGCCGAGGGACGTTGCCGGCAGGAAAAGCCGGGTCGATGAGGCGATGCGCCGCGCCTCTTCCGGCCCGCCCTTGATGAGGATGGAAAGCATGCCGCCGAAGCCCCGGGTCATCTGACGTCTCGCGATGTCGTGCCGAGCGTAGCTGTCGAGGCCAGGATAGAGCACGCGCTCGATGCGAGCATGCCCTTCAAGGTGCCGCGCGATGGCGAGCGCACTGGCCGAGGCGCGCTCGAAACGAAGGTAGAGCGTGCGCATGCCGCGAATGAGCAGCCAGGCCTCGAAGGCGCCGAGCACGGAGCCGAGCTTCGAGCGCAGCCAGGCGAGCTCGCGCCACCTATCGTCAAAGGTCTTGCCGACGAGCACGCCGGCGGTGAGGTCGCTATGGCCGTTCAGGTATTTGGTGGCGGAATGAAAGACGATGTCCGCGTCGAGATGGAGCGCCTGGGTCGTTACCGGCGAGGCGCAGGTGCCGTCGACCGCGACCAGAGCTCCGGCCGCATGGCCGACCGCCGCCGCCCCTTCGATGTCGATCACGTCCCAGGTCGGGTTGACCGGCGTCTCGAGCCAGAGAAGCGCCGTCTCGCCCGGCCGCACGGCGGCGGCGAGGCTCGCCGGATCGGTCGCATCGAAGAAGTCGAGTCCGATGCCGCGCCGGTCCCTGAGCCGCACCAGCCAGTCCTGGACGCCGTGATACATGGTGCGGGGGGCGGCAATCCGCTTGCCTGCCGGCACGGTCTCGAAGAGCGTCACGCAGGCCGCGAGCCCCGAGCCGAAGAGCAGGGCCGCCGCTCCGTCCTCGAGGCTGGCAACGATCCGCTCCGCATGCAGCACGGTCGGACAGGTGTCCCGGCTGTAGACGAAGCCGTCGCGGAGCGCGTAGTCCGCATCCCGCGCGAAGGTCGCAGACGGCTGAATTGCCGGAACGACTGCCCCGGTGGCGGCCTCGATCTCGTGCAGCGCCTGCACGACGCGGGTCTCGGCGGATGCGCGGTCGGGAGGGATCATGGGGTCGACCTAGAGCTGGGCATAGGCTTCGGTGTCTGCAGGCGACGCCCACTCGCCGAAGAGGGCGAAGGGGGCGGGCAGGTCTGAGGTGTCAATGTCTTCCTCGTCGTCCTCGGTCGCCGGATCGTCGTTCATGGTCGTCGTTCCTGAGGGGGTCTGCCTAACTGGGCCCGCACGAACGCATGGCCGGGCATCGGCTATTCGAACACCACCTCGACGCCCCCCAGACTCTCGACCTCGATACGCACCTCGCAGGCGCCTTTGATCCACTGGACGGGGGTGATGGTGCCGAGGCTGACGAAGCGGCCGGCCTTCAGGGTCCGGCCGAGGCCGGCGTAGCGGTCGGCGAGCCAGACGAGGGCGTTGAGCGGGTGGCCGAGGAGCTCGTCGGAGAGACCTGTGCCGACTTCGCGGCCGTCGATGAGGGTGCGGGCGGTGAGGCGGTCGAGAGGGAGGCGCTGCCAGTCGGTGGTTTCCGGGCCGAGGATGCTGCAGGCGTTGAAGGCGTTGTCGGCAATGATCGTGCCGGCACCGGCCGCCCGGAAATCGGCGTAGCGGTCATCGACGATCTCGATCGCCGGCAGGACGGCTTCGACCACGGTGGCGATCCGCTCCCGCGTCCAGGGGGCCTCCTCGGGGGTCAGGTCGCGGCCGATGCGGACGGCGATCTCGGTCTCGACGCCGGGGAGAACGTAGTCGGCGAGGCGGAGATTGGCGCGCTCCTGGTGCACGGTCGAGGCGAAGACGTCGCCGGCGATGGGCCCGGGGACGTTCAGGAGCTTCCTCATGCCGAGGGCGGTGGCGCCGATCTTGTGACCGGCGACAGCGCCTAGCCGGGCCGCGAGAATGGCGTTGGCCGCAGCCTGGGTCTCGTAGCCCTGCTCCTCGTCGAGGCCGAGGCCCTCGAGCCGACCGCGGCCCAGGCGATTGGCGGCAACCTTCCCGGCATCGGTCATGGCGGGTCCACTCCCATCGTTGACAGCATCGTTTGGACGTTCGACGCTCGTTTCTCATAACGAGGGCCGGCATGAACGAAAAGCTGGAGCGGGCGATCGGCGAGCGCCAGGGTGCCTTGGTCGAGTTGACCCGCGAGCTCGTCGCCTTTCCCACCGTCAATCCGCCGGGCGAGGCCTATGCGCCCTGCGCCGCGTTCCTCGGGCGCCGGCTCGCCGCCCTCGGCTTCGAGGTCGCCTACATCCGCGGCGAAGGGACGCCCGGCGACAGCGACCGCTATCCCAGGACCAACGTCGTCGGCCGGTACGAGACGGGCCGGCCGGGGCCGACCGTCCACTTCAACGGCCATATCGACGTGGTCGAGGCGGGCGCCGGCTGGTCCGTGGATCCGTTCGCCGGCGTCGTGCGCGACGGACGGATCTTTGGGCGCGGCACCTGCGACATGAAGGGCGGGCTGGCGGCCGCAGTGGTGGCGGTCGAGGCGCTCCTGGCGTCCGGATTGCCTCTCGAAGGAGCGATCGAGATCTCGGGCACGGTCGACGAGGAATCCGGCGGCTTCGGCGGTGTCGCCCATCTGGCGCGCCAAGGCTACTTCTCGAAGCCCCGCGTCGATCACGTGATCATCCCGGAGCCCTTGAACGTCGACCGCGTCTGCATCGGCCATCGCGGCGTCTGGTGGGCCGAGATCGAGACCCAGGGGCGGATCGCGCACGGCTCGATGCCCTTCCTCGGCGACTGCGCCATCCGCCACATGGCGGCCTTCATCCAGGCGCTCGAGGCTGAGCTCTATCCTCGGCTCGAGGCACGGCGGACCGCCATGCCGGTGGTGCCGGACGCAGCACGCGCCTCGACCCTGAACCTCAATGCAATCCGGGCCGGCACGGCGCCCGAGCAGGGCGGATTGCCCAGCCCCTGCGTGCCGGACCGCTGCCGTCTGACCATCGACCGGCGTTATCTGATCGAGGAGGACCCGCACGATGTCGAGGCCGAAATCCGCGCCCTTCTCGACCGTCTGGCTGCCGAGCGGCCCGGCTTCGCCTATTCATTGCGCGAGCTCATGCACGTCGCCCCCATCATGACCGAGCCGGCTTCCCCCCTCCCCCAAGCGGTGGCCGGGGCGATTGAGACGGTGCTCGGCCGAAAGGCCGCGTTCGTCGCATCGCCCGGGACATACGACCAGAAGCACATCGTCCGGATCGGCCATCTCCACGAGTGCGTTGCCTATGGACCCGGCATTCTCGATCTGGCGCACCAGCCGGACGAATTCGTGGTGATCGACGATCTCATCGCCTCGGCGCGGGTCATGGCGCTCGCCACCCTGCGCCTGATGGGTCTCGCCGCTTGACGGGCGCCGCGTCACCGGCGACGCTGAACCCAGAACGATCCAGGGGGTTCCGTCCTTGAATATCGTGCTCTTTCTCCTGATCGGGATTCTCGCCGGCTGGATCGCAGGCAAGCTGATCCGGGGCGGCGGCTTCGGGCTCATCGGCAACATGGTGGTCGGTGTCGTGGGTGCCGTGCTCGGAGGCTACGTGCTCGGCGCCGCCGGCATCGATCTCGGCGGCTTCTTCGGCCAGCTCGTCACCGCCGTCATCGGTGCCCTGATCCTGCTCTTCGGCGTCGGCCTGCTGAAACGCGCCTGACCGTCGGCCCGTTCAGACGGGCGTCACGCGGTAGCGGGGGGCGGCGAAGACGCGGCGGACCATGGGCTCGAAGGTCGCGAGAGGCGCCCAGCCGGCGGCCGGGTTGATCGCGTTCTGGTCGTAGCGCTCGACATACTCGGCCGCCCATTCGAAGTAGGGATGACCGCGCCAGCGCTCGCGCTCTTCGGGATCGGCGTCGGGATGTTCGTGGCAATGATGAAGCTGGAAAATGCCGTGCCGCTCGAGCATCCAGACATGCCGGGGGTGCACATAGGGGGCGAGAAGGGCACCGGCGAAGGCGCCATGCGTTTCCGGACAGACGGTGAAGCCGATATCGTGCAGGAGGCCGACGACGATCGTTTCCTCATCGTGCCCGTCGCGCATCAGCATGGTCGCCGATTGCAGGCAATGGTCGAAAATGTTGATCTCGTAGCCCCAGCTCGGATCGGCCTCGAGGGTCCGCAGCAGACGCAACACGTGGCCGGCGCGTGAGTGCTGGTAGTAGGCCCGCTTCTGTGGCTCGAGCACCTGCCAGTCGGCGGCACGGAACTGCGCCATCTCGGGCTTCTCGACATAGCGCCAGGCCGGGTCGAAAAGGGCGGCGCGCCCGGTCATGATGCCGCCCTCGTCCCATTTCGGGCCTGACGCCGCCGGTAGGCGAAGGAAGCCTGGTAGCGGCGCTCGATATGCTCGCCCACGGTGACCGGCTCGTAGCGGGCCGGCTCGCCCGGAGCGCAGACCGGCACGACCGATTGCTCGGCATTGGGATCGACGAAGATGGCGATCGACTGGCGCGAGCGGCCGGAACTGTTGACCACGCGATGCGGCGTCGAGCGGAAACGATCATTGGTCCAGCGGGCGAGGAGGTCGCCGACATTGACGACGAAGCAGCCGGCCATGGGCGGAGCCGCCACCCAGCTTCCGTCATTGGCCTGAACCTGCAAACCTCCCACCATGTCCTGCCAGAGCAGGGTGAGACAGCCGAAATCGGTATGCGGCGCCACGCCGAACTGGTCGGCGCCGGCGGTCTCCGGTTGCGGCGGGTAGTAGATTGTGCCGCCCCGACTCACCGGCCTGTCGATGTGGGCGATAAAATGGCCCGCCGGCACACCGAGCGCATGGGCGAATGCCCGCATGAGCTGCCAGCCGCAGGCATGAGCGGCATCGAGATAGGCAGTGAGCGTCTGCTGCAGCTCGGGCAGAAAGGCGGGCCAGCGATTGGGCGCCAGAAGCGGATTGTCCGCGAGAGCCGGATCGTCCGCCTCGATCTCGATACCCCAGACGAAGCTCTCCTTGAGGTCGGGACGCCTCGCACCTTCCATCACCGCCTCGCCCGGGTCGAGCCAGCCGCGATGCCGACCCTCGACCGCCACCGTCGCCTTCTCCTCCCGCGATGCGAGGAAGAAGCGGCGCGAGACCTCGGCGGCACGATCGATCAACGCCGCCGGTACGCCGTGATTGGTGACGTAGAAGAAGCCGACCCGCTCGGCGGCATCGGTCAAGGCGGCCGCGGCCTGATCCAGGCCCGCCGCAGTGCCCCTCATGAGTGGGGCCAGATCGATAACGGGCAGCGAGGCCACATCCACCGCCCGGGCCGACGCATAGGTCATGTCCAAGCTCACATTAACGGGCGCCGAGGTTCGAAACGGTGGCACTCTCGGTTTTCTCGACGGGGCCATCAATATCGGCTATCTCATTTCCGATATGAACGGAGCTCATGAATCGTCATGCGCTATGCGGATCTGCCGCCGCTTTCGACCTTGCGGATTCTCGAAGCCGCGGTGAGACTCGAGAGCTTCACCCTGGCGGCTGACGAGCTCGGCCGGACGCAGAGCGCCGTCAGCCACCAGATCAAGGAGCTGGAGCTGCGGCTCGGCTGCCCGCTCTTCGAGCGGCGCGGCCGCGGCGTGGTCGCGACGGCCGCCGGCGAGCGCCTCGCCGAGGCGGTGACGGGCGGGCTGGGGCGCATCCATCATGTCTTCGACGCCATTCGCCGCGAGCGCCACGCCGACCGGGTGGTGGTCAGCGCGCTCCCCGGCTTCGTGGTGAAATGGCTTTTCCCGCGGCTGGTCCGCTTCGACGAGCGGCACCCGTCGATCGAGGTCGACGTGATGGCCAGCGGCCGGCGCAGCGAGCTCGTGCTGGGCGAGGCCGATCTCGCCATCCGCTATGGCACCGGCAGCTTCTCCGGCCTCGCCTCGACCCTGCTCCTTGGCGAGCGCATGGCGCCCGTCGTGGCGCCGCGGCTGGCTCGCCAGCTGCGCCGGCCCGCCGATCTCGCACGGTTGACCCTGCTGCATGACGATCTGCCGACCGAGGAGGGCTCGAGCGTGGGCTGGGCGCGCTGGCTCGAGGCCGCCGGGATCGGCGATCTCGAGCCGGTGCACAACCGCCGCTTCGGCCAGTCCAACATGGTGATCGATGCGGCGGTCGAGGGGGTCGGGATAGCGCTCGGCCGAAGCCCGCTCGTTGCCGGCGACATTGGCGCGGGGCGGCTGGTCGTGCCGTTCGGCCCGGTGCTACAGACCGGGCTCGCCTATCACATCGTCGGCATCGAGCGCGTGCTCGAGCGGCCGGCGGTGCACGCCTTCGTCGAATGGCTGGTCGAGGAAGCGGCAAGCGAGCCCGCGCCAGAGGCCGTCCTGCGGCCGAACCCACCTCATTCGTCGTAAAAGCCCAGATGGTCCCCCTCGGTCGTGACGCCCAGACCGTTCAGCAGACGATTCGAGTAGTTGAAATAGGCGGTCACCTGATTGACCTCGAGGATCTCGCCATGGCTGGCCCCCGCCGCGACGCAGGCCCGGAAGCTCGCCTCGTCGATCCCCGCGACATCGACCGTCAGCCGCTCGGCATAGGCCAGGAGCGCCAGCTCCTTGCCATTGAAGGCGTCGGCGAGCCGGCGCTCCTGGATCGCCACCTCGACCGCCGCCGCACGCGGCGGGTTCTGCATGAGACGGCACGCGTTGGTCCAGTGATGGCCGTAGGAGTAGGCGCAGCCGTTGGCGTGACTCACAAGGGCGGCGACCACCTCGAGAAACCACAAGGGAAGGACGTTGCCCGGGTGGTGCAGGACGCTCCTGTAGAGTGCGATGTGGCCAAGCATGGTGTGCGGCCGAAGCGAGTGGGCGCGCATCACGTTGTCCACCGTACCGTGCGGCGTGCGGGCAGCAGCGTAGGCTTCGGCCAGGTCGGCCTCGGCACCCTCGACGGGCAGCATCTCGATCCAGGCGGCCATGGCAAATGCTCCGGGCTGAAACGGCCGGGACCGACCGTCGGCCCATTCTGTCCGGTGTGGCGCCGGTCGGCCAGACCTTCTGGTCAGCCGGCTCCGACACGCACCTGGCGTGGCAGCAGCCCGGTCCTCGCCTGCGCCAGGAGATGCTCGGTGCAAAGGGCGAGCGGCATCGGCTTCGCGAAGAGATAGCCCTGAGCCGCATCACAGCCCTCGTCGCGCAGGAAGCGGTGCTGCGCCTCGGTTTCCACACCTTCGGCCAGCACCAGCTTGCCGAAGGTGCGGGCGAGGTGGATGATCACCCTGACCAGCGCCTCGTCGATCTCCTCGCGGCCGATGCCCTGCGTGAACGACCGGTCGATCTTGATCTTCTGCACCGGCAGCCGCTTGAGGTAGGCGAGCGAGGAGTAGCCGGTGCCGAAATCGTCGATGGCGAGGCGGATGCCCATCTCGGCCAGACGATCGAGCGAACGGCGCATCATCAACTCCGAAGGGTCGACGAACAAGCTCTCGGTCAGCTCGAGCTCGAGCCGGTCGGCGCCGAGGCTGTTCTCGGCCAGGGCGCGGGTGACGATCTCCGGCAGATCCTGCTGGCGAAGCTGGGCCGCCGAGATGTTGATCGCCATGCCGACCTCGAGACCCTGCTCCTGCCAGCTTCGCGCGGTGCGGCAGGCTTCGTGGATCAGCCAGGTGCCCATGGGCTTGATCAGGCCCGAAGCCTCGGCGATCGGTATGAAGGTGGCAGGCGGAATGACCCCGCGGCTCGGATGGGTCCAGCGCATCAGCGCCTCGACGCTGACGATTTGTCCGGCCGAAAGATCGAGCTGCGGCTGGTAATGCAGGCAGAGCCCTCCCTCCTCGATGGCCTCGGCGAGATCGCGCTCGATGGCGTTGCGAAGCTGCATGGCGGCGATCATGCTTCGATCGAAGATGCGACAGCGGCGTCCGCCTGCCCGCTTGGCATCGTCGACCGCCATCTCGGCGCAGCGCAGCAGCGCCTCGAAGTCGTGGCCATGATCCGGATAGAGGGCGATGCCGACGCTCGCCGAGGGGGTCATCTCGTGCTTCTCGCCAGCGCCGAGGCGAATGGCTCGACCGATGCGATCGAGCGCGGCGACGGCGTAGAGCTCGGCATCGGCCACGCCTTCGAGCCGGCGGCGCAGGAGCACGAAGCGGTCGCCATCGAGACGGAAGACTCCGTCGCGCGCGATGCCCTCGAGCCGCCGGGCGATGATGCGCAGGAGCTGATCGCCCACCGCGTAGCCATGGATGCCGTTGATGTCCTTCATGCGGTCGATGTCGAACGCGACGAGGGCAATCCGCTCGTCGCTCTCGCCCGCTTCCTCGATCGCCCGGCGCAGCGCCACCGAGATGGAATCGCGGCCCGGCAGATCGGTCAGGAGATCGAGCACCCGGCGGCGGCGGTAGGCGGACGGCTGGCGGTAGAGCGGAACGAGCGGAACCGTTGGCTGCGGACCGGGACCGGAATCGACTTGCACCCGAAGGTCCAGCGCTTGCTGCGCGGTGGTCCGTCGCGACAACCTGTAGTGTTGCCGGCCGCCAATGCCGATCGCGATCAGGGACAGCACCAGCGAAGGCACCACCGGCAGCAGCAGGTCGAGCCCCCATCCGATACCGAGAGAAATCAGGCCATTGAGCGCGCCGAAGCCGATCAGCAGGGGGCCCTGCCCGGCGAGGCGCCGACGACGCAATCGTCCCGCACCCGTCCCGGTCCCCCCGCTGCTCCTGGGATCCCTTACCACCGCCTGGCACTCCACGTTCAGGGAGCGAGTGGTGGAGGCACGGTCGCGTCCAGCGTTTCCGGGCTCTTTCGCAAGCTGTTACATCCGATGGTGGCTGGCAATAGGTCTCTCGCCGAGAAGCCGTTCTTGGTTGCCATTGATCGGCCGATGCCATGCTGCTCAATAAACCGATGATTTTCAAGTCTTTCGTCTGGACAGCTTCAGGTTGAGAAGCCGGATGTGTCGCAGGGCGGCGGAACCGACCGAAGTTGCGGTTGCCATCCCGCGAATGCAGGCGGCGCCCACGCAATTGTCGCCGCGCTTGTGCAATTGTATGACGCGTTTAACACTAGCCGCACGGATGCCGGGATAATTGTCTTTGCGCATCGTCAATAGCGGCTCTTTCCCCAGGGATGTGGATCATGGCAGAGGCACTCAGCGACATCTCCATCGCGCGGGCGGCGACCATGCGCCCCATCCAGGACGTGGCGGCATCCCTCGATATTCCCGAAACCGCGATTCACAGTTACGGCCGGCACATCGCCAAGATCGATCAGGGCTGGATCGACGGCCTGGCCGCCCGGCCCGACGGCAAGCTCGTCCTGGTCACCGCGATCAGTCCAACGCCGGCTGGCGAGGGCAAGACGACGACCACGGTGGGCCTCGGCGACGGCCTCAATCGCATCGGCAGAAAGGCGATCATCTGTCTGCGGGAGCCCTCGCTCGGACCCTGCTTCGGCATGAAGGGCGGGGCAGCCGGCGGCGGCTACGCCCAGGTCGTGCCGATGGAGCAGATCAATCTGCACTTCACCGGCGACTTCCATGCCATCGGCTCGGCGCACAACCTCCTGGCGGCATTGCTCGACAATCACGTCTACTGGGGCAACGAGCTCGCCATCGACGAGCGGCGCATCGCCCTGCGACGGGCCATCGACATGAACGATCGCTCGCTCCGCTCCATCGTCTCGAGCCTGGGCGGCGTCGCCAACGGCTTTCCGCGCGAGGACGGCTTCGACATCACCGTCGCTTCCGAGGTCATGGCGGTCTTCTGCCTCGCCAAGAACCTCGCCGATCTCGAGGCGCGGCTCGGCCGGATCGTGGTTGCCCAGACCCGCGACCGGCGACCCGTGACGGCCGCCGAGCTCGGCGCACCGGGTGCCATGACCGTCCTGCTGAAGGACGCGCTCATGCCCAATCTGGTGCAGACCCTCGAGAACAACCCGGCCTTCGTGCACGGCGGCCCCTTCGCCAATATCGCGCATGGCTGCAACTCGGTGATCGCCACCCGAACGGCGCTCAAGCTCGCCGACTTCGTCGTCACCGAGGCCGGCTTCGGCGCCGATCTCGGGGCCGAGAAGTTCTTCGACATCAAGTGCCGCAAAGCGGACCTCACACCGGCGCTCGCCGTGGTCGTCGCCACGGTCCGGGCGCTCAAGATGCATGGCGGCGTGGCAAGGGCGGATCTCGGGCGGGAGGATCTCGGGGCGCTGCGCCACGGTCTCACCAATCTCGCCCGCCATGTCCACAATATCGCCAAGTTCGGCGTGCGCTCGGTGGTTGCCATCAACGGATTCGCCACCGATACGCGCGCCGAGCACGAGCTGATCGTCGGCTTCGCAAGGGACGAGCTCGGCGTCGAGGCCTTCGTCTGCTCGCACTGGGCCGATGGCTCGGTCGGCACGGAGGCACTGGCGCGCCACGTCGCCCTGCTCTGCGACGAGCCCGAGGCCGAGGCCGAGGATCGACCGCGCTTCCACCCGCTCTACCCGGACGACATGCCGCTCTGGACCAAGATGCGGACCATCGCCACCGAGATCTACGGCGCCGCCGACATCATCGCCGACAAGACCGTCCGCGCCCGTTTCCGCGAGCTCGACGAAGCCGGCTACGGACAGCTTCCGATCTGCGTTGCCAAGACCCAATACAGCTTCTCGACCGACCCCAACCTGATGGGCGCCCCGTCGGGCCATGTGGTGCCGATCCGCGAGGTCAGGCTCTCCGGCGGCGCCGGTTTCCTCGTCGTCGTCTGCGGCGACATCATGACCATGCCGGGCCTGCCGCGAAAACCCTCGGCGCATCAGATCCGCATCGGCGGGGACGGTCTGATCGAGGGCCTGTCGTAGGCACGCCGGATATTCGCCTCCTCGACGGGCCGCGAGCTATGCCGCGAGACGCGCCTCCGCCTCCTCGCGAGCCCGTGCACCCGCATTGGCGTCGCCGGCATGCTCGAAGAGCTCTGCCAGCTTCAGCCAGTTGAGATGGCTCTGCGGCCGGAGCGTGATCCGCTCGCTCGCGAGGGCGCGCGCCAGGGACCAGTCGGCGGCGCGGATCGCCGCCTCGAGCAGGAGCTGGTGGAAGATGTCGCGTTGCGCATGGCTGCCGCCGATCGGCAGGAGCCGGTCGCGGATGGGCCGCAAGAACTCCACCGCCTCGCCGGGACGGCGGTCGTAGAGGGCACGGACAGCGCGCGCGATCGGCAGGAGGAAGGGCTCGGCCCGCCGGGCCGCGTCGTTGTCCTCGAGGCCCGCGTACCGCTCGAGCGAGGCGATCAGCCGATCCGCTGCCGCCGACCGCCCGGTGCGCGCCAGCGGAATCATGGTGTGCGAGTCCGTGAAGGCGATGACGTGATCCTCGACCCAGCCTTCGGCCCAGTCGGCGAGCTGCTCCCAGCGGTCTCCGACATCCTGGCCGGCCATCTCCAGCCGCGCGAGGAGCGAAGGCGCATTCATCATGTCGGTCGAGACCCGTCGCTCGCCGGGCATGATATGCGTGTCATAGAGGGCCAGCGCCGCGTCGAAATCGCCGCTTTCGTGGGCGAAGAGCGCCGCGTGCCACCAGACGTGGTTCTTGACGGGGTTGCGGTCCGCCCAGCGGTCGGCAGGGTAGTCGAGCCAGGCACGACCCTCGCCGAGCCGGCCCTGCATCTCCATGACGTGCGCCACCGCGTGGATCGCCCAGAGATCGTCCGGATTGCGCTCGACGGCCTCCCGGCCGAGCGCCTCCGCCCGCGCGTAATCGCCCGTCTCCTCGAGCCCGAAGGCCAGCATGCCCTGGACGAAGCCGTAGCCGGGCAGCTCCGGCGACCAGGCCGGGAGAGCGCCGGCCACGGCGTTGCGCATGGCCTGCTGCTCGCCGAGCCAGAAGCTCTGGAAATGCAGATGGCGCAGCGCCACGAGATCGAACGGCCACTCGACGACGATCGTCTCCCAGGCCCGCGTGGCCGAGGTGAGATCGCCTTTCAGCCAGTGGCGCAGCGCCTTCTCGTGCAAGGCCTCGCGCCGGTTGCGCTCGACATCGAGCGCATCGAGCGCCGCGACCTCCTCGGCGATGGCAGGGGCGACGCTGTTCGAGCCCAGAAGGCGCAGCATGGACGCCTTGAGGATACGTGGCATGACGAAGGCGGGATCGGCCACGAGTGACCGTTGCAGGAGATCTCCCGTATCCAGCCGGTACTCGAGATAATGATCCACCGCCCGATCGAAGAGTGCGACCGCCTCCTCGCTGGCACTCGTATGCTCGAGGCCTCGCCGATCTTCCGCCATCAACCCACCTTCCTCCCTCATCGCCAGGACGCTCTTCCGACTGAAGGTCGTTCAAGCACCGCCGGCTGGCAAGGCCGGCGGCTCAGCGTGCCTCGCGCGCCGCCATCGGCCGCAGAATCCGCCCGTCGATCACCGCGAGACCGGCGAGGATCAGCGCCAAGCCGAGCGCCTGGCCACCGGTCAGGCGCTCGCCCAGGACGAGGCCGCCGAGGATCACCGCGGTTATCGGGATGAGCAGGGTGACGAGCAGGAGATTGGTGGCGCCGGCGGTGCGAAGGATGCGGAAGAAGAGCACGTAGGCGAAGGCCGTGCTGACCAGAGCCAGGGCGAGGACGGCGCCGAGGGTCGAGGGTGCCAGGGCCGCAAGATCGGGGAAGGGCTGGGTCAGGATGACGAGCGGTGCCATCACGATCGTGCTGGCGGTGAGCTGCCAGGCAGCGGCGGCGATCGGCGGCATGTCGCGCAGCCGGCGCGCGTAGAGCCCGCTCAGCGCGTAGAAGAGGGTCGCGAGAACGACGGCGAGCTGGGGCAGGAGCTCCCGGCCGAGCCCGGTGAGCAGGCCCGGCCCGAGCATCACCACGACGCCGGCCCAGCCGATGGCGATGCCGGCGAGCTTGTGCGGCGTCGCCCGCTCGTCGGTGGTCAGGAAATGGGCGAGCAGCACCATCCAGAAGGGGGTGGTCGCGTTCAGGATGGCCGCGAGGCTGCTCTCGATCGCCGTCTGGCTCCAGATGATCAGCGAGAACGGCACGACGTTGTTGAGGAGGCCCATGACGAGAAATCGGCCGAAGAGCGCCCTGCTCATGTCGATGGTGCGGCCCGTGAGCCGCATCACGAGCTGCATCGCCAACGCCGCGAGGCCGAGCCGCGCCAGCACGAGCCAGAACGGCTCGAGCTCGCGCAAGCCGATCTCGACGAAGAAGAAGGAGCCGCCCCAGAGCACCGAGAGGAGCAGGAGCAGGCTCCATTCGACGAGGGACATCTGGCCGCCCGGCCTTGCCATGGAGGTTGCTCCGTTGCGCACGCGCGGCGGTCATACGCGAAGGGGCGCGCCGCCGCCGCCCCGAATCCTGCGCTCGAGCTCGACCACTAGCGGCGCAGGCCCTCCTCGAGGCCGATGTCGCGCCTTGCACCGCTGATCGTCACGGTGAAGCCGGCGACGACGTCGATGGCGGCCATCACGGTCAGGATCACGAAGGTGGCGGTGCCGAAGCCCGGCAGGACGATCACCTCGACGAGGCAGATGACGAAGAGCGCCATGGAGAGCAGATGGTCGACGATCGAGGAGGTCCCGGTGCGCGTCGCCTTGAAGATCTCGATATAGAGGAGGACGAGGCCCAGGAGCACCAGAAGGTCGCCCATGGTCAGCGCCAGGATCGCGCCGGAGACCAGCGGGATCGACAGGACCACGCTTGCGATGCCGCCGAGGCCGGCGACGCCGATCAGCACGATCAGATGGTAGAAGCCGACGACGAAAACGAGCAGCGGCAGTGCGGCGAGCATCGATGATCCTCCGGATGAGCGGCCGTGACTACCGCAAGCGCCGCAAACCGTCTATCGAGGCGGGCAGCCATCGAGGGGGAGAACGGGAGTGAACAGGATCGATCTCGCGGGCCGCCGGGCCGTCGTCACCGGCGGTGCCCAGGGCATCGGCCGGGCCATCGCCGAGCGGCTTCTGGCGTCGGAGGCGAGCGTGGCGCTCTGGGACATGGACGCCGCCCTCGTCGCGAGGACAGCAAGGGAGCTCGAGGCCACGGGCAGGGTGCAGGCGGTCACCGTCGACGTCACCGACTACGCCTCGGTCGAGGGCGCGGTCGAGGCGAGCGAGAAGGGGCTCGGCGGCATCGACATCCTCGTCTGCAATGCCGGCATCGCCGGGCCCTCCTTCAAGATCTGGGAGTACCCGAACGAGGCCTGGCAGCAGGTGGTGGACATCGACATCACCGGGGTCTTCCACTGCATGAAGGCGGTGGTGCCCTCGATGATCGCCCAGAACTACGGCCGGATCTGCTCGACCGCCTCGATCGCCGGCAAGGAGGGCAACCCCAATGCCGGACCCTACAGCGCCGCCAAGGCGGCGGTCATCGCGCTCACCAAGTCGCTCGGCAAGGAGCTCGCCGGATACGATATCGCGGTCAACTGCATCACCCCGGCGGCGGCCAGAACACGCATCTTCGACCAGATCAGCCAGCAGCATATCGACTACATGCTCTCGAAGATCCCGCGCGGCCGCTTCCTTCTGGTCGAGGAGGCGGCGGCGATGGTCGCCTGGATCGTCTCGGCCGAGAACTCGTTCACGACCGGGGCCGTGTTCGATCTCTCGGGCGGCCGCGCCACCTATTGAGCCCCCTTTCGGGCTCCCGGCCATGTGGCGGGGAGCCACTGGAATGACGGCCGGCCCGGCCAACATATGAGGCATGGGCAAGGGCAGGGACATCACCGACCGCAAGGACGACGCGGTCAGCGCCTTCGTCGAGGAGCTGCGGCGAGCGCCCGCACCCGCCGGTGCCGCCGGGCGCGGGCGGCTGATCTTCGCGCTCGACGCCACGGCGTCGCGGCGGCCGACGTGGGATCAGGCCTGCTCGGTGCAGGGCGAGATGTTCCTCGAGGCGGACCGGCTCGGCGGGCTCGACGTGCAGCTCGTCTTCTATCGCGGCTTCGACGAGTGCAAGGCGAGCCGCTGGGTCGCCCGCGCCGCCGAGCTGGTGAAGCTGATGGTCCGGGTCGGCTGCCGCGCCGGCCGCACGCAGATCCACCGGGTGCTGCGCCACGCCATCAACGAGACCGGCAAGCAGCGGGTGCACGCCCTGATCTTCATCGGCGACGCCTGCGAGGAATCGGTCGACACGCTCGGTGATCTCGCCGGTCGGCTCGGCCTTCTGGGTGTCAAGGCCTTCGTCTTTCACGAGGGGCGCGATCCGCAGGCCGCCTACGCTTTCCAGGAGATTGCACGGCTGACCGGCGGTGCCGCCTGCCGCTTCGACGCCTCGGCACCGGCCGAGCTTCGCGCCCTTTTGCGGGCCGTGGCGGCCTATGCCGCGGGCGGCCGCAAGGCGCTGAGCGATCTCTCGAAGCGCGAGGGCGGCCCCGTCGCCCTGATCGAGCGGCAGCTCCGCTAGGGTTCATGCTCTATTTCCTGTTCGGGCTTCTGGTTCTCGGCCTTCTTTTGCTGGGCAGCCAGTGGTTCGCGCGCGCCAATCCGAGGGACGTGGCGCAGGGGGCGCGGATCGGTGCCGCGGCGGTCGCCTGCCTCGTCAGCGCCGGCCTGCTCCTCGCCGGCCGCGTCGGCCTCGCCTTCATGACCATCGCCGCCACCTTCGCCGCCATCCGGGCGATCCGCCGCCATCGGGGCGGCGCCGACCCGATGCGCGGCGGACCGGACCGGGATCCGGTCGAGATCCGCACGGATCTTCTCGAGATGCGCCTCGACCGGGCGAGCGGCGAGGTCGAGGGCAGCGTGCGGCAGGGCCGCTTCGCCGGACGTCCGCTCGCCGATCTCGGCCTCGCCGAGCTGCTCGAGCTCCTGGCCGAGGCGGCCCGCAGCGATCCCCGAAGCACCAGCCTGCTGGAGGCGTATCTGGATCGCCGGTTCGAGGACTGGCGCGAGGCCGAGCCCGCCGGATCGGCCGCCACCGGCGCCGGCGGAATGGACGAGCAGCAGGCGCTCGACATCCTCGGCCTCGCCAAGGGCGCCGGTCCCGACGAGATCCGCGAGGCGCATCGCCGGCTGATGACCAGGCTCCACCCCGACAGCGGCGGCAGCAATTTCCTCGCCGCACAGATCAACCGGGCAAAGGACCTGCTGCTCGACAAGACCCGCCGCTCCCGCTGATCCGGCCGCCCGGCCCCTCGCCTTGACCGCACGGGAGGACGGGCGGCGCACGAGCCGACGTCGCCCCTCGCCTCGTCGCCCCTCACCCCGCGGGACGTCGAACGAACGGCAGCGCCGCCCTCGTATCTGATTATCTTCCTACCACACATCGGCATCGAAGGCAAGAAGCCCTCGGGTTCGACCGGCAATC
>CAYOCP010000028.1:0-57252 GCA_964402505.1 uncultured Geminicoccaceae bacterium
CGATCAATCGACGACAACTAGCGCATGACGCCCACTCCAGACGATGCTCGAGCGGACGCGCCGCGAATAATGGCGCATATGATCATTTGCCGGCGTTGCGGACAATCGAGACCCGCCTTCCGGCCGATCCGGCAGCTGGTCAGGGCAGTGTCAGCTTGCCGAGACGGACGGGGTGGGCGGCGCCGGTGAAGCCGCCGGTGGCGAGAGGCGGAAAGAAGAGGGTGAGAACGGCGAAGGCGGCGAAGGCGATCGCCTCCTTGAAGTCCGGATCGAGGCCGACGCTCGCGGTCGACAGGACCTCGCATCCGGGCAGGCGGAGCTCGATCTGGCGCATGAGCGTGGCGTTGTGGACGCCGCCGCCGCTCACCAGCACCCGATCGACCGGCATTCCGGGCGCCACGTGCGCGGTCACGGTCCGCGCCAGGGCCTCGGCGGAAAGGGCCGTGGCGGTGGCGATCAGCTCGCGCCATTCGGCCTCGCTTCGGGGAGTGGCGCGGGCGACGAGGGCGTCGACGAAGCGTTCGCCGAACTCCTCCCGGCCGAGCGAGCGGGGTGGCGGCGTGCGGAGCGCGGGCATCGAAGCCAGCTCGTCGAGCAGGCGCTGGTCGATCCGCCGGTTGGCGGCGAAAGCGCCATCCCGGTCGTAGTCGAGGCGGCCATGGGTCATGCGTCGCACGAGGCCGTCGACGATCATGTTGCCGGGCCCGCAATCCATGGCGACGGCCTCGCCGCCGCCGGCCGGAAGGGCCGTGAAGTTGGCGATGCCGCCGATATTGACCGCCAGCACGTTGCGGTCGGGTCGTGCGAGGAAGAGGCGGTCGAAGATCGGCACGAGCGGCGCGCCGCTGCCGCCGGCCGCCACGTCCGCCCGGCGGAAGTCCGCCACCACCGGGCAGTCCAGCGCCTGCGCCAGGCAGGCCGGCTCGCCGATCTGCAGGGTCGTCAGCCGGTGCTCGTGAAAGGCGGTCTGCCCGTGGCTGCCGACCAGGTCGACGGGCCCGTGGCCGGCCTCGGCCAGAAGGCGCGCGACGGCTTGTGCCTGGAACCGGCCGAGCGCCATGTCGGCCCGTGCGAGTGCCGGAACACCCTGGTCCCCGGCGGCGAGCAGGGCCCGGCGCAGGTCGTCCGGCAGCTTCAGGGTGCGGCCCAGCACCAGCTCGGGCATGGCGCCGAGCGTGGGCTCGATCCGGCAGAGCGCCACGTCCAGCCCGTCCACCGAGGTGCCGGTCATGAGCCCCAGGACCGAGAGCACCGGCTTCTCGGCGAGGCGGGCGAGCCGGGCGAGCGCATTCAAGGCGAGAAGGCTTTCGCCGGGTCGGCCGCGGCGTCGCCCAGGGTCAGCAGCACCTTTCGCGCCAGGGGAAGGGTGATCGGCCGCCGGGCGCGCAGGGAGGCGTGGTCGAGCTCCCGCACCAGCCGGCGGGCCGCGGCGAACGAGCGCTCCATGTGACGGCTGAGATAGGCCACCACCTCGGGCGACACGGCGAGCTGGCGATCCTGGAGCTGCTTGACCAGAAGGGCGGCGAGGAGCGTGTCGTCCGGCTCGGCGATTCGGCAGGACCAGGACGTGCGCAGTCGCGAGATCAGGTCGGGCAGGCCGATGCCCCAGTCGGCGAGAGGGCGGCTCGCGGTCAGGAGCAGATGGCCGCCCCGCCCGGCGACGAGGTTGTAGACGTGCAGAAGCGCCCGGTCGCAGTCGACCCTGTCGGCATCGTCGACCACGCAGGCCCGGCAATCGAGGGCGAGCCCGTAGGGTGCGTCCTCGGCCCAGAGGCGGTTGCCGTCGAGCTCCCGGGCACCGGCGAGGCGCGCCCAGATGCGGGCGAGATGGGTGCGGCCGCTGCCGGCGGGCCCCCAGACGATGAGCGCCGGCGCCGGCCAGTGCGGCCAGCGGAGCACGGCGTTCAGTGCCGCCTCGTTGGCCGGCGAGCGGAGGAAATCCTCGAGCCGGTCGGCATCGTCGACCGGCAGGTCGAGCACGAGCTGGTTCGCGGCAGGCGGCAAGGCGTCAGCTCCGGGCACGGGCGGCGCTCCGGGCGAACCAGAGATAGGCGGCGAGCGAGGCGAGCGCGGTGAGCGCCACGGCGGCACCGGCGAGCTGGTGGAGGAGGCCCGCAGCCACGAGCCCGCCGGCCTCGGCGAGGAGCACCGCGAAGAAGACGAACTGCGTCATGGTGCAGAGCTTGCCGATGATGAGGGGCTCGAGCCGGCGGCTGGTCGACAGCAGCTCGAGCCGGACGACGCCCATGGCGAGGGCGATGTCGCGGCCGACGATCAGCGCCACGAGCCATTGCGAGGTCCAGCCGAGCGTGCCGGCGACGATGAAGAGGCAGCCCAGCATCAGCTTGTCGACCAGGGGATCGAGCACGGCACCGAAGGCCGAGGCGGTGCCGGAGAGCTTGGCCACCGCGCCGTCGATGCCGTCGCTCACCGCCGCCACCGCGAAGACCAGAAGGGCCGCCTCGAAGCGCTCATCCTGGATGAGCAGCCAGATCGGCAGCACCGCGACGAGGCGGGCGAGCGTGATGGCATTGGCGAGCTGCCGCCAGGCCCGGGTGGCGAGGAGGACGGCCAGCCGCCGGCCGGCGCTCAGCCCGCGCCGCGGCCAGCCGTTCGCTGCAGCCGCCATCGGTCCGCCCCTCCGGAGAGCGCCAGCCCGCGCGCCGCCAGGGCGCGCCGCAACTGGTCGACATTGCCGATATAGCTGAGGACGAGCTCCGCCTCCGCCTGCGAGAAGGTCCTGACCTCGATCTGCCTGATGACGGGAACTCCGGCGAGGCCGGAGCGGATCGCCGACCAGTCCTCGAGGCTGCCGAGCGGCGTCTCCACCCGAAGCTTGGCCAGCTCGTCGAACGCGACGAGATTATCCTCCTTCCACTCGTTCTCGAGCTCGGTCATCGCCTGCCGCGCCGCCGCCGCCCAGGCCTCTTCCGGCCGGCCCTCCGCCGTGACCGTGAGCGGGGCCATGCCGGTCGGCCAGCCGGCGGTGCCGTCGAGCCTGACGGCGATGGTGCGCGGCGTCTCGAGCGAATCCGGCGAGGCCACCACCAGAATGGCCGCCTCGGCATCGTATCTTGTCGCCGCGTCGGCGAGTGCGGTGGTCGGATCGCCGGCCAGCGCCTGATCGCCCAGCGTGCGCAGGTCGGTCAGGTCGCCGAGCGGCAGCACGATGTCGAGCAGGGTGTTGCGGCCGGCCTCCCTGGCCCAGGCGTCGCGCCAGGCCGGGGAGCCGCCGAAGACCGCGAGCCCGCCCTCCGTCTCCAAAGCCGGCACGACGAGGAGCGGCGGCGGCAGGTCGACGACGATGGGCACGCCGGTGCCCTCGAGCAGGTTCTGCACGGCCAGCGCATCGTAGGTCACCGCCAGCTCGGCGACGTAGCGGGTCGCCGCCACGTTCTCCTTCTCGACCTGGTAGGAGGTGACGAGGGAGGCCGCGGTCTCGGGTCCGACCGCCGGCAGGCGGTCGTCGTAGCGGGGCAGGGTCAGCCGCTCGAACAGCTCGGCCAGACCCTTCACCTGGGCGTCGGCCACCGCGGTCTCGCGGGCGAGAACGGCATTCTCGGCGGTCACGTCGACGGCGATGCCGTTCACCGTGTAGGGATCGGCCGAGGCCGGTCCGGCCACCAGCACGATGGATGGCAGGAGCAGCCGAAGGAAGGCGATGGTGCGCTTTGCAAGTGGCATGATCTTCCCTAAGCTCGGGCGCGTCCGGCTTTTCCGCCGCGTTGGCCGGCGGCAGACATAAGGTGCACACCGCACCCGATACAAGAGGAACGGAGAGCTTGACACAAGAGGTACGCGACGGCGACGCCTATGCCCGGGCCGGGGTCGACATCGGCGCCGGCGAGGAGCTGGTCCGGCGTATCGCGCCCCTGGCGGCAGCGACGGCTCGTCCGGGCACGATGGCGGCGCTCGGCGGCTTCGGCGCCGTCTTCGATCCGGCGGCCGCGAAGCTCGAGGACCCGCTTCTGGTCGCCGCCACCGACGGGGTCGGCACCAAGCTCCAGATCGCCGAGGCGATGGGCCGCCACGACACGGTCGGCATCGATCTCGTCGCCATGTGCGTCAACGATCTGGTCGTGCAGGGGGCGGAGCCGCTGTTCTTCCTCGACTACCTCGCCACGGGCCGGCTCGACATCGAGGCGGCGACCGGCCTCGTCGCCGGCATCGCCAAGGGATGCGCCGTCGCCGGCTGCGCTCTCGTCGGCGGCGAGACCGCCGAGATGCCGGATCACTACGCCCCGGGCCGGTTCGATCTCGCGGGCTTCGCGGTCGGCGCGGTCGAGCGGAGGGATCTCCTGCCCAAGCCCGTCGGCGCCGGCGACGTGGTGCTCGGCCTCGCTTCCTCGGGCCTGCACAGCAACGGCTTCTCGCTGGCGCGGCGGATCATCGCCGATTTCGGCCTCGCCCTCGACGCGCATCCGCCCTTCACGGCCGACCGGACGCTCGGCGAGGTGCTGCTCGAGCCGACCCGCATCTATGTCGGCGCCGCTTTGGCGGCGATTCGTCACGGCGGTGTCAGGGCGCTCGCCCACATCACCGGTGGGGGGCTCTTTTGCAACCCGCCGCGGGTCGTGCCGGACGGGCTCACCATTCGCCTCGATGCCACCTCCTGGCACTTCCCCGCCGTGATGCGCTGGATCGGCGGCATGGGCGAGATGGAGCCCTCGATGCTGGGGCGGGTCTTCAATTGCGGGCTCGGCATGCTGCTCTTCGTCGAGGCGGCGAAGGCGGACGAGCTCCTGGCGCTGCTCCAGGGGCGGGGCGAGACGGCGCACCGGGTCGGCACGATCGAGGCCGGCGAGCCCGGTCCGGCCCGGGTGGTGATCGACGGGGTCGAGACGGCATGGGAGCCGCCCGCGTCGCCGTCCTGATCTCCGGCAGCGGCAGCAATCTCGAGGCGCTGATCCGGGCGACCCGGAGCGGTGCGGCGGCCGGCGAGATCGTCCTGGTCCTGAGCAACCGGGCGGACGCCTTCGGCCTCGAGCGGGCGCGCCGGCACGGGATCGAGACGCGGGTGATCCCGCATGGCGACCATCCGACCCGTGCGGCGTTCGATCGGGCGCTGCACGAAGCGCTGGTCGAGGCGGACGTCGGCATCGTCTGCCTCGCCGGGTTCATGCGCATCCTCGAGCCGGCTTTCGTCCTGAAGTGGCGCGACCGGATGCTGAACATCCACCCCTCGCTGCTGCCCGCCCTCCCCGGCCTGCACACCCACGAGCGGGCGCTGGCGGCCGGAGCACTGGTCCATGGCTGCACTGTGCATCTGGTCCGCCCGACCCTCGATGTCGGGCCGGTGCTGGTCCAGGGCGTGGTGCCGGTGCTGCCCGGCGACGACGCGGCGACGCTCGCGGCCCGCGTCCTCGAGGTGGAGCACGAATGCTACCCGCTCGGTCTCGATCTGGTGGCCAGCGGGGCGGCGATCGTGGAGGGGGAGATCGTGAGGGCGTCGGCCGGCCACCGCCGGCTGATCCTGCACGAGCTTTTGGGGCGCGGCTAGAACGCTCCCACTTGCGGTTGCGCGACCCCGTTCCTAAAGCACGCCCATCTCCAGCCCGGCGGCCATGAAGGTGCCGAGGTCGGTGGCGCGGTCGAGGAAGGTTTCGTCCCACTTGCCGCGGCAGACGACGGGCTCGTGGGCGGGTTTCCAGCGCATGCCGGAGGCGATGCTGGCGACGGCGCGGCAGGTGCCGGTGCCGTCGAGGCCGGCGCGGACGAGAAGCGCGTAGGGGAGCGCGTCGGTGCGGTCGATGAGCTGGTAGTAGCAGCGGTCGAAGAAGTCCTTGAGGGCGCCGCTCATGTAGCCGAGGTTCTCAGGAGTCATGAGGATCACCGCGTCGGCGGCGAGCACCGCCTCGGCGTCGGTTTCGAAGGGGCCGAGGTGGGTGACCTCGACGCCCTCGATCTCCGGCAGGGTGGCGCCCTTCAGGAGCGCGTCGCGCAGTGCTGTCGTATTCGGCGACGGTGTGTGGGCGATGACGAGGAGCTGCTTCAGCCGACGATCTCGATGGCGCTGAAGAAGAAGCCGATCTCGATCGCCGCGTTCTCGGCGCTGTCGGAGCCGTGCACCGAGTTGGCCTCGATGTTCTCGGCGAAGTCCTTGCGGATGGTGCCGGCATCGGCCTTGGCGGGGTCGGTCGCCCCCATGACCTTGCGGTTGCGCGCGACCGCATCCTCGCCCTCGAGCACCTGCACCACCACCGGACCCGAGGTCATGAAGGCGACGAGGCCGGCGAAGAACGGCCGCTCCTTGTGGACCACGTAGAACGCCTCGGCCTGGCCCTGGGTGAGCCGCAGGCGCTTTTGGGCGACGATCCGAAGCCCCGCCTCCTCGAAGCGCTGGTTGATGGCACCCGTCAGGTTGCGGCGGGTGGCGTCGGGCTTGATGATCGAGAGCGTGCGCTCCGCGGCCATGGGGGAACTCCTGAATTCGGGGGATGCTCGGAAAGCGTTCGGCGCGCTTCTAGCAGCCGCACCGGCGCTTAGGAAGCCGCCCATCCTCAGGAAGATTGCGCGCGCTGCCAGCGGCCGCGCTCGTCCTGCTGCCAATAGACGCGCTCCATGCCCTCTCTCTCGGCCCAGCGCCAGCGCTCGCGGGCGCGCGCCACGGCCTCGGCGTCGCGGCCGTCGAAGAGCTCGAGCACCCGCTCGAAGCTTCCGGCGTCCTCCGCCTCCGCGCCGTCGACCAGGATGAGCACCCTGGCCCCGTTCGGGGTGTCGGGACCGGTCGTGAGCCAGATCGGCTGCGCCTCGGCGTGGCCGTCGCGGCTCGTGCCGTGCGGCAGGAAGGAGTCGTTGCGGAACGTCCAGAGCAGCCGGTCGAGCTGATCCAGCCGCTCGGCGTCGGCGGCGCGCAGCACCACGCGGTGGCCGGCGGCACGGATCTTCTCGAGCAGCCGCGGCAGCGCCTCCTCGAGGCTCGACCGCGTCAGATGGTAGAAGCCGAGCTCGGTCAAGCCTTGGCGCCGCCCGCCTCGTAGGCGCTCCGCACCAGCTCGTCGAGCAGCCGCACGCCGAAGCCGGTGGCACCCTTGGCCGCCAGCGGCTGCTCGCGGCTGCTCCAGGCGACCCCGGCGATGTCGAGATGCGCCCAGGGCACCTCGCCCACGAACTCCTCGAGGAACACCGCCCCGGCCGTCGCCCCCGCCTCGCGGCCGCGGCCGACATTCTTGATGTCGGCGATCTGCGACTTGATGTGCCGGGTGTAGGCCTTGCCGATCGGCAGCCGCCAGACCCCCTCGCCGACCGCCGCCGCCGCCTTCGCGAGGTTGCCCGCGAGCTTCTCGTCATTGGCGAAGAGCCCCGCGTTCTCGTGGCCGAGCGCCACGATGACGGCACCGGTCAGCGTGGCGAGGTCGATCATCGCCGCTGGATCGAGGTTCTCCCTGGCGTAGTGCAGCACGTCGGCGAGCACGAGACGGCCCTCGGCGTCGGTGTTGATCACCTCGATGGTCTTGCCCGACATGGCGGTCACCACGTCGCCCGGCCGCTGCGCCGTGCCGGACGGCATGTTCTCGACGAGGCCGATGATGCCGACCACGTGCGCCCTGGCCTTCCGGCCGGCGACGGCCCGCATGGCGCCGACCACGGCACCCGCGCCCGCCATGTCCCACTTCATCTCCTCCATGCCGCCGGCGGGCTTGATCGAGATGCCGCCCGTATCGAAGCAGACCCCCTTGCCGACCAGCACCAGCGGCTTCGCCTGCCGCGCCCCGCGCCAGCGCATCACCACGACACGGGGCTCGCGCACGCTGCCCTGGGCGACGCCCAGAAGGGCGCGCATGCCGAGCCGCTCGAGCTCGTCCCGCGCCATGACCTGGACCTCGATGCCGAGCTCCTCGAGCTCCCGACAACGCTCGGCGAAGCTTTCGGGATAGAGGACGTTGGCCGGCTCCGAGACCAGATCGCGGGTCAGCGCCACGCCCGCCGACAGTGCGTCGATCAGCGCCAGCCGATCCTTGCCCGGCATCTTCGCCACATGGACCGTCAGCCGCTCGAGCCGCTTGGGCTCGTCCTTCTCCGGCTTCTGGTACTTGCGGAAGGCGTAGGTCGCGAGCTTCGCGCCGAGTGCCAGATCGCAGGCGGCCAGGGTCGCGTCGGTGCCGGTCTCGAGCCCGTCCAGGGGTGCGAGCACCGCCGCCTCGACGCCGAGCGCCCGCAGCTTCCTCGCGATTCCGGCGCCGAGCTCCTCGCGATCCAGCCGGGTCAGCCCCTCGGGCTTGCCGATACCCACGAGGACCAGCCGGGCGAGATCGAGGTGTCGCGGCAGCACGAGATCCAGGAGCTTGCCGTGCTTCAGCCCGCCGGCCTCCTCGAGCGCCTTCTCGATCAGCCCCTTGCTCCTCCGGTCGAGTTCGCCCGCCGCGCCCCCCAGGCCCGAGGGTGCCGCGATGCCCACCACGAGGGTGCCGCTCGCCGGCAACTGGTCTTCCGTGAAGTTCAGTTCGATCAACGGTTTCTCTCCTCATGCCGGCGGCGGTGTGGTAGCAGCCCCATCGACCAGATGGCTTTCAGGGGCGGTGAGCACAAGCGTGCCGATCGGATGCAATGGCTGAACGGCACGCGCTTCGGGTCGCGCTGGCCCTCGTCCTCTGCACCTTCCTGCCCCAGGCGCCGGCCCGGGCCCAGCCGGCCGGGCTCGAGACCACGCCCGTGGTGCTCAGCGCCGAGCAGATCAGCTACTCGATCGAGGCCGATCTCGTGACCGCGGTCGGCGATGTCGAGCTCGACCAGGACGGCCGCACGCTGCTGACCGACAGGATCACCTACGACATCGCGACGGGCACGGTCACCGCCACCGGCAACATCATCCTCATCGACGAGGAGGGCGACGCGATCTTCGCCGACGACCTCGTGCTCGACGACCGCCTCGCCGCCGGCTTCGTCGAGGGCGTCGGCGTTCTCTTGCGCGACGGCTCGCGGATCGCCGCCGTCAAGGGCGTGCGCAGCGAGGGGCGGACGACGGTTCTGGACCGCGCGGTCTACAGCCCTTGCGAGATCTGTGCCGAGGACGACGAGCCGCTCTGGCAGATCAAGGCGGAGCGGGTCGTTCACGATCAGGTCACCCGGACCATCGCCTACCGCAATGCGCGGCTCGAGGTTCTGGGCGTTCCCGTGCTCTACACGCCCTATTTCTACCACCCCGACCCCACGGTCGATCGCCGCACCGGCTTTCTGGTGCCGTCGGTCGGCACCGACAGCCAGCTCGGCTTCACGCTCGAGACGCCGTTCTTCATCGATCTCGCCCCCAATCGCGACCTGACGCTGGTGCCGCTCTTCACCAGCGATGCCGGCGTCTTTCTCTCCGGCGAGTACCGGGATTTGCAGACCTTCGGGCTGACCGAGCTCGGCGGCGGCATCACCTACACCGATCCCTATCAGCGCCGCAACGCGGACGGCGATACCGAGAGCGCCAGCGGCAACGAGGTGCGCGGCTTCGTCGAGGGGCGCGGCCGCTACGTCCTGAGCGAGCTGGACCGGGCCGGGTTCGATCTGAACCTCGCGACCGACAACACCGTTCTCGAGCGCTACAACATCTCCAATGCCGACGTGTTGCGCAACCACGCCTATGTCGAGCGGTTCCGCGGGCGCGACTACCTCGCCCTCAACACCTACGGCTTCCAGACGCTTCGCGAGAACGACGATCAGGACACCATTCCGATCGTCCTGCCGCTCGCCGAGAGCAAGCTCTACAGCGGCCGCCTGCTCTGGGGCTCGCAGGCCGACTGGACCACCAACATCCTCGGTCTGACCCGCGACGAGGGGCTGGACACGCGCCGCTTCTCGACCGAGCTCGGCTGGCATCTGCCGTGGATCGGCCGGTTCGGCGACGTCTGGTCGCTGCGTCTCGCGACCAGGGGCGATGTCTACAACACCGACGGCGACCCGCAGACCTTCTCGGGCGATGGCGGCGAGAACACGGCGGGCCGCGTCGTTCCTTCCGCCAATCTCGATTTGACCCTGCCGCTGGTGGGCGAGACCGGCACATGGTCGCACCTGATCGAGCCCCGGGTCGCCTTCAACTACACGCCCAACAATCTCAACGACAGCGACATCCCGAACGAGGACAGCCAGGTTTTCGAGTTCGACGAGACCAATCTCTTCAAGCCGTCCCGCTTCACGGGCATCGACCGGGTCGACAGCGGTGCCAGGGTCTCCTACGGGCTCGGCTTCAACTCGCTCGGCCCGGAGGCGTGGCGGGTGAGCGGCATCGTCGGCCAGAGCCTGCGCAGCGGCTCGGACGGGCTCTACCCGCAAGGCTCGGGCCTCGAGGACCCGCTCTCCGACTTCGTCGGCCGGATCGACGTGCGTCCCTCGGAGCTGCTCGACCTGGGCTACCGCTTTCGTGCCGACAAGAGCTCGCTGGCGCTGCGCCGCAGCGATCTCACGCTCGGCTTCGGGCCGCCGCGCCTGCGCTTCGACGTCCAGTACCTGCGCCTGACCGAGGAGGTCGAGGACATCGCGTCGGAGGATGTGAACAGCCGCGAGGAGATCGTCGCCGGCGTCCGCGTGCAGCTTCTCGACAGCCTCGCGATCGGCGCGCGCACCCGCCGCGACCTGAAGGAGGATCGCACGGTGACGAACCAGTACGGCCTGGTCTATACGAATCCCTGTCTCGTGCTGGTCGCCGGCCTCGAGCAGAGCTTCACGGAAAAGGGCGAGCTCGACGACGAGGTGACGTTCACCTTGCGCATCTCGCTGCGCAGCCTGGGCGACCTCGAGACCGATTCGGACATCTTCTGATGGTCGGCCCGGCGCCGCAAGCCGGAGCGACGCTTTCCTGGACAGACGCATGCCACGACAGACGCTGATCGCCCTCATCATCGCCGCCTTCCTGCCGCTCGCGGCACCCGCCGCCGCCCAGGAGCAGGCGCCGATCCAGTCGGTCCAGCGCATTGCCGCCGTGGTCAACAACGACATCATCTCGACCCAGGAGCTGCGCGATCGCCTGGGGCTGACCCTCCTCTTCTCGAATCTGCCGGCCGATCCCGAGACCCAGCGGCGGGTCGCCCCGCAGGTCCTGCGCCGGCTCATCGACGAGCAGCTCGAGCTCCAGGAGGCGCGGCGGCGCAACATCCGGGTGGCGCCGCAGGAGGTCGACGCGGCGTTGCAGAATGCCGCCGCCACCAACAACATGACGGTCCAGCAGCTCTTCGCGTTCCTCACCGAGCGGGGCATCGATCCGGAGGCGCTGCGTCGTCAGATCGAGGCGCAGCTCGTGTGGTTCCGGGTGGTGCGCGAGGCTTTCGCGCCGAACGTGGTGGTGACCGACCAGCAGGTGAGCCTGGCGCTCGCCGCGAGCCGGGCGGAGGGCCGGGTCGAGCTCCTGCTCTCCGAGATCGTGCTGCCGGTCTATGACCCGGCCCGCGCCGGCGAGGTGCTGGGAGAGGCCGAGGAGCTGCGCGCGGCGATCCGGCAGGGTGGCGATTTCGCCGCCATCGCCCAGCAGGTCTCGGCCGCCGCGAGCGGTGCCGAGGGTGGCGATCTCGGCTGGGTGCCGCTGGATTCGGTGCAGGCGGCGCTGCGCCCGCTGCTCGCCGGCCTCGGCGCCGGGCAGATGTCGGATCCGGTCGTCACGCCGGCCGGCGTGCAGTTCTTCCTGGTCCGCGACCGGCGGACCACGAGCGGTGCCGTGGCGCCCGACGCGCGCGAGCTGGCACAGCTTCTCTTTCCCCTGGCGCCGAACGCGACCGAGGCGGCCACCGCCGACGTTCTGGCCCAGGCGCGCGCCGCGGCCGGGGAGATCAGGACCTGCGCCGACATCGAGCGCCTGGCGCGCCAGCTCGCCTTGCCCAACTCCGGCAATATCGGCTGGCTGCGGGCCGGCGACCTGCCGGCCGACATGGCGCGCACGGTGGCCGAGCTCACGCCCGGCGTGCTCAGCCGGCCGGTGCGCAGCGCCAACGGCATCCACCTCGTGATGGTCTGCGAGGATGGCACGAGCGCTCCCGACGAGGCGCGGCGGGCCCTGATCCGCCGCAGCCTCGAGGAGGAGCAGGTGCAGAGGCTGGCCGCGCGCTATCTCCGCGATCTCCGCCAGGAGGCGTTCATCGACGTGCGGGTCGGCAACTGAGCGGCCGACCGGCGCCGCCCGCCGCCGCCTCGCCGCTCGGGGACCTGCCGCGGCTCGCCGAGGTCATCCGCCATGCCGGTCTCGTTGCCGAGAAGCGCCTGGGGCAGCACTTCCTGCTCGATCCCGCCATCCTGCGGCGGATCGCCGAAGCGCCCGCGCGCCTCGACGGCCGGCCGGTGCTCGAGATCGGCCCGGGCCCCGGCGGCCTCAGCCGCGCCCTTCTCGCCCGGGGCGCGCGGCTCTGGGCGATCGAGCGCGACCGCCGCTGCGTCGCCGCCCTGGCGCCTCTGGTCGAGGCCGCCGCCGGCCGGC
Source organism: uncultured Geminicoccaceae bacterium (assembly GCA_964402505.1). Classification (GTDB taxonomy): domain Bacteria; phylum Pseudomonadota; class Alphaproteobacteria; order Geminicoccales; family Geminicoccaceae; genus SLRI01. Next base: position 12,386 of record CAYOCP010000028.1, read on the forward strand.
TGGTGCTGATCGAGGCCGATGCGCTCGAGGTCGACATCGGCGATCTGGCGGTGGCGCAGCGGGCGGGCGTGCCATGGGCGATCGTCGCCAACCTCCCCTACAACATCGGCACGGCGCTCCTGTTGCGCTGGCTGCACCGCCTCGATGCGGTCGCCAGCCTGCATCTCATGCTGCAAAGGGAGGTGGCGCTCCGGCTCACGGCCGGGCCCGGCACGCCGGACTGGGGGCGGCTCGCGGTCCTCGCCCAGTCGCTCTGCCGGGTCGAGCGCCTGTTCGACATCCCCAAGGGCGCCTTCCACCCGCCGCCCCGGGTCACCTCCAGCCTGGTCGAGCTCATTCCCAGGCCCGAGGCCGAGCGGCCCCCGGCGGACCGGCTCCAGGCGCTCGAGCAGGTGGGTCGGGTCGTGTTCGGCCAGCGGCGCAAGATGCTCCGCGCCAGCCTCAGGGGGCTCGTGGCCGATCCGCCGGCCCTTCTGGCCCTCGCCGGCATCGCCGCCGAGCGTCGCCCGGAGACCCTCGACCTCGCCGAGCTCGACCGTCTCGCCGCCGGCTTCGAGGCCCTCAGGAGAACGGGTGGCGGAACTGCTTGACGAACTCGCCCACACCCGGCTGGCGCACGCGCCGAAGCCGCTCGGCCGCGACGATCGCCCGCACCGCGCGCACGCTGTTCTCGAAGTCCTGGTTGATGAGCACGTAGTCGTATTCCGGCCAGTGGGTCACGTCGTTGGCGATCTGGGTCAGGCGGAACTGCACCTCGGCGTCGCTGTCCTGGGCGCGGGTGCGCAGGCGCGCGGCGAGCTCCGCGGTCGAGGGCGGCAGGATGAAGACGCCCACCATGTCCTCGCCCGCCGCCTCGCGGAGCTGCTGGGCACCCTGCCAGTCGATGTCGAAGAGCACGTCGCGGCCGGATGCCAGCGCCTGCAGCACGGGTGCCTTGGGCGTGCCGTAGGAGTGGCCGTAGACCCTTGCGTGCTCGAGCAGGTCGCCCGTCTCGACCATTTGGGCGAAGCGCTCGGGGGCGATGAAATGGTAGTCGCGCCCGTCCACCTCGGCCGGCCGCCTCGGCCGCGTGGTCACCGAGATCGAGAGATCGAGCTCGGTCTCCTCCTGCAGCACCGCCCGCGAGATCGAGGTCTTGCCGGCACCGGAGGGCGACGACATGACCAGCATGAGACCGCGCCGGCGGCCCGGTATCAGACGGTCGAGGGCGATCATCTCGTCAATCCTGGAGAAGCTGGTCTTGGGGAGCCCGATCGTGTGGGATCCGCGACATGCGCTGATCACGGGTGCAAGTAGCGGCATCGGCGCGGCGCTGGCAAGGCGGCTCGCCGCACCGGACCGCCGGCTCACCCTCTTGGGCCGGAACGCGGCACGGCTCGAGGCCGTGGCGGCGAGCTGCGCCGGCGAGGTCTCGACGGCGTCCGTCGATGTGGAGGATGCGGCGGCCATGGCGCTCGCCATCGGGGACGCCTTCCGCGCGGCGCCGATCGATCTCCTGGTCGCCAATGCCGGCATCTCGGGCGGCGATGCCCGCAGGATCATGGCGGTCAACGTCCAGGGCATCCTCAACACGGTCGAGCCGGCGCTTCTCCCGATGCAGGCGCGCGGCCGCGGCCAGATCGCCGTCATGAGCTCGCTCGCGGCCTTTCGCGGCCTGCCCAACGCGCCCGTCTACTGCGCCAGCAAGGCGGCGGCCCGCGTCTACGGCGAGGGGCTGCGCGGCCGGCTGGCGCGGCACGGCATCGGCGTCAGCGTCATCTGCCCGGGCTTCGTCAGGACACCCCTCACCAGGGCGAACCCCTTTCCGATGCCGCTCCTGATGGAGCCCGAGCTCGCGGCCGAGCGCATCGTCAGGGGCCTCAGGCGAAACCGGGCGCGGATCGCCTTTCCCCGCCGGCTTCATGTCGCGGCCGTGCTCGCCGGCCTCTTGCCGGCGGCGCTCGTCGACAGCCTCTTCGCCCGCCTCGCCACGAAGGAGTGACCGTCATGCGACCGGCGCCGGCTTCCTACACGGGGGCCACCGACTTCGTGGCGACGCCCGAGCTTCGGGCGGCGATCGAGGCCGCCGCGGTCGGCGTGACGCTCGCGCCCGGCGAAAGCCTCTTCCTGCAGGACGACGAGGCCGACGCGCTCTATCTGCTCGACGAGGGCGAGATCGCCATCAGCGTGCTCTCGCCCGGCGGGCGCAAGCTCGGGCTCGAGATCGTCACGGCGGGCGAGATCTTCGGCGAGATCGGGCTTTTCAGCGGCCGGCGGACGGCCAGCGCCACGGCCATCGGCGCCGCCCGGCTGCGGCGGGTGCGGCGGGCCGATCTCCTCGCCCTGATCCGCCCCGATCCGGATCTCGCCCTGCAGCTCATCGATCTGCTCTGCGCGCGGCTGCGCGTGCTGAGCCAGCGGCTCGAGGATCGCGCCTTCCAGCCATTGCCGACGCGCCTCGCGCGGCTCGTGCTGCGTCTTCACGACAGGGTCGGTGCCGAGGACGGCACCCTTCAGGTGGCGCAGGCCGATCTCGCCGACTTCACCGGATCGACGCGGGAGGGCGTCGCGCGCACCCTGGCCATCTGGCGGAGGGAAGGCTGGATCCGGCCGGGCCGCGGCGCGCTCTGCATCCTGAACCGCGCCGCGCTCGAGGCCGTGGCGGCGAGCCGCGACGGTTGAGCGGCAGAAGATGCGGCCTTGTGTGAACCCGTTCACAGAGCGCGCGGCGCGAATGCCGCATGGTGGGCTGAAAGACCGGGCCGATCCGCTCGGCCGCTCTCGCCTCGAGGAGGGAAGAAGATGTCCAAGAGCCCCTGCTCGACCTCGAGGCTCGTTCTGACCTTGCTGGTGAGCCTCGTCGTCGCCGGCCCCGTCGGTGCCGAAGGCGCCGGCGCGGACGAGGCCCCGGCGGCGAGCGCCGGGACGCGGATACCCCGCCTCGACCCACGCCTGATCGATCGGCTCGAGCGGCAGGCGCGACGGCACGCCGAAAGCGAGATCGGGCCGGGCGCCGACGCGGAGGCCCTTGCGGCGACGGCACCCGCGACACCCTGAGACGGGTCGACCCTGCTCCCTCAGCCGCCGTCGCGCACCCGCCGCCATTTGGCGACATTGCGGTTGTGCTCGGCCAGGCTCTTCGCGAAGGCGTGGCCGCCCGTGCCGTCGGCGACGAAGTAGAGGTAGTCCGTCTCGGCCGGTGCCAGCGCTGCCGCGAGCGCACCCCGGCCCGGATTGGCGATCGGCCCGGGCGGCAGCCCGGGATGGATGTAGGTGTTGTAGGGGTCGTCGATCTCGAGATCGCGGCGCAGCAACTGCCGTCCCAAGGGCCCCTCGCCCTTGGTCAGGGCATAGATCACGGTCGGATCGGTCTGCAGCAGCATGCCGCGCCGCAAGCGGTTGACGAAGACGCCGGCGACGAGCCCGTACTCGTCCGGCACCGCCGTCTCCTTCTCGATGATCGAGGCCAGGGTCAGCGCCTCCTCGGGCGTGGCGAGCGGCAGGTCCGGTTGCCGATTTGCCCAGAGCTCGGCCAGAAGCGAGGCCATGTCCGCCTGCATCTGCCCGACGAGCGCCGTGCGCGTCGTGCCGCGCGGGAAGTGGTAGGTCTCGGGCAGGAGCGTGCCCTCATCGGGCTCGGTTTCCGGCAGAGGTCCGCTCAGCACCGGATCGGCGGCGACGAGCGCCAGCACCTCGGTCGTGGTCAGGCCCTCGGGCACGGTGAGCGCATGCAGGACGACCTTGCCGCTCTCCAGAAGATCGAGCAGGGCCTTCGGGCTGACCGCCGCCGGCACGAGGTACTCGCCGGCGCGGAGCCCGCGGTCGCGGCCGGTCAGTCGGGCCGCGAGGCGGAAGATGCGGGCATCGGCGATCACGCCCGCCTCCTCGAGCCTGCCGGCGATGGCGGCGAGGCCGCTGCCGCGCTCGAGCTCGACCACCTGCTCCCGGCCCAAGGGTCCGGGCGCTTCCATGTAGCGGCCGAGCAGCCACCAGCCGGCGCCCGCCGCGAGCACGGCGAGCAGCAGGAGGCCGAGAAGGGCGGCAGCGAGGCGGCGCAGCCAGATCACGGGTGGCGGGCGTTCAGATCGTGTCGGGGTGGGCGAGGACGAGAGTCGCGTTGGTGCCGCCGAAGCCGAAGGAATTGGAGAGCGCTGCCCTGACCTTCAGCTCCCTCGCCTCGTGCGGCACGAGGTCGATGCCGTGGCAGTCCTCGGAGGGATTGTCGAGGTTGAGCGTCGGCGGCACCACGCCGTCGCGCATGGCGAGGATGGAGAAGATCGCCTCGGCGCTGCCGGCGGCACCGAGCAGATGGCCGATGGCCGACTTGGTCGAGGACATCTTCAGCTTCGCCGAAGCGGGGCCGAAGAGGCGCTTGACGGCGCCGAACTCGAGCTCGTCGCCGAGCGGCGTCGAGGTGCCGTGCGCGTTGACGTAGTCGATGTCCGAGGGCTCCATCCCGGCCCGGCGGAGCGCGTTGCGCATCGACCGGAAGGCGCCGGCATGCTCGGGCGCCGGTGCCGTGACGTGATGCGCGTCGCCGGAAACGCCATAGCCCCTGATCTCGGCATAGATCCGGGCGCCGCGCCGCCGCGCGTGCTCGAGCTCCTCGAGCACCACGACACCGGCCCCCTCGCCCATGACGAAGCCGTCGCGATTCCTGTCCCAGGGCCTGGACGCCCTTTCGGGCTCGTCGTTGAAGCCGGTGGAGAGGGCCCGGGCGGCGCAGAACCCGGCGATGCCGAGGCGGCAGATCGCGGCCTCGGCACCGCCCGCGACCATCACGTCGGCATCGTCGAGGGCGATGAAGCGGGCGGCGTCGCCGATCGCGTGGGCGCCGGTCGAGCAGGCGGTGACGGCGGAGTGGTTCGGCCCCTTGAGCCCGTAGCGGATCGAGACCTGGCCGCTCACGAGGTTGATGAGCGAGGCCGGGATGAAGAAGGGGCTGACCCGCCTGGGCCCGCTCCTCTCGAGCGTGAGCGTGGTCTCGGCGATGGTCTGCAACCCGCCGATGCCGGAGCCGATCTGCACCCCGGCCCGCTCCTGCTCCTCCTCGGTTCGCGGCTCATAGCCGGAATCCGCCATCGCCTGGGCGGCGGCGGCGATGCCGAAGACGATGAAGGGGTCGTTCTTGCGGAGGTCCTTGGCCTCGACGTAGTCCGTGGCGTTGAAGAGCCCCGGACCTTCGCCGCGCGGCACGTGGCCCCCGATCCTGGACGGCAGGTCGGCGGTCTCGAAGCCGGTTATCCGGCCGATCCCCGACTTGCCGGCGACGAGATTGGCCCACGAGCTCGCCACGTCGCCGCCGAGCGGCGAGACGAGACCGATACCGGTGACGACGACACGTCGCATCAGCAGCGCTTTCCAGCCTGGGACCCGTCGCCGGCCGGCCCTGGCCGGCGTCGCGGCCGGCGGCTCAGGACGAGTGGGTCTGGATGTAGGTGATCGCGTCCTCGACGGTCGCGATCTTCTCGGCGGCGTCGTCCGGAATCTCGCAACCGAACTCCTCCTCGAAAGCCATGACCAGCTCGACGGTATCCAGGCTGTCGGCGCCCAGATCGTCGACGAAGCTCGCTTTCTCGGTCACCTTCGACTCCTCGACGCCGAGATGCTCGACGACGATCTTCTTCACGCGTTCCGCGATGTCGCTCATGTGTGTCCTGCTCCGCATGGCCGGGCCCTGGGCCGTCGGCATCGCCGAGGTGCCGGGCACGCTCGGACGTTCTGGTTCCACCACCGCTCGCCGGCGCTTGTGCCGGTTTTCGCTCCTGCTGACAACAGCGCCCGCCCTCTAGCCGGCCGGCGACGACCTGACTAGGCGAAGCACGGCCGCCCGGTCAACTCCGGCCGTAGCGTGGCTCCGAGGTCATGGTGCTCAGACCATCACCATGCCGCCATTGACGTGCAGCGTCTGCCCGGTGACGTAGGCCGCCTCGTCGCTCGCGAGATAGGCGACCGCCGCCGCGACATCGGTGGCCTCGCCCAGCCGCGCCATCGGGATGCGGCCGAGCAGGAGGGCCTGCTGCTTCTCGTCGAGCGCCTCGGTCATGGCGGTCCGGATGAAGCCCGGGGCGACGCAGTTCACCGTGACGTTGCGGCTCGCCACCTCCTGCGCCAGCGCCTTGCTCATGCCGATCAGCCCGGCCTTGGCCGCGGCGTAATTGGCCTGGCCCGGATTGCCGGTGACGCCGACGACGGAGGTGATGTTGACGATCCGCCCGTGGCGCCGCTTCATCATTCCCTTGAGCGCCGCGCGAGAGAGGCGGAAGGCGGCGCCGAGATTGGTCTCGATCACCGCCTGCCAGTCCTCGTCCTTCATCCGCAGGGCGAGCTGGTCCCTGGTGATGCCGGCATTGTTGACGAGGATGTCGGCCTCGCCCGCCGCCTTGCCGAGCGTCGCCAGCGAGTCGGCATGGCCGAGATCGCCGACCAGCACCTCCGTCCGCCCGCCGAGCTCGGCCGCCAGGGCGGCGAGCGGCTCCTCGCGGCGGCCGGCGAGCACGACTCCGGCACCCCTTTCGTGCAGGGCACGCGCGATCGCCCCGCCGATGCCACCCGAGGCACCGGTCACCAGGGCCGTCCGGCCGCCGAGATCGAACATCGAGCGATCCTTTCAGTCCGTCTCCAGAGCCTGTGCCAGGGCATCCAGATCGTCCGGACCCTGCACATTGTAGAGTGCCGCTCCGGGGATCCCGCGCCTGGCCAGCCCCGTCAGCACCTTGCCGGCGCCGAGCTCGGCCAGGAGCGCGGCTTTGCCCGCCGCCATGCAGCGCATGGTCTCCCGCCACCGCACCCGGGCGGTCACCTGCCGCCGCAAGAGCCCGGGCAGCAGCGCCGGATCGCTCACCGGCTCGGCCGTGACATTGGCGATCACCGGTCGCGCCGGGGCGGCGAATGCCGTCGCCGCCAGGGCCGCGCCCAGCCGCTCCGCCGCCGGCTCCATGAGCCGGCAGTGGAAGGGGGCGGAGACCTGCAGCAGCATGGCGCGCTTCGCACCCTTCTCCTTCGCCATGGCGCAGGCGGCCTCGACGGCGGCCCGGTCGCCCGAGAGCACCGCCTGGCCCTCGGCATTGTCGTTGGCGAGCTCGCAGACGCCGCCGGTCGCCTTCTCCGCCGCCGCCGCCACCAGAATGGCGGTCTCGGGAGCGAGGCCGAGCACGGCCGCCATGGCCCCCGCCCCGGCCGGGACGGCGGCCTGCATCGCCTCGCCGCGCAGCCGCAGCAGCCGTGCCGCGACGCCCACCTCGAGGGCACCCATGGCGGCAAGGGCGGAATACTCGCCGAGCGAATGGCCGGCCGCCTGGTCCACCATGGCCGCCAGGGAGCGGCCGGTTCTCGCCTCGAGCGCCCGCACCGCGGCGAGCGAGGTCGCCATCAGCGCCGGCTGGGCGTTGCGGGTCAGCGTCAGCGCATCCTCGGGGCCCTCGAAGGCGAGGGCCGAGAGCTTCTCGCCCAGCGCCTCGTCGACCTCGTCGAAGACGGCGCGCGCCGCCGGCTCGGCCTCGAAGAGGGCGCGGCCCATGCCGACGGCCTGCGCCCCCTGCCCCGGAAAAACCGCGATCCGCGTCATCGATTCCGACTTGCCGTTGTGAAGGGAGGAACGCGGCGTCGGTGTCACGCAGGCGGCGGGCTGTCAAGGCGGGCAACGGCACGCCCTTCGGCCGAACACCCTTGCGGCGACGGGCGAACGGCGTATAAGGCCCCCATCCTCGCGGTGGGTCGGCGTACCGGCCGACGGCAGCGAATCTGCAGTGACGGTGGATCGTGGCGTGAAGATGGCGCGGCGGTCCCTGTTGTCGTCCAAATCCAGAGGAGCAACGGCAAGCATGCCGCTCTACGAGCACACGTTCATCGCGCGCCCCGACCTCTCGTCGCAGCAGGCGCAGACCCTGGCCGACGAGCTCGGCGCCATCGTCCAGGCGAATGGCGGCGAGGTGAAGAAGGTCGAGTACTGGGGGCTCCGCTCCCTGGCCTATCGGCTGAGGAAGCACCGCAAGGCGCATTACGTGCACCTCAACCTCGACGCACCGCCCGCGGCGGTGGCGGAGCTCGAGCGCAACGAGCGCATTCACGAGGACGTGGTCCGCTACCTGACGGTCAAGATCGACGCGCTCGATCCCGAGCCCTCGATCGTGATGCAGGTCAAGTCCAGCCGCGACGAGCGGCGCCGCGACCGTCCCTGAGCCACCCGCGGAACCGCACAGACGAGAACGAGACAGGAAATCATGGAAACGAGAGAGCGCCCGCAGGGCAGCTACGGCGACCGCGAGCGCGGTGACCGGCCGGATCGCGGCAGTCGCGGCGGCGAGCCGCCGAACATCACCATCCGTCGCCCCTTCTTCCGGCGCAAGAAGGCGAGCCCCTTCGCCCATGCCGACGCGGCGCCGATCGACTACAAGGACGTCAAGCTGCTGCAGCGCTTCGTCTCCGAGCGCGGTAAGATCGTGCCCCGGCGGATCACCGCGGTGACCGCCAAGGAGCAGCGCAAGCTGGCCAAGGCGATCAAGCGGGCGCGCGAGCTGGCGCTTCTGCCCTACGTCGCCGGCTGAGCGCGCCGCGCCGGGACGAGCGCTCGTGCAGCGACAGCTTCTCATCACCGGGCTCGCGGCCGCGGCCAGCGCGGCTCTGTACCTGTCGCTGACCACGGGCGTGCTCGGCACGCCGCTCTTCGCCTATTTCGTGCAGCTCCCGCTGCTCTTCGTCGGCCTGTCGCTGGGCCTCGCGCCGGCGGGCCTCGCCGGTCTCGGCTCCATCGGGCTGGTCACGGCCTTCGGGGGCGGCCTCGCCGCCCTCTTCTTCGTCGTCGTCCAGGTGGCACCCTGCCTGATCGCCATCCGCCAGGCCCTGCTCTCGCGGGTCGGACCGGACGGCAGGACCGAGTGGTACCCGCAGGGTCTGGTGCTCTGCCAGCTCGTCGTCTACGCGGCGGCGGTCATGGTTCTCACCCTGCTCTGGGTGCGCTGGGCCACGGGCAGCATCGAGGCCTCGTTCGAGGCGGCGCTCGGCGAGGTTATCGGCCAGCTCGCCGGGGAGGCGGGCCAGCTCGGAGCCATGGTCCGGCAGGTGAGCGACTACGCGGCGATCGTGCCCGGCATCATCGCCGTCTCCTGGGTGCTGATGACGGTGATCAACGCGGCGCTCGCCCAGCTTCTCGCCATCCGCGGCGGGCAGGCGCAGCGCCCGGCCTCGCCGCTCGCCGAGCTCTGGCTGCCGGCATGGTGCGGGCCGGCGCTGGCGATCGGGACGCTGGCGGCCCTCGTCGCCGGCGGCGATCTCGCCTTCTTCGCGCAAGGCCTGGCGGTGCTGCTCGGCGTTCCGTTCCTCCTGCAGGGCCTCGCCGTCATCCACAGCCTCGCCCGCCGGCTGCCCGCTCCCGGGCTCGCGCTCGCCGGCCTCTACCTCGTCCTCGTCCTCTTCAGCTGGCCGCTCGTCGTGGTCGTCGTGGTCCTCGGTCTGGTCGAGGACTGGGCGCATCTGCGGCGCCGCCTGGCCTAATCCTTGGGAGTGTCATCCATGCAGGTCATCCTTCTCGAGCGCGTGCCGAAGCTCGGCCAGATGGGCCAGATCGTCAAGGTCCGCCCGGGCTATGCCCGGAACTTCCTGATCCCCAAGGGGAAGGCGCTGCGCGCCACCGAAGGGGCGCTCGCCGCCTTCGAGAGCCGCCGCGCCCAGCTCGAGGCGCAGAACCTCGAGCGCCGCAACGAGGCCGAGGAGGCGGCGACCATCATCGACGGCGCCTCGGTGGTCATTCTTCGCCAGGCGAGCGAGGGCAATCATCTCTACGGCTCGGTCAGCCCGCGCGACATCGCCGAGGCCTTCACCGAGCAGGGCATCACCTTCAGCCGTCAGCAGATCCTGCTCGACGCGCCGCTCAAGACGATCGGCATCCACACCGTGACGGTAGCGCTCCACCCCGAGGTCGAGGTGCAGGTCAGCGTCAACATCGCGCGCAGCGTCGAGGAGGCCGACATCCAGGCCGGCAAGGCGGCGCCGGTGGCGGAGGAGGAGGCGATCGATCCCGACAGCGACGAGTTCACGCGCGGCAGCGGCTTCGACGAGCTCGGTATCTGAGTGCGGCCGCGGGCGGAACGGCTGGCATGGCGCGGTTGCCGGGGCTAAGCTTTCGGGGCAGTGGCTTTCGAGGAGACCCTGATGGCGCCGCGTAAGGTCGTTTCGCCCCCGGTGGCCGGCGAAGAGCCCGAGAGCGAGCCGCGCAAGCGCGGCAAGGTCGCCATCGTCAAGAAGTACGCCAACCGGCGGCTCTACAATACGGCTTCGAGCAGCTACGTCACCCTCGACGAGCTCTGCCAGATGGTCCGCGACGGCCAGGAGTTCCTGGTCTACGACGCCAAGACCGGTGACGACATCACCCGCTCGGTGCTCACGCAGATCATTCTCGAGGAGGATGCCAAGGGCCGCAACCTGATGCCCATCGGTTTCCTGCGGCAGCTCATCGGCTTCTACGACGACAGCCTGCAATCCGTGGTGCCGCGCTATCTCGAGCTCTCGATGGAGAACTTCGCGCGCCACCAGGAGCAGATGCGCGGCTACATGGAGGAGACGGTCGGCCGCTTCTTCCCGCTCAAGTCGCTCGACGTGGTCAACCCGTTCGAGGAGGTGGCGCGCCAGAACATGGCGCTGCTGCAGAAGGCGGCCAATCTTTTCAACCCGGTCGCCGAGAAGGCCGAGGAGAAGCCGGAGCCCGAGGCGAAGCCGGCCGAGACGGCGCGTGCCGATGCCGAGCTCGGCCGCGAGATGCGGCAGCTCAAGTCGGAGATGGAGGCGCTGCAGCGGCAGATGGCGAAGATGCGCGGGAGGCCTGCCGGCGAGGACGAGTAGGGCCTGCTACTCGATCCAACCGAGCCCGTCGTCGAACCAGCTCCCATCGGCGAAGGGCTCGCCCCGCGGCATCGGAGGCACCGCTTCGGCGGTCACCTGGGCTCCCATGCAGGAGGCGACGACGGCACAGCCGGCGAGGCTGGTGCTTCGCAGCAGGGCGCGCCGGGTCAGGCGGCTAGCGCGCGAAGTTGACGATCCGGCTCCAGTAGCGCTCGAGGCCGTTGAGGACATTGTTCAGCTCCTGCAACTGCTCCGCCGTGGCGATGCCGTCGCCGATCGCATCGGCGTTGCGCTGGTAGAGCTCCTCGATCTTGGCCGTCAGGTCCAGTCCCTTCTCCGAAAGGCGTACCCGGGTCATGCGGCGGTCGTGACTGCTGCGTTCCTGGATCAGGTAGCCGTTCTCGACCAGCTTCTTCACGTTGTACGAAACATTGGAGCCCAGATAGTAGCCGCGGACCGTGAGCTCGCCCACGGTGAGCTGATCGGCGCTGATGTTGGACAGGATCAGCGTCTGCACGTTGTTGATGTCCTCGATGCCGAGCCGGTCGAGCTCGGCCTTGATGACATCGAGGAACCGTCGGTGCAGACGCTCGATCAGGCGGATGGTGATGAGATATTGCTCTTTCACTCAGGCCTCGGCGCGCAATCGCATCATGCGTTCCCAATCCCCGCAGCCCGACCGCCCCATGTTGGTCAACCGGGAGTTCTCCCGATCATCTTGATAATTGCGGAAAAATCCAGCACTTCGTTCCCCTTGCGGGTGAACCCGTCGTAGAATTGCGGCACTGTGTCGCCCATGGGCGTCGTCATGGGAACGAGAGGGAGGACCTCAGCCGGGCGCGCCCCTGGCCTGCCAGTCGAGGATGAGATCGCCACCCTCCAGGGGGGCGAAGCAGGCCTCGATCTCCGCCACGGTCACATCCTCGATCGTGGCATGGCGCCAGCGCGGCCGGCGATCCTTGTCGACGAGGAGCGCCCTGACCCCTTCCCGGAAATCGTGGCCTTCGAGGAAGCGGTGCACCATCCGGTATTCCATGGCGAGGCAGCCGGCGAGGTCGAGGCCGGCACCGCGCGCGAGGGCGCGGAACGTCACGGCGAGGCTGAGCGGGGCCTTCTGGCGCAGGGTGTCCAGCGTGCGGCTGGCGAAGGGCCCACTTTCCCGGACGAGGCCGGCGCAGAGATCATCGAGGCTTCGGGCGCTGAAGTGCCGCTCGATGGCCACGGCATCGAGGCCGCCCGGCGCCGGCTCGTCGGCCAGCCGCCTGAGCGCCGCGTCGATCCCGGCGCCCTCGACCAGGGCCTTCTCCAGCGCCGGCAGCGAGGCGGCGGGCACGAAATGCGTGGCGAGGCCGAGCCGCGTCGCCGTCGCCCCGTCCACCCGCTCGCCGGTGAGCCCGAGATAGAGGCCGGCCCTGGCCGGCAGGCGCGGCAGGAAATGGGTGCCGCCCACGTCCGGAAAGAAGCCGATGCCCGTCTCCGGCATGGCGAGCAGCGTGTTCTCGGTGGCGACGCGGTGCGAGCCGTGCACCGAGATGCCGACCCCGCCGCCCATGGTGATGCCGTCGAGAAAGGCGATGTAGGGCTTGCCGAGCTCGGCGATCCGCCAGTTCATGCGGTACTCGTCGAGGAAGAAGGGTGCCGCGGCGGCTGCCCCCTCGGCCTTCGCCGCCTCGATCACGCCGACGATGTCGCCGCCGGCGCAAAAGGACCGCCCCGGCACCGCCTTGACCAGCACGGCGCGGATGTCCCTGTCCTCGCGCCAGCGGCAGAGCGCCGCCGAGACGGTGCGCACCATGTTCCGGCTCAGCGCATTGAGCGCCTTCGGCCGGTCCAGCGTCAGGATGCCGACCCCGCCCCGCACCTCGACATGGACGGCGCCGCTCATCGAAGCGGGCAACCGGCAATGAGCGGCCGCATCATTCGTTCCGTTCCCCCGAAGCTCCGGCAAGGGGCAGAAAGCCCGTTCCGATTGCCCGACCCACGCGACACATATAAAGATTCCAGCGACACGACCAGCGGACGATCCTCTTGAGCCAGCCCCGACACCTTCCGCCCCTGCCGCCCTTCCCGCATTCGCGGCCGCGCCGCCTGCGCCGCGCCGAATGGAGCCGGCGGCTGATCGCCGAGCACTGCGTCCGTCCGGCCGACCTCGTGCTGCCGGTCTTCGTCATGGACGGCAGCGACCGGGAGGAGAGCATCGACGCCATGCCGGGCATCGTGCGCCACACCGCCGATCGCATCCTGCGCACGGCCGAGCGCGCGCTCGAGGCCGGCATTCCGGCCTTGGCCCTCTTTCCCGTGACGCCGGTCGAGGTCAAGAGCGAGGACGGCAGCGAGGCCTGGAACCCGGAGAACCTGGTCTGCCGCACGGTCCGCCTCCTCAAGCGCCACTTTCCCGAGCTCGGGCTGATCGCGGACGTGGCACTCGATCCCTACACCACCCACGGCCAGGACGGGCTGGTCAGGGATGGCGTGGTCCTCAACGACGAGACGCTTCTGGCGCTCTCCCGCCAGGCGCTCTGCCAGGCCGAGGCGGGCTGCGACGTCGTCGCCCCCTCCGACATGATGGATGGCCGGATCCGCGCCGTGCGCGAGGCGCTCGACGGGGCGGGGCACCACGAGACGCTGATTCTCTCCTACGCCGCCAAGTTCGCCTCGGCCTTCTACGGCCCGTTCCGCGCCGCCGTCGGCTCGGCCTCCGCCCTGGGTGCCGCCGACAAGAAGACCTACCAGATGGACCCGGCCAATAGCGGCGAGGCGATACGCGAGGCGTCGCTCGACATCGCCGAGAGCGCCGACATGCTGATGGTCAAGCCCGGCATGCCCTATCTCGATGTGATCCGCACCCTCAAGGACGCCTTCCATCTGCCGACCTTCGCCTACCAGGTCTCCGGCGAGTACGCGATGCTCAAGGCCGCGGGGCAGAACGGCTGGCTCGACGGCGATGCGGCGCTCCTGGAGAGCCTTGTCTGCTTCAAGCGCGCGGGCGCCGACGCCATCCTCACCTATGCCGCGCTCGAGGTGGCGGGCCGGCTGGGGCGCTGAGCGCCCGGCCTTCGCGGGGATTGGGGGCCGGCCGCGGCCGGCCGGACGTGCGCGCGCCTGCCGCCGTTGACATCATGCGCTCAATCAAGGGTTATGGCGCCGCTGTCTTCCGGCGGAGCCGACCACGCCGCCGCCCACCCGGGGGGGTCGAAGCCGCGAAAGGAAGACGGCCGGAACAGCCATCTTGGAGACAACGTGGAAGACCAGGCCCACATTCCCCATCTGCGTGAGCTCGTCGTCTTCCTCATTGCCGCCGGGGTCGTGGTGCCCGCCCTGCACCGGCTCAGGGTCAGCCCGGTTCTGGGCTACCTCGTGGTGGGCGCGATCATCGGCCCCTACGGCCTCGGCCGCCTGGCCGGGGCCTGGCCCTGGCTCGGTCATGCCGTGATCACCGATCTCGAAGGGGTCCAGGCCCTGGCCGAGCTCGGCGTCGTCTTTCTTCTCTTCGTGATCGGCCTCGAGCTCTCGATCGCGCGCTTGTGGAGCATGCGCCGCCTGGTTTTCGGCCTCGGCAGCCTGCAGATTCTGGCGAGCGCCCTCGTGATCGGCCTGATCGCCTGGGAGTTCGGCAATACGCCCAGAGCGTCCATCGTGCTCGGCGCCTGCCTCGCCCTCTCCTCGACCGCCATCGTCATGCAGCTTCTGATCGAGAGCCGCAGGGTCGGCACGGCGGTCGGCCGCTCGAGCTTCTCGATCCTGCTCATGCAGGATCTGGCGGTGGTGCCGATCCTGTTCCTCGTCGGCGTGCTGGGTGCCAAGACCGGCGGCAATGTCGGCCTCGAGCTGGCGCTCGCCATCGGCAAGGCGGCCCTCGTCATCCTCGCCATCTATCTCGTCGGGCGCATGGTCCTTCGCCCGCTCATGCGGCTGGTCGCCCAGACCCGGAGCCCCGAGATGTTCATGGCGGCGATCCTGCTCACGGCGATCGGCACGGCGGCCATCACCGGCGCCGCCGGGCTGTCCATGGCGCTCGGCGCCTTCCTCGCCGGCCTGCTGCTCGCCGAGACCGAGTTCCGGCACGAGGTCGAGATCGACATCGCTCCCTTCAAGGGCTTGATGCTCGGCCTTTTCTTCATGTCGGTCGGCATGGGCATCGACTATCTCGTGATCGCCGCCGAGCCCTTGTGGATCGGCGGTGCCGTGCTCGGGCTCTTCCTCGTCAAGTCGCTGGTCACGGCGGGCCTCGGGCTCGTCTTCGGCCTGCCCCGGCACACCGCCCTCGAGACCGGGCTTCTGCTCGGCGAGGGCGGCGAGTTCGCCTTCATCGTCGTCGGCCTCGCCATGAGCCTCGGCCTCGTGGGTGCCGAGGTCGGCCAGTTCATGCTGATCGTGACCGGGCTGAGCATGGTGGCAACGCCGTTCGTCGCGCGATTCGCCCTCTGGCTCGCCAACGCGATCGAGCGGCGCAGCACGATCGAGCCCCTGGCCCCGGCGCAGAGCGAGATCGAGGGCATCGAGGGCCATGTCGTGCTCGCCGGCTTCGGCCGGGTCGGCCGCACCCTCGGCGACATGCTCGATGCCCAGACCATCCCCTATCTCGCCATCGACAACGATCCGAGCACCGTGCATCGCGCCCGCGAGGCGAAAAAGCGCGTCTTCTACGGCGACGCGGCGCGGCTCGAGATGCTCAACCGTGTGCACGCCGCGAGTGCCGTCGCCATCGTCGTCACCATGGACGAGCCTCATGCGGTGGAGAAGATCGTGCGCGAGGCGCGCGTTCTTTTTCCGGACGTGGCGATCTACGCCCGCGCCCACGACACCATGCAGGCGCGGCGCCTCCTGGCCCAGGGTGCGACGCTCGCCGTGCCGGAGACCGTGGAAGCCAGCCTGCAGCTCGCCGGCCGCGTGCTCGCCGGCTTCGGTCTGCCCGACGAGACGGTGAACCGCCTGATCGACCAGCAGCGCCAGAGCTTCGATTCGGTCAGCCCGAGGGAGCCGCCGGGGTTCGCCATCCTGCGCTGATTCAGCCTTCGAGAAAACCCCGGACGGCCTCGATCTGATCCGCCGCCATGAGGGCCGGGGCGTGGCCGATGCCATCGAAGGTGACGAGCTTCGCCTTCGGTCCGCGCCCGGTCATCTCGCGGGCCACCTCGGCGGGCAAGAGCAGGCTCTCCGCCCCGCGCAGGAGCAGCGTCGGGCAGGTGACGGCGTCGTAGAGCGGCCAGAGCTCGAGGTCTTCGGTCGACGTCTCGCGGAACGGTGCCGCGATCGCCGGATCGTAGCGCAGCGTCAGCCCGGCCGGCACGGCGCGCGCGCTGTGGCGCGCCAGATGCGCCCATTGGGCGCCGGTCAGGGGGCCGAAGGGGGCGTGCACGCGGCGCAGATAGGCCTCGACGCCGGCGAGGTCGGCGAAGACCGGCGGATCGTCCTTCAGGTAGCCGGCGATCCAGGACAGGGCCGCCGCCGGCACCCGCCCGCCGATGTCGTTGATCACCAGCTTCGCGATCCGCGCCGGCAGGTGTGCGGCGAGGCTCATGCCGATGATCCCGCCCATCGACGTGCCGACCAGCTCGATCGAGTCGAGGCCGAGACCGTCGAGGAAGGCCAAGACGTGGCCGACATAGGTCGGCACCGCGTAGCGCTCCGGATCGGCGAGCCAGCCGCTGCGGCCGCGCCCCGCCACATCCAGCGCCAGCACCCGTGCCTTGGGGGCGAGCGCCGCCGCGAGACCATCGAAATCGCGGGCATTCCTGGTCAGCCCGTGCAGGCAGAGCACGGTGCGCGATGCGGCCGGGTCGCCCCACTCGACATAGCCGAGCCGCAAGGGCGACCCCGCATCGTCGATGGTCAGCATCGCCTCCCGCACCGCGCCCTACCCCTTTGCTCAGACCCGCGCCACCCGCGCCGGCACCTCGGCGCGTCCGCCGCCGACCGTGACCGGCCGCGAGCGCACCGTCTCACGGTAGACGATGAAGAGCCCCGCTGCCACGACAATGCCGAGACCGAGGAAGAGATTGAGGCCCGGCACGTCGCCGAAGACGAGGATGCCGAAGATCACGGCCCAGATCATCTGGCTGTACTGGAAGGGGGCGACGACCACGGCCGGCGCCTCGCGCGTGGCGAAGACCAGCCCCGCCTGCCCGGCACCCATCAGGAGCCCCGCGAGCGCCATCAAGGCGAGCTCGGCCGGGCTCGGCCAGACCCAGCCCAGGAGGGCCGAGGGCAGCGTGACGG
Organism: uncultured Geminicoccaceae bacterium; assembly: GCA_964402505.1. Taxonomy (GTDB): domain Bacteria; phylum Pseudomonadota; class Alphaproteobacteria; order Geminicoccales; family Geminicoccaceae; genus SLRI01. Next base: position 29,420 of record CAYOCP010000028.1, read on the forward strand.
CCATCACCCAGAGCATCACCGACATGAGCAGGGCGCCGCTCTTCTCGGTGGCACCGATCCGCTTCAGGACGATGAAGCTCAAGGCGCCGGCGAGTGCTCCGAGCCCGGCCAGCACATGGCCGAAGCCCAGAGCGGAGAACTCCGGATTGATCATCACGAGCACGCCGAGGAAGCCCAGAAGCGTCGCCGACCAGCGGCGCCAGCCGACGGCCTCGCCGAGCAGCAGGGCCGAGAGGGCGGTGACCAGCATGGGTGCGGCGAACAGCAGGGCGTAGACCTCGGCCATCGGCAGGATGGAGAAGGCGCTCCAGGCGAGGCAGCCGCAGATCGCCGCCAGGATGCCGCGCGCCGCGACCATCCCCTTGTTGCGCGGCACGAGCGAGCGGATGCCGCCCCGGCCAATGGTCGTGGCGAGCACCGGCAGCGTGGCGAAAAAGGCCATGGTGAAGGCGATCTGGAAGACCGAGAAGGAGCCGGACGACAGCTTCAAGAGCGCATCGGCCGTGGAAAAGGAGGCGTAGGCCAGAAGGGCCATGCCGATGCCGCGCGCAACGCGGCTCGGCTCGGCGGCGACAAGGGCGAGCGTGCTCATGAAGAATGCAGGTCCGAGGTTGAGAAGCCCGGACCTTATGCCGAATTACCAGGACACAGTGCGAGCTTATCCGGCTGCCCGGATCAGCCATTTCCGCATGGCTCCCCTGCCCCGACCGCGAGGCTGCCGGTCCCTTCGGCCTTCGCTCAGATCGTGAAATCGATGCCGTCGTCGATCTCGCGGCGCAGGGCGGCCTTCTCGGCGGTGTGGCAGAGGTCCTCGATGGTCGTGGCGTCGAGGCGGGCGAGCATCGCCCTCGCGTGCTCGGCCCAGAACGGCGCCATGACCCGCTCGCCCAGATCGCTGGTCGAGACGGCGGGGGGCTCGGTCTCGGCCGCCTCGACCACATGGACGATGTCGGCGACGGAGATGCGGCGCCGCTCGCGCGCCAGCCGATAGCCGCCGCGCGGACCGCGCACGCCGCGCAGGATGCCGGCCTTCACCAGCTGCTGCATCACCTGCTCGAGATAGCGTCGCGGCAGGTTCAGCCGGCGGCCGATATCCTGGCTCTGAACGGGCTCGGAGGTGCCGTGATAGGCGATATCCACCACCGCCTCGAGGGCCAGCGCCACCTTCTTCGACGGCCTGATCATTCCCTGCACCTCCTGTCCCCGGCGGACCCAGCCGCTTCGGGCAAAGGCCCGCTGCCGGTGGAGCCGAAGCCGCCGGAGGCCCGGCCGGTTCCCAGAAGGCCCTCGGCAGAGGTCCGCCACCGTGCCCGGGCCACGGGTGCCAGCACGAGCTGCGCTATCCGCTCGCCGCGTCGCACCAAGAACGGCTCGAGGCCCAGATTGACCAGCAGCACGAGGATCTCGCCCCGATAGTCCGCGTCGATCGTGCCGGGGGCGTTGAGCACGGTCACTCCGTGCCGCAAGGCGAGGCCCGAGCGCGGGCGGATCTGCGCCTCGAAGCCCTCGGGCAGCATCATCCGCAACCCCGTCGGCACCGCCGCCCGCTCGCCCGGCGCCAGGCGCACGGGTGCGCCCGCCGCCACCGCCGCATGCAGATCGGCACCCGCCGCGAGCTCGGTCGCGTAGCCGGGCAGAGGCAGGTCGGCGCCGTGCGGCAGGTGCTGAATCGCGACCTCGACGACGTTCATGGGCCGAGCCTCTCGGCGATGCGTTGGACGAGGCGGGCGGCGAGCTTCTCCTTGTCCATCTCCGGCCAGCTTTCGGCCGGGGCGTCGCGGCTGAGCAGGTGCACGCGGTTGCGGGTCCCGCCGAAAACCCCGCTTCCGGCACCCACGTCGTTCGCCAGGATCCAGTCGCAACCCTTGCGCTCGAGCTTGGCCGCCGCGTTGGCGAGGAGCTCCTCGGTCTCGGCGGCGAAGCCGACGACAAGCTTCGGCCGCGATGTCGGGTGATGCCCGAGGCCCTTCAGGATATCCGGGTTCTCGACGAGCTCGAGGGCGGCCGGCCGGCTCCGCCCCTTCTTCAGCTTGGCCTCGGCCGCCACGGCCGGACGCCAATCGGCGACCGCGGCAGCGCAGACCGCGACCGCCGCCGGCAGGGCGGCCTCGACCGCCTCGGCCATCTGCCGCGCACTTTCCACCCGCCGCACCGTGACGCCCGGCGGGTCGTCGAGCCCGACGGGGCCGCTCACTAGGACGACCTCCGCCCCGGCCGCCGCAAGGGCCGCCGCGATCGCGTGCCCCTGGCGGCCGGAGGAGCGGTTGGCGAGATAGCGGACGGGATCGATCGCCTCGTGCGTCGGGCCGCTCGTGACGATCGCCCGAACGCCGGCGAGCGGCCGAGCGACAGCGGGGTGGAGGATGGCGAGAATCGCCCTCAGGATCTCGTGGGGCTCGGCCATCCGGCCCTTGCCGAGCTCGCCGCAGGCCATGTCGCCCGCGTCGGGCCCGACGAAGCGGACGCCATCCTCTTGCAGCCTCTGGACATTGCGTTGCACCGCCGGGTGCTGCCACATCATCGGATTCATGGCGGGGGCGGCCAGAACGGGCTTGTCGGCGGCGAGCAGGGTGGTCGAGGCGAGATCGTCGCCGTGGCCATTGGCCATCTTGGCCAGAAGATCGGCCGTGGCCGGTGCCACGACCACGAGATCGGCCTCGCGCGTGAGGCGGATATGCCCCATCTCGGCCTCGTCGGTCAGCGAGAAGAGATCGCTGTAGACCTTTGCTTCGGCGAGGCTCGAGAGCGAAAGCGGCGTGACGAACTCGGCTCCCGCCGGGGTCAGCACGACGCGGAACGCCAGATTCCGCTCCCGCCCCCGGCGGATCAGCTCCAGCGTCTTGTAGGCGGCGATGCCGCCGCCGATCACGAGGAGAATGCGCCCGGCACCCATCGGCTTTTCCTGCCCCACGCGCGATCGCGGCGGGCGAGCCCGCCCCCGCAGCCCTTAATTACGTCAAGGAAGTGGGATAGCTTCAGCGAAGAGCAAGCCCGATCAGCAATCCGGCGAGGAGCGGCCAGAGCCAGCCGTGGAGCGGCGCCACCCGATCGACGTGGAGATGGCGGTCGCGGTCGCGCTCCAGCGCCTCCTCGAGCCGCCGCACGAGATGCGGCAGGCGGCCGGCCATCTGCAGCCCGTCGGTGACCGCCTGTCGGACCCGTGCACCGGGGCCCAGATTGACGAGGATCCATTCCTCGACGAGGGGTTGCGCCAATTGCCACATGTTGACCTGGGGATTGAGCAGCCGGCCGACCCCTTCGGCCACCACCATGGTCTTCTGCAGAAGGAGAAGCTGCGGCTGGGTCTGCATGCGGAACTGCTCGGCCATGGCGAGGAGCTGGCCCACCAGCCGGCCGAACGAGATCTGCTCGAGCGGCAGGCCCAGGATCGGCTCGCCGATCGACCGCACCGCCTGGACGAAGGCCATGCGATCGGCATCGTCGGGCAGGAACCCGGCGGCGAAGAAGACGTCCGCGACCTTGACGTAGTCGCGCTCGAGAAAGCCCACGAGGATCTCGGCCATGTGCCGGCGGTCGTTCATGTCGACCCGTCCCATGATGCCGAAATCGAGGGCGACGATGGTTCCCTCCCGGTCGATCAGGATGTTGCCCGGATGCATGTCGCCGTGGAAGAAGCCGTCCTTGAAGACCTGGCTGAAGAAGGCCTTGGCGGCGTTCTCCATGATCCGGTCGGGATCGTGCCCGGCCAGGATCAGGGCGGCGCGGTTGGTGATGTCCTGGCCGATGATCCGCTCGAAGGTGACGACGCGGCGGCCGGTCCGCCGCCAGTCCACCTCCGGCACGCGAAAGCCCTCGTAATCCCTCGAGTTCTCGCCGAGCTCGACGGCGGCCGCCGCCTCGAGCCGGAGATCGAGCTCGCGCCGCGTCGCCTGGGCGAAGATGGCGACCGCCTCGACCGGCTTGTAATGGCGCAAATGCGGCTGGGTGCGCTCGACCAGCCGGGCGAGCCAGGTGAAGAAGCCGAGATCCCGCTCGATCGCCCGCTCGATGCCCGGCCGCAGCACCTTGACCGCCACCTCCTCGCCCTCGGTCGTCGTCGCGAAATGCACCTGGGCGATCGACGCCGCCGCCACCGGCCGATCCTCGAAGGCGCTGAAGAGGGCCTCGACCGGCTGCTCGAGATCGGCGGCGATGGTCGCCCGCGCCGCTTCGGCCGGAAAGGAGGGCAGCCTGTCCTGGAGGGTGGCGAGATCACGGGCGATGGCCTCGCCAAGGAGGTCGGTGCGGGTGGCGAGGCTCTGGCCGAACTTGATGAAGGAGGGGCCGAGCTCCTCGAGCGCCGCCGCCAGCCGCTGCCCCGGCCGGCCGGCCGCGTCGCGGTTGGCGAACGGTCGCGCCAGACGCAGAAAGGGCCGCGCCTGCGGCAGGAGCTCGAACGGGAAGAGCGCGTTGTGCCTGGCCAGCGTCCGGCCGATGCCGAGGAGCCGCCAGGCATAGCGCAGGCTTGCGAGCATGGAGGTCGCGAGGCCCGCTCGCGGCTAGAGCCGCCAGCCCGAATGGATGGCGGCGATGCCGCCCGAGAGGTTGCGCCAGCGGACCTGCTCGAAGCCGGCGTCGCGCATCAGGGCGGCGAAGGTGGCCTGGTCGGGGAAGCGGCGAATGCTCTGGGCGAGATAGCGGTAGCTCGCCGCGTCGCCGGCGACCACGCGGCCGAGCGCCGGCAGGACATTGAAGGAGTAGCTGTCGTAGATCCGGTCGAGCACCGGCAGCACCACCTTCGAGAACTCGAGGCACATGAACCGCCCGCCGGGCCGGAGCACGCGGAACCCCTCGGCCAGGGCCTTCTCGACATGGGTGACGTTGCGGATGCCGAAGGCGATGATCACGGCATCGAAGCGTCCGTCGCCGAAAGGCAGCGCCATCGCATCGGCGCAAACGAAGGCGAGCCGGTCGAACCAGCCGCGCTCGAGCGCCCGGTCACGCCCCTGGCCGAGCATGGCGGCGTTGATGTCGGCGAGCACCGCCCGCCCTTCCCCGTCGACCCGCCCGAGCGTCCGCTCCGCCATGTCGCCGGTGCCGCCGGCGAGGTCCAGAAGGCGGATGCCCGGGCGCGGGGCCAGCCAGTCGAGCACCGCTTCCTTCCAGAGCCGGTGCACGCCCATGCTCATCAGGTCGTTCATCAGATCGTAGCGTCCGGCGACGCTGTCGAAGACCCGCCGCACCCGGCCGGCCTTGGCCTCGGGCGCCACCTTCTCGAAGCCGAAGCTCGAGGCGAGCTCGGCTGCGGCCGCCGCCGGCTTGTGCGTCTTCCCCATCGATCTCACTTCTCGTGGCATGACCGGCCGTCGGGTGGCCTGCGGTGTTGTAGGAAAGCCCATCCCCCCCGGCAACCGTCGCCTGAGGAGTCCCGTCTTGCCCGAGCTTCCCGAGGTGGAGACCACGCGTCGCGCCCTCGCCCGCCGCCTCGCCTTCCGGCGCATCGTCGAGCTCGAGCAGCGGCGCGCCGACCTTCGCTTCCTTCTGCCGCAGGATCTGGCGGGCCGGCTCGCCGGGCGGCAGCTCATCGGCTTCGCCAGACGGGCGAAGTATCTGCAGCTCATGCTCGACGACGGCATGGCGCTTCTCCTCCATCTCGGCATGTCGGGCCGGCTTCTCCTCGACGGCCCGCCGGCAGGACCGCACGAGCACCTGACCTTTCGCTTCGACGACGGCACGGTTCTGCGTTTTGTCGATCCCCGCCGCTTCGGCATGCTCGATCTCTGGCCCCGGGCGACTCTTGGCGCCCACAGATGGCTCGCCCATCTGGGTCTCGAGCCGCTCGATGACGGCTTCGACGGCCCGACGCTCGGGACCCGCCTCGCCGGGCGGCAGGTTGCGCTCAAGACCGCCATCATGGACCAGCGCCACGTCGTCGGCGTCGGCAACATCTACGCCAGCGAAAGCCTGCACCGCGCCCGCCTCTCGCCCCGCCGTCTCGCCGGCCGGCTGGGACCCGCCGGCGCCGCCCGTCTCGCAGCGGCCATTCGCGAGGTGCTGCTCGACGCCATCGAGGCCGGCGGCTCGTCCTTGCGCGACTACGTCCAATCGAATGGCGAGCTCGGCAACTTCCAGCGCGCCTTTCGCGTCTACGATCGGGCCGGCCGGCCCTGCCCGGCGTGCGGCCGGCCCATCCGCCGCCTGGTGCAGGGCGGCCGGGCGACCTACTTCTGCCCGGGCTGCCAGCGCTGACCGGCCGCAACCGAAGGCGGCGCCGGTCGGTTTGACTGGACGGGCACCGCCGCCTTGGTGTTAAAGCCCGCGCCGATATGCGTCCGCCGGATCCCGGTGGTCGCTGTCTCCACCGCAGGGCCCGCCTCTGGAGGGGCGGCGTCCCGTCCGGTGGCGAGCAATGGAGAAGTTCTCATGGCCTTCGAGACGATCCTGGTCGAGAAGCGCGACGCGGTCGCCATCATCACCCTCAACCGGCCGAGGCAGCTCAACGCGCTCAACAACCAGCTCGTGGACGAGCTGCACCGGGCGCTGGAGAATGCCGACGACGATCCGGCCATCGCCGCCGTCGTGCTCACGGGCTCCGAGAAGGCGTTCGCCGCCGGCGCCGACGTCAGGGAGATGGCCGAGCTCGATTTCGTCGCGGCCTGCAGGGACGATTTCATCGGCGCCTGGCATCGGATCGCCGCGCACCGAAAGCCCGTGATCGCGGCGGTTGCCGGCTACGCGCTCGGTGGCGGCTGCGAGCTCGCCATGATGTGCGACATCATCATCGCCGCCGAGAACGCCAAGTTCGGCCAGCCCGAGATCAATCTCGGCACCATTCCCGGCGCCGGCGGCACGCAGCGGCTGACCCGCGCCATCGGCAAGTCCAAGGCCATGGAGATGGTGCTGACCGGCCGCAACATGGACGCCGCGGAGGCCGAGCGGGCCAATCTGGTCGCCCGGGTGGTGCCGCTCGGCGACCTGCTCGACGAGGCGATCGAGCTGGCCCAGGCCATTGCCACCAAGTCGCAGCCCATCGTCGCCATGGCCAAGGAGGCGGTCGACGTCGCCTACGAGACGTCCCTCGCCGAGGGCCTTCGCTTCGAGAAGCGGAGCTTCTATGCCACTTTCGCCACCGCCGACCGGCGCGAGGGCATGCTGGCCTTCGCCGAGAAGCGCAGCCCGAACTTCACCCAGGGCTGAGCCGGTCCGGCGAGCGCCCCTGGCGGGTGCCGCCGATTGACGGGGTCGCGCCCGAAGGGGTATGAGGACGAGCCTTTTGACAGATGAGGGTTATCGTGGCGCATAGTCGTACAGCCAGGAAGCGCATCCGCCAGACCGCCAAACGGACGGCGCTCAACAAGAGCCGGATGAGCCGGATTCGCACCTTCGTTCGCAAGGTGGAGGATGCGCTGGCCCGTGGTGACGGGCCCGGTGCCACCGCCGCCTTCGCCGCCGCGGCACCGGAGCTGCAGCGGGGCGTGAACAAGGGTGTGCTCCATCGCAACACCGTGGCGCGCAAGATCTCCAGGATGTCGCGGCGCGTCCGTCTCTTGACGGCCGGCGAGCCGGGCTGAGCCGGCGAGCCCGGCAAGGGCGCGCCGCACTCCAACCTTCGATTTCGACCTTCAGGACGAGCCGAACGGCGGCTCGGCCCATGGCGCATGGGCCGGCGCACCCTCGGTGTTGACCAGCGCGTGGCACGCATCAACTATAACGAGAAATAGGGCGTTCTCTTTTCGATCCTCTTGCCAGCGCCTTCATGTGTGTTTACTGTCCCGTGATGCGCTGCGGCCACAGGCCCGACGTTGATCTACATCAACGTCCGAGTAAAGCGCACAAGCAATCAGAGTATTCGGGTGCGCTTCATTGATTCTAAACCGAAAGGCGAGAAACGATCGGGCCAGCAGGCGGCGGCAACCATCTTGCGGCTGGCCAGAACTCGCCCAATCCGCCATGGAACGTTTCGGGACGAGGTGCGTTAGGGCAGGTCACCAAGACGGACGGCACACCCGCCGATTCGCTCCGCGTTAGAACGGAAAGAGGCACATGGCTCGAGGGAGGAAGTCCGAAGCGGTGGTCGAGTCTGAGATGGCCGGTCCGCACGACTCTGAGCTGATGCAGCAGTGGTCGCGGGTGCGGAGCCTGCTCCGGGCGGAGTTCGGCGACACCGCGTACTCGACCTGGCTGCGGCCGCTCGAGGCGATCGCCCTGGATGGCGAGCGGGTGCGCATCGCCGTGCCGACGCAGTTCATGCGCGAATGGGTGGTCAACAACTACGCCGACCGCATTCGCGCCCTTTGGACCAGCATCAACCCGGTGGTGCGCAGCGTGGCGCTCGACGTCCGTCCCGCGCGAGCCGACGATTCCTTGCGCCCGGCTGCGGCGAAGCCGCGCATCGTCGCCGACAACGGACGGGAGACGGTCGAGCCGGCGGCACGCGAGCAGCGGGCGTCCGCCCATGGATCGACCGAGGGGCAACCGGGCGAGACCCTTGATGCCGACCCTGCCGGCCGCGCCGCGGGTCCGGCCGAGCTCGCCGAGTTCAGCGCCGGCCTCGACCCGCGCTTCACCTTCGACACCTTCATCGTCGGCAAGCCCAACGAGTTCGCCGTCGCCGCCGCCGAGCGCATGGCGCTGAGCGCCACGCCGCCCTTCAACCCGCTCTTCCTCTATGGCGGCGTCGGGCTCGGCAAGACCCACCTCATGCACGCCATCGGTTGGCGGGCGAAGGAGAACGACCCGAACCGCCGCGTGGTCTACCTTTCGGCTGAAAAGTTCATGTATCAGTTCGTCCGTGCCATCAGGCAGCGCGACACCATGGGCTTCAAGGAGATGTTCCGCTCGGTCGACCTCCTGATGGTCGACGACGTGCAGTTCATCAGCGGCAAGGACAGCACGCAGGAGGAGTTCTTCCACACCTTCAACGCTCTCGCCGAGCGTGGCAGCTCGATCGTGATCTCCGCCGATCGCAGCCCCTCCGATCTCGCCGGGCTCGAGGAGCGCATCCGCTCGCGCCTCGGCTGGGGGCTGGTCGCCGACATCCATCCCACCACCTACGAGCTCCGTCTCGGCATCCTCCAGGCCAAGGCCGAGCAGCTCGGCGTGGTGGTCGAGCCCGAGGTCACCGAGTTCCTGGCGCATCGCATCACCTCGAACGTCCGCGAGCTCGAGGGGGCCCTCAACCGCATCGTCCACCAGGCGACGCTGATCCGCCGGCCGGTCTCGATCGAGATGGCGCAGGACGTGCTCCGCGACCTCTTGCGCTCCAACGAGCGGCGGGTGACGATCGAGGAGATCCAGCGCGCCGTGGTCGAGCACTACCAGCTCAAGATGAGCGACATGAGCTCGACCCGTCGAGCCCGCGCCGTCGCCCGCCCGCGCCAGGTCGCCATGTATCTGGCCAAGCAGCTCACCCCCCGCTCGCTGCCCGAGATCGGCAAGAAGTTCGGCAATCGCGACCACACCACGGTGATGCACGCGGTCAAGCAGATCGAGAAGCTCTCGGAGGAGGACCGCTCGCTCGCCGAGGATGTGGCGGCGCTCAAGCGCAAGCTCGCCGGCTGAGCCGGACGGTTACGAAAAAGATCAACGCGCCCGCGGATTTCTGCTAGCCTTCCCGGCCCATGGGACGGGTGCCGAGATGCCCGCGTCTCTTCGCCAGAATCGAGAGAATTTCAGCTCCAATGAAGCTAGCGATTGAGCGCGCCGCCCTTCTGCGATCGCTGTCGCATGTCCAGAACGTGGTCGAGCGGCGAACCACGATCCCGATCCTGTCCAACGTCAAGCTGGCGGCCGGCGGGGCCGGGCTGGATCTGACGGCGACGGACATGGATCTGTCGATGGCGGCGAGCGAGGCGGCGCGGGTCCTGGTCGAGGGCGCCACCACCGTCTCGGCGCACACGCTCTTCGACATCGTGAGGAAGCTGCCCGAGGGCAGCGAGGTGGTGCTCGAGCAGGAGCCGGGGACGACCGAATTGTCGCTGCGCGCGGGCCGCGCCGTCTTCACCCTGCCCTGCCTCAAGGCGGACGAGTTTCCGGCGATGGACGACGACCCGGAGGCCTACGACGTCGCCTTCTCCATGCCGGCGGCCGACCTGCGCAAGCTGATCGACAAGACCCGCTTCGCCATCTCGACCGAGGAGACCCGCTACTACCTGAACGGCATTCACGTCCACGCCTCCGGGGCCGGCGCCACGGCGATGCTGCGCGGCGTCGCCACCGACGGCCACCGGCTCGCCCGGATCGAGATCGCCCTGCCCGAGGGTGCCGACGGCATCCCCCCCATCATCGTCCCGCGCAAGACGGTGACCGAGCTCAGAAAGCTGATCGAGGGGATCGAGGGCGAGATCCGGGTGAGGGTCTCCCCCAGTCGCATTCAGTTCGTGCTCGAGCAGGCGGTGCTGGTGTCGCGGCTGATCGACGGCACGTTTCCGGATTACGAGCGGGTCATCCCGGTCGACAACGAGAAGGTGGCATCGGTCGAGGCGGGGCTCTTCGCCGAGACCGTCGATCGCGTCTCGACCATCTCGACCGAGCGGGCGCGGGCGATCAAGCTGCGCTTCGAGGAGGGGCGGATCATCGCCTCGGCCGTCAGCACCGAGGCCGGCCGGGCGCTCGACGAGCTCGATGCCGACTACACGGGCGAGCCTCTCGAGATCGGCTTCAACAGCCGCTATATCCTGGACATGCTGGCCGAGATCTCGGGCGATCAGGTGCGGCTCGAGATGGCCAATCCCGCCGCACCGACGCTGGTGCGCGATCCGGCCGACGGCAGCGTGCTCTACGTCCTGATGCCGATGCGTGTCTGAAGGACGGAGCCGAGCGATGGCTGGGGCCAGCGAGCGCGAGCTTCGGACGAAGCCCGCATGATCCCCGTGCACGAGGCGACGCGCGCCGACCCCGTCGCCGCGCCCCGGCTTCGGCATCCGATGCTGGGCCGGTTGCGGCTGCGCGATTTCCGCAACTATGCCGAGCTCGAGATCGCTTTCGATTTCGGGCCGAGCGTGCTCTTCGGCCCGAACGGTGCCGGCAAGACCAATCTCCTCGAGGCGGTCTCGCTCCTCGCGCCGGGCCGCGGGCTGAGGCGCGCCCGGCTCGAGGCGCTCGACCGCGACGATGCCGGGACCCCCTTCCGAATCGACGCCGAGCTCGGCACCCGGGACGGCCCGCTCGACCTCGCCACCGGCCGCGAGCGCGAGGGCGACCGGCGGTGGCTCGAGATCGCCGGCAGCCCGGTGCGCGGCCTCGCCGCGCTGGCCGAGCTGTCCGCCATCACCTGGCTCACCCCGGCCATGGACCGCCTCTTCGTCGATTCGGCGAGCGACCGGCGTCGTTTCCTCGACCGGCTGGTGCTCGGCGTCTACCCGGACCATGCCCGCCATCTGGCCCGCTTCGAGCGGGCGATGCGCGAGCGCTCGCTGGTGCTGCGCCAGGGCAGGCACGATGCGACCTGGCTCGACATCCTCGAGGGACGCATGGCCGAATCGGGGATCGCCATCGCCGCCGGCCGGCGCCAACTGGTGGAGGGGCTGGGCGCCCTCCTGGCCGCGCCGGACCCCGCCTTGCCGCGGCTCCGGCTCGAGCTCGCAGGCAGCGTCGAGACGTGGCTCGACCGGCATTCCGCCCTCGATGCCGAGCAGCGCCTGGCGGACGGCCTCGCCGCCGCGCGGTCCCAGGATGCCGAGACCGGCGGGGCCGCCTCGGGTCCGCATCGCAGCGACCTCGTCGCCATCGACCTCGCCACGGGCGAGGCGGCGTCGCGGGTCTCGACCGGCCGGCAGAAGGCGATGCTGCTCGCCATCGTCCTCGCCGAGGTTCGCCTGCGCGAGCTGATCGAGGGCGACCCGCCGATCCTGCTGCTCGACGAGACCGCCGCCCATCTCGACGCGACGCGGCGCGCCGGCCTCGCCGAGCGATTGCTGACACTGGGCGCGCAGGTGCTCCTGACCGGCACCGAGCGCCATCTCTTCCGCGGCCTCGAGGGCCACGCCTCCTTCTTCCATGTCGACCGAGGATCGATTCGCAGCGATGAGTGACATTCCCGTGCGGCCGGGCGGGCCCGAGACCGGGCCGGCCGGCCTCCCTGCCGGCGGCGAGCCCATCTACGATTCCACCTCGATCCGCGTGCTCGAGGGCCTCGAGGCCGTGCGCCTCAGGCCCGGCATGTATATCGGCGACACCGACGACGGCTCCGGCCTGCACCACATGGTGTTCGAGGTGGTGGACAACAGCATCGACGAGGTTCTCGCCGGCTACGCCGACCGGGTCGAGGTGACGCTCAACCCGGACGGCTCGGTGACGGTCACCGACAACGGCCGCGGCATCCCCGTCGACATCCACGAGAGCGAGGGCGTGTCGGCCGCCGAGGTCATCATGACGGTGCTGCATGCCGGCGGCAAGTTCAACCAGAACAGCTACAAGGTCTCGGGCGGCCTGCACGGCGTCGGCGTCTCGGTCGTCAACGCGCTCTCCGACTGGCTCGAGCTCGTCATCTGGCGCGACGGTGCGGAGCATCACATCCGCTTCGAGAACGGCGGCGAGCCGGTGGCCCCGCTGGTCGCCCGGGGCCCGCAGAACGGCCGGCGCGGCACAGAGATCACCTTCATGCCCTCGGTCAAGGTCTTCACCATGACCGAGTTCTCCTTCGCCACGCTCGAGCACCGGCTGCGCGAGCTCGCCTTTCTCAATTCCGGCGTGCGCATCGTCCTGCGCGACCGGCGCGGCGACGAGCCGATCGAGGAGGAGCTCTTCTACGAGGGCGGGATCGCCGCCTTCGTCGGCTATCTCGACCGCACCCGCCAGCCGATCCACAGCCCGGCCATCGTGATCAGTGGCGAGAAGGGGCTCCTCAGCGTGCAATGCGCGCTCCAGTGGAACGACGGCTATCACGAGACCTGCCTCTGCTTCACCAACAACATCCCGCAGCGCGACGGCGGCACGCATCTGGCCGGCTTCCGCACGGCCCTCACCCGAACCCTCAACAAATACGCCGAGGACACGGGAATCCTGAAGCGTGACAAGGTCCAGCTCACCGGCGAGGACATGCGCGAGGGACTGACCTCGGTGCTCGCCGTGAAGATGCCCGACCCCAAGTTCTCGTCGCAGACCAAGGACAAGCTGGTCAGCTCCGAGGTGACCCCGGTGGTCCAGGGGCTGATCGCCGACGGCCTCGCCCGCTGGCTCGAGGAGCACCCGGCCGAGGCCAGGGTCATCATGGCGAAGATCGTCGAGGCCGCCACCGCCCGCGAGGCGGCGAGAAAGGCCCGCGAGCTGACCCGTCGCAAGGGTGCGCTCGACATCGCCAACCTGCCGGGCAAGCTCGCCGACTGCCAGGAGCGCGATCCGGCGCGGGCCGAGCTCTTCCTGGTCGAGGGCGATTCCGCCGGCGGCTCCGCCAAGCAGGGCCGCGACCGCAGCTTCCAGGCCATCCTTCCCTTGCGCGGCAAGATCCTCAACGTCGAGCGCGCCCGCCTCGACAAGGTTCTGGGCAGCCAGGAGATCGGCACGCTGATCACGGCCCTCGGGACCGGCATTCGCGATGATTTCGACATCACGAAGCTGCGCTACCACAAGATCATCATCATGACGGACGCCGATGTCGACGGCTCGCACATCCGCACCCTGCTGCTCACCTTCTTCTACCGCCACCTGCCGGAGCTGATCGCCGCCGGCCATCTCTTCATCGCCCAGCCGCCGCTCTACAAGGTGAAGCGAGGCCGGACCGAGCGCTACCTCAAGGACGACGAGGCGCTCGATGCCTATCTCGTCGATGCCGGCCTCGAGGGCGCCCGGCTGGTCCAGGCCGATGGCAGGGTCCTGGAAGGCGAGCTGCTCGAGGCCGCGGTCGAGGCCGCCCAGGCGGCGACCTCCATCCTCGCCAATTTCAAGCGCCGCCACCCGGTCGAGCTGATCGAGGCGCTGGCCCTCGAAGGCGGCCTCGCCGAGGGTGCGCTCGGCGATCCGACCGGCATGCTGGTCCTGGCACAAAGGGTCGCGGGCCGCCTTTCGGCCTCCGGCCGCGGCGCCTGGCAGGCGCATGTCGGCGACGAGGGCGAGCTCGTCTTCCACCACATGAAGGGCGAGCGGCGCGAGCGTCACCGGCTCGATCCGGCGATCGCCCGCAGCCCCGAGGCACGCCGCCTCGCCGAGGCGCTCGGCCGCCTCGAATCCGTCTTCGCTGCCGCCTGCAGCCTCGAGCGGAAGGACGAGAGCCGCACCATCAACGGTCCCCTCGACCTCGTCGAGGCGGTCCTCGCCTTCGGCCGCAGGGGCCTCGCCATCCAGCGCTACAAGGGCCTGGGCGAGATGAACCCCGAGCAGCTCTGGGAGACCACCCTCGATCCCGCCATCCGCTCCCTGATCCAGGTCAGGATCGACCACGCCGACGAGGCCGACGACATCTTCACCACGCTGATGGGCGACATCGTCGAGCCGCGGCGCGACTTCATCCAGGAGAACGCGCTCCGGGTGGTCAATCTGGACGTCTGACGATCGCCATCGGCGGTGCGCGGGCCGAACCTCGGGCGCCTGGTCCGAGCCCGCCGCCCCGCACCGCCTTGCCGCCATCGCCGGCGAGGCGTAGTTTGCGACCATGAGCAGGGCCGACCGCCACGAGGCCGATTCCGTCACCCGGCCCGCGGGGCGGGCCCCGGCGTGCGGCGCGTCCGAAACCCGGCGTGCGGCAGCCGCTCCCTTCTCGTTGCTTCTGCCCCTGGTCTTCCTCGTCGCGTGCGGCCTGGGCGCGGCACCGGACGCGGAGCGCCTCGCCCTCGATCCCCTGACGTTGGAGCGCACCGGCCGGCCCAACGACTTCCTCGTCTGCCCGGCCGGACGCTGTGCCGCGCCGGCCGACCGAATCGCCCCGGTAGTGGAGGTGGCGGCGCTCGAGCAGCTCCATCTCTGGGAGGAGGTGGTGACGATGAGCGACCGCACCCGCCTCCTCGGCATCGACGAGAAGGCGCTCACCCTGCACGCCGAGCAGAGAAGCCGCATCTTCGGCTTCGTCGACACCGTCGTCGTCCACGTCCTGCCCTTCGACGACGGCCTGCCGGGGACCGAGAGCAGCACCTTCGCCGCCTACTCCCGCTCGGAGATCGGCTTCGGCGACATGGGCGTCAACCGGGCCCGGCTGGAGGCCTGGATCGACAAGATCGAGGCCGTCGCCGGCACCTCCGGACCGGCTTGACCGCCTCCGGCCGAGCCGCCAAGCTCGCGCCCGCGAGCGGAAGGGGAGGCGGAATTGACCGGAACGCCGGCAGTCGAGCTTTCGGGCATCACCAAGCGCTACGGCAAGGTCGAGGCCCTGGGCGGCATCGATCTCGAGATCGGCCGAAACGAGATTCTCGGCCTGATCGGCGACAACGGCGCCGGCAAGTCGACGCTGATCAAGATCCTGACGGGGGTCGAGCGTCCGACCCTGGGCCGCATGAAGATCAAGGGCGAGCCGGTCGATTTCGGCCATTACAGCGTCAAGAGCGCGCACCGGCACGGCATCGAGACCGTCCACCAGCAGAAGAGCCTCGGCGACAAGCAGCCGCTCTGGCGCAACTTCTTCGTCGGCCGCAACCTCGCCGGCCGCTTCGGCTTCATCGACGTCCGGCGGCAGAAGGAGCTCGCCAACGAGGTCCTGAGGAACGCCATCGGCTTCCGCGGCGGCGGCATCGATGTCGACGCCGCCGCCGGCAACCTCTCGGGCGGCGAGCGGCAGGGCATCTGCATCGGCCGCGCCATGCATTTCGACGCCGACCTCATCATCCTGGACGAGCCGACCGTGGCCCTCGCCGTCAAGGAGGTCGGCAAGGTCCTCTCCTTCATCGAGCGCATCAAGGCTTCGGGCCGCGCCTGCCTCTATGTCGAGCACAACCTCGCCCATGTTCACGCCATGGCCGACCGCATGCTGATCATCGACCGCGGCCGCATCGTGGGCCTGGTGCGGCGTGGCGAGATGACCGTGGCCGAGCTCACCGAGCATTTCCTCGAGCTGCAGCGCCAGGGCGAGCGGGGGGCCGCCTGATGGGTGGCCGGCTCGGCCGGATCGAGGGGCTCGCGATCCTGATCGTCGCCCTGGTCGTCACCGGCGTCTTCATGACCCTGGCACCCCAGACCTTCCTCTCGGATCGCATCTACGCGACCCTGCTCGTCACCATGGCGCCGCTCCTGCTCTGCGCGCTCGGCCTCACTTTGGTCATCGCGTCCGGGCAGATCGACCTCTCCTTCTCCTCCATCGTGGCCCTTTCCGGCTTCGTCTTCGCCGCCGCCTACCGCTTCGAGAACATCCCCTTTCTCGGCTTCCTCGCCTCGAGCCCGGACCCGGAGGCGATCGAGGCGACCCGTGCCTGGCTCGTCTGGGTGGGGGCGGTGCTCGCCGTCCTCGCCGGTGCGGGTGCCGGCTGGATCAACGGCGTGCTCGTGGCCCGGCTCAACATCCCCTCGATCATCGCCACGCTCGCCACGCTCTTCCTCTGGCGCGGTGTGGCTGTCGTCCTCGCCGGCGGGCTGAGCTACAATCTCCGGGGCGTGCGCGACACGGCGCTCTGGCAGGTCACCACGGGCCGCCTCCTCGACTGGCTGCCGCTCCAGGCGCTCTGGGTGGCGCTCGTCGCCATCGGCCTCTGGCTCGTCCTCAACCGCCACCGCTTCGGCGAGGCGCTGCTCTTCCTCGGCGACAATGCGGAGGTGGCGCGGGTCATGGGCATCGACGTCGTCGCCACCCGGATCCGGCTCTTCACCCTGATGGGGGCGCTCGCCGGCCTCGCCGGCGTCTTCCTCACGGCCGAGAACATCACCTTCTACACCAATCAGGGCCAGGGTTTCCTGCTCCTCGCCATGGCCGCCGTCTTCATCGGCGGCACCTCGATCTACGGCGGCTCCGGCAGCATCACCGGCACCGTGCTCGGCACCTACATCGTGCTCGTCGTGCAGGCCGGCATCGTCGCCGCCGGCGTGCAGGGCTTCTGGAACGACGTCGTGATCGGCCTGATCTTCATCGCCGCCGTCGTCTTCCACCTCTCGCTGGAGCGGACCGAGCGCTCCAGCGGAGCCGGTTGAACCCCTCGGTCGAAGCAAGGGAGGCTTCTCGATGCTCAAGCACGCTCTCCTCGGCAGCGCCTTGGCCCTGGTCACCGCCCTGCCGGTCGCCGCCCAGGATCTCCTGGGCTCGGGCATGACCGTCTACGCCCAGATGGGCGGCCCGCCCGGCGGTCCCGCCACCCTGCCCCGCGCCAATGGCGCGAAGGACGCCGCCCGCCATCTCGGCGCCGATCTGGTCGAGCAGTATTCGGGCTGGCTGCCCGACGTCATGATCCAGCAGTTCCGGGAAGCCATCGCCGCCTCGCCCGACTGCATCGTCATCATGGGCCACCCGGGCGTCGACGCCTTCCAGGACCTCGTCGACGAGGCCGAGGCGGCGGGCATCCTCGTCACCGTCAACAACACGCCGCTCTCGGCCCTGCAGAAGGAGTACGGTGCCAAGGGCATGGGCTATGCCGGCGTCATCCTCTACGAGGGCGGCCACGTCACCGCCCAGAACATGCTGGCGACGGGCAAGCTCGAGCCGGGCGACAAGGCCCTGGTCTACGGCCTCCTCGGCCAGGCCGAGCGCGGCGAATCCACCCGCGGCCTGAAGGACGGACTCGAGGAGGGCGGCCTCGTCGTCGACTACCTCGAGATCAGCCCCGAGGTGAACAACGACACCTCGCTCGCCGTGCCCATCCTCGTGGCCTATCTCGAGAGCCATCCGGACCTCAAGGCCTTCGGCACCCAGCACGGCGGCATCACCGGCCAGATCGCCCGCGTCCTCGAGCAGGCCGGCAAGGAGCCGGGCGACATCGTCGTCGGCGGCATCGATCTCGCCCCCTCGACCATCGACGGCCTCGAGCAGGGCTACATCTCGGCCACCCTCGACCAGCAGCTCTACCTCCAGGGCTTCCTGCCCGTGACGCAATGCGTCCTCTCCAAGGCCTACGGCTTCGCCGGCCTCACCATCAACACCGGCGCCGGCGTGGTGACACCGGACACCATCGGCGCGCTCATTCCGCTGATCGAGGCGGGGATTCGGTAGCAAGCCAGGAACCGGGGGAACCGGGTTCCCCCGGACCCCTTCCCGACTTTCGGGATCGGGGCTGCGGCATGCCACGGCAGCCCGCCGAGGCCGAGCGGAAGCGGGCATCGAATCAGGCGAGGGATCCTGCGCAAGACTACCATTTAAGACTTATATCCTGTACCACCTCGCGCTGCGCGCCTGCTCCGGGTTCGATCACCGGCAGAGGACGCATCTCGTGCGACATCGCAGGGATTCGTGTCGCATCGGGCGCGACAAACCGGGGCCGGTGTTGCGGGAAAGGCAATTTCGGCCTTCGGGGACGGGGAGAACCCCTGTTCCGCTTTTCAGGTTCTTCTTTACCGCTTCGATGGCCTCTGCTCCGCTCTGACGGGTCTGCTTGCGATCCTGAGGGAGGGATGAGATGGCGGATGCGGAGATTGCGGCACCCCCGATCCGGGGGGACGGACTTCAGCTCGAGGAGGATCGAGCCTCCCAGGAGCGGCTCTGGACGGTCGAGCGCATGGCGCTTCTCGTCTTCGCGATCACCGTCGTCGTGGCGCTGCTCGGCTTCGCCGGCTCCGGTGGCCCCTTGGCGGATGTCACGGTGGAAGCGGGCTCGGGGCGCATCGTGCACCCGCGTGTGCTCCGCTGGCAGACTGCCGATCGCCTCGAGATCGTCCTGACCGCGGACCGGCCGAGGCACGAGGTGGTCCTGGCGGCGCCCTTTTCGACCTGGTTCTCGATCGAGACCATCCAGCCCCGGCCCGAAGCCGCCCTTCTCGTGCCTCGTGGCCTGGTTCTGACCTTTGCGGCCGACGGCGCGCCGAGGTCGAAGGTGGTATTGGAGGTGCGACCGGACAGACCCGGCCTCGCCCGATATCACATCGGGATCGACGGCGCCGAGCCGACGCTGCTGACGCAACTGGTTCTGCCTTGAGGTAGCCCGCCATGGAGACCGTCTTTCGCGGCATCGCGATCTATCTGGTGCTCTTCGTGGTCATCCGCCTGACCGGCCGGCGGACGCTCGGGGAGATGGCGCCGTTCGACTTCGTGCTGCTGCTGATCGTCGCCGAGACGACGCAGCAGGCGCTGCTCGGCGAGGACTTCTCGATCACCAATTCGATTCTGCTGATCATCACGCTGTTCACGACGGACGCCTTTTTCTCCTACGTCAAGCAATGGTCGCCACGCGCGGCGCGATGGATGGACGGTCAGGCCACCGTGCTCATCAGCCTCGGCCATATCGACGAGCGAGCCCTGTCGCGGTCGCGGGTGAGTCTGGAGGACGTGCTCGAGGCGGCCCGCCGGCAGCACGGGCTGGAGCGGCTCGACCAGATCAAGTTCGCGGTCCTCGAGATCAGCGGCAGCATCAGCATCATTCCGAAGAGCAGATGACCGCGCGAGTGAAATTCGGGACACGAGCCGCTCTTGACCTTTTGGAGCGATAAGGTCGAATGCTCTCGTCTTCGTTGCCAAGGGCGGCGGCGTCGTTGCCTGCGAAGGGGAGGGATCGGGTGATGGACGACACGCTTTACGGCGTGCGCGATCGCAAGGGCGACTGGCGGCCGAGGGCGCCGCTCGCCACGGCACCGCTCTTCGCCTTTCCGCCCCGGCCGCTCGAGCTGCTGAAATGGCTGCCGTCCTACTTCCTGCCCTGGAACGCGCTGTACTTCGCGCTGGCGGCGCTTTTCTGGTTCTTCCTGACCCCCGGCGCGGAGACGATGCGCACGCTCTCCTGGGACTGGGCGCTCTGGATCCTGCTGCGCAACACGGCGGCCGTGCTGCTCTTCTACGGTGCCTTCGAGCTGCATCTCTACATCCGCCGCGCGCAGGCCACGCGGTTCAAGTACAATGCGCGCTTTCCCTCCGACACGCGGCGCAAGACGCTGCTCTTCGGCCGGCAGGATCTGGACAACATGGCACGCAGCTTCGGCAGCGGCGTGCCGATCTGGAGCGCCTATGAGATCCTGATCCTCTGGGTCTTCGCCAATGGCTGGGCGCCGATGGCGGGCTTCGCCGAGCACTGGCCGTGGCTGCTCGCCCTTCTGGTGCTGGTCAAGGTCTTCCACGAGACGCATTTCTACTTCGTCCACCGCCTCATCCACGTGCCCTGGCTCTACCGTCACGTTCATTCCGTGCACCACCAGGCGGTCAATCCCTCGCCCTGGTCGAGCCTGTCGATGCATCCGGTCGAGCATCTCCTCTACTTCTCGGGGTCGCTGGTGCATCTGGCGATCCTCTCGCACCCTCTGCTCGCCGTCTATCAGCTCTGCTATGCCGGCTTCGGCGCCATTGGCGGCCATCTCGGCTTCGACAAGATCGAGACCGGCGAGGACGGGGCGATCGACACCGAATCCTACGACCACTACCTCCACCACAAGCTCTTCGAGGTGAACTACGGCAGCGGCCTCGTGCCGCTCGACCGCTGGTTCGGCACCTGGCACGACGGCACGTCCGAGGCGGACGCCCGCATGCGGGCCCGCAGGCGCGGCGCCCGACAGATCGCGCCTGGGCGGGAGTGACATCCGGCCTGCACGCCCGCGAGGCCACCCTCGCAAAAGCCCGAATGGTTAAATTCGGTTCGTGTCCCCATTTTGGCGTTTTGGCCTTGCCTACGGCGTCAGGGCGTTTAAGCTAGCTCAAGCTGGTTGGAGTTCGACATGCACGAGATCGGAGCCTTTCAGGCGAAGAACAAGCTCGGGACACTTCTCGACCTGGTGGAAAAGGGCGAGGAGGTGACCATCACCCGGCATGGCAAGCCCGTCGCCCGGCTGGTGGCACCTGTCGAGCCCATCGACCGGGCAGCAGCGCGGGAAGCCGCCGCGCGCATTCGCGCCATGCGCAAGACCGTTTCCCTCGGCAACGTCGCGATCAAGGCGCTGATAGAGGAAGGCCGCCTTTGAGCGTCGTGCTCGACGCTTCGTTGACGCTCGCCTGGTTCTTCGACGGCGAGGCCACACCGGCGGCCGACGCGGTGCTCGATGAGATCGTGGCGAGCATCGCCGTCGTGCCGCCGCTCTGGCGACTCGAGGTGGGCAACGGCTTGCAGATGGCCGTCCGCCGCCGGCGCATCGACCGGACGTTTCGCGATGCGACCCTGCGTGAGCTTGCGGCGTTGCCCATCGAGATCGACAGCGAATCCGACGCCCATTGCTGGTCAGCCGCGCTCTCGCTGGCTGACACCTACGACCTGACCCTCTACGACGCCACCTATGTCGAGCTCGCGCAACGCCGCCGCCTTCCCATCGCCACCCTCGACCGCGCCCTGCGCGACGCCGCGAGACGATTGAACGTGCCGGTCAAAGGAAGCTGAAAGTGGCGAGGGAACAGTCCCAGAGGCTCAACGCGAGCTACGGGCCCCGTACCTAGAGCCGAAGAACCCGCATGGTCCCGGACCTTTCCTCCTCGTGCGCGCTGGAAAGCCGGCCCAACTGAGCCTCGAGCGTAACCGGCTGACCTTCGGCTCCCATGGTCACGACGAGGACATTGCTGGACCCATCGGCGACGTTGAACGCCTGCATGTTGCGGTTCTGGGGTCCCACAAATGCCTGCCCTGGCAACATGCGCCGGGATTCGGCGCCATGCACGCGCACCTCGAGCTCGCCCTGATCGGTGACGAGCGTTGGCGTGCCTTCAGAGCTTCGGATCCACGAGACCCTTTTGAGCTTTGCCGGCTCGGGTCTCGTGGCCGCAATTCAATCGCCGAGGGTCAGGACCAGGGCGAGATAGGCGGCCATGGCGGCGGCGAGGGCGATCAGGAAGTTGGCGGTCCGGCGCATGGCGAGGAAGCCGATCGTGGAGGCGATCCAGCCGGCCGGGCCGGCGGCGACGACCATGGGCGCCACGAGGGCGGCGAAGATGGCGCCCGGCATGGCGGTCATGAAGGCCTCGACGAAGGGGCTCGGCTGGAGACGCTGGGCGAGCTTGTAGCCGCCGATGCGGGTCGCGTAGGTGGCGAGCGCCAGGAGGAGGATGACGCCGATCTCAAGCATGGCGGCGGGTGCGGGCCAGGGCCGCCACGAGGCTGCCGGCAAGGGCACCGAGGACGATGTACCAGGTGCCGGGCAGGAGAAGCTTGGCGAGGATGGCGATGCCGGCCGAGGCACCCCAGGGCAGGAGATCGGCGCGGTCGCGCCAGAAGCCGGCGAGCAGGACGACGAAGAAGGCGGTGGTGAGGAAGGCGAGCCCGAAGCGCTCGACCATCGACCTGACGTCGCCCGCCATGGTGCCGGCGAGCGAGCTCGTGACCCAGAAGATCCAGAGCGTGGCGCCGGCGCCGACCATGAAGGCGGCGTCCTTTCCGCCCCGCTGCTGCTCGGCCATGGCCATGCCCCAGCTCTCGTCGGTCATGAAGTAGAGGCTGCCATGCGCCCGCCAGCCGCCGAGCGGCCGGAGCCACGGCATGATCGCCGCCCCCATCAGCACGTGCCGGAGGTTGAGCACGATGACGCCGACGAGGAGTGTCGCCACCGGCAGCGGCTCCTGCCAGAGCTCGAGGGCGAGGAACTGCGACGCGCCGGCGAAGACGAAGGCCGAGAAGAGGCCGACCTCGAGCACCGAGAGCCCCTCCTGGATCGCGAGGAAGCCGTAGAGCAGGCCGAAGGCGACGACGCCGGGCAAGAGCGGCAACATGGTCACCGCACCCCGTCGCGCCCCGTTCCAGGTGAAGACGATGGGCGCTTCACTCATCGCCGCGAAGCTCGACCCTGAAAAAAACCGAGGGGGCCGCGGGGGAGATCATTTCCCCCGCGATCCTGCTTTCAGCAGCGTCGCTCAACCCGCCGTCACCAATTCCGCCAGAAGCTCGATGGGTGCGATGTCGGCCGGCAGCGGCGGCTGCCGGGCGGCGACGAAGGCGGCGATGGCGTCCTCGGTGCGTCGGCCCGGCAGCCCGTCGATCGGCCCCGGATCGTAGCCGGCGCGGGCGAGCTCCTCCTGCACCGCCCGGACCACCGCGCCAGCCGGCAGCTCGGCGAAGCGGGCGCGGGCCTCGGCCCCTGCCCCGCCGTAGTTCTGCTGCGCCGCGATCCGGCCCTGGACCGTGTCGAGCCGCGCTCCCCTTGCCAGGATCTTGGCGGCGAGCACCGGATCGGGGCCGTCGCCGAGAAGGCCGTCGCGGTAGAGTGCCGCCAGGTGGACGGAGCCCCAGGCATTGCCGCCCTTGGCCGCCTCGGCGAACCAGAAGGCGGCGCGGCGCGGGTCCGGCTCGAGGCCGGGGCCGCCGTCGCGGTAGATGAAGCCGAGATTGATGGGTGCGTTGGGCTGGCCGCCTTGGGCCGCCTTCTCGTACCAGGCGATCGCCTTTTGGATATCGGGCTCGACCCCGAAGCCGTTCTGGTAGGCGTAGCCCATGTTGTTGTAGCCGTAGACGTCGCCGCTCTCGGCCGAGGCCTGGAAGAGCGGCAGGGCGCGCTCGGCCTCGCCGGATTGGGCGAGCATGTAGCCCAGATTGTTGTAGGCGAAGCTGTGGCCCAGGGCCGCCGCCTTGAGGAACCAGCCGATCGCCTTCTCGCGGTCGGCCGCGACCCCGGTGCCGTCGCGATAGGCGCGGCCGAGGCTGTTCATGGCGTAAGGGTCGCCCTTGGCGGCGGCGTTCTCGAAGAGGGCTATGGCCTTCGCCGGTTCCTCCGGCACGCCCATGCCGATCAGGTGGAGATAGCCGAGCGCGTAGATGGCGATGTTGTGGCCATGCGCGCCGGCATACTCGTACTCGCGGGCCGCCTCCGCGCCGTCGCCCGCCGCCTCATGGGCGCGGCCGAGCTCGAAATGGAAGCGTGGCTCGTCGGGGAAGCGGGCGACCGCCTGCTCGCAGGCGGGCACGGCGGCGGCCGGGTCGATCTCGTTGGGGAACCGGCCGAGCACGACGCCCTGCCGGTCGAAGCGGGCGCCGGCGAGCTCGTCGCAAGGGTCGACGGCGATCTCGAAGCGCACGGTCCAGGGCTCGCCCACCGGCGCCGCCACCGCCTCGCCGGCGCCGCGGGTCACGGTCCCCTCGCCGGCTGGCGGCTGCTCCGCCTGGGCTACCTTGGTGTCGGATGCAGCGGCCGGTGCCTCGACCAGGAGGAGGCTCGCCTCGTCGAGGCCCTGGCGCATCACGAGGGGCGGCAGGTAGAGGAGCCGGGCCGGGCGCACCGGCGCAGCACCCAAAGCGAGCTCGTGCCCCTCGGCATCGAGCGCCTGGAGCCGGCCGTGGCGCGCGGGCTCGCGCAGCACGATCGCCGCATCCGCCTCCGGCAGCGGCACCTCGATCGGACCCGTGCCGACGGTGACCGGCAGCAGCGAGGGTGCCGCCGCCCGCACGGCGCCATCGGCCGGCAGGGCCGGCGCGCCATCGGCCGGCAGGGCCGGCAGGGGGCCGAGTCGCGCCAGCTCCTCGCCCGCCTCGGCCGAGGCCCCGAGCGGATCGTTTGGGAAGAGGGCGGCGAAGCGGCCGTAATAGTCGGCCCGGTCGGCGGCGGCGACGAGCGGCCAGAGCAGGACCGCGGCGTCGGGCGGCAGGGACGCCTCCTTCTGCGCCGCCGGTGGGACCACGTCCTTCGGCGCCGGTGCCTCCGGCAGCTCCGCCGCCTGGTGCACGTCGGCGAAGCTCTCGGCCGCGAGCTCGGCCGCGGGGCCGTCCGCCAGAAGCTCGACCCGCTGGCGGTCGGCGAGCGTGCCCTCGAGGCTGGCGAGCTGCACGCCTTCCCGCACTCGTGCCTGCTCCAGCCGATCGACATAGGCGAGCGCCAGCCGGGCCAGGGGAGAATCCTCGTGCTCCTGGCTGAAGCGCACGAGAGCCCAGCGCTGCTGCAGGGGATCGTCGAGGTCGAGGGCGCGGTTGAAGGCGGCGATGGCGTCCTCGGGCATGGCCTCGGCTGGGGCCGGGTTGAGCACCAGCGTCTCGCCGGTCAGCGAGGCCTCCGTCCAGGGCACCTGGGCGCCGGCCGTGGCCTGTCGCACCCGCTCGCTCACCTTGCGGAAGAGGAGGCCGATCTCGAGGCCCGGCTCCTGGAGGTAGTGGGCCAGCGCCTCGGCGTAGGGGCTGTTGCCGCCGGCGGGCCCGTCGAACGCCACCTGGCCCGGTGCGGTCGAATAGGCGACCAGCAGGCCGGCCACCGAGGTGGTGGGGGCGAGGCCCTCGCGCGGCGCCAGCGAGCGGCCCTTCTGCCGCGCCAGCTCCGCCTCGAGCTCGGCCACGGGATTGTTGCGGCAGGCATCGAGGACGAGAATGCCGAACTCGGGGGCGACGGTCTCGATCTCGTTGAGGAGGAAGGCCAGGACCAGGCCGCGGCGGCGCAGATCCTCGCGACCCTCCACGACGGCATCGACCGGCAGGAGGTAGTTCTCGCCGTCGACCTGCACGCCGTGGCCGGCGTAGTAGACGAGCGCCACCTCGGCATCGCGCGCCTCGCGACGAAAGGCGTCGATGGCGGCGCGCATGCCGTCATAGTCGGCATCGGTCACCGCGTGGACCTCGAAGCCCAGGCCGTTCAGCGTCTCGGCGAGAAGCCTCGCGTCGAGCGAGGGGTTGTCGAGCGGCGGCAGTGCCGCGTAGGCGGAGTTGCCGATCAGAAGGGCATGGCGGCCGGCCGCGAGTGCGGTGGTCGAGACGCTGCCGAGCAGGACCGCCGCCAGCACCAGGCGGCCGGCCAGCCGACCGCTCCGCCGGATCGCGGGCATCAGTTCCAGCCTCCTCCGCCACCGCCTCCGCCACCGCCGCCGCCGCTGCCACCGCCGCCGCCGCTGCCACCGCCGCCGCCGCTGTTGTTGCTGCCGCCCTGGTCGGTGGTCGGCGTGGCGCCGACGCCCCAGTTGCGGCTGGTCGCCGGTTGGCGCGACGGCGGGCTCGGGGCCGCGACCGGCGCTGTGGCCGCGACCGCAGGCGGGCTCGGCGCCGGGGTCGCAGCGGGTGCCGGGGTCGCAGCGGGCGCCGGGGTCGCAGCGGGCGCCGGGGTCGCAGCGGGCGCCGGGGTCGCAGCGGGTAATGACGGCCTGTCCGGCGTCGCCGCCGGCGTCGCGCGGGGAGTCGCCGCCACCGGCTGCGCGCGCGGCAACCGGTCGATGAAGCGATAGGCGCCGATATCGGCCAGAAGCTCGTCGGCGCCGACATCGAAGGCACCTTCGGGACGCAGCACCTCGGCGCGCTCGCGCACCGCCCGGGACTGGCTGCGTTCGGCGATCATCTGGGCGATCACACGGGCCGCCTCGGCACTGCCGCTGGCATTGCCGGCGCGGTAGGCGACGAGCTGGCTCACGTCCTGCGCCATGGCCGGGCCGGCCAGTGTCACGAGCACCAGGGCGAGCCCGCCTCCTGGCATGATCCGCATTATATCCCGCCTTTCCTGAGAAGGGTGCTTGCGCTCACGGCGCGGCGCATTCGTCGAGCACCTCGCGCAGGCCGCTCTCGACCACGGGCACCTGCGAGGGTGCGATGCTGCACTGGCCGATGGTCGACATGCGGTCGAGCACCGCCAGATCCACGGCCTCGGTCAGGCGCGGCGCGTCGACCACCTTGCCGTAGCGATGATCGAGGCCCTGCAGCACGGTGTAGCGGAGTGCCGCGAAATCGCGGTCGTCGCGCACGTAGTTGCAGCGAGCCGCCACCGCCAGGGCCCGGCCGCAGCGGCGCGCCTCGACGAGGGCGGTGCCCGGATCGCTCGCCGTGGCCGGGCTCGGCGCGTCGCTGCCGAGGAGGGTCGACGGATCGAGAGCGGAGAGCGAGCCGTCGCCGCAGGCGGCGAGCAAGAGGAGGGTGGCGAGGGCAACGTGGCGCGATCGGTCGCGCATGGCGATTCCTCCAGCACGGGGCACCGGCCGTTGCGGCTTCGATTCGTTGCTGCGTCCCGACTTGCGGTGCATTCTAGCGGATCGCGGCGGTTTCGCCCATCCTCGCAAAGGCCCTCAACGGCAGACGAAGCCGCCGCCGAGCGTGCCGAGCTCGGTGCAGGCGCGAGCACCGGCGCCGATCGCGATGTTCAGGCTGGTGCCGAGTGTCACGGTGTTGGTGAGGTCGCCGCCGGTGGTGACGTCCTGGATCCTGCCGATCACGGTGACGGCCGAGGCGTCCCGCCCCTCCGCCCGCTGCGTCAGCCGGCCGACCTCGGTCGTGGCGTGAAGCTCGCCGCCGACCGCCGTCTGCGTGACACGGCCGGTCTCGACCACCATCCTGGCACCCTCGCCGCCCTGGCCCGGTGCCATGATCACCTCGGCCCGGCCGAGTGGTGCTGTCGAAAGAAGGACGCAGGCGGCGATCAGCGCCGGGCAGAGGCGGCGGAAGCGGAAGGGCCGGCGGGGACACATGGGTCGTCTCCTCGAACGAGCGCGGAGGTCGTTCCTCGTCATCACGCCGAGACTGCCGAAAGCACGGCGGCGCGCCGAGGGTGGAGAAAATCCGCCCTCCGCGCCATCGCCGGATCGCGTACCGCGAGGCGCCTTCACGCGATTGTGACCGCTCGCGCCCGTGGAGTCTCTCGCCCCGGCCAGCGCTTTCTTTTCTCTGCGATGGGGGATCGCCGGCGACCCTTGGAAAAACCCCGCCTTACGGGTGGCGGGCCATGCCGGCAGTCTCGGCCTCACCGAACGCGACGGCCCCCGGAAATGTGCGTTCTGCCACTGACCGGACCCTGTGCGGGCGGCACGATCGACCCCAGCAGGAATGCGGCCAACGCAATGGTAACCTTGCCGGGCAGGTGCTAAAAACCGGTGAGGCCTGCGACAGTCTACCGCGGTTTCACCATCATCCGAAGGAGACCGACGATGAAGACCTCGAAGCTCACCGCACTGGCTTTCGGCATTGCTCTCCTCGGCGCCACGACGCTCGCCACGGGCGCCCTGGCGCAGCAGGGTGGCGTGTCGATCGGCGGCAACGCCAACAACA
>CAYOCP010000029.1:0-52027 GCA_964402505.1 uncultured Geminicoccaceae bacterium
TGGCGAGGTCGGCCTGGACCATTTCCTTGACGAGGTCCTTGAAGCGGGTGGTGGCCTGCCAGCCGAGGTGGTCCCTGGCTTTTTTGGGGTTGCCCTGGAGGTGGTGGACCTCGAGGGGGCGGAAGTAGCGGGGGTCGACGGCTACCAGGGTTTTTCTGGTGGCCTGGTCGATGCCGGTTTCGGTGGTGCCCTGGCCTTGCCAGGCGATGGTCTTGCCGACCTCGGCGAAGGCGGCCTCGATGAAGGCGCGGACGGTGTGGGCCTCGCCGGTGGCGAGGACCCAGTCGTCGGGGGTGTCGTGCTGGACGATGCGCCACATGCCTTCGGCGTAGTCGCGGGCGTGGCCCCAGTCGCGGCGGGCGTCGAGGTTGCCGATCCAGAGGATGTCCTGGAGGCCGAGCTCGATGGCGGCGACGGCGCGGGTGATCTTGCGGGTGACGAAGGTTTCGCCGCGGAGCGGGCTTTCGTGGTTGAAGAGGATGCCGTTGCTGCTGTGGAGGCCGTAGGCGTCGCGGTAGTTTTTGGTGATCCAGTAGGCGTAGAGCTTGGCGGTGGCGTAGGGGCTCTGGGGGAGGAAGGGGGTTTTTTCGTCCTGGGGGGCGGGGGCGGCGCCGTAGAGCTCGGAGGTGGAGGCCTGGTAGAAGCGGGTGGTCGCCTCGAGCTTGAGGATGCGGATGGCCTCGAGGAGGCGGAGCGTGCCGATGCCGTCGGCGTTGGCGGTGTATTCCGGGGTTTCGAAGCTGACCTTGACGTGGCTCTGGGCGGCGAGGTTGTAGATCTCGTCGGGGCGGACCTCCTGGACGACGCGGATGAGGTTGGTGGCGTCGGTGAGGTCGCCGTAGTGGAGGACGAGGCGGCGCTCGTGCTCCTGCGGGTCCTGGTAGAGGTGGTCGATGCGGGCGGTGTTGAAGGAGGAGGAGCGGCGCTTGAGGCCGTGGACGGTGTAGCCCTTGGCGAGCAGGAGCTCGGCGAGCCAGGCGCCGTCCTGGCCGGTGATGCCGGTGATGAGGGCGGTTTTGCCCGTGGCGAGGTTTGGCTCGGTCATGCGGGCACCTCTGAAGCCGCGGTTGCCAGGAGCGCTTCGAAGTAGGGGATGGTGCGCTTGAGGCCCTCCTCGAGCGGGATGGTGGGCTGCCAGTCGAGCAGCTCCTTGGCCCGGCTGATGTCGGGCTGGCGCTGGAGGGGGTCGTCCTCGGGGAGCGGCTGGTGCACGAGCTTGGAGGCGGAGCCGGTGAGGTGGAGGATCTGCTCGGCGAGCTTGCGGATGGTGAACTCGCCGGGGTTGCCGAGGTTGACGGGGCCGGTGATGCCGTCGTCGGTGGCCATCAGGCGGATCAGGCCATCGACCAGGTCGTCGACGTAGCAGAAGGAGCGGGTCTGGCGGCCGTCGCCGTAGAGGGTGATGGGAGCACCCTCGAGCGCCTGGACGATGAAGTTGGAGACGACGCGGCCGTCGTTCGGGTGCATGCGCGGGCCGTAGGTGTTGAAGATGCGGGCGACCTTGATCTTCAGGCCGTGCTGGCGGCGGTAGTCGAAGAAGAGGGTCTCGGCGCAGCGCTTGCCTTCGTCGTAGCAGGCGCGCGGGCCGATGGGGTTGACGCTGCCGCGGTAGGTCTCGGGCTGCGGGTGGACGTCGGGGTCGCCGTAGACTTCCGAGGTGGAGGCCTGGAGGATCCTGGCGCCGGTGCGCTTGGCGAGGCCCAGCATGTTGATGGCGCCGATGACCGAGACCTTGGTCGTCTGGACGGGATCGCGCTGGTAGTGGATCGGCGAGGCCGGGCAGGCCAGGTTGTAGATGGCGTCGACCTCGACGTAGAGCGGGAAGGTGATGTCGTGGCGCAGCAGCTCGAAGCGGGGGTTGCCCAGCAGGTGCGCCACGTTGGCGCGGCGGCCGGTGAAGTGGTTGTCGACGGCCAGCACCTCGTGGCCGGCGGCGAGCAGGCGCTCGCAGAGGTGGCTGCCGACGAAGCCGGCACCGCCGGTGACGAGGATACGCATGGAAGCGCCGTAGGGTGCGCCACAGGTTGCGGCGGTCATTCGGCGGCACCGATGACTTCCGGCACGAGGGCTGCCCGGGCGGTGGTGATGGCGCTCGTGTCGCGGCGCTCGCCCAGGAGCATCATGGCGATGGTGCGGGCGATGATGCGGAGATCAAGGGCGAGGCTGGCGTGGTCGGCGTACCAGAGGTCGAGGGCGAGCTTCTCGTCCGCGTCGAGCTTCTGGCCGCCATTGACCTGGGCCCAGCCGGTGATGCCGGGGCGGGCGCTCGAGCGGGCGGCACCGCCATCGGGCATGGCGTCGAGGTCGGCGGCGACGAGCGGGCGGGGGCCGATGATGGCCATGTCGCCGATGAGCACGTTCCAGAGCTGCGGCAGCTCGTCGAGGCGGGTGCGGCGGAGCAGGCGGCCGGCCAGGGGCGTGCGCTCGTGGTCGGCGAGGCTGCGGCCGTCATGGGCCAGGGGATCCTTCATGGTGCGGAGCTTGTAGAGGCGGAACGGCCGGCGGTGAAGGCCCGGGCGGATCTGCACGAACATGACGGGGCGCTGGATGAGGAGGGCCACGGCGATGGCGGCGAGGAGGAGGACGGGGGCGAGGAGGAGGAGGACGGTGGCGGAGAGGGTGATGTCGAAGAGGCGCTTGAGCCTGGGATAGACGGCGGTTGCCGCGGTCTCGCCCGGGTGGGTCGCGAGGGGCGAGGTCGGGGCCTCGTCGCGAAAGCGCATGAGCTCCGGGAGCTGCTCGACGGGAATGCCCATGGCCTCGGCGCGGCTCATGATGTCGTAGACGGCGTCGCGGCCGAGCTCGTGATGCGGGCGGGTGACGATGACGCGGTCGGGGGTCATGCCCTGGACGCGGAGCGTGGCGACGACGGCGTCGAAGTCGGCGAGGCGGCCGAGGACCGGCACGCCGGCGATGCTGCGGTGGCGGGTGACGAGGTCGCAGAGGATGCCGGCGATGTCGTAGGGCCGGTCGGGCTGGTGGTGGAGCATCTGGATGAAGAGGGCAGCACCGTCGCCGGATCCGACGAGGAGCAGCGGCTTGCGGGTGCCGGGCCGGGCGCCGGCCTCGCCGCGCCGGCACCATTCGCCGTAGGCGATGCGGGCACCGAGGAGCAGGAACATGGCGACGAGGAAGTGGATGGGCGGGGCCGAGCGCGGCATGTGCTCGAGCCGGTCGATGACGAACTGGCCGATGTAGAAGAGGAGGATGGCGAGGAGGGCGAGCTGGGCGAGGCGGAGGATCTCGGCGATGCCCATGTAGCGCCAGACGGCGCGGTAGCTGCCGAGGAGCAGGCTGGCGACGATGGCGGAGAGGGCGAGGAGCGGCAGGACGGCCAGAAGCTCGGCGAGGCGGGGGCCGGCGGGCAGCCGGCTCTCGCGGAGGACGAGGGCGAGCGGCAGGGCCAGGGTGATCGCACCCGTGTCGATCAGGACGACGAGGGTCTGACGGCTGACCGGATAGCGCGCGAACAGGCTCGCCGGCAAGGATCGCTCCCTTCCGAAGGAATGGCTACTGCACGTTCCGATTTTACCGCCCACGAACTATGCAACCATGCATAGCAGAGACCTGATGCGGTGCAATATCGAATCGAGGTGAATGCAAGCGGAGAAATTCAATCATCGGTTATGTCCTTTATCGTTGCAATTCAGCGGATTGGCCGAAGCCTGCCCGGACGGTCAGTCCACGTAGTATTTCTTGTAGTCACCGTAGTACGAGCCGACGCCGGCGTAGCCGTATTGCGCCTGGCGCTTGACGTCGACCTGGGCGAGGACGGCGCCGGCCACCCTGGCGGCGACGGCGTCGAGCTCGCGGAGCGCGTTGGCGGCCTTGTCGGCGGGTGTCTCCTGCCAGCGGACGAGGAGGACGGTGGCGTCGACGAGAGCACTCGTGGTCTTGGGGTCGTTGACGAGGAGCAAGGGCGGGCTGTCGACGACGAGGTAGTCGAAGCGCTCGCGCAAGGTGGCGATGAGCTGCTTCAGGCGCTCGGAGCCGACGAGCACCGAGGGGTCGGCGGTCTGGCGGCGGACCGGCAGGACGGCGAGGCCGAACTCGGTGGTGTGGATGGCGTCCTCGAGGGGGGCGTCGCCCAGCATGTAGTCGACGAGGCAGTGGTCGACCTCGAGGCCGAGCTCTCTCGCGACCGAGGGGTGGTGGAGGTCGAGATCGACGAGGGCGGTCTGGTGGCCGGCCTTGGCGAGCAGGGTGGCGAAGCTGGCGGCGAAGGTGGTCTTGCCCTCGCCGGGCACGGCCGAGGTGATCTGGATGACGCGCGGCGGGTTGTCGATATTGCTCATGCGCAGATACGTGCCGACCGAGCGGATCGATTCGGCGTAGGCCGAGCGGGGCTTGCCGAGGAGGTAGAGGTGGGGCTTCCTGCCCTTGCCGGCGAGGGACTTGAGGTGCGGGACCTGGCCGAGGCAGGGCAGGCCGAGCTGGCGCTCGAGCTCGCCGCCGCTTCTGAGGCCGCGATCGAGGGTCTCGCGCAGCCAGGCGAGGCCGACGCCGGCGGCGCTCGAGACGACGAAGCCAAGGGCCAGGAAGAACTCGAGGCCGCGCGAGCTTGGCCGCTGCGGACTGTCGGCGCGGGCGATGATGCGGGCGTCGGGCTGGATCACCTGGCGCTGCTCGCGCGTCTCGGTGAAGCGGGCGAGGAAGGAGTTGTAGAGGTTGCGAAGTGCTTCGGCCTCGCGCTCGCGCTCGCGCAGGCCGACCTCGGCCTGGCTCAGGCGGACATTGTCCCTGGTGGCGCGATCCATCTCCTGCTGGATGGCCTCGGCGCGGGCGTTGAGGAGCGAGAGGTCGTTCTCCATGCTGGCGACGTAGCGGTCGGCCTCGGCACCGATCTGGCTGACGATCGACTGGAGGTCGGCGCGGAGCGCCAGGACCTGCGGGTGGCGCTCGCCATAGGTGCTCAGGAGCTCGACCTCCCTCCGCTTGAGCTGGATGTGCTCCTGCAGGAGAGCGGCGACGAGCGGCGAGTTGACGATCTCGCCGACCGATTCGAGGGTGCCGCCGCCGCGCAGATTCTTGATGTAGCGGATGCGGCCTTCCATATCCTCGCGCTGGGCGCGGACCTGGATCAGCTCGGTGGAGAGCTGCGAGAGCTCCTGCTCGGAGAGCGAGCGCCCGGCGGTCTCGATCAGGTGGTTCCGGGCGCGGTAGTCTTTGATGCCTTCCTCGGCCTGGCGAAGCTGCTCCTCGAGCTCGCCGAGGCGCGTCTCGAGGTAGGAGGCGGCGCGGGTGGTGCCGCCGACCTTCTGGGCGAGCTGCTGCTCGATATAGGCGTCGGCGAAGGCGTTGGCGACGCGCGCCGCCTCGGCGGGGTGCCGGGCGGTGAAGCTGATGGAGAGGACGAGGGAGCGGCCGCTCTGACGGACGGCGAGACCCTGATCGAGATAGTTCAGGGCGGCGCGGCGGGCCTGGTCGGCGCGGTCGGCGATCTCGAGCTGCACGACCTCGGAGGCGAGGCCGGTGGCGACCAGAAGGCCGCTCGGCAGGAGATCGAGGACGCGGTGGAAGGGGACGAGGGCGGGGTGGAGTGCTGCACCATCCTCCTCGGCGGCCGCGATCTCCTGCATCATGCGCTGCTCGAGGCCGAGTCGGTGCATGACGGAATAGGCGACGTCGGGCGAGCGGGCGACGCGGATCTGGGTCTCGAGGGTGGTGGCATCGGCGCCGATGGCGCCGGTCTCGGGGTCGAGGCCGAAGGCGCGGGTGTCGGTCGGATCGATGACGATCTCGGCGCTGGCGGTGTAGAGGGTCGGCCGCTGCATGCCGTACATGGCGGCGAGGGCCGTGCCGATCACGGCGATGGTGGCGATCAGCCAGAAATGGCGGCGGGCGAAATGCCAGGCCCACTTGACCGGCGACAAGTCGTCGTCGCGGTAGGAGGAGCCGTAGGGATAGCTGGTGGATGGCTGGGGCGGAGGTGGCGCCTCCGCTGCGGCGGATCTCGGGCGCTCATCAACCATTGAGTTCATTACAGTCCTCGTTACACAACTCAGGCGGTGCTGAAGCGGCCGATGCCACGACCAACCGGTTTCATAGGCCAGCTTTCGTTAACTTGAAAAGGGACATTCGACGCGCTCAAGATGTCGCAGGACGGAATCGTCCTGGTCACGCGCAGCCCGCCATGCGGGGCTGCGTCCGGTCGCAACCATGGCTAGAAGGGCGTCATCCGATCCCGAGACGCGAGGAGCCGCCCGATGTCCCTTCCGCCCCTGTTCATCGACTGCCCGCCCTTTCTCGACGAGCTGCGCCGGGGCGAGCTCGGGCATCTGGCACCCGATCTCGAGGTGCATGTCGGCGATCCCGACCCGGCGACCAGGGCCGAGCTGCTCCGGGGCCGCTCGATCGTCATGAACGATCACACGCGGTTCGACCGCGAGCTCATGGCCGCCTGCCCCGACCTCGAGGTGATTGTCTTTCTCGGCACGGGTGCGGCGAGCTTCGTCGACCTCGGGGCGGCGGCGGAGCTCGGCATCACGGTGCGCAACTACAAGGGCTATGGCGACCGGAGCGTGGCCGAGCACACGATCGCCATGCTGCTCGCCGCCGTGCGGCGGATCGCGGAGATGGACCGGGCGGTGCGCGGGGGGAGGTTCGAGCCCGTCGACAGCTTCGAGATCAGGGGCAAGACGCTCGGGCTCATCGGCACCGGCGGCATCGGCGGCGAGGTGGCCCGGATGGCCGCCGGCCTCGGCATGAACGTGCTCGCCTGGAACCGCAGCGGTGTCGATCCGGCGCTGCCGGCCGAGGCCGTGGAGCTGGACGATCTCCTGGCGCGGTCCGACATCGTGTCGCTGCATCTGGCGCTGAACGAGGAGACGAGGGGCTTTCTCGACGCGGCGCGGATCGGCCGGCTGAAGAAGGGGGCGATCCTGGTCAACACGGCGCGGGGGGCGATCCTCGACGAGGCGGCGCTGATCGAAGCGCTTCGAGCGGGGCGGCTCAGGCACGCCGCCCTCGACGTCTTCGTCGAGGAGCCGCTGCCGAAGGACCATCCGCTCTTCGCCCTGGAGAACGTGACGCTGACGCCGCATGCCGGGTTCATGACCCGCGAGGCCTCGGTCAACCTCGTGCGCATGGCGCTGGAGCTGGTGGAGGAGGAGCGCGCGAAGCTCTGAGGCGCGGACAGCAGCGGACGAAGGGGGCCGGGCGATGCCGGTGGCACTGGTGACGGGGGCGCGGCGCGGGATCGGGCGGGGGATTGCGCTCAGGCTCGCGCGAAGCGGCTTCGACGTGGCGGTCAACGACGTGGCGGCGGACGCGGAGGGTGAGGCGGTGGTGGCCGAGATCCGGGCCACGGGCCGACGGGCGGCGCTGGTGCCGCTCGATATCGGCCGGATCGACGGGCACGAGGCTCTGCTCGACCGGGTGGAGGCCGAGCTCGGTCCCCTCGCCTGCCTCGTCAACAATGCCGGGGTCTCGGTCCTCGTGCGCGGCGATCTGCTCGAGGTCGGCGAGGCGAGCTTCGATCGCTGCCTCGGCGTCAATCTCAAGGGCACGTTCTTCCTCACCCAGGCGGCGGCACGGCGCATGGCGCGGCAGCCGGCTCCGGGGCACCGGTCGATCGTCACCATCTCCTCGATCAGTGCCGAGGTGGTCTCGATCGAGCGCGGCGAGTACTGCATCGCCAAGGCCGGCCTGGCCATGCTGACGAAGCTCTTCGCGCTGCGGCTCGCCGACGAGGGCATCGGCGTCTACGAGGTCAGGCCCGGCATCGTCAGGACCTCGATGACCGAGCCATCGGCCGAGCGGCTGGGTCGGCTGATCGAGGAGGGCTTCACGCCGATCCGCCGCTGGGGCGAGCCTCTGGACGTGGCGGAGGCGGTGGCGACGCTGGCGGAAGGCCGCCTCCCCTTCACCGTCGGCCAGGTCATCACCGTGGACGGCGGGCTGACCTTCCGCACGCTTTAGTTGGGGGGCTATCGGCCTCCGGCCTGCTCGAGCCGCAGGTTGGGGGGCTATCGGCCTTCGGCCTGCTCGAGCCGCAGGTTGGGGGGCTATCGGCCTTCGGCCTGCTCGAGCCGCATGGCGGATTTCAGCCGGGATAGCCGAAATAGCGGGGCAGGAGGAGGACGACGTCGGGGAGCAGGGTCATCAGGAGGAGGGCCACGAGGAGGGCGCCGATGAAGGGCCAGATCTCGCGCAGCATGGCCTGCAGGCGAATGCCGCTCACACCGCTGATGAGAAAGAGCATCTGCCCGTAGGGCGGGGTGATCAGGCCGATCATCATGTTGACCACGACGACCACGCCGAAATGCACGGTGTCGATGCCGAGGGTCCGGACCGACGGCATGACGATGGGCACGACGATCAGGAGCATGAGGAGGGTGTCGAGAAAGCAGCCGAGCAGAAGGAAGAGGAGGTTGATGACGAGGAGGAAGGCGGGCGGCGAGAGGCCCAGGGCCGCGATCGAGGCCGCGACCTGCTCGGCCACGCCCTCGGCGGCCACGACGTAGTTGAAGAAGAGGGCGCCGATGATGGTGACGGCGACGATGGCCGTGGCGCGCGAGGAGCGGACGAGCACGTCGAACAGCTCCCTGATCGAGAGTGCCCTATAGAGGCCGGCGGCGAGCAGGAGCGCATAGCCGGCGGCGACGGCCGCGGCCTCGGTCGGGGTCACCGCACCCGAGTAGATGCCGCCCAGGAGAATGACCGGCAGCAGGAGCGTCGGGAACGCCTCGCGCACCGTGCCGACGATCTCGCTTCGCGGCACCGCCTCCTCGGTGGGGAAGTCGCGGCGCTTCGCCATCATGTGGATCAGCACCATGAGGGAGGCCGCCATCATCAGCCCCGGGATGATGCCGGCCATGAAGAGGTAGCCGATCGAGGTGTCGGCGACGACGGCGTAGAGCACCATGGGGATCGAGGGTGGGATGATCGGGCCGATGGTGGCCGAGGCCGCGGTGACCGCCCCCGCGAAGCCCGGAGAGTAGCGGTTCTCCTTGATCATCAGGCTGATCATCAGCTTGCCCGGCCCCGCCGCGTCGGCGAGGGCACTGCCGCTCATGCCGGAGAAGATGACGCTCAGCACCACGTTGACATGGGCGAGCCCGCCCCGCAGCCGGCCGACGAGGAGGGTCGTGAACTTGAGCAGGCGGTCGCTGATCGCCGGGTAGTTCATGATCTCGGCGGCGAAGATGAACATCGGCACGGCGAGCAGGACGAAGCTCTTGAAGAGGCCGTTCAGGCCCTGGGTGGCGACGAGGCCCATGTCGCCGCCATGCAGCCAGAGATAGAGGAAGCCCGTGGCGATCATCGCGTGGCCGATGGGCACGCCGATGGCGGCCCCGGCGAAGAAGGCGACGAACATGAGAATCGCCGCGAGGCTCATTCAGAGCTCGCGCTCGTAGTCGGCGCGGGCGAGCCGCCAGAGCCGGACGAGGCCCAGGACGATGGTCACGACGAGGAAGAAGACGAAAACCGAGAACACGCGATCGAAGGGGATGTGCAGATCGAGGGTCCTCATCCGTCCCATGAAGAGCACGTAGTCGACCGTGCCGGGCAGGCCGAGCAGGAAGAGCAGGACGAGAAAGCCGGTGCAGATCATGGCGAGGACGCGCCGGAGCGGCGGCGGCGCCGCGAGGTAGACGAGGTCGAAGGCGATGTGCTCGCGCTCCCCGACGATGGTGGCGCCGGCGAAGCAGACCACCCAGAGATAGGCGAGCGAGCAGAGCTCCTGCGCCCAGACCACGGGATCGTTGAGCACGTAGCGGGTGAAGATCTGGATGGCGAAGGCGGCGAAGAGAACGGCGAAGAGGCCGGCGCTGACGATCTCGCAGAGGATGCGGAGGCGGTTCAGCACCGGCCGCAATCGCACCTCAAAGCGCGTTGATCTTCTCGAGCATGCCCTTCGGCCAGTTGGCCGAGAAATCGGAGTTCAGATAGGCGTCGAGGACGTGGGTGCGGAAGGCCTCGAGGTCGGGCGTGCTCGCGGTCATGCCCTGATCCACGAGATAGCCCACCGCCCCCCGCTCGATCTCGCTCACCGAATCGTTGTTCCACCGGACCGCCGCGTCGACCGCGGCCTGGACCTGCTCCTGCTCCTCGTCGCTCAGGCCGTCGACGAAGGGCTTGGCGAAGG
Organism: uncultured Geminicoccaceae bacterium; assembly: GCA_964402505.1. Taxonomy (GTDB): domain Bacteria; phylum Pseudomonadota; class Alphaproteobacteria; order Geminicoccales; family Geminicoccaceae; genus SLRI01. Next base: position 10,091 of record CAYOCP010000029.1, read on the forward strand.
CGAAGAAAATGGTCGAGACGAGGTGGCCGGTCAGCACGAGCTGCTTGGTCACCTCGTAGAACTTGGCCGAGATCATGTCGGAGAGCGGCTGCTCGACGGCGTCGACGGTGCCGGTCTTGAGCGCCAGGTAGACCTCGTCGAAGGCGATGGGCGTGGCGTTGGCGCCGAGCGCCTCGCCGAGGAAGCGCCAGCTCTCGGAGCCCGGCACGCGCAGCTTCATGCCGGCCAGATCGGCCGGCGTCATGACCACCTTGGGCTCGCGCAGCACGATGTGCCGCTGGCCGTGATACTGCGTGCCGAGGCACTGGACGTCCATGTCGCTGGCGATGCGCGCGAACACCTCGCGGCCGACCTCGCTATTGAAGATGCGCTCGAGGTGATCGCGGTCGCGGATCAGGTAGCCTGCGGTGAAGATCGAGTATTCGGGAATCTGCTCGGCCACGTCCTGCGGCGAGATCAGCCCGACCTCGAGATTGCCTCGCTGCATCGCCGGGATCTCCATGCCCTGGCCGAACAGCGTCGCATTGAAGTGCAGCTCGACGTCGAAGGCGCCCGGCGCCTTTTGCTCGAGCTCGTCCTTGAAGACGAAGAGCGACTTGGAGAGCGTCTCCTCGGCGCTGCCCGGCGTGCTGATGCGGATCAGCTTCGCGTCCTGCGCCCGGGCACGGCGCAGCACGAGGGGCGCGGCCACCGCGGCAGCACCCGAGGCGAGCACCCGGCGCCGGCCGAGAACGGTCCGGGCGATCATCTTCGTCGTCATTTCTGGCCCCCCTGATTCTGACCCGGCGATGCCATTCGAAGCCGCCGGCTCGTCCCTCGGCCGGATCATTGACAATGGCGATCGTCGTGGTCAAGCAGGGATCGACAGAAGTCAGCCGCCGGCCGGGGAGGCCGCTCGCCGTCCATGCCCGCCGGAGACACGCCCGAGCTCATCGCTGCCGCCGCCACGCCCGCCGCACCGGGCGGAACCTGCATGGGCGAGACGCTTGTCGCCCATCTCCTGGACCTTCTGCAGCGCGGCTGCGACGGGGTGGCTCTCTTCGGCACGACCGGCGAGGGTCCGGCCTTCACCCTTGCCGAGCGCCGGGCGGGGCTCGAGCGGGTGCTCGAGGCCGGCATCGGGCCGGGCCGTCTCGTGGTCGCCGCCATGTCGGCGGCACCCGGCGACATCGTGGAGCTCTGCCGGCACGCGCTCGCCTCCGGCGTGACCCGGCTCTTGGTGATGCCGCCCTTCTTCTTTCGGGGTGCCGCGAGCCCGGAGGGACTCTTGCGGTTCTATGGCGATCTGGTCGAGGCGCTGGGCGACGACCGTCTCCGCCTCATGCTCTACCACTTCCCGGAGATGAGCGGGGCCGCGCTCACGCCGGAGCTGGCGCTGGAGCTGCGACGCCGCTTCGGCGCGGTCATCGAGGGTATCAAGGACAGCGCCGGCGATCTCGGGGCGAGCCTCGCCCTGATCCGGGCCCTGCCGGAGATGCGGGTTCTGGTCGGAACCGAGGTGCATCTGCCGCAGGCGGTGGCGGCCGGCGGCGGCGGCACCGTCTGCGGCCTCGCGAACGTGGCGCCCGAGCTCATCCGCGATCTCATGCGGACTGGCGATGCGGCGGAGATCGCGGTCGCGACGGCGCGGCTCGACGCGCTCGAAGCCCTCTTCGCCGGTGCCCCCTTCACCGCCTCGCTCAAGGCCATGCTGGCGCTCACGACCGGCGACGCGGCATGGGCCCTGCCCCAGGCGCCCATGGCCGCACTCGGTGCCCCCGCCATGCAGCGCCTCGAGGAGGGGCTCCGACGCCAGGGATGGCTCGGCGGCGCCGGCGGCTGACACGGCGATGGACGTTCAGGACGACATGGCGCCGCCGCCGTCGGGGTGGAGGACCTGCCCGGTCATATAGGACGCTTCCTCGCTGGCGAGAAAGACATGGCAGGAGGCGACCTCGTTGGGCTGACCCGGTCGCTGCATCGGCGTGCTCGCCCCATGCTGCGCCACGCGCTCGGGATCGAACGAGGCCGGAATGAGGGGTGTCCAGATGGGACCGGGGGCCACCGCGTTGACGCGGATCCTGCGGTCCACGAGGGCCTTCGCGAGAGAGCGCGTGAAGGCGACGATGGCGCCCCTGGTCGCCGCGTAGTCGATGAGCTCCTTGCTGCCGCGATAGGCGGTGACCGAGGTCGTGTTGACGATGGCGGCCCCTTCCCGCATCTCGCGCAGCGCTGCCTTGGTCATGAAGAAATAGCCGAAGACATTGGTCTTGAAGGTGCGCTCGAGCTGGCCGGCGGGAATCTCCAGCGGCTCCTCGGTGACATGCTGCTCGGCCGCGTTGTTGACCAGGACATCCAGCCGGCCGAAGGTCGAGACCACCCGCGCCACGGCGTCGTGGCAGACGCCCTCGTCGCCGACATCGCCCGCGATCGCGAGGCAGCGGCGTCCTTCCCTCTCGACGAGCTCGCAGGTCCGGGCCGCGTCCTCGGTCTCGTCGAGATAGACGATGGCGATGTCCGCGCCTTCGCGGGCCATGCCGATGGCGCAGGCCCGGCCGATGCCGCTGTCGCCGCCGGTGATGAGGGCGACCTTGCCGGCGAGCTTGTCGGCGCCGGCGAAGCGGGGCTCGAAATCCGGCTTCGGCTGCATCTCCCCTTCGTGGCCCGGCTGTCGATCCTGGCGTTGGGGCGGTATGTCGTTGCTCATGGGCTGGTCCTTTGGCCTGAATGCGCGGCATCCTCGGATCCGCCGCCATCAACGGAGGGGATCCTTCGGAGGTTCCGGGCGTCAGAGGCTGCCAAGGAATGGGCTCATGGCAGTGGTGTCGAAGGATTCGTGGGCGATCTCGAGCGTTTCCGCGAGCGGGGTCGCGAGGGGCGGCTTCGGTGGGGCTGCGGGGCGTTGGCCCGGATGCTCAGGCGGCCTGGCTCGACCTGTTGGAGCGCTTATGGGGTCAGGACTCTTTCAGGGACCTAAAAGAGTCCTGACCCCATAAGCTCGCGATGGTGGGTCGATCCAGCGGTGCGACGGCCCTCGGCCCATTCATTGACAGCCTCTCAGGCCTGCTGCTCCCTGAGCCAGGCGAGCACGCGCGCCTCGGCGGCAGTGAGCCCGCGGCGGCGATAGCCGGCAACGCGGGCGAGCGCGACCCCGAGCTCGCCGGCGGCGAAGCTCTCGAGGACGAGGGGCAGGACGTAGCTCTTGCGGCAAATGGCGCGGGTGTTGCCGAGCCGGGCGGCCATCTCGTCGAGGGCCCGATTGATGGTTCGCGCCTCCTCACGTTTCGAGCACGGCTGTGGCCCGCGGGCCAGACGGTCGGCGACGCCGACCGTGGCAGCCCAGGTGCGGAACCGCCTCGACGTCATATGCTCGCCACCGATCTCCCGCAGGTAGGCGTTGACGTCGCCCGAATCGACCGCGTGAACCGTGCCGTCGCCGTCCCTGTACTGAAAGAGCCGCTGGCCCGGCAGCTCCTGGCAGCGGCGGATGGCCCTGACCAGCCGGCGATCGCAGAGGCCCACGTCCCATTCCTTGCCCGACTTGCCCTTGAAGCGGAACCGCAGGCTCTGGCCGCTTGTGGCGACGTGGCGCTTGGTCAGGGTGGTGAGGCCGAAGCTGCCGTTCTCCCTGGCATAGGCGTCGCTGCCGACGCGGATGAGCGTTCGGTCCAGGAGATCGACGACCAGTGCCAGAACACGCTCGCGGCAGAGCCGGGGACGGCGCAGATCGCGGCGCACCCTGACCCGAAGGCGGGGGAGCGCCTCGCCGAACCGTACCAGATCCTGAAACTTCGTCGCCTCGCGCACATGCTCCCAGTCGGGATGGTAGCAGTACTGCTTGCGTCCCCGGCTGTCGCGGCCGGTGGCCTGGATGTGCCCTCGGGGGTCGGCGCAGATCCGCACGTCCTCCCAGGCCGGCGGGATCGCGAGCGCCCGGATCCGGGCCCGCTCCTCAACCTCACCGACCCTGGTCCCGGCGGTATCGACATAGACGAAGCCCCGCCCGCAACGGCGGCGGCAAATGCAAAGGGCCGCCTCGTCGTCGACATAGACGAGGGAAGCTCGTGCCCTGCTCTCTCGCGGCATCTTTCCCACATCGGTTGGCTTCGGGATGCCGGAACCGGGACGACGGCCGGGCGGTTCCAGTGGCCCGGACGCGCATGTCCGGCAGGATCGGGAGACGTTGGATGCCGGCCAAGTCGAAGGCGCAGCAGAAAGCAGCGGGTGCGGCACTCGCCGCCAAGCGGGGCGACACGCCGAAGAGCGAGCTCAAGGGTGCGTCGAGGTCGATGGTGGAATCGATGAGCGAGAAGGAGCTCGAGGCGATGGCCTCGACCAAGCGCAAAGGCAAGCCCGAGCACGTCTCGAAGGATTGAACGCCCGATCCTCCCGCTTCAGATGCCGTCGAGGTGCGCCACCGTGACCTGGTGGCGGTAGAAGCCGAGGCGACCCTCGCCGCCCAAGGCATCCTTGAGCGTTTTCAGGAAAGGCGCCTCGTCGCCCCAGCCCTCGACCGCGATCGCGTGGGTCGGTATCTCGTTCGTGCCGCCGCGCTGGCGCTGCTCGGCATTGACGTACCCGCTCGCCGCTCGGTCGGCGATGAGCAGGGATGCAGCGGCAATACCGGGCAGCGCCATCAGGTCGAGGAGACGCGCGGGCCAGGTGTCGGCTCCGGTCTCGTCGCCGAGGTCGAGACGGAGGGTGGCGACGAGCCCGCCATCCGCCATGCCGACGCTCGCCTCGACCCGGCAGAGCGAGCGGGCGACGGCGCGGAAGTGCTTGACCGTGGAAAGGGTCCAGGCTGTCGGCGCGTCGAGCCGGGCCTTGTAGTCGGGTCCCTTGACGACCTCGGGATCCCGGGTCTCGTAGAGATTGAAGAACTCGCGGTCGGCGTCGACGGCGATCCAGCGGCGGCCGCGGATGAAGCCCGGAACGTGGACCCGCTCGGGCATGTGCTCCTGGCCGTGCCACGCGTAGAACTCGGTCCTGCCCTCGGCCGCGATGTCGTGCCAGATGGCGACCGCACCCTTGCCCAGAACACTCATCTTCCCGTCATCCTTTCGTGCCGGCCCCGGCTTTCACGCCGGTCCAGGTTCCAGTTGCGCCGCCTCAGTAGCGAATCACGCCGTGGCGCATGAAGCTCTCGGTGATCTCGTCGCAATAGGCGGAGAAGCGCTGGCTCGTTACCACCCGCTTGTCGCGCGGCCGCGGCAGGTCGATGGTGATCACGTGGTCGATCCGGCCGGGCCGCGGCGTCATGACGACGACGCGGTCGGCGAGCGCCACCGCCTCGGCGATGCCGTGGGTGATGAAGACCGTGGTGTGCCGCCGCTCGAGCCAGAGCTTCTCGAGGTCGATCCGCATCTGCTCGCGGGTCAGCGCGTCGAGGGCGCCGAAAGGCTCGTCCATCATCAGGAGCGGCGGGTCATGGATCAGCGAGCGGACGATGGCGGCCCGCTGGCGCATGCCGCCGGAGAGCTCGCGCGGCAGCCGGTCCTTGAACTCCTCGATGCCCACCTTGCGCAGGAGATCCAGGGCGGCGGCCCGATAGCGACGGCGGTCGAGGCCGCGCAGCTCGATCTGCACCAGCACATTGTCGAGGATGGTTCGCCAATCGAGCAGGACGGGGCTCTGGAAGACGATGCCGAGCTCGGTCTGTGGCCCGGTCACCGGCCGGCCGGCGATCTCGATCTCGCCTTTCGTATGATCGAGCAGCCCGGCCAATATCCTCAAAAGCGTGCTCTTGCCGCAGCCGGACGGCCCGAGCACCGCCACGAACTCGCCGGCCTCGATCTCGAGATCGACGCCGTCGAGCGCGTGCGTGACCATGCCCCCCCGGCGGAAGACGTGGCTGACGCCCCGGACCCGGATCGGCGAGCCGGCGACGGCCGGAGCCGCCGCCTCGACGAGGCTGTCGAACGCGCCGCTCATCTACTCGGGCACGAACTCGTTGGTGTGGAAAGCGGTCCAGTCCTGGTCCGTCTCGAGCCCGCGATAGGTCTTCAGGAGGTCGATCGTGCGGGTCCAGTCCTCTTCGGCGCCCCAGCCGATGCGGTCGGGCGAGGCTGCCGAATGCAGGAGCTCGATATCGACCATGAGCTGGTCCAGGGTCGACTGCGCGTTGAGGTCGGGCTTGACCGCGAGCGCTGCCCGGACGGCGGCCTCGGGGTCGTCGATCGCGGCCTTCCAGGACCTCACGGAGGCCCGAACGAAGCGGCCGACCAGGTCCGGATCGCTCTCGATCAGCGCCTTCTGGGTCAGGATGGTCATGCCGACGATGTTGGCGCCGAACTCGGAGTAGCGGAGCGCGTAAGGCTCCTTGCCCTGGTACTTGATGAGGAAATACTGGTCGTCGGCGCCGCCGAGCAGGGCGTCCACCCGGCCCTCGAGCACGCTCACCACCTTGGCCGCCGGATCGACCTGGATGAAGTTGATGGTCGAGATGTCGACGTTGTTGGCCTTGGCGACGGCTTCGAGGAGCTGGCCCAGGGGATCGCCCGGCGACACGGCGACGCTCTTGCCGACGAGGTCCTTGGGCTCCTTGATGCCGCTTTCGGCGAGCGAGACGACCGAGTAGCCGGTCGAGTTCAGGAGCGACATCACCGACTTGATCTCGCCGCCCTTGGAGACGAGGGTGATCAGGCTGGACGAGTCCGCCATGCCGAAGGTGTCGGAGCCGGCGGCCACCACCTGGGCGGTGTTGCCGGAGCCGCGCCCCTCGTTGATGGTGAGATCGATGCCCTCCTCCTCGAAGAAGCCCTGCTCCTTGCCGTAGTAGAAGGGCACATGCAGTCCGCCGATATACCAGTTGAGCCGGAGCGAGACCTCGTCCGCGGCCCGGGCGGACCATGAACCGCCCAACATCAATGCCGCGACAGCCACCGCGACCATCGTCCTCGTCTTCATCATTCTGCCTCCCCCATCGGGTGTTGTTGGAACGCTCAGACTCCCGTCACCCCGGCCGGCCGCTGCGACACGTGCCAGGGAATGACGAGCCGCTCGATCAGCTCGACGACGTAGTAGACGGCGAGCCCGATCAGGCTCAGCACGATGATGATGGCGAAGACCATGGGCGTCTCGAACTGGCCGTTGTACTGCAGGAGCAGGTAGCCGAGGCCACGATCGGCGGCGACGAACTCGGCGACCACGGCGGCGGTGGCGGCGAGCGCCGCTCCCACCTTGAGCCCGGTGAAGATGTCCGGCAAGGCCTGCGGGAGCTGGATCGTCTTGAACATCTTCCAGGGGCTCGCACCCGTGGTGCGGGCGAAGTCGCGGATTTCGGGATCCACCGACTTGAAGCCGGCGACGCTCGAGACGACGATGGGGAAAAAGCAGAGGAGAAAGACGATCAGGAGCTTGGGGGCGTAGCCGAAGCCGAGCCAGATGATGAAGAGCGGGGCGATCGCGATCTTCGGGATGATCTGCAGGAAGACCACGACCGGGTAGATGGATTGCTCGACGAAGGCTGATTTGGCGACGGCGAGCGCCAGAGGCACGCTGACGACCACGGCGAGGAGGTAGCCGCCGATGATCTCCTCTGTGGTCACCCAGGCGCCACTGGCGACGACCGGCCACCGCTCGAGCAGCTCGCTCCAGATCAGGGACGGCGGTGGCAGGAGGTAGGCCTTGACCCCGAAGAGCCGAACCGCGAACTCCCAAAAAAGGAAGAGCAGGACGCAAACGCCGATCAGCCCGGCCCGCTTGCGCAGCCAAGGAAGGAGGCGGCCGCCCTTCGGCTCGGCCGGCGCCAGGAGGTCCAGGGGCTCAGCCGCCATGTGGGCGCTCGGGTCCGGCGAGGTCGACGGTGCCGAAGTCGGCGGGCATGTTGATCTCGATCAGCTCGAGGTCGTCCGAGCGGCCGACGACGTTGTGGGCGACGCCCGCCGGCTGGGAGAGGCAGCCGCCGGCCTCGACCGTGACGGGTTCCTCGACGCCGGCGAAGCGGAAGGTGATCCGGCCCTTGAGCACGAAGACGAAATGGCCGGTCATGTCGTGCCAGTGCCAGCCCGTCTCCCTGACGAAGGGGGCGACGGCGCGGATATGCTTCGCCCCGATCCGGCCGGCGGTGGCGGCGGCGAGACCCAGATCGCGGTACTCGACATCGGCGCGCGGGCCGTCGCGGGTGAAGGCCGCGTCCGACGCCACGGCCAGATGCAGCGCCGAGAGCGCCTCGGCGAGCGGCAGCGGACCTTCGTAGCGTGGCTGCGTCTCAGGCGACATGGTGGATGGCTCCTTCGGCCGAATGACGATGCTGGCCCGATGGCTGTGCCGCGCCGAGCGGCAGGCGGATCGGCCAGAAGGCGCTGAGCTCGGCCGCGGCGAGCTCGAGCTCCTGGGCCAGCTCCCAGCAGCGGTCGGGCGTGAGACGGCCCACGGGCCCCGCGACACTGAGCGTGCCGACGGCCGGCGCCGTGGCCTCGGCGGAGGCGCGAACCACCACAGCGACGGCGGCAATGCCCGGCTCGCCTTCCTCGATCGCGAGGCCATGGCCACGGCCGCGGGTGCGGGTGAGCTCGGCCAGAAGCGTTGCCTGGTCCCGGATAGCCCTGGGGCCGAAATGCGATGGCGTAGCGAAGCCCGTTCGTTCGACGATGCGCAGCGCCTCCGCCTCGGGCAGGGTGGCGAGCCAGGCCTTGCCGGTCGCCGTTGCATGCAGCACGACGTGAGTGCCGGCATCGGGGTCGTAGCGCAGGCCGTATCGGGCACCCTGCGCCTTGGCGACCCAGACCATGCCCTCCCCTTCGACGACCGCGAGCCGGCAGAGCTCGCCGGTCGCCGCCGCCAGCCGGTCGAGGATCGGCTGGCCGACATCGACGAGGCCGATGCCGGCCAGATGGCGGGCTCCCATGAGCGCCAGCTCGAGGGTCAGGACGTAGTGGCCGGTGGTCGCGTCCTGGCGAACCAGGCCGCGCGCGGCCAAGAGGGCCAGGAGGCGATGCGCGATGCTCTTGGGGATCTCCAACCGACTGGCCAGCTCGCCCAGGCTCTTGCCCTGCGGCAGGCCGACCAGCAGCTCGAGGATGGCGAAGGCGCGGTGCGTGGCGGACTGGCTCATGGATGGTCGAGGTCGCAAAAACCGGAATGGCATTCCAATTAGTTGCGATCCAGCGGGCGTGTCAATGTCGGCAGGGCCGGCGATCCGGTCGGATTCAGTCGGCGACGCCGCCCTTCATCTTGCGGCGCATCACCCCGCCCGCGACGATGGGTGCGACGAAGCCGACGATGGCGATGGCCCAGAGGCCGAGGGAGAGCGGCGAAGCGAGGAGGATGCTCCAGTCGCCATCGGAGATGGTGAGCGCCCGGCGCAGGTTGGATTCCATCTGGTTGCCGAGCAGCACGCCCAGGATGATGGGCACGAGCGGCACGTCGAGCTTCCTGAGCCCCCAGCCGAGCACGCCGAAGACGACCATGACGAGGAGATCGAAGCTCGAGCCCGAGATGCCGTAGATGCCGACGAAGGAGATCATGGCGACGATCGGCATCAGGATGCGCGGCGGGATCAGCAGCACGCGGACGAACAGGCCGACCATGGGGATGTTCATCGCGAGCAGCATGAAATTGCCGATGAAGAGGGCGGCGATGAGGCCCCAGACCACGTCCGGGTTGTTCTGGAAGAGCAGCGGGCCGGGCGTGATGTTCAGGGCCAGAAGCATGGCGAGCAGCACGGCCGTCGTGCCCGAGCCGGGCACGCCGAGCGCCAGCATCGGCACGAGGGCCCCGCCGGCGGCGGCGTTGTTGCCGGCCTCGGGGGCCGCGACGCCGCGCGGGTCGCCCTTGCCGAAGGTTCCCTTGCGATCGACGAGGCGCTTCTCGAGCGCGTAGGAGATGAAGGAGCCGAGCGAGGCGCCGGCACCCGGCAGCACGCCGGCAATGAAGCCGAGCACCGAGCCGCGGAGCATGGTGGGCGTGCAGCGGCGCAGCATCGAGAACGAGGGCGTGATCCGGCCGATGCCGACCTCCGATGTCTTGCCGGTGCCCGTGTCCTCGCCGCGATGCTCGAGGAAGACGAAGACCTCGGAAAGGGCGAAGAGGCCGACGATGGCGACGAGGAAGTCGATGCCGTCGTAGAGATGGACCTCGCCGAAGGTGAAGCGCGGCACGCCGGTCTGGCCATCGACGCCGATCATGGCGATGCCGAGCCCCAGCATGGCGGCGAGCGCCGCTTTCGCCTGGTTGCTGGAGGCGATGCCGCCCATGGTCGCGAAGGCCATGGCGTAGAGCGCGAAATACTCGGCGGGGCCGAAGAGAAGGGCCACCCTGACGAGCTGCGGGGCGAGAAAGGCGAGACCCCAGATGGCGAGGAAGGCACCGACGAAGGAGGCGACGCCGGACAGGGCGAGCGCCTCGCCGGCCCTTCCCGCCTGCGCCATCGGAAAGCCGTCGAGGCAGGTCATCATGGCGGGCTCGTCGCCCGGGATGTTCAGGAGGATCGAGGAGATGCGGCCGCCATACATGGCGCCGAAATAGACCGAGACCAGAAGGATCATCGCCGGCGTCGCCGGCAGGCCCAGGGTGAACGCGAGGGGGATGAGGATGGCGACGCCGTTCGAGGGGCCGAGGCCGGGCAGTGCGCCCATGACGGTGCCGAGGAAGCAGCCGATCAGCGCCAGGAGCAGGTTCTGCCAGGTGAGCGCGATCCAGAAGCCGTCACCGAGCGAGGCCAGAATATCCATGCCCTGAACCTCAGAAGCCCAAGGGGCCGCGGGCGAGCGACAGCCCGAGCGCCAGCCGGAAGACGACGTAGATGCCGACCGAGATCGCGACGCCGACCAGGATCGAGGAGAGCGGTGCGGTGCCGAGCCGCCAGGTCAGGTAGGTGGCGGCGAGAGCGGTGGCGACGACGAAGCCGAGCTCGGGCAGGAGCAGCGCATAGGCGACCATGACGGCCGTCGCCATGGCGATCTCGAGAAGCCGGGCGGCCGCCGGCCATTTCGGCGCCGCGTCGGGCTTGATCAGGATGGCGAGGCTGCTGAGCCCGAGGCCGACGGCGATGATGATCGGGAAGGTGCGCGGTCCGACCGGGTCCGAGATGAAGCTGAGCTCGATCAGCGTCGCCCGCCAGATGAAGAAGGCGGCGAGCAGGATGCCGATCCCGCCGAGGACGCGGTCGTTCATGCGGACCTCCGGGGATGCCCGGCGGAACGGTCCGAGAAGGCCGTCCCGCCGGGCATCGGGCAGCTACTGGATGAGGCCGATCGCGCGCGAGAGGTCCGCGATTCGCTGGATCGATTGGGCGACGAACTGCTGGAACTCCTCGCCCTGCAGGTCGAGCGAGGCCAGGCCGTTCTGCGCCATGATCTTCTTCCATTCCTCCGAGCCGTAGACCTGGGCCACGGCGTCGACCCAGAAGTCATAGGCGTCGTCGCTCATCCCGCCCGGCGCGTAGAAGCCGCGCCAGTTGGCGCCGACCACGTCGAGGCCCTGCTCCTTGGCCGTGGGAAACTCGGCGAAATCGCCTTCGAGCCGCTCCGGGGCGAGGATCGCTATCACCTTGATATCGCCGGAATCGACGAAGCCCTTGGCCTCCGAGGCATCGCCGGTGAAGGCCTGGACCGAGCCCGCGAGAAGCTGGGTGATGGCCTCGCCGCCGCCGTCGAAGGCGACGTACTTGATCGTGCGGACATCCTCGATGCCCGCCGCCTGCGCGGCCATCAGCACCTTGAGGTGATCCCAGCCGCCGACCGCCGAGCCGCCGGCGATGGAGACGGACCTGGGGTCGGACTTGATCCGGTCCATGAGCTCGGGCAGCGTCTCGATCTCGCTGTCGGCGGCAACGGCGATGATGCCGTAATCGGCGCCGACGCTGGCGACCCAGCGCACCTGGTCCATGGTGTTGCCGGGATAGGCGCCCTGGGCGAGCCGGGTCGCGGTGGCGGAGGAGGCGGCGACGATCAGGTTGTTGTCGTCGTTGCGCTTGTTGACCACCTCGGCGAAGGCCACGCCGCCGCCGCCGCCGGCGACGTTGGTGACCTGCACCGTGCCGGAGACGAGACCGAGGTCCTGGAGCGTCTTGCCGACCTGCCGGCAGGTGAAGTCCCAGCCGCCGCCCGGGTTGGCGGGAGCGATGCATTCCGGATTGCCGGGCTCGAAGGCGAGCGAGGGACCGGCCAGCAGAGCGCCGGCGAGCGCGGCGGCGGCGAAGAGGCCGCGTGAGCCGAACGGGAACCGCATTTGAGATGCCTCCACGGTAGTGCGAGCCTCGGCGGGGCCTCGCGGCCGCCGCCGTTGGAGAGGAAGGCTACCGCAAGAGTCCCACGCGAGATAGTGTGAATGGCGGCTTCCCGCGGCGGCGCTTGAAATGCCGGGGCGAACCTGCCAACGTTCGCGTCCCGGAGGGGGGAGGCATGCAGCAGAAGCCGGCGGAATCCGCATCATGACCGGTCGTTGCCGGAGCGCTCGCCAGTGGCGACGCTGACGATCGACAAGCTGACCAAGCGCTACGGCGAGGTGCTGGCCGTGGATGCGATCGATCTCGATGTGGCGGACCGCGAGTTCATCGTGCTGGTCGGCCCTTCGGGCTGCGGCAAGAGCACCACCTTGCGCATGATCGCGGGGCTCGAGGAGATCAGCTCGGGCGAGATCCGCATCGGCGGCCGGGTGGTCAACGAGCTCGAGCCCAAGGACCGTGACATCGCCATGGTCTTCCAGGACTACGCGCTCTACCCGCACATGTCGGTCTTCGAGAACATGGCGTTCGGCCTGCGCTACCGGAAATACGGCAAGGCGGAGATCAAGAAGCGGGTCGAGGATGCGGCGCGGGTCCTCGACATCCACCCGCTCCTGCGGCGGCGGCCGAAGGAGCTCTCGGGCGGTCAGCGGCAGCGGGTCGCCATGGGCCGGGCCATCGTCCGCGACCCGCAGGTCTTCCTCTTCGACGAGCCGCTCTCCAATCTCGATGCCAAGCTCAGGGTGCAGATGCGCACCGAGATCAAGCGCCTGCACCGCCGCGTTTCGACCACCGTGGTCTACGTCACCCACGACCAGGTGGAGGCCATGACGCTCGCCGATCGCATCGTCATCATGAAGGGCGGGCTGATCGAGCAGGTCGGCACGCCCGACGAGGTCTACAACCATCCGCGGACCAGCTATGTCGCTGGCTTCATCGGCTCGCCGACGATGAACCTCTTGCCGGTCCGGATCGATGGCGACGCGCGGGAAGCGGTGCTGCGGATGCCGGACGGACGGCCTCTGCCGCTGCCGGCGGAGCAGCAGGCGATCGCCTCCCTGGCGCGCGACCGGCCCGTTCTGATGGGCATTCGACCGGAGGACTTCCACGCCCAGTCGCTCGGCGGGCCGGCGCTCGACGTCGAGCCCGACGTGATCGAGCCGCTCGGCAGCGACACGCTCGTCTTCTTCTCGATCGCCGGTGCCGAGCTGGTCGCCCGCCTGCCGCCGCGGCACGTCCAGGGCGAGCCGGAGCGGCTGACGCTGCATCTCGATCCGACGAAGCTGCATCTCTTCGATGCGGCCTCCGGCATGGCCCTCGGCCTGGAGGCGGCGAGCCATGGATGAGGCGGCCCAGGGTGCCCTCGCGGTGCCGGCCGGGGCCCTGGGTCGCGGCAGCCCGATCAGGGTCGAAAGGGTGGCCGACGGCGCGGCCCTGGTCCGCCGCCTGGCGGATGACATGCTGGAGGATTTCCGGGCCGCCAAGGCGGCGGGTCGCGAGAAGGTGGTGTTCATCGTTCCGGTCGGACCGGTCGGCGCCTTCGATCTGCTGGCGGCGGACTGCAACCGCAGCGGCGCGAGCCTTCGGGATCTCGTCGTCATCAACATGGACGAGTACCTGAGCGCCGACGGGCGGAGCTTCATTGCGCCATCCGATCCGCTCAGCTTCCAGGGTCACATGCAGCGCCATTTCTGGGACATCCTGCGCTCCGAGCTGGCGCCGCCCGAGGATCAGCGGATCTTCCCGGACCCGATCGATCCGGCCAATGTGGGCCGAGCGATCGAGCGTTTCGGCGGCGTGGACGTGACCTATGGCGGTGTCGGCATCACCGGCCATGTCGCCTTCAACGACCCGCCGCCGGCCGACGCCGGCATCGACACGGAAAGCTTCGCCGCCCTGCCGAGCCGCGTGGTCGAGCTGGCACTGGAGACGCTGGTCATCAACAGCGTGACCGCGGCGCGCGGCAATATCGACCGCATTCCCCGCCTCGCCGTCACCGTGGGGATGCGGGAGATCCTGGCGTCCCGGAGGGTTCGCCTCTACCTCAACCGGCCCTGGCAGAGCGCGATCGTCCGCAAGCTGCTGCATGGGCCGGTCACCGCCGCCGTACCGGCCTCGCTCCTGCAGCGCCACCCCGATTGCCGGCTGGTGCTGACCGAGGAGGTGGCGCAACTGCCGGAGCCGACGCTGCGATGAACGGCGGGGGGAGCCTGCGCTGGGGCGTGATCGGCTACGGCCGCTTCGGCCAGCTCCATGCGGCGGCGATCGCGCGCGAGCCGGCGGCCGCGCTCGGAGCGGTGGCGACCGCCGGCGAGGCCAGCGCCGCCCTCGCCCGCGAGCATCATCCGCGGGCCAGAGTGACGACGGACTGGCGAGAGCTCGTCGACGACCCGGCGATCGACGTGGTCGACATCGTCGCCCCCAACCATCTGCACGCGGCGATCGCGCTCAAGGCGCTCGAGGCCGGCAAGCACGTGCTGGTCGAGAAGCCGCTGGCGACGACGCTCGCCGATTGCGACCGCCTGGTCGAGGCGGTGGAGCGCACGCGGGGTCTGCTTTCGGTCGGCTTCGAGCTGAGGCTCTCGGTGCAGTGGCGGCGGATCAAGGAGATCGTCGACGAAGGACGGATCGGCCGGCCCCGCTTCGTCCACGTCGCCCTCTTCCGCCATCCCTACCGGCCGGGCGCCGGCGGTTGGCGGCAGAGGCCGGACGGGGTGGGCTCGTGGATCCTCGAGGAGCCCGTCCACTTCTACGATCTCGCCATGTGGTACCTGTCGGCGTCCGGCGAGCCCGTGGCGGTCGGCGCGCAGGGCACGGCCGGAAGCGAGCCGGGCCTTCTCGACAACCTCGTCTCGACGGTGCGCTTCGACGACGGTGCCCTTGCCGTGGTGAGCCAGACGCTCGCCGGCTTCGGCCATTACCTGGTGGTCGAGGTGAGCGGCACGGAAGGGGCGATGCGCGCCACCTGGTCGGCCGGCCATGCGGCCAGCACCGAGCCCTCCTTCGATCTTCTGGTCGGAGCGATCGGTCTCGCCGAGCCCGAGCGCGTGCCGCTCGACGGGCCCTCGGGCGAGGTCTTCGAGCTGGAGAAAGAGATCGGGTTGACCAACGCGGCGTTCCGCGAAGGGCGGACGCTGGTCGACGTGCGCGAGGGCCGCCGGGCCGTGGTGGTCTGCCTCGAGGCCGAACGTTCGGTGCGGGAGGGGCGGGAGGTGCCGCTCCGCTTCGCGTGACTGCCATCCATCAGGGAGGGAAGGACAGATGCTGAGACGACACCTCATGGCGACCGTGGCCGGAGCGCTGCTCCTCGCCGGCCTCGGCCACGGGACGGCGCAGGCGCAGGAGAAGAAGCTCACGCTTCTGACGTGGAACCTGCCGATCTACGAGGAGAAGTTCCGCGGCTGGATCGCGGATTTCGAGGAGAAGCATCCCGACTTCACCGTCGAATGGCTGGACAAGAAGGGCACCGAGTACGGCGCCTTCTACCAGACGCAGCTCGTCGCCGGCACCGCACCCGACATCATCGACGTGCAGGGCATGCTCTGGGCCGAGTACGCCGCCGCCGACGGGCTGGTGCCACTCGATCCCTATCTCGATGCCAATCCCGACGTCCGCGACCGCTACAACAAGGAAGGCATGAAGCTCTGGCAGTATGACGGCAAGCAGTACATGCTGCCCTATTACTTCTCGAAGACTCTTCTGGTCTACAACAAGAAGCTCTTCGAGGAGGCCGGGATCGAGAGCCCGCCCACGAGCTTCGACGAGCTGATCGACGACGCCTACAAGATCAAGGACACGGGCGACGGGCGCAGCGGCTTCATCACCCTCAATTTCGACTGGCTCTACTGGCCGCTCATGAAGATGAACGGCATCGATCTCCTGAACGAGGATATGACCAAGGCGGCCTTCAACACGCCCGAGATGGTCGACGTCGTGACCCGGCTCGCCAAGGCGACCACCGACGGGGCGATCAACCCGATCTCCTGGACCGGTCGGTGGGTGGAGCCCAACAACGCCTTCGCCGCCGGCGACATCGGCATGTACCAGGGCCATGGTGCTGCGCTCTTCTGGATCCTGGGCCAGGCCGACTGGGTCAATGCCGACACGCTCGGCGTCACGGCCTGGCCGGGCGGCTGGGGCGTGCCCAACGCGCACGGCCTCGGCATCTCCGCCTCGACCAAGTATCCGGACGAGGCCTTCGACTTCATCCAGATCGCGCTGAACGACAAGTGGCAGACGATCATGGCCGACACCTTCACCATCCTGACGCTGAACAACGCGGTCGACGAGGCGCTGATCGCCAAGCTCGACAACCCGCTGAAGAAGGCGACGCTCGAGCTCTCGCTCGCCAACATGGACAAGCAGACCGGCAACTGGGTGACGCCCCTGGATGCCCGGATCAAGGACGCCTTCTGGCCGCCGATCCAGGCGGCGCTGCTCGGCCAGCGCGACCCGGCCGAGGCGATCAGCGAGGCGGAGAGCCAGGTGAACCGCGTGCTCAGGCGCGGCTGAGACGAAGGGAGGCGTCGCCGGTGGCGACGTCTCCCGCACGCAATTCGGGAGCGGCCGGTTGCTCGCCAGAAAACGTCATCGCGACTATCTGCTCGTCTGGCTGATGCTGCTGCCGGCGCTCGTCATCTTCATGCTGTTTCGCATCATCCCGCTGCTGTGGAACGGCCTGCTCTCGTTCCAGTTCTGGTCGCCGACCAAGCCCGCCGAGTTCGCCGGGCTCTTCCACTACGAGGAGATGCTCTTCTACGACGGGGTCTTCTGGGAGACCCTGATCAACACCTTCAAGTACATGCTGACCGCCCCCATCGCGATTCTGCTCGCGCTTCTGCTGGCGCTTCTCGTCGACAGCCGCATCCGGGGGCGAGGCATCTACCGCACCATCATCTTTTTGAGCTACCCGCTCATGGTGGTGGCGGTCGGCATCATCTGGCGCTGGCTCTTCGACCAGCGGGTCGGGCTCATCAATTACGGGCTCCGCTCGCTCGGCCTGATCGACGAGCCGATCGCCTTTCTCGAGAGCTTCTCGACCGCCCTGCCCTCGGTCATCATCGCCGCCATCTGGCAGATCGTGGGCTTCTTCATGATCATCCTTCTGACCGGGCTGCAGAGCATTCCGCAGAACCTCTACGAGGCGGCCTCGATCGACGGTGCGAGCCGCTGGAGCCAGTTCTGGCGGATCACCCTGCCGTTGCTCCGCCCGTCGCTCTTTCTCTGCTTCGTGATCGGCATCATCGCCTCGTTCACGAGCTTCGACCTGATCTACGTCATGACCGGCGGCGGGCCGGGCCACGCCACCGACGTGCTCATCACCTACGTGTACAAGACGGCCTTCACGCTCACCCAGTTCGACTACGCGGGTGCGCTCACGATCGTCATGTTCCTGATCTTCGTCGGCATAGCGCTCATCGGCAACGTGCTCGCCGGCGGCGACGCCGGACGTGTCGACATCGCGGACTAGGAGTCTCCTCGGTGCACCGCTATCCCCGCTGGCCGATCCACCTGATCCTGCTGATCGTCTCGTTCGTCATGCTGGTGCCCTTCTACTGGGTCTTCAAGACCAGCATCACCGGCGAGAACATCTTCAACTACCCGCCGTCGCTCTGGCCGGTCGATCCCCAGCCCTTCTTCTACGTCGATGCCTGGTACGCGATCCCCTTCCCGCGCTTCTTCCTCAACAGCGTGATCGTGGCGTCGATGGCGATCGTCGCCAACCTGATCATCAACGCCGCGGCCGGCTTCGCCCTGACCAAGAGCTTCCCGGGCAAGCGCTGGATCATCCTCCTCCTGCTCGCCTGCATGATGATCCCCTTCCACGCGACCATCATCCCGGCCTATCTGATCACCTCGAAGCTCGGTCTCCTGAACACGCATCTGGGCCTGGCGCTGCCGGCCTTCTCGCACATCATCTGCATCTTCCTCTTCAAGGCCGCCTTCGACGCCATACCGCCGTCGCTGATCCAGGCGGCCAAGATCGACGGCGTGCCGGAGTGGCAGATCCTGCTTCGGATCATGCTGCCGCTCGCCAGGCCCGCGGTCGCGACCAACATCATCCTCTCGTTCATCTGGTCCTGGAACGATTTCCTCTGGCCGCTCATCATCGTCCGCGACGTGGAGATGCAGACGCTGCCCTTGGGTCTCTCGACCTTCCTCGCCTATTTCGAGGACACGACGGGGGCACTCTACGCCTTCTGCGTCATGGTGCTGGCGCCGGGGCTTCTGGTCTTCTTCCTGGCGCAGCGGCAGTTCATCGAGGGCCTCACCTCCGGTGCCCGGAAGGGCTGATCCCGTGGAAGGCTGGAGGGGCTGGCTCGTCAATCGCGTCACCGTCACCTTCGCCGTCCTGGCGGTGGTGGTGATCGGCTGGAACCTCTATGTCAGCCGGCACGACGACGGCATCCTCGAGGGCCGGGTGGTGAACGAGGCCGGCGAGCCCGTGGCGGGGGCGGAGGTGGTGCTGAGCGAGCGGACCCTCGTCAGCATGACGCCGATCGCCCGGACGGTGACCGACGCGAACGGCGATTTCCGTTTCGAGAAGCACGACCGCCACGCCCTCGTGCTGACCGCGGAGAAGCCCGATATCGGCAAGTCGGCGCGGCTCGAGGTTCAGCTCTACTTCAAGAACCAGAACCGGCGCCTGGCCGAGCCCATCGTGCTGGGCGATCAGGCCTGACGGACCCTCGAGGCCCGCTCGAAATGCGGGCTCGCGAAGTTGAGCCGCCGCAGCCCCTCGCGGACCTCGGGGCAGCTCATGAAGAGGCGCCAGAGCAGCCCGCTTCGGTAGTTCTCGATCATGACCACGATGGGGCCCTGGTCGATGGCGAGGTGCGTGCCGGCGCGCCAGGACCCGGCCGGGCAGAAGGCGTCGACGAAGCCGAGCTCCGTCCAGAGCCGGCCGCCCTCGTAGGCCATGAAATGGCGTAGCGCCTTGAGGCTGAGCTCCGGCGTGTACGGCATCGAGGCGATGGCGGCGGTGGGCGAGACGACGCCCCGATCCCGATCCGGCGCATGGGCCTCGTAGCCCCCAGGGTCGTCGCTCGCCGTCAGCCCCCAGCACGCCTCGCCGTAGCCGGCATGGCCGTTCGGGTTGGCGACGCAGTGACGGTGGTTGATCAGGGTATGCGCCACGTTCTGCTCGAAATAGTCGGCGTAGCGGTCGACGAGACCGCGCGGGTCGAGACCGGTGAAGCTGTAATGGGCGAAGAAGAGCGGGCCGCCGAGATCGGGGCCGAGCGGCAGGCGGATGCCGTGATACGTGCGGCCGTTGAGGAAGTCCGGCCCCGTCGCCCAGCCCCGGTGATAGGCCTCGGGCGGGACGCCATGGCGCTCCGACGCGGCGGCGAGCACATAGGTGACGAGGCACTCGTTCCAGCCCCGGATCGGATGGTTCATGGCCCAGCCGTGACGCGGGCTCCAGTGCCAGTAGAGCACGTCCTGGCCGCCCTGGTTGTGCCAGTCGAAGGCCGCCTCGTCCCAGAGCACGTCAACGCCCTGCCGCAGCTCCCGCTCGACAGCACCGGTGCCGTCGAGATACTGCCGGGCAGCGAGCATGCCCATGAGCAGGAAGGAGGTCTCGACGAGGTCGGCGCCGTCGTCGTGCTCGCTGAAGGCGGCGGTGGCACCGGTGCGGCCGTCGAGCCAGTGCGGAAAGATGCCGTGGAAGCGCTCGGCCCGGCCGAGAAAGCGGACCATCTCGAGCAGGCGCGCCGCCGCCTCCTCGCGGCCGAGCCAGCCGCGCTCGACACCGGCGACGATGGCCATGACGCCGAAGCCGGTGCCGCCGGTGGTGACGGTATCCGCCCCGCAACCGGGGGTCGCATCGCTCCGCTCCCGGGCGAGGCCGCTCACCGGATGGGCGAAATCCCAGAAATAGCGAAGGGTCTGCCGCTGCACGAGGTCGAGCAGCTCGTCGTCGCCCAGGGTGGCGTGCGTCATCGGGCCGTTTTCCGGTTGTGGCAGGTGGATCGGGCGGCATCGCCGACCCCGGACCATCGTAGACGACGCGGCCCGGCGCCGCGTCCGTTTTCTTGCAATGCCCGGCCAGCTCGACCGCGGCTTGTCAGCGCTCGGTCGGCTGTGACAGGTTGCCGGAGGCAAGGACCGGGGACGCCGTCATGACACCGCAGGATATTGCCAAGCGCGCCGTTGCCGCGGCCGCCGTCGAGCGGCTGGTGGAGCCGGGCATGAAGCTCGGCCTCGGCTCGGGCTCGACCTCGCACTGGATGGTCCGGGCCCTCGGCGAGCGGGTCCGAAGCGGGCTCGACGTGGTGGGCGTCGCCTCCTCGACCGGCACCGCCTCGCTGGCGCGCGAGGTCGGTATCCGGGTGATCGAGCTCGACGAGGCGGGCGAGCTCGATCTCGCGCTCGATGGCGCCGACGAGATCGACCATGATTTTCGCATGATCAAGGGCGGCGGCGCCTGCCTGCTCTGGGAGAAGATCGTGGCCACGGCGTCGAAGCGCATGGTGGCGCTGGTCGACGAGACCAAGGTGGTGGAGCGGCTCGGCGCCTTTCCTCTTGCCGTCGAGGTCGTCCGCTTCGGCTGGCGGACGACGCGCCGGCAGATCGGCCAGACCCTCGCCGACCACGCCCATACCGACCCCGAGATCAGCCTGCGCGGCGGCGAGGCCGACCCGCTCCTCACCGACAGCGGTCATTTCCTGCTCGATTGCCGGCTCGGCGCCATTCCCGACCCGCCGGCGCTCGAGGCTGCCCTGAACAGGGTGCCGGGGGTCGTCGAGAACGGCCTCTTCTCGGACATCGCCGATTCGATGATGGTCGGCCACATGGACGGCTCGGTGCGCATGTTCGGCCCCTACGCCAGCGCCTTTTGAGCTCCATCCCTCAGGACTGGCGCTGCAGGAGGGCCATGATCGCCGGGTCGACTCCGCTGAGCTCGCGCCTGCCCGGCGGGGCGTAGCTGCCGGTCCGGGGCTTCATGAGGTCGAGACGGGCGAGGAGCTCGGCCTGGCCTACGCCCGCGGCGATGCCTTCGACGAGCGGCACCGGCACGCGGTCCTGCAGCCGGCGCGGCACGCCGGCCATCACCGCGCCCAGGAGCACGATCACCTCGGCCAGCTCCGCCTCGACCAGCTCGGCGCAGGCGCCGGCCAGAAGCGCGTCCAGCTCGGCCGTGTCGCCCGGGGCGAAGGCTCCGGTGCTCTCGATCGTGCGCCAGCCGGCGATTCGGCGATCGAGGCCGTAGCCCGCCACGAGCTCCCGGTAGACCGGCTGCACCCGCCGGCCCAGCGAGACGAGGCCGATCCGGCCACCGACCTGGTGCGCCGTGAGCAGGGCCGCCTCGGTCATGCCGACGACCGGCACGGGAAGCAGCTCGCGCAAGGCCGGAAGGGCGGTGTCGTAGGAGACGGCGATCAGCACCGCATCGACGCCTTCCACGTGTGCTGCGGCAAGGGCGATCATCTCGGGCTGCGCCAGGGCGTTCTCGAAGCGGGTGCCGATGATCCGGGCCCCGGTCCGGCCGGTGACCGCGACGATCTCGGTAGTGGGCGAGGCCGCCCGCCCGGCCTCGGCCGCCGCCGCATCGGTGACGAAGGCCGTGGTGTTGCCGTTGATCAGAAGAAGGCGCATGCGACGGCTCCGGGATCCCGACCGAGCTTGCCGCAGGAAGCGAGCCGGCTCAAGCGCCGCCGTGCCTGGACATGCGGGCGTAGAGATAGCGTTGGAACGAGCGGAGGTCGGCGCAGCGCAGGTTGCGGGCGGCCTCGGCGTCGCCGGCCTCGATCGCCATGACCAGCTCGTCCTGCATGTGCAGGGTGAACTGGTGGAAGCCGGGATCGAACGGCGCGTCGAGCGCCAGCGCCTCGGCCACGAAAGGCGCGTAGCGCAGGCGCAGCCGGCGGATCATGTCGACCAGGATGGGCGAGGCCGAGCCTTGGGCGAGCGCCAGGTTCCAGGCCATGCTGGCGCGCATGGTGGGCTGGAGATCGGCGCCGTAGCGGACGGCCCGCAGCGCTTCGGTGTAGCGGTAGAGCCGGCGCGCCTCCACCGGCCGGCGGCGCGCGGCGAAACGGGCGGCGGCCTCGCCCTCGAGCAGAAAGCGCAAGGACCAGACCTCGTCCGCCGTCCGCCGATCGAGCCTCGGCACCCGGATCGCCTTCCCGGGCGCCGAGCGAAGCGCCGCCGCCCCGATCAGCCGGCCGACCGCATCCCGCACCGGCTGCATGCTGGTGTCGAGCGAGGTCGCCAGCATGCGCAGGCTGACCTTGGTCTCCGGCAGCCACTCGCCGGCGAGAATGCGCTCCTCGAGGGTCTCGTAGACCCGCTCCGCCAGGGTCGGCGATGGGCCGGCGGGCGCGGCGGGCTGGCCGACCCCCTGCCCGCGCGGTCGCATTTCAGCCCCGGGCGAGGCGGGCGAGCTCCGGCGTCATGTCGTCGACGGCCCGGGCGAAGCGGTCGACCGCCTGATCGCATTCGTCCTTGGAGATGCAGAGCGGCGGCGAGAAGGAGATCACCTCGATGAAGGGCAGGCCGCGCACCATGAGACCATGCTCGAGCGCCTTGGCAGCGACAAGGCGATGCGGTACGGCATCGGGCCGGAAGGGACGACGCTTGGCACGATCGGCCGTGAACTCGGCACCGATCATCAGCCCCTCGCCCCGGATCTCGCCGATGAACGGATGCTCGCCGAGCCGGTCCCTGAGGCCGGCGAGCAGGTGGGCGCCCGTCAGGGCCGCGTTCGCCGCCATGTTCTCGCGCTCCATGATCTCGAGATTGGCGAGGCCCACGGCGCAGCCCACGGGATGGCCCGAATAGGTGAAGCCGTGCATGACGGCGCCGTGCGTCGGCGAGCCCGCCTCCAGCACCTGCCAGACCCGCCCCGAAACCACCGAGGCCGAAAGCGGGAAGTAGGCGCTGGTGACCCCCTTGGCGAGCGTCAGGAGATCCGGCTCGAGGTCGTAGAGGCCGGTGGCGAACCACGCGCCGGTGCGGCAGAAGCCGGAGATCACCTCGTCGGCGATGAAGAGGATGTCGTGTTGGCGGAGAAGGGCCTGCACGCGCTCGAAATAGCCCGCGGGCGGGATCAGCACCCCGCCCGTTCCCATAATCGGCTCGGCGATGAAGCCGCCGATGGTCTCCGGCCCCTCCCGCTCGATGATGGTCTCGAGCTCGGCGATCAGCCGGTCGCAGAAGGCGGCCTCGCTCTCGCCGTCGTGGCCGAAGCGGTAGTAATGCGGGCAGCTCGTGTAGACAATATCGGCCTCGGGCAGGTTCCAAGCCTTGTGGTAGGCGTCGATGCCGGTGAGCCTGGTCGCGATGGTGGTGAGGCCGTGATAGCCGCCGGTGCGCGAGATGATCTTCCTCTTCTCGGGCGTGCCTCTGAGCGTCGCCCAGTAGCGCACCAGCTTGTAGTTGGTGTCGTTGGCATCCGAGCCCGAGGTGCCGAAGAAGACCCGCTTCAGGTGCCGCGCGCCCGCCTGCTCGTGCAGGAGCTGCAGGATGCGGTCGGCGAGACGGATGGCGGATTCGTGCGAGGCCGACCCGAAGAGGTGCCAGTAGTTGAGGTCCAGCATGGCGGCCTTGGCGGCCTCGGCGAGCTCCGGCCGGCCATAGCCGATGTTCACGCACCAGAGACCGCCCGAGCAGTCGACGACCTCGCGTCTCCGATGATCCCGAAGCATGGCACCCCGAGCCCCGTCCATAATCGCCGGCCCGCTCCGCTCGTGCGCCGCGATCGAGGTCAAGGGATGAAAGAGGCTCTCGCGGTCCATGTCCTCGAGCGAGAAGTTGGTGCGTTCATCGAGCATGATCGACCCTCGTTGTGGGTGGGGCTAGTGACCGGCGGCGCCGGTGGCCCTCGTTGGAGAAAGGACGGGCTCGCGGCGGTCGCACGTCAGTCGCGCTCGAGCTTCACGAACAGGAACCAGAAGAAGGCGCCCATGACCGGCAGGGTGACGAGCAGGATGATCGTCGCCAGCGCGAAGATGATGGGCACCTGCGACTGTTGCGACGCGGCCATGGCCCAGTTGTAGATCGGCATGGTGGTCTCGACGCCGCGGACGAAGAGCGAGCGCAGGAGCTCGTTGAAGGAGAGCAGGAAGCCGAAGACGCCGGCGCCGAGCACGCCCGGGCGGAGCAGCGGCATCTCGATCTCCCAGAAGCGGCGCCAGGGCGAGGCGCCGAGGTCCTCGGCGGCCTCGAGCAGGCGGATATCGAAGCGGCTGGCGACCACGAGCACGAGCAGCAGCGCGAACGGCAGCGCCCAGACGAGCTGGGCGATGAAGATGGACCAGAGACCGAGCGTCAGCCCCATCAGGATGCGCAGGAAGATGAAGAGCGCGGCGCCCATGGTGAGCCCGGGGACGAAGAGCGGCAGGAGCGTCAGCAGCAGCACGGCTCCCGGCCGGCGCATGCGGGTGATGGCGCGGCCGACGAGCGTCGCCACGATCATGCAGCAGAGCGCCACGAGCGCGCTCATCCAGATGCTGGTCCAGAGCGGCGGCACCCACCGCTCGTCGCCCAGCAGGAGATCGAAATTGGCGAGGGTCAGAGGATAGGGGATGCCGGAGAGCGGCCGCGCCGAGAACGACATGACCGCGAGCCAGACGAGCGGGATGTAGATGGCGGCGATCGCGAGAAAGCCAAGCG
The DNA here is from genome assembly GCA_964402505.1 of uncultured Geminicoccaceae bacterium. Classification (GTDB taxonomy): domain Bacteria; phylum Pseudomonadota; class Alphaproteobacteria; order Geminicoccales; family Geminicoccaceae; genus SLRI01. The sequence goes on from CAYOCP010000029.1 coordinate 34,854, forward strand.
TCATGGCGACGCCGGGCCAGATCCGCCATCGGCTGGCCCGGCGGAGCAGCCGGATGGCCGGAGCGATCTCGCTCTCGTCGACGAGGGCGACCGGAAGGATGCCGGCGCTCATCGGTGGAGCGCCGAGAAGACGGTGGAAAGGTCGAGCCGGTTGCGGGCGAGCAGCATGAAGGCGGCGAGGCACAGCCCGAGCAGCACGACGACCACGGTCGAGAGCGCTGCCGCCATCGGATAGCGGATTTGCTGGAGGGCCGAATCGACCGAGTTGCCGAGCAGGTCGACGAAGCCGCCGCCCAGAAGCTGCGGCTCGACGAAGGCCGCCATCAACGGCACGAAGGTGAAGATGACGCCGGCGAGGATGCCCGGCAGCGCCATCGGTATGATGACGTGGAGCAGGGTCTGCGCCGGGCTCGCCCCGAGGTCACCGCTGGCGTGGATGTAGTCGTCGTCGATCAGCGCCAGGATGATGAAGATCGGGAAGACCATGGTGGGGAAGTTGGCGCCCAGCATGCCGAAATGGACGGCGAACTCGGAGTAGAGCAGCCAACTGATCGGCTCGTCCAACAGGCCGGTCGAGGTGAGGACGGTGTTGATGATGCCATTGGTGCCGAGGATCGAGCGCCAGACGAGGATCCGCGACGAGACGTCGAGGAAGAAGGGAATCGTCAGGAAGGTGATGACGATGGCCTTGACGGTCTTCGACCTGCAGCCCTTGGCGAGCCAGAGTGCGAAGGGAAAGGCGAGCAGGAGCTCGATCACGGTCATGGTCAGGGCCACCCGCAGGGTGCGCAGCGCCACGGTCCAGCGGCCGGTCTCGGCGACCGAGTGCCAAGTGGCCAAGGTGAACTCGTAGACGATCTGGTACGAGCGCACCTGAAAGAAGCTGAAGACGACGAGCACCAGAAGCGGCAGGATGACGACGGCCGACCAGACGACGAGGAAGGTCGGGACGGCGAGGTCGGTCGGCGACAGGCGCGCCGCCAGCCTGTCGAGCATCGTCTGCTTGCGGGTGAGGTCGGCGGTCGCCATGGCTCGGTTTCCGTCTCGGGCCGTGGAGGAGGCGAAGCCGCGGCTCCGCCCCCCTCCTGTCGGCGGGTCAGGCGTTGAGGAAGCGCTGCCACTCGCTTTCCATGACGTCGGCATTGACCGGCGTCGTGTTCGCCCAGAACGGCTTCTCGAACTTGCGGGCGACCTTCTCCTCGGTCCACTTCAGAAGGTCGATGTCCTCCTGTGGCCAGCCGTGCTCGGTGGCATAAGCGACGCCCAGATCCATGTTGGGTCCGGCATAGCCGCGCTGCTTGGCCTGATAAGCGCGGTACTCACCGCCGAGAAAGTAGTTGAGCAGCTTATAGATGTTGTCGAGGTTGCCGCGGTCCATGGCTTGGCTCGAGACATTCGCGCTGTGACCCCACTTGTAGTAGCCTTCGACCGTGAAGGCGTAGATCACGGTGCCGGGACCGAGCGCTTCGTTGGCCTCCTTGACCGCCGGCTCCCAGCAATTGATCATGTCCACCTCGCGGTTGGAGAGGAGCTGAATCTGCTCCTCGAACGCGGTGAAGATTGTGCGGAAGTGGCCGGTCCGCTTGCGCTCGATCAGGAAGTCGACGACCGGCCGCGCCTCCTCGGCGGTGAGATCTGCCGGATCCTCGATTTGCACCCGCCCATGGTGCTTGAGGAAGTTGGCGGTCTCGGACAGCGATTGCAGCCAGCTCCGGTCGATGGCGACGCGGCCCTTTACCCGCTCGTCCTCGAAGAAGGTCGTCCAGGGAATCTCCTCCATGCCGCTTGGGTCGGCATCGATGGTCTCCGGGAAGTAGCCGAAGGCGTCGCCGTTGCCGATGACGGGCACCCCGTACTGCTTGCCGTCGAAGCGCAGGAAGTCGGCCCGCTTCCAGGCGTCCGGCGTGCGCTCCCAGAGCGTCAACTCCGGCTGGTCCTCGATGATCTCGGCGTAGTAGCCCTGCGGGCCCAGAAGGTCCTCGGTGCCGCCGTCGAAGATGAAGATGTCCTGCGTCGCACCCAGATTGTTGGAGATGATGTCGCGCATGAAGATGCCGATATCGGTGTTGGTCGGCGTGAACTCGACCGTTATGCCGATGGATTTCTCCATGATGGACCAGTCGCGCAATTGGGCGGTGGTGGTGCCGTAGGCCCTGACGGGCTCGCCCGCGGCCAGCGCCTGCCGGCCGAGGAGCGGCATCTGGCCGGCGGCGGCGAGGCCGCCCAGGGTCAGCGCCCTGTCGACGAAGCGCCGTCTGGTGATGTCGAAGCTGCCCATGATCGATTCTCCCTGTGGCTCGTTGGTCGACGGAGACGGGTGCAGCACCTGCTCGGCCGGCGTGCTGCCGCCGGGTCGGCTCAAGGACGCATCACCATGCAGTCCTCGCGCTTCCACCAGATGAAGGCGTTATCAGAGGTCACTGGCCTCGTGTCCCAGATTCGCACCTTCAGCTGTCCGATGGCGGTGTTCGCCGTGCGGTCGAGATACTTGCCCTTGTAGATGGCGCTCTCGAACCGGCAGGGCAGAGCGTCTGTGGCGGCGGCGTCGGGCGGGGTATCGGCCACTTGCAGCCGCTCCGCGCGCAGCCCGACGACGATGTCGCTGCCGATCTCGGGCGGATGGGTCCCGGACCATCTGCCGCTGAACGTGGCTTCACCGAGCCGGAAGATCGCATTCTCGCCGTCGAGCGCCAGGAGGGTCGCGTCGAGCAGGTTCTCGACACCCATGAAGCTGGCGACGAAGCGGCTGACCGGCCGGTCGAAGATCTCGGCCGGCGGGCCCGCCTGCTCGATCCTGCCCTTGCGCATCAGGATCACGCGGTCGCTCATGGTGAGCGCCTCCTCCTGGCTGTGCGTGATGTAGACGAACGTCACGCCGAGGCGCTCGTGGATCTCCAGAAGCTCGACCTGCATGTCGAGGCGCAGCTTCTCGTCGAGCGCGCCGATCGGCTCGTCGAGCAGGAGGATGGCCGGTCGCGGCGCCAGCGCCCGGGCCAGGGCGACACGCTGGCGCTCGCCGCCGCTGAGCTGGTGGATGCGCCGGCCGTACTTTTCCTCGAGGCGGACGAGACGCAAGGCCTCGCGTGCCCGCGCCTGCCGCTCCGCCGGCCGCACGCCCCGCACCTTAAGGCCGTACTCGACGTTCTCGCCGACCGACATGTGCGGGAAGAGCGCGTAGTGCTGGAAGACGGTGGTGCAGTTGCGCAGGTAAGCGGGCACGGAGCTGACATCGATGCCGCCCAGACGCAGCGCCCCGATCCGATAGGGCTTCTCCAGCCCGGATATGAGGCGAAGCAGCGTCGTCTTGCCGGAGCCGCTCTCGCCGAGGATGGTCAGGAACTCGCCGGCGGCGGCGGTCACCGTCACCCCGTTGAGCGCCACGACCTCGCCATAAGCGTGGACCGCGTCGATGACCTCAAGGATCGGCTGGGCGGCGGCTTCGGACGACGACGGCGGCCCTGCGTGCGCGACAGCGGCCGCAGGAGGGTCGGGCCGGTCGGCGGCAGCGGGGACGCGCTGGGCCATCAGGGGCTCTCCGGGAGTACGTGGCGGACCGGTGACTGGAGCGGCCGCCTGTGATCACGCCTGACTACCCCACTGGCGGCCCGCTTCCTGCCTCGAGCCGACCTAGTCATCGGCGCGGCCCCTCTTTCGTGCCGGGTCCGACTCGTGCAGCGCCGCGCCGACCGCGAGGAGACGGCTCGCGGACGACACGCCACCTCGAAACGCGGCTATCGCCACGGGCGCCGGATCCACGATGGTTGCGGACGGCACGAGCTTTCTGCTTCTGGCATCGAAGGTAAGGCCGGCACTGGCGGCGATTTCGGCGGCGACGAGGTCGGGGTCCTCTCCAGCGTTGCGGACGATGGCGCGCAAGGGTGCCTGGGCCGCGGCCTCGAACATGCGGCCGACGAGCTCGCCGAGGAGCCCCTCCGGCAATGCGGCCGAAGCTTTCCGGACGGCATGCACGAGAGCGGCGCTGCCGCCCTCGACGAGACCGCCGGCCTGGGCGGCCGCCAGGGTCGCCGAGGCGCTCCTCACCTGCTCGAGCCGCGATTGCAGGTGCGAGGGCGTTTGCCCGCCGATGCCGAGCGTGGCGATTCCCGCCTGCAGTCGGGCGAGCCGCTTGCGATGCTGCTCGCGATCGAAGCTCAGATGCTTCTCGCGGGCGATGGCGTCGCGGATCGCCCCCGTTCGAGCGCGAATGGCGGCGGGATCACCCTTGCCGCCGATGATCGTCGAATCCTTCTGCCGGATGATCGCCTTGGCGGCGCCGCCCATGAGCTGCGGCCGCAGCCGGGCGAGCGAGTGGCCCTCCTCCTCGGCGATCACCGTGCCGCCCGTCGCGAAAGCGATGTCGTCGAGCATCGAGCGTCGCCAGGCCCCCGCCCCGGGCGACCTCATGGCGGCCACCTTGAGCCCGGCCCGGCGCTTGTTGGCGATCAGCGTGGCGAGTGCTGTGTCGCTCACCGCATCGGCGATGATGACGAGTCCGCGTTTCGCCTCGCCGATCATCTCGAGCACGCGGACGACGGGCTCGAGCGTCGTGATCGCGCCGGCATTCAGCAGGATCAAGGGATTCTCGATCTCGATCGTGAGCGTGCGCGCATCGTCCAGGAGATGAGGCGAGATCCAGCCCTGGTCGAAATGCAGCCCGGCATCGAAGCGCAGCGCATCTTGGGCGCTCCGCCCCTCCTCGACAATGACCATGCCGTCCGGGCCGGCCCTGGCATGGGCTTCGCCGAGCAGCGCGCCGAGGGTCGCGTCGCCGCCCAGCGCCTGAGTGGCGAGCTGCTCGAGCGCGGCCCCAGCCGGCAAAGGTCGCGACGCGGCCTCGAGCCGGCCGAGCACGACGGCGCAATGAGCATCGATGGCCTCCTGCAGCTCGGCCGGTGCCATTCCGACGAGGCTGGCGAGACGGCCGGCCCGCGCGAATGCCCGCGCCATGAGCACGGCGGCGCTGGTGCCATCGCCGACGGCATCGCCGACGCGCCACGCGAGGTCGCGCATGAAGCGCAACCCGACCTGCTCGCCGCGCTGGTCGAGCTCGAGATTTCGAGTGATCGCGTAGCCATTGCGCAGGAGCAGCGGGGGCGCGTGATGGCGCCCGACGAGCACCGCCCGGCCAGCCGGTCCCATGGTGCCGGCGACGAGATCGGCGGCGACATCGATGCCCCGCATCACCGGCTGAGATGCCGCTTCGCCGATGCGAACGACCCTGGCGCTCATTAACCTCCCGTCCTCACGCTCTCGGCTCGTGACCGGCCAGCTCGTGACCGGGACCCCGACCATCAGGGGCGGCGAACCGCTGTTGCTTGGACGGGTCGTCCGATCTAGGCTGTGATCACAGACGCCACAGCCTTATCGGTCTTCAGGGGGAAACGCAACCATGCGGCTGGCATGCGACACGGGCGGGACGTTCACCGATCTCGTGGTCGAGCGCGGCACGGAGATCCGGCAGTTCAAGTCGTCCACGGTGCCCGCTGATCCGGTGCAGGGTGTGCTCGACGTGCTGGAGGTGGCGGCTGCGGCGATGGGGCGGGATTTGGGGGCGTTTATCGCCGAGGCCACCACCTTCATCCACGGCACCACGCGCGCCATCAACGCCATCCTGACCGGCAGCACCGCGAGGACGGCGTTCCTCACGACCAGGGGCCATCCGGACGTGCTGGTGATCCGCGAGGGCGGACGGATCGAGCCCTTCAACTTCACCGTGCCCTATCCCGAGCCCTACGTGCCGAGGCGGCTGACCTTCGAGGTGCCGGAACGGATCGACGCGGCTGGCAGGATCAGGGAGCCGCTCGACGAGGCGACGGTGCTCGCCATCATCGAGCGGCTGAAGGCGCTCGAGGTCGAGGCGGTCGGGGTCTGCCTCCTCTGGTCGGTCGTGAACGGCGATCACGAGCGCCGGATCGGCGAGCTTCTGGCCGAGCATCTTCCGGACGTGCCGGTGACGCTGTCGCACGTCCTCAACCCGACGCTGCGCGAGTACCGCCGCGCCTCGGCGACGGTCATCGACGCCTCGCTCAAGCCCTTGATGTTCGCCTATCTCAGCGGCCTGACCGGCCGGCTGCGCAAGGCCGGCTTCGAGGGGCGGACCCTGATGGTGACCTCGGGCGGCGGGATCATGGACGCGGGGGATGTCGCCGCGGCGCCCATTCACGCGATCAATTCCGGGCCGGCAATGGCGCCCGTCGCCGGTCGCTTCTACGCCGGGCGCGATTTCGAGAGCGCTATCGCCATCGTCGCCGACACGGGCGGCACCAGCTACGACATCAGCCTGGTCCGCGACGGGCGCATACCCTGGACGCGCGAGACCTGGCTGGGCCAGCGCTTTCGCGGCCACATGACCGGCTTCCCCTCGGTCGACGTGAAAAGCATCGGCGCCGGCGGCGGGTCGATCGCCTGGGTGGATGCGGGCGGGCTCCTGCGAGTCGGGCCGCGGAGCGCCGGCTCGACCCCCGGGCCGGTCGCCTATGGCAAAGGAGGTGTCGAGCCCACGGTCACCGACTGCTCGCTCATCCTCGGCCATATCGACGCCGATTTCTTCCTCGGCGGTGCGATGCCGCTCGACCGGGAGGCAGCGGTGGCGGCGCTCGATGCGAGCGTCGCGCGAAAGCTCGGGCTGCCGGTCGAGGAGGCGGCGGCCGCGGTGCTGGCGCTCGCGACCGAGAAGATGGTGGGCGCGATCGACGAGATCACGGTCAACCAGGGAATCGATCCCTCGACGGCCGTTTTGATTGGCGGCGGTGGAGCGGCCGGCCTCAACGCCGTGGCGGTCGGGCGGCGGCTGGGCTGCGCCGGCGTGCTGATCCCCGAGGCGGGGGCGGTCCTGAGCGCCGCCGGCGCTCTCATGTCGGAGCTTTCCTCCGATTACGCGCAGATGCTGTTCACGACGAGCCGCAATTTCGATTACGCTGGCGTCGACGCGGTGCTGAGGGCGCTCGAGGCGCGCTGCCTGGCCTTCGCCCAGGGTCCCGGCGAAGGCGCGCTCGAGACGGCGATCGACCTCTCGGTGGAGGCCCGCTACCCGCACCAGATCTGGGAGATCGAGGTGCCGTTGGCCGATCGACGGATCGACGGGCCCGAAGCGCTGGCGGCGCTGAAATCCGCCTTCCACGCGACGCACAAGGCCATATTCGAGATCGCCGACTCGCAATCGGAGATCGAGCTCGTGACCTGGCGGGCCAAGGTGCGCTGCCGTCTGCGCGAGGCGGAGACCGGCCGCGTGCCGGCCCCGGGCCAGGAGGCGCATCTCCCGGCGAGCCGCCGGATCTACGTCGCCGGTTCGGGCTGGGTCGATGCCCGCGTCGCCCGCTTCGAGGCCATGCGGCAGGGCGAGCGGCTGGAAGGGCCGTCGATCGTCGAATCGTCGTTCACGACGGTGGTCGTGGAGCCGGGCACGACCGCGGTCAGGACCGATGGCGGCGGCCTCAAGGTGACGTTTTGAGCGGGTCCCGCACCGAAGGGCCTCATGGCGTGACGACGACCGCCGCCGGCACGCCCCAGGACGGCATCCGCATGGCGCTCTTCTCGAGCCGCATCGAGAGCATCGCCCGCAAGATGCAGAACACGCTCTTCAGGACCGCCCGCTCGGGCATCCTCAACACCGCGCACGATTTCTCGTGCTGCATCCTGACCGCGGACTGCCGGCTTCTGGGCTCGGCCGAGAGCCTGCCGATCCACACGCTGATCGGTCCCGACCTCATGTGCGAGGCGGTCAAGCGGCACCATCCGAATCTCGCGGCCGGCGACTGCTTCTTGCACAACAGCCCCTATGAAGGGAACTCCCACGCGGCCGATCACTGCCTGATCGTGCCCGTTATCGACGACGACGCGATCCTTCGCTTCTTCGTCCTCGCCAAGGCGCACCAAGCCGATTGCGGCAACGCGCGGCCCTCGACCTACCTCGCCGATGTCGCCGACGTGTACGAGGAGGGTGCCCTGATCTTCTCGGCGACGAAGATTCAGTCGGGCTATCAGGACAATCAGGACATCATCCGCATGTGCCGGGCGCGCATCCGCGTGCCGGAGCAGTGGTGGGGCGATTATCTGGCCGCCCTCGGCGCCGTCAGGATCGGCGAGCGCGGCCTCCTCGAGCTCGGCCGCGAGGTCGGCTTCGAGAACCTCGAGGCATATGCGGAAGCTTGGTTCGACTATTCGGAGCGGCGGATGGTCCAGGCCATAGGCCGGCTGCCGTCCGGTCGTGCGACGGCCCGGACCGCGCACGATCCCTTCCCCGGCGTGCCGGACGGCATCCCGATCGAGGTCGAGATCGAGATCGACGCCATGGCCGGGCGCATCACCGTCGATCTCCGCGACAATCCCGACTGCCAGCCCTGCGGCCTCAATCTGACCGAGGGGACGGCGATCAGCGGTGCGATGGTCGGCATCTACAACGGCATCATGGACCATGGCGTGCCGGCCAATGCCGGCAGCTTCCGGCGCATCGAGGTCAAGGTGCGTGAGAACTGCTGCGTCGGCATCCCGCGCCACCCCTTCTCCTGCTCGGTCGCGACCACCAACCTCGCCGATAGGGTGACCAATCCGGTGCAGCGGGCCATCGCCAAGATCGCGCCCGGCTTCGGCATGGCCGAGACCGGGCCGATCATGCCGCCCGGCATCGCCGTCATCTCGGGCCGCGATCCCCGCCACGAGGGCGAGCCCTTCGTCAACCAGCTTCATCTGGCGATCAGCGGCGGTGCCGGCACGCCGGCGAGCGACGGCTTCCTCTCCATCATCCATGCCGGCAATGCCGGGCTCAGCCGGATCGACTGCGTCGAGGTCGACGAGCTGCATCACCCGATCCTCGTGACAACGCGCCGCCTCGTTCCCGACACCGAGGGCGCCGGAGAGCATCGGGGAGCGCTCGCCATCGAGGGCGAGTACGGGCCGATCGAGGGCTGCGACTTGCGCGTGCTCTACACCATGGACGGGTCGATCAATGCCGCCGCCGGTGCCCAGGGCGGGCTCCGCGGGGCGCCGTCCCGCGCCTTCAAGCGCCAGATGGATGGCACGCTTGCCGAGCTTCCGGCCTGCCACGGGCTGACCTTGGCACCGGGCGAGCGTGTGGTCTCGTATTCGGCGGCCGGCGGCGGCTACGGCAGCCCCTTCGACCGCGAGCCGGAGCGCGTGCTTCACGATGTCATGGAGGGCTGGGTCGGCATCGAGCGGGCCAGAACGGTCTACGGAGTGGCGATCACCGGCGACGACCGGTCGGGCACGCTGGCGCTCGATTCCGAAGCCACCCGAGAGCTGCGCGCGGCGCGGCACGAGCGGCCGTGAGCGCATGGAGGGCGAAGACATGAACGATGCCATCGACACGCGAACGGCGGGAACCGGGGCCGGGCCGGAGCGGCCCGGCTGGCAGCGGGATGGCGTGCGCATGGCGATGATCTCGAATCGCATCGAGAGTATCGCGCGCAAGATGCAGAACACGCTCTTCCGCACCGCCCGATCGGGCGTGCTGAACACGGCGCACGATTTCTCGTGCGTCGTCCTCACCGCCGACTGCCGGCTTCTGGGCTCGGCCGAGAGCCTGCCGATCCACACGCTGATCGGCCCCGACCTCATGTGCGAGGCGGTCAAGCGCCACCATCCGCATCTCGCGGCCGGCGACTGCTTTCTCCACAACAGCCCCTATGAAGGGAACTCGCATCCCGCCGATCACTGCCTGATCGTGCCCGTCGTGGATGGAGGTGGCACCCTGCGGTTCTTCCTCCTCGCCAAGGCGCACCAAGCGGATTGCGGCAACTCCAAGCCCACCACCTACATGGGTCACGCCAGCGACGTCTACGAGGAGGGTGCTCTCATCTTCTCGGCGACGAAGGTCCAATCGGACTACCAGGACAACCAGGACATCATCCGCATGTGCCGGGCGCGCATCCGCGTGCCGGAGCAATGGTGGGGCGACTATCTGGCGACGCTCGGGGCGGTCCGGATCGGCGAGCGCGAGCTGCTCGAGCTCGGCATCGAGCTCGGCTGGGAGACGCTCGAGCGCTACACCGAAAATTGGTTCGACTATTGCGAGCGGAAGATGATCGCCGCCATCGAGCGGCTGCCCTCGGGCCGGGTCCGGGTCCATTCCGCGCATGACCCCTTCCCGGGCGTGCCCGACGGCATTCCGGTCGAGATCGACGTCGAGATCGATGCCGAAAATGCCCGGATCAGCGTCGATCTCCGCAACAATATCGACTGCCAGCCTTGCGGGCTGAACCTCTCCGAGGGCTGCGCCCGGACGGCGGCCATGGTCGGCATCTACAACGGCATCATCGATCACACCGTGCCGGCCAATGCCGGCAGCTTTCGCCGCATCACGATCGAGCTCCGCGAGAACTGCGTCGTCGGCATCCCGCGCCACCCCTTCTCCTGCTCGGTCGCGACCACCAATCTCGCCGACCGGGTGGCCAACCCGGTGCAGCGGGCGATGGCCGATATCGCCCCAGGCTTCGGCATGGCCGAGACCGGTCCCATCCAGCCACCCGGCATGGGGGTCATCTCCGGCCACGATCCGCGCAGCGGCGAGCTCTTCGTCAACCAGATCTTCCTCGGCGTCACCGGCGGCGCCGGCACGCCTCGGACCGACGGCTTTCTCTCCATCATCCACGTCGGCAATGCCGGGCTCTGCCGCCTCGACAGCATCGAGGTCGACGAGCTCCACCATCCGATCTTCGTCGAGGAGCGTCGGCTCCTGATCGACAGCGAGGGGCCGGGCCGGTTTCGCGGAGCACCCTCGGTCCAGGTCGAGTTCGGGCCGATCGAGGGCTGCACCATGCAGGTGCTCTACACGGCCGACGGCACGATCAACCCGGCTCTGGGAGCGCGCGGCGGCTGGCCCGGCTGCCGTGCCGAGGCCCTGAAGCGGGAGCAGGACGGCAGCCTGACCGCCCTTTCCGCCTGCCACGGCGTCACTCTCGTGCCCGGCGAGCGTGTGGTGTCGCGCTCGGCAGGCGGCGGCGGCTACGGCGCACCCACCGAGCGCGAGCCCGAGCGGGTCCTCGAGGATGTGCTCGAGGGCTGGATCTCGCTCGAGCGTGCCCGCACGGTCTATGGTGTCGCGATCGGGCGGGAGGGCGAGGAGATGGTGATCGACCGTGCCGCAACGGCGGCTCTTCGGACTGGTCCGGCAGGCGTGGGGGAAAAAGCATGAGCGCTTCGGATGGTGTCGACTGGTCGGCGGGTGCGGCCTATATCGACGGCCGCTTCATGCCCTTGGCCGAGGCCAAAATCCCGGTGACGGAGTGGGGCTATCGCCGCTCGGACGTCACCTATGACGTGGCGGGCGTCTTCTTCGGCGCCTTCTTCCGCCTCGACGATCACATCGCCCGCTTCAGGTGCTCGATGGAGAGCCTGCGGATGCGGCCCCGGGAGTCGGACGAGGAGATCCGCTCCGTCCTGCTGGAGCTCGTCCGCCGGACGGGCCTGCGCGAGGCCTACGTGGCGATGGATTGCCTGCGCAGCCGGCCGCCGCGCGGCATGCCCCTGCTGCCGGTCCATGCGCGCGCCTATCTCGTCTGCTTCGCGACACCCTGGGTCTGGGTTTTCTCGGAGGAGCAGCAGGCGCGCGGCGTGCACGCCATGATCGCCAGAACGCCGCGCATTCCGGCGGAATCGGTCGATCCCACGGTCAAGAACTTCCACTGGGGCGATCTCACCCGGGCCCTCTTCGAGGCGCACGACGCGGGCTTCGACACCGCCATCCTCCTCGACCTCGAGGGCAATGTCACCGAGGGGCCGGGCTACAACGTCTTCGCGGTGATCGACGGAACAGTGGTCTCGCCGCCCGAGGGTGCGCTCGAGGGCATCACGCGACGCTCGGTTCTCGAGCTCTGCGAGGCCCTCGGCATTCCGCACGCGGTGCGGCCGATTCCGGCGGCGGAGCTCGAGGAAGCGGACGAGATCTTCTTCTCGACCACCGCCGGCGGGGTGATGCCGGCGAGCCGCCTCGGCGGGCGCATCCTCGGCAACGACCGGCCGGGCCCCATCTCCGCCACCTTGCGCGAGTCCTTCTGGGAAAGGCGCAAACAGGGCTGGCATGCGACGTCGGTCGACTACGAGAGAGCGAGCGAGGGGGTCTGAGCCATGTGCACGAGCCATATCGTCGACGAGGTGACGCGACGGAAGATCGCCGCGCATGGCGCAAGCTTTCGCAAGGCCTCGAGCAGCCCGTTCGGCGCCGAGGACGAGATCGGCATGCTCAACCTGATCGACGGGGACTCGCGCCAGGCCATACTTTCGCGAGCCGATGCCGGACGGATGTTCGACCTCTCGGTCGATCATTTTGTCGGGATGCCCGGCTGGTTCGGCGCGGGCGACCAGCCCTACCAGATCTGGATGACACACACGCCCAAGGGCGAGGAGGCCGATGACGTCATGGGCGTCGGCCGGGCGCAGAACGAGCTCGTCTCCTATTCCGGCGACGCCATCTCGATGTACACGCATTGCGGCACGCATGTGGATGCGCTGAACCACTTCGGCTACCATGGCGAGATCTTCAACCACTTCCGCACGGACGAGCATCTGGGCAGCCGTCACTGGCGGGTCTGCGGCGCGGAAAAGCACCCGCCCGTGCTGGCCCGCGGCCTGCTCCTCGATATCGCCGGCATGCACGGCGTCGACATGCTGCCGCCGAGCCACGGCATCGGCCTCGACGACCTCGCCGCCTGCCTGCGCCACCAGGACGTGGAGCTTCGCCCGGGCGACGTCGTGATGATCCGCACCGGCAGGATGCGGGCGTGGCCGAACCAGGATGCCTTCGCCCTCGATGCACCCGGCCTCGACCGGGCCGGCGCCGAATTCCTCGCCAAGGCCGGGGCGATCACCATCGGCTCCGACACGCTCGCCCTCGAGCAGACGCCCGCGGCCGATCCCGAGAACTGGATGGTGGTGCACAGCTACCTTCTGGCCGAGGCCGGCATCCCCATCATGGAAGTGGTCGATCTTGAGGAGATCGCCGCCCTGAAGCTCTGGGAGTTCGCCTTCTTCGGCGCCTGCATCCGACTGCGCGGCGCCACCGGCGCCCCGATGCGCCCGGTGGCGATACCGCTCCGCGCCTGACAGCCCGGCGGGGGTCGGTCATCGCGAGCCGCGAGGGATTGCCGGCGACGCGAGCCTGCCGACCCGGCGGATGCGGCTGAGCAGATAGGCGAAGGGCTCGGTGGTGCCGAGGCTGTCGCGATAGAACACGCCCGAGCGAAAGCTGGCCAAGGGCGTTGCGAGGTCGAGAACGCGGATGTCCCACGACCAGAACTTCCGCAAGAAAGGCTCCGCCAGGCAGACGACGTAGTCGCCGCCGCGGATCAGCTCCAGGGCGATCAGCAGCGACGAGGTTCGCACGGCGATGTGCAAGGCGCCCGGGCGTGCCGCATCGAGGGAGGTCATCACCTTGGAGATCAGGTGACGATCGTCCTGATAGAGGATCAATGGCACGCTTGCCAGCTCCGCGAGCGAAACGCCACGGTGATCCGCCAGCGGATTGCCGGCGCCACAGGCGGCGGCGTAGTGGATCGGCATCACCTCCTCGCGCACGATCCCATCGGTGACCATGCCGTCGTCGTCTTCCAGCGAGCCGACGACGACATCGATCGACCCGGCGAGCAGCTCGGGCAGCGCCTCGCGCGTCACGTTGATGCCGATCTCGATATCGAGATCGGGAAACCGTTCCTGCAGATCGACAATGATGGCGGGCATCAAACAGTAGCCCCAGGCGGTACCGGCGACGATGCGCAAAAGGCCGGAACGACCGGTGACCAGGTCGGCGATCTGCTCTCGGGCCATGCCGCCCTCGCGCAGGATGATCTTCGACCGGTCGTAGAGCAGGCGGCCCGTAGCCGTCAGCCGTATGCCGTGCCGGGTGCGCTCGAACAGGCGGGTCGCAAAGCTCTCCTCGATCGCCTGGATCGCCTTGGTCAGCGAGGGCTGGCTGAGATTGAGGCGCCGCGCCGCGGCCTGGATCGAGCCCTCGTCGGCAACGGCGACGAAGCGCTCGACCTGGCGCAGATAGGCGAATGACATATTCGATAATCCTATCACCGTTTCCTATAAACTATTAGCCAATCGCTCGCGCGCCCGCCATCCTGCCGGCTTCGCGGGAGGACGTGACGATGCGCGTGGTTTTTTGCCTGTTCGATTCGCTCAATCGGTCGGCGCTCGGCTGCTATGGCGGCACCGCTGTCACCACCCCCAACTTCGACCGCTTCGCGGCCCGCGCCCGGACCTTCGACAGCCATTATGTCGGCAGCCTGCCCTGCATGCCGGCGCGGCGCGATCTGCACACCGGTCGCCTCAACTTCATGCACCGAAGCTGGGGACCGCTCGAGCCGTTCGACAATTCATTTCCGGCACTGCTCAGGGAGAACGGCATCTACAGCCATTTGGTCACCGACCACATGCATTATTTCGAGGATGGCGGTGCGACCTATCATGGGCGCTTCTCGAGCTGGGACTTCATCCGCGGCCAGGAATACGATCCGTGGAAGGCGATGGTGCAGCCGCCGATCGAGCGGTTCCGCGAAAAATACGCACCCCGGCACTATCCCTTCGGTGACGACATTCGAGCGACGGGGCGGGGGGCCGTCCGCCTGCAGCATGCGATCAATAGCGAGTTCTTCATCGAGGAGAACGATTACCCCGGACCGCGCTGCTTCGCCTCCGCCTTCGAGTTTCTCGATCTCAACCACCGCGCCGACGACTGGCTCCTGATGCTGGAGTGCTTCGACCCGCACGAGCCGTTCCAGGCGCCAGAACGCTTCAAGGCGCCCTACCGCACCGGATACAACGGCGGCATCCTCGACTGGCCCTATTACGAGAAGGTCAGCGATTCGGCCGAAGAGATTGCCGAGATCCGCGCCAACTACGCTGCCCTGGTCAGCATGTGCGACGAGTATTTCGGCCGGCTGCTCGACTATTTCGACGAGCGCGAGCTTTGGGTGGACACTGCATTGATCCTGACCACCGATCACGGCTTCCTGCTCTCCGAGCACGACTGGTGGGGCAAAAACCTGCAGCCCTATTATCAGGAGATTGCCCACATTCCGCTGATCGTGCACGACCCGCGCCGGGCGGAGCAGGGGGGCACGCGGTGTCGGATCCTGACGCAGACCTTCGACCTGATGCCGACGATGCTCGATTTCTTCGACATGGCGCCGCCGGCCGAGGTGCGCGGCCGCTCGGTGCTCGCGACCGGCGCCGAAGAACGCGAGATCGCCGTCTTCGGGATGTTCGGCGGGCCGATTGGCGCCAGCGACGGCCGCCACGCCTACTATCTTTATCCGCGCGATCTTCTGGCACCCGGCCTGCATGAGTACACATTGATGCCGATGCACCTGAAGACGATGTTCTCGGCGGCGGAGATGTCCACGGCCGAGCTGGTGCGGCAGTTCGATTTCACCAAGGACATGCCGGTGATGAAGATCGACGCGTTGAAGGACGCGCGGCGCATTCCCATCCACGACGGCGAGATCTTCCACGAGACGGGCACGAAGCTGTTCGATCTGGTGAACGATCCGGGCCAGGAACGGCCATTCCAGGATGCCGCCATCGAGGCCCGGCTGCGCCGGCGGATCACCGATGTTTTGGCGCTCCACGATTGTCCGCAGGAAATCTACGGACGTTACGGTCTGAACGCGCCGACGCGACACGCGGCAACACATTCGCACGAGGGAGACTGAAGCATGGGCAAGAGCGCGATGGCGGGCTCGGCAGCGGCCGGGTTGCTGATCTCGACCATGGTGGGCCTCGGCACCGCCGGTGCGGCGGAGCCGATCACCATCCTGATCAACAGCTCGCCCTGGTACGATGGCTTCGAGGCGGTGGTCGAGCAGTACGAGGCCGACACCGGCAACACCGTCGAGATCGACCGCACGCCCTATGCCGGGGTTCTGGAGAAGGCGCGCAACGCCGTGCGCGGCGACGAGAGCCCGTACGATCTCGTCAATCTCGACAATGGCTGGGTGGTGGAGTTTTACTCGGGCGGTTTCCTGACGCCGCTCGACGAGATCGACCCGGATTTCAAGCTGGCACCCGAGGTCATCACGGCCGGCGATGCGATCTACTGGAACGCCGACAAGAGCTGGCCCACGCGCGACGGCGGGCAGCTCATGACGTTCACGCCCAACGCCAACACCCATCTCTGGTACTACCGCGGCGACCTGATCGATGCGGCACCGGACACCTGGGACGACGTCTTCGCCATCTGCGACGAGCTGAACGATCCTCCCTCGGCCTACGGCGTCGTGCTGCGCGGCGAGCGCGGCAATCCGATCCGCTTCGCCTTCATGCCGCACATGCTGAGCTATGGCGGCAGCATCGTCGCGGATCCCGAGAACGGCGACTTCACGGTCACGTTCAACAGTCCCGAGAACAAGCGGGCGCTCGACAACTTCCTGCGACTGCTCGAGGAGTGCGGTCCGCCCAATCCCGGCGCCATTGGCCAGGGCGAGATGATCCAGCTCGTCCTTACCGGCAAGGCGATGCAGGCGGGCATCGTGGTGGCGGCGCAAGCGCAGATGGACGATCCCGAAAAGTCGGCGGTGGTCGGCAAGATCGACTACACTGTCATGCCGCGCCCCGAGGACGGCGTGCACCATGCGGTGTTCGGCAGTTGGCAGATGGGCGTGCCGGCGAACATTCCGAGCGCCCGCAAGGAGGCGGCGATGGCGTTCATCAGCTACTTCCTGACGAAGGAAGCGCAAGAGGTTTACGCCGAGGCTGGGGGCATTCCGGTGCGCACCGACGTTCTGCGCGGGCCGCTGGCCGAGCAGGAGGATTTTCGCTGGATGAAGCCCTATGCCGACGCCGCGGAGGGTGCCAGCCAGGTGCTGATGTACAAGGAGGGCGCCGAGGTGGAGCAGGTGATCGGCCTCAGGCTCAACCAGGCGGTGATCGGCGAGTTGACCGCCAGCGAAGCGCTGAACAAGGCGGCCGAGGAGATCCACGCCATCTTCGAGAAATCCGGGCGCAGCACCGGCATGCTGCCGCCGCTTTGAGGGTCAAAGGCCGCTGCCGGCCGGCAGCATGACGAAGCTCCTGGATCTCGCGGATCGTCATCTGCGGCTGCTGGCGCTCCTGCCGGCAGCCGTGCTGCTGCTCACGCTCACCGTCTATCCGGTGATCGAGCTGTTCCGCATGTCGGCATCGACGATCTCCTTCGTCGATGCCGGCCTCGTGCGGGAGTG
>CAYOCP010000030.1:0-47781 GCA_964402505.1 uncultured Geminicoccaceae bacterium
AACGCCGCCTGCACATCCCCTCTCCATACAATCCTACATCTTGTCAAAAGAACATGTCGTCGCGCTTGGTCATGCCGAGAGGGTTTCCCGACGACGGCCTCGCCGCGACAGAGAGGGATATAGCGCCGCTCCTTCCCGGCCGCAAGCCCTCTCTTCGAGAAATTTCCGAAGACCGGCGAACCCTCGGGAGACGGCCTGCACGCCTGCCGTCCGGCATCGGGAAACGGCTCGAAACGCCCGTCGGTACCGCCTATCGCCGGCTGCGACACCCTGAATGAATTGACAGCGGCCGGCGCGCCACAGCATAGTCTCGCGCGAGAGAACGAACCGTCGGCTCCGCTCGGCTGGCCGGTCTCGACCTCGCCGGAACCGCCGGGCCGAGGCCGTGATCGTGTCGTCGTCGGATCGGCAATCCCGTCGCCTCGGCCACACCCGTCGACCTGCTCGTGTGGCGTATCGTGCGACAGCAACCGTCGTGCGCCGCCCGTCCGGCGCCCGACTGTAACGACGAGAGCCGAATTGATCCGAGCGTCCAGTTCGAGCCCCACCGGGTCCCACCCACGCGGCGCCGATCGCGGCCGATCGACCGACGGACCCGAGACCGGCGGCGGACGTTCCAGCGATTCGCTCGGCCGCCTCGTCGTCACCCTGGCGCTCGGCACCTTCATGGGAGGCGTCTCGGTCGCCGCCGCCTTCGATCAGGCGTGGCGCGGCCCGGCCGTGGTGGAAATGGCGGCTTCGCAGCCGCCCTTCGCGCGGACGCCCGACCTCGCCGCCACCGTCCTGCCGCTGGCACCCGCCGAGGATCGCGCCCCTCCCCTGCCGACCGAGCTCGTCGCCGGCGCACCGACCGTCGCTCGATCGCTCGTGGCCGGGCTCGATGCCGTCGGCCCGGCGCCCATCGGGCCGACCCCGGCCGAGGCCGCAGCGGGCGCATCGGCCAGCGTCGTAGACGGCGCGGCATCTCCGGGCGCCGCGTCGCCCGTCGCTTCCCCGTCGGACGATGCCACCGTCGAGGCCGAGCACCTCGTCGTGCAGCGCGGCGACACCCTCCTCAACATCCTCATGCGGTCCGGCATCGATCGCGCCGAGGCGCACGAGGTCGTGGGCACGCTGAGCACCGTCTACGATCCGCGCCGCCTCAAGGTCGGCCAGGCCATGGCGGTCGAGGTCGAGCGGGCCGCCGGCGAGCTCGCCGCACCGCGGCTCGCCGCCCTCTCCCTCAATCTCGACTTCGCCAATGATCTGCGCATCGAGCGCGACGCCGACGGCGGCTTCGCCGCCCGCACGGTCGATCGGGAGCTGATCGAGACCGTGCACGCCGCCCGGGCCGTCGTCCGGACCAACCTCTACCAGACCGCGCGACAGCAGAACGTGCCGGACGAGGCGCTGGTCTCGTTCGCCAACATCTTCAGCTGGGACGTGGATTTCGAGCGCGACGTCCAGCCGGGCGACGCGTTCGAGCTGGTCTACGAGACGGTCAGCAGCCCGGACGGCGAGACCCGGGGCGGCGACGTGCTCTACGCCAACCTGTCCCTGCGCGACAGGAAGATGGAGGCCTACCGCTTCGTCCACAATGACGGCGCCATCGGCTATTACGACGCCGAGGGGCGCTCCTTGCGCAAATGGCTGATGCGGACGCCGATCGACGGGGCGCGCATCTCGTCCAGCTTCGGCAAGCGCAAGCACCCGGTCCTGGGCTACAACAAGATGCATCGCGGCGTCGACTTCGCCGCCCCCACCGGCACGCCCATCTACGCCGCCGGCGACGGTGTCCTGACCAAGGCCGGCCGCAACGGCTCCTACGGCAACTACATCCAGATCCGCCACAACGGCGAGTACAGCACCGCCTACGCCCATCTCAGCCGCATCGCCAAGGGCATGGAGGCCGGCAAGCGGGTCCGCCAGGGCCAGGTGATCGGCTATGTCGGCACGACCGGCCGCTCGACCGGCCCGCATCTGCACTACGAGGTCCTCGAGAACGGCAAGCAGATCAACCCGCTCTCGATCAAGCCGCAGAACGCGGCCCGCCTCGCCGGCTCCGAGCTCGTCCGCTTCCGCCGCGAGATCGGAATCATCACCGCCGAGCGCCTGCCCATCGAGGCGGCGACCCACTACGCCCAGCGCTGAGGCGGAGCCCGACCGGCACCACCGGCGGCAAGGCTCGCCTCCTCGCGCCCCATCATCCCTGGCGACGAGGGGGTGCGGGGGAAATCGTTTCCCCCGCGCTTTCCTCCGCCTACGCCGCCTCGGCCTCGATCAGGGGCTCGATCGCGAGATCGCCGTCCTTGACCTCGACATGCGCCGTCTCGCCGTCCTTGAGACGGCCTTCGAGGATCATGGTGGCCAGCCGGTCCTGCAGGTTCTTCTGGATGACCCGCTTCAGGGGCCGGGCGCCATAGACCGGGTCGTAGCCGGCATTGCCGAGCCAGGTGCGCGCCTGGTCGGTGAGCTCGAGGCCGATCCGTCGGTCGGCCAAGAGCTTCTTCAGATAGCCGAGCTGGATCTCGACGATCGCCCCCATCTGCGCCCGCCCGAGCCGGTTGAAGAGGATGATCTCGTCCAGCCGGTTCAGGAATTCCGGCCGGAAGCTGGCGCGGACCACCTCCATGACCTGCGCCCGCGCATCCTCGGCCGAGGCCCCCTCCGGCAGCGCCGCCAGGAACTCCGAGCCGAGATTCGAGGTCAGCACGATGATCGTGTTCTTGAAGTCGACCGTGCGTCCCTGGCCGTCGGTGAGCCTGCCGTCGTCGAGCACCTGGAGCAGCACGTTGAAGACGTCGGGATGCGCCTTCTCGATCTCGTCGAAGAGGATCACCTGATAGGGCCGCCGCCGCACCGCCTCGGTCAGGGCCCCGCCCTCGTCATAGCCGACATAGCCCGGAGGGGCGCCGATCAGCCGGGCGACGCTGTGCTTCTCCATGTATTCGGACATGTCGATGCGCACCATCGCCTGCTCGTCGTCGAAGAGGAAGGCGGCCAGGGTCTTGCAGAGCTCGGTCTTGCCGACACCCGTGGGGCCGAGGAACAGAAACGAGCCGATCGGCCGGTTGGGATCCTGCAGCCCGGCCCGCGCCCGCCGCACCGCATTGCTGACGGCTTCGACCGCGGCATGCTGCCCGACCACGCGCTTCTCGAGCTGCTGCTCCATGGCGAGCAGCTTCTCCCGCTCACCCTCGAGCATCTTGTCGACCGGCACGCCGGTCCAGCGCGAGACCACCTGGGCGATGTCGCCCTCGGTCACCTCCTCCTGCAGCATGCGCTCGGCCTCGCTGCCCTCGGCCTCGGCGATCGCCTTCTCGAGCCCGGGGATCACCGCATAGGTCAGCTCGCCCGCCCTTGTGTAGTCGCCGCGCCGCTGCGCGTCGGCGAGATCGGTGCGCGCCTGGTCGAGCTGCTCCTTCAGCTTGGTGGCGCCGGCGAGCTTCTCCTTCTCGGCCTGCCAGCGGGCGGTCAGCGCATTCGATTCCTGCTCGAGATCGGCCAGCTCCTTCTCGAGCCTGACGAGCCGCTGGCGCGACACCTCGTCCTGCTCCTTCTTCAGGGCCTCGCGCTCGATCCTGAGCTGCAGGATGCGCCGGTCGAGCTCGTCGATCTCCTCGGGCTTGCTGTCGATCGCCATGCGCTTGCGCGCCGCCGCCTCGTCGACGAGGTCGATCGCCTTGTCGGGCAGGAAGCGATCCGTGATGTAGCGATTGGAGAGCACGGCCGCCCCCACGATGGCGGCGTCGGTGATCCGCACGCCGTGATGCAGCTCGTACTTCTCCTTCAGCCCGCGCAGGATCGAGACCGTGTCCTCAACCGAGGGCTGGGCGACGAAGACCGGCTGGAAGCGCCGGGCCAGGGCCGCGTCCTTCTCGATGTGCTTTCGGTACTCGTCGAGGGTCGTCGCACCGACGCAGTGCAGCTCGCCCCGGGCCAAAGCCGGCTTCAGCATGTTCGAGGCATCCATGGCCCCTTCCGCCTTGCCGGCACCGACCAGCGTGTGCAGCTCGTCGATGAAGAGGATGATCTCGCCCTGGCTGTGGGTGATCTCCTGGAGCACGCCCTTCAGCCGCTCCTCGAACTCCCCCCGGTACTTGGCCCCGGCGATCAGGGCACCGAGGTCGAGCGACAGGAGCCGCCGGTCCTTCAGGCTCTCCGGCACGTCGCCGTTGACGATGCGCAGCGCCAGACCCTCGGCGATCGCCGTCTTGCCGACGCCGGGCTCGCCGATCAGCACCGGGTTGTTCTTGGTCCGCCGCGACAGCACCTGGATGATGCGCCTGATCTCCTCGTCGCGGCCGATCACCGGATCGAGCTTGCCCTCGCGGGCGATGGCGGTGAGATCGCGCGTGTACTTCTTCAGGGCCTCGTAGCTGTCCTCGGCGGAAGCGCTCTGGGCGGTCCGCCCCTTGCGCACCTCCTCGATCGCGGCATTGAGGCCCTGGGCCGTGACACCCGCTTCCTTGAGCGCCTTGCCGGCATCGGTCGCCGACATGGCGAGCGCCAGAAGCAGGCGCTCGACGGTGACGAAGCTGTCGCCCGCCTTCTTCGCCACCTGCTCGGCGCTCTCGAAGAGTCGTGCCGTCTCCGGGGCCAGATAGACCTGCCCGGCTCCGCTCCCCTCCACCTTCGGCTGCTTGCCGAGCAGGAGCGCCGTCGCCTGCGCGGCTGCCTTGGCATTGCCGCCGGCGGCGTCGATCAGGTTGCTCGCGAGCCCCTCCGGATCGTCGAGCAGCACCTTGAGGATGTGCTCGGGCAGGAAGCGCTGATGACCCTCGCGCAGGGCCAGGCCCTGGGCCGACTGAATGAAGCCCCGGGCGCGCTCGGTATAGTTCTGGAAGTCCATCGTTTCGTGTTCCCCTTTCGATCCCTCGTGCGAGCGGATCAATCCCTGGCGACCCCCTGAGGGCACCGCCTGTCCGTTAGTCTCTAGGTGGGCGTTCGAAAGGGCGGCGCAAGGCGAGGCTCAAGGCGCCGGTGCGGCCGACGGATCGCTCGTCCGCAGAATGCGGCTCGGACCGGCCACCACCACGAGGCGCCAGTCGTGATCCACCGCCAGGACGACCTTGCGCTCGACCGGACGAACGGCCGGATCCCCGCCCTCGACCACGGCACCCCCGGCCTCGAGCAGCGCGGCGAGGAGCAGGCCGGCACTGGCCGTTCTCGGTCCGATGATCACGCGCTCCACCCGAGACCGGAGCGCCTTCGGCCGCACCGGCATTTGCAGGTGCCTGCCATGGCCCACGACTGTCTCGATGACGAGGCCGGGCTCGGCGGTCAGAAGCTCGGCCACCCGGCGCATGCGGTCGATGTCGCCGCCGCGGTTCGCCCTGAGGTCCACCGCGAGCGGCGTTTCGACGTCGAGCCGTGCCAGTGCCGCCAGAAGCTCGAAAGAGGCCGTGCGCCCGAACCGGCCGATCTCGAGGGTCGCACCCTCGAGCCGCACGGAAGGCCGGGTGGCGGCCCAGCGAATGGTGTCGGTATCCTGAGGCTCTGCCGGCAGGAGACGAGCGAGCGCCGGTGCGGATCGAGCCAGATGGCGGGCGAGGCAGAGCCGGTCGCCGGTGCCGCATGCCGCCTGGGCCTCCGCGAGCGGCACCCTGAGCGCCGGCTGGGCGAGGACGACCTGGCGGGCGAGCCTTGCTGCACCGGTCTCGGCCGCGGCCCCGCCCCAGGCAAGCGCCAAAGCGAGCGCCAGAGCCGCTGCCGAGGCACCCGCCCGCACGGATCGACGAGCCCTCAATGGCAGTAGTTGAGGGCACCCATCATGTGAGCGCCCCAGGGCTCGCTGCCGACGCCGTCGATGCGCGCCACCACCTCGCGCTTTCGCACGTCGACCACCGCCACCTCGTCGCTGCCGGAAAGGGCGATGTAGAGCATCGTGCCGTCGGGCGTGGTGACACCGGTCTCGGGCACGCCCGGCAGGGGGATCTCGCCCACCCGCTCCATCTCGACCAGATCGAGCACGACCAGCTTCTCGTCGCCGCGGCTGATGACGAAGGCGGTGGTCTCGAACCAGCCGGTGTTGACGCCGGTCATGTCGGCGGCACCCTCGAGCCGCGCCACCTCCTCGAGCGTGGAGGTCGAGACGATCGAGATCGTCCGGTCGCCATTATTGGGCACGATCATGTAGCGGCTGTCGGCGGTGGTGTAGGCGCGCCACGGCAGCTCGCCGAGCGCGAGTGTCTTGATGACCTCCTGGCTGCGAAGATCGATCACCGCCATGGCGTCGCCCTCGCCATAGGCGGCGAAGCCCAGCCTGCCGTCGACCGTGCGGGTGACGTTGATGATGCCCTGGTACTCCTGGCCGACCCCGCCCGTGGCGGCCACCGCCTGCGGCTCGCCCACCTGGATCTCGTTGATCACCTCCGCTTTCGCGACGTCGATGACGCTCACCACGTCGGCGCCGAGATTGCCCACATAGAGCAGGCTGCCGTCGGGGCTGAAGGTCATGTTGTGCGGCTGGTAGAGGCCGTCCACGCGCGTCAGCTCGCGATCCTCGGCGAGGGACAGGAACGAGACGGTGCCGGCGCCGAGATTGCCCACGGCCGCCATGTCGCCGGCGGGCGACAATTCCATGTGCTCGGGCTCGTGGTCGAGGGTCACGGTCTCGAGCGGCTCCAGGGTCACGAGATCGACGATCGAAACGGTGTCGTCGGCGGTGTTGCTCGCCATGAGCTTCATGGTCGTGTCGGAGATGACCACCTGATGCGGCACATTGCCGACCGGGATGCGGGCGGTGACGTGATGGGTGCGGGTGTCGATCACCGCCACGTCGGCCGAGCTCCGGTTCGCGACGAAGACGTAGTGGCCGAGATCGTCGAGTGCCCGGGCCGGCTGCGGCAGCGCCAGCGCCGCCGCGAGAACGACACTCGACAAAAAAGCTGCCGGGAAATGGCGGGTGAACGGACGAGACGGCATCAGCGGACTCCCCTCGATGAGCATCGACCATGCCGCGGCGGAACCGGGCATCCGCCCCGACCCGGCACACCTTAGCGCCAAGTCCCCACCAAAGCTGTCGTGAAACCACATCGAGGCGGTTCTGGCCGATTGTCCGGAATGTGTAAAGCGCGCCCAAAGGCGGGACGTCAGGCGACCGGCCCGTCGGTTGCCCTGTCCGGCGCGCCCCGCACCCGCTCGCGCAGGCCCTGCACGAAGACGAAGAGGGGCGGGATGATGATGATGCCGACGAAGGTCGCCGCCAGCATCCCGCCCATGACCACCATGCCGAGCGCCACGCGGCTGGCGGCCCCGGCACCCGTTGCCAGGACCAGGGGCAGGATGCCGAGGATGAAGCTGAAGGCCGTCATCAGCACCGCCCGGAAGCGGATGCGGGCCGCGTCCAGGGCGGCCTCCTGGATCGGCCGCCCCTCCTCGCGCAATTGCCTCGCGAACTCGACGATCAGGATGGCGTTCTTGCTGGCGAGGCCGATCAGCATGACGAGGCCGATCTGCGTGTAGACATTGTTGTCGAGCCCGACGGCCCAGGTCAGCGCCAACCCGCCCACGCCGGCGATGGTGACCGAGAGGATGACCGAAAGCGGCACCGTCCAGCTCTCGTACTGCGCCACCAGGAAGAGATAGACGAAGAGCAGGGCCAGAAGCAGGACGATGGCCGCCTCGCCGCCGGCCTGCACCTCCTGGAACGTCGTGCCGGTCCAGTCGATGGCGAAGCCCTGGGGCAGCGCCGTCGCCTCCACCTGGCGGAGCGCGGCGATGCCTGCGCCGGTGCTGCCGACCGGCGTGACATTGACGCGGGCCGAGCGGAAGAGATTGAAGCGGCGGGTCGCCTCGGGGCCGAGCACCGGCTCCACCGTCAAGAGCGCGCCGAGCGGCACCATCTCGTCCGTGGCATTGCGGACATGCAGCGCCACGATGTCGTCCGGGGTCATGCGAAACGGCGCCTCGGCCTGCAGGAAGACCCGGTAGGTTCGGCCGAAGAGGTTGAAATCGTTGATGTAGAGCGTGCCGAGATTGGCCTGCAGCGTGGTGAAGAGGTCGCTGATCCGGACCCCCAGGGCCTCGGCCTTGACCCGGTCGATGTCGAGGAAGAGCTGCGGCGTCTGCGCCGAGAAGGTCGAGAAGGCACTTACGATATCCGGACGCTGGTTGGCCCGCAGGACGAACGCCTGAAGCGCGCGGGCGAGCTCGTCCGGTGACCGGCCACCCAGATCCTGCAGCTCCATCTCGATCCCGCCAGCCATGCCGAGCCCCTGGATCGGCGGGGTCGGGAACGCGAAGACGCTCGCCTGCGGCAGGGCCGCGAGCTGCGGCTGCAGGCGGCCGAGCACGCCCGCGACATTGTGCTCCGGACCCGGCCGATCGTCCCAGTCCTCGAGGATGGCGATCGCCAGCCCGCCGCTCGAGCTCGGGCCGGCGAGCAGGCTGAAGCCCGCGACCGACAGCACGTGCGCCACGTCCTCGTCGGCCAGAAGGATCGCCTCGACCTCGGAGAGCGTGGCCTCGGTTCGCCCGAGCGAGGCGGCGTCCGGCAGGGAGACGTCGACGAAGAAGGCGCCGTCGTCCTCGTTCGGGATGAACCCCGTCGGCACCAGAAGGAACAGCCACCAGGTGCCGAGCCCGGCGGCGGCGACGACGAGGACCGCCATGAACGCCCGTCGGCCGAGTGCCGCGACGGCCCGGCCGTAGCCGTTGCGGGTCCGATCGAGAAAGGCGAAGAACCAGCGCAAGGGTCCCCTGGGCGTCCCCGACGGCCGCAGCAGCAGGGCGCACAATGCGGGGCTCAGCGTCAGCGCCACGAGCGAGGAGAGCACGACCGCAACCGAGATGGTCACCGCGAACTGCAAATAGAGCTGGCCCGTGATGCCCGGCAGGAAGGCGGTCGGCACGAAGACGGCGAGCAGCACCAGCGTCGTCGCCACCACCGGCCCCGTCACCTGCACCATCGCCTTCCTCGCCGCCTCCGCTGCCGAAAGCTTCTCCTCGTCGATCAGCCGCTGCGTGTTCTCGACGACGACGATGGCGTCGTCGACGACGATGCCGATCGCGAGGATGAGGCCGAACATCGAGATCGTGTTGATCGACATGCCGGCGGCCAGGAGGATCGCGAAGGTGCCGATCAGCGAGACCGGAATGGCCAGGGTCGGCACCAGGGTCGCCCGCCAGTCGCCGAGGAAGAGGAAGGTGACGAGGATGACGAGGGCCAGCGCCTGGAGCAGCGTGATCACCACCTCGCGCATGCTGATGCGCACGAAATCGGTGGTGTCGTAGAGGATCGAGTACGCGACATCCTCGGGAAAGCGCTCGGCGAGGCGGTCGAGTGCGCCGTAGACCTGATCGGCGGTGGCCAGCGCGTTCGCACCGGGCGAGAGATAGATGGCGAGCATGGCGGTCGGCGCGCCGTCGATGAAGGCGGCCGCGTCGTAGCTCTGCGAGCCGAGCTCGATCCGGGCGATATCGCCGAGCCGGACGACCGAGCCATCCGGATTGGCGCGCACCAGGATCCGGGCGAACTCGTCCGGATCGCTCAGCCGGCCCTTTGCCTGCAGCGTGTAGGTGAAGGCCCGCCCCTCGTTGCCCGGCGGTGCTCCGATCCGTCCGGCGGCGGCCTGCACGTTCTGCTGGCGGATCGCCGCCGCCACCTCGGATTCGCTGATGGCGAGAGCCGTCATCACCTGCGGATCGAGCCAGATCCGCATCGAGTAGTCCTGCACGCCGAACTGGCTCGCATCGCCGACGCCGGGCAGCCGGACGATCGGATCGCGAAGGTTGATCTCCATGTAGTTGGAGAGGAAGAGCCGGTCGAAGCTGCGGCCGGGCGAGGTCAGATTGACGACCATCAGCATGCTGGTCGACTGCTTCTTGACCGACACGCCCTGGCCCGTCACCTCGGGCGGGAGCTGCGGCGTCGCGAGCGCCACGCGGTTCTGCACGTTGACGGCCGCTATGTCCGGATCGGTGCCGACCGCGAAGGTGACGTCGAGCGTGTAGCCGCCGTCATTGGTGCTGGTCGAGGTCATGTAGAGCATGTCGTCGACGCCGTTGACCTCGGCCTCGATCGGTGCGGCGACCGTCTCCGTCACCACCTCGGCGCTGGCGCCGGGATACCTCGCCGTCACCTGGACCTGCGGCGGCACGATCTCCGGGAACTGGGCGACCGGCAGCGCCCGCATGGCGATCAGGCCGGCGATCACGATGACCACCGAGACGACCATGGCGAAGCGCGTGCGCGCGATGAAGAAGGCGGAGAGCATCAGTCCTCGTCGACGACGACGGGGCTGGTCTGGACGACCATGCCGGGTCGGACCTTCTGCAGCCCCTCGACGATCACGCTCTGGCCCTCCTCGAGCCCGCCCTCGACGATCCAGTCGGTGTCGACGCGGTCGCCGAGCGTGACCCTCGCCTCCTGCACGCGATTCCCGTCGTCCACGACGAGCACGAACCGGCCGGCCTGGTCCTGCTGCACGGCGATCTGCGGCACGACCAGCGCCTGCACCGGCTCGGCCGTGCGCACGATCACCGTGACGAACTGTCCGGGCAGAAGCAGCCCCTCGGGGTTGGCGAAGGAGGCGCGGACGGTGATGGTGCTGGTCGTCGGGTCGACCTGCGGCGCGAAGAACGCGAACTTTCCCGGATCCTCCAGGACCGTCCCATCGGCCAGCCGCAGGAACGGCTGATAATGTCTCTCGGGCTGACCCTGCGCCCGGCGCACCGCGAGCAGCGCCCGGTCGGTCACCGGGATGGCGACATAGATCGGGTCGAGCTGCACCAGCCGGGCCAGAGGGCCGCTGCCCGGCCCGACCACGGCACCCTCGGCGAATGCGGCCCGGCCGATCCGCCCGGCGAAGGGGGCGCTGATCACGGTATAGCCGAGCTCGAGCTTCGCTTGGCGCAGCGCGGCCCTGGCGGCGTCGCGCGCCGCCCGGGCCTCGTCCTCGGCGGCGATGGCCTCGTCCAGCCGCGCCTGCGGCTGCGCGTTCCGCCGCACCAGCTCCTCCAAACGCGCACGCTGCTGCTCGGCGTTCAAGAGCGTCGCCGCGGCCCGCTCGACGTCGGCGTTGCGCGCCGCCACCGCGATCTCGTAAGGCTCGCGCTCGATCTGGAAAAGGCGCTGACCGGCATCGACCGCGCTGCCCTCGGTGAAATCACGCTCCACCAGAAAGCCCCGCACCCGCGCCTCGAGATCGACGGCGTTGATCGCCTCGACGCGCGCCACCAGCTCCAGCGACGGCGTGACGTCGCGACGCACCACCGCCGCCACGCCGACTCCCGGCGGCGGGCCAGCCCCGGCACCGGCGTCCTCCGGCGCCTCGTCGCAGCCGGCGAGCGCCGTGGCCGCCACGAGAACGAGCAGTGCGATGATGCGCCGAAGCAAGTCTGGACGGCCTTTCGCAATCGAGGGGAGGGAAGACGAAGCCGGCCAAGCCCTACCCGGATCATCGCCTCGGCGAAAGCGCCTCGCGCCTTCGACCGGTCACGACCCGCGCCCGGCCGGCGAGATCCGCCCTGACGCAGGTCCCGACCAGCCCAGCCGATTTGCCGAGCCCGATCACCGCCCGGGCCTGCGTGGCACCGATCTCGAGCGCGAGGAGACCGCCCGGGCGAAGCGCCGCCGTGGCCCTGGCCGTGATCGACCGGAAGGCATCTAGCCCGTCCTCGCCGGCAATCAATGCGGCCTTCGGCTCGTGACGGGTCTCCGCATCGCGCACCTCGCCGCTGCCGATATAGGGCGGATTGGCGACGATCAGGTCGAACGGTCCGGCCAGGGCCTCGAGCCAGTCGCCCTGGACCAGGAGCGCCCGCCGCTCCAGCCCCAGGGCCCGCCGATTGATCCGCGCGTGGGCGAGTGCCTTCCAGGAGCGATCGACGCCGACGCCGAGGGCCGAGGGAAAGTGCTCGAGCAGCGTCAGCAGGAGGCAGCCCGAGCCCGTGCCGAGATCGGCGAGCCGAAGCGGTGCCCGTCGGTCCGGCAGCGCCTCCAGCACCGCCTCCACCAGCGTCTCGGTCTCCGGCCGCGGCACCAGCACGCCGGGCCCCACCGCGAACTCACGCCCGAAGAACTCGCGCCGGCCCAGGATGTAGGCCATGGGCTCGCGCGCCTGGCGCCGCGCCGCGAGCGCGAGGACCTCCGCCGCCTCGACCGGCGCATGCGGCTCGCGCAGTTGCGCCGAGCGGTCGATGCCGGTGGCGGCCTCGACCAGGAGCCGCGCCTCGACCCGCGCCTGCAGGATGCCGGCCGCGCGCAGCCGGGCCGCGACCAGGGCAACGAGCTCGGCGACGGTGGTGCCGCTCACGCCAGCTCGGTGAGCCGGGCGGCCTGGTCCTCGGCGATCAGCGCATCGATCACCTCGCCCAGCGCCTCCCCGGCCAGGACCTGGTCGAGCTTGTAGAGGGTGAGGTTGATCCGGTGGTCCGTTACCCGGCCCTGCGGGAAATTGTAGGTGCGGATGCGCTCCGAGCGGTCGCCCGAGCCGACCTGCCCCTTGCGCTCGGCCGAGCGCTCCGCCGCGAGCCTCGAGCGCTCGAGCTCGAAGAGCCGCGCCTTCAGGACCTTCATCGCCTTGGCCCGGTTCTTGTGCTGCGATTTCTCGTCCTGCATGGCGACCGCGATGCCGGTCGGCAGATGGGTGATGCGCACCGCGCTCTCGGTCCGGTTGACATGCTGGCCGCCGGCACCGGAAGCCCGGTACACGTCGACCCGAAGGTCGCCCTCGTCGAGCTCGAGGTCGACGTCCTCCGCCTCGGGCAGCACGGCCACGGTGGCCGCCGAGGTGTGGATGCGGCCGCCCGTCTCGGTCACCGGCACGCGTTGCACCCGATGCACCCCGGCCTCGAACTTGAGCCGGGCGAAGACGCCCCGCCCCTGCACCTCGGCCACCAGCTCCTTGAGCCCGCCGATCTCGGTCTCGTTCATGGAGAGGATCTCGGTGCGCCACCCCCGGCCCTGCGCGTAGCGCTCGTACATTCGCCAGAGATCGCCGGCGAAGAGCGCTGCCTCATCGCCGCCGGTGCCGGCGCGGATCTCGAGGATGGCGCTGGCATCGTCGGCGGCATCCCGCGGCAGAAGGAGAAGTTGCAGCCCGCGCTCGAGATCGGGCAACCGCCCCTCGAGGCCGGCGAGCTCGTCCCGCGCCATGCCGCGCATCTCGGGCTCGGTCAGGGGATCGCCGAGCATCTGCTCCAGGCCCCGGATTTCCGCCAGCACCGCCCGATAGCGCTCGATGCCGGAAACGATCGGCTCGAGCTCCCTGAGCTCGCGGCCGAGCCCGGCATAGTCGCCATCGCCCGCCGCCATCAACGCCATCAGCTCGTCGCGCCGCGCGAGAATGGCATCGAGCTTCGAATCGAGCCCGCCGCCCTGCCTTGTCGTCATGAAGCTTCGCCACCACAGGCTGTGTCGGGGCCGGTTTTCGGCAGATTTGGCCCGACGTCAATGCTGCGGCAAGGAGCCCGCTGCAACCTCCCTTTCCTCGCTCTCCGGCGCCATGGCTTCCGCCGCCTGCAGGGCGGCGGCAGGATCGCGCAGCCGGGTCGGGCTCAGCTCGCCGGCGAGCTCGAGAATCGGGTAGGCGACCGCCGCCAGATGCGAGTGGATGCGCTTCAGATCGCGGATGACGTCGAGATGCAGGCTCGAGGTCTCGAGCGACTGGGGCAGCCTGCGCCCCACCCGGAAGAGATGGTTCTCCGCCGCCTCCGCCTCCATCGCCCGAAGCTCGGTCTTCTCGGCGATCAACCGGCGCGCCTCGGCCAGATCACCGCGCATGAAGAGGCTGAGCGCCATCTGCATGCTGGCGACGATCCGGGCATGGAAGCGCTCGATCTCGGCGAAGCCCTCGTCCGAGAACCTGACCCCGGCCTTCAGCTTCTTGGTCGCGAGCTCCATCAGGTTGCGGTCGATGATGTCGCCGATATGCTCGAAATTCGTGGTGAAGGTCAAAATCTCGAGGCACCGGTGGCTCTCCTCGGGCTCGAGCTCGCTCTGGCTCAGCTTGGTCAAATAGAGCTTGATCGCCTCGTGGAGCGCATCGACCACGTCGTCCTCGGATTCGATCCGCTTGACCAGCTCCGGCGTCGCATTGGCCGCGAAGGCATCGATGGTCTGCCGCAGCATTCGCTCGACCGCGTCGGCGAGCCGCAACGCCTCGCGCGCCGCGTTGCCGAGCGCCACGCCGGGATCCTCCAGCGCTTCCGGATCGAGGTGGCGCGGCTGGAGGCGGTCGTCGAGGACGCTCGGCCGGTCCGGCAGGAGGCGGGTCATCAGCCGCCCCACCGGCCCGACCAGCGGCAGCATCACGACCGCCAAGAGAACATTGAAGGCGAGATGCAGGTTCAGAACGAGGCCGGTGCCACTGCCGAGATGGGCGAGCAGCCAGGGTCCGATCCAGGGCAGGGCGATCAGCCCCAGCACCGCCCCGCCGCCGCGCATGAGGAGATGGCCGAGCGCCGGCCGGCGGCCGGGCGGCAGGCTCGCCGAGGTGGCGACCAGAGGTGCGATCGAGCCGCCGGCATTGGCACCCAGAACCAGCGCCAGCGCCATGGCGGCCGGCACCACGCCGGCGCCCACCAGTCCCGCCGCCGTCAGGATCACGGCGATCGAGGAATGCGCGAGCCAGGTCAGGAGCGCCGCCATGGCCGCGGTGAAGATGATGTCGCCCTCGAGCGCCTCGAGGACGACGCCCAAAGCGGGCGAGCTGCGCAACGGCTCCGACGACGTCACCACGAGGCGAAGTGCCAGCATGATCAGGCCGACGCCGATCAGGGCCCGCCCGAGCTGCCTCGCCCGCGGCGACGGACCGATGCTGAAGCAACCGAAGCCGACGATGATCGAGATGGGCGAGAGCCAGTGGAGGTCGATCGCGAGGAGCTGGGCCACCACCGCCGTGCCGATATCGGCACCCAGCATCACCGCCAGCGCCGCGGCGGCGGTGATCAGCTTGCGCTCGGCAAAGGCGCTGACGATCAGCGCCGTCGCCGTGCTGCTCTGCAAGGGCACGGTGACGAGAAACCCGGCGCCGAGAGCGCTCAGGCGATTGCCGGATGCCGCCTTGAGGAAACCGCGCAAGGAGGAGCCGAGCGCGCGCGACACGCCCGTGCGCACCATGCGCACGCCCCAAAGCAGGAGCGCAATACCGCCCATGAGCTGGATCAGGAAGCCGGTGGCGGTCAGTTCCACAGCAGCAGGGGCCCTGAAAGATCTCGCAAAGCGAGGGGTCTAGCGCGGATCGGGAACAACCGTCAAAGCTCCGTCATCGCGTGGTCGCGCAATCGCCCTCGAGGCGGCCCATGAGATGGCGCACGAGCTCGGCCCGGCGCAGCATCCGCTCCTCGCCGCTGTCGAGATCGCGCAGCTTGACCATGCCAGATGCCAGCTCCTCGTCGCCGAGCGAGAGCGCGAATCGGGCGGCGACCCGATCGGCGCGCTTCATGCGCTGGCCCGGCTTGCCCTTGAAAGCCAGCTCGACCGCGATCCCCGCGCTGCGCAGCTCGGCCGCGAGCAACCGCGCCGCCCGCTCGGCCTCGACCCCGATCGGCACGATCGCGATGGGCCGCGGGCGCGGCGCCTCGATCCCCGCCAGAAGCGCCAGCCGCTCCACCCCGGCGGCCCAGCCCACCCCCGGCGTCGGCGGACCGCCGATCTCCTCGACGAGGCCGTCATAGCGGCCGCCGGCGATCACCGCCCCCTGCGCGCCGAGCTGGTCGGTGGTGAACTCGAAGGCGGTATGGGTGTAGTAGTCGAGCCCGCGCACGAGCCTCGGATTGAGCCTGTAGGCGATGCCGAGCTCGTCGAGCCCTTCCCGGACCGCCCGGAAGAAGTCGCGGCTCGCCTCGTTGAGCGAATCCTCGAGCCTGGGCGCACCCTCGATGATCGCCCGGTCGCCCGCATCCTTGCTGTCCAGGATGCGCATCGGGTTGCGCGCGAGGCGCGCCCGGCTGTCCTCCGAGAGCCGATCGACGAAGCCCTCGAGATAGCCCACGAGCTCCTCCCGATAGGCCTGGCGGCTCGCCGGATCGCCCAGCGTGTTGAGCTCGAGCGTGACCCGGTCGGCGATCCCGAGCACCTTCAGGATATGGGCGCCGACGGCGATCACCTCGACATCGCCCAGAGGCTCGGGCGCGCCGATCAGCTCGACGCCGATCTGGTGGAACTGGCGCAGCCGGCCCTTCTGCGGCCGCTCGTAGCGGAACATGGGCCCGGCATAGAAGAGCCTCAGCGGCAGACCCTGCAACATCCCGTTCGAGATCGCCGCCCGGGCGACGCCGGCCGTGTTCTCGGGACGCAGCGTCAGCCGCTCCCCGGCCCGATCCTCGAAGGTGTACATCTCCTTGGTCACCACGTCCGACGTATCCCCCAGCGTGCGCTGGAAGACCTCGGTGAACTCGAAGATCGGCGTGGCGATCTCCTCGTAACCGTAGAGCCCGGCCGTGGTCCGGCCGGTCTCGATCACGTGACGGTGGCGGCGGATGGTCGCGTCGAAGAGGTCGTGCGTGCCGCGAACCGGCCGGATGCTGGCCATGATCTGGTGAGCTCCACTGGCGCAAAGGCGGAAGAACGATCAGGCGGCGGGCGAGCCGAAGCGCTTCTCGACATAGCGCTCGACCAGATCCTGGAACTCCTCGGCGATGCGCTCGCCCCGCAGGGTGAGAGCCTTCGCCCCGTCGATGAAGACGGGTGCGACCGGGCTCTCGCCGGTGCCGGGCAGACTGATGCCGATATCGGCGTGCTTGCTCTCGCCAGGGCCGTTGACGATGCAGCCCATGACCGCGACCTTGAGCGTCTCGACCCCCGGATAGCGGACCTGCCATTGCGGCATCTGCGCCGCCAGATAGGTCTCGATCCGAAGCGCCAGCTCCTGGAAGAAGGTGCTGGTCGTGCGCCCGCAGCCCGGACAGGCGGCCACCTCGGGCGCGAAGCTGCGAAGGCCCAGCGACTGCAGGATCTCCTGGCAAACCCTGACCTCGGTCGTCCGGCTCTCGCCGGGCCGCGGCGTCAGCGAGCAGCGGATGGTATCGCCGATGCCTTCCGTCAGAAGCACGGAGAGGGCGGCAGCGCTCGCGGCGATGCCCTTCGAGCCCATGCCCGCCTCGGTGAGGCCGAGATGCAGCGCGTAAGGACCGCGCCGGCCGAGCTCGCGGTAGACGGCGATCAGGTCGGGCACCCGGCTGACCTTGGCCGAGATGACGATGCGCTCTGCACCGAGCCCCATGCGCTCGGCGTGCGCGGCACTCTCGAGGGCCGAGCGCACCAGGGCCTCGCGCAGCACGAAGTCGGCACCCTCGGGCGAGGGCGAGCGGGCATTCTCGTCCATCAGCCGGGCCGCCAGGGCCTGGTCGAGCGAGCCCCAGTTGACGCCGATCCGAACCGGCCGGTCGGCGGCCAGCGCCGCCTCGATCATCGCCTCGAACTGCCGGTCGCGCTTGTCGCCGAAGCCCACATTGCCGGGATTGATGCGCAGCTTGGCGAGGCTCGGCCCGAGCTCCGGCACCGCCGCCAGGAGCCGGTGACCGTTGTAGTGGAAATCGCCGACCAGCGGCACGCCGTGGTCCAGAAGGTCGAGCCGCTCGCGCAGGCGGGGGACGGCCCGCGCCGCCGGCTCGTCGTTGACCGTCACCCGGACGATCTCCGAGCCCGCGCGGGCGAGCTCGATCACCTGCCGCAGCGTGGCATCGACATCGGAGGTGTCGGTGTTGGTCATCGACTGGACCACGACCGGCGCGCCGCCGCCGATGGTGACCGGGCCCACCCTGACCGCCACCGAGGGCCGGCGACCGACTTCCGCGAGAGCCACCATGGCGGTCAGCGCAGCCGGGTGAGCAGGGCGTCGGGAGCCAGCGACACGTCGCGCACCACCGCCCCGCTCTTGCCGAGCGCCCCGACCTTCCGACCGTCGACCCAGATCTCGAGACCGCCCGCATTGCCGGTCCAGAGCGCCAGATCGCTGCGATCGGGAATGACGAAGCGGTCGCCCGGCTCGAGGGTGCGGCTGGTGACGTAGTCGCGGGCCGGACTCTGCACCTGGATCCAGCTCGCCTCGCGGGCGATCAGCACCACACGGCCGTCATCGGCCGGCGCGCCGGCGCCCGGCGACGGGCTCTCGGGATTTGCCGGAGCGGGCGTCTCGAGCGTGGCCAGAAGATCGCCCGGGGTGCTCGGTTCGCCGTTCTCGCCCTCGACCTCGCGGTCGGCCGACCGGTGCTCCGCCTCCGCGTCGAGTGCGAGGCCGGCGAGCGGCCCCGTTGCCGGCGGCTCGGCGGCGGCCGCCTCGGCGAGATAGGCCTCGCTTCCCCCCTGAACCTCCGACGGCGGACCGACCAGAGGGCCGTCGATGGGCGTGCTGCGGGCGACGACGCCGCTGACCGGCGCCTCCTCGCCGGTCGCCCGCGGCGGCTCCGGCGATGGCGCCGCAACGTTCGTCGGTGGCGCCGGAGGCGGCGCGGGCGTGACCGATTCCGCCGGAACCGTCCGATCCGCGACGACCGGCTCGTCCGCCGGCGACGGTGTCCCGGCCTCGTCGAACAGCGTGGCGGCGTATCGGCCGATATCGCCCGGCAAGGTGCGCACCCGCTGCAGCGCGTCGCCGTTATCGGCCTGCACCACGTACCAGCCGCCGTAGGCGAGACCACCGAGCGCCACGCCCAGAACGACCAAAGAGAGGCTCGGCAGGCGGTTCTCCCTCGCCGGCCGGCGGACGTTCAGCGCCTGCTCGGCATCGGCGGCGAGGCCGACCCGGAGGCCGTGCACCACCTCGTTGCCGTCGAACCCGAGATGATCGGCGTAGCTGCGCAAGAAGCCCATGGCGTAGGCGCGACCGGGCATGGCCGAGAGATCGCCCTCCTCGAGCGCGAAGAGGTAGGAGGGCTTGATCCGGAGATAGTCGGCGACGTCGTAGAGATCCTCGCCCCGCTGCTGACGCGCCTCGCGCAGATGGCGACCGACGGCGACGAGCCGCTGGGCTGAGGTGTCGTTGGCCGGCTCGGGAACAGACGCGCGACGGGACACGATTGAGCAAACGTCCTGATCAAAGCGGGCCGAGACATCGCCTCGCACCCAAGGTTGCCTTTCGCGGCGCGGGCCCAGCGCTGGGTCGGCGGGAGAAGCCCCTTCACCATAGCAAGCCGGGCGGCCACAACAAAACCCCGATCGATCCCCGAGCCTGCATCGCGCCGCCGCTCAAAACGCACGGTACGCATCGTCGGGCAGAGCCACCGCGTGATCGTGCGCATAGGCGAGCAGGCGGCGCCTGAGGCTATGGTCGGGCAGATCGAGCAAGCCTAGGAGGTAGGCGCTCAATCCTCCAGCATCAAGAGAGCGCAGCATCACCTTGACCGGCCCGATCTGCGCCGGCGACAGCGACAGGCGGCGCACGCCGAGGCCGACCAGCGCCATCGCCTCGATCGGCCGGCTCGCCATCTCGCCGCAGATGGCGAGCGGCACGCCGGCATCCCGGCAATGCTCGACGAGGCCGCGCAGGAAGCCGAGCGCCGGCGGTGACAGCACGTCGTAGCGTTCGCCCAGCACCGGCGAGTTGCGGTCGCAGGCGAACAGGAACTGCATGAGGTCGTTGCTGCCGACCGAGAGGAAATCGACCTCGCGCAGCAGAGCCGGCAATTGCCAGTAGAGCGAGGGCACCTCCATCATGGCCCCGACCTCGATCCGCCCCGGCAATGCCTGACCGAGCGCCTGCGCCCTGGCGCGCTCGATCTCCAGAAGCCGGCGGGCGGCGCGCAGCTCGGCGACCTCGGCGATCATCGGAAACATCACCCGCAGCAGCGGCCGGCCGGCGGCGGCGAGCAGAAAGGCGCGGAGCTGGTGGCGGAGCACGAGCGGCCGATCGAGCGTCAACCGGAGCGCCCGCCAACCCATGGCCGGGTTCTCCTCCTGCGGCATCCGCCAATAGGGAAGCTGCTTGTCGGAACCGATATCCAGCGTGCGAAAGCAGACCGGCCGCCCGCCCGCCCCGTCGAGCACCGCCGCGTAGTACTCGGCCTGCACAACAGGATCCTGGAAATCCGGCCGCGCCATGAACGTGAGCTCGGTGCGGTAGAGCCCGACCTCCTCCGCACCGGTCGCCTCGAGCTCGCCGAGATCGACGAGAAAGCCCGCATTGATCGAGAGCCCGACAGCCATGCCGTCGGCGGTGACCGAGGGCTCGCTCCTGAGGCTGCCGAAGAGACGCCGACGCTCCTCGCGGGCCTGGCTCGCATCCCTGAAGGCATCGATCACCTCGTCGGTCGGCCCGATGAACACCTGCTCGTGCTCGGCATCGAGCACGAGCAGATCGCCGCCCTCGATCTGCGCCATGGCCCGGCTGACCCGCCCGAGCATCGGCACGTCGAAGGCGCGGGCGACGATGGTGACATGCGCGGTCGCCGAGCCCTCCTCGAGAATGATTCCGGCGATCTTGCTCTGGTCGTAGTCGACGAGATCGGCGGCCGAGAGATTGCGGGCGACGATGATCGAGCCCGGCGGCATCATCGCCGCCTCGTGCCGGCTGTCGCGGCCGGCCAGGAGCCGCAGCAGCCGCTCGGCCAGGTCCTCGAGGTCGAGCAGCCGCTCGCGCAGGTAGGGATCGCTGGCATGGCCGATGCGGAGCCGCGTGTCCTCCTGCACCCGCTTGACCGCCGCCTCGGCGGTCAGGCCCGTCTCGATCGCCTCGCGCATCCGCCGCCGCCAGCCGCCGTCATGCGCGAACATCCGATAGGTCTCGAGCACCTCCCGATGCTCGCCGGCCCCGAGATCGGTGCGCTCCAGCATCGCATCGAGCGACGCCCGAAGGCTCTCGATCGCGGCCTCGAGGCGCAGCGCCTCGGCCTGGGGGTCGTCGGCGAGCAGCCGGGTGATCTCGATCCGCGGCGCGTGCAGCCAGGCGCGGCCGATCGCCAGCCCCTCGACCAGCCGGCGCCCCTCGATCCGCCGCTGCTCGCTGCCGAGCCCCGGCAGATCCGTGTAGCGGTCGGCATCCACGAGCTCGCCCGCGGCCAGCATCTCCGCCAGCACGCTGGCGATGATCTGCAGGGCCTCGACCTCGTCGTCGGCATAGGTCTTGCGCGCCCTGTTCTGCACGACCAGCACGCCGACCACCCTTCCGGTGCGCACCACCGGCACGCCGAGGAAGGAGCTGTAGAGATCCTCGCCCGTCTCCGGAAAGAAGCGGAAATTGGGGTGATGCTGGGCGTCGTCGGTGTTGATCAGCGTGCCGGAGGCGGCGATCGTGCCGACCAGGCCCTGGCCCACCGCCATGCGGGTGCGGTGCACGGCCGCCGGCGCCAGGCCCTCCGTGGCGAAGAGCTCGAGCACCTCGCCGGCCCGCAACGCATAGATCGAGCAGACCTCGGCGACCAGGTTGGCGGCGATCAGCGACACGATGCGATCGAGCCGCGCCTGCGGATCGATCGGCAGCGCCACCACCTCGACCAGCCGCCGCAGCAGATGCCGGGCCCCCGTCAGCTCGACGCTGCGCCGTCCGGACGAGCCCTCCCTGCCGCGCCGGGCGGCCGCCATGATCAGGCGCCGACGGCCGCGAGCGGCCCCGCTTCGGCCCGCGCCAGCGCGGCCTCCGCCTGGTCGACCAGCTCGGCCATGATCTGGGCCACGGGCTGCTCGGCCTTGACGAAGCCGACCGACTGGCCGGCCATCAAGGAGCCCTCCTCGACGTCGCCCTCGATGACCGCCCGGCGCAAGGCCCCGGCCCAGAAATGCTCGATCGCGAGCGAGGCCTCCTCGAGGCTGAGCTCGCCCCGCCGGTAGCGCCCGATCACCTCGACCTGCATCTCGGCGAAGCGCCGCGTGCCGTTGTTGCCGAGGGCCCGCACCGGGATGACCTTGAAAGCCGGATCGACCTGCACCGAAGGCTGCGCGTCGCGGGCGGCGGCGCGGATGAAGGCCTTCTTGAACCGCGGATGCGCGATCGACTCACGGGCACAGACGAAGCGCGTGCCCATCTGCACGCCGGAAGCCCCCATCTGCACGAAGGCCGCGATCCCCTCGCCATGGCCGATGCCGCCGGCGATGAAGACCGGCACCTCGGTCAGAAACGGCAGGATCTCCTGGGCCAGGACGGCGGTCGAGATGGCGCCGATATGGCCGCCCGCCTCCATGCCCTCGATGATCAGCCCGTCGGCGCCCGACCGCGCCAGCCGCCTGGCGAAGGCAAGGGACGGCGCGAAGCAGAGGAGACGGCGCCCGGCACCCTTGATCTTGGCGATGGCCGCCCCCGGCGGCTGGCCGCCGGCCAGCACCACATGGCCGATCCCGAGATCCATGCAGACCTCGACCAGTTGCAGGAGGTCGGGATGCATGACGATCAGGTTGACGCCGAAGGGCCGGTCGGTGAGGGCCTGGGTCGCCATGATCTCCCGGGCCAGAAGATCGGGCGTCATCGAGCCGCAGGCGAGCACCCCGAAGCCGCCGGCCCCGGCGATCGCCGCCACCAGATGGCGCTCCGAGACCCAGGTCATGGCCCCGCCCAGAATCGCCGTCTCGGTGCCGAGCAGCTCCGTGCCGCGCCGCCAGAGCGCGCGCAACCTCGGATGGGGCGGCAGGCCCGACACCGCTCAGGTCCCGTCGAGTCCGTAGGCGGTGTGCAGGGCGCGCAGCGCCAGCTCGGTATAGGCCTCGTCGATCAGCACGCTGACCTTGATCTCGGAGGTCGAGATCGCCTGGATGTTGATGCCCTTGTCCGCCAGCGTCTGGAACATGGTATGGGCGATGCCGGCATGGCTGCGCATGCCGACGCCGATCACCGAGACCTTGCTGACGTCCTCGTCGGCGAGAACCTCGGCGAAGCCGATACCCGCCTGGTGCTCGATCAGCACCGCCTTCGCCCGCTCAAGATCGCTGTGCG
Organism: uncultured Geminicoccaceae bacterium; assembly: GCA_964402505.1. Classification (GTDB taxonomy): domain Bacteria; phylum Pseudomonadota; class Alphaproteobacteria; order Geminicoccales; family Geminicoccaceae; genus SLRI01. The sequence goes on from CAYOCP010000030.1 coordinate 22,788, forward strand.
TCACGGTGAAGGTCATGTTGGCGTTGACCCCGTCCCGGCTCACCGACTGCACGATCATGTCGACATTGATGCCGGCGGCCGCAAGCGGCCCGAACACCGCCGCCGCCACGCCCGGCCGGTCGCGCACGCCGAGCACGGTGAGCCGCGACTCGTCACGACTGTAGGCGATGCCACTCACGACCTGCTGTTCCACGATATCGTCCTCGTCGACGACGAGCGTGCCGGGCTCGTCGCTGAAGCTGGAGAGTACCTGTACCTTGACCTTGTGCGCCATGGCGAGCGCCACGGAGCGGGTCTGCAGCACCTTCGCACCGAGCGACGCCATCTCGAGCATCTCCTCGTAGGTGATGCGGGCGAGCTTTTGCGCCTTCGCGACGATCCGGGGATCGCTCGTGTAGACCCCGTTGACATCGGTGAAGATGTCGCAGCGCCCGGCACCGATCGCCGCGGCCAGCGCCACGGCGGAGGTGTCCGACCCGCCGCGGCCGAGCGTCGCCAGCCGCCCCTCCGGCGCCAGTCCCTGGAAGCCGGCGACGACGGCCACCTTGCCGGCGTCGAGCGCGGCCAGGACGGGGGTCCTGTCGATGCCGGTGATCCGCGCCTTGCCGTGCGCCGCGTCGGTCCGGATCCCGGCCTGCCAGCCGGTGAACGAGCGGGCCGGGACGCCGAGCGACTGAAGCGCTATCGCCAGAAGCCCCACCGTCACCTGCTCGCCCGACGAGACGACCATGTCGTACTCGGCCGGGTCGTAGCCGGCGGCATCGAGACCCTCGACCCAGCCGACGAGCTTGTTGGTCTCGCCGGCCATGGCCGAGAGCACGACGCAGACCTGGTCCCCGGCCCGGACGGCACGGGCCACGCGGCCCGCCACATGACGAATGCGCTCTAGATCGGCGACCGAGGTGCCGCCATATTTCTGCACGACCAGCGTCAAGGATGTCACTCGCTGCGAATGGCGCCCGGTCGACCAGTGGAACGCCCGGGGCCCATGGCCCGGACGGCGCGCCGGATGGGCCAACTTCTAGCCAGCAGGAGTTCGATGGGCAAGCAACTGACCGGCAGCACCTCGGCGACCCTCCAGCCGCCATCCCATACAGACGCCCTCGACCCCGAGGAGGTGGCGAGGTTCGAGGCGTTGGCCGAGGAGTTCTGGGACCCCGAGGGACCGATGCGGCCTTTGCACAGGCTCAATCCCCTGCGCATCGCCTATATCCGCGACCACGCGGCGAAGCTCCGGCCCCCGTCGGAGACGGGCGGGCTCCGGCCGCTCGCCGGGCTGCGGCTCGCCGATATCGGCTGCGGCCCGGGCCTCCTGAGCGAGCCCATGGCGAGGCTCGGCGCCGAGGTGACCGCGATCGACCCGTCGCCGCGCTCGATCGAGATCGCGCGCAGCCGGAGCGGCCTGACCGGCCTCGAGATCGACTACCGTGCCACCGGCGTCGAGGCCCTGGCCGAGGCGGGCGAGCTCTTCGACGTGGTGCTGGCGATGGAGGTGATCGAGCACACGACCGACCCCGATCCCTTCGTCTGCGCCCTCGCCGACATCGTTCGGCCGGGCGGCCTCGTGGTGCTCTCCACCCTCAACCGCACCGCGCGCTCCTGGCTTCTGGGCATCGTCGCCGCCGAGTACGTGCTGGGCTGGCTGCCCCGCGGCACCCACCAGTGGCGACGCTTCATACCCCCCGCCACCCTCGCCCGCCTGCTCCGCCGCCGCGGCCTTCGCGTCGTCGACACCAAGGGCGTGGTCTACCGGCCGCATCGCGACGATTTCGTCATCAGCCGCAACCTCGCCGTCAACTACATGATCGCCGCCATACGCGACTGAAGGCGTCGGCAGGCCTGCGCTCAGCCGTCCAGCTTCGGCAGGTCGGGCAAGGGCAGCACCTCGATGCCCTCCTCGAGCAGCTCCCTCGCCTCGTCCTGGGTCGCCTGGCCGAAAATGTCGCGCGCCTCGGCCTCGGCATAGTGGATCTTGCGCGCCTCCTCGGCGAAGCGCTTGCCGACATTCTCGAAGCTCGCCTCGACATGGGCCCGGAGCCGGCGCATGGCGACGAGGGCCCGGGCGAGCTCGACCTGACGGGGCGAGAGCTGCGCTACCGGCATGGTCGGTGTCGCGACCTCCCCGCCCGACGCCGGCCCCGCCGCCGGTGTCTCCGCTTCAGCCGACCCTTCGGCCGGCGAAGCCCCGCGCTGCATCACCGCCGGCGCCATGATCGCCTTCTCGATTCGCCCATCGCCGCAGATCGGGCAGACGAGCCCCGCCGCCTCGTCGCCGAAGGCGTCGCTGCTCCTGAACCAGCCCTCGAACTCGTGACCGGCGGCGCAGCGGAGCGTGTAGCGGATCACCCCGCCACTCCGCCTTCGAGGAGCGGATCGAGCTCACCGGCGCGATCGAGCGCCATGAGCTCGTCGCAACCGCCGATGCCGCGGCCATCGATGAAGATCTGGGGCACCGTGCTCCGCCCGCCGGCACGCTCGACCATCTCCCGCCGCCGCCCGGGCGCCATCATGACGTTGATCTCCTCGAAGGCGACCCCCTTGTGCTGCAGCAGGCGCTTGGCGCGGATGCAGTAGGGGCAGAAGGGCGTGGTGTAGATCTCGATGGTCGGCATGGGCGTCCGTTGCTGACTGGATCGGCTGGCCTCGGGCATCTGGCTCATATAGGCCCGGCCGGATCGTACGCCACCCTGGCGAGCGTCAGCACGTCCACCGCCCTGGCCCCGCCGGCGATCAGGCAGCGAGCCACGGAATCGGTGGTGCTGCCGGTCGTCAGCACGTCGTCGACCAGAAGCACGCGCCGTCCCTCGACCGCCGCTCGGCCGCGCCGGCCGAGGGCGAAGAGGTCGCTTCGAATATTGGCGCGCCGCGCCGCCGCGCCGAGCGACTGCTGCGACTGGGTCGCCTCGAGCTTGACCAGGGCGTCGACCAGTACCGGCTTCCCGCTCAGCCGCCCCAGCCCCAGCGCCAGCACCGCCGACTGGTTGTAGCCGCGCCTGAGCAGCCGCCAGCGATGCAGCGGCACCGGCACGATGAGATCGCATTCGGCGAGCAGCTGGGCGCCGGCCCGCGCCATCCAGCGGGCGAAGGTGGCGACACCGTCGGTCCGGTCACCGTGCTTGAACCGCAGGACGAGCTGACGGGCCACCCCCTCGTAGCGGAGAGCCGACCGGGCCCGCGCGAACGCCGGCGTGACCTCGAGGCAATGCTCGCAGATCGCCTCCTCCGCCACCACCGACGGCATTGGCAGCCCGCAGACCCGACACCCCCGCCCGAGAAGAAAGCCGACCGCCCCCCAGCAGCCGGCGCAAAGCCGCCCCTGCTCATCGACCATCTCGCCACAGGCGAGACAGCGCGGCGGCAAAAGGAGATCGAGCAGGTGCCGCACCACGCCACCTGCCCGCCGTGCCCATGGATCCGAAGCCGGTCCCGCAACCTGCATCCCGCCATCTCACGTGACAAACCTACAGGTTGAATTTTATGCCTTCGGATCGACTGTGACGCAAGCTCCGCCGCTCGCCGGAGAGTGAGCGCCTACGACTGCCGACTGAGCCGGACCACGGTGCCGCCGTTCTCGTCCAGCAGATGCAGGTGGCCCGCCGGATCGACGCGCCAGTGGCGGACCAGCTCGAGCGCCGCGAAGAACCGGCTCTCCTGGTCCATGATCGCCTCGGGACAGGCCATCCGGGTCGAGCCCAGGGCGCCGAAGCGGATGCGGTCGCCGTCGATGTCGGCGCTGCCGAAATAGCTGTTGCAGCCGCCGGAGCCGGTGACGTCACCGCCACCCGAGACCCTGAGCGTGGTCTGCAGGTAGTCCATCACGCCCCGCGACTGGATGTCCTCGACCAGCCACGTCCCGCCCTCGATCCTGCCTCCCGCGAAGCTGGCTTCCGGATCGGTGGGCAAGCCCTCCAGCACCGCCTCCAGATCGAGGATGCGCTGCCGGGTGCGGTCGATCCAGCAGGCCCGGCGCAAGTCATCGGCGCCGGTGCCGCTGCCGGCCTGCAGGGCCGCCAGATCGCAATCGAGCTCACGGTAGAGCCGGAAGGCCAGCCGCGACCGCTCGAACGCATCGCCGGCACGATGCCCGCCCTGCAGATCGTCGAAGGCCGACTGCGCCTCCGCCAGCGCCTCGTCGATCGAGGCCAGCCCGTCCGCCACGTCCTCCTCGGCCGAGTCGAGGCAGAGATTGAGCTCGACGCGGGTCTCCGCCTGCTCCCAGCACTCGTCGAGGGCGCCGGCGAGCGCGGGGCCGGCGCCGGCGGCCATCACCGCCAGCGCCGGCCCCAGAACGAGAGCTCTAGCCGGCCGACGCACGGATGAGCTCGTTGACCTCGGCGGCCTTCTCCATGTGCGGCATGTGCCCGGCACCGGCGAAGCGGGTCACCTTGATGGACGAAGGCAGCCCCTCGCCATGCCTGGCCGGCAGGATCTGATCGGCCTCGCCCCAGACGACCTGCACCGGCACCTTGAGCTCACCAAGCCGGTCGCGCAGGTTGCCGGCCTGCTTGCCACCCGGCATCAGCGCGTCGCGCAAGGACTTGAGCGCCGCATCCACGCCGTCGAGCCTTTTGAACTTCAGCACGTCCTCGACCATGTCCTTGGAGATCAGGGACGGATCACCCACAAGAAGCTCGAGCACGGGGCGGAGCTTCTTGGCCCGCTTCTCCTCGATGAAGCCGTTGATGTAGGCCATGTTGATCTCGTCGCCGAGGGCCGCGGGGGCGATCAGCGTGGCGCTCGCCACGCGGTCGGGATGGTCGAGCGCCAGCAGAAGCGCCGTCGCCCCGCCCATCGAATGGCCGACCAGATGCGCCTTCTTGATGCTTTTGCTTTCCATGAACGCCAGCACCGCCTCGGCGAGGCCCGGCAGGCGGGCGTCGCCCACGTCCTTGGTCGAGCCGCCATGGCCCGGCAGATCGATGGCGTAGGTCTTGTGGCCGGCGGAAAGCTCTTCCTGATTGAACATCCAGTTGTTCAGATCGCCACCGTAGCCATGGATGAAGATGATGGGATCGCCCTCGCCATCGCCCATCTCGAGATAGTGGATGCGGCCGGCCGCCGTCTCCGCGTCCTCCGGCTCGGGGCCACCGGAACCGGCGGCGTCGAAGACGAAATTGGCCTTGAAGTCCTCGACGAACGCATCGATGTCGGCATCCGACACGTCCGCCTCGGCGACCACCCCGATCAGATAGGCGACCGGCACCGTCTCGCCGTCATGGACCACGATCCGGCGCAGCGTGCCGCTGACCGGGCTCTCGAAGACATTCGCGATCTTCGACGTCTCGATGTCGACGATCTCCTGCCCCTTCTCGACCTTCGCCCCTTCGGCGACATGCCACTTGGCCACCATGCCTTCCTGCATGGCGAGGCCCCATTTCGGCATCACGATCATCTGAATGGCGTCGGACACGGCACCCCCTCCTCGTTGTTCTCGATGTTCAAGAGCAGCAACGCCCGGGCACGAAAGGCGCGCCCGGGCGTTGCTCGGTGCGGCGGGCTCAGTGGCCCTTGCCGGCGACCTCGCGCACCGCCGCCTCGATCCTGGCGGCGTTCGGCACATAGAGATCCTCGAGCGCCGGCGAGAAGGGGACCGGGCAATGATAGCCGGTGACCATCTTCACCGGCGCCTTCAGCGCCGCGAAGATCTCCTGCGCGCAGAGCGCGGCGATGTCGGTCGCCATGTTGCAGCGCGGATGCGCCTCGTCGACCACCACGACCCGGCCGGTCTCCTCGGCCGTCTCGAGGATGGTGTCCTTGTCGAGCGGCGAGGTCGTGCGGGGGTCGACCACCGTGCAGGAGATGCCCGACTTCTCGAGATTGTCCGCCGCCTCGTTGGCGAAGTTCACCATCCGCCCGAAGGCGATGATGGTGACGTCGTCACCCTCGCGGGTGACGTTGGCCTCGCCGAACGGGATGGTGTAGGCCTCGTCCGGCACCTCGGCCTCGTCGTCGTACATCGCCTTGTGCTCGAAGACGATCACCGGATCGTCGTCGCGGATCGCCTGGGCGAGGAGACCCTTGGCCTCGTAGGCGTTCGAGGGCAGCGCCACCTTCAGCCCCGGAATGTGGGTGAAGAGCGGGTAGAGGCACTGGCTGTGCTGCGAGGCCGCCCGGAAGCCGGCGCCGTACATGGTGCGGATGGTCAAGGGTGTGACCGCCTTGCCGCCGAACATGTACTTGAACTTGGCCGCCTGGTTGAAGATCTGGTCGAAGCAGACCCCCATGAAGTCGACGAACATCAGCTCCGCCACCGGCCGGAGCCCGGTGGCGGCGGCACCGGCCGCGGCACCGATGAAGGCGCTCTCGGTGATCGGCGTGTCCAGCACCCGCTCGCGGGTGAAGATCGGCATGATCCCCTTGGTGACCCCCAAAGGACCACCCCAGGCATCCTGCTCACCCGGAGCACCCATGCCCCCCGAGATGTCCTCGCCCATGAGGATGACCCGCTTGTCGCGCTCCATCTCCTGACGGAGCGCCTCGTTGATCGCCTGTCGATAGGTCTTCTTCGGCATGTCGGCGCTCCTCAGTAGGCCGAGGTGTAGACGTCGGTGAGCAGGTCGGCCTCGGTCGGCAAGGCGCCGGCCTTGGCCTCGGCGAGCACCTGGGCGATCCGCTCGCGGCAGGTCTTGTCGACCTCGTCCATGGCGGGACCGTCGAGCAGGCCCGCCTCGGAGACGCGGTTGCGGAACAGCATGAGCGCGTCCTTCTCCGCCTTGACCTTCTCGATCTCGCCGGGCGCCTTGTAGCTGATCGCGTCGCCCTCGAAATGGCCGTAGTAGCGATTCAGCTTCGAGTGGATAAGGGACGGTCCACCCCCGTCGCGCGCCCGCTCGATGGCCTCGCGCGCGGCCTCCCAGACGGCGAAGAAGTCGTGCCCGTCGACCTCGTAGGACGGCATGCCGAAACCCTTGGCCCGGTCGATCTGCGTGCCCGCCACCGACCACCTCGAGGCCGTCGCCTCGGCGTAGCCGTTGTCCTCGACGACGAAGATCGCCGGCAGGTTCCAGACCTTGGCGAGGTTGTAGCTCTCGAAGGTGGTGCCCTGGTTGGAGGCGCCGTCGCCGACGAAGGCGACCGCCACTCCACCGGTCTTGAGGTACTTGGCCGAGAGTGCCGCGCCGCAGATCAAGGGCGGGCCGCCGCCGACGATGCCGTTCGCCCCCATCATGCCCTTCGAGAGGTCGGCTATGTGCATCGAGCCGCCCTTGCCGCCGCAAAGGCCCTCCTTCCTGCCGAAAATCTCGAACATCATCGCCCGCTCGTCGCAGTTCTTGGCGATGCAATGGCCGTGCCCGCGATGGGTCGAGGCGATGGCGTCACGATCGTCGAGATGCATGCACACGCCGACGCCCGAAGCCTCCTCACCGGCGTAGAGATGCACGAAGCCCGGGATGTTGCCGGCCGAGAACTCCTCGTGCACCGCATCCTCGAACTCGCGGATCATCCGCATCTTCCGATAGGCTTCGAGCAGATCGTCGCGACTTAACTGCATGGTCTGTCCTCCCGGTTGGCATGCCCTGAAATTCGTGAAGAGACCCGTGGCACCGCGACTTGCGAGCCGCCGGCGACAGGGCCATCTCGATGCGTTCGCTGTTCCCGGCCGAACCGCGGCCGATGATTCGACAAGCTTCCGCTGCTACCCCGCATGTCTAGGCCAGCCCGCTCATTTCGACAAGTCGATCAGGATCTTGACCTGCGTCCCGCCGGGATCGAGCAGCGCCTCGAAGCCCGCGGGCACCGCCTCGCCGAGACCGATCCGCTTCGTCACGATCTTCTTGGCGGGCAGGAGCCCCGACGCGATCAGCCGCATCACCCGGGGCCACAGATAGGTCGGATAGCACCATGACCCGCGGATATCGATGTCCTTGAAAGTGACCTGGAACCAGTCGAGCGGATTCTCGTGCGGATGCAGGCCGGTCTGGACGATGACACCCTGCTTGCGCACGCCGTCGAGGCAATCCTTCAGCGCATGCTCGTTGCCGACGCATTCGATGGCGACATCGACGCCCACCCGTCCGTCGGTGCCGGCGCGCACCACGTCGCCCGGCCTCTCCCGCGACGGGTTGATCGTGATGACGTCCGGCAGCATCGAGCGGACGAGCTCCAGCCGCGCGTCGTTCACGTCCGAGACGAAGAGCGGGGCCGCACCCGCCGCCCGCGCCGCGAGCAGCACGAGAGCACCGATGGGCCCTGCCCCGGTCACCAGCACGCTGTTGCCGGCGGCCACCCGGCCCCGGTCGCAGGCGTAGACGGCAACCGCCGAGGGCTCGACCAGCGCCGCCTCCTCGTCGGTCAGCGCGTCCGGCACCTTGAAGACATTGTACTCCTTGACGGCGGCCAATTCCGCCATGCCGCCCCACCCCCAGCTCAGCCCGACCAGGGCGAGGCTGCCCGAAAGGTGAAAGAGGCCGCGATCGGCATAGAACTCGCCGGTCCGCGGCATCATGAGCGGCTGCACCGAAACCCGGTCGCCCGGCCTCACCGAGGTGACCCCGGAGCCGACCGCCTCGACCACGCCGCCGAACTCGTGCCCCAGCACCTGCGGTGCCTTGGCATGGCTGTAGGGGTGCGGCTCGGTCGGGATGAAGATCGGACCGTAGCTGTATTCGTGAAGGTCGGTGCCGCAGATGCCGACGAGACGGTTGCGGATCACCACCTCGTCGTCCGCCGGGCGCGCCGGCGGCGCCTCGATGTCGTCGAGACGAAGATCCTTGGCGGCATGGAATCTCAGAGCCTGCATCGGACATCCCCCCAGGGCACGGAGCTGATCATCGTCACCCTACGCGATCCCTTCCCGCTCAAAAATAGGCGAGCCCGGTGTCACGGTCGAAGAGATGCCAGCGCCCCGTGTCGAAGGTCAGCCGGCAGGCATCGCCGCGCTGGCCCTTGAAGTCCGGCTTGGTCTTGACCAGGAACTTGTCCTCGCCGACCGCGGCATCGACCAGCATGTCGCCGCCCAGGGGCTCGGTGACCGTGATCCGGCCCAAGACGGCATCGCCGCCGTCGTCGTCCCGAATGCCGATCTGATCCGGGCGGATGCCCATCCGCACCTCGGCCTGCTCGGCGGAATCGCGCAGGATGGTCTCCTGGGGACCGGTCACCCGCACCGCGAAGCTCGGATGCGCCACATAGAGCTCGCCGCCACGCTCCTCGATCCGGCAATCGACGAAGTTCATCGGCGGCTCGCCGACGAAGCCCGCCACCCACTCGTTCACGGGATGATCGTAGATCTCCTGCGGCGTGCCGAACTGCTGCAGGACACCCTCGTGCATCACCGCGATCCGATCGGCCATCGAAAGAGCCTCGAGCTGGTCGTGGGTGACGTAGATCATGGTGGTGCCGAGCTCGCGCTGCATGATCTTCAGCTCGCCCCGCATGTGCGCCCGGAGCTTGGCGTCGAGATGGGCGATCGGCTCGTCGAAGAGGAAGAGCTGCGGCTCGCGGACGATCGCCCGGCCGATCGCGACGCGCTGCTTCTGCCCGCCGGACAGCTCCTGCGGCTTGCGCTGCAGGAGATGCTCGATCTGCAGGAGCTCCGCCGCCTTCTTCACCTTGCGCTCGATCGTCGCCTTGTCGGTGCCGCGCAGGAAGAGCGAGTTGGCGATGTTCTCGCGCACCGTCTTGTGCGGGTAGAGGGCGTAGTTCTCGAACACCATCGCGATGTCGCGGTCCTTGGGCGGCAGGTCGTTGATCCGCCGCTCGCCGAAGCGGATGTCGCCGGCCGAGATGTGCTCGAGCCCGGCGAGCATCCGCAGCGTCGAAGACTTGCCGCAGCCGGAGGGACCGAGAACCGAGAGAAACTCGCCGTCGGCGCATTTCAGGCTCAGGTCCTTCACGGCCTCGGTCTTGCCGTAATACTTCCAGACGTGGTCGATCGTTACAGAGGCCATACGAACTCTACTCTTTGACGGCGCCCATGGTGAGGCCGGCCACGAGATAGCGGCGAATCAGGAGGCCCAGGAACATCATCGGCAATGTCGTGACCACACCCGCCGCCATGATGCTGCCCCACTGGATGTTCTGCGGCTGCACCAGCTCCTTGGTCGCGACCGGAAGGGTCTTGGCACCGCCCGAGCCGATGATGGAGGCGAAGAGGAAATCGTTCCAGGCGAAGAGGATGCAGAGCACGAGAAAGGCGCCGATCCCGGGCGCCACCAAAGGCAGGATCGAGAGAAACGCCCGAAAGCGCGTCGCCCCGTCGCACATCTGCGCCTCCTCGATGGCGTAGGGCACGTTGTCGAAGAAGCCCTTCAGCATCCAGATGGCGAACGGCAGGTTGAACGTGGTGTAGGCCAGGATCAGCCCCGGAATCGTGCCGACGAGGCCGGCCCCCCGGAAGATGGCGTAGAGCGGCACCATCACCGCCACCACGGGCGCCATGCGCGTGCTGATGATCCAGAAGAAGAGGTCCTGCTTGCCGCGGAAGTTGATCCGCGAGAGCGAGTAGGCGCACATCGAGCCGAGCACGACCGAGATCAGGGCCGAGCCGGCGGACGCCACGATCGAGTTGAAGAGGTAGACGCTGAAATTGTGATCGAGGAACAGGCTCCGGTAATGCTTGAAGGTCGGCGTGAAATCGAAGAAGAGCGTTATTCCCGACCAGTCGCCGACAGCCGGCAGCTTGAACGCCTCGAGCAGGTCCTTGAAGGACGAGACGAACATGACCAGCAGCGGCAGCACCGTCCAGACGACATAGAAGGCGAGGAAGAACGCGACCAGCACATTGAGCACCGAGCGCAGCGGCGAGCGGTACTGGACGACGTCGGAGGAAGCCATCAGGTGTCCTCCGGCCGGGTTTGCGCCGTCGGGCTCTGGAAGACGCGCACCAGGATCAGGCCGAGCACGATGGTCACGGCGAGCAAAGTGAGGGCGATCGCCGCACCGCGGCCGAGCTTGAAGAACTGGAAGCTGACGTCGAAGAGATATGTCGGCAGGATCTTGGTGCTGTCCGCCGGACCGCCGCCCGTCAGCACCAGGATGTGGTCGATGAAGCGGAAATTATCCATGAACCGCAAGAGGATGGCGATCAGCAGGAACGGGTAGATATTGGGCAGCGTGACCTGGAAGAAGTTGCGGATGTCGCCGGCGCCATCCACCATGTTGGCCTCGAGCTGGTCGCGCGGCACGCGCTTCAGCCCGGCCAGGACGATCAGCGTGATCAGCGGCGTCCACTGCCAGGTGTCGACGATCACGATGCCGAGCATCGCCGTCGAGGTGTCGCCCAGGATCGACCGCTCGCCCAGGATCCCGGCGCTCTGCATCAGCCAGTGGTACCAGCCGAAGGTCGAGTTGTAGAGGTAGTACCAGACGAGGCCGGCAACGACGGGCGCCATCATCATCGGCATCAGGAAGATCGTGACCAGGAGCTTCTCGTGACGCGAGCCGTTGAGGATCACCGCGAGCAGCACGCCGAGGCCGATCTGCAGCGTCATGCACATGGCGCTGTACTGGATCAGCAGCCACCAGCCCTCGTGGAACTTGCGATCACGGGCGAGCCGCGTCCAGTTGGCGAAGTCGTTCCATTTGTCGCCGACCGCGCCCACGTCGACATTGTGCAGGCTCATCCAGACGAGCCAGAAGAACGGATAGAGCGTGATGCAGGCGAGAACGATGATCGCCGGCAGCATCAGGTAGAAGTAATAGGCGCGGGAGGGCGGCGTGTTCAGCCGCGCCGGCGCCTCGGTGATCACCCGCGCCCCGTCGCGCATCTCGAGCCGGTGCTGTGCCGCGACGATGGGCGAGCCATCGCCGATGCTCCGCCCTCCCCCTGCCGTCGTCACCGCCATGCCCGACCACTCACCCGGTTGCCCTGCCGGAAAGGGGCCGGCGAGTCCTTCGACCCGCCGGCCCGCCCGTCACCCCGCCGATCAAACGCCGTGGAGATCGTCGAGCTGCCAGCGGATCTCCTCGCAAGCCTCCTCGGCCGTGGTCTCGCCGGCAACGCAACGCTGCACCTCGGTCGCCACGATCTTGTGATACTCGTTGGCCTCCGGGATCTTCGGCCCGAGCACGAAATGCGGATCGCGGATGCCGTAGTCGTAGACCGGCTCGAAGGTCAGCGCGTTGGGCATCGAGGTCGGCCGGTGACGCGCCGCCTGGACCTCCGGGATCTCGAGCACGGCCTTGCGGGTCGGCGTGCCGCCCACCCCCTTGAGCACGTTGAACTGCGTGTTCTTCGAGGTCGACCAGATGGCGAAGAGATAGGCCGCCCGCTGCAGATCCTCCGATGCCCCGGCATTGATGCCGATGCCGCCGATGCCGCAATTGCAGCCGTTGACCGCCTCGCCGCCATTGACGATCCACTCGGCCTCGCCGAGCGGGCACACGCCATAGCCCGTCTTGCCGCCCGCCGCGCGGCTGGTCGACTCGTCCTCGATGGACGCCGCGAACTCGTGATACTGGACCTGCATGGCGATCTGCCCGGCCTGGTAGAGCGTGTTCAGCTCCAGCGTCGCGTTGGCGAGGTTGTCCGGATGGCTGACGTCGGCCTGGTCCTTGAACTTCTGCATGATCAGCACCGACTGCTCGTCGCCCCACTTGGTCGGGCCGGGCTCGCGGCTGCCGAGCTTGTCGTCGATGTCGAAATCGGTCCAGCGGCCATGCGCGAACTGCATCCGCTGGATGTCGAGCTGCGTCGTCCAGGCAAAGCTGCCCTGGTGCTGCGCGTAGCCGTAAGGCACGTCCTCGCGGCCGCTCTCGCGCAGCTTCTTGAAGAAGGTGGCGAAGTCCTGGACGTTCTTCCAGGTCGTGTCGGCATTGAACTCCATCCGATACCCGTACTCGGCCTCGAAGTCGGGGCTCAGCTGCTCGAATAGATCCTGGCGGTAGAAGGTGCAGGCGACGGCGCAGTCATAGGGAAAGGCGACGATCCGGCCCTCGTCGTAATACACGCCGCAGGCGTTGAGAAAGTTCTCGAACCAGGCATCCTCGCCCGAGCCGTCCGGGTCCTGGGGCAGGGTGTCGTCGGACATGAACTTGGTCAGATCGGCGTAGAAATCGGCGAAAGGTGCCCCGATCGGCTTGTCCTGGACGTAGTTGAGCTGGAAATCGGCCGTGCCGCTCCGCAGGTCGATGCCGACCTTCTGCTGCACTACCGGCAGGTCGTCGGTGAGGATCTCCACCTGGATCCCGGTCAGGTCGTAGAACGGCTGGAGGTTCTCGCGAATGGCGAAGGAAGGTGGCGTGTTCTCGCTCATGAAGACGAGCTTGGTGCCCTCGAACTGTCGCCACTTGGCGTCCTCGGAGGATTGCGCGTAGGCCGGCCGACGTGTGACGACGGAGTTCAGGCCGACGGCGATGGAGCCGGCGCCGAGTGCTGTGGCGGCACCGCCGCCGAGCTCGAGAAACTTGCGGCGGTCGACCCGCCTGAAGAGCGCTTTCTTGGGAACGTAGAACATGGCGGCCTCCCTGCTGCTGGCATGGAAGGGCGACGGGGCCCGCCCGTGGCCGACCACCCGCGGCCGGGCAGAAACCGCGCCTCTCCCCGTTTCCTTCGGACGCGGAACATCCGTTCCGCCTCGGAACTTTGGTTCAGGCACCAATAGGAGCGGTCGGATATCCGTGTCAATGGCCGACCCCGGCCGGGGTCCGCTCAGCGCCGCGCCGGCACCGGGCGCTGCCATCCCGCGGCACAGGCCGCGAACCCGGCCTCGCACGCCCGCGCCGCCAGCGCCAGGCCGAAGCTCCCTTCGAGGCTGGCACCCGACTCGACCAGAACATCGGCGCAGCCGTGACGAGCCGCCGTCTGCAGCACGGCGGCGAGCAGGGCATCGAGCGAGCGATGCGGCCTTCCAAGCTCGATCCAGCGCAAGCGGTCGACCACGAGCCGCAACCGGCCGTCGGCGGTCGCGGCCCGGCTGTGAAAGAAGAAGGCCAGGGTCAGGCCGGCCAGGCACTGCAGGATGACCACGCCGCCGCCAGCCGATGCGGCACCCAGCCGGGTGCGTGCGTCCTGCGGCCAGCGCAACGCCTCGGCACCGCCCGGATCGGCGGCCAGCACCAGAGGCAGCACCTCGCCGAGCCGATCCGCCTCGAGATCGCGCCAGAACCAGGGCATGCCGCCGATCGGCAGGGTGAAGCAGGGAGCAGCGGGCGCGAAGGCGATCATTCCGGCAGCTTTGCCGCAGGGTCCAGGCGCGACATTGACCCATGTCAAAGCCAATGCATAAATGAGCCTCGCAGGCTCGGCGCCCGGAGCGATGGCAATCGATCCGGGTGACCGCGGGAAGGATCGCTTCATCATGGAACGGCAACACGCACACTGTTGCGGCGCCCTGGTCGACTGCGCCAATTGCGACAGCCGCGCGATCGCCATTTGCGGCGCCCTCGCACCCATCGCCCTCGGCCGGCTGGCGGCCATCGCCGGCACCAGGCGCATCGACGCGGGCGCGCAGCTCATCCAGGAGGGCGAGCCGGCCCGCGACGTCTTCACCCTCACCGAAGGCATGCTCAAGGTCTACAAGCTGATGCCGGACGGCCGGCGGCAGATCACCGGCTTCATGATCCCGGGCGATCTGATCGGCCTCGCCTATGGCGATCACTACGTCTACAGCGCCGAGGCCGTCACCGGCGCCGTCGCCTGCCGCTTTCGGCGCCGCAGCCTTCTGGACCTGATGGTGGACCATCCCGAGCTCGAGCACCGCCTGCTCAGCCGCGCCAGCAACGAGCTCGCCGCCGCCCAGGCGCAGATGCTGCTGCTCGGCCGCAAGACCGCCCGCGAGCGCGTCGCGAGCTTCCTCTTCCAGCTCGCCGAACGTCAGAACCTCAAGGAGGGCGAGCCCATGCCCCTGCCGATGAGCCGGGGCGACATCGCCGATTTCCTCGGCCTCACCATCGAGACGGTGAGCCGAACGCTGACGCTGATGCGCAAGTCCGGCCTCATCGCCCTGCCGGGCAAGAATGCGGTGACGATCACCAGCATGGACGGCCTCGGCCGCGCGTCGGGCGATTGACCGTCCAAAGGAACGGCCGTCTCGCGATCCTCGCCCTGATCCTCTCGGGCCTCCTCGCCGCCTGTGCCACGCGCGAGTCGCCGCCTCCGCCACCGGCGGCCGAGCCGGCACCGCCTCCGCCACCGCCCGTGCAACCGCCGGCACCGCTCGATCCCGCCACCCGCGTCGACCGGCTCTGCCAGCCGCTCCTGCGTATCGTCGACGCCGAGGCCACGGGCTTCTCCACCCTGCGCGCGGCACCGGCAGGCGAGCGTGCCTGGCAGGGCAGCAGCGTCCCGGAAGGCTTCTACGCCTGCGAGATCGACGGCCCGAGACGTCCGGGGGCCCAGTACGTGTGCCGCGGCAATCGCGTGGCCGGCGGTCGGCCCCGGCTTCTGGTCGACGAGTTCGACCGCATCGCCCGCGACCTCGACACCTGCCTCGCCCGCGGCGAGTGGTTCCCGCACAACTGGCAGCGCGGCGACGTCATGCAATTCGCCGGCGGCGAGCGCCAGCTCCTCTGGCGCGACGTCGCCCCCAACCCCCGCCCGGCCATAGCGCTGAAGATCGAGGAGACGATCAAGACCCGCGTCCACTTCCTCAGGCTCGCCGTCTTCACCCTCTTCTAGATCAGCGCTCGGCCTCGCCACCGTCCTGACGCCGGTCCTCGAGCACCGGCCTGCCCGCGTTGAGCACCAGCCGGTCGACCTGCACGGCGAGCTGGCGCAGCTCCCCGTAGAGCTGGCCCTGCACGCTGTTGACGATCGCCTGGGTCTCCTTGACCGCATCGAGCTCGATCTCGGCTCGCGCTTCCCGCAGGCCGGCTTCGACCTCGCGTACCCGTCGATCCAGCGATGCCACGGCATCCGCCAACTGACGCTGCCCCTGCTCCAGGTTCTCGATCTTGGCAAACGCCCTGCGGACGTCGGCGATCAGGTCTGCCGCCTTGAGGATCGTCTCGAAGCCCGCCACCGGTCAGGGTCGTCCGACGGCCGCGCATCTCCTCGAGACATGGGCCAGCGTCTCGTCCAGGGATCGCGACCGCTCGGCGGCCTCGGCGCGCAGCGCCACCATATCGGCCACCAGCCACTCGGCCTCGCTCATCGCGAAGATGCCGTCCTCCGGCCGATGCCGCCCGGCATCCTCCGGCCCCTTGCCGAAGATTGCCAGCAGCAGCCGCTCCTCCGGTGTGATCGCCCCGCCTCGCGCTGCACGCGGACGGCGGCCCGCCGTGGTCGCGTCCTCGGCCTGTCCACCGGCTGTCGGCACGCCGACGCCGATCAGCACTCGGTCACCCTCGCGCCATACCTCGATTGCCGGCTCGAGCCGGTCTTCCGCTGAGCTTTGCCGCTGACGGACCGACTTCACTTCGCATGCTCCGTTGGACGTTCGGCAAAGCATGCACGAAGGCCGGCCCGGCGTCAGCAAGTGTCCGTCCTGCCCACCGATCAGCCCGCTTGACCCGGCCCGGCCCTCCGCTACCATCGAGAACGGCTGCAATCGCTTGTGGGAGAGTCCGTCCCGGCCGATGGCGGGGACGGCGCCGAAGGAGCAACCGCCCCGGAAACTCTCAGGCCCCAGGACCGCGAGCGAGTTGGCCCTCTGGAGAGCGGATGCGGCTGCATCCCACCGACGGGGAAGACGGGAGGTGCCGGCCGCCCGTCTGAATCTCTCAGGTCCAAGACAGAGGGGGCATCGTCGCGGGAGAGCCATGGCCCGCAACGATGGTTCCGCTGGCGCCACCCGAGCCGAGGTCCAGAGGCCGTGCCCGATCCGAGAACGACGCCGCTCGACACGCTGCACCGGGAGCTCGGCGCCAGGATGGTCGACTTCGCCGGCTGGGCGATGCCGGTCCAGTACCCCAAGGGCATCCTCAAGGAGCATGTCTGGACGCGGAGCAAGGCCTCGCTCTTCGATGTCTCGCACATGGGCCAGATCAGGATGCCCGGCGGCGATGCCGCGGCCGCCATCGAAAGCCTCGTGCCGGCCGACATCCAGGGCCTGAAGCCGGGCCGCGCCCGCTACACCCAGTTCACGACCGAGGGGGGCGGCATCATCGACGATCTGATCGTCACCGCCACCGATGACGGGCTCTTCCTCGTCGTCAATGCCGGCGGCCGCGAGACGGATCTCGCCCATCTGCGCGAGCATCTGCCGGGGACCCCGATCGAGCCCCTCGCCGACCGGGCGCTTCTGGCGCTGCAGGGTCCGGCGGCGGCCACGGTGCTCGGGCGGATCGCCCCCGAGGTCATGGAGCTCCGCTTCATGTCCAGCATCGAGCTCGACCTCGCCGGCATCGAGGCGCGCGTCTCGCGGCTCGGCTACACCGGCGAGGACGGCTTCGAGATCTCGATCCCGGCGGACCGTGCGCAAAAGCTCGCCCGCACCCTCCTCGCCGCCGAGGAGGTCGAGCCCGCCGGTCTGGGGGCGCGCGATTCGCTCCGCCTCGAGGCGGGCTTGTGCCTCTACGGCCACGACATCGACCTGACGACGAGCCCGATCGAGGCCGATCTCGCCTGGACGATCCAGAAGCGGCGTCGCGCCGAAGGCGGCTTTCCCGGTGCCGAGCGGATCCTCGCCGAGCTCGAGAAGGGCCCGGAGCGCCGCCTCGTCGGCATTCGCCCGGCGGGCCGGGCACCCGCCCGCGAGGGCGTGCCCATCAGGGACGAGGCCGGCGATGCCGTCGGCAACGTCACGAGCGGCGGCTTCGGGCCGACCGTCGATGGTCCCATCGCCATGGGCTATGTCGCGACGCCGGCCGCCGCGGTCGGCACCGCGCTCCGCCTCGAGGTGCGCGGCAAGGTGCTGCCGGCCCGCGTCGAGGCGCTCCCCTTCGTCCCCCACCGCTACCACCGCTGAAGGAGACCGAGGCCATGGCCCGCTACTACACGAAGGAGCACGAGTGGCTCGACGTCACCGGCGACGTCGCCACGGTCGGCATCACCGACCACGCCCAGGAGCAGCTCGGCGACGTCGTCTTCGTCGAGCTGCCGAAAGCCGGTGTTACCGTCCAGAAGGGCGGCGATGTCGCCGTGGTCGAGAGCGTCAAGGCGGCGAGCGACATCTACGCCCCCGCTTCCGGCAAGGTGGTCGAGGCCAACGCAGCGCTCGAGGAGAGCCCGGCCACGGTCAACGAGGACGCCGAGGGCGCCGCCTGGTTCTTCAAGCTCGAGCTCAGCGACAAGAGCGAGCTCGACGGGCTGATGGACGCCGACGCCTACAAGGCCTTCCTCGAAACCATCGCCTGACCCCGACGGAGCACCCGATCATGGCCGACATCCTGAAAGCCGACCCCGTCGACCCGGTGGCCGCCCCCTTCGTCCGCCGGCATGTCGGCCCCGACGCCGCCGAGGTCGAGGCCATGCTCGAGACCGTCGGCGCGCCGTCGCTCGACGGCCTGATCGGCGAGACCGTGCCCCGGAAGATCCGCACTTCAGAGCCTCTCGAGCTGCCGCCGGCGCTCACCGAGCACGAGGCCCTCGCCCGCCTCGCCGCCCTCGCCGCCACCAACGAGGTCAAGCGCTCGCTCATCGGCATGGGCTATTACGGCACCTTCACGCCGCCCGTCCTCCTTCGCAACCTCTTCGAGAACCCGGGCTGGTACACCGCCTACACCCCCTATCAGGCCGAGATCAGCCAGGGTCGGCTCGAGGCCCTGCTCAACTGGCAGCAGGCGGTGGTCGATCTCACCGGCATGGAGCTCGCCAACGCCTCATTGCTGGACGAGGCGACCGCCGCCGCCGAGGCCATGACCCTCGCCCACCGCTCGACCGGCGACAAGGGCGACCGGTTCTTCGTCGACGCAGACAGCCACCCGCAGACCAAGGCCGTCTTGCGCACCAGGGCCGAGCCGCTCGGCATCGAGCTCGTCGAGGGCGACCCGCTCCAAGACCTGGACCCCGGCACCGTCTACGGTGCGCTCCTCGCCTATCCGGGCTCGTCGGGCGAGATCCGCGACCTTCGCCCCGCCGTCGAGGCGCTGCACAGCCAGGGGGCGATCGCCGCCGTCTCGAGCGACCTTCTCGCCCTCTGCCTCCTCGAGGCCCCCGGCCGATGGGGCGCCGACATCGTCCTGGGCTCCGCCCAGCGCTTCGGCGTGCCGATGGGCTATGGCGGCCCGCACGCCGCCTTCTTCGCGACCCGGGACGACCTCAAGCGGTCCGTCCCGGGAAGGATCATCGGCGTCAGCCGGGACGCGCGCGGCAAGCCCGCGCTGCGCATGGCGCTGCAGACCCGCGAGCAGCACATCCGCCGCGAGCGGGCGACGAGCAACATCTGCACCTCGCAAGTGCTTCTCGCCGTCATGGCCGGCATGTACGCCGTCTGGCACGGGCCAACGGGCCTGAAGCGGATCGCGAGCCGGGTGCACGAGCGGACCGCCGACCTCGCCGCCCGGCTCGACGCCGCCGGGATCGGGCGCGCGAACCGCCACTTCTTCGACACGCTCACCCTCGACGTGCCGGGCCGGGCCGGAAAGCTCGTGGCCGACGCGCTCGAAGCCGGCTTCAACCTCCGCCTCGTCGATGCCGACCGCCTCGCCCTCTCGCTCGACGAGACCGTCACCGCGGACGAGGTCGACCGGCTCGCCGGCATCCTGGGCGGCGAGGCCGCGAAGGCAGCGGCGCCCGGCCTGCCGCCCGAGCTCGCCCGCGAGACCCCCTGCCTCACCCATCCCGTCTTCGCCACGCATCGCAGCGAAACGAAGATGCTGCGCTACCTGCGCGAGCTCCAGCTCAAGGACTTGGCCCTCGACCGCTCGATGATTCCCCTGGGCTCCTGCACCATGAAGCTCAATGCGGCGGCCGAGATGATGCCCGTCAGCTATGCGGGCTTCGCCGAGCTCCACCCCTTCGCGCCCGAGGACCAGGCCCGTGGCTACGCCCGGCTCTTCGCCGACCTCGAGGCCTGGCTCGCGACGATCACCGGCTTCGATGCCGTCTCGCTCCAGCCCAATGCCGGAAGCCAGGGCGAATACACGGGTCTCCTCGTCATCCGCGCCTTCCACCGGGCCCAGGGCCAGGGCCACCGCGACATCTGCCTGATCCCCTCCTCGGCGCACGGCACCAACCCGGCGAGTGCCGTCATGGCCGGCATGACCGTCGTCGTCGTCGGCTGCGACGACCAGGGCAATGTCGATCTGGCGGATCTGGAGGCCAAGGCGGAGAAGCACAAGGACCGCCTCGCCGCCCTCATGATCACCTACCCCTCGACCCACGGCGTCTTCGAGGAGAGGGTCAAGGATGTCTGCGCCGCGGTGCACGCCCGTGGCGGCCAGGTCTATCTCGACGGCGCCAATCTCAACGCGCTCGTCGGCCTCGTCCGCGTCGCCGAGCTCGGCGCCGACGTCAGCCACATGAACCTGCACAAGACCTTCTGCATCCCGCATGGCGGCGGCGGGCCCGGCATGGGACCGATCGGCGTCAGGGCCCACCTCGCCCCCCACCTGCCCGGCCACCCGGTGACCGGCGAGGGCGGCGAGGAGAGCCTCGGCACGGTCTCCGCCGCCGCCTTCGGCTCGCCCTCGATCCTGCCCATCACCTGGGCCTACATCGCCATGATGGGGGCGGCCGGCCTCAGGCACGCCACCGAGGTCGCGATCCTCAACGCCAACTACATCGTGGCCCGGCTCAAGGACCACTTCCCCATCGTCTATGCGGGGCGCAACGGCCGCGTCGCCCACGAATGCATCATCGACTTCCGCGACATCAAGCAGGAGACCGGCATCACCGCCGAGGACGTCGCCAAGCGCCTCGTCGATTACGGCTTCCATGCCCCCACCATGTCCTGGCCCGTGCCCGAGACCATGATGATCGAGCCGACCGAAAGCGAGGCCAAGGCCGAGCTCGACCGCTTCTGCGACGCCATGATCCGGATTCGCGAGGAGATCCGCGAGATCGAGACCGGCAAGGCCGACCGGAAGGACAACCCCTTGAAGCACGCCCCCCACACCCCCGACCTCCTGATGGAGGACTGGAAGCGACCCTACAGCCGTGCCGCGGCCTTCACGCCCCTCGACGGCAACCCCGCCGCCAAGTACTGGCCGCCCGTCGCCCGCGTCGACAACGTCCACGGCGACCGCCACCTCGTCTGCACCTGCCCGCCACTGGAGGACTACGCCGAGGCGGCGGAGTAGGGGGGCCCTCAGCTTCCTAAAAGCAGGAAGATCCCGCCAGCGACGAGGGCGAGGGCATGGAGGGGGAAGCGTGCCGCCAGGCGAAGGATCGTCGCGATGCCGCCGAGACCCGATCTCTCGGCGCTGTCGCTCAACTTCGCGAACATGAACCAGCCGGCCAATGTCACAATCGCCAGCGCCATCGTCCCGAGCAGGCTGAGCCCGATAGATTCCACCGGACAGAACGAGTCCCAGGTGACGACGCACTTGTCGAGGGTGCCGCGAGTGAGGATCGCCGAGGACGGTGTCGCGGCGGTGAGCAGCAGGACGGTCGCCAGCGGCACTGGTGACAGGAGGCGATGAAGCATGGGTGGTTTCTCCTTCGACCGGCCCCGCGAGAGGGGCGCCGGACGCCGCACCGATTCAAGCCGCGTTGCCTTCCAGCCACGGGCAGTGGCCGGCAAGCTGCCTCACCTGCTCGGCCGTCAAGCCGAAGGCACTTAAGCTCTGGGGCTTCTGCGGTTGTGAACGTGGCGCGCTGCCCGGCGCGCTTCGCGTTGCGAATTCCATGTGCATGACCACACCGTCACTCTCCTTTTCCGTGTAGCACCACGCGTGAGCCCAGCTCTCGTCCTCGCTCGAGTCGAAATGATGACCGGCGGACAGGAACCACTGCCGATTGAAAAGGCTGACCTTGACATTGCGAAAGATCGAGAAATTCATCGTGGGCTCGACGCCGGCCGGCGCCACGCTCGCCGGCAGCCCGTCCGCGATCCGGCTCACCGCCGCTCGGATGCGTGCCGTCTCCGAAGGAATCTGCGCCCTGATGTCGGACCAGCCGAGCGCCAGGCCGACGCCAATGCCGAGGCCGATCGCGGCAATGGCGATGGCGCAGCCGACGGCCAGCGTGCGCCTGGCCTCGGCGAGCAGCCGCACGCGACGGTTCTCCGCCTCGGCCCGGCCGATCGGTATCGCCGCCCGATCGCTCACGACCTCGACCGCGCGCTCGACCATGCTCAGGTCGTGCCTAACCTGCATGAGCTTCCCTCCAGGGCGAGGTCCGGACCAGCTCGACGGACTCGGCCGGCAGCTTCGACGCGAGCATGCTGCGCAACACGTTGGGATCGTCGGTCAGGATCGGCACGTAAACGAGCTCCTTGATCGGTCGATCGACGAGCTTCTCGACGATCTTCTCGACCGGCGGCCCCTCGACGACCTTCTCGACGATTCGCTCCACCGTGCGGACCCGATGCCAGCGCCAGAGCACGAGCAGCCGCCGAAGCTGGCCGAGCAGACCCCGCCAGCGAGGATCGCGGCTCTTAATATCGCCGATCCGGAGAAGGCATTCGCCGAGGATGGCCGTGGCGGCGCCCGCAATCGCCGCCAGGGCGGCGATCGAGCCGAACCACAGCGCGGCCACATGCTTCGCCTCATGCGATGACACGTCGGCCGGCGGCTTGCCGAACCAGAAGGCAGCGATGCGATGCACCTGGTCGAGCTCGGCCCGACGCGCGAGCTCCGCCCGTGCAGCCGCCAGCTCTGCCCCGATCTCGCGCAGCCGCACGTCGCCGGCAGCAATTGCGGCGGCCCGATCGAGGCTCTGCTCGCTTCGTCGCTCGAGCAGCGCCGCGCGCGACCGATCGAGCTCGATGAGCTCGCCACGCGCAGCGTCGATCTGGCCCCGCAACGCCGCGATGCGCGCCACGGCCTCGGGCGATGGCGCGATCACCAGCTCGTTGCGCCGCTCGCGCAGCCCGGCGAGATCGTCCTCGACCTTGGCCAGCTCTTCGGCATAGCTCGCCCTGATCGCCTCCATGTCCTTCTTCGGGTAGGGCAATCGAGCCAGCTCGGCCTTCATCTGCTGCTCGAAGGCCGTATCGCCATCGGCGCGCGCCATCTCGATGCGCCGCAGATAGCTCTCCCGCTGGCTCTCGAACCGGTCGATGCGCTCGCGCTTCTCGGCGTCCCGCCGATCGCGGAGACCGGCCGCTTTCTTCTCCAGATCAACAATCCGCCGGTCCAGATCCGCGGCTGCCGGCGGCATCGTCTCCGTCCGCAGATCCTCGAGCTCCGCGTTGAGCTGCTCGATCCGATCGAGGATCGGGCGACGCGGATCGCCGGGGCCATCGGCGAGCAATCTGTCGGCCTCGGCGGCCGCTTCCAGACTGCGCGCCGTATCGGCCTCGAGCGCCTGCCGCTCGCCGTCGAGCTCGCCCACCAGATGTCGCTGCTGCTCGACCTCGAGCACGCGCAGCGTGAAGCCGCGCTCGAGACTGAAGAAGACGGTCTCGAAGGTGATGACGCTCATGAGCACGAGCAGCACGAGAAGCGCCGGCTTCCACGCCCAACGCGCATGCACCAGCGTCGTCGCCACCGGAATCTTGGTGAGCTCCGCGCAGGCGACGATGAGAAAGCCGCCGGAGGCCAGAAGAACGTCGATCGAGAGCAGGTTGCCACTCGCCTTGGCACTGGCGTCGATGCCGAGTGCCAGTGCGATCGACAACCCTGCGAGGACGGCAATGGCCTCGATGGCCCAGGCGAGCGCGTAGAGCCGCCGACCATGATGTTGCAAGCGATTTCGACGATCCACGGCACCACCGCTCCACGTTCCAGTGATGCTCATGTTCGCCGATCAGAGCGGGGCACGACACGCGCGGATGTCGGGAGGCGCGTGACGGTACCGCCGAAATCGTCCGCGCCTTAACCATAGTTAACCTCGACTCCTGCCCAGCCCGGCAGGTCGACCACGAAGGCGTCGCCATCGGACGGTGCTTCGTGCTGCGGCCCGAGGTCCCCATGCCGGGCGCATGTGAAGAGGCGTGAAGCGCCGGTCGGGCCCGCGTCGGGTGGCCGCGCGCGGCTCTATCCGGCGGCGGCCGGTCCCGCCAGACGTGGCGGGGGCGCCGTTCCGGCCGAGAAACCCGCAAAACCGTCAGGGTGGCCTTGACAGGCGTGCCTCGAACGGTCTCTCACACCTCGATCCGACCGGACCCAGAGCCCCAATGGACATCTACCTCCCCGTCGCCGAGCTGTCGGTGAACCTTTTCCTCATCCTCGGCCTCGGCGGGATGGTCGGCTTCCTCTCCGGCGTCTTCGGCGTCGGCGGCGGCTTCATCATGACCCCGCTCCTGATCTTCATCGGCATCCCGCCGGCCGTCGCCGTGGGCTCGGGTGCATCGCAGATCCTGGCATCCTCCACCTCGGGCGCTATCGCCCACACCCGCCGCCGCACCGTCGACTTCCGCATGGGCTGGGTGCTCATCGCCGGCGGCACCATCGGCTCGGGCCTCGGCATCCTGCTCTTCCGCTGGCTGCGCGCCACGGGCCAGATCGATGTCGTCATCGCCCTCGCCTACGTCCTCTTCCTCGGCGTCATCGGCGGCCTCATGTTCACCGAGAGCGCCCGCTCGCTGCTGCGCACCCGCAAGAGCAGCCCCGCCTCCCGCCGCCGCAAGCTGCACCAGCACCACTGGCTGCACGGCCTGCCCATGAAGATGCGCTTCCAGCAGTCGCGCCTCTACATCAGCGTGCTCATGCCGCTCGCGGTCGGCGCCGGGGTCGGCATTCTCGTCGCCATCATGGGCGTGGGTGGCGGCTTCATCATGGTCCCGGCCATGATCTACCTGATCGGCATGCCGACCAACGTCGTCATCGGCACCTCGCTCTTCCAGATCGCCTTCGTCACCGCCCTCACCAGCTTCCTCCACGCCTACACCAACCAGGCGGTCGACATCGTCCTGGCCCTCCTGCTCATCATGGGCGGCGTCATCGGCGTCCAGTTCGGCTCGCGCGCCGGCGCCTTCCTGAGAGGCGAGCAGCTCCGCATCCTCCTGGCCCTGCTGGTGCTGGCCGTCGCCGTGAAGATGGCCTGGGACCTCGTCGCCACCCCCGCCGACGTCTTCTCGCTCACCCGCTGACCTCCGCCCCCTGCCCGGGACGCAGCCGAAAAAAA
>CAYOCP010000031.1:0-47637 GCA_964402505.1 uncultured Geminicoccaceae bacterium
TCGTCGAAACCATCACCCCGAAGAAGAAGCGCGTGAAACGCTGGTTCTATCTCGAGCGCTTATGGGGTCAGGACTCTTTTAGGGAACCTAAAAGAGTCCTGACCCCATAAGCGCTCCGCTTCCGCCTGCAACACGGCCGACGCGCCGGGAACATTTAGGGCCACCTTAGCCGAACGCGTGGCGGATGCCTTTCTCCTTCGACCGTTCCTTCCCGTGGCCGGTTCTCCGCGCCGGCGCGAATGGTCAAGAAGGGAGGGGTCCCCCTTGGTGCCGTCAGCTCCCACAGCCGAGCTGCGCGTCATGGCGCAAACATTGGCTCAGCGGGGATGCCGGTGTCCCCACACGCGAACAGCGACGCGGCCGAGCCGCCATGACCGCGAGCTGAAGCGTCCGATGAAGATGGCGGACGCTCGGCCGTCCACCGTCATCCGGCTCGACGCGCCGGCTCCTTGGTCGTCGAGCGCAGTTGCTCGATGATCCGACGGGAGCGGGGAGAGATCATCAGCGCGGCGCGCTTGTCGATCAACCCGTTCAGCTCGCCCATGGCCTGGCCGCTCTGGTCATCGCTGACCACAGTGGAAATGCGATCCGTGATCCTGCGATTCAGCTGGTCCATCTCACTCGGCTCGAGGCTGGCCGGACGTTCCTGGACTTTCTCAGCCGACATCTGCCACCTCCTGTTTCGCCGCAGAGATTAGCACGGCCATCGACAGCGCCAGGATGCGCAACGCCGCAACACGATCCGGTCCCTCGGAACCCGGCGAAAATCGACCCACCTGATCTGACGTCGCGGTGACCCCACCTACCGCTTTCGTCTTACCAGCGATGATCGGCGCCGAGGCGATCGATCGATAGCGCCCGGCATCCCAGGGCCGTCGCTTGTCAGCGGGTGCCTGCAGAAACTGGGCCTGTGAAGGCTCCTTCGAGTCGCTTGTCACCAGCTCGGCCCGATCCTGGAACGCCTTGCCGATATGCCCCTCGCCGGATGCCCACTCCCTGTGATGAAGGTGCTCATCAGCCTCATTGGGCCGCCGAGCGACCAGGCCTTTCAGCAGTCCGTCGTCCTGCATGAGATAAACCGACAACGTCCAGCACTCGTCGCTGGCGTTCGTTTCTGATCCGCCGCGCCAGCACCTGCAGCACTCGGGTCCTCGCGCCGCGCATGCCGTCGCATGGGGAACACCATCCTTTCCAGTCCTACCCGGCGACACGCGCAATCGGCCGTCATCCGAGCGACCGGATGAATTCGCCACCGTCGTCAGGCGGTGGCGGGGGATGCGAACGCGATCCTTGACCGATCGGTCAAAGCGCCTAGATGCAGGAGGCGGGTTGCACGGGGGGAGACGGCGGATGGCGGGAACGCGGCAGTTCGACGAGAGCCAGGTGCTCGATGCGATGATGCGGGTGTTCTGGGAGAAGGGCTTCGAGGCCACGTCGATCGACGACCTCGTGCGCGCCACCGGCCTGCAACGCGGCAGCCTCTACAACGCCTTCGGCGACAAGTCCGCCATGTTCTGCCGGGTGCTGCGGCTCTACCAGGAGGAAGTGCACGCGTCGCATCTGCATGCGCTCAGAGGCGACGATCCCAGGGCGGCGCTCACCCGGCTCTTCCAGCTCGAGCTGAAATCGGCGCGCAATGCCGGCCAGCCCAAGGGCTGCATGCTGGCGGAGGCGAGGCGGGTCTGCCACCGCCTGCCCAAGGCGGTGGCGGCCGAGGCACGGGCGGCGGCGGGCGAGCTCGAGGAGGCGCTCAACGCGATGTTCGAGCGCGCCCGCGCCGCGGGCCGGCTGGCACCCGCCGCCGATTGCCGGGCGCTGGCCCGCTTCTACGCCGCCGTGGCGCGCGGCGTCTCGGGGGCCGATCCGGAGCCGCTCGAGGATATCGCCCGGATCGGCGTGGCGCTGCTCGAGGCCGCCTGAGCGTGGCCGGTGCCGGCGAGCGGGCCGCAGGCGCATCCCGTTCGAAGTCGGGCAGGGAAGCGGTCGCGGGAACGCCGAGCGAGCTCATGGAGAGTGCCGGGCGTGCCGCGGCCTTTCTCAAGACCGTGGCGAACAGCAACCGCTTGATGATCCTCTGCTGCCTCGTCGGCGTCGAGCGCTCGGTCGGCGAGCTCGAATCCCTGCTCGACATGCGCCAGCCGGCGCTCTCGCAACAGCTCGCCCGGCTGCGCCAGGACGGCCTCGTCAGGACCCGGCGCGACGGCAAGATGATCTACTACACCCTCGACGGCGACGAGGCGGTGGAGCTGATCGGGCTCCTGCACCGCCTGTTCTGCACGAGCCCCGGCGCCCCTGGAAAGCGGTCGGGTCAGCCCTAGCTCGACCGGCATGATCCAGTCCGAGCGAATCCGGGAGCTGAACGAAGCGGACGAGCGCGGCGACGGCCGCTACGTCCTCTACTGGATGCAGCAGGCGCAGCGCGTCGCCACCAACCACGCGCTCGGCCTCGCCATCGAGCTCGCCAACGCGCGCGGCCTGCCGGTGGTCGTGGCCTTCGGCCTCATGGACGACTACCCCGAGGCCAACCGCCGCCACTACGCCTTCATGCTGGACGGTCTGGCCGAGGTCGCGGCGGAGCTCGAGGAGCGCGGCATCCGCTTCGTGCTCCGCCAGGGCGAGCCGCCGGACGTCGCGCTGAAGCTGGCGAAGGACGCGGCCGTTCTCGTCTGCGACCGGGGCTATCTCCGCCACCAGATCGCCTGGCGCCAAAAGGTCGCCGGGAAGGCCGGCTGCCGGGTGGTGCAGGTGGAGAGCGACGTGGTCGTGCCGGTCGAGGCGGTGAGCGACAAGGCCGAGCACGCGGCGCGCACCATCCGGCCCAGGATCGAGCGCGTTCGCGACGATTTTCTCGTCGGCTTCGCGCCGGAGGCGGTCGGCAGGAGCTCGCTCGACCTCGATCTCGCGAGCGACTTGGACGCGCGCGATTCGCGGGCGACGCTGGACCGGCTGAAGCTGGACCGAAGCGTCGATCGGGTGAGCCGCTTCAAAGGCGGCGCCAGCCACGCGCGGCAACGGCTCGAGGCGTTCGTCGAGGAGAAGCTCGAGGGCTACGCGGAAGGCCGCAACGAGCCCGTTGCCCGGCAGGGCTCGGAGCTCAGCCCGTATCTGCATTTCGGCCAGATCTCGCCGCTCGACCTGGCGCTCGCGGCGCGGGATGCCGGTCATGCCGGCCGCAAGGACCGCTCGGCGTTCCTCGAGGAGCTGATCGTCCGCCGCGAGCTGGCGATGAACTTCATCGTCTTCACGTCCGACTACGACAGCTACGCCATGCTGCCTGACTGGGCGAGGAGGACGCTCGCCGAGCACGAGCGCGACAGCCGCGAGCATCTCTACGACGAGGCAATGCTGGCGGCCGGCGAAACCCACGATCCCTACTGGAACGCGGCGATGCGCGAGATGCGCGTCTCGGGCTACATGCACAACTACATGCGGATGTACTGGGGCAAGAAGATCATCGAATGGTCGAAAACGCCCGAGGAGGCCTTCGCCACCACGCTGGCGCTCAACAACCGGTACTTCCTCGACGGCCGCGACCCCGCCTCCTTCGCCAATGTCGGCTGGCTCTTCGGGCTGCACGATCGCGCCTGGACCGAGCGGCCGGTCTTCGGCAAGATCCGCTACATGAACGACCGCGGGCTGAAGCGGAAGTTCGACATCGAGGCCTATGTGGAGTGGACGGAGACGCTTTGAGCGTCTTTTCGCTCGAAAGTTGAACGAAGAGGCTTGCCCCGGACGGCGGCGCTTGGCAGTTAGGGGCCGCCCGCGGGGCATGGGCCCCGCCTCTTTGGACGATCCATGGACCGTATCCTCATCGAGGGCGGCGTGCCGCTCCAGGGCGAGGTGGCGATCAGCGGGGCGAAGAACGCCGCCTTGCCGCTCATGGCCGCCTGCCTTCTGACCGACCAGCCGCTCGAGCTGGAGAACGTTCCGGACCTCGCCGATATCGGCTCGATGCAGCGCCTCCTGCAGGTCCTGGGTGTCGAGGCGCGGCTGCTGCCGGGGGCCCCCGGGCGGATGACGCTCGCCTGCGAGAACGTGCTCTCGACCACGGCACCCTACGACCTCGTCCGCCGGATGCGGGCCTCGGTCCTGGTGCTCGGGCCGCTCGTCGCGCGCGAGGGCACCGCCAGGGTCTCGCTGCCGGGCGGCTGCGCCATCGGCACGCGGCCCATCGACCTGCATCTGGCCGGGCTCGAGGCGATGGGGGCCACGATCGAGCTCGCCGACGGCTACGTCACGGCGACCGCGCCGGGCGGCCTCGAGGGCGGCGTGATCCGTTTCGCGCAGCCTTCCGTCGGCGCCACCGAGAACCTGATGATGGCGGCCGCCCTCGCCCGGGGCGTGACCGAGATCCACGGTGCCGCGCGCGAGCCCGAGATCGTCGACCTCGCCCGGCTGCTCGAGGCCATGGGGGCCGGGATCGAGGGGGCGGGAAGCCCGGTCTTGAGGATCGAGGGGCGGCCGAGGCTCAAAGGCGCGCGCCACCGCATCCTGCCGGACCGCATCGAGGCCGGCACCTATGCCATGGCGGCGGCGATCACCGGCGGGCGCGTGAGCCTCACCCATTGCCGGCGCGAGCTTCTGGGCGCCGCGCTCGAGAAGCTCGAGGAGGCCGGGGTCGCCCTCGAGCCCACGGAGAAGGGGCTGATCGCCGGCCGCGCCGACGGCGCCCTGATCGGGGTCGACGTCATGACCCGCCCGTTTCCGGGCTTCGCCACCGATCTGCAGGCCCAGTTCATGGCGCTGATGTGCGTCGCCGAGGGGGCCTCCATGATCACCGAGACGATCTTCGAGAACCGCTTCATGCACGCGCCCGAGCTCTTGCGCATGGGGGCCAACATCAACGTGCATGGCGGCACCGCCCTGGTGCGGGGCGTGAAGAGGCTGAACGGTGCGCCGGTCATGGCGACGGATCTGCGCGCCTCGGTGTCGCTGGTGCTGGCGGCGCTGGCCGCCGAGGGCCAGACCGAGATCAACAGGGTCTATCATCTCGATCGCGGCTACGAGCAGATCGAGCGCAAGCTCGGCAATCTCGGCGCCCGCGTCGAACGGATCGCCTGAAAGGGCGAAGTCTCGAAAAACGGGAGAGAAACGCGATGAAGCTCTTGCGCTACGGCCCCAAGGGCCAGGAGAAGCCCGGCCTGCTCGATGCCGACGGCACCATCCGCGACCTTTCGGGCGTGGTCGCCGACATCGACGGCACCACGATCGGCAAGGACGGCCTGGCCAGGCTCGCGGCGCTCGATCCGGCGAGCCTGCCCGCGGTCGGTGGCAGCCCGCGCCTCGGCGCCTGCGTCGGCAAGGTCGGCAAGTTCATCTGCATCGGCCTCAACTATGCGGACCATGCCGCCGAGAGCGGCATGGCGGTGCCGCCTGAGCCCGTCATCTTCATGAAATGCACGAGCGCCATCTGCGGACCCGACGACGACGTGGAGATCCCGCGCAAGTCCAGGAAGACCGACTGGGAGGTCGAGCTCGGCGTGGTGATCGGCAAGGCGGCCAAGTATGTCGAGGAGAAGGACGCCCTCGACCACGTCGCCGGCTACTGCGTGATCAACGACATCTCCGAGCGCGAGTTCCAGGCCGAGCGTGCCGGCCAGTGGACCAAGGGCAAGAGCCACGACACCTTCGGCCCCACGGGCCCCTGGCTCGTGACCAGGGACGAGGTGGCGGATCCGCAGGACCTGAAGATGTGGCTCGAGGTGGATGGCAAGCGCTACCAGGACGGCTCGACCCGCACCATGGTCTACAAGGTGCCGTTCCTCGTCCACTACCTCTCGCAGTTCATGAGCCTGCAGCCGGGCGACATCATCTCGACCGGCACGCCGCCCGGCGTCGGCCTCGGCATCAAGCCCGAGCCCGTGTTCCTGAAGGCCGGCCAGACCATGCGGCTCGGCATCCAGGGCCTGGGCGAGCAGAAGCAGCGCACCGTCCAGGCCTAGGCGTCGGGGCCCGGGCGGCCGGGCCCCGCTTTTTTCGACGATCCGATTAAGCGCGAGACTCGAGCCCGCGATATCGCTTATCCTGTCCTGGAATCCGCGCGCGCGAGGATCCGCGCGAAAGAAGGGGAGGGCTTGCGATGTTCCGGAAGATTCTCGTGGCCGCCGACGGCTCCGACCATGCCGAGAAGGCGGTGGCGATCGCCGGCAGCCTCGCCGGGCGCTACGACGCGGAGCTGATCGTGGCCCATGTCCAGACCGGCGAGCCCGTGCCGGACGGGCTGCGGCACATGGCCGAGGTCGAGCACCTGACCGGCCAGCGGCAGACGGAGCCGCCGCATCTCGGCAGGCTCTCCATCGAGGTCATCTCGAAGGCCGACGAGGCGCGCCTCGCCGCTGCGGTCGGCGCCAGGATCCTCGAACGATCGGTCGCCGCGGCCCGGCACGAGGGTGCCGCGCGCGTGACGCCGCTCGAGCTTTCGGGCGATGCCGCCGACGCGCTGATCGAGGCGGCACGGGAGCACGGCGTCGACCTCGTCGTCGTCGGCAGCCGCGGCTTCGGCACGATCGGCGGTCTCGTCATGGGCAGTGTCTCGAGCAAGCTCGCCCACGGGCTCGAGGTGCCCTGCCTGACCGTGAAGTGACCGGCGATCGCGCGGTCACGAATGGCCCTTGTCAAGCAGCAATAGATGTTGTTGACATGCTGGTCAACCATTAGGCGAACATCGGTGAAGGACCGGAATCATGTCGAACCGTCCCGTCCGTGACTTCCTCAACCGCGACATCCTGCTGAAAGCCGAGCCCGAGGAGACCGTGCGCGATGCCGTGATCGGCATGGCGGCGCATCACTGCGGCAGTGTGCTGGTGGCGCGCGGCGACGTGCTGGTCGGCATCTTCACGGAGCGTGACCTGCTCACGCGGGTGATCGCCGCCGGCCGCGATCTCGACACGCCGCTGATCGAGGTGATGACCGCCAATCCCGACACCATCGCCGCCGACGCCCCGATCGGCAACGCGATCCGCCAGATGGACGAGTGCTGCTACCGGCATCTGCCGGTGATCGAGAACGAGCGGGTGCTGGGCGTGCTCTCCGTCCGCGACCTGCCTTTCGCCGAGATCGCGATCATGGGCAAGGAGCTGGACGACCGGCAGGCGCTGACCGAACGCATCTGGTGAAGGGGCCGCGCGCCGGTCCTGCCGACAATTGATCCTGATCATGGCGCCTCGGCCGCGGCGTCTGCTAGGCATCGTTCGCAGGAAGGCAAACGTCCGAGCATCGGGAGTGAGAGCATGTCGAAGAGACCGGTTCGCGAGATCATCGAGCGGGACACCCTCGTGCGCACCGATCCAAAGGCCACCGTCAAGGCGGCGGCCGACCAGATGGCCGAGAACCGTTGCGGCAGCATCGTCGTCATGGAGGACGATGCCGTGGTCGGCATCTTCACCGAGCGCGACCTTCTGATCCGCGTGGTTCACGCCGGCCTCGACCCGGCCAGGACCAGGGTCGGCGAGGTGATGACCAAGACGCCCGACACCATCACCGCGGACGAGCCGGTCGGCGACGCGATCCGCGCCATGGATCAGTTCAGCTACCGCTATTTGCCGGTCATGGAGGAGGGCCGCTGCATCGGCGTCATCTCGACCCGTCATCTGCCGTTCGGGGCGGTCCTCGGCATGGCCTGGGAGCTCGACGAGCGCCGCCGGCTGGCCGAGCGGATGTGGTGAGGCCGAGAACGCGGCGACCGGTAAATCGATTCAGGTCATTGCTTTCCGACGCAACCTATCGTAGTCGTACCCGTTATACGTCTCAGGCGGTTCAGCCGGGCACGGGAGGGGGCAATGAAGCAGGTCTTGCCATGTCGGGTGCAGTGGGTCACGCAGCGAGGGGATCTTTCCCGGCTCGTCGATCTCTTGGCGGCAAGCGGGGCCATACTCGTCTCCCGTAGCGCCTTCGAGCTGGAGACGAGGGACCTCGACGAGCTCGAGGACGCCGAGACCGGCTTTCTCAGCATCGCCGAGCTCAGCATGGACGCCGATCAACTCGCCTCGCACCTCTCGGCGGCAGCGGCCACGCTACCCGCCGGCGAAACCATGATCATAGACCTCACCGGGCCGCGGCTCCGGGTCTCGCTCTTTCCGGTGGGCGGTGCCAGCG
The DNA here is from genome assembly GCA_964402505.1 of uncultured Geminicoccaceae bacterium. Classification (GTDB taxonomy): domain Bacteria; phylum Pseudomonadota; class Alphaproteobacteria; order Geminicoccales; family Geminicoccaceae; genus SLRI01. The sequence continues at coordinate 8,095 of CAYOCP010000031.1, forward strand.
GGGTCGTCATCCGCGACACGGGCGACGTCCGTCGCATCCCGCGGCCCGCCGCGGGCTTCGGTCGCAGCACCGCCCGCAAACTGATCACCCGCTTCGTCCCGACCTTCACCGAGCGGTCGAAAGCCGCCGGGCAGAGCCTCAGCCGGGGAGCAGCAGCATGAGTATCGTCCTTTCACGAAACGTGGCGAAACCGGTCTGCGTGGAGTGGAACCACACGGCAGCCATGGCCGAGGCGCGGATGCGGGCCAGCGGCTGCGACATGCTCCACGTGGTCGATGGCGGCCGCCGTCTCGGCTACATCACCCGAGCCGATATCGAGCGCTGCCGCCGGCACGGCAACTGGCTCGACGCCGTTCTCGTGGTCGACCTCGTCGACGAGCTGCGCCCGACCGGCAGTTGACGGCGGGCACTTTCGCGCACGCGCCGCATCAGCTCGTCGGGCGGTCGTCGGCGTCGCGAGCGGCGATGTCCGGAGCCGCAGGTGCCCTGAGGGTATGGAGCCGTTCGATCGCGAGCTCCACCTTCGCGAGCTGATCGAGCACTGCCCCAAGGGCCGCGCCGCGTTCCGTCTCGGCGAGCTTCTCGGCGGCGGTGAGCTGCCACGGTCGATAAACGCGGGCGAGGAGATCGGAGGGCATTGCCGCGATCTCGGCGAGAAAGCCGAGATCGGCTTCGTGCTCGGGGTCCACCGGTTCAGACCCGGGGCTGTGCGCCTCAGGCCCTGCCTTCCGTGGCGCCGCGTGCCTCGACCGCCTCGGCGTATCCCTTGGCCGTGCGGTCCGTCACCCATCTCGAGCCGAGATATCGCTCGATCTGCTGCAACTGCAGCCGGATGAGGGCGCGGTCGACCGTTGCCGAGCGTGTCATATCGGGCTGCGGCGCCGCACGCGGCCCCGCCGCCTCGAGCTCGGCCAGGGATCCTGTGGCCGCGGCCAGCCGCGCGACGAGCCGATGATGCAGGGCCTTGTTGGCGCGCCGCTGGCGTCTCGTCCTGATGAGCGTCGCCAGGGCCACGGCCAGGGCGAAGCCGGCCATCCCGACCGCAACGGCGAGGAGCCAGACCTCGGGGCGTCCGACATAGCTCGCAGCCGAAACATTCCCGCCGGACGAGAGCCACAAAGCGAGGATCAAGAGGGCCAGCACCGGCAGCGCGATGCCGCTCGCCGCTCCGAACATGAACTCCCGGCTGGCCCAACGATGCCGAACGGCAGGCACGGGCCGAAGCCATGCCTCGACTCCCTCGGACAGCTCTTGTCGATCATCCGTCGACACCGTCGGCTCCGAAGTGGCCATCCTCGTCGTCCCGCTGATTCCCTTCGGCGCGTCATTCTGGACCGAGCGGGAACCCAGGCAAAGCCGGCTAATCCGTCAGGTCGTCCCAGAGCTCGCGGACCTTGGCGAAGAAGCCGTCGGATTCCGGGTGGTGGTTGTTGGACTTCTCGCCGGCGCCATCGAACTCGCGCAAGAGCTCCTGCTGGCGCTTGGTCAGGTTGACCGGGGTCTCGACGATGATCTCGACGAACATGTCGCCGCGCGTCTGGCCGTGCAGCTCGGTCATGCCCTTGTTGCGCAGGCGGATCTGCTTGCCGGTCTGGGTGCCGCCGGGGATGGCGAGGCGAACGCGCTTGCCCTCGATGGTCGGCACCTCGACATCGCCGCCGAGGGCTGCCGTGGTCATCGGGATGGGCACGCGGCAGAAGATGTTGTGGCCCTCGCGGCGGAACAGCCGGTGTGGGGCCACGGTGACGAAGATGTAGAGATCGCCCGGCTGGCCGCCGCGCAGGCCGGCCTCGCCCTCGCCGGAAAGGCGGATGCGGGTGCCGTCCTCCACGCCCGGCGGCACGTTGATGGCGAGCGTCTTCTCCTTGTGCACGACGCCGCTGCCGGAGCAGACCTTGCAGGGGTTGGTCACCACCCGGCCGCTGCCCTGGCAGGTCGGGCAGGTCCGCTCGACGGTGAAGAAGCCCTGCTGCGAGCGCACCCGTCCGGCACCCCGGCAGGTCGGACACGCGGCGGCATCGGCGCTGCCCTCGCTGCCGCTGCCGTCGCAGGCGTCGCAGGCGACCGCGGTCGGCACCCGCACTTGCGCCTTCTTGCCGGAGAACGCCTCCTCGAGGCTGATCGTCAGGTTGTAGCGCAGGTCGTTGCCGCGCGGGCTCGAGCCGCGCCGGCGTCCGCCGCCGCCGACGAAATCGCCGAAGAGATCGTCGAACACGTCGGCGAAGCTGGTGAAGTCGAAGCCCCCGCCGGCACCGCCACGGCCGCCCATGCCGTGCTCGAAGGCCTGCGGCCCGAACTGGTCGTAGGCGGCACGCTTCTGCGGGTCGCGGAGGATCTCGTAGGCCTCGTTCACCTCCTTGAACCGCGCTTCCGCCTGGCTGTCGCCGGGATTGCGGTCGGGGTGGAACTGCATGGCGAGCTTGCGGTAGGCGCGCTTGAGGTCCGCCTCGTCGGCGTGCTTGCTGACGCCGAGGGTCTCGTAGAAGTCGCGCTTGGCCATGAACGCTCGATTCCTAGTGTTGGGCGAAACTGGTGGTGGACCGCAGAGAGCGGCCGGACGAAACGGCGAGGGACCGGATCGTCACCGATCCGGTCCCGGCCGCGCCCGCCGCCCGGAGCGGCTCAAGCAGAGCGCTTCTTGTCGTCGTCGACCTCCTCGAACTCGGCGTCGACCACGTCGTCGCCGCTGCCGGCCGTGGTGCCACCGTCACCGCCGGTGTCGCCGCCGTCATTGGCCTGCTGCGACTTGTACATCGCCTCGCCGAGCTTCATCGCCACCTGCGCCAACGCGTCGGACCTGGTCTTGATGGCCTCGGCATCCTCGCCGCCGACCACGCCCTTGAGCTCGGCGACGGCACCCTCGATGGCGGAGCGATCGCCCGCCTCCAGCTTGTCGCCGTACTCCTTCAGGTTCTTCTCGGTCGAGTAGATCAGGCTGTCGGCCTGGTTCTTGGCCTCGATCACGGCGCGGCGCTGCTTGTCCTCCTCGGCATGCTCGGCCGCTTCCTTGACCATCTTCTCGATCTCGGACTCGCTGAGGCCGCCCGATGCCTGGATGCGGATCTGCTGCTCCTTGCCCGTCGCCTTGTCCTTGGCCGAGACGTTGACGATGCCATTGGCGTCGATATCGAACGTGACCTCGATCTGCGGCATGCCGCGCGGTGCAGGGGGAATGCCGACCAGATCGAACTGGCCGAGCAGCTTGTTCTGCGCCGCGAGCTCGCGCTCGCCCTGGAAGACGCGGATGGTGACCGCACTCTGGTTGTCGTCGGCGGTCGAGAACACCTGGCTCTTCTTGGTCGGGATCGTGGTGTTGCGATCGATGATCCGGGTGAAGACGCCACCCAGGGTCTCGATGCCGAGCGAGAGCGGCGTCACGTCGAGGAGCAGCACGTCCTTGACGTCGCCGGCGAGGACTCCGGCCTGGATGGCGGCACCCACGGCCACCACCTCGTCGGGGTTGACGCCCTTGTGCGGCTCCTTGCCGAAGAACTGCTTCACCGTCTCGACGACCTTGGGCATGCGGGTCATGCCGCCGACCAGGATGACCTCGTGGATGTCGGAGGCACTGAGCCCGGCATCCTTCAGGGCCTTCCTGCACGGCTCGACGGTCCGCTGGACGAGGTCGTCGACCAGCATCTCGAGCTTGGCCCGGCTTATCTTCATGGTCAGGTGCTTGGGGCCGGTCTGGTCGGCGGTGATGAAGGGCAGGTTGACCTCGGTCTGCTGCGTCGAGGAGAGCTCGATCTTGGCCTTCTCGGCCGCCTCCTTGAGCCGCTGCAGGGCGAGCTTGTCGGAGCGCAGGTCGATGCCCTGCTCCTTCTTGAACTCGTCCGCCATGTAGTCGATCAGCCGGAGATCGAAGTCCTCGCCGCCGAGGAAGGTGTCGCCGTTGGTCGACTTCACCTCGAAAACGTCGTCGGCGATCTCGAGGATCGAGATGTCGAAGGTGCCGCCGCCCAGATCGAAGACCGCGACCGTCTGGTTCTTACCCTTGTCCATGCCGTAGGCGAGGGCCGCGGCGGTCGGCTCGTTGATGATGCGCAGGACCTCGAGACCCGCGATCTTGCCGGCATCCTTGGTGGCCTGGCGCTGGCTGTCGTTGAAGTAGGCGGGAACGGTGATGACCGCCTTATCCACCTTGGCGCCGAGATGGCGCTCGGCCGTCTCCTTCATCTTCTTCAGGACCTCGGCCGAGATCTGCGCCGGCGCCTTCTTCTCGCCCCGCACCTCGACCCAGGCATCGCCGTTGTCGGCCTTGACGATCTTGTAGGGCACCATGCCCTTGTCCTTGGCCACGACCGGATCGTCGAACCGCCTGCCGATCAGCCGCTTGACGGCGAAGAGCGTGGCCTCGGGATTGGTCACCGCCTGGCGCTTCGCCGGCATGCCGACCAGCACCTCGCCATCCTCGGTGAACGCCACCATCGACGGCGTGGTCCGCATCCCTTCCTCGTTCTCGATGACGCGGGCATTCTTGCCGTCCATCACCGCCACGCAGCTATTGGTAGTACCGAGATCGATGCCGATGATCTTGCTCATTCGAACCCCTCGCGCAGCACGCGGAAAAATTGCCTGTTGCTCCTGACCGCCCGACCCATCGGGCGGGTCGGGCCGGGAGCGCCCTCGGCCGGCCTCGACGGTTCGGGCGCTTCGACGCCGTCCACCCCTGCCGGGCACTCGACCAACCGACCATATAAGCACCACCCCAAGATGCTGCAACCGGCGCCCCGAGCGCGATTTTCCGCGGTGCCGGGTCGCGTGGCCGCTTGCTTCGGCGCAAATCCGCCCATTTCTCGAAGAGACACTCGCACCCGGAGACCCCCATGCGTCTGATCCGCAGAGCCATCCTCCTCGGTGCCGGCCTCCTGCTCGTCGCCGCCGGCAGCGGCCGGTCGCAGACGGTCGAGCACGCCATCCTCGCCGGCGGCTGCTTCTGGTGCGTCGAATCCGACATGGACGCGGCGCCGGGCGTGCTGGAGACCGAATCCGGCTATATCGGTGGCGATATCGACCATCCGACCTATGAGACCTATGCAGCGGCCGGCGCCATCGAGGCGGTGAAGGTCACCTTCGATCCGGCCGTCATCGGCTATGGCGAGCTGCTCGACATCTTCTGGCGGACCGTCGACGTCACCGACGACGGCGGCCAGTTCTGCGACCGGGGCAACGCCTACCGCACCGCCATTTTTGTCACCGGGCCGGAGCAGCGGGCCGCCGCCGAAGCCTCCAGGGAGAGGGCGGAGGCGGCGCTGGGCCAGAAGATCGTCACCCGCATCATCGATGCGCCGACCTTCTGGCCGGCCGAGGACTACCACCAGGATTACTATCGCAAGAACCCGCTGCGCTACACCGCCTACCGGTTCGCCTGCGGTCGCAACCGGCAGGTGGAGAGGGTCTGGGGCGACGAGGCCTATCGGGGCATCGAGGAGTAGGAGCTCAGCTCGGGCGCCAGTCCTCGACGCGCTGCTCGGCGAGCTCGAGCTGCTCGGGGGTCAGCCGCGGCTCGAGGAGGTCGCGGTCGCGCGCCGCCAGGGGTGAGATGGGCGAGCTGCCCCTCGCGGCCAGCGCCAGCCACTTGTAGGCCTCGACGAGGTCGCGGCGGACGACGAGGCCGTGGGCGTAGATCTTGCCCAGATTGTACTGGGCGGCTGATTCCCCCTGGGCGGCCGCCCGATTGTACCATTTCAGCGCCTCGGTCTGGCTGCGCTGCACGCCGCGGCCCTGGTGAAAGCTGAAGGCCAGGTGGTACTGGGCCTTGGCGTAGCCCTTCTCGGCCGCGCGCAGGAACCAGCGATGCGCCTCGGCGTAATCCTGCGGAACGCCCCAGCCATTGTCGTACATCAGCCCCATGTAGGTCTGGGCCTTCAGGTCGCCTTCCTCGGCGAGCGGCCGCCAGAGCTCGATCGCGAGCTCGTACTCGCCCCGGTGCGCCGCCTCGATGCCCTTCTCGAACTGCGAGGTCTGCGCCACGGCCGCCGAGGCGGCGAGGAAGAGGCCGAGGAGGGTCGCCAGGGCGAGCTTCAGCATGCATCAAGACCTTTGGATGTGCAGCGTCGGATATGAAACGGAACCGCCCGCCGACGCAAGGCTCTCAGGCGTCGAGCGTGGAATCGAGATCGACGAGGGTGGGCGAGTAGCCGAGCGCCTCCATGAAGCGCAGCAGGTCCACGGCCTTCAGCGTGGTCGTGGCGGTGTTGACGAGCGGGTGGCAATTGACGAGCTCGTGCGCCATGAGCTTGGTGTCGAGAACGGGGCGCACCCGCCGGTCCTGGTCGTTCACCAGCGCCAGGGGCGTCACCGAGCCCGGCGGCACGCCGAGCACCTGCATCAGCCGGTCCGCCTTGCCGAAGGAGAAGCGGGGCGCTTCGAGCAGGCGGGCCAGCGCGTTCACCCTGACCGGCTGCTGGTCGAGGCAGGTGACGAGCCAGAATCCGCCCTTCCTGTCCTCGAGGAAGAGGTTCTTGGTGTGGCCGCCCGGCAAATGGCGGGTGTGCGCCTGCGCCTCCTCGACGGTGAAGACGGGCGGGTGCTCCACCGTGGCATGATCGATGCCGAGGCTGTCGAGAAGGTCTTCGAGCTGCGGGCGGGCCATGGGCATGGCGGGCTCGTAGCAACCCGGCGATCCCGCGGCAAGCTCGCCTCGGTGTCACGTCATCGTGGTTTGTCGTGACCCCTGGCGCTGGCTAGGTCAAGGGCGGAACGGTGGGCGCTCTGGACGGCATGACCGAACTCCTGAAATCCGACATCTGCATCATCGGCGCGGGCTCCGCGGGGCTTTCGGTCGCGGCCGGCGCGTCGCGGCTCGGCGCCGACACGGTGCTGATCGAAGCGGAACGCATGGGCGGCGACTGCCTCAATGTCGGCTGCGTCCCGTCGAAGAGTCTGATCGCCGCGGCCTCGCGCGCGCATGCCATGCGGAGTGCCGCAGCCTTCGGCATCGAGCCCGCGCAACCGGTCGTGCACATGGACCGGGTGCGCCGCCATATCGACGAGGTGATCCGGGGTATCGCGCCCAACGACAGCGTCGAGCGCTTCGCGGGCCTCGGCGTCAGGATCGTCCAAGCGCATGGCCGGTTCGTCGACGACCGCACGGTCGAGGCCGGCGGCTTCGCCATCAGCGCCCGCCGCTTCGTCATCGCCACGGGCAGCCGGCCCGCCGTGCCGGCGATCTGGGGCCTCGACGCCGTTCCGTTCCTCACCAACGAGACCATCTTCGCCAACGACACCCTGCCCGAGCATCTCCTGGTCCTCGGCGCCGGGCCGGTCGGAGTCGAGCTGGCCCAGGCCTACCGCCGCCTCGGCGCGAAGGTCACGGTGCTCGACCAGGGCCCCCTTCTGGCGCGGGACGATCCGGAGCTGGTGGATGTGGTGCGCCGGGCGTTCGTCCAGGAAGGAATCGCCCTTCACGAGCGGGCATCGATCCTTCGGGCCGAGGCCGGGCCCGCTCTCGTCGTCGATGTCGATGGCGTCGAGCGCCGCATCGCCGGATCGCATCTTCTGGTCGCGACGGGCCGAAAGCCGGTCGTCCAGGACATGGGCCTGGAATGCGCCGGCATCGCCCACGGGCCCGGCGGGATCGAGGTGGATGCGGGGCTGCGCACCACCAACCGCCGCGTCTACGCCATCGGCGACGTGACCGGCGGCCTGCAGTTCACCCATGTGGCGTCGTATCATGCCGGCCTCGTGATCAGGAGCGCCCTCTTCCGCCTGCCGGTCCGGGCCCGCGCCCGGGCCATCCCGCGCGTCACCTACAGCGACCCGTCGCTCGCCCAGGTCGGGCTCGACGCCGAGGCGGCCGAAAAGGGCGGGATCGCCCACGAGGTCGTTCGCTGGTCCTTCCAGGACAACGACCGGGCGCGCACCGAGCGCTCGACTTCGGGCCTGATCAAGGTGCTGGCGGACCGGCGCGGCCGGGTCCTGGGTGCGGGCATCGTCGGCGCCGGCGCCGGCGAGCTGATCCTGCCCTGGGTCCTCGCTACGGAGCGGCGTCTCAAGCTCTCCGCCATGGCCGAGCTCGTCGTGCCCTATCCGACGCGCGGCGAGGCCGGCAAGCGCGCCGCAGGCAACTTCTACGCCGGACGCCTGTTCAGCAGGCGCACCAGGATCCTCGTGGCCTTTCTCAGGTGGTTCGGATGAGCACGTCGAAAGCCGAAGACGCGGCGGAGCGGACCGGCGGCGGCAAGCCGCTCTGGCGCCGCCTGCTGCCGCTCGCGGCCCTGCTCGCCATCGGCCTCGTCGTCTACGGCTCCGGCCTCTACCGCTATGCGAGCTTCGACACGCTCGAGCGCCACAGCCACGATCTCGACCGGCTGGTCACCGGCCGCCCGGTCCTGAGCGCTCTCGCCTTCGTCCTGATCTACGCGATCGCCACCGCCGCCTCGATTCCGGGCGCCGTCTTCCTCACCATCGCCGGCGGCTTCCTCTTCGGCACCCTGCTCGGCGCGGGCCTCGCCGTCACCGGCGCCTCGATCGGCGCCATCGGTGTCTTTCTCGTCGCCCGCACCTCGCTGGGCGAGAGCCTGCGCTCGACCGCGGCCCCCTGGCTCGAGCGGATGCGCAACGGCTTCAACGAGAACGCGCTGAGCTATCTCTTCGTGCTCCGGATCATTCCGCTCTTCCCGTTCTGGGTGGTCAACATCGTGCCGGCACTCCTGGGCGTGAGTCTCCGCACCTATACGCTCGCCACCGTGATCGGCATCGTTCCGGGTGCCCTCGTCTTCGCCAGCGTCGGCAGCGGCCTCGACAGCGTCATCGCCAGGGGCGAGGAGCCCGATCTGGGCCTTGTCCTCGAGCCCTCGATCCTCCTGCCGCTGCTCGGCCTCGCGGCTTTGGCGCTTCTGCCGGTCGCCTACAAGCACCTCAAGGCGCGCCGCCGGGCGACCGCTGGACGCTCCTGACTATTCCAGCTCGCGGCCCATGTGCAGGTACTTCTCGCGGCGCCGGCGGCGGATCTCGTGGGGCTGGATGCCGTCGAGCGCCTCGAGATGGCGGCCGATGGCGTGGCCCACGGTCTGGATGGTCGTGCTGCGGCCGCGATGCGCGCCACCCAGGGGCTCGGCGATGATCTCGTCGATCAGCCCGAGGCCGAGCAGGTCCTGGGCGGTGAGCTTCAGGGCCTCGGCCGCCGCCTCGGCCTGATCGGAGCTGCGCCAGAGGATGGCGGCGCACCCTTCGGGCGAGATGACCGAGTAGATGCTGTGCTCCAGCATCAGCACGCGATCGCCCGTGGCGAGGGCGATGGCACCGCCCGAGCCGCCCTCGCCGACGACGACGGAGACGATCGGCACCTCGAGGCCGAGGCAGGTCTCGATCGAGCGGGCGATGGCCTCGGCCTGGCCGCGCTCCTCGGCCCGGATCCCGGGATGCGCACCCGGCGTGTCGACGAGCGTCACCACGGGCAGTCCGAAGCGCTCGGCCAGCCGCATCAGCCGGACCGCCTTGCGGTAGCCCTCCGGCCGCGCCATGCCGAAATTGTGGCGCACCCGGTCCTCGGTCTCGCGCCCCTTCTCGTGGCCGATCACCAGGATGGGGCGGCCCCTGAGCCGGCCGAGGCCGCCGATGATGGCCGGATCGTCACCGAAGCAGCGATCGCCGGCGAGCGGCGTGAACTCCTCGACCAGCGCCGCCACGTAGTCCGAGAAGTGCGGCCGGTCGGGGTGGCGCGCCACCTGCGTCTTCTGCCAGGGCGTCAGCTTGCCGTAGGTGCTGGACAGAAGCTTGGAGGCGCGGCCCTCGAGCCGTGCTATCTCGTCCTCGAGATCGAGATCGCTGCCGTTCGCGAGGTGCCTGAGCTCCTTGACCTTGCCCTCGAGCTCGGCGATCGGCTTCTCGAAGTCGAGCAGGCTGCTCATCGTCGACGGGTCCCGGCGGGCCCTGCCCTCAGTCGGCCGCGGCGATCTGCTCGGCCTTCTTGACCAGCGACTCGGCCTGCTTGATCGAGGCGATGTCGATCAGCCGGCCGTCGAGCGAGACGGCACCCTTGCCCTCTTTGGTGGCCTGCGCCATCGCGTCGAGGATGCGCCGGGCCTTCTCGATATCGGCCTCGGACGGCCCCATCGCCTCGTTGGCGAGGTCGATCTGCTTCGGGTGGATGGCCCACTTGCCCTCGCATCCCAGGACGGCAGCGCGGCTGGCCTGCGCCTTGAATCCATCGGCATCGGAGAAATCGCCGAAGGGCCCGTCGATCGGCCGCAAGCCGAAGGCGCGGGCGGCGACCACCATGCGCGCGATGGCGTAATGCCACATGTCGCCCCAGTGAAACTGGCGGTCGGTGTCGCCGGCGCCGCCGGTCAGGACCCCGTAGCCGGGGTTCGGGCCGCCGATCATGGTCGTCCGGGCACGGGTCGAAGCGGCGTAGTCGGCGACGCCGAAATGCAGCGACTCGTTGCGCTTGCTGGCCGCCGCGATGGCGTCGACATTGGCCATGCCGAGGGCGGTCTCGATGATCAGCTCGAAACCGATGCGCTTCTTGCGGCCGACCGCCGCCTCGACCTGGGAGACCAGCATGTCGACCGCGTAGATGTCGGCGGCGGTGCCGACCTTCGGCAGCATGAAGAGATCGAGCCGGTCGCCGCCCTGCTCGATGACGTCGACCACGTCCTTGTACATGTACTGGGTGTCGAGCCCGTTGATCCGGACCGAGAGCGTCTTCTTGCCCCAGTCGATGTCGTTCAGCGCCTGGATGACGTTCTTCCTCGCCTGCTCCTTCTGATCCGGAGCCACCGCGTCCTCGAGGTCGAGGAAGATCACGTCGGCGGCGCTCGCCGCCGCCTTCTCGAAGAGCTGCGGGCTCGACCCCGGCACCGCGAGCTCCGACCGGTTCAGTCGTGCCCGCGCCTCGTCGATGATGGTGAAGCTCATGATGATCCCTCCTCTCGGCGTTTCGTCGGTGCGGCGGCAGCGCCGGCGCCGCCTTGCTGCGCGCCGGTTTGGACGTTTCGGCCGCTTACGGCAAGCGGATGATGCGTGGCCACCACCTGCTGCAGCCGCTCCGGCTGCAGATGGGTGTAGATCTCGGTGGTCGCGATGTCGGCATGGCCGAGCATGGCCTGGACGGTGCGCAGGTCCGCGCCGCCGGCGAGGAGATGGCTGGCGAAGGCATGCCTGAGCACGTGCGGCGACAGGCGTTTCGGGTCGATGCCGGCCTCGAGGGCGACCTCGGCCAGGAGCTGGGCCAGGCGCTGGCGGGTCATGTGGCCCTGCCGGCTGCGCGACGGGAAGAGCCACGGCCTCTGGTTCGGAGCCAGCTCCTGCCCGCGCCGCAGCGCCAGCCAGCGCTCGAGCGCCGCCCGTGCGGTGCTGCCGATCGGCACCATGCGCTCCTTGTCGCCCTTGCCGCGCACTCGAAGGCTGCGCCGGTCGTGCGCCAGGGCCGCGAGCGGCAGGCCGACGAGCTCGCTCACCCGCAGGCCCGTCGCGTAGAGCAGCTCGAGCAGGGCCACGAGGCGGATGCCCTCCTCGCCCTCGCGCCTCGCGGCGGCGTCGAGGAGCGCGGTCACCTCGGCCACACTGAGGTGGCGGGGCAGGCCGCGGGTCGTTTTCGGGCGGTCGAGGTGCTGCGTCGGCTCGTCGTCACGCGCCCGCTCGAGATAGAGGAAGCGGTAGTACTGGCGGAGTGCGGAGAGCTTGCGGGCGATGGTCGAGCTCTTGAGCCCGAGCGCATCGAGCCTGGCGAGAAAGGCCCGCAGATCGTCGCTCGTCGCCCGCTCGAGCGCCACGTCCCGGCGGCCGAGGAAGGCCGCGGCGTCGTCGAGATCGCGCCGGTAGGCCGAGAGCGTGTGGCGGCTGGCACCGCGCTCGACGGCCAGCATCTCGAGGAACGGCTCGAGCATCCGCTTCAGCGCGGCAGTTGCTCGTCCGGGATCACCCGCTCGATCTGGCGGACCGGTGGCGGCCGGTCCCAGGTCGCGAGGAAGATGACCGAGCCGAGGACGACGACGAGCAGGATCAGGAGCAGCGAGCGACGGAAGGTCGACATCGGCGGGCGGGTGCCTTTCGGTGGGGGATGGTCGGCGTCCGGTGTGCTCCGACGGGCACGGCAGCGGCTCCTTCCGGTGAACTCCGCTCTTGCCGCCGCGGGATCGCGTCGCCTAGCTTCATCGGGCCTGGTTTCATGGGCAGGTCTCTATATCCTTTGCAACTCCGGGTTTCAACGGCAGGACCATGGCAACCGAGAGCCAGCCCCGTCCGCGTGGCGTCGCCGCCGATCCGGCAGGGATCGGCCGCCTGCTCCGGCCGATCGTGCTGGTCGGCCTGATGGGTGCGGGCAAGACCGCCGTGGGGCGCCGCCTCGCCCTGGCCCTCGGCGTCGCCTTCGCCGACGCCGACGAGGCGATCAGCGAGGCGGCCGGGATGAGCATTCCCGACATCTTCGAGGTCTACGGCGAGGCCGAGTTCCGCGACCTCGAGCGGCGGGTGGTGGTCCGCCTGCTCGACGAGGCGACGGGAGTGCTGGCGCTCGGCGGCGGCGCCTTCATCGACCCCTCGACGCGGGCCGCCGTCAGAGAGCGGGGGGTCTCGGTCTGGCTCAAGGCGGAGCTCGAGACGCTGGTCGCGCGGGTGACGAGGAAGCGCGCCGTCCGGCCCCTGCTCATGCAGGGCGATCCGCGCACCATCCTGGCCGGGCTGATCGAGCGGCGCTATCCGGTCTATGCCGAGGCCGATTTCACCGTGCTCACCGGCGACCAGCCGCTCGACGAGGTGGTGGCTCGGCTGATCGCGCTGCTCCGCCGGGAAGGGCTGATCCGCGATGTCGCCTGAGAGCCCTGCCGCGAGCCTGGAGGTCGCGCTCGGCGACCGCGCCTATCCGATCCACATCGGCGGCGGCCTGCTGGATCGGGCGGGCGACCTTCTGGCTCCGCTCCTGCCGGCGCCGAGAGCGTTTGTGGTCACCGACAGCCATGTGGCCATGACACCCCATCTCGAGCGGCTCGAGCGGGCGCTCGAGGCCGCCGGAATCGGCGTGCGGCGCATCGTCGTCGTGCCCGGCGAAAGCAGCAAGAGCTTCGAGCGGCTCGAATGGCTGGTCGGCCAGGTCCTGGCCGCGGGCGTCGACCGCAAGTCGACGCTCGTCGCCCTCGGCGGCGGGGTGATCGGCGATCTCGCCGGCTTCGCCGCCGCGATCACGCTCCGCGGCCTGCCCTTCGTCCAGGTGCCGACCAGCCTGCTCGCCCAGGTCGACAGCAGCGTCGGCGGCAAGACGGGCATCAACACGAGCCACGGCAAGAACCTCGTCGGCGCCTTTCACCAGCCTCTGGCCGTCCTGATCGACGTCGACACGCTGGGCGACTTGCCGGAGCGGGAGCTGCGGGCCGGCTATGCCGAGATCATCAAGCACGGGGCGATTGCCGACGCCGCCTATTTCGCCTGGCTCGAGCGCCACGCCGCCGCCATGCTGGCGGGCGACCGGACCCTCAGGATCGAGGCGATCCGCCGCTCGGTCGAGATCAAGGCCGCCGTGGTCGCCCGTGACGAGCGTGAGACCTCGGGCCTGCGGGCGCTCTTGAATTTCGGCCACACCTTCGGCCACGCCTACGAGGCGCTCACGGGCTACAGCGACCGCCTGCTGCACGGCGAGGCGGTGGCCCTCGGCATGGTCAAGGCGGCACGCCTCTCCACCCTTCTCGGCCACGCGCCGGCCGAGGCCGCCCGGCGGCTCGAGGCGCATCTGGCCGAACTCGGCATCGCCACCTCGCCACGCCGGATCAGGAACGAGGGCTTCGCCGTTCCCGCACTCCTCGAGGCCATGGGCCGCGACAAGAAGGCCGAGGCCGGAAGGCTGCGCTTCGTCCTCTGGCGCGGCGTCGGCGACGCCTTCATCGCTGCCGACATCGACCCGGCAGCCCTGGAGGCCGTGCTCCGCGACGACGGCTGAACGTCGCGCCGAAGCCACAATGCGAGGTAAACACGCGTGCCGTTCCGGCCTCGCGCGATCGCCTCTTGCCCGGCTGTTCTCCTTCTGGTTGCTACTCAGGGACAGCAACCAGAAAAGTAAAAGAAGAGGGCGGTATGCGCGTCGTGATCGGAGCTGTGGCGATGGCCGCATTCGCGGGCCTTCTGGCCGCCGGACCGGCCTCGGGCGCCGGCTTCGCCATCAAGGAGCAGTCCTCGACCGCCCTCGGCAACGCCTTCGCCGGTGCCACCGCCGGTGCCGAGGATCTGAGCTACATGTTCTTCAACCCGGCAACGCTCGGCCGGCTCGACGGCAACCAGGCGCAGATCGCGGTAAGCGGCATCGTGACCAAGCTGGAGCTGAAGGATGCGGACGCCTCGACCACCTTCGGCACGCCGATCACCGGCAGCGACAGCGACAGCGATGTGGCGCACGACATCGCGGTGCCGGCCTTCTACGCCATGACGTCGCCCACCGAGCGCCTGAGGCTCGGCGTCGGCGTCAACGTCCCCTTCGGCCTCGGCACCGAGTACAACGATGGCTGGGTCGGCCGCTACCAGGCGATCGAATCGACCTTCGAGACCGTCAACATCAATCCTGTGGTCGCCTACCGGGCCACGCCCTGGCTCAGCCTCGCCGCCGGCGCGCAGATCCAGTACGCCGAGGCGGAGCTCAGCAACGCCATCGACTTCGGCACGATCGGTGCCTTGAACGGCGTGCCCGGCTCGGTGCCGACCCAGCAGGACGGCCAGGCGCGGGTCAAGGGCGACGGCTGGGCCTATGGCTACAATCTCGGTCTGCTCGTCGAGCCGCTCGAGGGTACCCGGATCGGCCTCTCCTACCGCTCCAAGATCGACATGACCTTCGAGGGCAACAGCCGCTTTCGCCTCGACGATGCCGGCATCGGCGCCACGCTGAAGGCGGCGACGGGGGCTTTCGCCAATACCGGGGCCGAGACCAAGTTCGAGTTCCCGCCCATGGCCAGCATCGGGGTGCACCAAAAGATCGGCGAGGACTTCGCGCTCATGGCCGAGGCCCAGTGGACCGGCTGGAGCACGCTCGACGAGCTGATCATCAAGTTCGACAACCCGGCCCAGCCCGACAATGTCAGCGAGTACCAGTGGAACGATGCCTGGTTCTTCGCGCTCGGCGGCACCTGGGCCGCGACCGACCGGCTGAAGCTGCGCTTGGGCGCCGCCTTCGATCAGTCGCCGGTGCGCAATCGCTACCGCTCGCCGCGCGTGCCCGACTCCGACCGCTACTGGCTGGCCGCCGGGCTCGGCTGGCGCATTCTGGACAATCTCTCGCTCGATCTGGGCTACACCCACATCTTCTTCGACGATGCCGATGTCCGCCAGCGCGGCACCGACAAGGGCAGCGCGCTGCGCGGCAATCTCGACGCCAGCTACGAGAGCCGCATCGACATCGTGACGCTCTCGCTCGTCTACCGTTTTTGAGGCGGCAGCAGGCGTTCCAGGGCCACCGGGGCGAAGTCTCGGACGTCGACGCCCACGTCGTGCTGCCGGGTCAGGGGCTTCATCCGACCGTGGCTGTGGCCGTGCAGTTGCAGGGCGCCCTTGCCCATGCCGTTCCAGCTCCGCAAGGGGTAGTGGCAGAGCACGAGCCGGCGGCCCGCCGCCTCGATCTCGACGAGGTCGTGCACGCTGGCCCAGCCGGCGAGCGCGCGGGTCGCCTCGCCGTCGTTGTTGCCCGCGACGAGATGCCTCGTGCCGTTCAGCCCTTCCAGAATCGCCGCCATGCGTTCGGCCGGCTGGCGGACGGCGAAGTCGCCGAGATGCCAGACCGTGTCCTTCGGCCCGACGACCGCGTTCCAGCGCCGGATCAGCGCCTCGTCCATGGCAGCGGTGGAGGCGAAGGGGCGGCGGAACAGGCCCCTGGCACCGCCATGGCCGAAATGCTGGTCGGCGGTGAAGAAGAGCGCCATGGCCCCGCGATCAGCCGGGCTCGTGCTCCCTGAGCCGCGGCAGGAGCTCGGCGAAGTTGCAGGGCTTGTGGCGGATGTCGAGCTGGTGGACGAGAATCCCGTCCCAGGCGTCCCGGCAGGCGCCCGGCGAGCCCGGCACGACGAAGAGATAGGTGCCGTTGGCCACGCCGGCGTCGGCCCTCGACTGCAGGCTCGAGGTGCCGATCTTCGCGAAGGACTGGGCGCGGAAGAGCTCGCCGAAGCCCGGCACGTGCTTCTCGATCACCTGGTGCAGCGCTTCGGGCGTGATGTCGCGGCCGGTGACCCCGGTGCCGCCCGTGCTGATCACCACCTCGACGCCGGGATCGGCGATCCAGTCGCGGAACTGCGCCGCGATGGCCTCCTGGTCGTCGCGCAGGATCCGCCGGTCGACCACCTGGTGGCCGGCGGCGTTCAGCCGCTCGAGCAGCACCGCCCCCGACCGATCGTCATCGAGGCCGCGACTGTCCGAGACGGTCAGCACGGCGACCCGCAGCGGCCGGAACTCGATGCTCTCGTCAATCCGCCCCAATTTGGCCCGCCCGGGCATGGCGCTTCTCCCCACCGCTCGACTCCAGCCCCACATATTGGGGCCAGTCGCCGGCGGCAAGGGCCTCGAGCTCCGGGGCGGGCTGATCGAGGCGCACGCGATAGGCCCAGAGATTGCCGAGAAGCTTCTTCACGTAGAGCCGGGTCTCGGGGATCGGGATGCTCTCGAGGCGGAGCAGCGGATCGTCGATGTCGCCGTAGCGCCCGGCCCAGTCCTCCGCCCGCTTCAGCCCGGCATTGTAGGCGATGCCGATGTCGATGACGCTGTCGCCGATGAACCAGGTGTCACGCAGGCGCTGGAGGTAGGCCTGGCCGAAGGCCATGTTGGTGGCCGGATCGCGCAGGCTCGCGGCGCCCTCGTAGGGAATGCCGTACTTCTTCGCCATCGCCACCGCGGTGCTCGGCATGACCTGCATCACGCCGAGTGCCCCGGCACTGCTCCGGGCGTCGGGATCGAAGCCGCTCTCGGCGCGGATGACGGCGAAAAGGAGGGCACGGTCGATGCTGAAGCCGGTCATCGGCCGCCAGTCGGGGAGGGGATAGAGCGCGCCATCCTGGCGCCGCCCGTCCTGCAGCCGCGCGCGCTGCGCCACACGCATCTGCGCCGCCGGCAGGTGCAGCTTCTCGGCCAGGGCGGCCAGGGCCTCGGTCAGGGTCGGGCTGGCCCGGGCCGCCAGCTTGCGGATCTCGGCCTCGGCCTCGAGGTCGCGGCCGAGCTGGCCGAGCGCCATGGCCCGCCGCGCCCCGTCGACGCGCATCAGGGCCCCCATGTGGTCGGCCGCCATGGCCGTCTGGTGCCAGTCGAACAGCACCGGCCCGCCGAGCACGCGCTGGGCGAGGATGCCGTAGAAATCGTCGGACGCCGCGGCCGCGATCTCCAGGTACCGGCGGTAGCGGGCGGGATCGACGAGGCGCAGCGCCACGCGCGCCGCCCAGAAGGCGCCGGCGGCGACATCGCCCGAGGCACCGTCGGAGCGGGCGAGGGCGGCGAAATGCCGGCCGGCGCGGGCGATGTCGCCCTGCCGCCAGGCTGCGAGCCCCGCCGTCCAGTGCATGCGCGGCTCGATCCGGCCCGAGCGGATGGCGGCGGCGCTGGCGAGCTCGAACGCCTCCTCGTCCTTGCGATTGACGAAGTAGCTCTTGGCGATGGTCCAGCGCGCGAGGTCCTGCTCGACCGGATCGGCCAGCCGGGCGGATGGATGGCGCAGGAGCCGGCGGGCCTGGGTCGGCCGGTTCTTGGCCACGAGCGCCCGGATGGCGCCGAGCCACTCACCCACCGCTTGGCTCTCCCGGTCGGAGCGGTCCTCGGGGCCGTCATAGCGTGTCGCCGCCTCCTCGAGCAGCTCCTGGCCCGAGCCGCCGAGATAGCCGGCCACGGGCTCGGGCGGTGCCGCCGCCCGGGCCGGCCGCCGCCGCTCCGCCAGCCGGTGGATCGCCGGCGCCTCGGGCAGGTCGGCATAGGCCTCGAGCCAGCTCCTGAGCTCCGGATAGCTCGAGCGGTAGGCCGTGGGATGCAGGAAGCGCTGGGCCATGACGTGGCCGAGGAGAAGACGGTCGTCGAGACGGCCGATCAGCCGGTCGGCCTCGTGCCAGCGGCCGTGCTCCTGCAGCTCGAAGATGATCCGGTAGAGGGCCGCATCCTGGCTGCCGAGCGGGCGGGGCAGGCTGTCGAAGAAGGTCGGTGTCGGCAGGGTCGGATCGACGCGGGCAAGATCGCGAGCACCCTCCTCGATGAAGCTCTGCGCCGCCGCCGGTGCCGCCGCCACGGCCAGCAGCAGCGCCGCGGCACTCAGGAGGCGCCGCATGCGACCCCCAGCTCGTCGAGGCGCGCCCGCATGGCCAGCATGTCGCGCCAGACGAACCGCTTGTTCAGGGGCTGGCGCAGGAGATAGGCGGGATGGAAGGTGACGAGGCAGGGGATCTCGAGGCCGTCGGCGGTGCGATAGGTGAAGGGGCGGCCCCGGAGCTTGGTGACGCCCTCGCTGCGCTCGAGCAGCGCCTTGGCGGCGATGCCGCCGACGAAGAGGATGTAGCTGGGCGCCAGAAGCTCGATCTGCCGCTCGAGGAACGGCAGGCAGACGGCGATCTCGCCGCTCGTCGGCTGGCGGTTGCCCGGCGGCCGCCAGTAGAGGACGTTGGTGATCCAGACCCTCGTCCGGTCGAGGCCGATGGTGGCGAGGACGCGATCCAGAAGCTGGCCGCTCGGGCCGACGAAGGGCCGGCCCTGGCGATCCTCCTCGGCACCGGGCGCCTCGCCGATCAGCATCACGCGCGCCTTCGGGTTGCCGTCGCCGAAGCAGAGGCGGGTCGCCGTCTCGCTGAGCGCGCAGCCGTCGAAGTCGGCGAGCGCCGTCTCGAGCGCCTCGAGGCTGTGGCAGCTCCGGGCCAGCTCGCGGGCGTTGCCGACGCGCCGGCTCTCCGGCACGAGCAGGCTCGGCACTGCCGGCGACGGCCTCGCGCGCGAGGCCTCCGGCTGAACGGAAGGGGCAGGAACGGGTGCAGCCGCACGGCGCCACGCCGGCCTCGGCACGGGGCCGATCGCCGCATCGACGCCGGACAGGCGATACCAGTCGAGCAGCGCCAGACAGGCGCTCGCATCCATCGGCCAAGCTGGCGTTTGTCCGCCTGGTCTCATGTCCCTCCGAACCCGGGCACCCTGCCCTGCGATCCCACGCGACCGCCAGTGCCGCCGCCGGATCGCCCTTCTCGATCGGCCCTTCCCCGACAGGGGAGGCCGTTGGTCGGACCCGTCCGGCCTGCAGGCGGGCGGGCGGACCGCTTCTCAAATGTCGCGATAGGCGACCGGCTTGCCCTCGCGATCCAGCACCAGCTTGCCGCCCTCATCCTGGGCAGCTATGTAGCGGCCATGGCCGACGGCAGTGCCGACATAGAGGGTCGGCTTGATCTTCTTGCCCTCGAACGTCTTCACCTGCTGCGCCGGTCCACGGGCGGTCGGATCGTTCTTGCTCTTCGATGTCTTGAGCATCGCTCACGCTCCGCAATATCCTCGACGCCACGATGCCGTCCGGCACCGTGGCCATGTTGGGCGGGTTGTGGCGTGGGTGGCGACGATCGTCAAGTCGGTTGGCCGGATCCGACGCCCCGCGCCGGTGGTCCCGCCCAAGCCTTCGGGGCTGCCCCTCGACCGCCGGCCACGCCGGCCTGCTTGTTTGGAGCAAGGAATGAGCGCAGGGCCTGCGGCGAAAAGCGGACGGAGGGTCTTGGCCGTCATGGTCGCGGCCGCCCTTCTCACGGTGGTCGGCTGCAGCGACGCGCGCCAGGCGGCGAGCAGCGGCTGGCCCGTCGAGCCGGCAGCGGGCCCGCCGATCGGCGATGGCGCGCCAGGGGAGGAGCCCAACCTCGCCTCGAGCTATCTGGCGGGACGCATCGCCCTCGCCGACGGCGATCTCCGCGCCGCCGCCCGCAATCTCGGCGACGCTCTCGCCCTCGACCCGGACGATCTCGAGCTCAGGCGGGAGGTCTTCACGCTGCATCTGGGGGTGGGTGACTACCCCGCCGCCATCACCCTCGCCCGCTCCTTGATCGAGATCGATCCGGACGCCGAGGATGCCGAGCTCATGCTCGTCTTCCAGGATGTCAGGGCGGGCGACTTCGCCGCGGCGAGCAGGGCGATGGCGTCGGTCGGCGAGCGGGGCATCGTCGGCGTCGCCAAGCCGATCCTCGACGCCTGGATCACGTTCGGCGCCGGCGAGCCCGATGCGGCCATAGCCGCCCTTCTGGGTGACGATCGGGAGGACGGCCTCGGCAGCATCCGCCTCTACCACGCAGCGATGATGCTGGCCCTCGACGGCCGGGCCGAGCAGGGCAGAAGGACGCTGGAGCCCCTCGTCACCGGCGACGGCCGGACGCCGACCCGGCTGGTCACGGGCCTCGCCGCGATCGAGGCCATGGACGGCCGCCGGCCCGAGGCG
This sequence comes from uncultured Geminicoccaceae bacterium, assembly GCA_964402505.1. GTDB lineage: Bacteria > Pseudomonadota > Alphaproteobacteria > Geminicoccales > Geminicoccaceae > SLRI01. The sequence goes on from CAYOCP010000031.1 coordinate 28,433, forward strand.
ATCCGCCTGCTCGAGGAGCAGCTGGCGCAGACGCCGGGCAACAGCGTCCTCGAGGCGGCCATGGCCGCGCTCCGCGCGGGCGGGGATTTGCCGCTGCCGGTTGCCGATGCCGCAAGCGGCATGGCGGACACGCTGCTCAGCCTCGCCCGGGCGCTCAACGACCAGAACGCACAGGGCCAGGCGCTCCTGATGGCGCGCATGGCGGCCTATCTGGCACCGCGCCAGGGCGACGTGGCCCTGCTCATCGCCGAGATTGCCCTGGACCAGGGCAATCCCGAGGAGGCCTCGAGCATCCTCGCCGCCGTGCCGCCCGATTCGCCCTATGGCTGGGACGCCCGCCTGCTCGACGCCCAAGTGCTGGCGACCATGGACCGGGAGGACGAGGCGATCGCCCGGCTCGACCAGATGGCCGACGAGCGGCCCGACCGGATCGACGCCCTGGTCGCCAAGGGCGACCTTCTCCGGCGGCGGGACCGCTTCGCCGAATCCGAGAAGGCCTATGACCGGGCGATCGGCAGGATCGGCGAGATCCAGCCCGGCCACTGGCCGCTCTTCTACGCCCGCGGCATCGCCCGCGAGCGCACCGGCCGCTGGCCCGAGGCCGAGGCCGACTTCCTGCACGCGCTGGAGCTGCAGCCGGACCAGCCGCAAGTGCTCAACTATCTGGGCTATTCCTGGGTCGATCAGGGCCTCAATCTCGAGGAGGGGGAGGCGATGCTGCGCCGCGCGGTCGAGCTTCGGCCCGACGACGGCTACATCGTCGACAGCCTCGGCTGGGCCTATTTCCGGCTGGACCGGGTGGACGAGGCGGTGACCTATCTCGAGCGCGCCGCCGAGCTGCAGCCGGACGATCCGGTCATCAACGACCATCTGGGCGACGCCTACTGGCGGGCGGGGCGCAAGCGCGAGGCGCGCTTCCAGTGGCAGCGTGCCCTGACGTTCGGACCCGAGGCCGACCAAGTCGTCATCATCGAGCGCAAGCTTCGGGAAGGGCTCGATGCGACGCCCGGCGGGCGCGGAGCGGACAGTGGCTGACGAGGCCCTGGTCGAGATCGCACCCGCCAAGGTGAACCTCGACCTCCTCGTCACCGGCCGCCGCGCCGACGGCTACCACGAGCTCGACAGCCTCGTCGTCTTCGCGCCCGTCGCCGACCGCCTCACCTTCACGCCCGCAAGGGCGCTTTCGCTGGAGATCGAGGGGCCCTTCGCCGCAGCCCTCGGACCGGTCGAAGAGAACCTCGTGATGCGCGCCGCCCGCACCCTCGCGCAAGCGACGGGGCGGGAGATCGACGTCGCCATCCGCCTCGAGAAGCACCTGCCCGTCGCGGCCGGCATCGGCGGCGGCTCGGCCGATGCCGCGGCGACGCTGCGCGGCCTCGCCCGGGCCCTGGCCCTCGACTGGCCGGGCGAGCGCCTGCGCGAGCTCGGCCAGGAGCTGGGCGCGGATGTGCCGGTCTGCGTCTGGAGCCGGCCCGCCCGGCTGCGCGGCAGGGGCGAGAGGCTCGATCCGGTGCGCGGCCTGCCCGACCTGCCGCTGCTCCTGGTCAATCCGGGGACCGGCCTCGCCACGGCCGCGGTCTTCGAGGCACTCGATCCCGGCCGCCGGCCCGCCGCCCGCTCGTCCTTTCCGCCGCACCCGTCGCTCGTCCGCTTCGCCGTCTGGCTCCTCGAGAGCCGGAACGAGCTCGAGCCGGCGGCGAGGCGGCTGGCACCCCTGATCGAGCAGGTGCTCGAACGGCTGAGGTCGGAGCCCGATTGCCTCATGGCCCGCATGTCGGGCTCGGGCGCCACCTGCTTCGGCCTCTTCACCGATAGCGGCAAGGCGGAGGCCGCGGCCGCCGGCATCGCCCGCGAGCACCCGGGCTGGTGGTGCCGCGCCGCCACCGCACCGGGCGATCCATGATCCTCGCCTTCACCGATTTCGGCGGGCAGGGCCCCTATCTCGGCGAAATGCGCATGGCGGCGCTCCGCCTCGCCCCCGAGGTGCCGTATGTCGACCTCATGGCGGACGCGCCCGCGTTCCGGCCCGATCTCGCGGCCTACCATCTGGCGGCGCTGGCGAGGCGGCTCGAGCCCGGCGACGTCGTGCTCGGCGTGGTCGATCCCGGCGTCGGCGGCCCGCGCCGGCCGCTCGCCGTCCGGGCCGACGGGCTCTGGCTCGTGGGTCCCGACAACGGGCTCTTCGAGCTCGTCATGCGCCGGGCGGAGAGGCTCGAGACCTGCGTCATCGCCTGGCGGCCGGTCGCCCTCTCCTCGAGCTTTCACGGCCGCGACCTCTTCGCGCCGACCGCGGCCCGCCTGGCCCGAGGCGACGCCACCGGGCTCGCGCCCGCCGTCCCCGAGCGCCATTCGGGCTGGCCCGACGACGCCGACCTCGTGGTCCACGTCGATTCTTACGGCAACCTCGTCAGCGGGCGCCGGGCCTCCACCCTGCCCCATTCGGCCATCGTGCTCGCCGGCGGCCAGAGGATCGCCCACGCCCGCACCTTCGCTGCCGCTGCCCATGGCGCCCTCTTCTGGTACGCCAACTCGGCCGGCCTCCTCGAGATCGCCGCCAATGCCGCCTCGGCCGCCATCCTGCTCGGCCTCGGCCCGGGCGCACCGCTCCGGTTGCAAGGCACCAGCACCAACGGTACATGAAAGCCCAGGCTTGGGGCGTCGCCAAGTGGTAAGGCACCGGGTTTTGGTCCCGGCATTCGTAGGTTCGAATCCTACCGCCCCAGCCAGCCTCCGGCCCGCCGCCGTTTGGGCCACACCGCCTCCGCTCGCTTCGATCGATCACCTCGGATCCACGGAACCTTCCGGCGGCAGGTGTGTTCTCGAAGCGTGTGCAGCGGACGTACGTCATGGCCCAGATCTTCTCCCGCCGTGCCGACACTTATCTGAAGGTGGCGGGGATCTCGGTCGTCGTCGCGGTGATCGGCGCGCCGATGCTGGGCATGGGGCTGGTCCGCTCCGATTACCTCACGGGCCGTCACACGGCGCTCGGCCAGCCGGTGCCGTTCAGTCACCGACACCATGTGGGCGAGCTCGGCATCGACTGCCGCTATTGCCATGATTCGGTCGAGCTGTCGGCGACCGCCAGCTACCCGCCGACCCATACCTGCATGACCTGCCATTCGCAGCTCTGGACGAATGCCGAAGCCCTGGCGCCGGTGCGCGAGAGCTTGGCCGAGGACCGACCCCTTCGCTGGAACCGGGTCCACGACCTGCCCGATTACGTCTACTTCAACCACTCGATCCACGTGGCGCGCGGCGTCGGCTGCGCCGAATGCCACGGACCGATCGACGAGATGAACCTCGTCTACCAGGACAAGGCCTTTCAGATGAGCTTCTGCCTGGACTGCCACCGAAACCCGGCGCCGCATCTGCGTCCGCCGGATCAGGTGTTCAACCTCGATTGGCGGCCGCCGCCCGACCAGCTCGCCTACGGTCGGAACCGGATGGCCGAGCTCGGCATCGATCCCGAGCGCCTCGACAACTGCTACATCTGCCACCGCTGATCATGTCCCGCGATTCCGCCACGCTTCGCCATCTGGCCCGCCGGCTCGACCGAAAGGGCGGCGGGGTCCTGTGGCGCGACCTCGACGAACGGTCCGATCCGCCAGCCCTGCGCGCCGCCGTGGAGCACGAGTTTCCGTCGCTGGCGCCACTCCTCGATCGAGCCAGCCGGCGGGATCTGCTCAAGGTCATGGGAGCTTCCTTGGCCCTCGCCGGGCTCACGGGCTGCGACGCGCCGCAGCCGGAGGAGAAGGCGCTGCCCTTCGTCAACGCGCCCGAATTCGGCGTGCCGGGGCAGTCGGTCTACTACGCCAGCGCCACGCTGCACGACGGCTATGCGATCCCGGTGCTGGTCGAGACGGTCGAGGGCCGACCGATCAAGGTGGAAGGCAATCCGGATCATCCCCTGGCGCGGGGTCGCATCGATCCTTTCGCCCAGGCCGCCGTGCTCGAGCTCTATGACCAGGATCGCTCCAGGACCACCACCCATCTCGGCGATGTCGGGACCTGGGATCGCTTCCAGGACGCGATGGTGGCGAGAATGCGCGTGCTCGAGGGCGGCGGCGGCGAAGGTCTCGCCATCCTGACCGGCACGATCACCTCGCCCACCACCAAGCGGCAGATGGAGCGCTTGCAGAAGCGGTTGCCGGGTCTCGCCCAGTTCCGGCACGAGGCAGTCGACCGGAGTCCGCAACGCGAGGCGACCGTTCTCGCGTTCGGCCGCCCGCTCGACCTCCACCCCCGGCTCGACCGGGCCGATCTCGTGCTGGCGATCGAAGCGGATCCGCTGGGGCCGGGGCCGGCGCAGATCGTCCATGCCCGCCGTTTCGCCGAGGGCCGGCGCCGGGCGCTCGAGAAGGGCCGCCTGCCGGGCCTGCACGTCCTGGAATGCACACCCTCCTTGACCGGGGCCCGGGCAACGCGGCGCCGGCCGGCAAGTGCCGCCCATGCCGAGCGGCTGCTCGTGGCGCTCGCCCAGCATTTCGGCCTGGGTCCCACCGAGGCTTTGGAGCTCTCCCTCGAGGATCGGGCCTGGCTGCGCGAGATCGCGGCAGGCCTGGAGAGCGCGGGCAGCGCCGGCCTCGTCCTCGTCGGCTTCCACCTGCCGGCCGAACTGCAGGCGCTCGGCCTTCGGATCAACCAGAGCCTGGGAGCTCTTGGCCACACGATGGAGCTCACCGAGCCCGTTGCCTGGCAGCCGGAGGGCGCGGGCTCCCTCGCCGATCTCGCCGGCGTCATCCGTGCCGGCCGCATCGACACGCTGGTGATGCTCGACACCAATCCCGTCTACACGGCACCGGCCGATCTCGACTTCGAGGCGCTGCTCGAGGAGGTGCCGCTCCGTGTCCACCTCGGCGCTTGGCACGACGAGACGGCGGCCTCGTGCCACTGGCACGTCCCTGAGTGCCACGTTCTCGAGAGCTGGTCCGACGCGCGCGCCGTCGATGGCACGGCCGGCGTGCTGCAACCGACGATCCGGCCGCTGCATGCGAGCCACACCGTCGACGAGCTGTTGGCGACGCTCGGAGGCGAGCCCAGTCTTTCGGCGTACGAGGCGGTGCGGCGGACCTGGCGGGAGATTCTGGGCGAGGGAAATTTCGAGACGCGCTGGGTGCGCCTCCTGAGCGATGGCTTCCTCGCTGCCGAGCCTGCGCCCGTGCCACCGCCCGACCTGCGGCCGCTCGAGGTCGACGCGCCGCTTGCGGGCGACGGGCTGGAGGTGGTGTTCCGGCCGGACCCGACCATTCGGGACGGCCGCTTCGCCAACAATGCTTGGCTGCAGGAGCTGCCCAAGCCTTTGACCAAGCTGACCTGGGAGAATGTCGCGGCGGTCAGCCCGGCCTTCGCGGCGGAGGCGGACCTGAAGAATGGCGAGATGATCCAGATCGCGTCCGGCGGGCGGCGGATCGAGGCGCCGGTCTGGGTGCTGCCGGGCCAGGCCTCGCGCACGGTGACGTTGCACATGGGCTACGGCCGGCGGCGGGCCGGCAGCGTCGGCAGCGGCATCGGCTACGATGCCTACCGGCTGCGCCGCACCGACGCCTTGTGGCGGCTCGACGCTGTCGGAATCGAAAGGGCGAACGGTGCGGCGGCACTCGCCACGACCCAGCTCCACCGGAAGATGGCGGGCCACGATCTGGTCAAGAAGACCACGGTCGAAGCCGTGCGCGAGGGCCGGCCGGTCACCTCCCCCTCCCCCGACCACTCGCTCTACCCGGACTGGCCCTACGAGCGGGAGAGCTGGGGCATGGCGATCGACCTCGACACCTGCATCGGCTGCAATGCCTGCGTGGTCGCCTGCATGGCCGAGAACAACGTGCCGGTCGTGGGCAAGGAGCAGGTGGCGATGGGCCGCGAGATGCACTGGCTGCGGATCGACACCTATTACGAGGGCTCTCCCGACAACCCGCTGACCCACTTCCAGCCGGTGCCCTGCATGCATTGCGAGCAGGCGCCGTGCGAGGTCGGCTGTCCGGTCAACGCCACGGTGCACGGCCCCGAGGGCCTGAACCAGATGGTCTACAATCGCTGCGTCGGGACCCGCACCTGCGCCAGCTACTGCCCCTACAAGGTCCGACATTTCAACTTCTACGATTTCGCCGGCGGCGAGGGCGAGGGGCGCGTGCCGCAGCGCAACCCGGAGGTCACGGTGCGCGCCCGCGGCGTCATGGAGAAGTGCACCTACTGCGTCCAGCGCATCAGCCGCGCCCGGATCACGGCCAAGAAGGAGGGCCGGGCGATCGCCGACGGCGAGGTGGTCACCGCCTGCCAGGGGGCCTGCCCGACCCGCGCCATCACCTTCGGCAACATCAACGATCCGAAGAGCGCCGTCAGCCGGGCGAAGGCGAGCCCGCGCCATTACGCGTTGCTCGAGGAGCTCGGTGTCCGGCCGCGCACCACCTATCTCGCCAGGCTCATGCCGGGCGAGGCGGGAGACGGAGGATCGTCCTGAGCCATGGCGAGCACGACACGAGGGCTCGAGCGGCGGCAGGGGGAGGCGCTGCCGCGCGCGCTGAGCTATGCCGGCGTCGGCCGCCGGATCGCGCTGGTGCCGCTCGACTTCCCGCATCCCGGGCGCTGGTGGATCGGCTTCGGCCTCTGCGGTGTGCTGGTGGTGGTTTGGGCGGTCTCGGTCTTCTGGCTCTTCTGGCGCGGGGTCGGCATCTGGGGGGTGCAGATGCCCGTGCCCTGGGGTCTCGCCATCGCCAATTATGTCTGGTGGATCAGCATGGGCCATGCCGGCACGCTGATCTCGGCGCTGCTCCTCCTTCTCAACCAGGGCTGGCGCAGCTCGCTCAACCGGTTCGCCGAGGCGATGACCGTCTTCGCGGTCATGATGGCCGGCATGTACCCGATCCTGCACCTGGGCCGGCCGTGGCTGTTCTACTGGCTGATCCCCTACCCCGACACCATGACCGTCTGGCCGCAGTTCAAGAGCCCGCTCGAGTGGGACGTCTTCGGCGTCGGCACCTATCTGATCGTCTCCATCGTCTTCTTCTACGTGGGCCTGATTCCCGATCTCGCGTCGGTCCGCGACCGGGCGAAGGGGCGTTGGCCCAAGGTGCTCTACGGCATCCTCGCCCTCGGGTGGCGCGGGTCGGCCCGGCACTGGAAACGCTGGCAGGTCAGCTACTGGATCTGCGCCGGCCTCGCCGTGCCGCTCGTCGTCGTGGTCGAGAGCGGCGTCAGCCTGCTCTTCGCCGTCGGCATCGAGCCCGGCTGGCATACCACCATCTTCCCCGTCTCGTTCATCATCGGCGCCGTCTTCGAGGGTTTCGCGGTGGTGACGCTGATCACAGTGACGCTGCGCTGGGCCTTCGGGCTCGAGGCGATCATCACCGAGCGGCATCTGGACCTGCTCGGGCAGATGGTCCTCACAACCGGCCTCATGACCATCTACGGCTACGTTTTCGAGCCTTTCCACGCCTGGTATTCGGGCGATCTTTACGAGCGCGCCACGACCCTCGACCGCTTTCAGGGTGCCTATGCGTGGTGGTACTGGGCGGCCATCGTCTCCAGCGCCCTCTCGATCCAAACCTTGTGGTTCAGGGCCCTCCGGCGGCGCGTCTGGCTGCTGGCGGCGGTCGCGGCACTGGTTGTCTTCGGTATGTGGGCCGATCACTTCATGCTCTTGACCACCGCGCTCTACCGCGATTTCCTGCCTTCCTCCTGGCAATACTATTGGCCCACCTTCTGGGACTGGGCGCTGTTCGCCGGCACGATTGGCATTTTCCTTTTCCTGTTCTTCTTGTTCGTGCGCCTCCTGCCCATGATCTCGATCTTCGATGTGCGGGAGACGCTGCACGAGGAGCAGGGTGATGGCTGAGCGCTTACCGACGGAGGGGCCTTATGGGCTGGTGGCGGTCTTCACCACACCCCAGGACCTCGTGCGCGCCACCCTCGAGATGCGCAAGAGGGGCTACCGGCGGATGGAGGGCCACACGCCCTTTCCGGTCGACGGCCTGGCGGAGGCCCTGGGGTTCGAGGTGCGGGGCCTGCCGGGCATAGCCCTCGCCGGCGGCCTCTTCGGCGGCGGCGGCGGCCTCTTCATGCAATGGTACATGAATGCCTACAACTATCCGATCAATGTGGGCGGCCGGCCGCTCGACGCCTGGACGGCCTTCTCGGTGCCGGCCCTCGAGCTGACCGTGCTCTGCGCCGTCCTGGCGGTGGTGATCGGCATGCTCTGGCAGAACGGCCTGCCGCGACTGCATCATCCGATCTTCAACGCGGCGGCCGCCGGACGGATCAGCCGGGATCGCTTCCTTCTCGCGGTCGAGTACGACGATCCGCGCTTCGATCGGGACCGCACGCGGGCCCTTCTGGAGCAGGCCGGTGCCCTCGAGGTCGAGGAGGTCATGCTGTGAACGGCCGCCATCTGCTGCCGCTGCTCTGCCTCCTGATCGCCGGCTGCGACCAGAACATGGCCGACCAGAAGAAGTACGAGGTGTACGAGCAGGCGGACCAGCTTCCGGGCGGCAAGGCGAACCAGAGCCCCGTGCCCGGCACGGTCGCGCGGGGCGAGCTCGCTTTTCGGGCGGTGCTGACCGAGCGCCCGCCCCTCACGGCAAAGCTGATCGAGCGCGGCCATGAGCGCTTCGACATCTTCTGCTCGCCCTGCCACGGCTACACGGGCGACGGTCACGGCATGATCGTGCAGCGCGGCTTCCCGCAGCCGCCGAGCTTCCACAGCGATCGCCTGCGGCAGGCCCCGACCGACCATTTCATCGACGTCATCACCAATGGCTACGGCGTGATGTACGCCTATGCCGAGCGGGTGCCGCCGGCCGACCGCTGGGCCATCGCCGCCTACATTCGTGCTCTGCAGCTCAGCGAGCATGCCATGGTCGCGAGCCTGCCCGCGGCCGATGCCGAAAAGCTGGGGCCGGCGCCATGAGATCGACACAGGTGCTGCATCGGCTCCGACGCTGGGCGGCGCTTCTGGCGCTTCTCGGCATCCTCGTCTCACTGCCCTTCGCCGTGCACGACCTCGCCCTCTTCCGTCGCGCCTATCTCACCGCCTTCGTCGCCTGGCTGGCGGTGCCGCTCGGTTGCCTGGCGCTCCTGCTGATCTACCACCTGAGCGGCGGCCGCTGGGGCCGCATGCTGGGCGAGCCGCTCGAGGCAAGCGCCCGCACCCTGCCGCTCATCGCACTGCTTTCCCTGCCGCTACTCTTCGATCTCCAGCCGCTCTTCCCCTGGGCGCGGCCGGAGCTTCTGGCGGGTGACGAGATGCTGCGCGCCAAGACCTTCTACCTCGACCCGCACTTCTTCGTGCTGCGGGCGGTGCTTTATCTGATCATCTGGAACGCGCTCGCCTTCCTGCTCACCCGCGGCCGCATCCCCCTCGCGGATCGACCGCGGCAGCGCGGCCTGGCCGCCGCCGGCGCCATCGTCTTTGCGCTGACGGCCTCGTTCGCGGCGATCGACTGGTCGATGTCGCTCGATCCCAGGTTCAACTCCTCGACCTTCGGCCTGATTGCGATCGGCGGTCAGCTCAATGCCGGCCTCGGTTTCGCCATTCTCACCGTGCTGGTCCTCGCGAGCGTCGAGGAACGGCTACCGGTGCTGGCCGAAGCGCCGGTGGTCGGGCTCGGCGGTCTTCTGCAGGGGGCCATCCTGCTTTGGGCCTATCTCGGCTTCATGCAGTATTTGATCGTCTGGTCGGGCGACCTGCCGCACAATGTGGCTTGGTATCTGGCCCGCATGTCGGGCGGCTGGGGGTTTTTGATGGGCCTCGTCGTGCTCGGCCACTTCGTGCTGCCGTTTTTTCTGCTGCTGTCCGAGCGCCTGCGTCACGACTGGCGCGTCGTCGCCAGCCTCGCCGGTCTGGTGCTGGCGGCGCAGCTCGTCTTCCAGGTGTGGCAGACGGCACCCGCCTGGGGCGAGCTGGCACCGGGGCCCCTGCCCATCACCGGCGCTCTCCTCGCGGTGGGCGGCCTCTGGCTGTTCATGGTCCTGACCGATCTCGGCGCACGCTCCATCGTGCTGGTTTCGCGCGAGCAGGTCGATGGCTGAGCGACCGGGCGACCGCGTCCGGAAGCTGGGCTACGAGCCAGAGGACGCCAACCCGCGCTGGGTGGTCGGCACCGCCATCGCCGGCAGCCTCTTCGTCATCTTCTCGGCGGCGGCACTCTACGGCCTGCCGAGCCTGTTCGAGAAGCTGGGCCCCCTGGTCGAGGGCCCGGCGCCGACCTTGCTCGAGCAACGTGTTCCGCCACCTCCCGGGCCGCGGCTCCAGACCCGTCCCGCCGAGGATCTGAGAGCCTACCGAACACGCGAGAGCGCCCTCCTCGATGGCTATGCCTGGCTCGACGCGAAGGGCGGCATCGCCCGCATCCCCATCGAGCGGGCCATGAGCCTGCTCGCCGAGCGCGGCTGGCCGCGACCGGCAACCGGGCCGCGGCCCCAGCCCGAGGCCGTCACGGGTCTCGCGCCATGGCCCGATTGGCGGTCGGAGCGGCCGAAGGACACGGGCTCGAGCCCGGAAGGAGCCGGCCCATGAGCGTGGCTCGCCCGAGGCTTTGCCTGCTCGCGTTCCTGCTCGGCGCCGCCCTGCCGGCCACTGCCGTCGCGACAGGCGACCCCTTCACCATCGCCGACATCGAGGACCGGCTCGGCACGGCCGTTCCTTTGGATTTGACCCTCGAGGATGCGGAGGGCCATCCGGTCCGGCTCGGCGACCGCATCGGCCGGCGGCCGGCGATGCTGGTGCCGGTCGATCTCGATTGCCAGAACATCTGCGGCATCACGCTCGCCGGCCTGTTCGAGGCGCTGGACGATCTGGAGAAGAGGCCGGGCGAGGATTACGAGCTGCTCGTGGTGAGCATCGACCCCGAAACACGGCCGATCGATGCCCTGGCGGCACGGGCCGATTATCGGGCCCGCTTCGCGAGTGCCGGCGGAGCATCCTTCCTGACCGGCGACGCGAGGCCCCTGCTCGATGCGATCGGCTTTCGCTTCGCCTACGACCCCGAGACCGACCAGTACGCGCATCCGACGGCCGTTGCGGTCGTCAATGTCGAGGGCCGTCTCGCAAACTGGCTCTACGGCTATCCGTTCGAAGCCTTCGATCTGCGCCTCGCCCTCGACGAGGCGGGCGGCGGCGGGATCGGCGGGCTGAGCGATCGCCTGTGGCAGCTCTGCTTCCGCTACGATCCGAAGATCGGCGCCTATACACCGGCCATACTCGGCGCCCTGAAGATCGGGGGTGTCCTCACGGTGCTCCTGATCGGCGGCGGCATCGCCTTGATGCTCCGCCATGATCGCGGCCCTCGGGGATAGACGGGATGGAAGGCTTCACCGCACCCTTCTGGCCGGTGGCCCTTTCCGCCCATGCGAGCGAGGTCGATCTGATCCTCCTCGGGCTCGTGCTGCTGTCGGCCCTGCTCACCTTGCCGGTCTTCGTGCTTCTGGTCTGGTTTTCCGTGAGGTACCGGCGCGGCTCCGAGGCCGACCGCAGCGGACGGCGGAAGGGCAATTGGAAGCTGGAGTTCTCCTGGGCGCTGATTCCGCTGGGCCTCGTGCTGGTGTTCTACGTCTGGGCCGCCAAGGCCTATTTCGACTACGACAGCGCGCCGCCCGGTGCGGAGGAGATCGCCGTCGTCGCCAAGCAGTGGATGTGGAAGTTCCAGCATCCGGGCGGGCAGCGCGAGATCAACGAGCTGCACGTCCCGGCCGGACGGCCGATCCGCCTCGACATGACCTCGCAGGACGTCATCCACAGCCTCTTTCTCCCGGCCCTGCGCATCAAGCGGGACGTCCTGCCAGGACGGACCACCGTCGAATGGTTCGAGGCCGAGAAGCCCGGCGTCTACCACCTGCTCTGCACCGAGTTCTGCGGCACCTCGCACTCCGAGATGGGGGGACGGATCGTCGTCCTCGAGCCCGCGGCCTACGCAGACTGGCTGGCACGCCAGGATGTCGACTTGACGCTGGCGGAACGTGGCGCCGGCCTCTTTCGCAGCTATGGCTGCTCGGGCTGCCACGAGGACAGCGACGTGGTGCGGGCGCCGCCGCTCTACGGCCTCTACGGGCGCCCCGTGCCGCTCGAGTCGGGCGAGGTCGTGACGGCCGACGAAGCCTATCTCCGCGACAGCATCATCTTTCCCCTGAAGCATGTGGCTGCCGGCTACTCCCCCGTCATGCCGAGCTTTCGCGGCCGCGTTCCGGAGCAGGATCTCATCGAGCTCGTCGCCTACCTCAAGTCGCTGGCGGCGAAGGAGGACTATCGGCCATGAGCACGATCGCCGGCGACCTCGGGGCGCACGACTACCTGCACGAGGGCCACACCATCCGCTCGTGGCTGCTCACCACCGATCACAAGCGGATCGCCATCCTCTACCTCGTCTCGATCACTCTCTTCTTCTTCCTCGGCAGCGTGGCGGCGGCCCTGGTGCGGCTCGAGCTGATCACGCCGCCGGGCGATCTCCTGACCCATGACGGCTACAACAAGTCCTTCACGCTGCACGGCGTGGTCATGGTCTGGTTCTTCCTGATCCCCTCGATCCCCACCACCTTCGGCAACTTCCTGCTGCCCCTGATGGTGGGTGCCAGGGACCTCGCCTTTCCGCGGCTGAACCTCGCGAGCTGGTACGTCTATGTGGGTGGCGGCATCTTCACGCTCTACGCGCTCGTCGCCGGCGGCGTCGACACCGGCTGGACCTTCTACACCCCCTACAGCTCGCAATTCTCGAACACGCACGTGATCGCCGTGGTGGCCGGCGTCTTCATCGTCGGCTTCTCCACCATCTTCACGGCGATCAACTTCATCGTCACCACGCACAAGCTGCGGGCGCCCGGCATGACTTGGTTCCGCCTGCCGCTGTTCGTCTGGTCGATCTACGCCACCTCGATCGTCATGCTGCTGGCGACGCCGGTCCTGGCGATCACGCTGCTTCTCGTCGGCTTCGAGCGGGGCCTCGGCATCGGCATCTTCGATCCGAAGCTCGGGGGCGATCCGCTCCTGTTCCAGCACCTGTTCTGGTTCTACAGCCACCCGGCGGTCTATATCATGGTGCTGCCGGGCATGGGGGTCGTATCGGAGCTCATCACCGCCTTCAGCCACAAGCGCATTTTCGGCTATGCCTTCGTGGCCTTCTCCGCCATCGCCATCGCGGTGATCGGCTTCCTCGTCTGGGGCCACCACATGTTCACCGCCGGCAGCTCCATGTATGCCGGCTTCGTCTTCTCGTTCTTGAGCTACGTCGTGGCGGTGCCGTCGGCGATCAAGGTCTACAATTGGACGGCGACCCTCTACAAGGGCCGGATCGACATCAAGGCGCCCCTGCTCTATGCCCTGGGATTCATCGCGCTCTTCGTGGTCGGCGGCGTCACCGGCCTGATCGTCGCGGCCCTCGCGGTCGACGTGCATGTCCACGACACCTACTTCGTCGTGGCGCATTTCCACTACATCATGGTCGGCGGCACGGTCACGGCGTTTTTCGGCGCTTTGCACTTCTGGTGGCCGAAGATGACGGGGCGGCTCTATCCCGAGTTCTGGGGGCGCCTTGCGGCGCTCACCATCTTTCTCGGCTTCAATCTGACCTTCTTCCCGCAGTTCCTGCTCGGCTATCTCGGCATGCCGCGCCGCTATCACGCGTATCCGCCCGAGTTCCAGATACTGAACGTGCTCTCGAGCGCCGGCACGGCCGTGCTCGCGGTCGGCTACCTCCTGCCGCTCTGCTACCTGCTCTGGTCGCTGCGCTACGGTGAGCGTGCGGGCAGCAATCCCTGGGCTGCCGCCGGTCTCGAATGGACGGTGGCGTCGCCGCCGCCGACGCACAACTTCGCGCAAGTGCCGATCGTCGATCGCGAGGCCTACGCCTATCCGGTCGGGGAGCCACGATCGTGAGCGGCCGCGACATCGCCGTCGAGCCCTTCCAGAACCCCGACCAGCAGCGGGAGGCGGCGAGGCTCGGCCTCTGGCTGTACATGGCCACCGAGCTCATGCTGTTCGGCGGTCTCTTTCTCGGTCTCGTGATCTATCGGGTCGCCTATACCGAGGCGGCCGACACGGCGAGCGACCATCTGCATCTCTGGCTCGGCGGCGCCAACACGGCTGTGCTTCTGACCAGCAGCCTCACCATGGTGCTCGCGGTCGTCGCCGCGCGCGAGGCCAAGGCGGCGCAGACGGTCAGGTTCCTGCTCCTGACGGCGCTGCTCGGCCTGGGCTTCCTCGGCATCAAGGGCTATGAGTACCTGCTCGAGTACCGGGAGGGGCTGATGCCCGGCGTCGGGTCCGTCTTTCCCTTGGGGCCCAACACCGAGCTCTTCTTCAACTTCTATTTCGCCTCCACCGGCCTGCACGCCGTTCATCTCACGCTCGGCATCCTCGCGGTCGCCGTTTTCGCCTGGCGCACGCTGGTCCGGCGCCTGGCCCTGCCGGCGCACGCCATCCAGATCGAGGGCCTCGGCATGTACTGGCACTTCGTCGACATCGTCTGGGTCTTCCTCTACCCGGTCCTTTACCTCATCTGAGCCCGCCCATCCCATGAGCCAGCGCACGACCTTCGTCCTCGTCTATCTGGCGCTCATGCTCCTCCTCGCCTCGACCATCGGCGTGGCGCAGCTCGAGCTCGGCTTCTGGAACCCGGTGCTCAACCTCACGATCGCGACCATCAAGGCGGCGCTGATCGTGTGGTTCTTCATGCACCTGCGCGAGGTGCCCGGCATCGTGCGGCTCGCCGCGCTCGGCGGCGTTCTCTGGCTCGCCATCATGTTCGGCCTCTCCCTCGCCGACTGGCTGACCCGCACCAGCCATCCCTACTGACGCTCCGTTCAAAGACGCTCGAACGCCCGTCGCAGGGACGGTGCCACGGCGATCGGCCGCCCGTAGCGGCGGATCAAGGGCGTCGCGCTGATGCCGTGCACCAGGATCGAGGCGAAGACGACGAGGCTCGCGATCGTCCATATCTCCCGGATACCGGTCAGGTGCGCGCTCTCGGCGGAATAGAAGACGGCGGCGATGCCGATCGGCCCGAACCACCCATTGAACAGCGCCTCCCGCCGGTTTTGCAGCGAGGGCAGGATCCGCCAGAGCAGGAGCCACACCGGCGGTCGGCGCAGCAGCAGGATGGCGACGGCGAAAAGGCCAGCCTGCCAGTCGAGTCGGAGCCAGTCCTGCCAGGGGGCGAAGAGGCCGAAAAGGACGAAGACCGGCAGGTCGAAGAAGCGCCCGATCGCCTCCTGCACGTGCTCGGCGCGCGGATCCTCGACGCGCACCAGGAAGGGGTGGAAGGCGAGGCCGGCGGCAAAGGCCGCGAGGACCCCGCTCGCCCCGATCAGATGAACGCAGGCGACGGCGGCCAGGGCGAGCGAGACCGAGGCGGTCAGCCCCGAGACGCGCTCGGAGAAGGGCTGGGTGTAGGCCCAGACGAGCGCCCGGCCGGCGGCCCAGCCGAGCCCGAGGCCGATCGCGAGCGCGACCAGGACCTCCCAGAGCAGGACCTGGCCGATCCAGTGTGAGAGCGCCGCCCGCGGCGGCTCGGTCAGCAGCAGCACCGGCAGCATCACCAGGAGCAGGGCGAGGCCGTCATTGGCGCCGCTCTCGGCGGTGATGCCGTGGCGCAGGCGTGCCGGTATGTTCTCCTCGCCGCTCCGCCCGGCGACCACCGAGCCCGCGAGGACGGGGTCGGTCGGCGCCAGCACGCCGCCGATCAGGAGGGCGACGAGCGGCGACACCGGCAGGAGCAGCCAGGCGAGCAGGCTGCCACTCAGGCACATCAGCGGCAAGGCGAGGCCGAGCACCAGCGCCAGCTCCCGCCAATGGTCGAGGAAGTAGCGCTCCGGGAGGCGCAGCGCGGCACCCATGACCGCGATGGCGAGCGTGACGCGGGAAACCTGCTGCATGATCAGGGTGTGTCCCTCGGCGCCGCCGATCGGGCCCAGAAGCTCGAGCTCGAGGGGGCTGAGTGCCAGGCCGATCACGAGGCAGATCGCCGGTTCCGAGATCCAGAGGCGGTTGCGGACGCAGCCGGAGACGACGCCGAGCAGCAGCACCGTGGTGGCGCCGATGGCGAGGACGACATCGAGGTTGTTCATGCGGGCACGGGAGAAGCGGACCTTTCGACCGTTGGGCCGCCAACGCTTCATGCGGCGCAATGGTTCCGCGGGCCGGCTCCGCGTCCGACCCCCGCCATCGCACGGGCTCAGACGAGCGCGCGCTCCAGGCTTTCGATCAGCCGGTCGACCTCCTCCACCGTGTTGTAGTGGACCATGGAGGCGCGGATGACGCCATTCTTGGGGGCGAGGCCGAGGCTCTCGACCAGACGCCTCGAGGCGAAGTGGCCGTAGCGGACGCCGATCCGATCGGCATCGACGGCGCGCACCACGGCCGCCGAATCGTGGCCGTCCACCTTGAACGAGATGGTCGGCACACGGCGGAGCGGATCGGCCGTGCGGCTGCCGACGATGCGCACGTCGTTGCGGCTGCCGAGATAGTCCAGGAACCGGCCGCCGATCACCGCCTCGTGGTCGGCGATCAGGGCGAAGGCCGCCTCGATCGCGGCATGGTCGCCGGTGCCGCCGCCGAGCTCGTCCAGATAGTCGACGATCGCCGTCGTGCCCCAGGCCAGCTCGTAATTGGTGTTGCCGGGCTCGAGCTTGGCCGGGACCTTCTCCTTGCCGTAGAAGTAGTGGTAGAGCCCGTCGAGCTCGAGCAGCTTCTCGTGCCGACCGTAGAGCACCGCATAGTGCGGCCCGTAGGTCTTGTAGAAGCTGAAGGCGTAGTAATCGACATCGAGCGCCTGCACGTCGACCGCCCGATGCGGGGCCAGCGCCACGCCATCGACACAGATCTCGGCACCCCGCGCGTGGACGAGCTCGGCGATGGCGGGGATCGGCAGGATGGACCCCAGGATGTTCGAGGCGTGGGTGACGGCGACCAGCCGGGTGCGGTCGTTCAGGAGCCGGTCGAGCACGTCGAGATCGGGCTCCAGCGCCAGGGGATCGAGCGCCCAGCTGCGGATCGTCACCCCCCGCTCGGCGAGCCCGCGCCAGGGTCCGATGTTCGATTCGTGATCGAAGCCGGTCACCACGATCTCGTCGCCTGGCCCAAGCCGGCCGGCCATGGCGGTCGCGAGGAAGCGCAGGTTGATGGTGGTCGAGCCGTTGAGCACGATCTCCTCCGGCCGGGCGGCGTTGATCAGCCGGGCGATCTTGGCGCGCGCCTCGAGCAGCCGGGCGGCGGCGAGCTCGGAAGCGGCGTAGGTGGCGCCGGTCTGCACGCTGCTGGTGAGGAGGTACTCGGCGACGCGCTCGGCGACCCCGGCCAGGACCAGCGAGCCGCCGGCATTGTCGAAATAGGCGACCCCGTCCCGAAGGGCGGGGAAGCGGGCACGGACGGCGTCGAGATCGAGCGGCATGGGGGGACCTTTGGGGTTGTGCCGCCTCAGCGCTTCTGGCTGGCGAAGCGCCGCTCGAGCAGCGCCACCAGCCGCACCAGCGGCAGGAGGATCAGGAGATAGATGACGGCCGCCGCGATGAGCGGCGTGGGATTGGCGGCCAGCGCCTGCGCCTGGGTCGCCTGCTTCAGGAGATCGGGCATGGCGACGACCGAGGCGAGCGCCGTGTCCTTGAGCACGTTGATCGAGTTCGAGGTCAGGGGCGGGATGACGATGCGCACCGCCTGCGGCAGGATCACCTTCCACATGAGCGGCCAGGGCCGGAGGCCGAGCGCCCGCGCCGCCTCGAACTGGCCCTCCGGCACCGCCTCGATCCCGGCGCGGAAGATCTCGGCCGAGTAGGCGCTCGAGACCAGCGAGAGCGCCGTCACCGCCGAGAGGAAGGGCGAGAGGCGGATGCCGACGAAGGGCAGGGCGTAATAGACGATGACCAGCAGCACCAGGAGCGGAATGGCGCGAAAGACGTCGATATAGACGATCGCGAGCTGGCGCAGCGGCGTTCGCGTGTAGAGGCGGGCGAGCGCCAGGACCAGCCCGCCCGCCATGCCGAGCCCGATGCTCGCGGCACCGAGGAGCAGCGTCACCCAGAGTCCGGTGAGCAGGAGCGGCAGCGCCTGCTGGAAAACCCTCGGGTTGAGGAAGGTCTCGAAGATGTCCAAGGGCTCAGGGCATCGGCAGCACCTCGACCGTGCTGGTGCCGGCGTCCGGCGCCTTGCCGAACCACTTCTCGTGGATGGCGGCGAGGGTGCCGTCCTCCTTCATCGCCGTGATGGCGTCGTTGACCTCGGCGGCGAGCGGCGCGTCCTTGGCGAACATGACCGAGTAGCGCTCGCCGGTCGGAATGCGCTCGACCACCGCGAATTGCGGCTTGTCCCGCACGTAGTAGAGCAGGGCCGGAATGTCGGAGATGTAGCCGTCGAGCCGGCCCGCCTCGAGATCGAGCATCGCCGGGTTCAGGCCCTCGTAGCGCCGGATCTCGCCGAGGCCGAGCTCTTCGGCATGGGCGGTCGTCCACATGTCGCCGGTCGAGCCGGTGTCGACGCCGATCACCTTGCCGGAGAGGTCGTCCAAGCCCTCGATCCCGCTGTCGGCGCGCACCGTGAGGGACTGATCGCTGTCGTAGTAGGGCTGGGCGAAGGAGACGCTCTTCAACCGCTCCTCGGTGATCGTGATCGACGAGGTGGCGGCGTCGATGCGCCCCGACTGGACGGCGGCGAAGAGGCCCTGGAAGGGGATGTTGACCGTCTCGATGGGTCGGTCGAGACGCTTGCCGACCTCGGCCATGAGATCGATCTCGAAGCCGACGAAGTCACCGGCCTGGTCCTGGAACTCCCAGGGTACATTGCCGATATTGGCACCCACCACGATGGCGTCCTGGGCGATGGCGGGGCTCATGCCGAGCGCCATGGCGGCGGCCACGGCCAGGGCGGCGAAGCGGGTCCTGCTGAAGCGACGGATCATGCTGGCTTCCAGTTCTGGCAAGGATGACCGACTGTCACGGAGGTCCGCCGTTCGTCTTGTATCCTGGAGCCTGCAGGCTCTTTCTGGCGCCACCCCCGATCCCGTCCGGGTTCCGTTCTGCAACCCCGCCGCCCGCCGGTCAAGGCTCGGGCCCGCGCGCGCGGCTAGTCGTGATGCTCGCGGTGGAAGGGCAGAAGCGCGCGGAGCTCCAGAAGCTCCTGCTCCTGCGCCCGCTTCTCCTGGAGCAGAAAGCGCCGCACCGGCTCGCGCAGGGCGGGATCGCGGATGTAGTGGGCGCTGTGGGTGAAGACCGGCTCGTAGCCGCGCTGCAGCTTGTGC
>CAYOCP010000032.1:0-47161 GCA_964402505.1 uncultured Geminicoccaceae bacterium
TGTTGTTGGCGTTGCCGCCGATCGACACGCCACCCTGCTGCGCCAGGGCGCCCGTCGAAACGGCCGTGGCGGTGAGAAGGGCCAGGGTCAGGAGGGCGGTGGCGATGGTCTTGGTCTGCATCTCTGATCTCCGTCTGATGAGCTTGGTCTTCGCAACGGAGAATGCCGCGCTCGTCGGCGACGGTAAGGCGGGGGTTTTCCCGGGCTTCGGCGCGGGTCGATCTGTTCGCGCATCGGGAGGCCCGGTATACCCGAGCCGAGCCCGCTCCCACGATCGTGGCGCACAACGAGAACATGGGAAAACCCGGTCATGACACTGAAAAAGCAGCCCGCTGCCGAAAGCTCGAACGCACCGCTTCTGGTGCCGGCGGCCGGACTCGCCGCCTACGGGGCCCGACTGCTCGAGGCGGGCGGCTGTGCCGCGGACGAGGCGCGCCGCGTCGCCGACCGGCTGATCGCCGCCAACCTCACCGGCCACGACAGCCATGGCGTGGCCCGCATTCCCCGCTACGTGGGCATGATCGAAAGCGGTCTCGTCGTGCCGGGCCGGCACGTCGCGACCGTCACCGACGGTGGCAGCTTCGTGCTGCTCGAAGGCGGCGCCGGCTTCGGCCAGACGCTCGGCGAGGAGGCCGTCGCCATCGGCTGCGAGCGGGCGAAGGAGGGCGGCATCGCGGTCGTCGGCCTGCGCAACTCGGGGCATCTCGGGCGGATCGGCGACTGGGCCGAGCAGGCTGCGGAGGCCGGGCTGATCTCCATCCATCTCGTCAATGTCCGCGGCCGCAGCATCGTCGCCCCCTTCGGCACGCCCGACCGGCGCATGTCGACCTCGCCCTTCTGCATCGGCGTGCCGTGGACCGATAAGCCGCCGCTCATCCTCGATTTCGCCACCTCGATGGTCGCCGAAGGCAAGGTGATGGTGGCGGCGGCCGGAGGCCCCGGCCTGCCCGAGGGTGCCTTGGTCTCGCCAGAGGGCCTGCCGACGACGGATCCGGTTGCCCTCTACGGCCCGAGCGTCGCCGATCCGGCGCCCGATCCCATGCTGGGGCCGGGTGCGCTCGCCGTCTTCGGCGGGCACAAGGGCTCGGGGCTCAACTTCATGATCGAGATGCTGGCGGGAGCGCTCACCGGAGGCGGGGTCAACCGCACCTTGAAGGACGAGGACGTCAAGCCCTTCGCCAATTCGATGCTGTCCATCTATCTGGACCCCGACCGCTTCGCCGGCCGGGCCGCCTTCGAGGCGCAGGTCAGCGACTATGCCGACTACGTGCGCAGCGCCCGCCCGGCACCGGGCCATGCGGCGGTGCTGCTGCCGGGCGACAAGGAGCGAGGGCTTCGGGCCGAGCGGGAGCGAAGCGGCCTGCCGCTCGCCCCGGGCACCTGGAAGAGCCTGGTCGAGCTCGGTCGGCGCCTCGGCGTCGAGCCGGGCGAGCTTCGCCCGCGACCCGCCTGACCGGTCACCCGTGGTCGATGCGCGGATCGACCCAGGCATAGGCCACGTCGAGGCCGATGCCGCGCGAGGCGCCGGTGACGAGCGCCACAGGTCCATCGAGCGAGAGGAGGTCGGCCCCCCGGGCGGTCACGCCGGCGCCGCCTCCTTCTTGCGACGGGCGAGGTCCTGCAGAACCGTGTGGGCAGCCTCCTCGATCCGGGCAATGTGGTGGTCCTCGTGCGCCAGGGTCACGCAGAAGCGCCGCAGCGGCTGCGCGGCCGTGGCGATGCCACGCTCGAGCAGGCCGCGGCGGAAGGCGGCATCGAGAGCGAGATCGCCCTCGATCAGGTCCTCGAACCGGCGGGGCGCCCGTTTTTGGAAATGGAGCGCGACCACGGAGCCGAAGCGGGTGACGACGGCTTCGAGACCCGACGTGGCCACGGCGCGCTCGAGGGCGGCGGCGAGGGCCTCGCCCTTGGCGTAGAGAGCCCGATAGACATCGGGCTCGCCCATCCGCTCGATCGTCGCGAGTGCCGCCGCCACCGAACGGGGATGCGCGTTGAACGTGCCGCCCAAAGCGACGCCATGCGGCGGGGCAGCGGCGAAGCGTTGCAGGAGCGCGCGGCGACCGACGATGACCGAGAGCGGGTGGCCGTTGCCGATCGCCTTGCCGAAGGTGGCGATGTCGGGCGTGACACCGATGATCGACTGATAGCCGCCGAGCGCGTGGCGAAAGCCGGTGATGATCTCGTCGAAGATCAGAAGAACGCCCCGCCGCGCGCAGAGCGCCTGCAGACCCTCGGCATAGCCCGGCTCGAACGGGATGCAGCCGATATTGTGCATGAGCGGCTCGACCAGGACGGCGGCGACGTCATGGTCGGCGCCGTCGAGCGCGTCCTCGATGGCGCCCAGATCGTTGAAGGGCAGGATCGCGGTGGCGGCCATGGCTTCCGGGAGCGCTCCGGCGGTGAACGGATCGGCACGGCCGAGTCGATCCCAGGAGCTCACCCAGTTCATCGCCACGTAGTCGTGCCAGCCGTGATAGGTCCCCTGGAACTTGATGATTCGCCGCCGTCCGGTCACGGCGCGAGCGAGCCGCACGGCATGCAGCGTGGCCTCGGTGCCGGAGGTGCAATAGGCGACCAGCTCCGCCGCCGGAATGTGCTCGATCAATCGTTCGGCGAGGTCGAGCTCGAGTCGCGTGGTGCCGAGGCCGACGAGGTCCATGCCCTGCGCCAGCTCGGCGGTCCGCGCCACGTGCCAGGGATCGTTGCGGCCGAGCAGGATGGCGCCGTAGCCGCAGTTGAGGTCGATATAGCTTCGCCCATCCTCCGCCGTGAGCTCGGCACCCTGCGCACGCTCGAAGACCAGGGGCCGCGACAGCCGGCGTGCGGCGCTGGCGCTGCCGCCCGGCAAGAGCCGCCCGAGCGCCTCGAACGCCGCCTCGTCCGAATTTCCTGCCCCGTCCGGCATATTCTTCTCTCCCGATAACCCGCCTCTCCACTCGATAGCGCTCCTCCCCGGCCGTCGAAAGCGCGATTCGGGAAGTTCTATGGACCTGGGGTCGGGTGGGCTCCTAGAGCGACCGCCTGGACAGAGGCTCGACCGTCAGCACCAGCTCCCTGGTCTCGAACCGGTCCCCGGCGAGACGGCGCACCAGCAGATGCGCCGCAGCCGTGCCGAGGTCGAAGGCCGGCGAGCGGATGGTGGTCAGCGGAGGCTGAACGGCACCGGTGACCGGCAGGCAATTGAACCCGCTGACCCGCACATCGTCAGGTACGCGGCAGCCCATCCTCGAGAGGACGCCGATGGCCTGGGCGGCGAGGCGGTCGTTGCTCGCGAATATCGCCTCTGGCAAATGCGCGCCGAGCTGCCGCTCGAGGGCGGCGGCAACCAGCCCCATCTCGGTTTCCGGAACCTCGAGAACGGCCACCTCGGTCGTGCCGGCGAGCCCCTCGCGCAAGCCGAGAAGTCGTGCCTCGATAGCGGGCCAGGCCAGATCGGGCACGATCGCGAGGACGTCCTCGAGACCCAGCTCGCGGATGCGCTCGCCGAGCCAGCGTCCGCCCGCGCGGTCGTCCTGGCGCACGATGCAGACATCGTTCGGGATCGGCTCGAGCGTCTCCTGAAAGACCAGAAGCGGCAGGCCGAGCCTTCGGCAGCGCTCGATCAAAGCCAGGCGCTCGGCTCGGGGGCCGGACATGAAGAGCGTGAGCGCATCGGCATCCCGAGCACGCAGCAGCAGCGCCTCTTGCGGTGCCCGAGGGTTCAATCGCTGAATGAGCAGGCCGTAATTCTCCTCCGAGAGCGCATTGGAGAGCCCCGCCACGATGTAAGTCGTGAAGGGATCGGCCAGGAATTCCGGCGAGCTGTCGACGACGAAGAGGGCGATCCGATGATGGCGTCTCGTGCGCAGCGAGCGGGCGGCGCGGTTGGGCGTGTAGCCGAGCGCGTCGATCGCCGCCTCGACCCGTGCCCTGGTCGCCGACGACATGCCGGAAAAGCGACCATTGACGACATGCGAGACGATTGCGGTCGAAACCCCGGCGACGCGCGCCACCGTCCGCAGTGTGGGGGTCTGGGTTCGCGTCAGCGTGTCACCGTCATCGTATCAGCCCCATGGCCCGCGGCAGCGCCAGGGAGAGGAACGGTATGTAGGTGATGATGGCGAGGGCCACGAGCTTGATCATGAAGAAGGGGACGAGAGCCGTCGCGACCTCTCCTATGCGCAGCTTCGCCACCGACGAGATGACGAAGAGGTTGGTGCCGATCGGCGGGGTGTTCAGCCCGACCATGAGGTTGAGGATGACGATGATCGAAAAGTGGATCGGATCGATGCCGAACCCGGCGGCCGCCGGCTGCAGGATCGGCACGAAGATCAGGATCGCCGGCACCGTGTCGACGAAGCAGCCGACGATGAGCAGGAAGATGTTGACCAGCACGAGGAAGACATGGGTGTTGTCGGTGAGCGAGACGAAGAGATCGCGCACCAGTCCCGGCACGTTCTCGATGGCCAGATACCAGGCGAAGATGGTCGAGGTGGCGACGACGAACATGACGACGGCGGTGGTCAGGGCACTCTCGCGCAAGGTCGCGACGAGACGCGGCGCGTCCAGCGAACGATAGACGACGAGCGTCAGGAAGAGCACGTAGCCGACCAGCACGGCGGCCGCCTCGGTTGCCGTGAAGACACCGCCACGTACGCCGCCGACGATGATCACAGGTGCACCGAGAACGGGCAGGCCCGCGAGCAGCGTCCGCCCTGCACCGTCCTTCGGCGGCCCGCTCGCGGCATCGGGCTCGCGGTGGCGGGTGGCGAAGGCGACATAGGTCATGAAGAGTGCCGTGACGATCAGGCCCGGCACAATTCCCGCCATGAACATGGCACCAATCGAGAGCCGCGTCGGAATCGCATAGATGACCATGACCAGGCTCGGCGGGATGATCGGGGCGACGATGGCGGCCGAGGTGGTGACGGCTGCCGCGAAGGCCGCGGGATAGGCCTTGGCCTGCATCATCGGCACCATCACCGAGCCGAGCGCCGCCGTGTCGGCCGTGGCCGATCCCGAGATGCCGGCCATCATCAGGTTCGAGACGATGTTGACCTGGGCGAGGCCGCCCCTGAGCCGGCCGACGACGAGATCGGCGAAGCTGACGAGGCGATGGATGATGCCACCCGAAACCAGCAGGTTGCCGGCGAGGACGAAGAGCGGCAGGGCGAGCAGGGGATAGCTGTTGATGCCGGCGAAGGCACGCTGCGCCACGACGGCCGGATTGCCGACGCCGGAGAGCACGACACCGGCGACGGCAACGATGCCGACCCCGAAGGCGATGGGCGTGCCGACGGCGAGGAGAAATGCCAGGAGGATCAGCAGGAGCACGCCCGTCATTCAGGGCGATCCAGCGCCGGATCCCTTCCACGCACCAGGCGGATCATGATGACGACGAGAAGGATGGTCATCAGGCCGAAGGCGACGGGCAGGGTCGCATAGACGACGCCCATGGGCAGGCGCAGCGCGGTCGAGGGCATGCGCAGGCTGCGCCGCGTAAGCTCATAGCCCCCGTAGGCGACGTAGAGCATGAAGGCGGCGCTGGCCGCATAGCCGGCCAGCCGGAGCAGCAGAACCAGCCTCGGCCAAGGGAAATCGTCCAGCACCTGCAGGCGGATGTGCATGTCCATCTCGAGGGCGCGGTAGCCGCCGAGCAGGGTCAAGAGAACGAGGAGGAACTGCGAGAGCTCCTCCGGCCACGGCAATGCGGCGTTGAAGACGTAGCGCATGACGACCTGGCCGATCAGGACGATCGAGATGACGGCGAGCGAGACCACGAGGATCGCATCGATCAGCCAGCGAAAGGCGCGAAGCGCCGGCCGGGCCGGCTTCGGCGGCGCCCGGGAAGCCTCCCCGGGCGCCCTCGGCTCGTTCATTCGACCCGGGCAAGCCGATCGGCCCGCAACGCCTCGATCTCCGCATAGAGCGCCTCGACGAACTCCGCTCCGAGCTGATCCGAGAGATAGGCGCGGATCGGCTCGAGCGTCGCGTCGCGGAAGGTGGCGCGCTGCTCGGCCGTCGGAATGTAGACCTCCATGCCCTCACCCCGCAGCGCATCGACCGCGCTGACGCGGGCCTGGAAGTTGCGCTCGCCGAACTCGGTCATCGCACCTTCCTGCGCTCCGGCCACGACGATCTGGCGAAGGTCGGCGGGGAGGCTCTGAAAGAAGTCCTCGTTGATCATCATCGTGTTGAGGCCGAGCTGATGATTGTCGACGGTGAGGTACTTCTGCACCTGATAGAAGGAGTAGTCGTAGACGACGCCGATCGGATTTTCCTGGCCATCGACCACTCCCTGCTGCAAGGCGCCGTAGAGCTCCTCCCAGGGCACCGGCGTCGGCGAGCCGCCCATGGCCTCGACCATGGCGATCGACATGGGACTCGGCGGCACCCGCATGCGAATGCCCTCGAGATCGGCTGCCGTCTTCAACGGGCGGACATTGTTGGTGAAAGAGCGAAAGCCGTATGGGGCGGCACTCAGAAGGCGGAGGCGGGATTCGGCGGCCATCTGCTCGCTCAGTTCGCGGAAGTAGGGCCGCCGCAGGAACTCGAGCGCCTCGTCGCCATCGGCGAAGAGATAGGGAGTGGAGAGGAAAAGCATGGGCGCGAAGAAGGGGCCGAGATTGGCCTCGTCGCCCTGCGCCACCTCGATGCCGCCGAGCTGGGCCTGCTCGAGCGCATCGTGGATCGAGCCGAGCTGGCTCGCCGGCAGCACCTCGACATCGATGCGTCCACCGCTCGCCCCCTCGACGAAGGCCTCGAAGACCAGCCAGCCCTTGTGCAGCGGGCTTTCGGTCGACTCGGCGTGGCTGGCGCGAATGGTGAAATCCGCCGCGTCCGCAGCCGAGACGATCCCCAAGACGCCGACGGCCGCTACGAGAGCGAAGTGTTTTTTCATGATCTCAGCCTCCTGACTGGACGATTGGTTCGAATGGCGGCCTCTGATCAGAGCACGCCGTACTTCGCGTAGACGTCCGCGAGCTTGAGCCCCCGCGCGAGCTCGTCGCGCGTCCTGTTCTCGCCCGTGACCTTCTCGAGCGCCGCCTTGAGCACCGCGTCCTCGATCTCTTGCGGGATGACAACCACGCCGTCGACGTCGCCGAAAACGAGATCGCCCGAGCGCACGGCAACGCCGGCGCACTCGATCGGCACGTCGATCGCGACCACCCGACCGCGGCCCTGGCTGTCGAGCGGGCAGATGCCGCCGTGGAAGACGGGGAAGTTCATGTCCCGGATCTGCCGCACGTCGCGCACCAACCCATCCGTGATGCAACCAGCAGCACCACGATACGTAGCGGCAGTCGACAAGAGCTCGCCCCAGGGCGCGATCCGCTCGGTCGGGCCGTTGCAGGCGAAGACGGCAACCTCGTCGGTCTTCAGATCGTCGACCAGCTTGATCTCGAGCTCGTAGAAATTCTCGCCCTCGGGCACGTGGTAGATCGGCATGAAGAGGCCGGTGCGGGCGCGTCCGAACAGGACCGATCGCTCGTCCAGAGGCCGCACGAAGGGCTTCATCGCCTGACGGGTACGACCCAGCGAGTCCAGTGTGTCGGAAAGAACGGCCGTGTAGAGCTCGGCCCGCAGCTTCTCGAAGTCGATCGCCACCGCATCCATCCAAGATTAAACGTTTAACCTTTCCCTAATCGTTTGCGGAAAACTGTCAATCGCGTCGGCTCCTACCGCGTCCGTCGTCACGTCCGGGGCGGCGATCGAACGCGCGGCTCACCAGCGCGGGCGGCGAGGTGACCATTCGGGCCGGTATTTGCGCATCTCGGAAGCGTCGTCGCGCTTGCGCAGCCCGCAGTCCAGGTAGTCCTGGTGCATCCGGGCAAGGGCCTTCCGGTCGAGCTCGACGCCGAGGCCCGGACCCTTTGGCAGGGTCAGAGCACCGTCCTTGATCTCGAGCCGGCCGCCCACGATCAGGTCGCTCTCGAGCCAGGGATAGTGCGTGTCGCAATCATAGGTGAGGTTGGGTGTCGCCGCCGCGAGATGCGCCATGGCGGCGAGGCTGATGCCGAGATGCGAGTTGGAGTGCATCGAGAGGCCGAGGCCCCAGGTGGCGCAGATGCGGGCGAGCTCGCGGCTGGCGACGAGGCCGCCCCAGTAGTGATGGTCCGAGAGGACGATTCGGACCGCATCCTTCGCGATACCGGGCGGCAGGTGGTCGAAGGCGACGACGCACATGTTGGTGGCGAGCGGCATGCTGGTGGCGGCCTGGATCACCGCCATGCCGGGGATGCCGAGCGTCGGGTCTTCCAGATATTCGAGCAGGCCTTCCATCAGCGGCAGCAGACGCAGTGTCGTGTGAACGTGCCAGGCACCATTCGGGTCGATGCGCAGCGGGGCGTGCGGAAAGGCGGAGCGCAGCGCCCGCAGGGCCTCGATCTCGGCCTCCGGCTCTAGCACGCCGGCCTTGAGCTTGAGCGAGCGGAAGCCGTGGAGCTCGACCATCCGCTTCGCCTGGTCGACCACGCCTTCCGGCGTGAGCGCCTCGCCCCAGGGGTCGTCGGGCGCGGTCGGATCGAAGCGGTGCCGCTCGAACTTGTAGAAGAGATAGGCCGCGAACGGGATGCGCCCGCGCACTTGGCCGCCGAGGAGATCGCAGACGGGCGTGCCGGTATGCTTGCCGAAGGCGTCCCAGGAGGCGACCTCGAAGGCGCCGAAGATGCGCGGCGTCAGCGTCGCCTTGCTGGTGCGGGCGGAGGATTCCGGGTCCTCGATGGCGATTTCGGCGACCGCCCGCCGGACACGCTCGGCGAGCTCGTTGAGGTCGAGCACGTGCAGGCCGACGAGCCGCGGTGCGGCGTTCTCCAGGCAGCGAAGGATCGCCTCGTCGCCATAGGTCTCGCCGAGGCCCACGGCGCCCCCCTCGATCCCGATCTGGATGATGCTGCGCTGGCACCAGGGCTCGTGCACGCCCATGGCATTCAGAAGCGGCGGGTCGCGGAAGGCGACCGGGGTGACGGTTACCTGCTCGATCCGTGCCATGGCCATGTCCTTCAGCCCGGCCGGCGGCGCAGCTTGCGGCCGCGGGCGAGGCGGGTCTGGAAGTAAACGTTCTCATCGGCCGTGCCCGGCTCGTAGGCCCAGCCGTCGTCCTCGGGCATGGTGGCGACATTGCGCACGCTCGGGTATTTCGTGATCTCGTCGAGCACCAGATCGACGCCGAGGCCGGGCGCGTCCGGCACGCGGAGATGCCCGTCCTCGGTCCGCAGCGCCGGTGTCACCACCTCGGCGCGGCCGGGCCAGTCGAGCTCGACCCGCTCCAGCATGAGCGCGTTCGGAATCGTCGCCATGACGTGGAGGGCGGCGAACTCGGCGACGGGACCGAGCGAGCCCGAATGCGGCGCCATGGTGATGTAGTGTGCCTCGGCCATGGCCGCGATCTTGCGCATCTGGGTAATGCCACCGGCCCGGCCCGTGTCGGGCTGGACGACGTCCACCAGTTCGCGCTCGATCAGCGGCCTAAGGCCCCAGATGTTGGCGAGCCGCTCGCCGGCCGCCAGTGGAATGGCGACGGCATCCCTGATCCGCGCGTAGCCGTCGTGATTGTCCGGCGCTATCGGGTCCTCGTAGAAGAGGAGGTCCAAGGGCTCGAGCTCGCGGCCGACCCTGATCGCATCGGCGGGTGTCATCCATGACGGCCCGTGCGCGTCCACCATGACGTCGACTTCGAGTCCGACCGCATCGCGGATGGCGGCGACGCGGTCGATATCGACCGCCCCCGTGAAGCCGACCTTCACGCCCTTGATCCCAACGGCCATGAGCTCCCGCGCCCGCTCCGGCGTCTTGGCGTGGCCATAGACCTTGACCCGGTCACGAAACCGGCCGCCGAGCAGGTTCCAGACGGGCTGGCCCAGCACCTTGCCCTTGATGTCCCAAAGCGCCGTCTCGATCGCGGTCATGGCCCCGCCGCCGACCGTGCCGAGGGTGCCGTGGCCCATCGAGGCCACATACATCCGCTGCCAGAGCCGGTCGATATGCGCCGGGTCCTCGCCGACCAGAACGTGCGCCAGGTCCTCGACAGCGGCCTTGACCACCCGCGGCCAGCCCGACCCCTCGCCCACCCCATGCACACCCTCGTCGGTCAGCACTCGGACGAACAGCCAGTTGCGCGAGCCCCCATGACCGTCGGCGGCCCGGCTGGTGCCGCCGTCCGGACGGGCGCCGACCTGGATGAGATGCGTCTCGATTGCGGTAATCTTCATTTGTCTTCCTGCAAGAGCGGGACGGGGCAAGGGCCGATCTTGGAAATCGACCTCACGCCCCCGCCTCGTAGCGGTGGCGGCCGAGCATGCCGCGGTGGCGCGGGTCGGGGTGCGGCACTGCCGAGAGCAGCGCCTTCGTGTAGCCGTGCCGCGGGGCGGTGCAGACCTCTTCGGTCTCGCCGGTCTCGACCACCTTGCCCCGGTACATCACGGCGATGCGGTCGCAGAAATAGCGGATCACGCTGATGTCGTGGCTGATGAAGATGAAGGAGAGGCCGAGCCGCTCCTGCAGCTCGAGCAGGAGATCGAGGACCTGCGTGCGGAGCGAGACGTCGAGCGCCGAGGTCGCCTCGTCGGCGACGATCACCCGGGGCTCGAGGGCGATGGCCCGGGCGATGCCGATGCGCTGGCGCTGGCCGCCGGAGAAGGCGTGCGGGTAGCGCTCCATCGCCGTGGCCGGCAGGCCGACGACCTCGAGGAGCTCGGCGACGCGGGAGCGCAGAGCCGCGCCCCTGGCGACGCCGTTGACGAGAAGCGGCTCGCCGATGATCTGCGCCACGTTCATTCGCGGGTTCAGGGAAGCGAATGGATCCTGGAAGATCATGCGGATATCGTGGCGGATGCGCTCGAGCTCGCCGCCTTTGGCTGTGGCGACATCAGTGACCTCATCCGGTCCGCCGAAATAGAGCATCTCGCCACGGCTCGGGTCGTGAACGCGAAGCAGGCACCGGCCGAGGGTCGTCTTGCCGCTGCCGCTCTCGCCGACGATGCCGAGATTCTCGCCCTCGTGGAGCGTCAGATCGATGTCGTCGAGCGCTTTCAGGATGTGCCCCTTGCGCCGCCGGAAGCCGTGGCGCAGGTCGAACTCCTTGACGAGCCCGGTGATCCGGACGACGGGGCCGCCGATCGGCTGGACGGCGCGGCGGGCCAAGCGTCGCTCTGACGGCCGATCGAGATCGAGCACCGCTTGCAGCAGCATCTTCGTGTAATCGTGCTGGGGCGCATAGAAGATCGCCTCCACCGGGCCACGCTCGACCAGCTTGCCGTGGCGCATGACCACGATCGCATCGGCGGTCTCGGCGACCACGCCCATGTCATGGGTGATCAGCATCACGGCCATGCCATGTCCGACCTGCAGCCGCTTGATGAGGTCCAGGATTTCGGCCTGGGTGGTGACATCGAGAGCCGTGGTCGGTTCGTCGGCAATGAGCACCGAGGGATTGCAGGCGAGCGACATGGCGATCATCGCCCGCTGCCGCATGCCGCCCGAGAACTCGAAGGTGTAGCGGTCGACGGCCGTCTCGGGCGTGGGGATCTCGACCTGCCGGAGCAGCTCGATCGAGCGGTTGCGCGCCTCCTTTCCCGAGACGTTCTCGTGCAGCCGGATGACCTCGCCGATCTGGTTGCCGATGGTGTGCACCGGCGAAAGCGAGCTCATCGGCTCCTGGAAGATCATCGCGATGTCGCGGCCGCGGATCGTCCTGATGGCCCGGCCGCGCGGCGCCAGCCTCGCCAGATCGATCGTCTCCTCCGCACCGGTGCCGCGCGATGTCCGGTGCCGGTGGAGCAGAACCTCGCCAGCGGCGATTCGACCGGGCGCATCGACGATCTGCAGGATGGAACGCGCGGTCACGCTCTTGCCGCTGCCGCTCTCGCCGACCACGCAGAGCGTCTGGCCCGCCCTGAGCTCGAAGCCGACATCGTCGACGGCGCGAAAGGGGCCGTGGCGCGTCGGGAACTCGGTGACGAGCCCTTTGACCTCGAGCACCACCGGTCCCGGATCGACCCTGGCCACGACATTCATCAGCCTCGTTCCTGGGCGTAAGGATCGGCGGCATCACGGAGCCCGTCGCCGAGGAAGTTGAGCGCCAGGACGGCAATGAGTACGAAGGCCCCGGGCACGAAGAGCCAGGGTGCCTGGGCGATCGAGCGGATGTTCTGCGCCTCCTTGAGAAGCACGCCCCAGGAGATCGTCGGCGGCAGGAGGCCGAGGCCCAGAAACGAGAGTGAGGTCTCGGCCAGGATCATGACGGGAATGGCGAGTGTCACCGAGGCGATCACGTGGCTCATCAGCGACGGCAGCATGTGGCGGAAGATCACGCGCCTCTCGCTGCAGCCGTCGAGCCGGGCCGCAATGACGAAATCCTCGCCGCGAAGGGCGAGAAAGCGACCGCGCACGACCCGGGCAAGCTCGGTCCAGCCGACCAGCGAGAGGATCAGCGTGATCGCGAAATAGCGGGTGAGCGGCGGCCAAGAGGCCGGCAGCGAGGCGGTCAGCGCCAGCCAGATCGGGATCGTCGGCAGGGAGAGCACGAACTCGACGACGCGCTGGATCACCATGTCGACGGTTCCGCCGTAATAGCCCGAGAGGCCGCCGAGCAGCACGCCGAGGAGCAGGCTGAGCGTCACGCCGACGAGACCGATGGACATCGACACACGGGTGCCGAAGACGATCCGGCTCAGCATGTCGCGGCCGAGCCGATCGGCACCGAAGAGAAAGTACCGCTCGCTCGGATCGTCCGGCACGAGCAGATGTCGCTCTGCCGGGAAAAGGCCCCAAAGCTGGTAAGGCGTGCCTTTGCCGAAGAACGAGAGGTAGATGCGCTTGCCCTCGTCGCGCGCGAAGGTCGTCTGCAGGGTGAACTTGTCGCGCTCGAGCGTGTAGGCCTGGACCCAGGGCTTGATCCGCCAGCCGTCCTCGGTGCTGTCGATGAAATGGATCATCTGCGGCGGATGGTAGACGTGGCGGGCACTCGCCGCCTGCGGATCGAACGGGGCCACGAGCTCGGCGAAGATGCCGATCAGGTAGAGCAGCAGCACGATCACGAGGCCGGCCATGGCGAGCGTGTGCCGGCGGAACGACCACCACATCAGCCGCCATTGCGAGGCGACCCCGGTATCGGTGTGCAGGCGCGGATCGAGTACCGAGGCCATGCGCTCAGCGATACCGGATGCGCGGATCGAGGAGGGCCAGGAGGATGTCCGAGACCAGCATGCCGATCACGGTAAGCGTGCAGAGCAGCAGGATGAAGGCGCCGGCAAGATACATGTCCTGGGCCAGCAGCGCCTGCAGCAGCAGCGGTCCCGCGGTCGGCAGCGACAGGACGAAGGCGGTGATGACCGCACCCGAGATGAGCTGCGGGAAGGCCCATCCGATCGTGCTGACGAAAGGGTTGAGTGCCAGCCGGACGGGGTATTTCAGGAGGAGCCGAAGCTCGGGAAGCCCCTTTGCCCGCGCCGTGGTGACATAGGGCTTGTTGAGCTCGTCCAGAAGGTTGGCGCGCATGATCCGGATCAGCGCCGCGGAGGACGAGGTGCCGAGGATGATCACCGGAATCCAGATGTGCTTCAGGAGATCGACGACCTTGGCCCAGGACCAGGGTGCCGTCTGGTACTCGGGCGAGAAGAGCCCGCCGACATCGGCACCGAAATAGACGACGCCGATATACATGAGCACCAGCGCCAGCAGGAAATTGGGCATGGCGAGGCCCAGAAAGCCGACGGTGGTGACGAGGTAGTCACCGATCGAGTATTTCCGGACGGCAGAATAAATGCCGATCGGGAAGGCCACCGCCCAGGTGAAGAGCAGGGTCGAGACGGCGAGGCAGAGCGAGAGCGCCATGCGCTCCCAGATCAGGTCGGCGACCGGCTGCTGCCATTCGAACGAGATGCCGAAATCGCCGACGAGAACGCCCGAGATCCATTTCCAGTACTGCACGATGAAGGGCTGATCGAGCCCGTAGCGGGTTCTGAGCGCCTCGAGCCGCTCCTGATCCACCATGTCGCCCGACTGGGCCAGGGTGGCGGCAAAGGTCGTGAGATAATCGCCGGGCGGCGCCTGGATCAGCGCGAACGAGACGATCGATACCGCAAAGAGGAAGGGGATCGTCCAGAGGATCCGCTTGACGACGTAGCTCAGCAGCATCGCTGCTCTGCCCCCTGGTCAGGAAGGCGGGCCGCGCCGGCTCGGTGCCGGCGCGACCTCGGTCTCATTTCGCCCAGTACCAGGTGGTCAGCATGGTCGGTGCCGGGGTCGGGTAATACCAGGAACTCGGCATCGCCTCGGGCACGTTCTCGAGGTTGGTCTTGACGATGCCGTAGGTGGGCACCGCCTTGCTCACACCCATGACCTCGAACTCCTCGGCGGCGATATCGGCGATCTGATGGATGATCGCCCGGCGCTTCTCCGGGTCCACGGTGGCTCGGGCCTCGTCGTAGAGCTCCATGCGCTTCTTGACGGAGGGAGGAGGCTCCTCACCTTCCTTGCCGCCGGAGTTGTACCACTTGCTCCAGGGAATGCCCCAGCGGCTGTCGTGGTGGACGGGCACGATCTGCTGCGGGATCTCGCCCGGCATCCAGCTCGCCTGGCCGCCCCAGACCGCCGCGTCGTGGTCGTTGCTGTTGGAGGTGCGCTCGTAGAAGAACGTCCGCTCGAGAGCATTGACGTCCATGTCGACGCCGATCTCGGCCCAGTCCTGCTCGATCAGCTCGAGCATGTCGACCTGCTCGGGCTGCAGGGTCGGGATGACGTCGACCTTGAACTTCAAGGGCTTGCCACTCGGCAGGAGCCGCATGCCGTCGGGTCCGCGCTTGTCGAGCCCGATGCTGTCGAGCAGGCGGTTGGCCTCGGCCTGATCGAACTCCAGATACTGGGTGCTGAGCTTCTCATGGTAGTTCGGATGGTCCTCGAACGGTCCCTGCTGCCAGGGCTCGCCGTCACCGAGCAGGGCGGTGTCGATGATCGCCTGCCGGTCCATGCCGAGGCTGAGCGCTATGCGGAAGTCCTTGTTGTTGAAGAGCTCGCGTAGCTCCGGGTCCTTGTGGGTCAGGTTGAGGTTGATGATCATGTTGACACCGCCGACCGGGCTCGCCTCGACGAACTCGTAGCCGCCGGCCTCGCGGTTCTCGGCCAGCACCGGACGGTTGGCAGCGGCATCGAGATGCCGAATCTGGAAGTCGATGCGCCCGCCGATCGCATCGAGGATCAGGCTCTCGACGTCCTGGGCGATCGGCGCCACGAGCTCGTCGATATAGGGAAGTTGATTGCCCTCGGGATCGACCTCCCAGAAGTAGGGGTTGCGTTCCATGACGACGCGGACCGCACCGCCCGTGTAGGGCTCCTCGACGATCCAGGGATCGAGGGTCGGGCGATCGGGATTGCCCCAGCGCGCCGGAATCTCGATGTCGCCGCACATGGCGAGAAAGAGGTTTTGCCAGTCGCTGGCATTGTTGGCCTTCACCAGCGCATCGATGTCCGGGTTGTACTTGGGCAGGAACTGCGAGCAGTAGTGCTTGGCGTAGAGCACCGGATGCTGGCCCAGGGGCGAGGCCAGCTCGGCGAGAAAATCGCCGTAGGGTGCGGCGAAGGTGAAGGTCACCGTCGTGTCGTCGACTTTCTCCACCTTGGCCGGCTCACCCTTCGCCATGTAGCGCGGCGGCGTCGGCGCAAAGTCGTCGTTGAAGACCAGATCCTGCATGTTGAAGAGGATGTCGTCGGCGGTGAACGGCTCGCCGTCCGACCATTTCATCCCGTCGCGGAGATGGAAGGTGAAGACGGTGGCATCGTCGTTGACCTCGAAGGACTCGGCGACGTTGGGAATGATCTCGAGATAGCTCGGGTTCCAGCGGACCAGGCCCTGTGGCCCCACCATGCGCAGGATGTTGTTGTGGTCCGAGCTGCCGCGCAGCCCGAAGCGGAGCTGGCCGCCATAGGTGCCGATGCTCTCGAGTGGTGTCACCACCTCCGGCTCTTTCGGCAGCCGCTCCTCGACCGGTGGCAGCTTGCCCGCCGCCACCAGCTCGGCGAGCGCCGGCGCCTCGTGATACTCGACGGCGAGGGCGCTGCCGCTCATGGCCAGGAATCCCAAGGTGCCGCCCAGCACCATAACCCGGGCCATCGACGCCGAAATTCGACCCCGCGGAACGTTCATCCGCCTACCTCCCAAACGATCGACCAGACCTCGCTGGGCCCTTCCATCGATCGAGGTTCGTAGCCGGCCGCGGGTTTGTCAAACCATTTGCCGTCGCATGTCGGCTTCGGCTTGGCCGGTTGAAACGAGGGCCGCAATGTGGCTCTCTTCCGGCCCGTCCGAACGGGGGAGGCCCACTTGCGAATTGCCCGACTGCGAAGCTTCATGGCACGCGACCGGGACCGGCCGCGCGTGCTCGTCGCCATCGACACGGACGACGGCATCACCGGCTGGGGCGAGTGCTACAATCACGGGCCCGACCGGGCGCTGCCGCCCTTGCTCGACTACCTCTTCAAGCAGATCGAGGGCCACGATCCGAGACGGATCGAGTTCCTGATCCTGAAGCTGCTGCAGCAGGCGCGGTTTCCGCCGGGTGCGCTCGGCCTCGCCGCGATCGCCGCCATCGACCATGCGCTCTGGGACATCTCGGCCAAGGCCTTAGGCGTGCCGGTCTTCATGCTGCTCGGCGGCCATGCCCGCGACCGGGTCAGGGTCTACCAGGGCGTCTATGCAGCACCGGATCCCGAGGAGGCCCGCGACCGATGTCTTGCGCTGCACGAAGAGCACGGCTTCACCGCCTTCAAGCTCAGCCCTTTCCGCACCGACCTCCACAGCCTGCGATGGGGCGAGGTGGTCAGCGCCAGCGCCCGATATTTCGCGAGGCTTCGGGAGATCTGCCCCGCCGACTTCGAATTCGCATTCGATGCCCACGCCAGGATCTTCGAGCCCTGGCAGGCGGTCCAGCTGGGCAACGCCTTGGCACCCAATGACCCGCTCTTCTTCGAGGAGCCGATCCGCCCCGAGCACATTCCGGCCTGGGGCCGACTCCGATCGGAGCTGCGCTGCCCGCTCGCGACCGGCGAATCGCTCTACAGCCGCTTCGAGTTCCTGAACCTCTTGGAAGCGCAGGGTGCGGATATCATCCAGCCCGACATCTGCGCCGTCGGCGGCCTCCTCGAGATGCGCAAGATCGCAGCCCTGGCCGAGGCGCACTACGTCACGGTGGCACCGCACAACCCGATGGGACCGCTCGCGACCGCGGTCAACCTGCACTTCTGCGCCGCCCAGCCCAACTTCAAGATTCTGGAGTACCGGCTGCCGACCGAGACGCACTGGGTGGCCGATCCCTATCTGCCGAAGGACGGATACCTCGAATTGCGCCACGACCGGCCGGGCTGGGGTGTCGAGATCGACGAGAAGGCGCTGGAGAAGGACGACTACGTCCACTGGGAGCGCAAGCTGCCGCAGCGCCCGGACGGCTCGACCGGCTATTGCTGAGCTAAAGCGCCGAGCGCCTGACGTGGGCGTCGGGCCGCTCCCGGAGCGCCGGGGCCAGCTCGATGCCGAGGCCGGGCCCCTCGAGCGGCCGCGCCATGCCGCCTTCGATCACCGGTGCCGGCTGCATGACCTCGGCGTAGAAGCCGCGCAGATAGGCACGCACCGTTTCGAGGACGAGAGCGTGCGGCTGGCTGAAGACGAGCTGCATGTTGGCGGCCAGCATCACCGGGCCGACGCAGTCGTGCGGTGCGATGCAGCGATCGTGGGCGCGGGCGAGGGCCGCCACGTCGAGCGCCTCGGAAAGGCCGCCCATCCAGCCGATGTCGAAATGGGCGTAGTCGACGAGGCCGCGCCCGAAGGCCTCGGCGTACCAGTGCGCGGTGCCGTGGTTCTCGCTGCCGGCGATGGCGAGCGAGGTCGCCTGCCTCAGCCGGGCCAGATCGTCGAGCCGGTGCATCTCGATCGGATCCTCGAGCCAGAAGATGTTGAAGGGTTCGAGCGCTTTGGCGATCCGTGCGGCGGCCGGCAGGCGCCACAGGCCATGGCATTCGATCATGATGTCCACGGCGTCGCCGACCGCATCACGAATGGCGCGGACGGGGGCCAGGGCCGCGTCGAGGTCGGCGGCCGTGATCTCCGAGCCGCCGCTCTTGGCGGCGAAGCGGTCGAAGGGCCAGATCTTCATGGCGGTGACGCCTTCGGCCAGAAGCGAGCGGGCAAGCCCCCCTGGATCGTCGAGCTGCGCCTGGAGATCGTCGAGCGGGGCCAGAGGTGCCGCACCCGGCACCGCCATGCGGGAGACCCAGCCGACGGTCGGGCTCGTGTTGTAGGCCGGGCCGGCGCAGGTGTTGTAGACGCGGATTTCGTCCCTGACCCGCCCGCCCATGAGCTGGGCTGTGGGCACGCCCAGATGCTTGCCGAGAATGTCCCAGAGCGCCAGGTCGACGGCCGAGTTGCCGCGGATCTCGATCGACCGGGACGGCGTGCCCATGAAGCGGTTGCCGATGCGGCGCGTGATCGCCTCGCGATGCGCGTTGATGGCGAGCGGGTCCTTGCCGAGCAGCCAGGGGGCGAGGGTCTCGTGGATGTAGGCCTCGGTCGCCAGGGCGTTGCGAAAGGCCTCGCCGAGCCCGCTGATGCCCGCATCGGTCGTCATGCGCAGCCAGAGCAGGTTGCCGATGCCGTCGACCCTGAGCGTCTCGATGCCGGTGATCCGCACGGGTTTTCAGCCGGCGAGGGCAGGCGCTTCAGCCAGCGCCCGCTCGGCCGCCACGAGAGGTTTCAGCGCCGCCTGGACGGCCGGGAGATGCTCCGCCTCGAGATTGCTCAAGAGAGGATAGAGCGGTCCCGTCTCGGCCACGCTGGCGAGACGGACCGCCTCGTGCAGCACGCGGATCGGCGAGAGCCGCTCGCGCAGGCCCTCGAGCGGCCGGATCGCCTCGAGCGCCTTCTCGACGCCGGCGAGGTCGCCTGCCTTCAGGAGGCCGAGCACGCGCATCGAGAGGCGGGGGGCGATGCAGACGCAGCCGGCGGTGAAGCCGGCGAGCCCGAAGGCGTCCAGATGCGGCAATGCCGTGACCTCGCCGGCGCCCGAGACGATCCGCTCGGGCCCGATGGCGGCAACCAGCGAGGCGAGATAGGGATCGTCGCGCAGATCGGGCCGGTCGACCGCATACTTCACGGCACAGACCTCGCCGGCGGCGACCATCGCGGCCAGTGCGTCGGGGGCGAGATAGCCGGCCTGGCGGAGGTAGACGATGGCGGGCTTGCCGGCCGCCTGGACGAAATCGCGCACGCCCCGCGCCGCCCCTGCCGGCGTCACGTGCGTCGCCATCGGCAGCACCATGGCGCAGGGAAAGCGGGTGCCGGCGACGGCTCGCGCCTCGTCGAGCAGCTTGCCGTAGTCCGGTCCGACGGACGGGATGATCCAGCTTTCGGGTGCCGCCGTCGCCTCGGCGAGGGCGAGGAAGTCGCCGTAGCGGCTCGCCGGCCAGTGCTGGAGCTGGGCATTGCCGCCCCAGAGGATGGTGGTGACGCCCCCGGCCTCGATATGGCCGACGATGCGCCGCATCTCCCGCTCGCTCGGCTCGAGGTCGGCCTCGAGCGGCAGGGGCGGCACCGCCAGGACGGAACGGGCGAGATCGGACGGTGTCACGGGCGTGGTCTTCATGGGCTCGGTGCTCCTTCCTCGCTCGGCCGGGATCTCGGGCTTCGGCAGCTTCGGCCATGGCGCAGACGCTATTCCATCCCGACGCGGCCGCCAACCATGCGCGGCACTGACGGATGGCCGGCTCGGCAGACCCAACCGGATTGCCGGTCGGGGTTCCTGCTGATATCGGAAGCCCGAAGCCTCGAGCCGCGCAAGAGCTGACGATCGGCGCCATGCACGAAGCCCTTCTCCGGGTCGACGATCTCCACGTGAGCTTTCGCACGCCCCGGGGGCCGGTCAGGGCGGTGCGGGGCGTTTCCTTCGAGGTCGGCCGCGAGAAGGTCGGCATCGTCGGCGAGTCGGGTTCCGGCAAGAGCATCACGGGGCGATCGGTGATGCGGCTCCTGCCGCCGGCGGCGGAAGCCCGCGCCAAGAAGCTCAGCTTTCGCGACGTCGATCTCTTGCGCGCCTCCGAGAAGCGGATGCTGGAGATCCGCGGCGGCCGGATCGGCCTGATCATGCAGGACCCGAAATTCTCGCTTAATCCGGTGGTCCGCGTCGGCGACCAGATCGCCGAGGCCCACCGCCTGCACCGGGGCGGCGGCGGCAGGGCGGCGCGAGCGGGTGCGCTCGCCATGCTCGAGGCGGTGAGGATCCGCGATCCCGAGCGGGTCTACCGCCTCTATCCGCACGAGGTCTCGGGCGGCATGGGCCAGCGCATCATGATCGCCACCATGCTCCTGGCGGAGCCGGACCTGCTGATCGCCGACGAGCCGACCTCGGCCCTGGACGTCACGGTGCGTCTCGAGGTTCTGTCGATCCTCGACGAGCTGATCGAGACGCGGGGGCTCGGGCTCATCTTCATCAGCCACGATCTCAATCTCGTGCGGGCCTTTTGCGATCGGGTGCTGATCATGTATGCCGGCCGGATCGTCGAGGAGCTGCCCGCGAGCGCGCTCGAGAATGCGCGCCATCCCTACACGCAGGGGCTGCTGGCGGCACTGCCGCGCATCCACGAGCGGCGCCACCGGCTGGCGGTGATGCAGCGCGATCCGGCCTGGCTCGACGGACCGACCTTCAGATGACCCTGGCCGAGCCCATGATCGCGGTGGAAGATCTGGTCGTCAGCTTCGGCGGGGACGGCGGTGTCAGGCGCGCCGTGGACGGAATCGGCTTCGAGGTGCGGGAGGGCGAGACTTTCGGCCTCGTCGGCGAGTCGGGCTGCGGCAAGTCGACCGTGCTGCGCGTGCTCGCCGGCCTGAATTCGGGCTATGGCGGCAGCCTGCGCATCGCCGGGCGAAAGATCGGGCCGAAGCGCGACAAGGCGCTCATGAAGAGCGTGCAGATGGTGTTCCAGGACCCGTACGGGTCGCTGCATCCGCGCCAGACGGTGAATGCCCAGCTCATGGAGCCCTTGCGCATCCACCGTCTCGACGATGCCCGGGGACGGGTCGAGCGGGCGCTCGGCGCCGTCGGGCTCGGCGCCGGCTTTCGCTACCGCTACCCGCACCAGCTCTCCGGCGGCCAGCGCCAGCGCGTCGCCATCGCCCGCGCCCTCATCCTCGAGCCGGACGTGCTGCTGCTCGACGAGCCGACCTCGGCGCTCGACGTGTCGGTCCAGGCCGAGGTGCTCAATCTCCTGTCGGATCTGAAGGCCGAAGGCGGCCTGACCTACCTCCTCGTCAGCCATGATCTCGGCGTGATCGCCCACATGTGCGACCGCCTCGCCGTCATGACGGAGGGACGCATCGTCGAGGAGCTGGGCGTTCACGAGCTCGTCGCCGGCACGGCCCGGCACGCCTACACGAAAACCCTGCTCCGGGCCAGCGAGGCCTATGGCGGGCGCATGGCAGATGCCGCCGCCGGGACACCCGAAGAAGGCCCGACTTTGGGGCCCAGGAGGACATGATGCGGATCACGGCCGTCCACGCCCGCGTCTTCACCTACGAGACCAGCACGATGCGCGACGCGGACGGCCACAGCCATCCCGGCCCGCCGCGCCGGGCCGAAAACGCGCTCCTCACGATCGTCTGCGACGACGGCAGCGAGGGCCATGTCATCGCGCCGCCGGCGACGGTCGCCGAGGATCTCCTGGCCCAGTTCGTGCGCCCGGTCCTGCTCGGAGCCGATCCCTTGCGGATCGAGCGCCTCTGGCGCGCCCTCTACAAGTGGCAGCGCGGCAGCGGCGGAAGGCTCACCGACCAGGTGCTCTGCGCGGTCGAGCTGGCACTCTGGGACCTCGCCGGCAGGAAGCTCGGCCAGCCGGTCTGGAAGCTCCAGGGCGGCTATCGCAAGAGCATCCTCGCCTATGGCAGCACGATGTGCGGCGACGACCTCGAGAACGGGCTCAAGACACCCGAGGATTACGGCCGCTTCGCCGAGTGGCTGGTCAAGGAGCGTGGCTACAAGGCGGTCAAGCTGCACACCTGGATGCCACCGATCCCCGGTGCGCCGGACGTGCGCCTGGACTATGCCGCCTGTGCGGCGGTGCGCGAGGCGGTGGGGCCGGACATCCCGCTGATGCTCGACCCCAACCACTGGTACAGCCGCCAGGACGCGCTCTGGCTCTGCCGGAAGCTCGAGGAGCTGGGCTTCCTCTGGATCGAGGAGATGATGGAGGAGGCCTCGCTCAGCTCCTACCAGTGGCTCACGGGCCATCTTCGCACCCTCAACGTGCTCGGTCCGGAGAGCATGACCGGCAAGCTCTGGACGCGCGCCGAATGGGCGTCCAAGGGGGCCTGCGACATGCTCCGGACGGGTGTCTGGGACGTCGGCGGCATCGGCCCCTCGATCAAATGCGCCCATATCGCCGAGGGCTTCGGCATGTCCTGCGAGGTGCACGGCACCGGTGCCGGCAATCTCGCCGTGGCCGCCGCCATTCCCAACACCACCTATTACGAGCGCGGCCTTCTGCACCCCTTCATCGACTACGACCGGCCACCCGCCTACCTGAAGCGCATCGACGACGAGATGGACGAGGCGGGCCGGGTCCATCTCCGCGACACGCCCGGCCTCGGCCAGGACATCGACCTCGCCTATATCGAGGCGAACCTCGTGTCCTCGCCCTGACCGGCTCGCGCCGCCGATTCTCTGCGTTCTTAGGACTTATAGCCTAGAAGGTGGCGCTTGTCCAGCCCGCGTCCGGTTCGCTCGGCAAAACGGCAAAGGGGCGGCGAGCGAACCCGGGACATGCCGCCCGTCCGCGGATTCGCTGGCTTCGACCTCCCGGGTTCGTTCGTCGTTTCCCGGGTTCGACCGTCGGTTGGGCGGAATCGCAAAAGGGTTTCTCGGGTTCGCTCGTCAGAACTTCGGGTTCCTTCGCTGCGAAAGGTTGCATCTCGCGCAACATTTCCCTTTCGAGGTTGCACGGGATGCAATATCCCGGGAGCCGATGTTGCATGTCGTGCAACCGGCCGGGCTTCGATGTTGCACGACATGCAACAACCCGAGCGGCCATGTTGCAGGGAATGCAACATGCCGGGCGGGCCGAAGCGGCCGGATGCCGTCCCAGGTTGGCGTTCACGTGCGTGAGCGTCGCGAAGTGGTGTGCGAGGTCGGACCTCGGCCCGCCTTCATTCCAGGGATCGCGCTCGCTCGACGCCGTCGTCCCGGCGGGGACGATCCGCTGGAGACCGTGCTCGAGCCGCTCAG
Source organism: uncultured Geminicoccaceae bacterium (assembly GCA_964402505.1). Classification (GTDB taxonomy): domain Bacteria; phylum Pseudomonadota; class Alphaproteobacteria; order Geminicoccales; family Geminicoccaceae; genus SLRI01. The sequence continues at coordinate 23,238 of CAYOCP010000032.1, forward strand.
ACGGCAACGGGCGCGGTATTCCAGCGGAACGCTGTGCCGTCGCACCAAAGTCGGTGCAGCAGCACGGCGAGTTTTCGGGCGACGGCCACCTTGGCTTTTTTGAAGCCGCTCCTTTGGGCGATAGCCGAGCCCCATTCGCGCAAGGACGAGGTCCGGTTGATCTTCAACAGCAGCACGTTGGCCGCCTCGTAGAGTAGGGTCCGGACGGTTCCGTCGCCCCGCTTGGTGATGCGGCCGGAGCGGTCCACTTCGCCCGAGGCGTAGCGCCGCGGCGTGAGGCCAAAGTAGGCGCCGACATTTTGGGAGCGGGCGAAGCGGCCCGTGTCGTCGATGCCGGCCCAGACGGCGAGCGCGGTGATCGGACCGACACCAGGCACGGTCATGAACCGCCGGCACACGGGCGTCGTCTTCGCTCGCGCGCGGAGCTTGGTGTCGAGTTCCGCGATCCGCTCGACCACATCCGCCCGCATGGCGAGCAGGCTTTCGACGAGGCTGGCAAACTCGGGCTTGTCGGTCAGCTCGTCGGCGACGATTTCATGCGCCCGCTTGGCCAACCGGCTCGGCGCCTTGCCCACAACGAGACCGAACGTCTTCAACAAACCGCGGATCTGGTTCTCGAGATCGCAGCGCATCCGCACCAGCAGGGTCCGCATCGCCAGCTCCGCACGCACGGCATGGCTGGCCTCGGCCTTGACGTGCACCTGGCGGAACCAGCCGGTGCGAACCAGCTGAGCGATGCCGGCTGCGTCGTTGCGGTCCGTCTTCGCCAGCATGACCTTCAGGCCGGCATTGGCGTGCCGGGCATCCATGCAGATTACCGGCAAATCAAGCGCCCGGAGCTCGTTCCACAGCCAGATCGACAGCGGCCCCGCCTCCATCCCAATCCGCTCGACGCCCGGCGCACGTTGGCGCACGAAGGCGGCGATCGCGCCGGGCTCCGTCGCCGTCACGCGCTCCGCCAGCGTCCGACCCTCTCCATCAACTACGCAGATCGCCGTCGTCGCCTGTGACACATCCAAACCAACATACCGCTTCATCGCGTCCTCCCATGCAGGTCGCCTGACGAGGTCATCGCAGGCCGGCGGGATTACGCTAAGTGGTGTGGTGTAGCCGAACGTTGCCCGGCTTGCTCTCCGGCCTGGGCCGGCTCTCGGGTCAGGTGCTGCCGCTCGTGGCGGGAGCCGCGCCGGCGAACGGCTCCGGGCGATGCCGGCTGAGATGCGCCCAGGCGCGATCCGGCCCCGCCAGGATCTCGATCAGCCGGGCGACGCGGACATGGGCCGAAGGCGGCGCGTCCTCGCCGAGCTCGCCGATGCCCTCCTCGAGCGCCTTCACCACGCTGCCGGTCGCCCGCTCGATCCGGTCGCAGCTTAGCAGCCGGCCGGCGGCACGGCCCAGCCTGGCCGCGGTCCGGGCCCTCGCCTCCCGGTCGCGCGCGGCGACGCGCACGGCCTCGGTGTCGCCCCCCAGGACCTCCGGCAGCGTGCCCAGATCCTCGAGGGCGGCGAGATAGCGGCGCTCGGCGACGAGGCCCGCCCTTCGGCCGAGCTCCGCCTCCGTCCCGTCTCCGCTCTCGCCCTCGATCTCGACCGCCTCGGCGATGCGCTCGACGGCGCGGGCGACATCCGCGGCCGGTGCGTCCGGCCTTTCCTCGACGTCCTCCAGAAGCGAGGTCAGGGCTGCGCGATGCTCGGCGAGGATGCGGCCGATCAGGGGCCGGAGCCGACCCCTGGCGGGCGGCTCGGCGGCTTCGAGGAGCTGGTCGGCCTGGGCCGCGGGGCAGCGTGCGGATCGCAGCAGCAGCGTCAGCACGGTGCCGAGCCGGTCATCGGTGCCGGCGAGGGCGATGGCCAGGATGTCGGCCAGCACCTGCTTCTCGCCATCGTCCGGGAGCTGCAGCGGGCGCGGCAGCCGGCCGAGCAGCGGCACGAGCAGGGGCCCGATGGCGAGAAGGTCGGCCGCCCTCCGCCGCTGGATCGCGGCCGGGCCGGACCCGTCCCCCTCCTCCGGCACCGCCGCGAGGGCCGCCGCGGCAGCCGGCCACAACGTGCTGCCATGCTCGATGATCGCCGCCGTCTCGTGCGCCAGCCGGCCGGCAATGGCCGATGTCACCGCCGCCCGCCGCCCGGGCGCCAGCGCCGCAAGAACCGCTTCGTGCAGGGATGCCAGCATCGAGCGGTCGATGACGAAGGACCAGGTCCGGTCGTCCGGAGGCACGAGCGCCCCTTCGAGCGGCACGGTGAGCAGGCGCTGCAGGGTCAGCGGCCGTTCCGGCCGGAGCCGGCGCAGGCGCGGGCGCAGCGCCGCGAGGATCGGCTCCACCGCGTTCCTCTCGCGGGTCGATTCGAGCATGCGCACGACATCACGCAGCTTTCGGTCGTTGACCTGCCGGAGGCGGTCGGCGAGCCTGTCGTCGTCCCTTGCGGTCATGCTCAAAGCGCCTCCGCCAGAACCTGCTCGATCGCCGCCTGCCGGTCGATCGTGTGCCCGGTGCGCCAGTCCTCGTTGAGACGTACCCAGCGTCTGAGCCCGTTGCCGCCCGGAGCGCGCACATCGCTCGGCTTGCCGAGCCATTCGTCGGCGACGAGCGGCACCAGGGGGGCGAGCTCGGCGATCTCGAAGAGAATGTCGCGCTGCGCCTCGCGCGTCGCCTCGGCACCGCCGCGCCAGAGCGCCGCCAGATGGCGCCAGCCGTCGAGCAGCCAGACCGGCCGGATCAGCACCTCGTCGACCTTCTGGCGGGCGCTCGCCCGCGCCTCGAGGAGGCGGCGGGCGCTGTTCACGACGATCCGCGCCTTGTCGAGGCAGGGCCCCGTGCAGTCGATGGTCAAGGTCGCGCATTCGATGATGAGCCCGGCGAGCAGCGCATGGTCGTGGCACTCGCCCCGCACCCATTCGGCCATCGACCGCCTGAGCTCGATCACCTCGGCCAGGGTCGTGTCGGCATGGCTCTTGAATGGGGCCTTGCCGTGGCCGATCGAGGCGACGAGCCCGCTCACCTCGTCCAGCATGGTGATCAGCTCACCCGAGGCCACACCCATGGTCGGCTCGAGGCTCTTGAAGTAGGGGCGCAGGCGTTCGCGGGTATCGCTGGAGTGCGGGTCGATGGTCTTCCAGTCGATCCGCCCGAGACCGGCCTCGTCGAGGAGCTGCTCCAGCAGCAGCAGCATGGTCAGCAGCGAGCGCTCCTCGTCCTCCTCCTGGGCGCGCTTCGACGCCGCCTCGGCGTCCGGGCCGGCCAGACCCTCGCGCGCGAGATCGAGCGCTATGGCACGGACGTCGAGCGGGGTGATCGGCGAAAGGCCGTGCAGCCTCTGGACCAGCGCCCGGTCGTGGAGCGACAGCCGATAGAGCTCGTCGAGCGCCGTCAGCGGCAGCACGTACATGCCTTCCGATCCGGTCGGGTTGCGGGCGAGCATCTCGATCCGGCCGCGATAGTCGAGCCGCAGCCGCGCCTGCACCAGAAGCGGGGTCGTGAACGGTGCCACGACCCCGGCCTCGGCGAAGGTCGCCGGCCTTTGCTTGAGGGAGAACAGGCGGCGATTGGCTGCCAAGCGGGCCTCGTCAGATAAATGCCCGTCGAGCCTAGCCGACATCCGCGAAGATTCGGTTAATGCCGCTGTCGCCTTGACAGCGGGCTGGCGGAAGCGGCAAGGCGCGCTCGAGACGAGCGTTCCGGAGGCCCCTCATGCCCGCCGAGCCCAAGGGCCGCGTGCCCAGCACGATCACCTATCTCGAGCTCTTCGAGCCGCCCAAGGGGCCGCCCTCGCAGCCGCCCTCTCCCGGCACCGGGATCGTGCGCGCCCTCGATCCGCCCGTGCATTTCTACCGGTATCTCTATGCGACGGTGGGCGGTCCCTGGCTCTGGAACCGGCGCCGGCTGATGGACGACGCGACCCTGGCGGCGATCATCCGGGCACCAACCACCGATCTTCGGGTGCTCTGGCTGCACGGCGTGCCGGCCGGCTATGCCGAGCTCGACTTCGCCCACCATTCGGATGTGCGGCTCGTCTTTCTCGGGCTGGTGCCGGATTTCCTCGGCCGCGGGCTCGGCCGCTTCCTGCTCGACTGGACGGTGCGCCACGCCTTCGCCAGGGGGGCGACACGGCTGGAGGTGGACACCTGCGACCTCGACCACCCGAGGGCGCTCGCCACCTACGAGGCTTTGGGCTTTCAGGCCTATGACCGGGCCGAATCCTTCGAGACCCTGCTCGACGACATGGAGCTGCCGGCGCATTGCCGCGACAAGCCGGTGCTGCCGCTGGAGTGAGGGGGATTGCGTCGGACGGAAGGCGGAGCGATACAGGACCCGATGAAACAATGGGTTGGGCACGTCATCCTGTGCTGTCCGTCGATGCCTTTGTGGCCAAGACCCGTCTTTTCGCACTCCTCGAGCGTGTCGCGCAGGGCGAGGAGGTGCTGATCATCCGGCACGGCAAGCCTGTCGCCCGACTGGTGCCGGCTGGTGCCGCGGCGACGATCGATCACGCGACGCGGGTGGTGCGGCTCGAGGCGGCTCGTCAGAAAGTCGAGCTCGGTGGATGGGATTGGCGCGAGCTGCGTGACGAAGGGCGGCGGTGAGCCTCGTCCTCGACCGCCCGGTCGTTGTATCCTGGTGTTTCAGGGACGATCCCGACCACCAGCACGCCGATCCTTTTGCCGGGCTCGATGCTGCGGGAAGCTGAAAGCCGCAATCGGGCCTTCGTCAGTCCTCGAGCTCGATGACGAGGCCGTCATGGGCGGGGGCGACGTTCGGTGGCAGCTTCTGCTGCCAGGCGGCGTAGTCGACCTCGTGGTTCATGTGGGTGAGCCAGGCGCGTTTCGGGCGGACGCGGTCGATCCATTCGAGGGTGCGGGCGAGGTGCGCGTGGCTCGGGTGGGGCCGGTCGCGAAGGGCGTCGACCACCCAGACCTCGATGCCGGCGAGCGCCTCGAGATAGGCCTCGTCCATGCGGTCGGCGTCGGTCGAGTAGGCGAAAGGGCCGATGCGGAAGCCCCAGACCCGGCTTCGCCCGTGACCGTGGGCGAGCGGCAGGAGCTCGACCGGGCCGATGGCGAAGGGGCCGTCGCCGGTGAACGGGCAGGGCCGGATCTCGGGCCGCCAGAAGCCGCCGCGGCCGTCCTGGCCGCCGCCGAAGGCGTAAGGAAAGCGCTCCCGGATGCGTTCCAGCACGTCCTCGTGCGCGTGGGCCGGCAGGGCGTGGCCGATGATGTTGTTGATGGCCCGGATATCGTCGAGCCCGTGCAGATGGTCGGCGTGCGCGTGGGTGTAGACGACGGCGTCGAGGCGGCCGATCCCGGCGTCGAGGCACTGCCGGCGCAGGTCAGGGCCGGTGTCGAAGAGGATCCGCTGGCCCCGGCTTTCCAGGAGGATGGAGCAGCGCAGGCGCTTGTTGCGGGGGTCGGGCGAGCGGCAGACGGCGCAGGCGCAGCCGATCTGCGGCACGCCGGCCGAGGTGCCGCAGCCGAGGACCGTCACCCGCATCAGGGGTGCCCGGCCTTCCTGAAGAGGCGGAAGAAATTTTCGGTGGTGACGCGGGCGACCTCGCCGGTATCGGTGCCCCAGAGCTCGGCCAGGACGGCCGCGACATGGGGGATGTAGGCCGGCTCGTTGCGCTTGCCGCGAAAGGGCATAGGCGCGAGGAAGGGGGCGTCCGTCTCGAGCAGGATGCGCTCCCGTGGCAGGTCCTTCACCGTGGCGCGGAGCTCGTCCGAGCGCTTGAAGGTGAGGATGCCGCCGATGCCGAGATGCAGGCCCAGCTCCACCGCCTTCCCGCCGAGCTCGGGCGAGGTGCTGTAGCAGTGGATGACGCCCCGGAGCGGTCCCGAGGCCGCCGCCTCCTCGAGGATCGAGGCCGTGTCGGCGTCGGCGTCGCGGGTGTGGACGATGAAGGGCAGGCCGGTCAGGCGGGCCGCCTCGAGCTGCGCCCTGAAGCTCCGGGCCTGCACGTCGCGCGGGCTCCTGTCGTAGAAGTAGTCGAGGCCGCATTCGCCGATGGCCACCACCTTGGGGTCGGCGGCGCTGGCGATGAAGGGCTCGGGGTCGCCGCTCCCGGCTTCCTCGGCGGCCTGGTGCGGGTGGACGCCGGAGGCGACCCAGACGTTCGGAAAGCGGCGGACGAGCTCGAGCACGGCCGGCAGGCTCGACAGCCGCGTGGCGATGGTGAGCAGCGTCGTCACGCCGGCCGTGCGGGCGCGCTCGACCACCGCTTCCGCCTCCTCGACGAGGCCCGGGTAGTCGAGGTGGCAGTGGCTGTCGACGAAGGAGGGTGCCACTTCAGGCACCTGCCGGGCTCTCGACGAGGCGCGGGAAGACGCCCTCCGGCTTCGGCAGCGGCGTGCCGGCGACGAGCGCCTCCCGGTCGTCCAGCGCGCTGAAGTCGCGCCGATCCCGTGGCTGGGCGAGCTGGTCGAGGATTCGGGCGGAGGCATCCGGCATGAAGGGCTGGGTGAGGATGGCGAGGCGGCGGATGGTCTCGGCGAGCACCCGGAGCACGGCCGCCATGCGCGCGGGGTCGCTCTTGCGCAAGGTCCAGGGCGCCTGCGCGTCGATGTAGCGGTTGGCGTCGGCGATCACCGTCCAGATGGCCTCGAGGGCGGCGTGGCCGGCCTGGCGCGCCATGAGGCCGCGGCAGGTCTCGAGGAGGCCGGCGCTCCGCTCGAGGAGGAGGGTGTCGGCCGGCTCGAGCGGGCCCGGCGCCGGCACGGCGGCAGCGCAGTTCCGCGCGATCATCGAGAGCACGCGCTGGCAGAGATTGCCGTAGTCGTTGGCGAGGTCGCCGTTCATGCGGCGCAGCATGGCGGCGTGGTTGAAGTCGCCGTCATTGCCGAACGGCACCTCGCGCAGGAGGAAGTAGCGGGTGGCGTCGAGGCCGTAGCGGGCGATCAGCTCGTGCGGGTCGATGACGTTGCCGAGGGACTTGCTGATCTTCTGCCCTTCGTTGGTCCACCAGCCATGCGCGAAGATGCGCTTCGGCGGCTCGATTCCGGCGGCCATGAGGAAGGCCGGCCAGTAGACGGCGTGGAAGCGCAGGATGTCCTTGCCGACGACGTGGACGTCGCAGGGCCAGAAGCGGGCGTAGAGCCCCTCCGGGTCCTCGGGATAGCCCAAGGCGGAGATGTAGTTGGTGAGCGCGTCGAGCCAGACGTACATGACGTGCGCCGGGTCGTTCGGCACGGGCACGCCCCAGGCGAAGGTGGTGCGGCTGACGGAGAGGTCGTTGAGGCCGCCTTTGACGAAGCTCTTGACCTCGTTCATCCGGCTCTCGGGCATGACCGAGTCGGGATGGGTCTCGTACCAGGCGAGCAGCCGGTCCTGCCAGGCGGAGAGGCGGAAGAAGTAGGAGGGCTCCTCGACCCATTCGACCGGAGCGCCGGTCGGGGCCCGGCCGTCCACGAGCTCGCTCTCGGCGTAGAACGCCTCGTCGCGCACCGAGTACCAGCCGGCATAGGCGCCGAGATAGATCTCGCCCCGCTCCTCGAGGCGGGTCCAGAGGTGCTGCACGGCGTGCTTGTGCCGCTCCTCGGTGGTGCGGATGAAGTCGTCCTGGCTGAAGTTCATGACCCGGGCGAGCTCGCGAAAGCGGGTCGAGACCTCGTCGGTGAAGGCCTTCGGGTCCATGCCACGGCCCTGGGCCGCCTTCTCGACCTTCTGGCCGTGCTCGTCGGTGCCGGTGAGGAAGCGCACGTCGCGGCCGTCGAGGCGCATGAAGCGGGCGACGGCGTCGCAGGCGAGGGTCGTGTAGGCGTGGCCGATATGCGGCGAGTCGTTGACGTAGTAGATCGGGGTCGTGATGTAGTACGCAGCGCGGGCCGCCATCGTCGTCTCCAGCCCAAGGGCGTTCGCCGGATGCCTTTCGGCGGCTCGGCCTCAGCCGGCCAGCTTCATCTCCGCGGTTCCGGCGAGCGCCGAGAGGGCCAGGAAGAAGGTCTGGCGCGGATCGAGGTTCAATCGGTCGAGCTCGCCCGGCAGGTGGCGCAGCTTGTCCCACATGCCCATCCAGCGATCAAGCCGCCTGCCGCGGATCAGGGCGGCGAGCTTCCGCGCCTCGTCCGGCGTGAGCTCGAGCGCCAGGCTGCCTCGCGCCTCCTGCTCGGCGGCGCGGCGCAGGACGAGGGCGAGGAGGTCGGTGGCGAGCGTGGCGTCGCCCATGCCGGCGAGGCGGCCCGCGGCCTCGACCAGCCGGCGGCGGTCGGAACGCCCGGCGGCCAGGGCCTCGAGCAGCGCCTCGTAGTGATCGAGGAAGCCCGCGGACTCGAGCAGCGCGTAGCGGCCGGGGGCACCCGCGGCCAGGGCGAGAAGCGCCGGCGACGCCGTGTCGGGGGCCGCGATCCCGGCGGCGGCGAGTGCCCGCCGCATGGGCCCGGCTTCGAGCGGGGCGAGGCGGAGGCGGGCGCAGCGCGAGAGGATGGTGCGCGGCACCCGGCCGGGCGCGTGGCAGACGAGGAGGAGGAGGACGCCGCGCGGCGGCTCCTCGATCAGCTTGAGCAGCGCGTTGGCGGTGTTGTGATTCAGCTCGTCGGCGGCGTCGACGACGACGACGCGGCCGTGGCGGCCCATGGCCGTGGCGCGCAGGTTTTGGGTCAGCTCGCGCGCCTGGTCCACGACGATCTCGTCGCGCATGCGCCCGCTCCGCCGGGCGGCGGTGGTGGCGAGCACCTCGAGATCGGCCTCGGAGCCGCCGGCGACGCGGCGGAAGATCGCGCTTTCGGGGTCGTCGGGATCGGCCGCGCCGGGGCCGGCGAGGACGCGGCGGGCGAGGCGGAAGGCGAGCGTCGCCTTGCCGATGCCGGGGGGACCCTGCAGGAGCCAGGCATGCGGCAGCCGGCCGCTCAGCCAGACGCGCTCGAAGCGGGCTTCGGCCGCCTCGTGGCCGAAGAGGTGCGGGTTCTGGCGCGGCGCCGGCGGCATGGCGTCGCTCATCCCGAAAGCCGGTCGGCGAAGCGGTCGAGGACGACCGCCTCGACTCGTGCTCCGACCCGTTCGCCGGGCCCGGCCGCGTCGATGACGGCGAAGCGTTGGGGCTCGGCCGTGGCGAGCTCGAGGAAGCCGGCCCGGACCCGCTCGTGGAAGGCCCGATCTCGGGCCTCGAAGCGGCTGCCGCCGCCGGCTCCGGCGCGGCGGGCGAGGCCGGCCTCGACCGGCAGGTCGAGGAGGAGGGTGAGGTCGGGGCGTGGCGATGGCAGGAAGAGATCGATGAGGGCGTCGATGCGCGCCCGGCCGAGCCCGCCGGCGATGCCCTGGTAGACGCGGGTGCTGTCGCTGAAGCGGTCCGAGAGCACCCACTGGCCGGCGGCGAGGGCGGGTGCGATCAGCCGCTCGACATGGTCGAGGCGGGCCGCGGTCATCAAAAGCGCCTCGACGCCGTGGCTCCAGCGCTCGACGGCGCCGTCGAGGACGAGCTCGCGGATCGCCTCCGCGCCGGCCGTGCCGCCGGGCTCGCGGGTGGCGGTGACGGCGACGCCCCGCCGCTCGAGGGCGCGGCGGAGCGTCTGGAGCTGCGTGGTCTTGCCGGCCCCCTCGCCGCCCTCGAAGGTGATGAAGACACCCCGGCCGCTGGCGCCCACGGTCAGCCGGGCGCGCCCCAGATGAGGTATTCGAGCGTGCCGGTCATGCGGCCGAGGATGCCGGCCCGCTCGACGGAGCGGGCGGCGACCAGGGGCAAGACACGGGTCGGCATGCCGTCGGCGGTCATCTCGATCTGGCCGACCACCTGCCCGGCCTCGACGGGCGCCGTGACCGGGCTGTCGTAGACCACCTTGACGTCGAGCGACTCGCGCGCCGCACGGGTGAGCGTGATGCTCACCACATCGGCGCCGACGAGCGGCACGGTGGGCTCGGCACCCTGCCAGACCGGTGCCTCGGCGACCACCGCGTCGGGCTCGAACAGCCGGTACTCCTGGAAGTTGCGGAAGCCGTACTCCAGGAGCCGCTCGCTCTCGCCGCGCCGCTGGCTCGAGGAATCGAGGCCGGCGACCACGAGGATGAGCCGGCGGCCGTCGCGCTCGGCCGAGGCGACGAGGCCGTAGCCGGCTTCCTGGGTGTGGCCGGTCTTGAGCCCGTCGACGCCCGGAATGCCGGCCTGCAGCAGGGGATTGCGGTTGTGCTGGTTGATGCCGTTGTACTCGAACTCGAGCTGCGAATAGTACTGGTAGTACTGCGGGAAGCGGCTGATGATCTGGCGGGCGACGATCGAGAGATCGCGGACGCTCATGAGGTGCTCGGGATGCGGCCAGCCGGTGGCGTTCTCGAGCGTGGTGTGGGTCAGGCCGATCTCGATGCCGCGCCGCGTCAGCCGCTCGGCGAAGGCCTCCTCGCTGCCGGCGAGCGCCTCGGCGACCACCACGCAGGCATCGTTGCCGGACTGCACGATGATCCCCTGCAGGAGGTCGTGAACGCTGGCCCGGCTGCCGACCTCGAGGAACATCCTGGAGCCGCCCATCCGCCAGGCCCGCTCGCTCACCGGCAAGAGCTCGTCGAGCTGCAGATTGCCGGCCTCGAGCTCCTCGAAGACGACGAGCGCCGTCATCAGCTTGCTCATCGAGGCCGGCGGCAGCGCCTCGTCCGGGTTCTTCTCGAAGAGCACGTCGGCGCTGCGGTAGTCGACGAGGATCGCCGCGCGGGCCGCCGTCTCGAACGCCGTCTGCGCCCGGGCAGCACCGCCGGCCATCGCCGTGGCGAGCAAAGCGAGGGCCAGAAGAAGCCGCTTCATGATGTTCGCTTTCCTTTCGATCCGGATGGCTCAGGAGCAGCCGACGACGAGCGCGTCAGGATAGCCCATGCCGTGCACCAGCGCGAGCGTGCCGAAGGCGTCGCGGCGCGACGCGTAGGGGCCGAGCCGGACCCGGCTCAAAGCCGGCGCCCTCTCGACCTCGACCCGGCCGATGCCGTGCAGCCGCCGCTCGAGCGCCGCCGCGTTGGCGGGCTCGCTGAAGGCGGCCACCTGCACGAAATGATCGTCGGCGCCGCAGCCGCGCGCCTGGGCGGCGGGACGGGGCGCCGCCGCGGTCGGGGCCTGGGCCGAAGCCGGACGGGGGGCGGGCGCCGCCGCGGCGGCCCTGGCGGGAGCCGCGCTCGCGACCACCACGGCCGGGCGGGTGGTGCTGCCCGCCACGGGCGGCACGCCATGCGCCGGCAGCAGCGCCAGAAAGCGCACCCGCACCCGGGCGAGCCCCTTGCCCTCGAAGCCCAGCTCCTTCGCCGCCGCCTGGGAGAGATCGATCAGCCGGCCGTCGTGGAAGGGACCCCGGTCGTTGACGCGCAGCTCGAGCTTGCGCCCGTTGTCGAGATTGGTCACCTCGACCACGCTCGGCAAGGGCAGGGTCGGATGCGCGGCGCTCGGCAGCCGCATGTCGAAGACCTCGCCATTGGCGGTCGGCAGGCCGTCGAAGTCACGGCCGTACCAGGATGCGATGCCAACCTGGTCGTAGGCGGGATCGAACTCGGGGAAGTACCAGATGCCGTTGATCTTGTAGGGGCTGCCCAGCTTGTAGGCGCCTTGCGGCGCGGCGCTCAGGGGATCGAGGTCGGGTGCGGTCCGGCGCGGGCCGGAGCAGGCGGCGAGCAGCAGGAGGACGAGGGCCAGGGCCGGAACGAGGCCGGCGGCCCGCCCATTCATGTGCGGAGCGCGTCGGCGAGCAGGCCGACGCTGGTGGCGAAGTAGGTGGAGCGGTTCCAGCGCATCAGGACCCGGAAATTGTCGTAGACCAGGTAGCTCGGACCGCGGCCCTCGTCCATCCTCAGGAGCGAGGCGTCGATGGCAACGGCCGGCAGAGCGCTGCCGTCGGCCTTGCGCACGCCCCTGGCCTGCCAGGCGGCGAGCGGCCGCCGCTCGTCGAGACCGCCACTCGCGACGCCCCTGGGGCTCCGCACCTCGCGGCCCCAGATATAGCCGGGGTCCCAGCCCATCCGGCTCAGGTAGTTGGCCATGGAGGCGAAGATGTCGGCCTTCGTGCCCCAGATGTCGCGCCGGCCGTCGCCATCGCCGTCGACGGCGTAGCCGAGATAGGTCGAGGGCATGAACTGCGACTGGCCCATGGCCCCGGCCCAGGAGCCGTACATGGCATCCGGCTCGATGTCGCCGGCCTCCAGGATCTGCAAGGCACTCAGAAGCTCGCCGCGAAAGAAGTCGGCGCGACGGCCGTCATAGGCGAGGGTGGCGAGGGAGGCGACCACGGGAAAGCGTCCCTTGAACTCGCCGTAGCTCGATTCGATCCCCCAGAGGGCGACGATGATCTCGGCCGGCACGCCGTAGCGGGCCTCGACGTCCCGGAGCAGCGACCGATGCTCCGCGAGCAGCCGCCGGCCCTCGGCGATCCGTGCCTTCGAGATCACCTTCCCCTTGTACTCGACGAAGCTCATCCGGCCTTCCGGCTGGCGCTGGTCGAGCTCGATCACCCGGGGGATCGGCTCGACCCCGGAAAGCGCGCGCTCCAGGGTGTTTTCGCTCACGCCCTGGCTGCGCGCCTCGCCGCGCAGCCCTTCGAGCCAAGTCGCGAACTCGGTGCCGGCGGCACCCGGAAAGGGCTGGCCCGCGAGCACCAGAGCCAGACCCAGAGCCGGAAGAAGCCGCGCGCCGCGCACCCTGCTCGAGCGTGATCCGCCTGCCATCGGGCACCGAGCCTCCATCAGGTTTCCCTACCCCGGGTTATGCTGGGCACCGGCGGGCCGATCAAGCCGCTCCTCGCGCTCACCAGGTGAAGGTGACGAAACGGACACGCCCGGGCGGGGTTGGGGACGGATCGCTCGGCGGCGCGGGCCATGCCGCCGGCGGATCGAAGGTCACATTGGGTGCGGGCGGCATGGGGGGCATTTCGGGCATCGGCGGCACGCCCGACGGGGCGCCGCAGATCTGCAGCGGCCGTCCGAGGCGGTTGTCGACGCGGATCTGACAGGCCTCGACGACCCGCACCCTGACCTGCAACGTCGTCGTCCTGCCCTCGGCGAGGGCCGGCGCTGCGACACCGACCGTGGCGAGACCCAGGGCCGCGGCAGCCGCGACCTTGAGCCGTCCTCGAGCTACCTGCTCGACCATGGGGCTCTCTCCCGTTCATCGGCCGCCTGCCTGCGGCCACGAGGGAAGGTCATAGCACACTTCGTCATTCCATGTGTTAGCGGTCGTCAACCATGCCGTGTCCGGAAGCGCTTATGGGGTCAGGACTCTTTTAGATCGCCTAAAAGAGTCCTGACCCCATAAGCTCGTGCGACGGCCCTCGTCCCGTTCATTGACAGCCTCTCAAAAGGTGACCGACACGGTGAGCGCGTCCTGGTAGGCGCCGGCGGGGACGGCTCTCTGGATCGGGATCCGGCCGTAGACCCGGAGCCTGGTCGTGTCCTTGCCGTCGCTGCTGGCCGGCACGCCCGCGGCGGAGCCGCCGCCATCGCCCCAGGGCACCGAGCGCGTGGCGTCGGGGTAGACGTCGTAGGTGAGCCTGGCGCCGTCCGGGCCCGAAAGGTAGCGGTTGCCCGGACCGCCGCTGCCGATGATGGCGACCTCGAAGCTGGTCGCCGTCTCGCAGGCGACCTTGATCTCGCCGGTGCTGTCGGCGCCCCGGGCGACATCCACCACGCCGAAGGCGAGTGCCGTGGTGGCGAGCTGGCAGACCGCCCGGGCCGGCTCGGCGGTGAAGGCGACGGAAAGGACGGCCCAGCAGCAGATGCGGATCAGTCGGCGCAGCGGATTTCTCCGAGATCGGGCAGGACGTCGGTGCCGGCATAGGCCGGCACGGCGCAGACGAAGCGGCGGCCACGCTGCTCGCCCACCAGATAGGTCCTGGCGTCGAGCGGGCCGGTGAGCTGGGTGAAGCCGTCGCGGGCGACGAGGCCCGTGACGTCGCCCCCGGCATCGGCGAGGGCGAGACCCGGCGGCAGCGGCCGGTCGGCGGAATCGCGCAAGGTGAGGGTGGCACGCCGCACCGCGACGATGCCGAAGTCGATGGTCATGCCGCTCCGGTCGTAGGGCACGGCCTCGGCCTCGGCGGTGGTCAGGTCGGCGTCGATCGGCAGGTCCTCGAGGGCGAGTCGGATGCGGTTGGGCTGGTAGGGAGCGAGGTCCGGGAGGAGCAGGCGCCCGTCGGCGTCGGTCCTGCCGGCCTCGCGATTGTCGACATAGACGCGGACGTCGGGAAAGCCCGGCAGGTCGACGAGGCCGAACGCCCGGCCGATCCGGCGGGTCGGGCCGAAGCTGCCGTCGACGAAGGCGAGGCTGCCGTCGGCGCCGAGGCGGAAGCGGTCGTCGCCGGAGGTCCGCTCGTAGGCGATCTCGGTGCCGACCCTCGAGGTCTGGTAGCCGAGCCAGGCATCGACCGGCCGCGCGTCGTCGCCGACCTCGCTCGCGAGGCGGTAGTCGAGGCCGAGCTCGGAGGCGCCGCGGGTGCGCGTGTATTGCAGGCGCCCGCGATTGCGGCCGTCGCCGGCATCGGCGATGGCGGTCATGCTGCGATTGCTGCCGAGCGGGATCGAGTAGGCGGCGGTGAGCGCGAGGTCGGTGTCGGGCGAGAAGGTGCGGGCGGCGTTGACGACGAGCGCTCCGGGCCCGATCGGCAGGCTGTAGCTCGCCGACAGCGACCGGTCGTCGTCACGGTCGATGCGGTCGCGATTGATGAAGAGGAGGCCGAGCCGGCCGAGCTTGCCGGTGTCGTAGCCGAAATTGAGCTGGTCGACGCGGCGCGTGCGGCCGTCGTCAACGGAGGCCTGGCGGAAATCGTCGGAGGTGAAGCGGGTGCGGGCACCGAGGCTGAGCGTCCGGCCGACATACTCGTAGGCGAGCTGGCCGAGCACGCCCGAGCCGTCGTCGTCGTCGAGGCTGCCGCCGACGCCGCCCGAGAGCAGGCCGTAAGGGCCGAGCAGGATGGCGCCGCCGCCGACCAGGCTGACCCCGTCCTGCCCCGCCTCGAGATGCGCCTCGCCGGTGACGCTGTCGCTGAAGCCGTAGCGGTGGGTGGCGGTCGCCAGGGCGTCGCCATAGGCGAAGCTGCGCTCGCCGAAATCGTTGCGCTTGAAGCCGGCCTCGTAGGAGAAGTCGTGGAGCCCCGCCTTGAGCAGGCGCGTGCTGACGTAATAGGACTGGGTGACCAGCCGCTCGCGGCCCAGAAGGTCGGTGACGCGGAGCTGGACCTCGCCGGCGCCGGTGACCACCGGCACGTTGTCGATGGCGAAGGGGCCGGGCGGCACCGTGCGGGTGACGCTGGTCAGGTTGTCGATGATGACGTCGACCACCGACTGCTGCTCGGCGAGGCCGCCGATGGTCGGCAGAGGGAAGGTGACGAAGGCGGGGTCGGTGGCGAAGTTGGTCGACCACTGCAGCCCGCCGAAGCGCACCGGCTGCGCGAACGCCCCGCCCGCGGTCAGGCTGTCGCCGGCGCGAAACGTGGCGCGGCGCTCCGGAAAGTCGCGGAAGAAGGTGGTCTCGAGCCGGTCGAGCTCGCCGTCGCCGCCCGCGTCCTCGAGGCGGAAATTGCCGAGCAGCACGTTGCCGTGGCTGAAGGCGCCGGCCTCGAAGAGGCCGCCCGCCTCGTCGTCGACGCCGCCCCCGCCCTGGAGCAGGAGGTCGTAGTCGAGATAGGCGCCGGTGCCCGGCGTCGGCGACGCATGGCCGAGCCCCTCGAGGTCCATGGCGAAGAGGCCGAAGACGTCGGGTGGCGCCTCGATGGCGACGACGAGGGCCGCCGGATCGAGCACGGCGACCACGCCCGGGATGGCGTCGAGCGGGTAGAACGGCACGCCCTCGAAGGTGAGGATCGCGTCGCGGTCGATGATGAGCCGCCAGGCCTCGGCGGTGGCGAGCTCGACGGCGAGCCGGCCGGTCCCGGGCTCCTCGATGAAGATCACCCCGTCGCTCACGGCCACGCCGTTGAGGTCGACCGAGAGCACCCATTCGGTCCAGCGCTCGCTTTCGAGCAGCGGCAGGTCGAGCGGGTCGCGCCGATAGGTGATGCCGGCGGGCTCGATGGCGTCCAGCGCCTCGAGCTGCTCGGGCAGGGGCTCGAGCAGCGCGCCCGAGGGCGGCTCGGCCCGCGCCGCGCCGAGGGCGGCGAAGAGGGCGAGGAGGAGGCCGAGTTGCGGGAGGCGGGCCACGTCAGTCGGCGAGCTCGACCACGAGGTCGCCCAGGCTGGTCGCGGCCTCGAGGCGGACCCTCTCGCCACGGCGGAGCCCGGGCAGCGGCCAGCGCTGCGTGTTGCCGGCGAGGACGTAGCTCGGTGTTTCGATCAGGGCGATCCGTCGGCGGTCGGCTCCGGCGCTGAGGTCGAGGCGGCTGACATGAAGGTGGGCGGTGCCGGCATTGCGCAGCTCGAGCGCCGGTCCCGCGCCGTCCCGCACCAGCCGCCAGTCCGGCACGGGTGCCGCACCTTCGGGCGTGATGAAGACCGGCAGGCTCAGGCGGAGCGCGAAGCGCACGCCGGCGCTGGCGGAATCGCCGGCCACCGGCACCTCGCTGATGACCAGCCGGTAGGCGGTCTCGACGGCGGCCGGGGCCGGCTCGCGCGTGGCGACGCGGATCACCTGCCGGCCGCCCTCATCGAGGTTGAAGACGGCCGGCACGGCGAGGAGACCGCGGGTCGGCTCGAGCTCGGCCACGGAGTTGCCCTGGCGCCAGGCGAAGGTCTCGACCTGCACGGTCGTTGCGGTCTCGCCCGTATTGCTCAGGGTGACCGAGCCGGTGCGGCTGCTCGGGCCGAGCTCGATGCGCGTCGGTGCGACGTTGAGCGAGGTGGCGTGCGCCGGCCAGGGCACCATGACCATTCCGAGAACCATGGCGAGCACGGCTCGCCGGTGGGCGCGTCGCATGAGGCCTCTCAGAAGGTCAGGGTGATGTTGACGATGTCGACATAGGCCCCGCCGGGCACGACCTGCCCGCCGGGGATGCGGCCGTAGACGCCGACCTCGCCGCTCTGCGGCTGGAGGAGCTGGAGCTGCATGGCGTTCTGGCCCTGCCCCCAGACGGCGTTGCGCACGGAATTGCGGTAGATCTGGTAGGTCAGGCTGTTGCCGCTGGCGCGCATGGCGCGGCCGTTGACGTTGCCGCTCTGGCCGCCGTCGAGCTCGAAGGTCAAAAGGCCGGAGCAGTTGGCGAAGCCGATGCGCCCGGTGGCGTCGAGATCGGGAGCCTGGCCCGACACGTAGTTGCCGAAGTCGAGGGTGCCGCCGGTCAGGGTGCAGCCGGACTGGACGGTGGCGGTGACGGTGAGCTGGCCGGTCGCCGTGGCGGCGCTCCCGGCCGAGGGGGCGAGCGCCAGCGCGGTCGCGGCCATGGCCAGAAGGCGCGCGCGACGTCGCCCCGGCTCGCCTGTGCGCATGGTCTCGTCTCCGGAATACGGTGCCTGACGGTTATCAACCTCAACGCGATTATAGGGGCAAAAAATCGCTTATCAAGGGATGAAGCGGCGGGTGCTGCGGCCATGATCGAAGCGCCGCCGGCGGGGTTGCGGCGTTCGGGCATTGCTCAGGCCGGCGCCGGGCGGGCCAGCCGCTCGACGGTGGCGACGAGGGTGGCGCGGTCGATGGGCTTGGTGACGTAGCCGTTCATCCCGGCGGCGAAGCAGTCGTCGTCGTCGCCGCGCATGGCGTTGGCGGTGATGGCGATGATCGGCAGGCGGGCGGTCACGGCGTCGGGCAGGGCACGGATGCGGCGGGTCGCCTCGAGGCCGCCCATGACCGGCATCTGCACATCCATGAGCACGGCATCGAAGGGGATTTCGCTGACCGCCTCGAGAGCCTCCTTGCCGTTCGTCACGATCTGCACCTCGTGACCGGCCTTGGCCAGCATGATCGCCGCCAGCTTGCAGTTGACCGGGTTGTCGTCGGCGATCAGCAGCCGCAGCTTCTGGCTGCGCGCCTCGCCGAGGGCGTGAACGGTGAGAAGCTCGCCCTGGCCGGCGCTGCCGTGGAGCTGCTGCAGGCAGTCGAGCAGCGTGCTGGCGGTGACGGGCTTTTGCAGATAGGCGTCGAAGCCCATGGCGCGGACGCGGGCGGCATCGCCGCGCACGCCGGCCGAAACCAGCAGGATGAGCTTGAGGCCGGCCTGCGCCGGGGCGGCGCGGAGCACGGCGCCCAAAGCATCGCCGCGGCGGTCCGGCAAGGTGCGGTCGAGCACCGCGAAGTCGAAGGGAGCACCCCGGTCGGCGCTCTCCTCGAGCACCGCGAGCGCCTCGGCGGCACTCCGGGCGACGCGGACCTCGAGCCCCCAGAGCCGGGCCAGATCCGCCATGATCCGGGCGGTGCGCGGCTGCGCGTCGGCGATCAGGAGGCGGGCGCCGGCGATCGAGGCGCGATCCCGGCGCCGGGCGGTGGCGAGCGGCGGCTCGAGCTCGAGGTGGATCTCGAAGGTGGTGCCGCTCGTGGCCGGCGGGGCGATGGCGATCCGCCCGTGCATGGCCGCGGCCAACCGCTGGGCGATCATCAGGCCGAGGCCGCTGCCGCCGAAGAGGCGGGCGGTCTCCGCGTCGGCCTGGGCGAAGGGGGTGAAGAAATCGGCGCGGCGATCCTCGGGGATGCCGATGCCGGTGTCGCTGACGGCGAGATCGAGGCCGAGCCGCCCCTCCCCCGCCGCCGCCGGTGCCGCGGCGAGCCGCACCTCGCCCTCGCTCGTGAACTTGATGCCGTTGGTGACGATGTTGGTCAGGAGCTGGCGGAGCCGGCCGGGATCGCCGCGCGCCATCTCCGGCAGGTCCGCAGCGAGCTCGAGCGCGAAGGCGATGCCCTTGCGCTCGGCGCGCTGGCGGAAGACGTCGGCCAGACGCTCGAGGAACGGGCGAAGGGCGAAGTCGACGAGCGTGAAGGTCGAGCGTCCGGCGTCGATGCGGGAGAGGTCGAGGATGTCGTTGACGAGCGTGATGAGGGCTTCGGCCGAGTCGATGACCGCCGCGACATAGCCGGACTGCTCGGCGTCGAGGGCGGTGTCGCGCAGGAGCCGCGCCATGCCGAGCACGCCGTTCATCGGCTCGCGCAGCTCGTGGCTCATGACGGCGAGGAAGAGGCCGCGCTCCTCGAGCCGTCGCCGGGCCGCCGCCAGCTCGGCGCGCAGCCGCTCGTTCTCGGCGGCGAGGCCGGAGCCGTCCGCCACCCTTGGCGACGGGGCGGATGGCGAAGGATCGGGCGGGATCGGGGCTGGGGGAGTGATCGCGGACATCGGACCTCCGTTCGGCACCCGCAGTTCTCTACCCATGGTTGATTTCTGCCGCAAGATGATTGCGTATAGGAAGTTATTCCGATATGTTGCGCGCTCGGGCGCCCGAGGGCGCCGCCGGCGGCCGTATCTGGAGCGAAACATGGCGATCGACTGGTGCGAAGCGGCACGGCTCCTGGCGGCCGGCCTGCCGACGAACGAGATCGCGGGGCGCATCGGCTGCTCGCGCAGCCAGCTCTATCGGCGGCGGACGGGCTGCGCGCTCTTCCGGGCGCTGGTCAGGGCGTACGAGGCCGGAGCGCCGGCCGATCCCGAGATCGACGAGGCGGCGCCGATCGAGGCCAGGGTGCGCCGGAAGCTCGAGGCCGAGATCGCCGACGGCAATCTGAAGGTCGCGCTCTGGCTGGCCGAGCGGCTGCGGCTGTTCGCTCCCGAGAGCCGGAAGGGTGCCGAGGACACCATCCGGCAGCTCATGGAATCGATGACGCCGCTGGAGCGCGCCGCCTTCTCGCGGGCGGAGTGAGGGCGGTCAGGCGGCCGCCTGGTCCAGGATCACGAGGTGCAGCGAATCCTGGTAGTAGAGGCGCGTGCCGTCGTCGAAGGCGACGAAGCGAAAGCCCGTGACATCGTCGCCGGCGGCGGTGACGTGCTGGCCGACCGCCCCCCGGTCGACCGGCTGGCTCTCGGCCCGCACCGCGAGCGAGGGAAGATGCGAATCGTTGAAGAGCACGACCTCGCCGTTCGCGTCCTGCAGGAGGTCTGTCAACTCCAGGGTCGGCACGTCGCCTTCCGGCGGTGCCGCCTCGTGCTCGAAAGCGGACACGGCTTCGTCGCCGCGCGCCGCGCTTGCTGCCTTGCTCATTTTTTCTAGCCGTTGTTGCGATCCGTACGGCCGATCGGGACTCGTTGGCCTCGATCATGGTCATCAGCATTAACCATGTCGGCGGACCGCAACAAGGCAGATCACCTACCGCGCGAATGCACCCGGGTACCGAAAATGGGAAGGGAGCAGCGGCGGCGGCTCAATCGCCGCGCGCGGCGCGCTCGACCCATGCCGGATGGGCGAAGGCGGCGACGTGCACGTCGGGCGTGTAGTAGCGAAGCCCCGCGGGGATCGGCCGCGCCCGCAGCGTGTCGCTGCGCACCCGGCGCCGGGTGGCGTCGTCCGAGCCCCAGCCGAGCGCCATGAAGCCGCCGACATAGGTCGGCACCACGGTCAGAAGGAAATCGACATCGGTGAAGCCGGCGGCCCGCTTGCGTGCCATCACCTCGGCGAGCTCCCTGGCCGCCAGGGCCGGGTTGCCCGCCTGGGTCACGAGGATGCCGCCCTCGTTCAGCCTCCGCCGGCAGTCGCGATAGAAGCTCTCGGTGAAGAGGGCGATCCCGGGGCCGATGGGGTCGGTCGAATCGACGAGGATCACGTCGAAGCTCTCGCCCTCGCCGGCCATGAAGGCGGCGGCGTCGCCGAAGGCGAATTCGAGCCTGGGGTCGTCGAACGCCCCGTCGCTCAGGCCGGGCAGGAACTTGCGGCAGAAGGCGATGACCTCGGGATCGAGCTCCGCCTGGACGACGCGCTCGATCGCGGCGTGCTTCATGACCTCGCGCGCCGTGCCGCCGTCGCCGCCGCCGACGATGCAGAGGCTGCGCACCCGGCCATGCGCCAGGATCGCCGGGTGGACCAGCATCTCGTGATAGGCGAACTCGTCGCCCGTGGTGGTCTGGACGACGCCGTCCAAGGCGAGCACCCGCCCCCAGCGGCCGGATTCGAAGACGATCAGCTCCTGGTGCTCGGTGCGGTCGTGGTAGAGCACCTTCTCGACCTTCAGCCGCTGCTGCCAGTCGCCGTGCAGCGTCTCGGTGAACCATTCCATCGCCAGTCCCTCGCTTCCGAGAGTCATAAAGGGGTCAGGACTCTTTTAAGGCGCCTAAAAGAGTCCTGACCCCATAAATGCTCCGACCTCTCAGAGGTCGGCGTAGCAGTGGCGCTCGGCGGCGCCGCCGGGGTGGGTGACGGCGCCCTTCTCGGCCGAGCCCACCGTCTGGGCGTATTTCCACAGGCTGCCGGCGCCGTAGATCGATTCCCGCTTCTGCCATTTGGCGCGGCGGGCGTCGAGCGTGGCGGCGTCGAGCTCGACGTCGAGGCGGCCGGCCTCGGCGTCGATCTCGATCATGTCGCCGTCCTCGAGCAGCCCGATCGGCCCGCCGACCGCGGCCTCCGGACCGACATGGCCGATGCAGAAGCCGCGCGTGGCGCCGGAGAAGCGGCCGTCGGTGATGAGCGCCACCTTGTCGCCCATGCCCTGGCCGTAGATCGCCGAGGTGACGCCCAGCATCTCGCGCATGCCGGGCCCGCCCCTCGGACCTTCGTAGCGGATGACGATGACGTCGCCGGCCGCGTACCGGCTGGCCTGGACGGCCGCCATGGCGTCCTCCTCGCAGTCGAAGACGCGGGCCGGCCCCCGGAACTTCAGGCTCGGCAGGCCGGCCACCTTGACGATGGCCCCCTCGCTCGCGAGCGTCCCTCTGAGGCCTACGACGCCGCCCCAGGTGGTGATCGGATCGCTGGTCGGCCGGACCACGGTCTGCTTTTTGTCGAAGGTCACGTCGGCGAGGTTCTCGGCGATCGTCCTGCCCGTAACGGTGATGCAGTCGCCGTGCAGGTAGCCGCCATCCAGAAGGGCCTTCATCAGCAGCGGCACGCCGCCGGCCTCGGCCAAATCCTTCATGACGTACCTGCCGGCCGGCTTGAGGTCGGCGATGTAGGGCGTGTCGCGGAAAATGGCGGCGACGGCGTGGAGATCGAAGTCGATCCCGGCCTCGTGCGCGATCGCCGGCAGGTGCAGCGCACCGTTGGTCGACCCGCCCGAGGCGGCGACCACGCGCGCCGCGTTCTCGAGGCTCTCGACCGTGACGATGTCGCGCGGGCGGATGTTCTTCTCGAGCAGCCGCATGACCGCCTCGCCCGAGGCCTCGGCCCAGCGGTCGCGCGCCTCCATGGGCGCCGGCGTGCCGGCCGAGCCGGGCAAGGCGAGGCCCATGGCCTCGGAGACGCAGGCCATGGTGTTGGCGGTGAACTGGCCGCCGCAGGAGCCGGCCGAGGGGCAGGCGACCCGCTCGAGCTCCAAAAGGTCGGCATCGCTCATCTTGCCCACGGCATGCTGGCCGACCGCCTCGAAAACGTCCTGAATGGTGACGTCCCGGCCGCGGAAGCGGCCCGGCAGGATCGAGCCGCCATACATGAAGACCGCCGGCACGTTGAGCCGGACCATGGCCATCATCAGCCCGGGCAGCGACTTGTCGCAGCCGGCGAGGCCGACCATGGCGTCATAGGCATGGCCGCGCATGGTGAGCTCGGTCGAATCGGCGATCACCTCGCGGCTGACGAGCGAGGACTTCATGCCCTGGTGGCCCATGGCGATGCCGTCGGTGACGGTGATCGTGGTGAACTCACGGGGCGTGCCGCCGGCCCGGGCGACGCCCTGCTTGACCACCTGCGCCTGGCGGCCGAGGGCGATGTTGCAGGGTGCGGCCTCGTTCCAGGTGGTGACCACGCCGACGAAGGGCCGCGCCATGTCCTCGGCCGAGAGACCCATGGCGTAGTAGTAGGAGCGGTGCGGCGCCCGATCGGGACCCTCCGTGGCGTGCCGGCTCGGCAGCCGGCTCTTGTCATAGACGGTGACGGTGCTCATCCGCTTCCTCTCCGGTCTCGCGCGGGCGTCGCAAAGCGGCCCCGGGGCCTTTCGGCCGTTCGCTCGCGAACCATAGTCAGGGCCGGTGGACCTGACTAGATAGGAGGCAGAGGGACCTGTGGTCCCTGTCCCATCGGCGCCGTTTCGGCACCGGATCAGCCAGGAGACGGCCACGCCCATGGCAGGCGGCAGCAACATCGCGAGGCGGCGCGCCCGGCGCGGGCGCAACCATCGCGTGCTGCTCACGCCGATCCAGCCCTTCGCGACGACCGGCCTCGAGGAGCCGACCTCGCCGGTCCGCACCCGGCGGCTGCGGCCGCCGGATCTGGGCTGGGTGCGTCGCATCCTGAGGCCGGCGATCGGGCATTTCGTCCACGACCAGGGCTTCGTGCTGGCCGGCTACATCGCCTTCACCGGCATCTTCGCCTTTTTTCCGTTCCTCATCGTCATGCTGTCGATCGCCGGCTGGATCGGTCAGGGAGCGGCGGCGAGCCAGTTCATCACGCTCACCCTCGAGCTCATGCCCAAGGAGGTGGCGAGCGTGCTGCGGCCGGCGATCGACGAGATCCGCTCGGCGCCGCACGGCACCATCATCACCATCGCCATTCCGATCACGCTCTGGTTCGCCTCGTCCGGGCTCGAGAGCCTGCGCCACGCCCTGAACATGGCGCACAACGTGGCCGACCCGCCGAGCTTCTGGTGGAACAGGCTGGCCAGCATGGCGTTCACCGTGGCGTCGGCCGCGATCATCCTCGCCGCCATGATCCTCATGGTCGGCCTGCCGCTCGCCGAGAACATCATGGACTGGCTCGCGGAGCATCGGGTCTTCGAGGAGCGGATGGGGCTGATCATGCGCTACGGCATCGGCATGGCGCTTCTGCTGCTGCTCACCTTCTGTCTCTATCTCTTCCTGCCGAACCGCCGGCTGACGATGCTCGACGTCCTGCCTGGCACGCTGGTCTCGGTGACCTTCTGGCTCGGCGCCACCAAGCTCTATTCGAGCTATCTCTCGAGCTTCGGCCGCTACAGCCTGATCTACGGCAGCCTCGGCGGCGTCATCCTCACCCTCTTCTTCTTCTACGTGATGGCCTGCATCTTCATCTTCGGCGC
>CAYOCP010000033.1:0-43189 GCA_964402505.1 uncultured Geminicoccaceae bacterium
ACGCCGCCCTGCGCTGCGCCACGCGCAGCCTGCGCCGATGCATGTGGCGCGCTCCACCACCTTGCTGAACCACGCCAACACGCGGTCCGGCTTGTCCATGGATGCAGCGTGTCGATAGGAAAAGTTGACCTAAAGAGTCCAGACCCCATTGAATTCTCGTGCAGCGCCCGGGCCTGGGAGATCGAGCTGCGGCCCTGGGCCGAGCGGTTCTCGATCAACCGGGCAGCCAGAGGACGTCCTTGTGGCCGACGCGGTGCTCCGATCGCCCGGCCTCGATCCGCCTTGCGCGCTGCGTCCGCCAGTCGGCGATCCCGGCGGCCTGGCCCGGGGCGATCTCGGCCGCGGCCCGGGCGTAGCCCTCGAGCAGGGCCAGCTGGATCGCCTGGTCGGCATGGCCGAGCCGCCAGTCGCTGGCGGCGACGCGGAGCTCGCCCCCGGCGGGGCGCAGTAGCGCCTCCAGCGCCGCGACGGCGCTCGGGCCCAAAGCCGGGCCGAAGCCCTTGTCGGTGCGCTGGTGGGCATCGAACAGAAGCTTCACCTCACGGTCGAGGTCGAGGCCCGGCTGCCAGCGACGGTCGTTCGTGCAGGTCAGGACGACATGAAGCGCTACCCGGCGCTCGGCGACGAGGGCGACCAGCTCATCGAGCCAGGGGGCGCTCACCAGATCGAGAAACGCCGAGGCGGTGACGAGGTCCGTGCCCTCGGGAACGGCGAGCGCGAGATCGCGGGCGAGGTCGAGACCCGCATAGCGCGCCGTCACGCCGGCCGGCAGCCGGGCGAGCGCAGGCGTGCCGGCAGCGATCAGTGCCGGATCGCGCTCGACCAGGGTCCAGGTCTGGGAGCAGGGCAGGGCTCCGGCAAGGGCGCGCAGGTTGCTGCCGGTGCCGCTGCCGAGGTCGACGACCCCGAGCCCTGTCCGGACGGCGGCCCAGGCGGCGAGCCTGCGGCCGAGCTCGGGCGCGCGCGCCGCATGATCGTGAGCCTCGCGCAGCGCCAGCCAGTCCGCCGCGAAGCCGCTCAACGGTCGGGCTCGCCGGCCAGCGCCTCAGCCACCTGGCGCGCGGTGTTCCCCCAGTCGGGCAGGCGCCCGCGCGCCCGCCGCGCGCCGTCGCGCAGCCGCTCGAGGGCGATCGGGTCCAGGGCCAGGGCCTCGATCATCCGGCCGAGCTCCCCCGCATCGCCCGGCTCGAAGAAGAGGGCGGCACTCTCGGGCACGGCCTCGACGACGGCCCCGCCCCGCGCGACGAGCGCCGGGATGCCGGCCGCCAGCGCCTCGCCGAGCGCCATGCCGTAGCCTTCGTAAAGGGCGGTCGAGACGAAGAGGTCGCAGGCGTCGAGCGCCGCCTCGAGACCCCCTCCATCGAGCTCGCCCGCGAGGTGGATGCGAGCGCTCTGGCCCGTCTCGTCGATCAGCGCGGCGAGGCTTCGGGCGGTCGCGGGATCGCGCTCGAGGCTGCCGGCGATGGTGGCGCGGATCGGTCGATCCCCGAGCCCGGCGAGCGCCGCGACCAGGGTGCGCTGGCCCTTGCGCGGGATGACGCCGCCGACATTCAGGATGTGCAGCCCCGGGCCGCCCGAGCCCCGTGCCAGCGGCCGGGGGTCGGTGCCGGGCGGGGCCACGGCGATCCGCGCTACCGGCACGTCGAAATCCTCGACGAGGGCGAGCCGCGTCGTCCTCGACGTGCAGATCACCCGACGGCAACGGGCCAGCGCCGCGCGCTCGCTCGCCTTCAGCCTTTCGGCGGCCTCGGGTCCCAGCCCGGTCTCCAAGGCCAGGGGATGATGCACGAGGGCGATCAGCTCGAGACGCGAGGCGAGCTCGGCCGCGAGATCGGGCAGCACACCCAGGGCGAGACCGTCGACGACGAGGCGGCTCCCGGAGGGCAGCGCCAGCAGGAGGGCGCGCGTCGCCGCAAGGGCGGCCGGATCGGGGTCGGGAAAGCTCGCGGGCAGGGCGATCCGCTGGACACGCCACCCCAGCGCCTCGAGGCCCAGCGCCACCCGCCGGTCGTAGATCGTGCCGCCGGTCAACCGGTCGAAGCCGCCCGGCACGGCGAAGGCGAGGGTGGTGTCGGCGATCGGCGCCATCCGTGCTAACCAGCGGTCGGCAAGCGCAGGTGGACGGGCCGGACACGGACGGACCGGACAGCGGCGGGCCAGACACCAACGGAGGAACGATGGCGGGTCGGATCGAAGGGGAGGCCGCACCCGGGCGGGCGGCGGCGCATCTCATGTACGCGCTCTATGCGGTGGCGCTCTTCACGGCGCTGCCGATGCTCGCCGGCGTCGTCGTCGCCTATATCGGCCGCGGCGATGCGGCGCCGGTCTACCGCAGCCATCTCGACTGGGGCATCACCACCTTCTGGGTGGCGCTGGTGATCGGCATCATCGGCTTCATCCTGCTCTTCATCCTGGTCGGCTACCTGGTGCTCGGCCTGCTCTGGCTCTGGACCGCCTATCGCATCGCCCGCGGCTGGCTCCGACTCCTGGATGGCCGGGCCATCTGAAGCCGCCGCTCAAAGCGGTGCCTCGAAGCTCGCCCAGGCGACGTCGCTCTCGGCGAGCTCGACCCTGAGGCCGAAAAGCGCCTCGCTGCCGGGTCCGAGCCGGCCCCCTTCGATCGCCTCCCGCATCCGCTCGAAGATGTGCCGGGCCAGGAACTCGGTCGTCGTGTTCCGGCCGCCGAAGGCCTCGATCTCGTCGAGATTGCGGTAGTTCAGCCCGGCCAGCACGGACTCGAGCTCGGCGAGCGCCCGGCCGATATCGACCACGATATTGTCCGCGTTGAGCTCCTTGCGGCTGAACTCGACGTCGACGACGAAGGTGGCACCGTGCAACTGCTGCGCCGGGCCGAAGACCTCGCCCTTGAAGCTGTGCGCGATCATCATCCTGTCGCGCACCCGGACCCTGTACATGCTCGCTCCTCCCCTGCCTCGTAGGTCAGGCGGTGGCAAAGCACGCCGGACCCGCTTCGGGCAAGCGCCGGCATGAGCGCCGGCAGGTCGGTGAAGGGGCTCTCGCCGGTGACGAGGGCATCGAGAGCCGGATCGGCGGCCAGCAGCTCCAGGGCCTTGGCCAGCCGCCGGCGGTGGTCGAAGCGCGGCCGCACGGCCGCTGCCACGTTGCCGACCTGGGAGCTCGAGAGGCGCAGCCGCCGCGAGTGGAAGGCCTCGCCGAGCGGCAGGGCGACGCTGGCATCGCCGTGCCAGCTCGCCTCGACGATGCGCGCCTCCGGGCCGGCGATGGCGAGCCCGGCGCCGAGCGCCGCGCCGGCACCCGAGGCGTTGACGACGCAGTCGGCGGCGGGGAGCCCGTCCGTATCCGGGCGGAAGGGCAGTCCGAGCGCCGCCGCGATCTCGGCCTTGGCGGGGTCGATGTCGATGAGCGTCACCTCCGCACCCGGCAACGCTCTGGCCAGCCTCGCGATCAGGCAGCCGACCACACCGGCTCCCATGACCACGATCCGCTCGCCCGGCAGGAGGGCCGCATCCCAGACCACGTTCAGCGCCGTTTCCATGTTCGCGGCGAGCACGGCCCGCTCCGGCGGCAGGCCCTCGGGGAGGAGGTGCACCGCGCTCGCCGGCACGACATAGCGGGTCTGGTGCGGATGGAGGCAGAAGACGGTCCGGCCCAGGAGCGCCTTCGGCCCCTGGCGCACGCTGCCGACGCTGCAATAGCCGTACTTGACCGGGAAGGGGAAGCTGCCCTCCTGGAAGGGACAGCGCATCGCCAGGGCTTGCGATTGCGGCACGCGGCCCATGGCGACCAGGGCCTCGGTGCCGCGGCTGATCGCCGACCAGCGCGTCAGGACCAGCACCTCGCCCGGACCCGGGGCCGCGAGCTCCTGGGAGCGGATCGCTCCTTCACCCGGGCCGGTCGCCCAGTATGCCTCGGCTTCGAGCTTCACATCCGCTCCCGTTCGCCTTCGCGGAAGGGCCGTCCGGCGCTTGCGACCCATTCGCCGGCCGAGCGTGACACGGCCGTAACCTACTGGCAAAAACTTGCATCCGGCTTAACTTCAGGATGCGTCGTCGGCGTCGGCGCCCTTCGGGCGGAGCAGCGTTGATCGGTGCAGGAGAACGCATCGTATAGAGGGCAGTCCATCGAGAGGCGCCGATGTCGGAAATGGTTGAGCCTGAAACGCAGGATTTCATCAAGGTCGCGGCCGCCGAGCGATTCTTGCGTGGCGGCATGGCCTGCCGGGTCGTTGCACCCTCGGGTGCCGTTGTCGTCAAGGCGCTCGAGAGCGTCGGCGATCGGGACCTCGCGGCGTCGCTCGCCCGGGGTGGGGCGGCGATCCTGCTCAGCGCGCGACGGGCCGCGGCACTCGGGATCGCGACCTCGGGCCCGGCCGCGGTGCGGGTCGAGCCGGGCCCCGGTGGCGGCGTCGAGCAGGTCCGGGCCCTCGTCGATCCGACCCGGCTCCTGGCGACGCTCGAGACCATGCCGTCCCGCGCCGCCTCGCCGGTCGAGACGGCCGCCGTCGAGCTCTGCAAGATCGCGAGCCTGCTGCCGGCCTGCGTCGTGCTCGCCGATGGCGAGCCCTCTGGGCTCGAGCTCGACGCGACGGCCATCATGGCCTATCGCACCGCGGTCGCCCGCAGCGTCGAGCGGATCACCGAGGCCCGGGTGCCGCTTCTGGACGCCGCCGACGCGCGCTTCATCGCGTTTCGCTCGAGCCTCGGCGGACCTCAGCATCACGCCATCCTGATCGGCCGGCCCGAGCGCCAGGCGGCCCCGCTCTGCCGGCTGCATTCGGAATGCTTCACGGGCGACCTCTTCGGCTCCTTGCGCTGCGACTGCGGCGAGCAGCTCAAGGGCGCCATCCGGCGGATGGACGAGGCCGGCGGCGGCGTCCTCCTCTATCTGGCGCAGGAGGGCCGGGGCATCGGCCTCGTCAACAAGCTGCGCGCCTACCGGCTGCAGGATTCCGGTGTCGACACGGTGGACGCCAACACGCATCTGGGCTTCGAGCCGGACGAGCGCGACTTCATCGCCGCCGCCACCATGCTGCGCGCCCTCGGGTTCGACGCGGTGCGGCTCCTGACCAACAACCCGGACAAGGTGGCCCAGCTCGCCGAGCGCGGCATCGAGGTCGTCGAGCGGGTCGAGCACAGCTTCGCCGCCAATTGCCACAACCGCTTCTACCTCGAGACCAAGGCAAGGCGCAGCGGCCATCTCATGCGCCTGCCCGACCTGCCGCGGCGCGGCGCCGCCTGAAAGCCGGCGCTCAGCCGAGCCAGAGGCCGAGCGCGCCCCGGCCGGCGGCGGCGAGGCCGACGGCGAGAAGCGCCAGGAGACCGACCACGCGGTAATGCCGGCGCAGATCGCCGGTGAAGAGCCGTCCGCCCAGGGTCGTGCCGAGGATCATGGCGGGGCAGAGCAGGACCGCGAGCCAGAGCTCGCCCGGGACGATCAGGCCCTGCGCCAGCGCCAGCGCGAGGCCGAGCGTGCCGTTGCAGAGAAAAAAGGCGGCGAGCGAGGCGCGGGTCACCTCGGGCGGCCGGCGGAGCGCGAAGAAGAGGGCGATGATCGACGGCCCCGCCATGGCGGCGAGGCCGTTGAGCACGCCGGACAGGCCGCCGAGGCCGAGAAGGCCCAAAAAGCCGGGCAGCCGCCGAAGATGCCATCCCCGCTGCAGAAGAAGCACGGTGAGGACGACGATCAGGCCGATGGCGAGCCGCGCCGTGTCCGCCCGGAGCCAGAGCAGGAGCCCCATGCCCGGCACGATGCCGAGCACCGCACCGGGCAGGAGGCGGAGCAGCGTGCGCCACTCGATGTGCCGGTTGTCGGCATGAAGGTTCTGCAGCCCGGCCACGATCTGCAGCGCCATGATGGTCGGCACGGCGAGACCGGGGGCGAAGACGAGGCTCAGAAGCGGCACGCCGGCCAGAGCCGTGCCGAAGCCGGTGAAGCCGCGCAGCACGCCGGCTGTCGCCATCGCCAGCGAGCCGGCGAGAACGGAGGCGAGCGAGACGCTCATGCCCGCCGCGAAAATCGCCCGGCTCAGAAGGCGCGGGCCTCGGCACCCTCGACATAGTGCTTGAGATACTGGCCGACGAAATCGTGATCGACCAGCCGCTCGTAGGCCCTGGCGATCCGGGTCGCGACCGGACCCCAAATCTGGCCCTTCGGGCCGATGGCCTGGCCGTTCACCTTGACGATCGGGCAGATGCAGAGCGAGGTCGAGGTGAGGAAGGCCTCCTCGGCGTTGTAGGCGTCGTAGAGGTCGATATCCGCCTCGCGCAAGGTCAGGCCCTCGGCTCTGGCGAGGTCGATGGCGGTCTGGCGGCTGACGCCCGGCAGGACGAACTTCTCGCGCGGCGTCAGGATCTCGCCGTCGCGGACGACGAAGATGTTCGAGCCCAGGCCCTCGCAGAGATTGCCGTTCATGTCGAGCAGCACGGCCCAGGCCTCGGGATCGATGCTCTGCACCTCCTGATCCGCCACGATCAGGTTCAGGTAGTTGTGGGTCTTGGCGCGTGGCGTCAGCGAATCCGGCGGGATGCGGCGATGCGAGGGCACGACCACGCGAATGCCGTGCCTGAAGAGCTTGGCACGCTTGGCGAGCGGCAGGGGATTGCACTCGAGCACGATGTTGGGACCGTGATGGTCGATATTGTCGCCCTCGACCACCTTGACCCCCCGGCTGATGCGCTGGCCGACCCAGTAGTCGTCATCGGGGCCGAGCAGATGACGGTTGCGCTCGAAGAGATCCTCGGTGAGTTCGCACATGCGCGCCGGCCCGAAGCCCGGATCGATGCGCAAATATTTCAGCGAGCGGTACAGCCGATCGACGTGCTCCTTCACCTTGAACAGCCGGTGACCGAAGGTCCGGGTGAGATCGAAGCAGCCGTCGCCGTAGATCCAGCTCGAATCGCGAAAGGGTATGCGCACCTGCGATTCCGGCATGAACTCGCCGTTGAACCAGGCCACCCGCTCGTTCGCCCGAACCGACATGGGATTTCCTCCAGAAGCTCCGTGCCGGACCGACTGATGCGCGGAACCGGCCGCCCTGGCAACCTCCATGTCGGCGGCGTGGCGTCCGCCCTACTTCCAGACCGGCTTGCCGAGGTCGATCGTGTCCTCGTCGGTGGCGGCACCGGTGGCGGCACCCGCGGCACCGCCCAGGAGCGCACCGCCGAGCACGCTGCTTCCGGTCACGGCGCCAGCCGCGGCCCCGACACCGGCGCCGATCGCACCGCCGCTCATCGCCCGGTCGCCGGTGCTCTCGCCGCACCCGGCGAGCGCCAGCGCCGCCCCGACCACGAGGGTGGCGAGGATGGCACCCGTCGGCAGCTGAATGGACTCCCGCCACATCGTCTGTCGCATGGATCGTTCCCCCTCAACGGGAAAAGAGAGACCCCATCAACCTCCGGGCCGCGCTTCCGGTTCCCCGGGGGAGCCAAGTGCCCGTCCCTTGCCCGGACAGGCTCCCGGCAGCGCACGGAGGCGCCATGACCGGACCGCGGGC
Source organism: uncultured Geminicoccaceae bacterium (assembly GCA_964402505.1). GTDB lineage: Bacteria > Pseudomonadota > Alphaproteobacteria > Geminicoccales > Geminicoccaceae > SLRI01. Next base: position 7,475 of record CAYOCP010000033.1, read on the forward strand.
GATCATGATCGTCCGCCCTCGTCCTCATGCAGCCCTTCCCGGCGCAGCAACTTCCGGAGCATGGACGCGAGCTCGGATTCGGCCACCGGCTTGCTCAGCCGGGGCGCGCCGACCAGTGCGGGATCGTCAAGCGGGAGACGGGCGTAGCCGGTCACGAGCGCGAAAGGGATCCCCAGTTGCCGCAGGCGCTCGGCGATCGGGCTCACCCGTTCTCCCCGAAGCTCCACATCGAGCAGGGCAGCCCCAGGCGTCTCGAGGTCCAATAGCGACCCGGCCGCCGCCACGCTCGGAGCCGGGCCCAGCACCGCATAGCCCAGCGACTGAACACGCTCCTCCATATCCATCGCGACGAGCACCTCGTCCTCGACGATAAGCACCAGAAAAGGCGCGCATTGTCGCAAGTCCTGATCCATCAGGGAGTAAGAAGGAGCTCCAGCTGACATCGCAAGCCAGTGGGCTCGAAGCCCAGATTCGCCGTCCCCGCGAATTGAAAGGATGCGGTTCTCTCTATCAGTGTCGTGCCGAAGCCTTTGCCCGGAGCGCCGGCCACATGCGGCCCGCCGCTTTCGATCCAGTCGAAGCGGAGGCGGCCCGACCGAACGTTCCAACTGACGGCGACGTGGCCCGAGGAGACGGAGAGCGCGCCATATTTCGTCGCATTCGTCGCCAGCTCGTGGACGATGAGCGCGAATGACGTGGCTTGGTCGGGTGAAAGCGCGACTGGCGGGCCGTTCACGGTCACCCGATCGCCCTCGCCCTCACCCCTATGCGGCACGAGCAGCTGAGCAATCAGGGTGCGAAGGTCGGTTTCCTGCCATTGCGCCTCGATGAGGACTCCGTGCGCCACGGCGAGGGCCTTCACGCGGCCGAGGAGGGCCGAGCGGAAATCCTCGACCGAAGCGGCTCTCGTCTGATTCGTCATCGACTGGATGACAGCCAGGATGTTCTTGAGGCGATGCGCAAGCTCGGCATTCACGATCCTCTGCTGCCGCGCCAGCCGACGACTCTCGGTGACGTCCTCGATTGCCAGGAGCACCAGGCGCAAATGATCGATCCGCCGCGCATTGAGCAACATCGTCCGCCGGCCGATCTCCTGGAACTCGTGCTCGACCTCGAAGTCCTCGAAAGCGTGCTCCCGGCGGAGGACCGTCTCGAGCTGCTCGTGCAGCGCGGGTATGTCCCACTGCCCGTTCCCGAGCTCCCTCAGCCGTCGCCCGACGACATCCTCGCGCGGCACTCTAAACAGGCGATAGAAGGCGACGTTCGCCATCTTCACCCGGTGCTCCAGATCGAGCACCAGCATCGGCTCGCGAAGGGTTGCAAGTATCTCGGTCGCCAGGCTTTCGCCTTCGTTTTCTTCTTCGGCTTCCAGTTGGGCAGCCGTACGATCGGCGATCTCGGCCTGCTCGAAGGACAGCCAGATGAGTTCGGCATGGACGCCTGTCTGCAACACCCTGCCGCTCAGGTACCAGGCACGGCCACTGCTGTCGGTGACGGCGATATCATTGAAGGCGAGCTGCTGCGCCAGCACGTCTTCCATCGCGCACCGGAGTTGCGGCGTGTCCCAGCGGCCATTGTCGAGTTGCAGAAGTTGGCGACCCTGCGGAGGCGTCGGATCGGCCAGCAGCCGGGTGAACCCCACGCTCACCGCAAGCACCCTCAACGTGCGGTCGATGACGACTACCGGCGCCGCCAGGGCACCGACGACAGCTTCGGCAAATCGGACGAGCTGCTCCGCGGAACGTTCCGGCAGTTCACTCGACATGGTCTGTCCGGCAGGAACCCAAGTCAGCCTCCCTGGAGGCGGCGCAGCCCATATTGCCGCGACCGCCGGTCCGTCGCAATGCTGCGTCCCGCTCCGTTGCCGGCGTCGGCGCTTCATGAACCGTCCTCGACAGCCGGGATAAGGACCCGCGGGCGGCGGAAGCGGCCAGCGATGGCCGGCGCTCAGGCGGCGCGCGGGATGGTCAGCCGGCCGCAGACGTCCACCAGCGCCTCGATCAGGCGATCCATGGCCGCGTCGTCGTGCAGGGGGCCGGGGGTCAGGCGGAGCCGTTCGGTGCCCTTCGGCACGGTCGGATAGTTGATCGGCTGGATGTAGATGGCGTGGCGCTCGAGCAGGAGATCGGTCGCGGCCTTGCAGCGGACCGGATCGCCGACGAGAACCGGCACGATGTGCGACGGGCTCGCCATGACCGGCAGGCCCGCTTCGGCGAGGCGACGCTTGAGGGTCGCGGCACGCTCCTGCTGGGCGGCGCGCTCCCGGTCGGACTGGCGCAGGTAGCGCACCGAGGCGAGGGCGCCACCGACCACCGCGGGCGCCAGCGAGGTCGTGAAGATGAAGCCGGGGGCGAAGCTGCGGATCGCGTCGATCACGCTGGCGGAGGCCGCGACATAGCCGCCCATGCAGCCATAGGCCTTGGCGAGCGTGCCCTGCACCACGTCGATCCGCCCGAGGGCCCGATCGCGCTCGGCAACGCCCGCACCGGTGGCGCCGTACATGCCGACCGCGTGCACCTCGTCGAGATAGGTCATGGCCCCGTACCGCTCGGCGAGGTCGCAGATCGCCTGGATCGGCCCGAAATCGCCGTCCATCGAGTAGACGCTCTCGAAAATCACGAGCTTGGCGCGGTCCGCCGGCTCGGCTGCGAGCAGGGTCTCGAGGTGGTCGAGATCGTTGTGGCGAAAGACCCGCTTCTCGCAGCCACTCGAGCGCACCCCCGCGATCATCGAGGCGTGGTTCAGCTCGTCCGAGAAGATGGCGCAGTCGGGCAGGAGCCGGGCAAGGGTCGAGATCGCCGCCTCGTTGGCGACGAAGCCCGAGGTCATGACGAGCGCCGCCTCCTTGCCGTGCAGCGCCGCGAGCTCCCGCTCCAGCATCACGTGCAGATGCGTCGTCCCGGAGATGTTGCGGGTGCCGCCGGCACCGGCGCCGTACTCCCGAAGCGCCCGCTCGGCGGCCTCGAGGACCACCGGGTGCTGGCCCATGCCGAGATAGTCGTTCGAGCACCAGATCGTGACCTCGCGCCGGCCCTGGTCGGGGCAGCGGTGATCCGCCACCGGATAGTGGCCGACGCGGCGGGCGAGGTCGGCGAAGGTCCGGTAGCGCCCCTCGTCGCGTATCCTGGCGATGGCGGCGCTGAAGATCGTCTCGTAGTCCATCCTCACGACTCCCGAGGTCCTCGACCCACCCTACAACTTCCGCGGAGCTTGGGAAAACCGGTCAACAGGCCGCAGTCGACAGGGTTTTGTCGACGCGGCCATGGCCCGATGGATGCCGCGGTCTCGCCTGTAGGGATCTCAGCGATCGCGCATGGCGATGATGCCGGCGACCACGACGATGCCGGCGCCGAGCAGCATCGGCAGATCGGGATACTCGCCGAACACCAGGATGCCGATGAAGATGCCCCAGACGAGCTGCGTGTAGCTGAACGGCTGCAGCACGCTCGCCGGTGCGATCTCGTAAGCCTTCATCAGCAGCATGTGCCCGACGACGCCGGTGCAGGAAATGACCAGAAGGCCCAGGATCTGGCCGGGCGACGGGTTCTGCCAGAGGAAGGGTCCGACCGCCGAGGCCATGACGCAGCCGATCCAGGCGACGTAGCCGTAGTTGGTCTCGAAACGGTCCTCCTGTGAGAGCAGCCGGGTCAGGAGGCTGTAGACCGCGAACATGATCGTGCCGAGGATGGCGACGAGACCGACCGGAAAGAAATCGCCGCCGCCGGGCCGGAGAATGATGACGACGCCGATGAAGCCGGCGCTGACGGCGAGCCAGCGCAGGCGACCGACCCGCTCGCCGAGGACGAGGGGCGAGAGCGCCGTGACCAGAAGCGGGCAGCCGGCGAAGATCGCCTGGGCGGTGCTGAGCGGCATGTGCGCCACGACCCAGGCGAACATGCCGACCTCGATGACGAAGATCGCGGCCCGGGTGGCCTGCAGCCAGGGACGGCGGGCGCGCACCGCCCGCCCGATGCCGCCGCGCTGGCGGCCGATCAGGAGGGTCGCGAAGAGCGCGAAGACCCAGTAGCGGACCATGACGATCTGCGCCACGGCGAGGTCCTGGGCGAGGAGCTTGGTGATCGCGTCCTGGGACGCGAAGGTGAACATGGTCACCACCATGAAGGCGATGCCCCTCAAGGACCCCTTGCCGTCGTCGGCCACGCGCTGCTCCATCGATGCGGCCGGACAGGCCCTGGACGAGCGGCGGCCGGAGGCTCTCTAGCAGGTCGCTCCGGGAACCGCGACCGGCGCCGGCGGGGCAGGGGTGAATGGATTGAAGTCGAGCTCAGGTAATGCACGCCAGACGTGATTTTGCCCCGACCGCCGCTTGTGCCGGCCCATCCTCCTGATGCGCAAGCGGAATGGCGGTTCGTCGACAGGGCATCCACATCCCGGTGAACAGGCCTATCCCCGCCAATGTGGATAAGCGTTCGAATGGCAACCTTCCGCTCTGCTGCCCGCACGGCAACCGCGGTTGAATTCCGTCATCCGCCCTCGCCCATCCCCTCCCGGTCATTGTGCCCGCACTTAGCCACCTGAAAATAAAGACACTCTCCAGCCGTGCGCCGACTGCCTGCGGCTCTGCCCGCACTGGGCGGTGCTTCGCGGATCCAGGCCGAAGATGCGCCTCGATCGACCACCGGCCCGGGATCCGCCAGGATTCGCGCACAGCCTGTGGACAACGTGGATGAAGCCGGCGGGTGGACGCCTTCGGCGGCCGCGACGGTGCCGCCGGGGCTGTTCACGAAGCCCGGCAAAGCTGTAGGTTAGCCAAGGACGTGCTTCCGCCGGATGATCCGATGCCGCTGCCACCACTGTCGCCTTCGGCTGCCTTTCCGACGACATGCCCGAGCCGCCGGGGCTGACGGCGCTGGCCGCGACCGCCCTTCGCCTCCGGGGCCTCGCCCGCTCGCTGGCCATGTATTACTGGCCGCCCGGCAGCGTCGGCCGGCTCGCCCGCTTCTACCGCCAGTTCGTCCGGCCGGGCGATCTCTGCTTCGACATCGGCGCCCATGTCGGCAATCGCAGCCTCGCCTTCGCCAGGCTCGGTACCCGGGTGGTGGCGGTCGAGCCGCAACCCGATCTCGCCCGGTTCCTCCGCCATCTCCTGGCCCGGCAGCCCGGCGTCGTGCTCGAGGAGGTGGCGATCGCCGCCTCCGCCGGAACGGTGGCGCTCCACCTGAGCCGGGCCACGCCCACGGTCACCACGGCCTCGAGAGACTTCATCGAGGCCGCGACGGCGATCCCGTCCTTTCGCGCCGTGCGCTGGGGGGAAAGTGTGGAGGTGCCGGCCACCACGCTCGACGCGCTGATCGACCGGCACGGGCTGCCGGACTTCCTCAAGCTCGACATCGAGGGGCTCGAGGAGGCGGCGCTCGCCGGGCTCGGCCGCGCACCCCGCCTCGTCTCGCTCGAGTTCCTGGCGGGGCGGCGGGCGAGCGCCGCGCGCTGCCTCGACCGGCTCGAGGCGATCGGCTCCTGGACCTGGAATCTCTCGATCGGCGAGAGCCTCCTGCTCGAATGGCCGGACTTCGTGCCGCGCGCCGCGCTCGACGCCTGGCTCGACGGCCGGGCCGGGGAGGACTTCTCGGGCGACATCTACGCCCGGCGGCTGGACGCGCCCTCTTGAGCCTCGATCCAGAGAGCTACTGGCCGCGGCTCCTCCATGAGCGCGCCCTGCCCGACGGGGCGGCGAACGATCCGCTCGCCCGGGCCTATCTCGATTTCGCCGCCCCCGAAGAGGTCGTGCTCGGCCATCTGGGCCAGAGCCTCGACGGCCGGATCGCGACCGCCTCGGGCCACTCGGCGAACGTCACAGGGCCCGCCAACATCCGCCATCTGCACCGCCTCCGCGCCCTGGCCGACGCCGTCCTCGTCGGCGCCGGAACGGCCGCTATCGACGATCCGCGCCTGACCACGCGGCTGGTCGAGGGGCCCTCGCCGGTGCGCGTCGTGATCGACAGCCGGCTCGGCCTCGGCGACCGGCTCGGCCTCTTCCAATCGGGCCCGCCGACCCTGGTGATCTGCGCCGAGGCGGCGCTGGACCGGCAGCGTCTCGGCCGGGCCGAGGTCCTGGGCGTGGCGGCCGACGCCGAGGGCGTGCGGCCCGAGGCGGTGCTGAAGGCGCTCCGCGCGCGCGGTCTCGGCCGCGTCTTCGTCGAGGGCGGCGGCCGCACCGTCTCGCGCTTCCTCGAGGCCGGCTGCCTCGACCTGCTCGAGATCTGCATTGCCCCGGTCGTGATCGGCCCCGGCCGGCCCGGCCTCGTCCGGCCGCCGATCCAGAGGATGGAGCAGGCGCTCCGCCTCCGGGGTCCGGCGATCGCGATGGGCGACGACGTGCTCTTCCACCTCCGTCCCGGCGAGCGGGTCCGGCCCTGACGCCATCGGCCACACTTGACTCCCGGCGGCGGGACGCGGAACAGTTGCGTCCGTGTCGGGCGGCAGCCCGTCCAGCGATTAGGGAGAGAACCTCATGCGGCGCACGCTCGTCATCGCCGGTTTCGCGGCGGCACTTCTCGGCGGCACCTCGCTCGCCTCGGCCGAGACCTTGACCATCGCCACGGTCAACAACTCCGACATGATCATCATGCAGAAGCTGTCCTCGAAGTGGGAGGAGGAGACCGGCAACAAGCTCGAATGGGTGGTGCTCGAGGAGAACGTGCTGCGCCAGCGCGTGACCACCGACATCGCCACGGGCGGCGGCCAGTTCGACATCATCACCATCGGCTCCTACGAGGCCCCGATCTGGGGTGCCCAGGACTGGCTGGTGCCGGTCGACGACCTCGGCGACGACTACGACTACGACGACATCTTCGAATCCGTCCGCGCCGGGCTGAGCAACGACGGCACGCTCTACGCCGTGCCGTTCTACGCCGAGAGCTCCTTCACCTTCTATCGCAAGGACCTCTTCGACGAGGCCGGGATCGAGATGCCTGACCAGCCGACCTACGACCAGATCGAGGAATACGCCGCCAAGCTCCACGATCCCGCGAACGAGCTCTACGGCATCTGCCTGCGCGGCAAGCCCGGCTGGGGCGAGAACATGGCCTTCGTGACGACCATGGTGAACGTCTACGGCGGCGGCTGGTTCGACATGGACTGGCACCCGCTCCTGACCACGGAGCCCTGGAAGAACGCCGTCACCGAATACGTGAAGCTCCTGAACGAGTACGGCCCGCCCGGTGCGGCCTCCAACGGCCACAACGAGAACCGCGCCCTCTTCGCTTCCGGCAATTGCGCGCTCTGGGTCGACGCCACCTCGGCCGCCGGCTTCATCTACAACCCGAACGAGAGCAAGGTCGCCGACAAGACCTCCTTCACCCTGGCGCCCAAGCAGGTCACCGACAAGGGGGCGGGCTGGTTCTGGTCCTGGGCGCTCGGCATCCCCGCCTCCTCCGGCAAGCAGGACGCCGCCAAGTCGTTCCTGAAATGGGCGACGTCCAAGGACTACGTGCGGCTGGTCGGCGAGACCGAGGGCTGGATCTCGGCACCTCCGGGCACGCGCAAGAGCACTTACGAGATCCAGGACTATCTCGACGCCGCACCCTTCGCCGGCTTCGTCGAGGAGGCGATGGAGGCCGCCGATCCATCGGACGCCACCGCGATCGAGGTGCCCTATACCGGCATCCAGTATGTCGGCATCCCCGAGTTCCAGGGCATCGGCACGGCCGTCGGCCAGAACATCGCCGCCGCCCTCACCGGCCAGATGAGCGTCGAGCAGGCGCTCGAGACGTCGCAGGCCGCCACCGAGCGGACCATGCAGCAGGCCGGCTACTACTAGGACGCGAAAGGCGCTCTCCCCGGCGGCGCGGCCGCGGACCCGTCGGGGAGAGCCCAGCGTCGCGCGCATCCTCAACCAGGAATGAGGCGGGCCGCCCGGTCATGAAGCCTGCAGGTGCGAGTCGCCCACGGACCATGGCCCTCGTGGCGCCATCGGTGATCGTCCTTCTGCTCTGGATGATCGTGCCTCTGGTCATGACGCTCTGGTTCAGCTTCCAGCGCTACAACCTGCTGAACCCGATGATCAAGGGCTTCGCCGGGGTCCAGAACTACCGGTTCCTGCTCGAGGACCCGGCACTCCTGACGGCGATGCTCAACACGCTCCTCCTCGTCGGCTGGGTGCTGGTGCTCACCGTCGTCCTCGGCACGCTGCTCGCCGTGCTCTACGACCAGCCCTTCTGGGGCAACGGCGTCTGCCGCGTGCTGGTCATCGCCCCCTTCTTCGTCATGCCGACCGTGAGCGCGCTCATCTGGAAGAACCTCCTGATGCACCCGGTCAACGGGTTCACGGCCTTTCTCGCGAAAAGCATCGGCCTCCAGCCCATCGACTGGTTCACGGACATCCCGCTCACCTCGATCGTCCTCATCGTCGCCTGGCAATGGGTGCCGTTCGCCTTCCTCATCCTCCTCACCGCCATCCAGTCGCTCGACGACGAGCAGAAGGAGGCGGCGCGCATCGACGGCGCCGGGCCGATCGCCTTCTTCTTCTACATCATCGTGCCGCATCTCCGGCGGGCGATCAGCGTCGTCATCATGATCGAGACGATCTTCTTCCTGACCATCTTCGCCGAGATCTTCGTCACCACCTCGGGCGGGCCCGGCCTCGCCACCACCAACCTCGCCTACTTCATCTACATCAAGGCGCTTCTGGAGTTCGACATCGGCTTCGCCTCGGCCGGCGGGGTGATCGCCATCATCCTCGCCAACATCGTCGCCATCTTCCTGGTGCGCACCGTCGCCCGCACGCTGGAGGCCTGAGGATGGGGGGCAGAACGCCGATCTGGGTGGGAATCCTCGGCTGGGTCGTGGCGCTTCTCATCTTCTTTCCGATCTTCTGGATGTTCCTCACATCCTTCAAGACCGAGGTCGACGCGATCGGCACACCGACCCTCCTCTTCCATCCCACGCTCGAGAACTACGTCGCGGTGGACCAGCGCGCGGACTATTTCCGCTTCGCCCTCAACAGCGTCGTCATCTCGGTGGTCTCCACCCTCCTGGCGCTGGTCATCGCCATCCCGGCGACCTACGCCATGGCCTTCTTCCCGAGCCACCGCACGCGCGGCACGCTGCTCTGGATGCTGTCCACCAAGATGCTGCCTCCCGTCGGCGTCCTCGTGCCGATCTACCTCCTCTGCCGCGACATGGGCCTGATCGACAGCCACACCGCCCTGATCGTCATCTACGCCCTCATGAACCTGCCGATCATCGTCTGGATGCTCTTCACCTTCTTCAAAGAGGTGCCGGGCAGCATCCTCGAGGCGTCGCGCATCGACGGCGCCGGCACGGGCCAGGAGATCCGCCACATCCTCCTGCCGCTGGCGGTGCCCGGCATCGCCTCGACCTCGCTGCTCTCGGTCATCCTCTGCTGGAACGAGGCCTTCTGGTCGCTGAACCTGACGGCCACCAACGCGGCACCGCTCACCGCCTTCATCGCCAGCTTCTCCGCGCCCGAGGGCCTGTTCTGGGCCAAGCTCTCGGCCGCCTCGACCATGGCCATCGCCCCCATCCTGGTGATCGGCTGGATGAGCCAGAAGCAGCTCGTCCGCGGCCTCACCTTCGGCGCCGTGAAGTAGGCCCGTGACGACCATCACGCTCCGCCCGGCGCGAACCGGCGATGCGCCGGCGCTCACCGCCCTGCCGCTGCTCCGCCGCCCGCTCGACCCTCGCCATCGCCCACCGCCCGAGGAGGCCCTGCCATGTACCGTGAGAAATACGACCTGACCGGCCGCGTCGCCGTCGTCACCGGCGGCGGCCGCGGCATCGGCCTCGAGAGTGCCCGGGCACTCGCCGAATGCGGGGCCAGGGTGGTGCTCGCCGAGATCGTGCCCGAGACCGGCAAGGCCGCGGCGCGGGAGCTCGAGGCCGCGGGCTGCGAGGCGTCCTTCGAGCCCCTCGACGTCACCAGGCCCGATCAGGTGACGGCCCTCGCCGACAAGGTCATGAAGGAGCACGGCCGGGTGGACATCCTCGTCGCCAATGCCGGCATCGCCAGCAACGACAGGGGCGAGGACTGCACCGACGAGATGTGGAGCAAGGTGATCGACATCAACCTGAACGGCGTCTACTGGTGCAACCGCGCCTTCGGCCGGCACATGCTCGAGGCCGGCCGGGGCTCGATCGTCAATATCGGCTCGATGAGCGGCATCATCTCCAACAAGCCGCAGGAGCAGTCGCACTACAACGCCTCGAAGGCCGCGGTGCACATGCTGACCAAATCCCTGGGGGGCGAGTGGGCGACGCGCGGCGTCAGGGTCAATGCCGTGGCACCGACCTATATCGAGACGGAGATGACCAGGACCGGGCGCGAGAATCCCGAATGGCTGCCGACCTGGATCGAGATGACGCCCATGCACCGCCTCGGCCAGCCGCACGAGATCGCCTCGGCCGTGCTCTTCCTCGCCAGCGACGCGTCGAGCCTGATGACCGGCAGCATCCTCGTCGTCGATGGCGGCTACACCATCTGGTAAGGATTGGACCGATGCCCGCCTATGTCCTCGCGACCATGGAGATCACCGAGCCCGCCGCCTATGAGGACTACAAGAAGGCGGCCTCCGCCGCCATCGAGCGGCACGGCGGCCGCTACCTCGTGCGCGGCGGCCGCTTGGAGGTGGTCGAGGGAAGCTTTCCGGGCAGCCGCTTCGTGCTGCTCGAGTTCGCCGACTACGCCACGGCCGAGGGCTTCGTCGTCTCCAGGGACTACGTCGCCGCCAAGGTGCACCGCAGCGGTGCCGCCGTCATGAGCATGGTCATTCTCGAGGGGTACGAGCCTTGAAGCTGCAGGACAGGGTTGCCGTCATCACCGGAGGTGCCCGCGGCATCGGCCGGGCGATCGCCGAGGCCTATGCGGGGGAGGGGGCGAGGGTGGTCATCGCCGACATCCTCGAGGCCGAAGCCGAGGCGACGGCCGGGGCCATCGGCCGGAACGCCCTGGCGATCCGGCTCGACGTCACCGACCAGGCCTCGATCGACGCCATGGTGAGGATGGTGGTCGAGAAGGCCGGCCGCATCGACATCCTCGTCAACAACGCCGCCATCTTCAACATGGCGCCTGTCTTCGAGGTCACCCGCGAGGACTGGGACCGCAATTTCGACATCAACACCAAGGGCCTCTTCTTCACGCTCCAGGCGGTGGCCCGGCAGATGGTGGGCCAGGCGTCGGCCGACCCGAAGTGGCGCGGCAAGATCATCAACATGGCGAGCCAGGCGGGCCGCCGCGGCGAATCGCTGGTCACCGCCTACTGCGCCTCCAAGGCGGCCGTCATCTCGATCACCCAGAGCACCGCCAAGGGCCTGATCCCGCACCGGATCAACGTGAACGGCATCGCCCCCGGCGTGGTCGACACGCCCATGTGGGACGAGGTCGACCGCCTCTTCGCCAAATACGAGAACCGGCCCATCGGCGAGAAGAAGCGGCTGGTGGGTGAGGAAGTGCCCTTCGGCCGCATGGGCGTGCCCGAGGACCATGCCGGCGCCGCCGTCTTCCTCGCCTCCAGCGATTCCGACTACGTGCTGGCGCAGACCCTCAATGTCGACGGCGGCAACTGGATGAGCTGACCCCATGCCGTTCACGCTCGGCGTCAACACCAACGCCTTCGTCAACCGCATCGTCGAGCCCGAGGCGCTGGTGCGCACGGTGGTCGAGGAGATCGGCCTCAGGCGCATCCAGCTCACCCCCGAGATCCTGAATCCCGACTGGCCGGCCGACGTGATCCGGGCGCAGATCCGCCGCTGGAACGCCGCCTGCGCCGATTGCGGCGCCCGGATCACCACCACCTTCACCGGCAACTACACGCGGCTCAACGGCCTCTGCCATCCCGAGCCCGGCGTGCGCGCCTATTGGCGGGCCTGGCTCGGGCGGCTCGTCGACATCACCGCCGATCTGGGTGCCAGCGCCACCGGCAGCCAGATCGGCATCCTGACCTATGCGGACGATCGCGACCCCGAGCGCCGCGCCGCCCGCTTCGCCGAGGCCAGGGAGCACTGGCACGGCCTCGCCGAGCACGCGAAGCGCCGCGGCCTCGCCTGCCTCCTGTGGGAGCCCATGTCGGTCAGCCGCGAGTTCGGCCAGACCATCGAGGCCTGCAAGCGTGACCACGCCGCCCTCAACGAGGGCTCGCCTTTGCCGATCCTGATCAACGCCGACATCGACCATGGCGACGTCACGTCCCCCGACCCCGCCGACACCGACCCCTATGCCTGGGCCGAGGCGCTGGCGACCGTGAGCCCGGTCGTCCACATCAAGCAGAGCTCCATGGACAAGGGCGGCCACCGCCCCTTCACCGCCGCCTACAACGCCAAAGGCCGCGTCGTCCCCGAGCGCCTGATCCAGGCCCTCGAACGTGGCGGCGGAACCGACAACGAGCTCGTCTTCGAGTTCACCTTCCGCGAGCGCGAGCCCACCGACAGCGAGGTGGTGGCGGCCTTGAAGGAGTCCGTGGACTTCTGGCGGGCAGCATTAAAGGGGTCAGGACTCTTTTAGGTTCCCTAAAAGAGTCCTGACCCCTTTAGCTCTCCCGCGATCGGCATGATCCGAAACGGGCGGTCGCGCCTCGACGAGGGGGGCGATCAGCCGGGCGAGATCCAGGAATCCCTCGACCGTCCAGGCGGCGCGGCCGACGAAGAGGCCGTCGATCCCGGGAGCGCGGGCGAGGGCCTCGGCGTTGGCCGGATCGACGCTGCCGCCATAGAGCACCGGCACGGAACGGCCGTGGAGATCCTCGATGGCGCTCTTGATGGCACCGTGCATGGCGCTCGCGTAGCCGGGTGAGGCCGGCTCGCCGCCCTCGCCGATCGCCCAGACCGGCTCATAGGCCAGAAGGACCCGGTCGAGCGCCGCCGGATCGAGCCCCGAGAGCGCCATCCGCGCCTGCCGCGCCACGGCCGCGGCCGCGGCATCGAGCGCGCGCTCCTCCGCCGTCTCGCCGACGCACACCAGCGCCATCAGGCCGGCCCCGAGCACCGCCTTCACCTTGGCGTTGACGGTGGCGTCGGTCTCGCCGAAATGGGCGCGCCGCTCGCTGTGGCCGAGCTCGACCAGTGCCGCCCCGCACTCTGCCACCTGCGGCGCCGAGATTTCGCCCGTCCAGGCGCCGGAAGGGGCCCAGTGGCAGTTCTGCGCCCCCACCAGAACCGGCGCTCCCGCCAGCGCTGCCGCCGTCTCGGCGAGGGCCGTGAAGGGCGGCAGCACGAAGAGCCGAAGCGGCAACCCCTCCAGGCCCGGCGCCGCCCGCAGCGTTTCGGCATAGGTCCGCGCCTCGGCGCGGGTCTTGTTCATCTTCCAGCCGGTGCCGAGCCAGAACCGCCGCTCCATCCGTCACCCTCCCCCCATCCGTCGCGCTTTCCCAAAGCCCGCCCCTTGACAGATCCGGCGCTTCTTGTGCAAGGTGGCGAAAGAAAGTTCAAGAGCCGCAAAAAAGTTCATGGAGAGGGAAACGGTCAAGGGACAGGACGAGCTCGGGCTCGCCACGCGCGCGGCCTGGCTCTCCTATGTCGGCGGCTACACCCAGGAGGACATCGCCGGCCGGCTCGGCGTCTCCCGCGTCAAGGTCAACCGGCTGATCGCGACGGCCCACCGCCAGGGCCTGGTGCGCGTCTTCGTCGAGGGCACCGCCGCCGAATGCGTGGCGCTCGAGGACCGGATCGCGCGCGAGCACGGCCTCGCCTTCTGCCGCGTGGCACCCGATCTCGGCGATGGCGACCTGCCGCTGCACGCCCTCGCCGCGGCCGGCGCCCGCTACCTCCTCGGCGCGCTCGAGCGTCCCGGGATCGGCATTGTCGGCATCGGCCACGGCCGCACGCTCGCCGCCGTCGTCGATCGGCTGCCGCGCCTGCCGCGCGCCGATCTGAAGTTCGTCTCGCTGCTCGGCAGCCTGACCCGCAACGCCGCCGCCAACCCCTTCGACGTGATCCACCGCCTCGCCGAGAAGGTCGGCGGCGAAAGCTACTTCCTGCCGGTGCCGTTCTTCGCCGACAGCATCGAGGACAAGGCGGTGCTCCTGGCGCAGCGCAGCGTCAAGGACGTGTTCGCGCTCGCCCGCCTCGCCGACCTCGTCGTCGTCGGCATCGGCGAGCTCGCCGCCGACGCGCATCTGCTGCAGACCGGCATGATCACGCCCGCCGAGTTCGCCGAGCTGGCGAAGGCCGGAGCCGCGGGCGAGGTGCTCGGCCACTTCTTCGCCGCCGACGGCCGCTCGGTCGCGGCCGAGATCAACGGCCGGGCGCTCGGCCTCGAGCCCGCCGAGATGCGCGGCAAGGAGGTGGTCGCGATCGCCGGCGGCCGCGGCAAGGCGCGCGCCATCCACGCCGTCCTGCAGAGCCGCCTCGTCACCGGCCTCGTCACCGACGAGGCGACCGCGCGGCGGCTGGTCGAGCTCGGCCGGGGGCGGCCGCGGCGCGCCACGGCCGCCGCCGGCTCGCCCGCCATGTACTTCAGAACGGCGTCCTGACCGGGGCGCTCGCCACCAAGGGAGGAAGAGGGATGTCTTCGAAAATCCACGATCTCGCCAGCGCCGTCGTCAGACGGCAGCTCGGCCGTCGCGACTTCATGCGCCGCGCCGGCCAGCTCGGCATCGGCGCCGGTGCCGCCACCTTCTACCTGAACCGGGCGCAGAGCGCGGCGCTGGCGGCGGACTTCGACTGGCAGAAGCACAAGGGCAAGACCGTCAGGCTCCTGCTCAACAAGCATCCCTATGCCGACGCCATGATCGCCAATCTCGACACCTTCGTGTCGATGTCCGGCATGGACGTCGCCTACGACGTCTTTCCGGAGGACGTCTACTTCGACAAGGTCACGGCCGAGCTCTCCTCGGGCGGCGGCAATTACGACGCCTTCATGACCGGCGCCTACCAGACCTGGCAGTACGGCCCGGCCGGCTGGCTCGTCGACATGAACGAGTTCATCGGCGATTCCTCCCTGACCAACCCCAACTACAACTGGGAGGACATCCTGCCGAACCTGCGCGCCTCGACCGCCTGGTCGGGCGTGCCCGGCGCCGAGCTCGGCGGCGAGGGGGCCAAGCAGTGGGCGATCCCCTGGGGCTTCGAGCTCAACTCGATCACCTACAACAAGCGCGTTTTCGACGACCAGGGCCTGACCCCGCCCGAGAACATGGCCGATCTCATGGAGACGGCGGCCAAGATCAGCAAGGACGTCGACGGCATGTACGGCGTCGGCGTGCGCGGCTCGCGCTCCTGGGCCACCATCCACCCGGGCTTCCTCTCCGCCTACACCAACTTCAAGCAGCGCGACTTCACCATGGAGGACGGCAAGCTCATGGCCGCCATGGCGACGCCGGAATCCAAGTCCTTCCACGCCGATTGGGTGAAGATGATCCAGGACAGCGGGCCGCGCGACTGGGCCACCTACACCTGGTACCAGGTCGGCACCGATCTCGGCGCGGGCGCCTCCGGCATGATCTACGACGCCGACATCCTGGGCTACTTCATGAACGGCGAAGGCAATGCCGAGGCCGGCAACCTCGCCTACCACGCCTTCGCGCCCAATCCCGAGGCGAGCGAGCCCACGCCCAACGTCTGGATCTGGTCCCTGGGCATGAGCAGCTTCTCGACCCAGAAGGAGGCCGCCTGGCTCTTCATGCAGTGGGCGTCCGGCACCGACCACGCGCTCTTCGGCGCCCGCGAGATGGACTTCGTCAACCCGGTGCGCCAGTCGGTCTGGGACGACCAGGCCTTCCAGGACCGCATCGCCAAGAGCTATCCGGGCTATCTCGAGCAGTACAAGGCCTCGGCCCCGGGCTCGAAGATCTACTTCACGCCGCAGCCCCTCTTCTTCAACCTGACGACCGAGTGGGCCTCCATGCTGCAGCAGATGGTCGGCAAGCAGGTGCCGGTCGACGAAGGCCTCGACCAGCTCGCCGAAAGCGTCAACCGGCAGCTCCGGCAGGCCGGCATCTGATCGGCGGCCGGGCGGACCGGGGCCGGCGGTATCCGGCCCCGGTCGCCCGGCGAACGGAAGGGAGCAAGCGACCTTGGCGACCGAAGCGCTCGAACGACCGGTCATGGACGGCTCGCGCCGGCCCTTCATGCGCCAGGCGCTGCCCTACTTCCTGAGCCTGCCGGCGCTCCTCGTCTGCATCGGCATCCTCATCCCGTTCGGCGCCGCGGTCTACTACTCGCTGCAGCGCTACAACCTCGCCTTCCCGATGACCCGGGGCTTCATCTGGCTCGAGAACTACACGTTGCTCTTCACCGACCCGGCCTTCTGGAACACCGTCCGGGTCTCCCTGCTCTACACCCTCTACACGGTCGGCTTCGAGCTGGTGCTCGGCCTCGCCATCGCCATGCTCCTGCAGCGGCGCTCGGCCTTCAACAACACCATGAGCATCCTCCTGCTCCTGCCCTTGATGATCGCCCCGGCGATCGCCGCCCTCATGTGGAAGCTGATGACCAACCCGGGCTTCGGCGTGCTCAGCTACTTCGCCGGCCTCGTCGGATTCCCCGACTTCCGCTGGGCCAGCGCCTCGTCCTCGGCCCTCTTCACGGTCGTGCTCATCGACATCTGGGTCTACACGCCGTTCATGATGGTGCTGCTGCTCGCCGGGCTGCGCGCCCTGCCGCGCCAGCCCTTCGAGGCGGCGGAGCTCGACGGGGTGCCGCAGACCTTCGTCTTCTTCCGCATCACCCTGCCGATGCTGACCCCCTACATCATCACCGCCACGCTCTTCCGCATGCTCGAGAGCATCCAGCAGTTCGACATCATCTACGCCATGACCCAGGGCGGCCCCGGCGACGCGCTCATGGTCTTCCAGGTCGCCGCCTATCTCGAGCGCTACCAGTACACCAATGTCGGCCGCTCGGCGGCCATCCTCATGGTGCTCTGGGCGATCACCTTCGTGCTCTCCAACATCTTCATCAAGCAGTGGCTGCGCCTGCGCGAGCGCGCCCGGGGAGTGGCCTGATGCGTCGCCAGACCGGCCTCGGCCGGGCCGTCAGGGTGGCGCTCTTGACCCTCGTCGGCCTCTTCTTCCTCTTCCCGATCTTCTGGGTCGTCCTGATGTCCTTCCAGACCAACCAGGACATCCTGCGCATCCCGCCCTCGCCCATCTTCACGCCGACGCTCGAGAACTACGCGGCGCTCGTCTCGGGCCGGCTCGAGAGCACCGCCGGCGTGCTCGAGATCCGCTTCATGAGCAACCTCATGAACAGCGTGATCCTCGCCGTCTCCTCGGTCGCCCTCTCGCTCGTGCTCGGCATCCCCGCCGCCTACGCCTTCGCCCGCTTCAAGTTCCGCCTGGGCGAGGACATCGCCTTCACCCTGCTCTCCTTCCGCTTCGCGCCGCCGCTGCTCGTCCTCCTGCCGCTCGCCCTCTACTTCCAGCAGATGGGCCTGATCGACACCTATATCGGCCTCATCTGGGTCTACCAGCTCATCACCCTGCCGCTCATCCTCTGGATCGTGCGCGGCTATTTCGAGGACATCAGCGAGGACATCGAGCACGCCTACCGGATCGACGGCAATGGCTGGTTCAAGACCTTCGTGCGCATCGCCATCCCGCTCGCCAAGCCGGGCATCGCCGCGGCGACGCTGCTCTCCTTCATCTTCGCCTGGAACAACTTCGTCTTCGCCCTGATCCTGGCCTCCGCGTCCAAGCAGCCGGTGACGGTGGGGGCGCTCGCCTTCGTCACCGCCTCCGGCATCCAGTACGGGCAGATCGCGGCCTCGATCGTGCTCTCGGTCGCCCCGACCCTGCTCCTCGCCCTCTACGCCCAGCGCTACCTGGTCGAGGGCCTCTCGCTCGGCGCGGTCAAGGGGTGAGGGCCGGCGGATGAGCTACCTCTCCCTCAGCGACGTGACCAAGCGCTTCAAGAGCGAGATCGTGCTGGACCGGACGTCGCTCGACATCGAGCGGGGCGAGACGGTCGTCGTCTTCGGCCCCTCGGGCTCCGGCAAGACCGTGCTGCTCCGCCTCATCGCCGGCATCAACGAGCCGGATTCCGGCACCGTCAGAATCGCCGGCCAGGACGTCACCTTCCTCGCCCCCGAGCATCGCGACGTCGGCATGGCGTTCCAGAACTTCGCCCTCTACCCGCATCTCACCGCCTTCGACAACATCGCGAGCCCGCTGCGCGCCCGGGGCGTGGACCGTTTGGAGATCGAGCGCCGCGTGCACGAGGTGGCGGGGCTCTTGAAGATCGACCACGTCCTCCACCATCTGCCGAAAGCCCTCTCCAACGGCCAGAAGCAGCGCACCTCGCTCGGCCGGGCGCTCGCGGGCAACCCGGGCGTGCTCCTGCTCGACGACCCCTTGCGCAATGTCGACGCCAAGCTGCGCTACGAGATGCGCCTCGAGCTGCCGCGCGTGCTCAAGGCGTTCGAGACGACCGTCATCTACGTCACCCAGGACTACAAGGAGGCCATGGCGCTCGGCGACCGGGTGGCCGTGCTGATGGAGGGCGGCTTTCGCCAGGTCGACCGGCCGGCCGCCATCTACAAGGATCCGGACGCGACCGAGGTGGCGAGGCTGTTCGGCGATCCCACGGTCAACCTCCTGCCCGGGCGGATCGAGGGTGAAACGGTCGCCGTCCTCGGCGCCGGCTTCCCGCTCGCGGGCCGGCTCGCCCAGGGCCCCTGCCAGGTCGCCATCCGCCCCGAGAGCATCGCCGTCACCCTCGACGAGGCGCCTTCCGCCGGCGCCGTGCCGGTCGAGCTCGGCATCGGCGAGACGACGCACGCCGTTCCGGTCGACCTCGAGGCCGTGACCCCGCTCAACGTGCGCGCGGTCATGCTGCTGCGCACCCGGGACGGGCGCGAGCTCCTCGCCACCTGCTCGGAGGACGAGGCGAGCCGCCTGCCGCGCGGCCGCGGCCGGGGCCAGGCCCACATCCGGGCCGCCGACCTGCTCCTCTTCGATCCCGCCGGCCGCCGCCTGCGGCCCGAGACCCCCTGAAAGGCGGCGCGCATGGCCACGCTCACCCTCGATTCCGTCTCCAAGATCTACAAGGGCAGCCGCGATCGGACCGTTCTCGCCGTCGACGCCGTCGACATGACCATCGCCGACGGCGAGATCATCGGTCTTCTCGGCTCCTCGGGCTGCGGCAAGACCAGCACGCTTCGGATGATCGCCGGCTTCGAGGACGTGAGCTCGGGCCATATCGAGGTCGGCGGGCGGGTCATCGACAACCTCCTGCCGGCCGAGCGCAACATCGCCATGGCGTTCGAGGGCTACGCGCTCTATCCGCCCTTGCGGGTGCGCGACAATATCGGCTTCGCGCTGCTCCGCGACCGCCAGCCCCGGGCCGAGGTCAAGCGCCAGGTCGAGGAGATCGCCGAGCTGCTCGAGATCGTTTCGGCCCTCGACCGCTACCCGCCGACCATCTCGGCCGGCCAGCAGCAGCGGACCAGCCTCGCCCGGGCGCTCATCCGCAAGGCCGACGTCTTCCTCCTCGACGAGCCCATGTCGCAGCTCGAGCCGCAGCTCCGCGCCGTGCTCCGCGCCCGCATCAAGGACTGGCTGATCAGCCGCCGCATGACCACGGTCTTCGTCACCCACGACCAGACCGAGGCCATCGCCCTCGCCGACCGCATCGCCGTCATGGAGGAGGGCGTCCTGCAGCAGCTCGCCTCCCCCGACGAGCTGAAGGAGCGCCCCGCCAACCTCTTCGTCGCCTCCTTCATCGGCGAGCCGCCGATGAACCTCTTCCGGGCCACGGTCGACCGCAGCCGGCCGGGCCTCGGCCTCGCCGTCCGGGATGCCGCGGGCGGCAAGGCCTTCGAGCTCCGCTTCCCCCACGAGTCCGCCGATCTCGCCCAGGGTCTCGAGGTCCATCTCGGCATGCGCCCGCACCGCCTGCGCCTCGGCGAGGGCGCGGGTTGCGTTTCCGGCTCGGTCACGAGCCATAGCTGGCTCGGCGACCAGACCCATATCGGCCTCGAGATCGGCGGCACGGAGTGCATCATCGTGACCGAGGGCGAGGTGCCGGCCCGGCTCGGCTCCAGGATCGCCGTCGAGGTGCCGCTGCGCGCGGTCCATCTCTTCGATGCCGGGGACGGCCGCGCCCTCTTCCACGGCTCGGAAACGGCGTCTTGACGGCGGGCCGGGACCTCGTCATCGGCCTCGATGCCGGAACCTCGGTCATCAAGGCCGTGGCCTTCGACCATGACGGCCGGCAGGTGGCCGTGACCTCGAGGCCCAATGCCTATGACGAGGGACCGGGCGGAGCGGTCGAGCAGGACATGCACCGCACCTGGACCAGCGCCGCCGAGGTCCTGCGCCTCCTGGGCGAGGAGGTCGCGGACCTGCCCCGGCGGACCGCGGCCCTCGCCGTCACCGGGCAGGGCGACGGCACCTGGCTCGTCGACGATCGGGGCGAGCCGGTCGCACCGGGCTGGCTCTGGCTCGACAGCCGGGCCGCCGCCATCGTCGAGGAGCTGGAGCGCTCCGGCGCCCGCCGGGCCGCCTGGCGCCACACCGGCTGCGGCCTCAACGCCTGCCAGCAGAACGCGCATCTCCTCTGGCTGAAGCGCCACCGCCCGGACCTCCTCGAGCGCGCCGCCACCGCCTTCCACTGCAAGGACTGGCTCCATCTGAAGCTCACCGGCGTGCGCGCCACCGACCGTTCCGAAGGCACCTTCACCTTCGGCGACTTCCGCACGCGCGACTACGCGAGCGAGGTGCTGGAGGCCCTGGGCCTCGCCGACCTCCGCCGCCTCCTGCCGCCGATGCTCGACGGCTCGACCACCACCCACCCGCTCACCCACGAGGCCGCCAGGGCCACCGGGCTCCTCGCCGGCACGCCCGTGGCCCTGGGATTCCTCGATGTCGTCTGCACCGCCCTGGGCGCCGGCATCTACGACGCCGAGCGCCGGATCGGCTGCTCCATCGTCGGCTCCACCGGCATGCACATGCGCTTCTTTCAGGACGCGCACGGAATCGAGCTCGCCGCCGAGCCCTCCGGCTACACCATGCCCTTCCCGGTGCCGGGCTCGGTCGTGCAGATGCAGTCCAACATGGCGGCCACGATCAATATCGACTGGATCACCGACCGGGTGCGCGAGGCGGCCAGCCTCTTCGGCGCCGCCATCGCCCGCAAGGAGGCCCTGGCCGTGCTCGACGGCCGCGTGCTCGAGGGCCGCGCCGGGGCCGCCCTCTACCATCCCTACATCCTCGAGGCCGGCGAGCGCGGCCCCTTCGTCGATAGCGACGCCCGCGCCATGCTGACCGGGCTCTCGAGCCGCGCCGGCCTCATCGACCTCGTGCGCGCCGTCTACGAGGGCCTCGCCTTCGCCGCCCGCGACTGCTACGCCGCCATGGGCCACGTGCCCGAGGAGATCCGCATCGCCGGCGGTGCCGCGCGCTCCCGCTCCTTCAAGCGGATCATGGCGAGCGTGCTCGGCGCACCCTTGCGCGAGAGCAGCCGCGAGGAGGCCGGTGCCGCCGGTGCCGCCATGATGGCCGCCTGCGCCATCGGCCTCTACCCCGACATGGCGAGCTGCGCCGAGCGCTGGGTGAAGCCGACCCTGGGCGACACCGTCCCGCCCGATCCCGAGCTCGCCCCCCTCTACGGCCGGCTCTTCCCCGTCTACCGGGCGACCCGCGAGGCGATGCCCGGCGTCTGGCGCGATCTCAAAAAAGTGGAGCGGCCATGACCCGCGTCTCCATCATCGGCGACCGCTTCATGGCGCCCCGAGTGTTCGAGGCGGCCCTGCCCGAGGTGGGCCTCGACTGCCGCCTCCACGCGCTCGCCTGGCCGGACGAGCCCTTCGTCAATGCCTGCGACGAGGGCGAGCTCGCCGGGCTCAAGGAGTTCATGGGCGCGCCCGAGGAGATCGCCGCCATGATCGGCGACGCCGAGGTGCTCGTCACCCATCTGGCGCCGGTCTCGGCCTCGATCCTCGAGCGCTGCCCGAACCTCCGCCTCGTCGCCGTGAGCCGTGGCGGCCCCGTCAACATCGACCGCGCCGCCTGCGCCGCGCGCGGGGTGCAGGTCGTCAACGCCCCCGGCCGCAACGCCTCGGCGGTGGCCGAGTTCACCATCGGCGCCATCCTCATGGAGACGCGCCTCATGCGCGCCGGCCATGAGGCGCTCCGCCAGGGCATCTGGCGCGGCGATCTCTACCGCGCCGACCTCACCGGTCCCGAGCTCTCCGAGCTCACGGTCGGCCTCATCGGCTACGGCCAGATCGGCACCCGCGTGGTGAAGCTGCTCCGGCCCTTCGGCTGCCGCATCCTCGTGGCCGACCCCTCCAAGGCCCTCGATGCCGACGACGCCGCCCATGGCGTGGTCATGACCGATCTCTCCGACCTCCTCGCCCGCTCGGACGTGGTCAGCCTGCACGCCCGGGTCACCGACGAGACGCGGGGCTTCCTCGCCGCACCGCAATTCGCCGCCATGAAGGCCGGAAGCTGGTTCATCAACACCGCCCGCGGACCCATGGTGAACTACGACGACCTCTGCCTCGCCCTCCGCTCGGGCCATCTGCGCGGCGCCATGCTCGAGACCTTCTGGCAGGAGCCGCCGCCGCCGGATTCGCCGATCCTGAAGCTCCCCAACGTCACCTTGACCCCGCACATCGCCGGCGCCTCGACGACCACGGTGCGGATCGCCGCCGCCATGGTCGCCGAGGAGATCCGTCGCTGGCGGGCGGGCGAGCCCTTCCTGAACCCCTGCTGACGGAGTGCCGCTGGCGATGGCGGAACGGGTCATCGACCTCCTCGTGATCGGCGGCGGCATCAATGGCGCCGGCATCGCCCGGGATGCCGCCGGCCGCGGGCTCGGCGTCACCCTGTGCGAGAAGGACGATCTCGCCGAAGGCACCTCCTCGCGCTCCGGCAAGCTCGTGCATGGCGGCCTCCGCTACCTCGAATATTACGAGTTCCGCCTCGTCCGCGAGGCGCTGATCGAGCGCGAGGTGCTGCTCCGGGCGGCCCCGCACATCATCTGGCCCATGCGCTTCGTGCTGCCGCACAGCCGGGAGCAGCGGCCGGCCTGGCTGATCCGCACGGGCCTCTTCCTCTACGACCATCTGGGCGGCCGCAAGCGCCTGCCGCCGACGAGGCGCCTCGACCTCCGCCGGGCACCCGAGGGTGCTCCCATCCGCCAGAGCTTCAGCCGCGCCTTCGAGTATTCCGATTGCTGGGTCGACGACGCGCGGCTGGTCGTGCTCAACGCCCTCGACGCCGCCGGGCACGGGGCGGAGATCCTGACCCGGACCGCCTGCGTCGCCGCCCGCCGCGAGGCCGACCACTGGCTGGTCGAGCTCGAGGATCGCCGTGGCGGCCAGCGGCGGACCCTTCGTGCCCGCGCCCTCGTCAACGCCGCCGGGCCCTGGGTCGAGACCATGCTCGGCCGCATCGCCGGCGTCGCCAGCCACCGCCACGTGCGGCTGGTCAAGGGCAGCCACATCGTCACCCGCAAGTTCTGGAAGGGACCGCAGGCCTATCTCCTCCAGAACACCGACAAGCGGGTCATCTTCGTCAACCCCTACGAGCGCGATCTGGCGCTGATCGGCACGACCGACATTCCGGTCGAGGGCGATCCCGCCAGCGTCGCCATCGACGAAAGCGAGATCGACTACCTGCTCGGCGTCATCAACCGCTACTTCGAGCGGCAGCTGACCCGGGCCGACATCGTCTCGAGCTTCTCGGGCGTGCGCCCGCTCTACGACGACGCCGCCCTCAATCCCTCCGCCGTGACCCGCGACTACGCCTTCGACGTGGAGCCGGCCGAGCCCGCCGCCGGCAAGGCGCCCGTCCTCTCGGTCTTCGGCGGCAAGATCACCACCTACCGCAAGCTCGCCGAGCACGCCCTGGGCAGGCTCCAGCCCTTCTTTCCGGCCCTCGGCCCGGCCTGGACGGCGAACGCGCCGCTGCCGGGCGGCGACCTCGAGGATGCCGACTTCGACCGGCTCCTCGAGGCGCTCGCGGTGGAGTTTCCCTGGCTGCCGGCCGAGCTCGTCCTGCACTACGCCCGGCTCTACGGCAGCCGGGCGCGCGTCCTGCTCGAAGGTGCCGGGGAAATGGCCGATCTCGGCCGCCATTTCGGCGGTCTCCTCTTCGAGCGCGAGGCCGCCTATCTCCGCCGCCACGAATGGGCCCTCTCCGCCGCCGACATCCTCGAGCGGCGCACCAAGCACGGGCTGCATCTCGATCAGGCGGAGCGGCAGGCGTTCGAGGCGTGGTGCGAGGATCGGCTGGCGCAGGCGCAGGATGCCTGAAACCGCCTGCACGCTCGGCATCGACTGCGGCACCTCGGGGCTCAGGGGCGTGGTGGTCGACGCCGGCGGCAACGTCGTCGCCAGCGCCCACCGACCCTTTCCGCCGGGCACCACGGACCCCGCCCTCTGGGCCACGGCCTTCGACGCGGTCATCGCCGAGCTCGCACAAGTGGCACCCATCGCTGCGCTCGCCATCGACGGCACCTCCGGCACCATCCTCGTCACCGACCAGGCCGGCGCACCGCTCGGCCCGGCGCTCCTCTACAACGACGCCTCGGCGGCCGAGCTGGCGCCCCGGATAGCGGCACTCGCCCCGCCCGAGAGCGCTGCCCACGGCGCCACCTCGCCGGCGGCCCGCCTCCTTCGCCTGCAGGAGCGCCACCCCGCGGCCGCCCATGCGCTGCACCAGGCCGACTGGCTGGCGGCACGGCTCACCGGCCGCCTCGGGCTCAGCGACGACAACAACGCGCTCAAGCTCGGCTGGGACCCCGTGAAGCGGGTCTGGCCCGCCTGGCTCGCCACCCTCGGCATCCAGGAGGCCCTGCTGCCGCAGGTGGTCGAGCCCGGCACCACCATCGGCGAGGTGGTCCGAGGGCCGCTCGTCGGAACAAGGGTCGTCGCCGGCACCACCGACGGCTGCGCCTCCTTCCTCGCCACGGGTGCCTCGAAACCCGGCCACGGGGTGACGGCCCTCGGCACCACGCTCACCATCAAGCTCCTGTCGGATCGGCCGATCTTCGCGCCCGAGCACGGCATCTACAGCCACCGGCTGCTGGGCGCCTGGCTCGCCGGCGGCGCTTCCAACAGCGGCGGCGGGGCGCTCCTGCGTTATTTCGACGCCGCCGAGATCGAGGCCCTCTCGCCCCGTCTCCGCCCGGACGAGCCGGTCGATCGGGGCTGGCACCCCTTGCCCGGCACGGGCGAGCGCTTCCCTCTGGCCGATCCCGCCATGACCTTCGATCCCGAGGACATCCCGAACGACCGGGCCCGCTTCCTTCAGGCGCTCATGGAAGGCATCGCCCGCATCGAGGCCATGGCCTATCGCCGGCTCGCCGAGCTCGGCGGACCGCCGCTCCGCTCGGTCCGGACGGTCGGCGGCGGTGCCAGAAACGACGCCTGGACCCGGATCCGCGCCCGCCACCTCGGCGTTCCCGTCCTCTCCCCACCAACGACCGATGCCGCCTGCGGCACGGCACTTCTGGCCCGCAAAGGTCCGTGACATGGACGAGCTCGAAGCCCTCGCCGAATTCTCGGCACGGATCGGCAGCGACCCGGAGCAGGTGCAGGCGGCGGGCGGCAACACGTCGCTCAAGGCCGATGGCACGCTCTGGGTCAAGGCCTCGGGCTTCTGGCTCGCCGACGCGCAAAAACGCGACCTCTTCGTGCCGGTCGACGTGGCGAAGGTCCTCGATGCCATCGACGGCGGCAGCGAGGCGGACGTGCGTGCCGCCGTCTTCGAGGAGCGGAACCCGAAGGGCCTCCGCCCCTCGATCGAGACCAGCCTGCATGCCCTCCTGCCGCACCGCTTCGTCCTGCACACCCACTCGGTCCGGGCGATCGCGCTCGCCATCCAAAAGGACGCCCGGGAGCTGCTCGAGAAACGCCTGAACGGCCTCGGCTGGGCCTTCGTGCCCTACGTCTTTCCGGGCCTGCCGCTGACCCGCGCCATCAGGGAAGCGATCGATTCCCGCGCCATCGACGTCGTGGTCATGGGCAATCACGGCCTCGTCGTCGCCGCCGACGAGCTCGAGGCCGCGGCCGGCCTCCTCGCCGAGGTCGAGCGCCGGCTCGACGCGCCGGCCCTGCCGCTCGAGGTGACGAGCGTGGCGGCGCGACCGGGCTTCAGGCCGGTCCGCCACGGGGCGGCGCACCGCCTGGCTCGCCACGACACCATGCGGAAACGGGCCGAGGCAGGCTCCTACTACCCCGATCACGTGATCTTCCTCGGCCCCGCCGCCGCCACGCCCGAAAGCCGCCGCCCCGGCCAGCATTTGCTCCTCGTGCCGGGGGAGGGCGCCTACCTGCCCGAGAACGCGCAGCTCGCCGCCGACGAGCTGGCCCTCTGCCTCGCCCTCGTCCTCTCGCGCGTGCCCGAGCACGCCGGGCTCGTCGCCCTCGAGCCCCGGGACGAGGCGGCCCTCCTCGGCTGGGACGCCGAGAAATACCGGCAGTCGCTCGGCCGGGCCTGATCAGCGCTCGCTGACCACCTCGTAATCCGCCTCGATCACCCGGCCGCGCCGGGCCTCAAAACCCCGCATGCCCGGCCGGCCATCGGCGGCACGCTTCGCCAGCTCCTTCTGCAGCCGCCAGCGGGCGAAGGCGATGGTGCCGGAAGCGACCAGCATGATCGCCAGCACGACCGCCAGAACCAGCGGCAGCAGCAGAACGATCAGCGCCAGCCCCAGCACGCCCAGAGCGGCAGCCCCGATCGGCCGCAAGATCGATTGCATCGGCATCTCCTCGGTTTCCCGAGATATGGGGTCGGGACCGGCCGCTTCGAGACCTCACGCCCGAAGCGTGCGTGCTCCACCGGCACTCCTGGTTGTCCGTCGAGCCCGGGTGGTGCACGCTGGGGCGATGACCAGGGGAGGTGGAGAGAGGAGCATCGCCCGACGGGATCGCCGGGCGAGACCTCTGCCCCCAGGAGGAGAACAGGATGAACGGCATCGATTACATCGCGCAAATCCTGAAGCAGGAAGGCGTTGAATGGATGTCCTGTTTCCCCAGCAACCCGCTGATCTCGGCCGCGGCCCGGGCCGGGATCCGCCCGGTGGCGTTCCGCCACGAGCGCGGTGCGGTCATGGCGGCCGACGGCTTCAGCCGGATCAGCGACCGGCGGCGCTTCGGCGTCGTGGCCCTGCAGGCGCAGGCGGGTGCCGAGAACGCCATGGGCGGCATCGCCCAGGCCCATGCCGACAATATCCCGATCCTGGTGTTCCTCGGCGGCAACGCGCTCGACCGCCTGTCGGTCAGGCCCAATTTCACCGCCGCCCGGAACTATCGGGGCTGGGTCAAGCAGGTCGAAGCCATCTACACGCCGAGCCAGGTCGGCGACGTCATGCGCCGCGCCTTTCACGCCTTGCGCAATGGCACGCCCGGGCCTGTCGTTGTCGAGCTCACCGCCGACGTCTGCGCAGAGCAGGTGCCCGAAGCGGCGCGGACCTACCAGTCACCGAAGCCGGTCCGCCAGGTGCCGGAGCGGGCGGCCATCGAAGCCGCCGCCGACGCCCTCATCGGTGCCGGACGCGGCGTGATCTGGGCAGGCGCCGGCGTGCTCTTCTCCGGCGGCACGGCCGCCCTCCGCGAGCTCGCCGAGCTCACCGCCACACCTGTCTTCTGCACCATGCCGGGCAAGTCCGCCTTCGACGAGCGGCACCCCCTGGCGCTCGGTGCCGGCAGCGGCACGACCACCGGCCCGGCGCACGAATGGCTGACCGAAAGCGACGTGCTGCTGGCGCTGGGCAGCAGTCTGACGCGCACCCCCTACGGCCAGGCGATCCGACCCGGCAAGATCATCATCCACAACACCGTCAATCCGGACGACCTGAACAAGGACGAAGCGGCCGCCATCGGCCTCGTCGGTGACGCAAGGCTGACGATCGAGGCCCTCATCGCCTGCATCAGGGAAAAGACCGGCGGCAAGGGCTGCGGCGACAGCACCGCCACCGAAGCCGCCATCGCCAGGGCCCGCGACGAATGGCTCGCCGAGTGGACCCCCGTCCTCACATCCGACGAGGAGCCCATCAGCTACTACCGCGTCATCCAGGCCCTGAACGACACGCTCGACCTGGAGAACAGCATCGTCACCCATGACGCCGGCGCCCCGCGCGACGTCATCGTGCCCTTCTACACGGCGACCACGCCGCACAGCTATGTCGGCTGGGGCAAGACCACCCATCTCGGCTTCGGCATTCCCCTCATGATCGGTGCCAGGATGGCGCACCCGGAGAAGTTCTGCCTCAACCTCATGGGCGACGGCGCCTTCGGCATGTCCGGGACGGACATCGAGACCGCCGCCCGCTCCGGTGCCGCGATCACCACGGTCCTGCTGAACAACAGCGCCATGGCCACCTATTCCGGCCCGACCCGGGGCGTGATCGGCGCCCTGGCGCGGGAGCGCTACGGCGTCTCCACCATGCATGGCGACTATGCCGGGATCGCGGAAGGCATGGGCGCGGTCGGCATGCGCGTCAGCAAGCCATCGGAGCTGGAGCCGGCCCTGAAGGAAGCCCAGCGTCTCAACGCCAGCGGCCGGACCGTCCTCATCGACGTGCGCGCCAATATCGAGGAGCGCCGCTCGAGGTTCTGACACCGAAAAAAGGGGTCAGGACTCTTTAAGACGACGATCCTCGTCCGCGACCTCGCGATCCTCGTCCCCGGGCTCCCGATGGCGGCAAGGCGCCTCGACGGGAAGGCCGGCACCAGCGGCCGACGTTGCATCCCGTGCAACATCAAACGACGAAGGAACCCAAGGATGCGACGAAGGAACCCGAAAAATCGATGGTTGCACCACGGGAACCGACGAACGAACCCGGCCGCCTGCAAACGAACCCGGCCCCTCCCAAACCCTTGAAAACAAAGCTTTTCGGCCGCATCCGGGGCGTCTTGCGGCGTTCTTGCCGGCGTCGCGCGCGCCAACGCCGGACGAACCCGGCAGGCTCCTTGCCTCGCGGCGGCTTCTAGGTTATAAGTCCTTACATGGCCGGCCGGCGCGGCGCGGGCCGGGAAGATGGCGGGGGAGGAGCGGGCATGGGGCGGATCCGTCCGAACAGGGCCAAGGCGAAGCTCGAGGCGGGGGAAATCGTGGTGGCCCTGGGCGGGCTCGCATCGAGCGATCTCGTCGACCAGATCGGCCCGCTCGGGCTCGACGCCGTCTGGCTCGAGGGCGAGCACGGCCCTCTCGATTTCGGCCGCATCGGCGATCTGACACGGGCCTGCGACCTCTGGGGCATGACCTCGATCGTCCGCGTCAACGCGCTCGATTACGGGACGATCTACCGCACCCTCGACCTCGGCGCCCAGGCCATCTGCGTGCCGCACATCGACACGGCCGAGAACGCCAGGGACTTCGTCGCCGCCGCCAAGTTCGCGCCGATCGGCCGGCGCGGCCTCTTCACCGGCCGCCAGGGCTTCGGCGTCGCCGACTATCTCGAGGCGGCCAACGACCAGACCCTGCTGATCGCCCTCGTCGAGGACGCGCGCGCAGTGGCCAATCTCGATGCGATCCTCGAGGTCGATCACATCGACGTCTTCTTCGTGGCACCATCGGACCTCGCCGCGTCCATGGGCCATATCGGCGATACCGCGCACGCCGAGGTCCAGGCCACCCTCGACGAGACGCTCCGCCGCATCACCGCCGCCGGCCGCACCGCCGGCACGCTGCTTCTCGGCAATCCCGACCTCGAGCGCCATGCGAAGCTCGGCGTCCGCTTCTTCATGACCCCGATCCTGCCCTGGCTCGCCGAGGGAGCGCGCACCCTGCTCGAGGCCAAGGCGGCGCTCGACCGCACCTTCCCTATCTCCGGATCAGGTAGCCGATGACGCCGCCAGAAGCTGCCGAGAGCACGGACATGGCCCATTTCTTCTCCTCGGGCGAGGCGGCGCTCGAGGCCAGG
Source organism: uncultured Geminicoccaceae bacterium (assembly GCA_964402505.1). Classification (GTDB taxonomy): domain Bacteria; phylum Pseudomonadota; class Alphaproteobacteria; order Geminicoccales; family Geminicoccaceae; genus SLRI01. The sequence goes on from CAYOCP010000033.1 coordinate 37,262, forward strand.
GTCTGGTAGCACAGCCAGACGATGAGTGAGACGAAGGTCAGGGCGGCGAGGAAGAGGATGAGGTCCTTGAACAGCCGGACGCGCCGATCGGCCACCGTCTCCACCCGCTCGATCGAGACCGAGAGCTTGTGGTCGGGTGGCGGCTTGTCGAGATCGATGGTGGTCAAAGGCCGACGAATTCGGTCTGCAGCTTGTCGGTCGCCGGATCGACGAGCCCGAGCTTGAGCCCCTTCTCGCGCTTGCCCTCGCGGGCGGTGAGATAGAGCTGCAGCGCCTTGCGCAGGATCTCGCTCTTGTTGCTCTCGGAATCGGCTGCCGCCTGGTCGATCGCCTTGTTGAGCTCGTCGGAGATGACGACGTTGAAGCGGACGCTCATCGGAACCTCCATGTGCAAATCATGTGTCGAATATGTGCATGGACAACTTCGGAAGCAAGCATCGTCGCATGTTGGGGGGGGCGGCTCCCTAGACGTCGAGCTCCGGGGCCAGCCGGGCGTTCTCCTGGATGAAGCGGAAGCGGAGCTCGGGCTTCTTGCCCATGAGCGCCTCGATGATCTCGGTCGTGGGCCGGCCCTCCACGTCCCGGACGCCCACAGCCAGAAGCTGGCGCGTCCTCGGATCCATGGTGGTCTCCTTGAGCTGCCTCGGGTTCATCTCGCCCAGGCCCTTGAAGCGGCCGGTCTCGACGTTCCTCTTGCCCTTGAAGGTGGTGGCGAGCAGGCGCTCGCGGTCGCGCTCGTCCCTTGCGTACTCGACGGTGCCGCCGTGGGCGAGGCGGTAGAGGGGCGGCTGGGCGAGGTAGAGATGGCCCTTCTCGATCAGGGAGCGCATCTCGCGGAAGAAGAAGGTCATGAGGAGGGCCGCGATATGGGCGCCGTCGACGTCGGCGTCGGTCATGATGATGACCTTCTCGTAGCGCAGCTCGTCGATGCGGCAGTGCCGGCCGGTGCCGCAGCCCAGGGCCGTCACGAGGTCCTGCAGCTCGCGATTGGCGTTGAGCTTCTCCGCGGTGGCGCTGGCGACGTTCAGGATCTTGCCGCGCAGCGGCAGGATGGCCTGGGTCTCGCGGTTCCGCGCCTGCTTGGCGGAGCCGCCGGCGCTGTCGCCCTCGACGATGAAGATCTCGGTGCCGGGCCGGTCGGCGATGGCGCAGTCGGCGAGCTTGCCCGGCAGACGCAGCTTGCGGGTGGCGCTCTGCCGCTTCACCTCCTTCGACTTCTTCCGGGCGAGGCGCTCCTCGGCGCGCATGACGAGGTGGTCGAGCAGCGTGGTGGCGGTGGCGGGATGCTCGCCGAGCCAGAGCTCGAAGCGGTCCTTGACCGCCGCCTCGACGAGCCTCGCGACCTCGGGCGAGACGAGGCGCTCCTTGGTCTGCCCCTGGAACTGCGGGGTGCGATAGAAGAGCGAGACGAGGATGGCGGCGCCGCCGGTGATGTCGTCGGCGGTGAGCAGCGACGCCTTCCTGTAGCCGGTGCGCTCGGCATGGCTCCGGAGCGCCTTCAAGAGCGCCGCTCGGAAGCCCTGCTCGTGGGTGCCACCCAGGGCCGTCGGCACGGTGTTGCAGTAGAGGCCGGCATAGGCTTCCTCGTCCACCGGCCAGGCGACGGCCCACTCGATCCGTCCCGTGCCGTCGGCAAGCTCGGTCTCGCCGGCGAAAGGCTCGTCCAGAACCGTGTCGCGGCCCTCGAGCAGGGCCTTCAGGAAGTCGGTGAGGCCGGCCGGGAAGTGGAAGGTCTCGCGGGCCGGGACCGACCGGCCCTCGACCAGTGCCGGATCGCACGACCAGCGGATCTCGACGCCGCGGAAGAGATAGGCCTTGGAGCGGGCCATGCGGTGCAGGCGCTCGGGCTCGAAGGCGAGCCTGTCACCGAAGATCTCGGGATCGGGCACGAAGCTGATGCTGGTGCCGCGGCGGTTGGCGACCGCGCCTTCGGCGGTGGGCGGGCCGAGCGGGGCACCCCTGGCGTAGCGCTGGCGCCAGAGGGCCTTGCTCCGCGCCACCTCGACCTCGAGCTCGAGGGCGAGGGCGTTCACCACGGAAACGCCCACGCCATGCAGCCCGCCGGCGGTCTGGTACGCCTTGTTGGCGAACTTGCCGCCGGAATGCAGCGTCGTCAGGATGACCTCGAGGGCACTCTTCTTCGGAAACTTGGGGTGCGGGTCCATGGGAATGCCGCGGCCGTTGTCGCGCACCGTCACCCGGTTGCCCGGGGCGAGCTCGATCTCGATCCGGCTCGCGAAGCCGGCCACGGCCTCGTCCATGGCGTTGTCGAGGAGCTCGGCTACGAGATGGTGCAGGGCGGCGCTGTCGGTGCCGCCGATGTACATGCCGGGCCGGCGGCGGACCGGCTCGAGGCCTTCCAGCACCTCGATCTGGTCGGCGTTGTAGTCGTCGGTTGCGGCCTTGCCGCGCGTGAGGTCGAGCAGGTCGGGCATGGGCTGGCTTCTGCGCTCCGGAAAAATCGCGGCCGCTTGACCGTGATGGGCCCGGCCGGCAAGCAGCTTCTATCCGAGGTGGAGGAGCCAGGACAATGCAGGGACCGGGCCAGGGGGCGATGACGGCGGCGGAGCGTGCTCCGGTGGTCATGCCGGCGGTGCGGGCCCTGGCCATGCCGGCCGACACCAATCCTTCCGGTGACATCTTCGGCGGCTGGCTCCTGGCGCAGATGGACGTGGCCGGCGGCATCGTCGCCTACGAGCGGGCGGAAGGCCGTGTCGCGACCGTGGCCGTCGACGGCATGACCTTCCACCAGCCGGTCTATGTGGGCGACGTGGTGAGCTGCTACGCCGAGGTCGCCAGCACGGGCCGCACCTCCATGACGCTGCAGGTGGAGGTCTGGGTGCAGCGGGCGAGGACGGGCGAGCCGATCAAGGTGACGGAAGGCCGCTTCACCTACGTGGCGATCGGCCCCGACGGCCGCAAGCGACCGCTGCCGGAGCGACCTTGAGCATCGGCTTCGAGCTTCTGGCGGAGGACGGTCCCGCCCGGCGGGGCCGGCTTCGCACGGCGCACGGCACGGTCGAGACACCCGCCTTCATGCCGGTCGGCACGGCCGCCACGGTCAAGGCCATGACCGTCGAGCTCGTCGAGGCGACGGGTGCCGAGATCATCCTCGGCAACACCTACCACCTGATGCTGCGGCCGGGGGCGGAGCGGATCCAGAGGCTCGGCGGGCTGCACCGCTTCATGCGCTGGAAAGGGCCGATCCTCACCGACAGCGGCGGGTTCCAGGTGATGTCGCTCGCCAGAAGGCGCCGGCTCGACGAGCGGGGCGTGGTCTTCGCCTCGCATCACGACGGCAGCCGGCACGAGCTCTCGCCCGAGCGCAGCATCGAGATCCAGGACCTGCTTGGCGCCGACATCACCATGCAGCTCGACGAATGCCTGGCGCTGCCGGCTCCGCCCGGCGAGGTCGAGCGCGCGATGCGGCTCTCACTCCGCTGGGCCGGGCGCTCCAGGGCCGCCTTCAGGCCGCGGGCGGGCCACGGGCTCTTCGGCATCGTCCAGGGCGGCACCGATCCGGGCCTCCGGCAACTCTCGGCCGAGGGCCTCGTCGCCATCGGTTTCGACGGCTACGCCCTGGGCGGCCTCGCCGTCGGCGAGCCGCAGGCCGCGATGCTCCGGACGATCGAGGCGACGCTGCCGCATCTGCCGAGGGACCGGCCGCGCTACCTCATGGGCGTCGGCAAGCCGCTCGACATCCTGGGCGCCGTATTGCGCGGCATCGACATGTTCGACTGCGTCCTGCCGACGCGCTCCGGCCGCACCGGCCAGGCCTTCACCCGCTTCGGCCCGGTCAACCTCAAGAACGCCCGGCACGCCGACGACCCACGGCCGCTCGACGAGACCTCCGACTGTCCGGCGACCCGCGACTACTCCAGGGCCTACCTGCACCACCTCGTCCGCTCGGGCGAGATCCTGGGTGCGATCCTCCTCACCTGGAGCAACCTGCACTTCTACCAGTCGCTGATGCAGCGCCTGCGCACCGCCATCGAGCAAGGCCGGGCCCGGGCCTTCGCCGAGCACTTCGCGCAGGAGCAGGCGGCAGGCGACATCCCGCCCCACGCCCCCTGACCCCCCGCTTGACGCCATCCCCCCAGTGTCGGATAGCACCGCCCCAGCGCCTCTAGCTCAATTGGCAGAGCAGCGGACTTTTAATCCGCGGGTTCTGGGTTCGAGTCCCAGGGGGCGCACCAATTAGATCAATAGGTTGGACGATACTCGCCAGCCTAGGCCGGCTAATAGGTAGCACACTAGGTAACAGATGGTGCGCCTTCATCCTAGCGGTTCGAGATTGAGGCGCGTCGGGGGCGGTCTATTCCGCGGCTTCACCTGCTGCGCGGTGTTAGTAGCGGCTCTCGTTGTATTGCTAGGATGCGTGCCGCCGACGCCATCACCGACGACTCAACCCGTTGTTCCGCTCGCTTGCACGGCCGGGCAACAGCGGTGCGATACATACAGGCTGGATGTTGATTCGCGCGATCCGATCGAGCCATTCGAGCCTCATTGCCCGATTCTCGGTCGATTCGAGAGTCAGTTCGAGTTTGAACTCTGTCGTTGTGAAAACGAGCGCTACGTTGATGAGATCTACGAGTGGGCCGCTTGTTTGGGAGAACGGAGGTCGCAGATGGCCACTGAATTCTATAATGAAGTTGTGCGAGTTTTTAATTGTAGAATTAGTGGCGACGGATGCGATTTGAATGATAAAGTAGAAAACGAATATTTTTTTCTCAACAAGTATGCACTCTTTTCGCAACCGAGTGTGCCTTGGTGTGTGAAATTTGCCGCTGACGAGGCTTTCTCTGATGTAATGCAAGCCGAATTCTGTCGGGCTGATGTGCAGAAATTCGGAAGAGATCTTGAAGGTTGGGTACTAGAAGAATCGGAGGGTGCTGTTGAAGAAGCCCGGCGCAAGGCCGATTCCGCAGTTGTCAAGTTCAACTGCTATGCGAGTGGCAACGAGTTCTGCTTTTAGGCCAGTTTGGGTATGGCGTCGCGCTCGGATTGCTACGGCGTCCGGTGCCGCCTCGGCTCCTCGTCCCGCTCCCGAACCTCGTAGCCCGACAGCTCCAGCTGCTCGATGATGATGCAGTCGACGCTCGCGGCCTCTATCTCGCCCAGATCGGCGACGGCAGCGTGGATCAGCCGCCAACGGTCCGACGCAGCCGGCAGCGCGGCCTGGATCGCGACCGCTCGTGTCTCACGCTCGGCCTTCTTGCGCTCCTTCTCTTCCCGCTTGATCCGGCTCGCCGCCTTCACAATCTCATCGCGGCCCCGCGCCACGATCTCGCGCTGCCTCTCGGCAGGCGCCTTGGCGATCGCCGCCGCCGTGCTGACGGCCACCTTCCCGCGCTCGACGGCCTGAACCAGCTCGGGCGAGCCCGTGCGCTGGACGGCTTTGGCGTCGGCGACTGAGCGCGGCGACACCTGAAGCATCTCTGCGGCCGAAGCCCTGGAAACATGCAAACCTGCATCTTTTTCGGGCCTACCCTGCCGAAGCTGCTCGATCCTCGCCGCGACCATCGCCCGCTGGCTCTCGCTCAGGTGCCGGCGCTTCTCGTTCAAGCTAACGACGAACGCCACCAGCTCGGCGCCGTCGTCGCCCATGTAGGTGTTGCTCGGGCACTCGACTCCGGCCTTCTGGCACGCCGTCCAGCGGTTGCGGCCGTCGATGATCCGACCGTCTCGGTGGCGCCAGATCGCGTAGTGCAGGCCGTTGGCGGCAATGTCGGTGACCAGCTCCTGAAGCTCGTCGTCCGCTAGAAGCGGCCAGATGTTGGCGATCGGATGGAACTCGGTCGTGTCGATCATCCTGCGAATCCCACCAGCGTCGAGAAAGAAACCCGGCGGGAGGCGTGCCAGCGCCTCAACCGCCGGAATTGGCCGCCACCTTGGAGCACCCTGGCAGCCACGTCGCGGCATTGGGCA
>CAYOCP010000034.1:0-42480 GCA_964402505.1 uncultured Geminicoccaceae bacterium
CTAAAAGAGTCCTGACCCCATAAGCTCGGTGCAGCGATGCGAGGGCTCTCGGCCCATTCATTGACAGCCTCTCAGCGTTGCGCGGTGCCGGCCGGGGCGGTGGGCAGGCCGGCCTGCTGCCAGGCCTCGATGCCGCCCCGGTACCAGAGGACATTCCGGTAGCCGAGATTGATGGCGCGGAGTGCTGCGTTGTAGGACATCCAGCATTCCGGGCTGAGGCAGTAGAAGACGAGCGGCGTCTCGCTGTTGCCGTTCGTGACCTGGCGAAGGTAGTTGCCGAAATCCTGCTGCACCTGGTCGTCGAAGCTGCCGGGCTGGTGGGCGGGGACGGCCGGGATGGCGTTCGGCAGCGTCTGCGCGCCGCCCAGGATGTCGAAGACCAGCGTCGGCACGTCCTGGCGCTGGAGAAGGTCGACGAGACCTCGGGTGGTGATGACCTGGCCGCCCGGGATGCTGGCCGGGGTGGGGGCGTGCATGGCGCCGCCGTGAAGCTCGGAGGTGGGCGGGACGCCGAAATCGCGGCGCTCCGGGTCGATTGCGGCCTGCTGCTGGCCCATGCCCTGCTGCTGGCCCATGCCCTGCGGTTGGCCGAAGCCTTGCGGCTGGCCGAAGCCTTGCGGTTGGCCGAAGCCTTGCGGCTGGCCGAAGCCTTGCGGCTGACCCGAGCCTTGTTGCTGGCCATAGCCCTGCTGCTGACCGAAGCCGCCCTGCGGTTGGCCCATGCCCTGCTGCTGGCCGTAACCCTGCTGCTGGCCCATGCCCTGCTGTTGTGGCTGGGTGGCGGGGCCGGGCAGCGTGGTCTGGAGCTGGGGAAAGGCGTCCTGGGCCGCGCCCTGCTGCGGTGCCGCCAAAGCGAAGGCCAGAGGGAAGGCGAGGAGGCAGAGGGATCTCATGGCAGGCGCTCCATCTCGGTGCCGTTGACGCCGAGGTCGCGCCAGGGCTCGAGGTTCCGGTCGTTGGAGAGGAGGTAGTCGCCGCCGTCGAGGCGCCAGGCGCGGTCGTATTGGCTCGGCAGCTCGACCTGGCCCTCGAGCGGGTCGTTGTAGACCTCGACCTCGCGGATGGTGCGGGAGACGCGGTCGTGGCCCGCATCGATCATCCGCTGCCGGCTCTCGTAGCCCTTGTTGATGATGTCGAGCACCTCGTCGCCGTGCTGCGTCGTCACGGCGGCGCGGTCCGCCGCACCCTTGGCCCGGATCCGGCCGATCGTCTGGTAGTGGGCGGCCATGCGGCGGTCGTACTCGGGGTCGCTCCGGATCGAGCTGCGCAGCGATTCGACCATGGTGAAGTCGAGCCTGCCGTCCGGTGCCCGAAAGGCGAAGGCGGGCGTCGTGAAGGCGGCGAGGGTCTCCATGGTGCCGCCCGTCATCGCGTCCGGCATGATCGTGTGGGTGAAGACGGCGGTGGCCTGGATGACCTCGCGGTACGGTGTTCCGTTGTAGGTGTAGCCGAGCAGCACCTCGCGCGCCTCCGCCCACTGGCGCAGCTCGCCCATTGTCATGGGCGTGCGTTGCCCGGGCACGCCGGCGGCCTGCGCGAGGTCCGGCCGGTCCCGATAGTCGAGGACGCGGGCCCCCGGCCGGCGCTCCTGTGCGAGCTGCTCCAGATACTGGCGGACGGAGGTGGCGTTGCGCTTCGGGCAGGGGTCCATGCCCTGGAACTGGGCCGGCAGGTTGTTCATCTGCCACGAGGCGTTGGGCATCAGCTCGACGCCGAAGAGCCCGTCGGGCGACCACGCGGCCCACTCGTAGATGCCGCTCTGGCCGCACGGGCTGTTCGGGCTCCACATGACACCACCCTGGACCTGCCAGTCGTGCGGAAGGAGCATGTGCGCCGCGGGGATCGGCCGCTCGAACCCGTTCCGGTCGATGATCTGGACCTCGCGGACGCGAAGGGCGCCGCCATCCTGCGCCAGCGCCGCCGAAACCGGCCCGAGAAGGGCGAGAGCGAGGCTCATAGTAACTCTGAGTAGCACGTGACCTCCCTCGACAGTCAATCGGACGTCGACAATCCCTGAATACTAAAGGAATGGGCCCGATGCGGCAATCGCATCGCGTGGCCGCGCATGCATCCGGGGCCGCTCGGCACCGATCGGGAATTCAAATGGGGTCTGACCCCATTCTTCGCACGCCTTTCGGTGGAATGGGGGATGTAGCAGACTGGGGCGGAGCGACGGAATCGGAGGATCAGGCACGATGAACGACACGTCCGGCGACGACTGGGATCCGCGCTCGCCCCGGATTCAGTCGGATCAGCGCGGTGCCTATGACGCCATGCGCGAGACCTGCCCGGTCGCCTGGAGCGATTACATGCACTGGTCGCTCTTCCGTCATGCGGACGTCGTGCGTGCCGTGCTGGATCACGAGACCTTCAGCAATGTCGTCTCCAACCGCCTGACGGTGCCGAACGGCATGGATCCGCCCGAGCACAGCGCATGGCGGCCCATCGTGGAGAAGTACTTCAAGGCGAGCCGCGTCGATGCCTTCGAGCCCGTCTGCCGCGACATCGCGGCGGCGCTGGTGGGTGCCGCGGCGGGTCCGGTCGAGCTGATGGCGGCCGTCGCCCATCCGTTCGCGGTGCGTGCGCAATGCGCCTTCCTCGGCTGGCCGGAGGAGATCGCGGAGCCGCTGCGCCGGTGGGTGGCGCGCAATCACGAGGCCACGCTGGCGCGCGATCACGGGGCGATGACGCGCATCGCCGGCGAGTTCCAGGCGCTTATCCACGACACCATCGCCGCCCGCGTCGCCGCCGGCGCGACGCCAGAGACCGACGTCGCGGTTGCGCTCACCCACGAGACGATCCACGGCCGCCGGCTGAGCGGGGACGAGATCACGAGCATCCTGCGCAACTGGACGGTGGGCGAGATCGGCACCATCGCCGCGTCGGTCGGGATCGTGGTCGAGTACATCGCCGGCGATGCCGGCCTGCAGGACCGGCTGCGCGCGGACCCTTCGCTGGCCGGGCCCGCCACCGACGAGATCCTGCGCCTGCACGGCCCGCTCGTCACCAACCGGCGCGTCACCCGATGCCCGGTGGAGATCGGCGGCCGCAGCCTTCCGGCCGGCGCGCGCGTGACCGTCAACTGGGTCGCCGCCAACCGCGATCCCCGGGTCTTCGAGGATCCCGACAGCTTCCGCCTCGACCGCGACCCGCGCCAAAACCTGCTCTACGGCGCCGGCATCCACGTCTGCCCGGGCGCGCCGCTCGCCCGCATGGAGCTGCGCGTGATGCTGCAGGAGTTGCTGGAAGCGACCGCGGCGATCGCTCCGGCCGGACCCGCCACACCCGCGACCTATCCCGCCAGCGGCTTCAGGACGCTGCCTCTGCTGATCACGCCGCGGGCCGGCGGTCGATCTTCTTGATCGGATCTCGTGGAGCCGCGACACGAACGGCCTCGGCGTTTATTTGTCCTGACCCCTTTATCGCCTATCGCGACCGGCGGCGCGATCTGGGCTCGCCCGTGAGGGCCGAGCGTCTCGGTGCCGGCAGGGCTACGGCCCGGGCGAGCTCGGGGCAGGGGGCGGTCTTGTGCGGGATCGCCATGGCGGCGACGAAATGCTCCTGGAAGCGGGGCTCGACCGCGGTCTCGATCTTCTCGATGCGCCGCACGAGCGCCTCGATCTCGCGCCGCGCCTGGACGTTGAGGAGGGCGATTCGGGCACCCGTGCCGGCGGCATTGCCGGCGGCGGTGACGTGGGCGAGGGCGCAGTCCGGGACGAGGCCCAGGAGCAGGGCGTAGAGCGGGTCGATATGGCTGCCGAAGGCGCCGGCGAGACGGATGCGGTCGACCCGGTCGATGCCGAGATGGTCCATGAGCAGGCGGCAGCCGGCATGGAGTGCCGCCTTGGCGAGCTGGATGGCGCGGATGTCGGCCTGGGTGATGCGGATCTCGGGCTCGCCCGCATGGAGGACGTAGCTCCAGGTGCGGCCTTCCCGGACGAGGCGCGGGGTGCGGTCGGCGAGGCCGCCGTCGATCACGCCGTCGGCGTCGACGAGGCCGGCGAGGAACATCTCGCCCACCGCCTCGATGATGCCCGAGCCGCAGATGCCGGTGACCCCGAGCCGGCCACTGGCGGCGGCGAAGCCCTCCTCGTCGGACCAGTGGTCGCTGCCGATGACCTTGAAGCGCGGCTCGAGCGTGTCCCGGCCGATCCGCACCCGCTCGATGGCGCCGGGTGCCGCGCGCTGCCCCGAGCTGAGCTGTGCTCCTTCGAAGGCGGGGCCGGTGGGCGAGGAGCAGGCGAGGAGGCGGTGGCGGTTGCCGAGGACGATCTCGGCATTGGTGCCGATATCGACCACCAGCATCGTCTCGTCCTGCAGATGCGGCGCCTCTGAGAGCAGCACACCGGCGGCATCGGCGCCCACATGGCCGGCGATGCAGGGCAGCACGTAGACGCGGGCGCTGTCGTTCACCGCCGTCATGGCGATCTCGGTGGCGTAGAGCTCGATGGCGCTGTCGGTGGCGAGCGCGAAGGGAGCGCCGCCGAGCTCGGTCGGGTCGATGCCGAGCAGGAGGTGGTGCATGACCGGGTTGCCGACGAAGACGAGCTCGAAGATGTCGTTGGCGTCGCTCCGGGCCTCGGCGGCGAGCTGCGCCATGAGCGCGTTCAGCGTGCCGCGCACGGTCTCCGTCAGCTCCTTCTCGCCACCCGGGTTCATCATGACCCAGGAGATCCGCGACATGAGATCCTCGCCGAAGCGGATCTGCGGGTTCATCATGCCGGCCGAGGCCAGGACCTCGCCGGTCAAAAGATCGCAGAGATGGCCGGCGATGGTGGTCGAGCCGATGTCGATGGCGATCCCGAAAGCGCGGTCGTGGAAGCCCGGCCGGGTGGCGATGATGCGCCGTCGGTCGTGGACCACGGCCGTGAGCCGCCAGCCGCCCTTCCTGAGCTTGGGCTGGAGTGCCCGAAGCGTGGCAAGGTCGATCGTGAGGTCCGGGAGGTCCCACTGCTCCTGGAGCGCCTCCTTCAGCCGCTCGAAATCGCCTCTCGCCTTTTGCATGTCGGGCTCGGCGACCTCGACGTAATGCAACCGGAGGATCGGATCGAGGGCGATGGCGCGCGCCTCGGTGCGCTTCCTCACCACCTGCTTGTGGACCTGGCTCCCGGGCGGAACGTCGATCACGACATCGCCGAGGAGCAGGGCCTGGCAGGCGAGGCGGCGGCCGGGCTTCAGGCCCTTCCTCTCGGCATAGTGGATCTCGGTCGCCGTGACGGCGCCGAGATGATCGGCCCGGCTGGTCAGCCCGTGCTTGGCGAAGGCGCCTTCGCCGACCTCGACCTGGCAGCGGCCGCAGAGGGCCCGGCCGCCGCAAACGCTGTCGATGTCGACGCCGAGCCGGCGGGCGGCGGCGAGGACGGAGGTGCCCTTTGGAAACCGGCCACGCTTGCCGGAGGGGGAGAAGACGACGAGCGGATCGGTCACGGCAGCGGACCGCTCAGGCACCGGCGCGCCGGCGACGCCTCACCCCTCGCTCTCCCCTCGTCCCGGTCCACGCCGAGCATGACGTCGGCACCCCTGACGGCGATCATCTCCTCCTCGTGGAGCGGGTGGAGGATGGCCGAGGGCGTCGTGGTCGCCCCGGCCGCCAGATTCCTGCGGCCGGTCGGGCTCATGCGCTCGCCGATCACGCAGAACGGGCGGTCGAAGCCGATCCGGACGGTCTTCGTGGCGGAGGCGGTGATGGTCTCGGTCATGGGCGCGGGATCCGAGTGCGACTGTGCGGTCCGGTATCCTGATGCCCGAGTGCCCCGCCCGCCGCCCGCGTCGGCGCGCCATCGACGCGCCGATTTGCGGCGTGAGCCGGGCGGAGCGTCGTTACTGGGCGGGTGCCTTACCCTGCGCGGGCTGGGCCGCGGGCGCGGTCTGCGCTCCGGCCGGTGCCCGGCCAACCGTCGCACCGCGCGTGGCGGAGGATTCGGTGTTGACCTGCCGGCGGAGCGACTCGAGCTCCTTCTGCTGCGCCTCGAGCTGGCTCTTCGCCTCGCCCATCAGCGATTCGAGCTGGGTGCGCTGGTCGTCCAGGGTCGAGATCTGCTGCCTGACGGCCTGCTCGTCCGCCTGCGCCTGCTGCATGCTCTCGCGCGCGGCCGCCGCCTGGTCGTTGAGCTGCCGGACCTGAGCCTCGAGACCCTCGAGCTCGGCCTGCTTGTCGGCCGTGGCAGCCTGGGTTTCGGCCAGCCGCTCCTCGGCCTCGGCAACCGCTCCCTGGCGTGCCGCGAGCTCCGCCTCGGCCGTCCCCGCCTGGGCCTGGATTTCCTGCAGGCGGGCCTCGGCGGTGCCGGTATCGCTGACGAGCGTCGCCCGACGCTCCTCGAGCCCGCTGATCTCGGCGGTGATCGAGGAGTGCTGCTCCTTGGCCGTCGCCAGCTCCGAATTGGTCGATTCGAGCTCGGCCTGCAGCTTCTCGATCTCTCCCTCCATCTTCTCGCGCTCGGCCTGCAGCGCGGAGAGGCGGGATTCCTCGCCGGCCACGTCCCCGGTCAGCTTGGTGACGCGCGCCTCGAGCCCGCGCGCCTCGCCCGCCTGCTGCTCGGCGCGGGCCTGGGCGTCGGCCAGCTTGGCGGCGACCTCGTCCTGCTCGGACTTGCGGGCGGCGAGCGTGCTCTCGGCTTCCGCCGCCTCCTCCTTCAGCGAGGCGAGGCGGCTTTCGGCGGCGGCGACCTCCGCCGAGAGCTCGGTCACCCGGGTCTCGAGCTCGCCGACGCGGGCGAGCGCGGTCTCCGACTTCTTCACGTCCTCGCTGCGGTCGGCAAGGGTGTCCTCGGCCGACTTGATCTGCTCGTTGAGGCCGGCGAGCTTCTGCTGGGCCTGGCTCGCCTGATCGCCCAGATCCTTCACCTTCTTCTCGGCGTCGCTCACCTTGCCCTGGGCGGCTTCGACGGCACTCTCGGCCTCGCTGCGCGAGGCTTCGACGGACTGGAGCTGGCTCTGCGCCGCCTCGACCTTCTCGTTCAGGGCAGCGAGATCGCCCGCGGTCTTGCGCTCTTCCGCGAGGGAGGACTGAAGCTCGGAGACCTGCTGGCTCAGGGTCGTCTGCTCACCCTCGAGGGTGGCGATCTGCTCCTCGTGCTCGCCCAGCCGCCGGTCGCGATCGAGGGCGTAGCCCCAGCCTATGACGGCGATCACCAGAAGTGCCCCGATGACGATCCATGTGGTCCTCGACCAGCTCGAAATCTCGTTCATGTCCCCGTGTCCCCATTATTCTTGCCGCAGAGCGCAGGGCCGGAACGGATCGCCGGCGCTCAGGGTTCCCTCGAAGCCGATCCGGGGGGACCCTGGATGGCGCTTCGAGCTTTCGGATTGTGGCCGCCATTCGCGACGTAGTCACGCATTTGCTCGGCGGTGAACAGGGCTTCGAGCCTGGCCGCGGCGTTCTCGGCCTCGGCCTCGAGCTCGTCGCCGCAGGCGATGGGCTCAGCTTTCCGCCACTGCTCCAGATAGGCGTCCGTGCCCATGAGGCCGGCCCTCATCGCCGCCTGATCGATGGCCCTTTCGAAGCGCGCCGGAAGCCGGCGCTTCGCCGTCCGGCGGCCCGCCTTCACGATCACCTGGGCCGGAATGTCGCGCCAGTAGAGGACGGTCAATTGTGCCATGGAGGGTCCCGTCGGCGGCTCTCTGGATGAAGGTGGCGAGCTCGCCGAGCCCGGTCGCGATCCGCTCGAAAGCGAGGCCGAGCCTGCGGGCGGCGGCTTCGGCCTTGATCGTCAGCGCCGGGTCGTCGGACTGCGCCAGATAGACCAGCTTCCTGTAGTTGCCGAAGAAGGTGTCGCGAAGCTCGGGATGGCGATCCAGGCCGAGCCCCCGGATGACGAGCGTGTCGAACTGGCGGGCGAGGAAATCGGTGAGGTAGAAGGTGCCGGGCTCGGCATCGGCCATCGCCGCGAAGGCCTGGTTTCCGGCGTAGGCCGCATAGCAGTGGGCGCCTTCGAGGCGAACGACCCCCTCCTCGTCGAGCACCCGATCGAGCAGGCCGCCCGTGCCGCAATCGGCATAGGCAACGACGATCCGCTTCGCTCCCCGCTCGCGGGCGCGGTGAATGGCGTCACGAACGGCTTCGGGGATCCGCTCCGGGCGGTTGTGCAGCGTTGCCGGCAGGCAGACGAGCGTGACCCAATGCAGCCGGCTCGCCGCGATCAGGCCCGTGATCTCGCGGGCGAGGGCGCCGCAGGCGACGATGGTGAGGGGGTCTCGCGGCATGCTTCAGGCGGAGGCGCGCTGGTTGTGCTTGCGCGCCATGAAGGCCTGGGCGGTATCGACGGCAACCGAGGCGTCGCGGCAATAGGCGTCGGCACCGATGGCCCTGGCGAACTGCTCGTTGAGCGGCGCTCCACCGACCAGGACGATGTAGTCGTCGCGAATGCCCTGCTCGACCAGCGTGTCGATGACCACCTTCATGTAGGGCATGGTGGTGGTCAGCAGGGCGGACATGCCGAGAAAGTCGGGCTTGTGCTCGTCCAGCGCCTTCAGGAACCTGACGGCGTCGCAATTGATGCCGAGGTCGATCACCTCGAAACCGGCGCCCTCCATCATCATCGAGACGAGGTTCTTGCCGATGTCGTGGATGTCGCCCTTGACCGTGCCGATCACGAGCTTGCCGACCGTGGGCGCGCCGGTCTCGGCGAGCAGCGGGCGAAGCACCGCCATGCCGCCCTTCATGGCGTTGGCGGCGAGCAGCACCTCCGGCACGAAGAGGATGCCGTCGCGGAAGTCCACGCCGACGATGGCCATGCCGCCGACCAGGGCCTCGGTCAGCACCCGGTAGGGCTCCCAGCCGCGCTCGAGCAGGATCTCGACGCCCTCGACCACCTCGTCCCGGAGGCCGTCGTAGAGATCGTCCTGGATCTGCTCGACGAGCTCCTCGTCGTCGAGCTCCCGCAGGTTCAGCTCGGCTTCGTCGCTCATCGAAACACACCTCCCGCAGGCACCCACCCTCGCCACCTCACACGGCTGATAGGGCGAAGGGGCGAGGCCGGCTTCTTCGCCGGCGACGCCTCCCCCCGTTTTTGCGACAGCACGAAATCGGCGCGGCGATAGGGCTTTCTTAAGGACGGTTGGCGTAGGATGCGCGCACGAGGACGACAACGTCCCGTGGGAAAGGAAACGCGCGGTGTCGCACAGGACGTGCACGGCGCCCCGGCCGGCTCCGCTTGCGGTGCTCGGGCCGGGGGCCGTGCCGCTCACCCTCCGCCCTCGGCCGGTGCCGCTGGTCCTGGGCCTCACGCTCACGCTGCTTCTCGGGGTGGCGCTGGGCGATGCGCATCTGGTGATGGCGCACGGGCTCGCTCCGGTCATCGGCCCCTCGCCGGTGCCCGGGCTCAACGCCGTTCAGCTCGCGAAGCTGCTGATCCTGGCCGCCCTCGCCTCGATGATGCTCGGTGCCGTCCTGCTGGCGCTGCACGCCCGGCACGATATCCACGAGCGGCGGCTGGCCTGCCGGTTCGCGCTGACCCTGGCCCTCGGCGGGATGGCCTCGGTCGGGCTGGACGTCGCGGCGATGCTCGGTCCGATCCGCCTGCCGGCGCTCGAGGCGCTGGTCGAGGCCATGGCCTTCGCCGCCTGCGCCCTGCTGCTCGGCCGCCACCTTCTGCGCTCGCGACGCCGGTCGAGCGGGCAGCGCGCCCATGCCGTAGCGGCACAATCAGGCGGCGCAGCGGATGCAGGTGGGAACGGCGGGGTCGGCCTCGAGCCGGCCTGAGCCGATCGGCTCGCCGCAGCGCACGCACCGGCCGTAGTCGCCCTCCGCAATGCGCTCGAGCGCTGCCTCCAGTCGGCGCATGCGCTGCTGGCGGTGGCGGTCCGCGGCATGGGCCATGGCCTGGAGCTGCATGGCATCCATCCGCGAGAGCCGTCCGACCGCGGCCTGGTCGAGCGCCACCGGCCGGCGCTCGTCGCCGGTCGCTGCCGAGGCGGCGTGCAGCTCGGCCAGCTCCGCCTCCAGCCTGGCCCGCGCGGGCTCGGCGTTTTCCGGGTGGGGATCGGATGGCATCGTCACGGGCTCCCGTTGCGGATGTCGGGCAGGTGGCGAGGGTCACATCCCGGAGGGAAGGGGATGGCGTTTGCCGGGTCAACCGCCAAAGGGCTGGAAAGCGGTTGGCGAAAACGCTGGGTGGAGCCGGCAAGGGCCGCTATCTCGAAGCCAGCTTCCTCGAGGGACGTCCATTCCCGAGCTCGAAACCTTCAACCTGGTGCTGCTTCTGGGCGGAGCCCTCGTCGCGGGTTTCGTCAGCGGCTTTGCCGGCTTCGGCACCGGTCTCGTAGCCTCGGGCTTCTGGTTTTTGGCGCTGCCGGCGCCCAGCGTGCCGCCGCTGATCGTCTGCACCTCCGTCGTCGCCCAGCTCATGGCGCTGCTGCGCCTGCGCCGCTCCCTCGATTGGCGCGGCGTCGCGCCCTATCTTCTGGGTGGGCTCCTGGGTCTGCCGTTCGGCGTCACGGCGCTTCGGGTCGCCGCCCCGTCGCTGCTGCGGGTCACCGTCGGCATCTTCCTGATCGCCTACGCTCTCGTGCGGCTCAGCGCCATTCGCCACTGGTCGGTGGGGCGGTGGGGTGGCCGGTGGGCCGACGCGGCGGTCGGTTGCGGCGGCGGCTTCCTCGGCGGCTTCGCCGGTCTTTCCGGCCCCCTCCCCCTGATCTGGCTGCAGCTTCGGGGAGGCCCGAGCGCCGGCCAGCGCATGACCTACCAGCCCTTCAATCTGGTCATCCTGGCGCTCGCCGGTCTCGGCATGCTGATGGCGGGCCAGATCGACGGCGCGGTCGTCACGGCGGCGGCCCTCTGCCTGCCCCTCACCCTCCTCGGCACCTGGATCGGCCTTCGCCTGTACTCGGCCGCCGGCGAGGCCGTCTTCCAGCGGATCGTGCTCGTCCTGCTCATGGTCTCGGGCGGCATCCTGGTCGCGCAATCGGTAGCGGCGCCGCCCTGATCCAGAGGCTATAGAGAGCGGGAGAGCCCAACCGGCCGGACGGCTGCGTCCCTCGTCGAGGAGGGCCGCGCCCGCCGCTAGAGGAGATCAGCCATGCCGGAACGCCCCGTCGCCATCGTCACCGGTGCCGGGCGCGGCATCGGTCGGGCCATCGCCGCGGCTCTGGCCGGCCGCGGCTTCGATCTCGTGCTCAACGACCTGGCGCCGGGCAACGAGATGGACACCACGGCCGCGGCGGTGCGGGCGGCCGGCGGCGAGGCGCTCGAAGCCTTCGCCGATATCGGCGAGCTCGACAGCCATGCCGGCCTGCTCGATGCGGCGTTCGGCTTCGGTCCGGTGGCCTGCCTCGTCGACAATGCCGGCGTTTCCGTGCTGCATCGCGGCGACCTCCTGGAGCTGACGCCCGAGAGCTGGGACCGGTGCCAGAGGGTGAACACGCGCGGCACGTTCTTCTTGACCCAGGCCTTCGCCCGGCGGCTGATCGAGGCCCCGGCGCCCGAGGGCCACCGCTCGATCGTCATCGTGAGCTCCGCCAATGCAGCCACCGCCTCGGTCAACCGCGGCGAGTACTGCGTCTCCAAGGCCGGGCTCGCCATGACGTCGAAGCTCTTCGCGCTGCGCCTCGCGCCTCTGGGGATCGGCGTCTACGAGATTCGGCCGGGCATCATCAGGACCGACATGACGGCCCCGTCGAAGGAACGCTACGACGCCTTCTTCGCTGCCGAAGGCGCGCCGATGCCGCGCTGGGGCGAGCCCGAGGAGGTGGCGAGGGTGGTCGCGACCTGTGCCGCGGGGGATCTGCCGTACACGGTGGGCCAGCCGATCGCCGTCGATGGCGGGCTGACGCTGCCCCGCTTTTGATCCCGCTCCCGATTGATCTGGACCTTCGGCCCCGCGGCGGCGATGTAGGGAGGGATGCCTGGTCATGCTTCTGCCGGAGTCATTCGATGGCGAGCCGTCCCAATCCCCTCAAGCTGAACGCCCTGCAATTGAAGACCCTGGCCATCCTGCAGGAGGCTGCGCGCGGTGAGGGCGGAGCGAGCGACGCGCTGGCCGACGGCAGCGTCGTGCTCGACCGCCTGCCGCACCCGCATGGCGATCATTTCCATGTCGGTGCGGCCGTGGTGCGGGCGAAGGACGCGACCGGCCTCGGCAATCCGGCCGTCTTCGGCGCCTTGCGGCGCAAGGGGCTGATCGTCGTGGCGCCGGACGGGCGGCCGGCTCTCACCGCCGCCGCCATGACCTACGAGACGGGTGTCGCCGATGCGATCCTGCACCGGGCGGACCACTGATGGGCGCAGGCACGATCAGCCCCGCCGGCTGAGCTGCAGGATCGCGACGCCGACGACCACCACGCAGGCGGCGAGGATGCGGCGGCGGCCGAACGGCTCACCGAGCAGAAAGGCGCCGATGCCGGCCGCCAGGAGCACGCTGGTCTCGCGCAAGGCCGAGACGTAGGCCATGGGTGCGAGGCTCATCGCCCAGATGACGATGCCGTAGGCGGAGATTGACATCAGCCCGCCGCCCAGCGCGGGCTTCCAGGCCCGGGGCAGGGTCTGCGCCAGGCGCCGGCCGCGACGCAGGCCCACGAGCAGCGCGAAGGGCCAGCCGTCGAGGAAGAAGAGCCAGACGATATAGGCCAGCACATCGCCGCTGGCCCGCCCGCCCATGCCGTCGCAGACCGTGTAGGCGGCGATGGTGGCACCGGTGCCGAGGGCCAGGAGGAGGGGCCGGCGGTTGGTCCGGCCCCCGCCGGCCACCCACCAGATGCCGAGGCAGACGAGGGCGATCGCCAAGCTGCCCTCCAGGCTCAGGATCTCGCCGGCGACGACGAGGGCGCCCAGGGCCACGAGCGGCGGCGCCACGCCGCGGGCGATGGGGTAGATCTGGCTCAGGTCCCCCACCCGGTAGCCGGCAGCGAGCAGCAGGTTGTAGACGAGGTGGGTCATGACCGAGCCGACGAGCCAGGGCCAGGCGCCGGGTTCGGGCAGGGGCACGAAGGGCAGGAGCGGCAGTGTGACCAGGGTCTGGGTCAGGTTGACGATGGCGAGCCGCAGATAGGGATCGCCACCCGACTTGACGAGGGCGTTCCAGCTCGCGTGGAGAATCGCCGCCAGGAGGACGACGGTGAAGACGCCCGGGCTCAAGGCCCCTCACTCGCAGGAAGGCTGTGGCTGAGGCATGCCGATGGCCGGCACTTGCGCGCGGCCGCAGGCCGGCGTCAAGCATGGCCCCGAATCGAAACGCCCGGCCGGGGCCGGGCGTTCGCTCGTGTGGCAGTCCTGCCGCTCAGGCGGCGCGGCGGGGGGCCCGGCGCCGCTGCCGCGCGCGATCGGGCCTCGTGCGCTCGACCGGCGCCGAAGCACTGCCCGGCCGGCGGCGGTCGATGACCGGCAGGGTCTGCCGGGTCAGCCGCTCGATGTCGCGAAGGTTGCGCCGCTCGGCCGTGTCGCAGAACGAGATGGCGATGCCTTCCGCCCCGGCCCGCGCGGTGCGGCCGATGCGGTGGACATAGGCTTCGGCCACGTCGGGCAGCTCGAAATTGACGACATGGCTGACCCTGTCGACGTCGATGCCGCGGGCCGCGATGTCGGTCGCGACCAGGATTCGCGAGCGGCCCGACTTGAAGGCGGCGAGCGCCCGCTCGCGCTGGCCCTGCGACTTGTTGCCGTGGATCGCCGCAGCCGGAATGCCGGCCGCCTCGAGATGCCGGGCGACCTTGTCGGCGCCGTGCTTGGTCCGGGTGAAGACGAGGGTCCGGCTGAATTCCGCCCCCGCCAGAAGCTCGGCCAGGAGATTTCGCTTGTCGGCGGCGTCGACGAGATAGACCGACTGCTCGACCCGCTCGGCCGTGGTCGCCACCGGCGCGGCGCTGACCTCGAGCGGATCGCTCAGCATGTCGCGCGCGAGCTCGTCGATGTCCTTCGGCATGGTCGCGGAGAAGAGGAGCGTCTGGCGGCGCTTCGGCAGCTTCGCCAGGATGCGGCGGATGGGGACGAGAAAGCCCAGGTCGAGCATGTGGTCGGCCTCGTCGAGGACGACGACCTCGGTCCGGTCGAGGCGCACGGTGCCGCCCTGAAGATGGTCGAGCAGCCGGCCGGGCGTGGCGACCAGCACGTCGACACCGCTTGCCAGGGCGCGGACCTGCGGGTTGTGCTTCACGCCGCCGACGACGACGGTGACGGCCGGCCGCAAATGGCGGCCGTAGGCCTCGAAGCTCAGGGCGATCTGTGCCGCGAGCTCGCGGGTCGGGGCGAGCACCAGGGCCCGGGTGCCGCGCGGCTGCAGCGGCTTCCGCTCGGTCACGAGGAGCCGATGCAGGATCGGCAGCGCGAAGGCCGCGGTCTTGCCGGTGCCGGTCTGGGCGATGCCCAGAAGGTCACGGCCCTGCATGACGGGCACGACGGCCTTGGCCTGGATCGGGGTGGGGGAGGTGTAGCCTTCGCTCTGGAGGGCGCGAAGAAGGGGTTCGGCGAGGCCGAAATCAGCAAATTGCGTCAAGAGACCACTTTCGAGGACGGCCGCGAGCGGCGTGCCGGAAAGGCGACGAATGCAACGGCCGGATTGGCGATGGCGCGCCCCGCGTATCTGGGCGGCCGGAGGATTTATCAGGGGGCTCAACAGATAAGGTGCGCAGCACCCTTCACGCGGCTGGAGCCTCAGGACCGCTATACGGCGGGCGCATAGGCCCATGTTGCAGCGCAAAAGTCAAAGAAATTCGGTTCACCGAACGGTGCTGGCGGCAACTTCATGCTTTCGCCGACTCGACGCTAACGAAAGGATATGCCACTTTCCTTTAATAGGCTCGGAGCCAAGGAAAGGAACCTTTCGCAAAGATGGCGGCGAACCCCGATCCCCGGCGCCTCGGTCGATGGCAGACGAGCACCACGACAGGTGAGCCCGTCAGAGCCTTCATTCCGCCGCCGCTGCCACCTGATCCACTTCCGGCCATGGCTGGGCTTCACCGAAAGCTTGAGACGGCGAGTCAAGCGCTCGGACGGCTCGATGGTGTCTCGACCATTCTGCCCGACGCCTCCCTCTTCCTCTACAACTATGTCCGCAAGGAAGCCCTGCTGTCGTCGCAGATCGAGGGCACGCAGTCGTCTCTTTCCGACCTCCTGCTCTTCGAGCTCGATGAAGCTCCGAGCGTCCCCCTCGATGATGTGGTGGAGGTCTCGAGCTACGTGGCCGCCATGGATTACGGCATCGACCGCCTCGCCGAGGGGATGCCGATCTCCGGCCGCCTGATCCGTGAAATTCACGGCGTTCTGCTGGCGAAGGGGCGTGGTGCCACGCAGCAGCCGGGCGAGTTCCGCCGCTCGCAGAACTGGATCGGCGGCACGCGGCCGGGGAATGCGCTCTTCGTGCCGCCACCATTCGAGCACGTCCCGGATCTCATCGCAAACCTGGAGAGGTTCATCCATGCTGAGAGGCCTGTCCTGCCGGTGCTGATCCAGGCGGGGCTCGTCCATGTGCAGTTCGAGACGATCCATCCCTTCCTGGACGGCAATGGTCGGCTGGGCAGGCTGCTGATCACCCTCATGCTCATTGAAGCAAGTGTCCTGAAAGAGCCGATCCTCTATCTCAGCCTTTATCTCAAAGCGAACCGAAGGCAGTATTACGAGCTTTTGCAACGAGTGCGCGAAAGAGGTGACTGGGAGGCTTGGCTCGACTTTTTTCTTGCCGGAGTCGCGGAGACATCCAACCAGGCGGCCGAGACGGCGCGCCAGATCCTGAATCTCTTCGAGGCCGACCGACACCGCATCGAGCAGCTCGGCCGGGCGGCCGCATCGGCGCTGCGCGTGCACCAGCAACTTCAGCAACGGCCGCTCATCGTCATTCAGGACGCCGCGGCCAAGCTCGGCATCTCGACGCCGACGATTGGCAAGTCGATCCGGCATCTGGAGGAGCTCGGCATCGTGCGGGAGATCACCGGCCGTCAGCGCGGCCGTGTCTTCATCTATCCGGCCTATCTGGCAATTCTCAGCATGGGCACCGAGCCCCTTCCCCGCTGATTCGCGCCGTCAGTCCCTGACCAGCGTCACGCCGTGGGTGCCGAAGCCGAGGCCGACCTCGCTGCCGACGGGATGGATGCGGTCGACATCGCCGTCGGTCACGAAGAGCTCGCCGAGCGGGGTCTCGATGTCGTACTCGACATGGCTGCCGAGATAGCTGGCCCGCCTGACGCGGCCGGCCATGATGCTGAGGGCGGGATCGGCGGTGAGCACGATGCCCTCGGGGCGGATGGCGAGATGCGCCGGGCCGGAGGCGAGGCCGCGATGCGGCAGGCGGCGACGTGCCCCGCCGATGCTCACCTCCGCGAGCTCCCCGTCGATGGCGCCGATGGTCACGGGCACCACGTTGGCGTCGCCGATGAAATCGGCGACGAACCGGTCGGCGGGCGCCTCGTAGAGATCGCGCGGCCCCCCCTCCTGGGCGATCATCGCGTTCTTCATGACGATGATGCGGTCGGAGATGGCGAGCGCCTCCTCCTGGTCGTGGGTGACGTAGACGGCGGTCAGGCCCAGCCGCTGCTGCAGCTCGCGAATCTCCTCCCGGACCCGGCGGCGGAGCTTGGCGTCGAGATTGGAGAGCGGCTCGTCGAAGAGCAGCACCTCGGGCTCGAGCACGACCGCACGGGCGACCGCGACCCTCTGCTGCTGGCCGCCGGAGAGCTCGGACGGCAGCCGCGCGCCGAAGCCCTCGAGCCCGACCAGCTTCAGCGTCTCCTCCGCCCGCTCCCTGACCTCCTTCCTGGGGCGGCCGGAGACCGCGAGGCCGTAGCCCACGTTCTCGAGCACGGTCATGTGCGGAAAGAGGGCGTAGGACTGGAAGACCATGGCGACGTCGCGGTCGGTGGCCGGCAGGTTGGTGACGTCGCGCTCACCGATGCGGACGCGCCCCGCGGTCGGCAGGTCGAGGCCGGCGATCATCCGAAGCGTCGTCGTCTTGCCGCAGCCGGAGGGACCGAGGAGGGTGACGAGATGGCCGGGCGCCACCTCGAAGCTGACCTCCTTGACGGCGACGACCGGGCCGAAGGTCTTGGTCACCTTGTCGAAGCCGACGGGGGCGGCGCCGCTCATCCGGCGCCTCCGGTGTAGCCGGCGGATGCGGCGCTGCGCCGGCCGAGGCGACGCTCGCCGATGGCGAGCTGGAAGAGACCGATGACGATGAGCATGACGACGATGAGCACCGAGCTGTAGGCGATGGCGATGCCGTAATCGCCGTTCTCGACCCGATTGAGGATGTAGGTCGTGGCCAGCTCGTAGCGGGCCGAGACCAGGAAGACGACGGCGGAGATGGCGGTCATGGCGGAGACGAAGCTGTAGACCAGGGCGGCGAGCAGGGCGGGCTTCATCAGCGGCAGGAGCACGAGGCGGATCGTCTGCAGCGTGCTGGCGCGATGGGTGAGCGAGGCCTCGTCGAGGCTTCGGTCGAGCTGCGCCAGGGTGGCGATGCCCGCCCGCACGCCCACCGGCATGTTGCGGAAGATGAAGGCGAGAACGAGGATCATGCCGGTGCCGGTGAGCTCGATCGGCGGCACGTTGAAGGCCATGATGTAGGCCACACCGATCACCGTGCCCGGAATGGCGAAGGAGAGCATGGTGCCGAACTCGAAGGCCCCCTTGCCGCGGAAGCTCTGGCGGCTGAGCAGCCAGGCCGTGAGCAGGCCGATCAGGGCGGTGGGGATGGCGGCGACGATGGCGATCTGCAGCGTCGTCCAGAAGCTGTTCCAGGCGGTCCCCGACCAGACCAGGCCGAACTGGCCCCGGGTGATGCCGAACGTGGCCTCGTAGTGGCGGAGCGTGAAGCTGTGGTTGCGCCCCCATAGCTCGACGAAGCCGCCGAAGAGGATCATGGCGTACATGGTGGCGGTGAAGATCGCCCAGGGCACGGTGACGCAGAGCACCAGCCATTTGAGGCCGGCGGGCAGGCTGGCGGCGAGGCCGGAATCGCCCTTGCCGCCGACCGTGGTGTAGAGCTTGCGTCCGAGCCAGCGCTGCTGCGCCCAGAAGGCGAGGAGGGTGAAGGAGAGCAGCACGATCGCCAGCATCGCCGCCCGGCCGGGGTCGAACTGGGCACCGACGATGGCGAAGAAGATCTCGGTCGACAGCACCTGGAAATTGCCGCCGAGCACGAGCGGATTGCCGAAGTCGGCCATGCTCTCGATGAAGCCGAGCAGGAACGCATTGGCGAGGCCCGGCCGCATGAGCGGCAGCGAGACGGTTCTGAAGGTCTGCCAGCGGCTGGCGCGGAGCGTCTGCGCCGCCTCCTCGAGCGACGGGCTGATGCCCTCGACCACGCCGATGAGAACGAGGAAGGCGATCGGCGTGAAGGACAGGATCTGCGCGAGCCAGACACCCCAGAAGCCATAGATCCAGCGGCCGCCGGAGATGCCGAAGAGGTTGGCCACGAACTGGGTCACCGTGCCCGAGCGGCCGAAGAGCAGGATGATGGCGAGGCTGATGACGAAGGGCGGGGTGATGATCGGCAGGATGGTGAGCGCCCTGAGCGCCCGCTTGGCCGGCAAGGCCGTGCGCGTGGCGGCGAGGGCGAAGGCGAGGCCGAGCAGCGTCGTGGTCAGCCCGGTGAAGAGCGCGAGGGCCAGGGTGTTCCAGGCGACGCCGCAGCGCGAGCCCTCGAGCACGCAGCCCAGGCCCCAGATGCGCGCGTCGATGAAGCGGGCGGCGAAGAGTGCCGGCGCGAAGCTGCCGTCCGTGTCCTGCAAGGCGCCGGAGAGGATGCGCAGCACCGGGAAGAAGATGAAGACGGTGACCAGGGCGACGATCAGGGTGATGGCGCCGACGACGAAGCGGTCGCCACCGACGGCCCCCTTGGCCGCGATGCCCTGCGAGAGGAGCATGAGCAGGGCGAGGGCGGTGAGCGCCGCGCCCGGGCCCATGCCAGGTTGGCGCATCGCGGTCGGCCCGAACATCCGCTCCAGGACCTCGAGGCCCCAGCCGTCGTGAATGACGGCGAAGCCCTGAAACGCGAGCCAAACGAGGCCGGCGGCACCCGAGAGGATCAGCAGGCGCGCGGCCGCGGGCGTGTCCTGCCGGCGGCCGAGCAGCAGGAGCGGCAGCGCCAGCGGCAGGGCCAGGGGCAGGAGCCACCAGCGGCCGTGGAGCGCGACCTCGGCCAGAGCGGGCGCCGCATCCGGGTCCGCCCAGGCGAACGGCCAGGCGAGGGCGAGGAGGCCGCCCTGCTGCGTGTACCAGGGAACGATCAGCAAGCCCGCCCAGCCGATGGCCAGCCAGTAGCCGAGCGGGCTCCGCAACCTCGGCAAGGAACGGTCGCTCAGTTGGGCAGGCTGCCGACCTCGGCGTCCCACCGCGAGAGCAGCTCGCTGCGGGTTTGCGAGGAGCCGTACTTCTTGAAGTCGTAGTCGATCAGCTTGATGGTGGAGAAGTCCGGGCTCTCCGGCGGTGCCTCGGCATTGCGGTTGGACGGCACCTGGTAGGCCTTGGCTTCACGGGCGAGGCTCTGGACGTCGGCGCGCAGCGCGAAGTCGTAGAACAGGCGCGCGGCTTCGGGATTGGGGCCGCCCTTGATGATGCTCATCGAGCCGATCTCGTAGCCGGTGCCCTCGCAGGGGCTGACGACCTCGATCGGATAGCCCGCGACCTTCTGGGTGACCGCGTCGTGCTGGAAGACGATGCCGATCATCGTCTCGCCGAGCGCCGCCGCCTTGATCGGCGCCGAGCCGGACTTGGTGTACTGGTTGATGTTGGCGTGCAGCTTCTTGAGGTATTCGAAGGCCTCGTCCTCGCCCCACAGCTGCACGAAGGTGGCGAGCGCGGTGTAGGCGGTGCCGGAGCTGTTGGGGTTGGCCATCTGCACCTCGCCCTTGAACTCGGGCTTGATCAGGTCGGCCCAGCAGGCCGGCGGCTCGAGACCCTTCTCGGCGAGCAGCTCGGTATTGTAGCCGAAGCCGAGGGCGCCGGCGTAGATGCCGACGGTGCGGCCGTCGGCGGCCTTGTGCTGCTTGATGGCCCAGTCGTGCAGCTCGGGCAGCATCGGCGATTCGTAAGGCTCGGTCAGCCCTTCCTCGGCCGCCTGGAGATGCGGATCGCCGGTGCCGCCCCACCAGATGTCGCCCTTCGGATTCGCGGCCTCGGCGGCGACCTGGGCGAAGGTCTCGCCCGAGCTCTTGCGCGTCATGGCGACGTTGACGCCGGTTTCCGCCTCGAAGGTGGTGACCATGAGCTGGCACCATTCCTCCTGCGGGCTGCAATAAAGGGTGAGGTCGTCCGCCTCGGCGGCGGCGGTCCAGCCGAGCGTGGCCAGCGCGGCGCCGGCGAGCAGCGCCCGGCAGTACTGGTGGTGTGACATGATGTGCCTCTCCTTGCGATCGATGCGCCTTCTGGCGGTTGACCAAACACGAATCTTCGGTTTTGTCATCATCCAGTCGAGGTCGATGCCCGAATGCCCTTTCCGGGGCCACCAGACATTTGCTGCAATCGCGAAGGAACTGTACCGATGCTGCAACGCAGATTGATCGTTTCGGCCGTGCTTCTGGCGCTGGGTCTCGGCGGCGCGGCGCGTGCCGAGTTCACGCTGGATTCGCGCTACACGGATGCCGACGGCGATCTCATCGCCGACATTCCGACGGATCCGAGCCAGCTCGTCGATCCGGATACGCTGATCTTCGCCTACACGCCGGTCGAGGATCCCGCGGTCTATGCGGAAGTCTGGTCCGGGTTCCTGGAGCACATGGAGGAGGTGACCGGCAAGCCGGTGCAGTTCTTCCCGGTGCAGTCGAACGCCGCCCAGCTCGAGGCGATGCGCGCCGGCCGGCTGCACGTCGCCGGGTTCAACACGGGTGCCAACCCGATCGCGGTGGCCTGTGCCGGATTCAGACCTTTTGCCATGATGGCCGCCGCGGACGGCAGCTTCGGCTACGAGATGGAGATCATCACCTATCCGGGCTCCGGGATCGAGAAGATCGAGGATCTGAAGGGGCACACGCTGGCCTTCACCGCCGAGACCTCGAACTCGGGCTACAAGGCCCCCTCCGCGCTGCTGAAGTCGGAGTTCGGCCTCGAGGCGGGCCGGGACTACGAGGCGGCCTTCTCGGGCAAGCACGACAACTCGGTCCTCGGGGTGGCCAACAAAGATTACGATGCCGCGGCGATCGCCAACTCGGTCAAGGCGCGGATGATCGAGCGCGGCGTGGTGAGCGAGGACCAGCTCGTCGTGCTCTACACCTCGCAGACCTTTCCGACGACCGGCTACGGCGTCGTCTACAATCTGGAGCCGGAGCTGCAGGAGAAGATCAAGGAAGCCTTCTTCAGCTTCGACTGGGAAGGCTCCAAGCTCGCCGAGGAGTTCAGCAAGTCGGGTGAGGCGCAGTTCGTGCCGATCACCTTCAAGGACGACTGGGCGGTGATCCGGCAGATCGACGAGGCCAATGGCGTGTCCTACGCCTGCCAGTAGCGGCCGGGGCTTTCAGCAGACCATCAGGGAGACGCGTATGCGAGATTATTCCTTCATCGCCAGGCTGACGGCCCTGCTTTTGGCCGCGGCACCAATGACCGCTTTCGCCGAGTTTCAGCTCGACAGCCGCTACACCGACGCGGATGGCGATCTCATCGCCGATGTGCCGACGGATCCCGCCGAGTGGATCGATCCGCCCGTCCTGGTGTTCGCCTACACGCCGGTCGAGGATCCATCCGTCTACGAGGGTGTGTGGGCGGATTTCCTCGACCATCTCTCAGAGGAAACGGGCCGGCCGGTGCAGTTCTTTCCGGTGCAGTCGAACGCCGCGCAGATCGAGGCGATGCGCGCTGGCCGGCTGCACGTCGCCGGCTTCAACACCGGCTCCAACCCGCTGGCCGTCGCCTGCGCCGGCTTTCGCCCGTTCGCCATGATGGCCGCCGAGGACGGCACTTACGGTTATCGCATGGCGATCATCACCCATGTCGACAGCGGCATCGAGACGGTCGAGGACATAAAGGGCCGCACCATGGCGTTCACGGCCGAGACCTCCAATTCCGGCTTCAAGGCGCCTTCGGCGCTCCTGCGCTCGAAGTTCGGCATGGAAGCCGGTCGCGACTTCGAGGCGGCGTTCTCGGGCAAGCACGACAATTCGGTGCTCGGCGTCTACAACAAGGACTATGATGCAGCGGCCATCGCCGACCAGGTCATGATCCGCATGGCGGTGCGCGGTGTCATCGACCGGGACAAGATTCGCGTCATCTACGAGAGCGACCCGTTCCCGACCACGGGCTATGGTGTCGTCTACAACCTCGATCCCGCGTTGCAGGAGAAGATCAGGGCGGCCTTCTTCGATTTCGACTGGGAGGGCACCTCGCTGCTCGCCGAGTACGGCAATTCCGATCCGGCGCAGGAGACCTTCGTGCCGATCACCTTCCAGAACGAGTGGAAGGTGATCCGTGAGATCGACGAGGCGATGGACGTTTCCTACGCCTGCCAGTAGGTCGCGCCGGCTGATGGCGAAAAAGGCCCGGTGGCGGACCGGGTCGTTCGATCGGAGAGGCAGATGCTGCGGCTCGAGAATCTGGCCAAGCGCTACAAGACGGGCGATCACGCCCTCAAGGGCGTGTCGCTCGAGGTCGATCGCGGCCAGATCGTCGGTCTGATCGGCCCTTCGGGAGCCGGCAAGTCGACGCTCATCCGCTGCATCAACCGGCTGGTCGAGCCGACCGGCGGCAAGGTCTATCTGAACGAGGCCGAGCTCACCTCGATGAGCGGCGCCGACCTTCGGCGGGCGCGCCGGCGGATCGGCATGATCTTCCAGGAATACGCGCTGGTCGAGCGGCTGACGGTCATGGAGAACGTGCTCTCCGGCCGGCTCGGCTACGTTCCCTTCTGGCGCAGCTTTCTCCGGCGCTACCCGCGGGCGGATGTGGACAAGGCCTTCGCGCTCCTGGAGCGGGTCGGGCTCGGCGAGCATGCCGACAAGCGCGCCGACGAGCTCTCGGGCGGCCAGCGCCAGCGGGTCGGCATCGCCCGGGCGCTCGAGCAGGACCCGGAGCTTCTCCTGATCGACGAGCCGACGGCGTCGCTCGATCCCAAGACCTCGCGGCAGATCATGCGGCTGATCCGCGAGATCTGCGAGGAACGGTCGCTGCCGGCGGTCATCAACATCCACGACGTGCTGCTCGCCAAGATGTTCGTCGATCGCATCATCGGCCTCACCGCCGGCGAGGTGGTGTTCGACGGCCCGCCGGCGGCGCTCGACGACGCCGTCCTGACCCGCATCTACGGCGCGGAGGACTGGACCGCGATGCAGGCCCAGGCTGCCGAGGATGCGGAGGATGCCGCGGATCTGGCGACCGCGCATCACGGGCACGGCCGGCACGGCTCCGAGAGTGAGCGCTCCGACGAGCGGATGGCAGGGCTCGCATGAGCACCGCCCTGGCCGGCCGCCGCTGGCGGCGACCGCCGGTGCTGATCAAGAGCCGGCGAACGCGCTGGCTGGTCTATGGCGGGCTCCTCGTCTACCTCGTCCTCGCGATCTCGACGGTCGAGGTGAACTGGCTCAGGGTCTATGAGGGGCTCGACCGCGGCTGGCGCTTCCTCCAGGGCTTTCTCGCCCCCGACTTCGTCAGCCGCTGGAAGGACATCAGCCAGGGCTTGGTCGAAAGCCTGACGATGACCGTGACCTCGACGGTCGTGGGCGTGCTGCTCGCGGTGCCGGTCGGCATCGGCGGGGCGCGCAACGTGGCGCCCTTGCCCGTCTACCTGCTCTGCCGGGGGATCATCGCGCTCAGCCGCACGTTTCAAGAGGTGATCATTGCCATCTTCTTCGTGGCGATGTTCGGCTTCGGGCCCTTTGCCGGCTTCCTCACGCTGGCCTTCGGCACCATCGGCTTCATGGCCAAGCTGCTCGCCGAGGACATCGAGGACATCGACGAGGCGCAGGCGGAGGCGGTGCGCGCCACCGGCGCCTCGTTCCCGCAGCTCATCAATTACGGCATCCAGCCGCAGGTCATGCCGCGGCTGATCGGTCTCAGCCTCTACCGCCTCGACATCAACTTCCGCGAATCGGCGGTGATCGGCATCGTCGGCGCCGGTGGCATCGGCGCCACGCTGAACACGGCGATCGACCGCTACGAGTACGACAGCGCCGGGGCCATCCTGCTCCTGATCATCCTGATCGTGATGGCGGCCGAGTACAGCTCCAGCCATGTCCGCGGGTGGGTGCAGTAGTGCCGGTGAGCGAGGTGCAGGGCCGGCCGGTCTGGCAGCGCCGCACCACCCGCCGGCAGTGGGCGATCTGGGCCGGCTGGCTCGCCGGCGTCATGCTCTTCGCCTGGTGCTGGGAGCTGATGACCAGCCGGACGATCTGGGCCTTCGTCTGGGACGCGCCCCGGCAGGCGGCCGATATCGGCAGCCGCATGCTGCCGCCGCGCTGGTCCTATGTCGAGAAGCTGCTCTGGCCGCTCTGGGACACGATCAACATCGCCACGCTCGGCACGCTGCTCGGCATCATCATCGCCGTGCCCATTGCCTTCCTCGCCGCCCGCAACACCACACCGAGCGCCCTGATCGCCCGGCCGATCGCCCTTTTCGTCATCGTCGCCTCGCGCTCGATCAACTCGCTGATCTGGGCGCTGCTCCTCGTCTCGATGATCGGCCCGGGCCTGCTCGCGGGCATCATCGCCATCGGGCTGCGCTCGATCGGCTTCATCGGCAAGCTGCTCTACGAGGCGATCGAGGAGATCGACGAGAGCCAGGTGGAGGCGGTCCGCGCCACCGGCGCCTCCGACGCGCAAGTGCTCGACTACGGCATCGTCCCGCAGATCCTCCCGGCCTTTGCCGGGATCAGCGTCTTTCGCTGGGACATCAACATCCGTGAATCGACGATTCTGGGCCTGGTCGGTGCCGGTGGGATCGGGCTGCAGCTCCAGGCCTCGCTCAACACGCTCGCCTGGCCGCAGGTCACCATGATCCTCCTCCTCGTGCTCGGCACGGTGCTGGTCAGCGAATGGGTGTCGGCGAAAGTGCGCCACGCGGTGATTTGAGCGCGGCCGACCGCCGGGCGCTGGTGCATCGGGCCCGCCGCGACCCCGCGATGGTGGTGCTGGAAGGGCTGCACGCGGTCAAGCACGCCCTGCGCTTCGGGGCGAGCCCGGCTCTGGTCATCAGCGACGAGCCCGAGCGGGTGCTGGCGCTCGCGGCCGAGCTCGCGCCGGATGTCCTGGACCGTCTCGCGGCCCTGCTCGAGCCGGTGACGGCCAGCGAGCTCGTCGCCTGCGCGGGCGAGCCGCCGGCGATCCGGCTGATCGCCGTGGCCGATCGTCCGGTCTGGCCCCGCCATCGCGCCCGGGGTCCGATCGTCGTGCTCGACCGGCCGCGCCATCCGGGCAATCTCGGTGCCGTGGTGCGGGTCGCCGCGGCGGCGGGGGCGACGGCCGTATGGACCCTGGGCGGCGTCGATCCCTGGTCGGCGCCGGCGATACGGGGTTCGGCCGGGCTTCACTTCGCCCTGCCGGTCGAGGCGCTCGGGGAGCTGCCTTCGACCGACCGGGCGATCATCGCCTTCGCCGACGACGGCACACCGATCGAGCCGGGTTCCCTGCCGGTGGACGCCCTCCTGCTCTTCGGCTCCGAGCGCGATGGCCTGGCACCCCGCCTGCGCCGGGCGGCGGCTCGAACGATCGCGATTCCGATGCGACCCGGCGTGTCGAGCCTCAATCTCGCGACCGCGGTCGCCGTCGTACTCTACCTGCAACGCCTCGGGCGGCCCGAGGCTCCGGGAACGGGGAGCACTGGACAGCTCCGGTGCACCTCAACATAGTTTGATCGTGTCATCCGATCCCACAGAACCGAGGAGGGGGCGGTTCGCATGTACAGCGAGGTCACGCGGGCGATCAGCGTCTCCGTCGATCCGTTCTTCGTCGAGGAGCAGTCCGAGCCGGCGGAGGGCCGCTGGGTCTTCGGCTACAGGGTCGTCATCGAGAACACGGGCCCGGAGCCGGTGCAGCTCATGAGCCGCTACTGGCGGATCGTCGACGGTCAGGGCCGGCTGCTCGAGGTGCGCGGCGACGGCGTGGTGGGCGAGCAGCCGCTGCTGGAGCCGGGCGGGCGTTTCGAGTACACCTCCGGCACGCCGCTGCCGACGCCGACAGGGATCATGACGGGAACCTATCAGATGCTGGGTGCCGACGGGCTCTGGTTCGACGTGGAGATCCCGGCCTTCTCGCTGGATGCGCCGGGCAGCCGCGGGGCAGTGAACTGACGATCCTGGAGTCCGGCAGGGTCGTGCGCCGGGGACGATCCAGGCTCGATCTTCGGGCGATCGTCGATCTGCGTCCGGTCGCGATGGTGGTCGGAATCGTCCTGCTCGTTCTCGCCCTCGCCATGCTGCCATCGATGCTCGCCGACATCATCTCCGGCCATCCCGACTGGCAGGTCTTCCTGCTGAGCGCGTCGTGCACGGCGTTCATGGGGGTCAGCCTGATCCTGATGACCACGGGTGCGCCGCGCACACCCGAGCTCAGCGTGCGCCAGGGCTTTCTGCTGACCACGCTGACCTGGATCACGACCACCGCCTTCGCCGCCCTGCCCTTCGTCTTCGCGGATCTCGGGCTGCGTCCAGCCGGCGCCTTCTTCGAGGCCATGTCCGGCATCACGACGACGGGCTCGACGGTGATCGTCGGCCTCGAGCGGGCGCCGCCCGGCATCCTGCTCTGGCGCGCCATGCTGCAATGGCTCGGCGGCATCGGCATCATCGTCATGGGCATCGCCATCCTGCCCATGCTCTCGATCGGCGGCATGCAGCTCTTCCGCACCGAGAGCACCGATTCCTCCGAGAAGATCCTGCCGCGGGCGGCGCAGATCGCCACCAACATCGCCCTCGTCTATCTCCTCCTGTCTCTCCTGTGCGCCTCGATCTACTGGCTCTTCGGGATGAGCTCGTTCGATGCGGCCGCGCACGCCATGACCACGATCGCCACCGGCGGCTATTCCACTTACGACGAATCGATCGCCTATTTCGACAGTCCGGCGATCGAGTGGACGGCGATCGTCTTCATGATCGTGGGCGGCATGCCCTTCGTGCTCTACGTTCAGGTCATGCGCGGCCAGAAGTTCCAGCTCTTTCAGGACGTGCAGGTCCGGTGGTTCCTCGGCATCCTCGCCTTCGGCACGGCGCTTCTCGCCTTCTGGCTCGCCCTGCACGGGTTGATGTTCGGCCATGACGGCCTGCGCCATGCGGCGTTCGCGACGGTCAGCGTCGTGACCGGCACCGGCTATGCGGCGAGCGACTTCAACGCCTGGGGCACCTTTCCGGTGGGGGTCATCTTCTTCTTGATGTGCATCGGCGGGTGCAGCGGCTCGACGACCGGGGGGATGAAGGTCTTCCGCTTCACCGTGCTCTATCAGATCGCCCGGGTGCAGATCCTGCGCCTCCTGCAACCGTCCGGCGTTTTCCGGCCGATCTACAACGGCCAGCCGGTCGCCGACCAGACGGCGATCTCGATCATGGGCTTCGTCTTCGTCTTCGCCCTGACCTTCGCCGCGCTCAGCATCCTTCTGAGCTTTCTCGGGCTCGATTATCTGACCGCGATGTCGGGTGCCCTGTCGGCCCTCGCCAATGTCGGCCCCGGGCTCGGCGATCTCATCGGACCCGCGAAAAACTTCGCAGCGCTGCCCGACGCGGCCAAATGGCTGCTCGCAGCCGGCATGCTGCTCGGCCGGCTGGAGCTTTTCACCGTGCTGGTGCTGCTGGCACCGGCCTTCTGGCGGGCCTAGGAACTGGAGGTAGAAATCATGAAGGGCTTGCTCGAGCGGCTGTTCGGCGCCGACGGCACCGCCCATCCCGTGCCGGCGGGATTTCGCGAGGATCAGGTGGCGGCCGCCGCGCTGCTGGTCGAGGCGGCGTGCAGCGACGGCAAGTTCGGCGAGACGGAGCGGCAGGTCATTGCGACGAGCCTCGCCCGGCATTTCGGGCTGTCCGCGAGCCAGGCCGAGGACCTGCTCGAAAGGGCCGAGAGGACGGCCCGGGACGCGGTCGAATGGCACGGATTCACGCATGCGGTGAAGGAGGCGACGAGCCCGGAGGAGCGGGTGGACCTGATCGAGCTGCTCTGGGAGGTGGTGCTCGCCGACGGCAAGGTGCACGACTACGAGGCGTCGCTGATCCGCAGGATTTGCGGTCTTCTCTACGTCTCGGGGCGGGAGAGCGCGGAGGCCCGCAACCGCGCTCGCGAGCGGCTGGACCTGCCGCCACCGGAGCCGCTCTAGGGGGTTTCGTCCTCGTCTCCAGGAGGTGTCGCCGCGGCCCGGCGCAGCCGGTCGACCAGCGCTTCGCCGAGGCCCGCGGCCGGCAGCCTCATGACGGCGATGCGGCGTGCCCCGGCGGCATCGAGGTCGCGCAGCATGGCGAAGAGATTGTGCGCCGCCTCGGCGAGATCGCCCGTGGCGCTGAGATTGCGGGTGATCGCCGCGCCTTCCGGCGGATCGGTCCCGAAGGCGAGCAGCGCCTCGTCGGCTTCGACGTCCTCCGCGTCGAGCCGCAAGGGCGTGCGTGGCGCGTAGTGGCGGAGCAGGAGTCCCGGCGAGCGCACCGGCTCCACCGGCGACGTGACGGCGGCGCTGGCGAGCGGTCCGACGACGGCCTCGATCGCGGCGCGCGTGAGCCCGCCCGGGCGAAGCAGCGCGACGCCGCCGGGCCGGCTCAGATCCAGGACCGTGCTCTCGACGCCGATCGGCACCGGTCCGCCATCCAGGATGAGGTCGATGCGACCTCCGAGATCGGCCAGCACATGCGCCGGGGTGGTCGCGCTGACCCGTCCCGAGCGGTTGGCGCTGGGTGCCGCCACGGGGCTCTCGACCTGGTTCAGCAAGGCCCGGGCGACGGCATGGCGGGGCACCCGCAGGGCAGCGGTGCCGAGTCCGGCAACGGCACGCGGCGAGATGGCGGCCGTCCGGAGAAGCGGCAGGATCAGCGTGAGTGGCCCGGGCCAGAAGGCGGCTGCAAGCGAGAGGGCCCGATCGTCGAAGGCGGCGACCTCGCGGGCCGCCTCGATCGAAGCGACGTGCAGGATGAGCGGGTTGATCCTCGGCCGGCCCTTGGCCTCGAAAACGCGGGCGATGGCGGCGTCGTCGGTTGCCACGGCGCCGAGCCCGTAGACGGTCTCGGTCGGAAAGGCGACGAGCGCCCCTCGGCGCAGCGCTTCGGCGGCACGGGCGATGCCGGCCGCATCGGCGCCGAGCCTCTCCGTCACCCGCCGAGCGCCCGCCAGCCGATGTCACTCCGGCAGAAGCCTTGCGGCCAGTCGATCGCGGCGATTCCGGCATAAGCCCGGTCGCGAGCGTCCCGAAGGGTCGGTCCGAGGCCGGTGACGGCGAGCACCCGCCCGCCATCGGCGATCCAGACCCCGTCCTCCCTTCGGGTCGCGGCATGAAAGACGAGGACGTCGTCGCGCTCCTCGAGGGCGTCGAGCCCGCCGATGATCGAGCCCTTCGCGTAAAGGTCGGGATAGCCCTTTGCCGCCATGACCACGGTGAGCGCATGGTCGGGATACCAGCGCAGATCCATGTGCTCGAGGATGCCGTCGCAGGCGCCGACGACGAGCTGGCCGAGATCGGTCATCAGCCGCGGCAGCACGGCCTGGCACTCGGGGTCGCCGAAGCGGACATTGTACTCCAGCAGCTTGGGGCCCTCGTCCGTCAGCATCAACCCGGCATAGAGAAAGCCCCGATAGGCCATGCCCTCGGCGGCGAGGCCGTCCACCGTCGGCCGGACGATGGCCGCCATCACCTGCTCGATCAGCTCGGGCGTCAGCATCGGCGCCGGCGAGCAGGCGCCCATGCCGCCGGTATTGGGCCCCTTGTCGCCGTCGAAGGCGCGCTTGTGATCCTGGGCGGTGCCGATCTCGAGCGCGGTCCTGCCGTCGCAGATGGCGAAGAGGCTGGCTTCCTCGCCCTCGAGGAACTCCTCGATCACGAGTTTTGTCCCGGCCTCGCCGAAAGCGCCGGCGAAGGCCGCCTCGACGGCCCGGCGCGCGTCGTCGCGTGTGGTGGCGATGATGACACCCTTGCCCGAGGCGAGGCCGTCGGCCTTGATCACGACCGGCAGGGGTGCGGCCTCGACATGCGCTAACGCCGCCTCGGCCTCGTCGCGGGTGAAGACGGCATGGGCGGCCGTGGGAATGCCGTGGCGCGCGCAGAACGCCTTCATGAACGCCTTCGAGCCTTCGAGCCTCGCGGCCGCGGCCGTCGGCCCGAAGGTTCGGATGCCCGCACCGCCGAGGCGGTCGGCGAGACCGAGCACGAGCGGCAGCTCGGGGCCGACGACGACGATGTCGATCTGGCGTGATCGCGCCAGCTCCACCAGCCCGTCGACGTCGTCCACCGCCACGTCCACGCATTCGGCGTCGCGTGCTATTCCGGCATTGCCCGGTGCGCACAGCACGGCGTCGGCCAAGGGCGAGGCGGCGAGCGACCAAGCGAGCGCATGTTCGCGACCGCCGCCGCCGACAACGAGAAAACGCATGGCCTCTCACTCTTTGCACGTCCGGGACCGATCGCTTAGACCGTTAGTCACCTGAGATCGAGAGTTGATGGCGGGAACGATGGGCGAAATCAAAATCGGCATTCTCGGGGCGAGCGGCTACACGGGGGCCGAGCTCCTGCGCCTGCTCAACGACCACCCGGCCGCATCGGTGCGCTGGCTCACCGCCGACCGGAATGCCGGCCAGCCGGTCGGATCGCTCTTTCCGCACCTGGCCCACCTGGGGCTGCCGGACCTGCAGCGGCTCGAGGACGTCGCCCCTGACGAGGTCGACGTCGCCTTCTGCTGCCTGCCGCACGGCCTGACCCAGAAGGTGGTGCGCGGCCTGCCCCAGACGCTGCGCGTCATCGACCTTTCGGCCGATTTTCGCCTGCGCGACCAGGAGCTGTACCGCCAGGTCTACGGCAAGCCGCACGAAGCGCCGGAGCTGCAGGAACGGGCGGTTTACGGGCTCACCGAGCATTATGGCGAGGCGATCCGCAACGCCCGTCTGGTTGCCAATCCGGGCTGCTACACGACCACGGCCGAGCTGCCGCTGATCCCGCTTTTGCAGCGGCGACTGATCGAGCCATCGGGCATCATCATCGACGCCAAGTCCGGCGTCAGCGGCGCCGGGCGGGCGGCCAGGGAGGCGAACCTCTTCACCGAGATCAGCGAGGGTCTTCACGCCTACGGCGTCGCCACGCATCGCCACGGTCCGGAGATCGACCAGTGCCTCTCGGACTTCGCCGAGAAGCCGGTCACGGTCACGTTCACGCCGCATCTGGTGCCGATGAACCGGGGCATCCTGGCGACCATCTACGTGCGGCTGCGGCCGGCCGTCACGGTCGAGGAGCTGCAGTCGGCGCTCGAGGCGGCCTATCGCGAGGCGCCGTTCGTGCATGTCCTGCCCTTCAAGTCCCTGCCGGCGACACGCCACGTGCGCGGCAGCAACAACTGCCTGATCGCGGTTCATCCGAGCCGCGTGGCGGGGGAGGCCATTCTCCTGAGCGTCACCGACAATCTCGTCAAGGGCGCCTCGGGCCAGGCCTTGCAGAACATGAACCTGATGCTGGCCCAGGACGAGACCGCCGGGCTGCGCGGCGCTCCGGTTTTTCCTTGAGATGAGCACGAACCCGCTGCCGATCGGCATTGGCGACATCGAGGCCGCCGCGACGCTGCTTTCGGGCCAGATCGAGCGCACGCCCCTTCGCCACTCCCGAACCCTCTCCGAGCTCACGGGTGCCGAGGTCTGGCTGAAGCTCGAGAACCTGCAGTTCACGGCATCGTTCAAGGAGCGCGGCGCCCTCAACAAGCTCACCAGCCTGGACGCTGCCGAGCGGGCGCGGGGCGTGGTGGCGATGTCGGCGGGCAACCACGCGCAGGGTGTCGCCTACCATGCCGCACGGCTCGGCATCGGCGCCACCATCGTGATGCCCGAGACCACGCCCTTCAACAAGATCCGCAACACCGAGCAGCTCGGCGCCAGGGTCGAGCTGCAGGGCGAAGCGGTGGACGACGCGGCGCGCCATGCGCACGAGCTCGAGCGGCGAGACGGGCTCGTCTTCATCCATCCCTTCGACGATCCTCTGATCATCGCGGGCCAGGGCACGATCGGTCTCGAGATCGCGGCGGACGGGCCGGCCCTCGACACCCTGGTCGTGCCGATAGGCGGCGGCGGGCTGATCTCGGGGATCGCCACGGCGCTTGCCGCACGCCGGCCGGAGGTCGAGGTGATCGGTGTTCAGACGCGGGCCTACCCTCCCGCCTACAACCACCGCCATGGCGAGAGCCTGCCGCTTGCCGCCGGCCGCACCATGGCCGACGGCATCGCGGTCAAGGAGCCGGGCCATCTCACCTCGGCCATCATCGACCGGCTGGTGTCGGACATCGTGCTGGTCGACGAGCCGCATCTCGAGCAGGCGGTCCTGCAGCTCCTGGAGATCGAGAAGATGGTGGTGGAGGGCGCCGGTGCCGCCAGCCTCGCCGCCCTGCTCGCCGATCCGGAGAGGTTCCGGGGACGGCGGGTCGGCCTCGTGCTCAGCGGCGGCAATATCGACAGCCGGCTGCTGAGTGCCGTGATCCTCCGCGGCCTCGTCCGCAGCGAGCGGCTGATCCGGCTCGCCGTCAAGGTGCCGGACAGTCCGGGCAGCCTGGCGCGGCTCACGGGGCTGATCGCCGAGGCACGGGGCAACGTCGTCGAGGTGACCCACAAGCGCGCCTTCTCGAAGGGCTCGGTGCGCGATGCCATCGTCGATTTCGTGATCGAGACCCGCGACCACCAGCACGCGACGGAGATCGAGAGCACCCTGGGCAAGGCCGGCTTTCGGGTGGAGCTGGCCGAGGGCACCTCGCCGAGCCTTTGAGCCCGTGCTCGAGGAGGTGGCCCGAACGGGCACGCGACGCTTTACCGGGGCGAAGAAATGGGCTATTAATCCTATCACCAATGCCCTTTCGCTCCCGGAGATCATCTTGCGCGTTCTCGTTCTCGAAGATGATCCGACGGACGCCTTCGCGATGCGCCGCGAGCTCGCCGGCCGGTTCGAGGTGACGCTGGCCGCCACGCTCGCCGACGCGCTGGTGCGGCTGACGACACCGGGACAGAAGCCGGATGCGATCGTCACCGATCTCAACCTGCCGGATTCGAGCGGGCCGCGCACGCTCGAGATCCTGCGGGGTGCCGTGCCCGAGATACCGATCGTGGTCAGCACGGGCCATTTGAGCGACAGCGTCAGGCGCCAGCTCGATCTGCTCGGCGTCGCCCATCTGCACGACAAGAACGACGGCTTCGCGCTGCTTCGCGCGGTGCTGCAGCACACGGAATCCGTGCATCACAGCATCGCCGTCCACAAGGCGCACATCTCGAGCGAGATCGAGCGGGTGGCGCGCCTTGCCGCCGAGGAGGCCGCCGGGCGGGCGATCAACGAGCTGGTCCAGCG
This sequence comes from uncultured Geminicoccaceae bacterium, assembly GCA_964402505.1. Classification (GTDB taxonomy): domain Bacteria; phylum Pseudomonadota; class Alphaproteobacteria; order Geminicoccales; family Geminicoccaceae; genus SLRI01. The sequence continues at coordinate 33,327 of CAYOCP010000034.1, forward strand.
GCTCGGGCTGCACGACGAGGAGGGCGTGCGGATGGCCGTGCGTCTCGCCCGCGGCTGGGATGTCGCGAAGAGCCGTTTCACCGCGACCATCGCTGCCGGCCTCGCCAGTGCCCTTCTGGTTGCGGTCAGCGCCGGAATCGTGGCGATCCTCAAGAACCAGGGCAGCAAGTAGAGCCTGGGAGGCTAGACCGCCAATCGGCGGGGCGGCGCCTCGGTGGCCGGCATCTGGCCGGGCGCCATCTCCTCGGGCTGCTTGCCGTAGGCGGCGATGCGGACGAGGACCTCGTCGATCTGCGCGCTGGTGAGGATTGCCGGGCGCGTGACCTGCAGGCAGCGCCAGTAGCACGACGCGAGATTCTCGATCTCCACGGCGAGCCCGAGCGCCTTTCTCAGATCGGTGCCGAGCGCGATCATGCCGTGATTGGCGAGGAGGCAGGCGGTGCGGCCCTCGAGCGCCCGAAGCGCATTGTCGGAGAGCTCCTGCGTGCCGAAGCGGGCATAGTCGGCGACCCTGACCGAATCCCCGCCGGCGACGGCGATCATGTAGTGGAAGGCCGGGATCTCCATCCGCAGGCAGGCCAGGGTGGTGCAATGCAGGGCGTGGTTGTGGACGATGGCGTTGATATCCGGCCGATGGCGCATGATGTCGTAGTGGAAGCGCCATTCCGTCGAGGGCACGCGCCGTCCCTCGTAGCTCCCGTCGTGGTCGATCAGGACGATGTCGGCCGGCTGGAGCGAATCGTAGGCCATGCCGGACGGGGTCACGAGCAGGCCCTCGGGTATGCGCGCGCTGACATTGCCGGACGTGCCCTGGTTGATGCCGAGCTCGTTCATCTCGAGGCAGGTGGCGATGATCGCTTGGCGAAGCTCGCCGTGGTCGGTTCTGGACATCGCTGATCGCTACTCACGAAGGCACGGCATGAACGGCATGCGGTCGCCGGGCCGCTGGGGTCGGGTTCCAGGAGAGAATAGCCGGGAGCGAATGATCCGCAAACCGCCGAGCCGCGTATTTCTCCACGTCACGTCCACGCGGGGAACGATGGGCAGCCACTGCTTTGGAAGTTTTGCAGCGATCGGCTGCAAGCGCGACGGTCTGCGCCTTGCGTGGTTGTCGGCGCTGCGGTTCAACGGTGCAATGACAGGCCCAAAGAGCGATGCCGACAAGGGACTCCTCGCCGACATTCGCCTCGTCGCGCTCGACCGCGACCGGCCGGCGTTCGGTCGCCTCTTCGGTTATTACGCGCCCAGGGTGAAGAGCTATCTCAGACGCATCGGTGCTCCGGACGATGTCGCGGAGGATCTGGTTCAGGAAGTGATGATCGCCGTCTGGCGCCGGGCGCACCAGTTCGATCCGGCCAAAGCGGCGCTCAGCACCTGGGTCTACACCATCGCCCGGAACAAGCGGATCGACGCCTTCCGGCGGGAGTCCCACCCCGATGTCGACCTTTCTGACCCGGCGCTGGAGCCGCCCGCTGCCCCACGCGGCGACACCCATGTCGAGACCGAGCTTCTGAAGGACGGCATTCGCCGGGCCATCGAGCATCTGCCGCGCGAGCAGGCCGAGCTCCTGCGCATCTTCTACTTCGAGGACAAGACGCACAGCGCCATCGCGGACGAGCTGGGGCTGCCTCTCGGAACGGTGAAATCGCGCCTTCGGCTGGCGGTGGCCAAGCTGCGCGCCCTGCTCGAGGGGCTCGAGTGATGAGCGAGCGCATCACCGTCGATGACCTTCTTCTGGCACACGCGGCAGGCAGGCTGCCCGAGCCCGTGGGCCTCGTCGTCGCCACGCATCTGGCGCTGGCGCCGGCACAGTTCCGGATCTTCCAGGAGTACGAGGCGCTCGGCGGCGCGATGCTCGAGGATCTGCCGCCGGCCGAGCTCGGTGCGGAAGCGCTCGAGCGTCTCATGGACCGGCTCGACGATTCGATCGAGCACACGCAGCCTCCGCCCGGCGGCGAGCTGCCGGCGCCGCTTTGCGCTTACGTGCGGGGATCGCTGGCCGATCTGCCCTGGCGGCATTTCGGCGGGATATCCGAGGCGAGGCTGCCGCTCGACGAATCCACCTATCGCACCCGGCTGATCCGGCTCAAGGCGGGCCGCTCGGTGCCCCGGCACACGCATGGCGGGCAGGAGCTGACGGTCGTGCTGGAAGGGGCCTTCCACGACGGCATCGAGGGCTACGCCGTGGGCGACCTCGCGATCGCCGACCCGCATGTGGAGCATCAGCCTCGGGCGATGGGTGACGAGGATTGCCTCTGCCTCACCGTCACCGACGCGCCCCTCAGGATGACGGGCCGATTCTCGCGCTTCTTGAACCCTTTTCTCAGGTTCTGACGCTTGTGGCGCCGGGGTTACGCTCCATCGACTTGCGCCGGCAGGGCCATCGGCCGCGCTTGCACTGATCCTTCGCCATTTGCAACATGGTGGTCGATCGGGACCGGGCTGAAGCGGGCGGACGAAGCGTGACATTGACGGCGAACGGGAGCCTCGAAGAGCGGATCTTGCGCGGCATCGACACTGTGCCGATGCCGGGGCCGGGCGAGCCGCCGCTGATCACCCGTTTCGCGCCGAGTCCGACCGGCTATTTGCATATCGGTCACGCCTATTCGGCGCTCTTCGCCTACGAGGCGGCCCGGCAGAGCGGTGGCCGCTTTCTTCTGCGCATCGAGGACATCGACGCCCAGCGCTGCCGCAGCGAATTCGAGCGGGCGACCTTCGAGGACCTGAACTGGGTCGGAATCCGCTGGCACGGCGAGCCGTTGCGGCAGTCGGCCCACATGGCCCGCTACGCCGAGGCGCTGCTGCAGCTGCGCGAGAAGGGCCTGATCTATCCCTGCTTCTGCTCGCGCAAGCAGATCCGCATGGAGGTCGAGCATTCGGGGCGGGCGCCGCACGGCCCTTCGCAGGAGCTCGTCTATCCGGGCATCTGCCGCGACATCGATGCCGCCGAGCGTGGCCGTCGCATCGCCAAGGGCGAGCCGTTCGCCTGGCGGCTGGACGTCGCCCGGGCTCTGGCCCTCACCGGGCCGCTTCACTGGCACGACTGCCGGGCCGGCTGGATCGAGGCGCACCCCGAATGGCTGGGCGATCCGATCCTCGCCCGCAAGGACACGCCCACGAGCTACCATCTGGCCGTCGTTCTGGACGACCACCTGCAGGGCGTGACGCTCGTCAGCCGCGGCGAGGATCTCTTTCATGCCACGCACCTGCACCGGCTCTTGCAGGCGATCTTCGGCATCGAGCCGCCGCGCTACTACCATCACAACCTGATCGCCGACAGCCGGGGCGAGCGTCTCGCCAAGCGCAACCGCGCGATCACGCTCCGCCACATGCGCGACATCGGCCGCACTCCTGCGGACATCTGGAAGATGCTCGGCCTGCAGCAGCGAATTTAAGAGGTCTCTTGCCGCTCCGCCTTCTTGCGGTCGTTGCCCTCGGCTGCGGCCTGCTCGTCGCCTGTGGCATCACCCTGCACCCGCTGCCGCCGGCCCCTCGACCGACCGAGGTGTGGGACACGGCAGAGAGGCCGCCCCGGGCCGTCATCCTGGCGCTGCACGGCTTCAACGACTATCGCCATGCCTTTGCCGGCTTCGCCGTTCATGCCGCCGCTCGCGGCTACCGCGTCGAGTCCTTCGATCAGCAGGGCTTCGGCGGCAATGCCAACCGTGGCCTCTGGCCCGGGCGCGCGGCCCTGATCGAGGACATCGTCGCAAGGCTCACCGCGCTGCGGCAGAGCTGGCCCGGCACGCCGCTTCTTCTCCTCGGCGAGAGCATGGGGGCCGCGGCCGCGGTGGTGGCGGTCGAGAACGGCGCGCCGCCCATCGACGGCCTGATCCTGGTCAGTCCCGCCATCTGGGACGATGCCAGCGTCAGCGGCCTCTACCGAGTGGTCCTGGATCTGGCGGCCGGCATCGCTCCCGGCTGGACCGTGACCGGCCGCGGGCTCGGCATCCGGGCGAGCGACAACGACGAAGCGCTCATCGCCCTCGGTCGCGATCCCATGGTCATCAAGGAGACCCGGCTCGATGCCATCGCCGGTCTGGTGCGGCTGATGGACGAGGCCTGGCAGGCGGCGGGCGTGCTGAAGCTCCCTGTCCTGATCCTGATGGGCGAGCGTGACGAGGTGATCGCGCCGGAGAGTGTGCGGAGCTTCATCGCACGTGTCGATCCGGCTCGCTGCCACGCCGTCGCCTATGCGCAGGGGTGGCACCTCCTCCTGCGCGACCTGCAGGCCGAGAAGGTCTGGCGGGACATCCTCACCTGGATCGAGAGCGGCGAGAGCGCGTGGCCGTGCCCGCCGATCGAGCACTGAGATTGGCCGGTGAACCCGCTTGCATTTGCCGGCACCTCGCCTAGGCTTTTTCGAAGAAGAAGGGGCTTTGCAAAGGGTGAGGCAATAACCATGGGCAGGACAGGCAGAAGCGGGCTCGGTCTCGCGATGCTGGCATTGGCGGCCATGGTCGGAACGGCGGCGGCAGAGGACTTCAAGCCCGCCATCATCTTCGACATGGGCGGCAAGTTCGACAAGTCGTTCAACGAGGCCGCGTATAGGGGTGCCGAGCGGTTCAAGGACGAGACCGGCATCGAATACATGGAGTTCGAGGTCACCCAGGAGGCGCAGCGCGAGCAGGCGATGCGACGCATGGTGCGCAACGGTGCCACCATCGTCGTGGTCGTCGGCTTCCAGAACGCGACCCCGCTCGAGACGGTGGCGCCGGAGAACCCGGAGGTCGAGTTCACCATCATCGATGCGGTGGTCGATCTGCCGAATGTCCAATCGGTGGTCTTCAAGGAGCACGAGGGCTCGTTCCTCGTCGGGATGGCCGCCGCCATGGCGTCCAAGACCGGCAAGGTGGGCTTCGTCGGCGGCATGGACATTCCCTTGATCCGCAACTTCGCCCACGGCTACGAGCAGGGCGTCCACTACGTGGACCCCGATGCCGAGGTTCTGGTCAACATGACCGGCACGACGCCGGCCGCGTGGAACGATCCGGGCAAGGGCGGCGAGCTGGCGATCGGCCAGTTCGACCAGGGTGTGGACGTGGTCTACGCCGCCGCCGGCGCCACCGGGCTCGGCGTGCTGCAGGCCGCGGCCGACCGCGGCAAGCTCTCGATCGGGGTCGACAGCAACCAGAACCATCTGCATCCGGGCAGCGTGCTGACCTCCATGCTGAAGCGGGTCGATGTCGCGGTCTACAACGCCTTCGAGGATTCGATGGACGGGACCTGGCAGCCCGGTGCCCAGTTTCTCGGGCTCGCCGAGAATGGCGTCGACCTCGCCATCGACGAGAACAATCGCGATCTGATCACGCCCGAGATGGAAGCCGCCATCGAGGAGGCGAAGGCCAAGATCCTGTCCGGCGAGATCGTCGTCGAGGACTACTACTCGACCCAGAACTGACAGCGGCGATCGGCATGGCCGGGGCCGGCGGCAGCAGGCGCAAGGCAGGCGCTCCGCCGGCCATCGAGCTCATCGGCATCGAGAAATCGTTCGGCCCGGTCCGCGCCAACAACGACGTCCATCTACGTGTCGAGGCCGGCACCATCCACGGCATCGTCGGCGAGAACGGCGCCGGCAAATCGACCCTGATGAACATCGTCTACGGCTTCTACCAAGCGGATTCCGGTACGATCAGGGTGGACGGCGAGGCGCGGACCATCCGCTCCCCACAGGATGCGATCAAGGCCGGCATCGGCATGGTCCACCAGCACTTCATGCTGGTGGAGCCGTTCACCGTGCTCGAGAACATCCTGCTCGGCGCCGAGGGCGGCTGGACGCTGGGAGCCGGCCGGGCCAGGGCACGCGAGGCCCTGCTCCGACTCGAACGGGACCATGCGCTCGAGGTCGATGTCGACGCTGTCGTCGCGGATCTGCCGGTCGGCATCCAGCAGCGGGTCGAGATCCTGAAGGCCCTCTTTCGCGGTGCCCGAGTGCTGATCCTCGACGAGCCCACGGGTGTCCTCACGCCACAGGAGGCGGACCATCTCTTCCGCATCCTGCACAATCTGAAGGAGCAGGGACGAACCGTCATCCTGATCACCCACAAGCTGCGGGAGATCATGGCGGTGACCGACAATGTCAGCGTCATGCGCGGCGGTGCGATGGTGGCGCATCGGGCAACGGCCGAGACGGCGACCGAGGAGCTGGCCGAGCTGATGGTCGGCCGCAAGGTCCTCCTGCGGGTCGACAAGGCGCCGGCCCGGCCGGGCCGGCCGGTGCTCGAGGTCGACCGTCTCGAGGTGATCGACGCGCAGGGTGTGCGGCGGGTCGGCGATGTGAGCTTCACCGTCGCCGCCGGGGAGATCGTCGGCATAGCCGGGGTCGCCGGCAACGGCCAGTCGGAGCTGCTCGAAGCGATCGCCGGCATCCGCCGGCCGAGCGGCGGCCGCATCCTGGTGCAGGGCGAGCCCTTGGCCGACGCCGCCGATTGCCGGCTGCGGAAGATCGGCCATGTTCCGGAGGACCGGTTGCGCATGGGCCTGGTTCGGGCCTTTCCCGCCTATGAGAACGCGATTCTCGGCTATCAGTCCGCACCCGCCTATTCCAGGCACGGCTTCTTGCGGAAGCGCGGCATCATCGCCCGGTGCCTGGACTGGATGCGGCGCTACGATGTCCGGCCGGCGGCGCCCCTGCTGCAGGCGACCGCCTTCTCCGGCGGCAATCAGCAAAAGCTCGTGCTCGCCCGCGAGATGGAGCACGATCCCGATCTGCTGCTCGTCGGCCAGCCGACCCGGGGCGTCGACATCGGCGCCATCGAGTTCATCCACAAGCGGCTGGTGGCGATGCGCGATGCCGGCAAGGCCATTCTTCTGGTCTCGGTCGAGCTCGACGAGATCATGTCGCTCGCGGACCGGATCATCGTCATGTTCGACGGGACGATCACCGGCGAGGTCGGTCAAAGCGAGGCGACCGCCCGCCGCCTCGGCCTTCTGATGGCCGGCATCCGGGACGAGGCGGCCTGATGCCGGCCCGACTGCCGCCCTGGGTCAATTACGGCCTGCTGCCGTTCTTGAACCTCGCCATGGCTTTCCTCGTCGCCGGGCTGATCGTGGTGGTGCTCGGCGAGAATCCGTTCTCGGCCGTGAAATTCCTGGTCTTCGGCGCTTTCGGCTATGGCGAGGCGATCGGCTACACCTTCTTCTACTCGACGAACTTCATCTTCACCGGCCTTGCCGTCGCCCTCGCCTTCAAGTGCGGGCTCTTCAATATCGGCGGCGAGGGCCAGGCCTATATCGGTGGCCTCGGTGTCGGTCTCGCCGGCCTCTGGCTCGGCAACTGGCCGGCACCGATCGGCCTTTTGGTCGCCATCGTCGCCGCCGCCCTCCTCGGCGGCGTCTGGGGCCTCGTTCCCGGTTGGCTGCAGGCCCGGCGCGGCAGCCACACGGTCATCACCACCATCATGCTCAACTTCGTCGCCGCCTCGCTCATGACCTATCTCTTGGTCAATCCCTTGCGTCGCCCGGGCCAGCAAATCCCGGAAAGCGCCATCTTCGACGAGCGCATGTGGCTGCCGCAGCTCTCCACCCTGCTCCAGGAACTCGGCTACGACATCGGCCGCTCGCCGCTGAACGCGGCGCTGCTGCTCGCGTTCCTTTGCTGCTTCCTCTACTGGCTCTTCGTCTGGAAGACGCGCGCCGGCTACGAGATGCGGGTGGTGGGCCAGAGCGAGCCGGCCGCCCTTTACGGCGGCATTTCGCCGGCCCGCCAGATCATGATCGCCATGACCCTCTCGGGTGCGGTGGCCGGCCTCATGTCGCTGAACGAGGTGCTCGGCGCCCAGCATCGGCTGACCGTCGGCTTCACCGGTGGCTACGGCTTCGTCGGCATCGCCGTGGCGCTGATGGGCCGCAACCACCCCATCGGCATCGTGCTCGCCGCCGTGCTCTTCGGCGCCCTCTACCAGGGCGGCTCGGAGCTGGCCTTCGACATGCCGAAGATCAACAAGGACATGGTGGTGGTGATCCAGGGCCTGGTCATCCTGTTCGCGGGCGCGCTCGAGCACATGTTCCGTCCCTGGCTCGAGCGGCGGCTCGCCCGGCCCCTGCTGCCAGCCACGGCGGCGGCCTGAGCGGTGGAGGAGCTCGTCACCCAGGTCTTGCTCCTGACCGCGAGCACGGTCCGTCTCGCCACCCCGCTCGTGCTCTGCGCCATGGCCGGGCTCTTCGCCGAGCGCAGCGGCGTCGTCGATATCGGGCTCGAGGGCAAGATGCTGGGCGCCGCCTTCGCCGCCGCGGCGGCGGCCGCCGTCAGCGGCTCGGCCTGGGTCGGGCTTCTGGCGGCGGTGGCGGTTTCCTTCTCGCTCGCCATGCTGCACGGCTTCGCCAGCATCACCCACAAGGGCGACCAGGTGGTCTCCGGCATGGCCATCAATATCGCGGTCGCCGGTCTCGGCCCCGTTCTGGCCGATGCCTGGTTCCGCCAGGCGGGTCGGGTGCCGGTGAGCGGCCCGGATGCGCGCTTTCTGCCGATCGAGCTGCCCTTCGCCGAGGCGGCGCGCGGCGTGCCCCTGCTCGGGCCGCTCTATGCGGAAGTCTTGAGCGGCCACAACCTCCTCGTCTACGCCGCCGCGCTCTCGATCCCGGCGGTCGCCTGGGTGGTCTACCGGACGCGCTTCGGGCTTCGCCTCAGGGCTGTCGGCGAGAACCCGAGCGCCGTCGACACCGCCGGCATCCCGGTCGATCTCATGCGCTATCGGGCGCTGATGGTGACCGGCCTTCTCGCCGGCGTCGCCGGTGCCTATCTCTCGATCGCCCAGGGCGCCGGCTTCACCCGCGACATGAGTGCGGGCCGGGGCTATCTGGCGCTCGCCGCCCTCATCTTCGGCAAGTGGCGGCCGGTGCCGGCCGTGCTCGCCTGCCTGCTCTTCGCCTTCGCCGATGCCGTCCAGGCGCGCCTGCAGGGGGTGGAGCTGCCGGTGGTGGGCGAAATCCCGACCCAGGCGATCCAGGCCCTGCCCTATCTCCTGACCATCCTCCTGCTCGCCGGCTTCGTCGGCCGTGCCGTGGCGCCCAGGGCGATCGGCCAGCCTTACGTGAAGGAACGATGAAGGACCTCGTCGCAGCCGCCAGCACCGTTCGCGAGCGCGCCTATGCTCCCTATTCGTAAGCGCCCGGTGATTCACGCGGCCTTTTCGGTTGACGCCTGCGCTCGGCC
>CAYOCP010000035.1:0-41337 GCA_964402505.1 uncultured Geminicoccaceae bacterium
CAGCCGGGTGACCATCCGCCGCTGCCACATCACCGGCTTCGACGACGGCATCGACGTGGACGACAGCAGCCGGAACAATTTCTTCAACAACAAGCTCTACGAGAACGAGAACGACGGGATGAACGTCGATGGAGATTCCGACGACAATTCCATCGTGCAGAACGTGTTCAGGGACAATGGCGGCGACGGGCTGGACTTCGACGACGACGGGCCGGATGCAGCACCGGACCGCAACATCATCAAGTCGAACTTCGCCACGGGCAACGGGCGTGACGACGGCGATTCCGGCATCGAGGACTGCGACGACTGCAACGGCAACCAGTACATCACCAACGTGACCGACGACACGAAGACCGCCGGCGATACCACTGAGGGGGACGGCGTCGGCCTCTGGGTCACGAGCACGGACAGCCTGATCTTCGGCAACCGGGGCAGCCGCAACGACGACACCGGGCTCCAGGTCGAGGGCTCCGGCAACAAGCTCAGGGTCAACATCTTCAACTCGAATGGCGGGAACGGCATTTGCGCCACCGCCGGCAACTTCAACTGGGGCGGCAACGCCGGCTTCAACAATGCCGAGGCCAACGTGGTCTTCAACGCCGCGGATTGCGGGAGCGCGCCTTTGGCGGCGGTCGCCGCCCGGAGCGCGGGCGGCAGCGGGGATGCCACGATCGATCCCACCGACCAGGACGACAACTAGCCCGTTTCGGCCGGCGCCGTCCGCCGGCTTTTGGAACGATTCAAGAGGGGGCTGGCCCATGGGCCGGCCCTTTTTTTGCCTGCATCACAGCATCGGCGCCGGGTTGCCGCTGAATCCCGTGTCTTTTGGGCGAGCGGCGGTTCCTGTGGCGCTTCGTTGATATTCAATTATAACCAACAATCGAGTGAAATCGTCCAAACGGCCGAAAGCCGGCGCCATGGCGGGTGAGCGGAGCGAGACGGGTCGGCGGGCGAGTCCGCGGAAGGATGCGCAATGACGGTTCATAACCTCGCCGCTCTCGTGACGGTCCTGGTGATCCTGCTGCTCGGGGCGATCTTTCTCCAGGTGCGGCGGCATGCCCATGCGACACGCGACTACGCGCCGGTGCAGGGTCGCGCCTATCGCATCAGGACGCTCGTCTTCTGGGCGATGGTGCTGATCGGCCTGCCGCTGTCTGTGTATCTCCTGCGCGCGAATCCCTACGCGCCGCCGGCGGAAGCGGCGGTGCAGGTGGTCAACGCCACCGGCTCGCAATGGTATTGGGACCTCGACCAGGAGGAGGTCGCGGCCGGCCAGCCGGTGGAGTTCCGCGTCACCAGCACCGACGTCAACCACGGCTTCGGCCTCTATGACGAGGCGGGCCAGCTCGTGGCGCAGACCCAGGCGATGCCGGGCTACGTGAACCGGCTGAGCCACGTGTTCGAGACGCCTTAGACCTACCGTGCGCTCTGCCTCGAATATTGCGGGCTGGCGCATCACAACATGACGGCCGAGCTGGTCGTCACCGGAGCGGCGGGAGGCGGCAATGAGTGAGATCCATGCCGAGGCGCAAAGCGGCACGGCGACCGGCGACGGCCGGATCTGGATCGTCGGCTACCTGGCGATCACCGGTATCGTCCTGCTCTTGATGATGCTCCTGGGCTTGGTCATGCGACTGGCCCAAGCCGAATGGCTCTGCCTCGATCCGACGCTGTTCTACCAGATCATGACCGTGCACGGCACCGGCATGGTGGGCATCGCGTCGCTCGGCGGCGTGGCCATCATGTGGCATTTCCTCTCCGCCCATGCAGCCCTGCGCTCGGGCGTGCTCGCCCTCAATCTGGCGCTGTTCCTGATCGGCGTGGTGGCCATTCTCGTCGCCGATTTCGCCGGCGGCTTCGCCGCTGCCTGGACCTTCCTCTACCCGCTGCCGGCGCTCTCGGCCGGGGTCTGGCCGCTCTGGGCGGCGGAGCTGCATCTGGCCGGGCTGCTGCTGGTCGGCGTGGGCTTCCTCCTGGTCTGCCTCGAGATCGGTCGCGCGCTGATCGTCGCCTATGGCGGCCTCGGCCGGGCGCTCGGCTGGCCGAAGCTCTTTCTCGACCGGGACGATCAGGTGCCGCCGCCCACCGTCGTGGCTTCGGCCATGGTGGTCATCGTCAACACGCCGGGGCTGATCGCGGCCGGCGTGGTGATCGTGATGATGCTGGTCAACCTCCTCGTCCCGACGGTCGGGGTCGACGCGCTTCTCGCCAAGAACCTGATCTATTTCTTCGGTCACATCTTCATCAATGCCACGATCTACATGGCCGTGATCGCGGTCTACGAGCTTCTGCCACGCATGACCGGGCGCCCGTGGAAGACGTCGCGGGTGTTCCTGGCCGGCTGGACCCTGTCCACGGCGATGGTGCTGGTCATCTTTCCCCATCATTTGATGATGGATTTCGCCATGCCGACCTGGGCCCTGACGACGGCGCAGGTGCTCTCCTACGTCAACAGCTTTCCGATCCTGATCGTCACCGGGCTCGGCGCGCTGGCGATCCTGCATCATTCGGGCATTCGCTGGGATCTGGTCTCGACCCTGCTCCTGATCTCGATGTTCGGCTGGATGGCGGGGATCGTCCCGGCCGTGGTCGACGCCACGATCGTCGTCAACTCCGTGATGCACAACACGCTTTGGGTGCCCGGGCATTTCCACTTCTACCTGCTCTTGGGTCTCCTGCCGATGATCTTCGCCTTCATGATCTATCTGGCGCGGGGCGAGGATGTGAGCCCACGAGGCGGCGACTTGACGGCGGTTCTCTTTCTGCTGTTCGGGCTCGGCTTCGTCCTCATGTTCCTCGCGGGCGGCTGGGCCAGCGTTCCGAGACGCTGGGCCGTGCATCTGCCCGAGTGGCTGATCTGGGACCGGATCGCCTCGATCATGGCGGTGGGTGTCACCGTGCTGACGACTGTCTTCATCCTGATGTTCCTGGCACGGATGCCACGGATCCTGCGGGGAGGCTGAGATGTGGCGCGGCGGCCTCGCGGCGCTGGCGATCCTGCTGGCGGGCGGGGCGGCCTTATGGTGGGGCACCGATGGCGGCCGGGCGCTGACCGCCGAGACGGCGCGCCGTCTGGCCATCGCCGCGAGCCCGCGAGAACTCGGCGATGTTGCGCTCGAGGACCAGGACGGGACCGCTTTCTCCCTTCTCGACTATCGAGGGGCACCGCTCGTGCTGGAGTTCGTCTACACGACCTGCCCCGATATCTGCCTGGCGCTGGGCACCGCGTTCGAGCGGCTGAATGGCGCCGCTCCGGATGCGGTGCGCCTGCTCAGCATCAGCTTCGATCCGGCCGACGGGAAGAAGCGGCTCGGCTGGTTCGCCGACCGCTATGGGGCCAAATCGCCGCGCTGGCGGGTTGCCAGGGTTGTAGGGGACGCGGCCAAGGCGGCGCTCATGGAGCGTGCGGGCGTGGTCGTGATTCCGGACGGCATGGGCGGCTTCGTGCACAATGCGGGGCTCTACCTCGTTGATGCCCGGGGACGGCTGACCGGGGTTCTCGATCCGGACGATGTCGAGGGCGCCCTCGCCGTCCTCGAGGGCCATGCGTCCTGAAGCCTGGATCGGCTTCGGGATCGGGCTGATCGTCCTCGGCCTCGCACCGCCGGTCGCGGACAGGCTGGAAAGCTCGCTCGTCACCCATGTGCTCGGACAATACCCGCTTCTGGTCGGCGGCAGCGCGCTGATCGGGCAGGGGGTCGCGCGAAGAGCGGGATCAAGCTGGACCGCAGCACCCGCCCTCCTGGCCGGGGTGCTGGCGCTCCTGTTCTGGCTGCTGCCGCGCTGGATCGACGCGGCGCTGGCCGATCCCGCGACGGATGCGGCGAAGGCGGCGACGTTGGTGCTGCTGGCCGGGCTGCCGCTGGGCTGGGGGTGGACGCTGGCGGGGCCTGTGCTGCGCGGCTTCGTCTGGGCCAACGCGGCGGCAATGCTGGCGATCATGGGATGGCTGCAGCTTTCGGTGCCGGAACGGCTGTGCAGCAGCTACCTCCTGTCCGAACAGGCATGGCTCGGCCGGAGCTTTCTCGGGCTCGCGGCGATGGTTCTGGTCATGGGCGCCGTCTCGGCGATGGCGCGCGGCCGCGAGGGCGCCCCTTGATCGGCCTGCAGCGGGCGCATCGCGATTTGCTGCGGTTGCGCAACGGGATTGTGATGCCGGGGGATTGTGATGCGGGGCGGGGTCTGCTCCAAGGCGCCGAAAGGCGCATGAGCGAGGGGCAGGACGATGGCCGGCGGCATTCCCAACATCCGCAAGCTGGAGGCGGCGCTTCAGGTCAATCGTGGCGAGCTCTTCCGTTTCGGCGTCGCGGTGCTCTTCGTCATCGTCATCATGCTGTTCGCCATCGCCCGGGCGGGCGCCGGGCCGCAGGACATGCTGCTGATCGCGGCGGCCATGATCGGCGGCTACATGGCGCTCAACATCGGCGCCAACGACGTCGCCAACAATGTGGGGCCGGCGGTGGGCTCGGACGCCATCACGCTCGGCGGGGCGATCGCCATCGCCGCCTCGTTCGAGGCGCTCGGGGCACTGATCGCCGGCGGCGACGTGGTCGGCACCATCAGGGGCGGCATCATCGACCCGTCGCTCGTTCCGCAAGCCGATGCCTTCGTCTGGCTGATGATGGGAGCGCTGCTCGCCGCCGCCCTCTGGCTCAACGTCGCGACCGCGCTCGGCGCTCCGGTCTCGACCACCCATGCGATCGTCGGCGGCGTTCTCGGCGCCGGCATCGCCGCCGGCGGCTTCGGCATCGCCGACTGGGCCGAGGTCGGCCGGATCGCCGCATCCTGGGTGATCTCGCCCGTGCTCGGCGGGTCGATCGCCGCCGGCCTGCTCTACCTCATCAAGCGCCGCGTCACCTACCAGGCGGACCTCGCGGCGGCAGCCGCAGGCACCGTGCCGCTGCTGGTGGCGCTCATGGCCTGGGCGTTCACCACCTACCTCCTGCTCAAGGGTCTCCGGCAGGTCTGGAGCGTCGGCTTCGTTCCGGCGGCGCTTTCGGGCCTGGCGGTCGCGGCGCTCGCCTGGCACCTCATGCGCCGCCATGTCGCCCGCGCGGGCCCGATCCTGGCCAATAGCAGGGACGCGGTGAACGAGCTCTTCACCGTGCCCTTGATCTTCGCCGCGGCGCTCTTGAGCTTCGCGCACGGTGCGAACGACGTGGCGAACGCGGTGGGGCCCCTGGCCGCCATCAACGATGCGGTGGTCTCGGGCGACATCGCCAGGGAGGCGTCGATCCCGATCTGGGTGATGCTCGTGGGTGCCGCCGGCATCGCCCTCGGCCTCGCCCTTTTCGGACCGCGACTGATCCGCACGGTGGGCTCCGAGATCACCGAGCTCGACCGCACCCGCGCCTTCTGCGTGGCGCTCTCGGCGGCGCTCACGGTCATCCTCGCCTCGCAGCTCGGCCTGCCGGTCAGCTCCACCCACATCGCCGTCGGCGGCATCTTCGGCGTCGGCTTCCTGCGCGAGTATCTGAAGGTCAGCTACGAGCGGATGATCGAGAGGATCCGGGCGCATCACGAGGGCGAGGACGCGGCCGCCGTCGAGGCCTTCCTCGAGCGCTTCGAGGCGGCCACGGTGCAGGAGCGACGGCTGATGCTGCGGCTGATGAAGCAGCGTCAGCCGGGTGCCGGCCGGCTGCGCAAGAAGGAGCGCAAGGGCTTGCGCAACATCAACCGGATGGCGCTGGTCAAGCGCTCGCTGCTCCTGAAGATCGCCGCCGCCTGGCTCGTCACCGTGCCGGCGACCGCCATGGCGGGAGCGATGATCTTCTTCATGCTGCGCGGTGCCATGCTGCCCTGAGCGGCCGGCCCGTTGCGGCGGGATCCGACGCGGCGGGTGCGCTTTTTCGGCGTTCGTGCCAGTATCGGCGGCGGGCGGTCACTCGACCTTGCCGAGGCGCTCCCAGTTGGCGTCGGCCCTGGCGATCCTGGCGGCTCCGGCGTCGGCATCGGCGGCGAGCTCGCCGATAAAGTTCTTGCTGTAAGCGAGATAGAGGCGGTCCTCGACGATCACCCAGACTTCCGGGTCGATGGGTGCGCGCCAGCCCGCCGACATGGCACCGGCGCAGAAGCCGCCATAGCGCGGGGCGTAGCGATCCGGATCGGCCGCGAAGAGTGCCCGGTGCTGGTCGCTGGCGAACTGCCAGCGGGCACCCTGCCAGGTCGTCTCGAACAGGGGATTGCCCTTCACGGGCGCCGACTGGGTGAAATAGGCGACCGGGTCGTAGCCCAGAATGGCGATATTGCCGTCGGTCGTGTTGATCGCCTCGGCGGCCGCCACCGGAACCGCAAGGGCAACGGCCAAGGCAAGCATGGCACCACCGAGCATGTTTCGTCGCGAAACTCGCATCACCGTAGCTCCATCATGCCTGACGCATGTAAGATGGCAGTCTCGCAGAGGGGGTGCAGCGTGGCAAATCAAGGCTCTGTGAGCCCTGGCGGCACCCGGCACCGGATGGACGGCCGTGGCTGAGCACGGGCCGCGGCACGGCGGCGGGCTGGCGCCGAAGCGGAAGCTCGCCGCCATCCTGCATGCCGACGTGGTCGGCTACAGCCGCAGCATGGGTGTCGACGAGGCCGGCACGCACACCCGGCTGATGCGGCAAAGAGCGATCGTCGAGGGTTGCGTCGCCCGGCACGAGGGGCGTGTCGTCGGCACGGCCGGTGACGCGGTGCTGGCCGAATTCTCGAGCGTTGTCGGGGCCTTGCGCGCCGCTGTCGGGATTCAGGCCGAGCTCGGGTCACGCGATGCTGCGGAGCCGGCCGAGCATCGGCTGCCGCTCAGGATCGGGATCAATGTCGGCGACGTGATCGTCGACGGCGACGACCTCTTCGGCGACGGGGTCAATGTGGCGGCGCGCGTGCAGGCGCTGGCGGCACCCAGCGGCATCGCCGTCTCGGGCACCGTCCGCGATCAGGTCGGAAACCGGCTGGATCTCGCCTTTCACGATCTGGGCCTGCACCGGGTCAAGAACATCGAGGAGCCGATCCGGGTCTACACCGTCGACGCGACGCAAGGTCGAGGCCCGGTGCCTCGTCGGCGGCCGACCCGGCGTGCGGCGGTCCTGCTCCTGGCGTTCGTCGCGGTCGTCGCGGTCGCCGCCATGGCGGTCTGGCTCTGGCTGCCGGAGATTTTGCCCTGGAGCCGCCGTCAACCGACCGCCCTGACGACGGTGGAAGCGGGTCGGCCGACCATCGCCGTGCTGCCGTTCGAGAATCGCAGCGGGAATTCCGGCCAGGACCATTTCAGCGATGGCGTCACCGAGGACGTGATCGGCGATCTCGGCCGCTTCTCCAATCTCCTGGTGCTCTCCTGGAGTGCCGTCGCACCCTACAAGGACCGGGCCATCACGCCGCGAGAACTCAGCCGGGAGCTCGACGTTCGCTATGTTGTGGGTGGCACGGTCCGGCGCGAGGGCGATCGGCTGCGGGTCACGGTGCAGCTCACCGATGCGACGCGCGGCGTGCTGCTCTGGTCGGAGCGGTACGACGAGCCGGTCGAGGACGTCTTCGCGGTGCAGAGCCGGATCACCCGGCAGCTCGTCGCCGCCCTCGCCGTCCATGTGACACAGCTCGAGCGGGAACGCGCCTTCGAGAAGCCGACGGCGGCGCTCGGCGCCTATGACTTCGTCCTGCGTGGCCGCGAGAAGCTGCATCGGCTCGAGCGCGGGGCCAATCTCGAGGCGCGGGCCCTGTTCCAGCAGGCGCTGGCGCAGGATCCCCGCTACGACGAGGCGCTGGTCGGCATGGCCTGGACCCACATGAACGATTTCTACAGAGGCTGGAGCGAGTGGCAGGACCTCGCGCTGGCGAAGGCCGGTGAGCTTGCCGCCCGCGCCATCGAGATCGACGACCGCAATGCCGCGGCGCATGCGCTCCGTGCCGAAGTCCTCCGGTTCCATGGCGACCTCGAGGCAGCCGAGCGAGAGGTCGACCGGGCGATCGGGCTCAACCCCAACAATGCGACGAGCCAGGCGCTGCGCGGCGCCATTCTCAGAGCGGCCGGGCGCCCCCTGGAGGCGGTGACGGCCCTCGAGCTGGCGCTGCGTCTCGATCCTCATCCATTGAATCCGTGGCTCGTCGATCTGGGCTTCGCCTACTACCTTCTCGGCCGCTACAGGGACGCCATCGACCTCTTCGAGCGCTACGGCCAGCCCGCCGGCGAGGGTCCGGTGCCGCATGCGCTGCGCGCCGCAGCCTATGCCCGGCTCGGCGACGATGCGGCGGCGCAACGCGAGGTCGCGGCGCTCCGGCGGGTCAGCCCGTTCTTCAATGCGCGCATGTTCGTCGACAGCTTTGCCGGCCCGGAGCAGGGCCGGACCCTGCTCGAAGGGCTGCAAAAGGCCGGGCTGCAATAGCGTGCGCGTGATTTCCCCTTTCGTTCGTGCCAGTATCGGCTTCGCGTGGCGAGGAAGGATCACACCATGAGCGAGCGCGCCTTGCTGCATCTGGCGCCGGGCGACAATGTCGGGGTGGCGCTGCGGGCACTCGCGCCGGGCGAGACGATCGCGCTCGACGGCCGGCGGGTGAGGTTGCGCGATGCGGTTCCCTTCGCCCACAAGGTGGCGCTGGTCGATCTTCCCGCCGGCGCCACCGTCACCAAGTTCGGCGTCGCCATCGGCAGCACGACGGCGACGATCCCGGCGGGCGCGCATGTGCATGTGCACAACCTGAAGAGCGACTATATCATCAACCGCGAGGACTTCTTCGAGGTCGCATCATGAGCAGCGCCACTATTCAGGCCTTCGCCCGCGCCGACGGCGCGAAGGGCATCCGCAACCTCGTCGTGGTGGCCTATCTGGTCGAGTGCGCGCATCACGTGGCCCGTGCCGTGACCGTGCCGTTCGAGGGCGAGGGGGTGCATCTGATCGGCTTCGCCGGCTGCTATCCCAACGCCTACGCCGAGGAGATGATGGAGGCCCTGGCCACCCATCCCAACGTGGGTGCCGTGCTGCTCGTCTCGCTCGGCTGCGAGCAGTTCAATCGCCAGAAGCTGATGCGGCGGATCGAGGCGAGCGGCCGGCCGGTGGAGCTTCTGGTCATCCAGAAGGCGGGCGGCACGCGGCGCACCATCGAGGCGGGCCGGGCCTGGATCGAGGAGCGGCTTCCGGCGCTGGCGCAGGCGCCGAGGGTGCCCATGGGGCTCGACGAGCTGATCGTCGGCACGATCTGCGGCGGCTCGGACGGCACGAGCGGGCTCACCGCCAATCCGGCCATCGGGCGGGCCGCGGACATGCTGGTCGATGCCGGGGCCAGGGTGATGTTCGAGGAGCTGGGCGAGCTCTTCGGGTGCGAGGCGCACATGGCGGCGAGGGCCCGGACACCGGAGCTCGGCCGGGCCATCCTGGAGGCCATGGACAAGAGCCGGAGGGTCTACGGCACGCTCGACCAGTCGAGCTTCGGCGGCGGCAACATCACGGGCGGGCTCAGCACCATCGAGGAGAAGTCGATCGGCGCCTACACCAAGAGCGGCACGCGGCCCATCGTCGGGCTCGTCAAGCCCGGTGTCAGGCCCACGGCACCCGGGCTCTACCTCATGGACATGATCGGCGACGGCCCGGTGCGCTGGGGCTTCCCGAATATCAACGACAATGCCGAGATCACCGAGATGATCGCCTCTGGCGCGCATCTCTCGCTCTTCTCGACCGGCCGGGGCTCGGTCGTGGGCTCGGCCATCTCGCCGGTGATCAAGGTCTGCGCCAATTCCGAGACCTTTCGCCGGCTCGAGGAGGACATGGACATCGATGCGGGGCGGATCCTCGAGGGCAGAGGCACCCTCGACGAGGTGGGGCTCGAGATCCTCGACCTCGTCGGGCGCGTGGCGGCGGGCGAGCCGACGAGGTCGGAGGCGCTCGGCCACCAGGAGTTCGTCCTGACCTACAAGAGCTTCGCGCCGCTCGGCCCCGCCTGCCTGCCGGCCTGAGCGGCACTTTCGCCGCACGGTGAAGCCAACCGGCATTAACAGATTTTCAGGGATGGGCGCGTAGATATCCTGCGCCGCCCGCTTGCAACCGGAACCCATGCGCGACGTCTTTCGCATCTTCATGAGCTCGCCCGGCATGGTCAAATGGACCGTGCTGGCGGCGCTCGTCCTCGCCACCATGGCCGAGGGCATCGGCCTCGCCAGCCTGCTGCCGGCCGTGACGCTCGCCTTCGGCGAGAACGACACGACCGGCCTCGGCCAGAGCGTGACGGACGCACTCGCCTGGGTCGGTCTGCCGGCGAGCCTGCCGATCCTGCTCGCGGTCATCGTCGCCGGCATGCTCCTGAAGGCGCTCATGGTCATCCTCGCCATGTACCATGTGAGCGCCGTGGTCGCCGAGGTCGCGTCCCGTGTGCGGATCGCGCTGGTCACGGCCCTGCTCAACGTCCGCTGGCCCTATTTCACCCGCCATCCGGTCGGCCGGCTGGCCAACTCGGTGAGCCTCGATTCGACCCGGGCCGGCGATGCCTATCTGGTCGCCACCACCTACATGGCGACCGTCTTTCAGGCCGCCATCACCCTTCTCGTGGCGCTGCTCGTCTCCTGGAAGGTGGCGCTGGTCGGGCTGCTCGTGGGTGTCCTGATCGCCCTGATCCTCCTGCCGCTCGTCAGGATGGCGAAGCGCGCCGGGCTGAAGCAGCGCCAGCGCACCGAGGACATCGTGACCCTGCTCTCGGACACGCTCTCCAACATCAAGCCCTTGAAGGCGATGTCGCGCCAGGCGCCGTTCGCCACCTTCTTCGCGAGGCGCACGAGCCGGCTGCGGCGGGCGCTGCAGCAGGAGGCGATGAGCCGGCATCTGATGAAGAGCCTGCGCGAGCCGATCGTCGCCATGATCGTCGCCGGCGCCTTCTACTTCGTCCACACCAGCGGCATCGTGGCCCTGCCCGAGCTTCTGGTCATGGGCGTCCTCCTCTCGCGCATCATCGGCACGCTCGGCAAGGTGCAGGAGCTCGAGCAGCGGGCACAGATCCTCCAGGCCTCCTACTGGTCGGTGCACGAGCTGGTGGCCGAGGCGGAGGCCGAGAGCGAGCAGTTCGAGGGCACGCGGCGGCCGACCTTCGAGGAGGGCGTCGCCCTCGACCGGGTGACCTTCCGCTACGGCGAGAAGCCGGTCCTGCAGAACGCCAGCCTGACCATCCCGGCCGGCCAGCTCACCGTGATCACCGGCCCTTCCGGGGTCGGCAAGACGACCATCACGGATCTCCTGCTCGGCCTTCTCACGCCCGAGAAGGGAACGGTCAGGGTCGACGGCGTGCCGCTCGAGGAGCTCGACGTCCGGGCCTGGCGCTCGATGCTCGGCTACGTGCCGCAGGAGCTGGCGCTCTTCCACGACAGCGTGCTCGCCAACGTCACCCTGGGCGATCCGGCCTTCGATGCGGCGGCCGCCGAGGAGGCCTTGCGGCTCGCCGGTGCCTGGGACTTCGTGGCGGCCCTGCCGGACGGCATCGAGCACGTGGTCGGCGAGCGGGGCACCATGCTCTCGGGCGGCCAGCGGCAGCGCATCGCCCTCGCCCGCGCGCTGGTGGTCCGGCCCAGGCTCCTGATCCTGGACGAGGTGACGAGTGCGCTCGATCCCGAGACCGAAGCCGCGATCTGCGCCAATGTGCGGCGGCTGATCGGCCGGGTCTCGATCGTCGCCATCACCCACCGACCGATCTGGGTCGAGCTCGCCGACCGGGTCTACGAGGTGGGACCGGCCGGCATCACCCGAAAGGAGGTGGCGAAGGTGGTCGCCTGAGAGCCTGCTCGTGAGGGGGGATTCCCTGATCCGGGCCGTTAGGGCAGCCGGGGCACACTCGCCTGGCGATCGCCGGGCCGGTTGCCGCACCCGGTTGCGGGTGCCGGGCGCGATGCTATCTCAGCGGCAGTGGCTGCTTGCGGGTTGAACGGCCGGACCATGTCGACATTGCTGATCTTGGGCTCGAAGCCGGAGCCGGCCCTGCCGCCGCCCGGGACGTTCGACGCCCTCGCCTGCGCCAATGCCTCCGGCCGCTCGGCGGCGCGGCTCGGCCTGCCCGATCCGGTGCTGACGGTCATGTCGGCGGTCCTGACGTCGGGCCACAAGGCGGCGAACGACCTGGCGCTCGAGGCGCTCCGTGGCCTTCGCACCCGACGGCTCTACATCTACCCGCGCCCGGAGGTGGAAGGCTCGCCGCTCAAGCGCCTCGTGCGCGGCCTGCAGCGCTACCGGATGCAGCCCTGGTACTTCAGGCGGCGCCTTCGGGCCCTCGACTACCGTTTCGACGAGGCGCTCGCCTGGTCGCGAGAGCGCTACGACGCGCTGATGCAGCGGCTGACGGGCAGCGATGCGGAGGTCGCGGCCCTGATGGCGCGAAAGCAGCCCTCGACGGGGGTGATGGCCCTCGCGATCGGGCTCGCCGACGGCCGCTTCGACCGCTTCGTGATGAGCGGCTTCAGCTTCGAGATCACCCATGCCTATGCCCACAACCCACTGATCGACGCATCCGGATCGACGCGCAGCAAGCATACCGAGACCGATATCGCCGTCATCCGCTGCCTCGCCCGGCGGCACGGCAACATCCTCACAACCGAGCCCACGGTGCACGAGCGCGCGGGCCTTCCCCTTCTCGAGCCATCGCCCGAAACGGCGCCCGCCCGCCACGCCGCCGCACCGCTGAACGCCTAGGAAGAAAGCAGAGCCATGGCCACGACCATCGATCCCGCCGCCACCCCCGCCCCACCCCCCATGAGCCCCGGACGGCGGACGGGCATGTTCAGCTACGACCACCTCGAATTGCGCTACGATCCCTTCCCGATCGGCCTCGCCAAGCCGCTCGTCGATGCGGACCGCTACGCCGAGATGCTGGCGAGCTATCCCGACCAGGACCTTTTCGCCTATCTCGCCAAGGTCGGGCACAAATACTCGCTCTCGGAGAAGAGCAACCCCAAGGCTTATCACGATTTCGTCCAGTCGAGGCCGGTCTGGCGCGATCTTCACGCCATGATCAAGAGCGACGCCTTCATCAAGGAGGTGGTCGACGCGCTGGCGGCGCGCCATGTCGATCTCGGCTACAAGAAGCTGCCGACCCCGGCCAAGCGCACGCGGAAGTTCGTGCGCAACCTCCTGCGCGGCCGCCTGGATGCGGGCCGGGCGCCGCTCTCCGCCCGCTTCGAGTTCTCGATGCTGCCGGCCGATGGCGGCTACGTGATCCCGCACACCGATTCGCCGGGCAAGGTCATCACCATGGTGGTCTCCATGGTGGGCGAGGGCGAATGGGACCCGGCCATCGGTGGCGGCACCGACCTCAACAGGCCGAAGGATCCGGCGCTGACCTACAACGAGCTGAACCGCCAGGCGAGGTTCGACGAGATGGAGGTGATCGACACCTTCGAGTTCACCCCGAATCAGGGTGTGATCTTCGTCAAGACCTTCAATTCCTGGCATTCGGTCCGGCCGATGACCGGCAAGGACAGCAAGCTGATGCGCAAGACCCTGACCATCAACATCGAGAGCTACGACAACTAGGGCGCGCTTCTCCCGGCGGGGGAGCCCGCGTTGCCGCTGTGTCCGGCAGCGTCCACGCGCGGGTCGGGCCGGCGGAGGCGTCGTTCGGGGCTTCCGCGGCTCCGGGCGTCGCGCCGTCCGGGCTTTCAGGCGGCGCGGCGCCTGGGGTCGAAAAGGGCGGAGAACTGGCCGAGAACGGTGCCGCCGAGCTGCTCGGGGTCGGAGATGGTGACGGCGCGACGGTAGTAGCGGGTGACGTCGTGGCCGATGCCGATGGCCAAAAGCTCGACCTCGGATCGGGTCTCGATCCAGTCGATGACCTCGCGCAGGTGCTTTTCGAGGTAGTTGCCGGGATTGGCCGAGAGGGTGCTGTCGTCGACGGGAGCGCCGTCCGAGATGACCATGAGGATGCGCCGCTGCTCCATCCGTGCGAGCAGTCGCTCGTGGGCCCAGAGAATGGCCTCGCCGTCGATGTTCTCCTTGAGCAGGCCCTCGCGCAGCATCAGCCCGAGATTGGTGCGCGCGCGCCGCCAGGGGGCGTCGGCCGCCTTGTAGACGATGTGCCGGAGATCGTTGAGCCGGCCGGGTGAAGCGGGCTTGCCGGCCCGGAGCCACGCCTCGCGCGCCTGCCCGCCCTTCCAGGCGCGCGTGGTGAAGCCCAGGATCTCGACCTTGACGCCGCAGCGCTCGAGGGTGCGGGCGAGGATGTCGGCGGTCATGGCGGCAACCGCGATGGGCCGGCCGCGCATCGAGCCCGAATTGTCGATCAGGAGGGTGACGACGGTATCCCGGAACTCGGTCTCCTTCTCCATCTTGTAGGAGAGGCCGAGCGTCGGGTTGACGACGATCCGCGCCAGCCGCGCCGCGTCCAGGATGCCCTCGTCGAGGTCGAAGTCCCAGGAGCGCTGCTGCTGCGCCATGAGCTTGCGCTGCAGCCGGTTGGCGAT
This sequence comes from uncultured Geminicoccaceae bacterium, assembly GCA_964402505.1. Taxonomy (GTDB): domain Bacteria; phylum Pseudomonadota; class Alphaproteobacteria; order Geminicoccales; family Geminicoccaceae; genus SLRI01. The sequence goes on from CAYOCP010000035.1 coordinate 14,402, forward strand.
GCGGCCGATCATCCCCTCGAAGCGGCTGAGGCTGGCATCGAGCTGGCTGCGCAGCCGGGCGAGCTCGGTCGCCCCGCAAAGCTCGGCCACGCCAACGACCTCGTCGAACTGGGTGGTGAAGACGCGGTAGGCGAGCTGGTCGATGCCGGGCGGCAGCTCCTTCGGCCGGTTGATGCGCGGGTCCTCGCCCGCCTCCTCCTCGGCCCCGGACTGCAGCTCGTCGTCGCTCGCCGCCGCCTCCTCGGCCGTCGGATCCTCGGGCGAGCCGTCCTCGGCGGTCTCGTGGGCCTCGGCGCGCTGCGGCTCGTCGCCGCCCTCGTCGTCCTCGTCCGACGCGGCCTCGGTCGGCCCCTCGTCGCCGCTCTCCTCGTCGTCGTCCTCGTCGGCGGTGTCGGGCTCGGTCTCCTCGGCCAGCGCCTCGCTCAGGCCGAGATCGGCCATGAGCTCGCGCACCCGCCGGGCGAAGGCGTCCTGGCTCGAGGCCTTGGCGTCGAGCTCGGGCAGCACCGCCTCCACCTTGCCGTCCAGCCATTCCCGCCAGGCATCGAGCTGGCGGCTCTGCGCCGCGTTCAGCCTGTAGCCCTGCAGCCGCTCGCGCATGTAGAGCTCGATGATCTCGACCATGTTGGCGTCGCCCGCCGCCTCACCGGCGGCAGCGGGCTCGCTGCGCTGGCGGAAGACCGCCTCGAGATTGGCGCGCACCCCGGCCATGTCGCGACCGCCGACCAGCTCCACCCGGAGCTGCTCGAGATTGTCGAACAGCGTGGTGGCGAGCTCGCCCTCGGGCACGAGGCGGTGATGCAGCTCGTCGTCATGGAAGCGGCGGCGCAGCGCCCGGCCGTCCGCCTCGCCCCGAACCCTTGCGATCTCGCCGACCGGCATGTCCTGGCGCGGCGGGTTGATGCGGATCACCTCGCCCGCCCCGGCGGGGGCACGGCGATTGCCCGTCCGCAGCACCACCTCGAGCTTGCGCTCCTCGGCGATCGCCCGTGCCGTGGCGCTCAAGGCCTGCTCGAATCCGTCGAGGCGCTCCTTCAAGCCCATCCCACTCTCGAACCAGCCTCAGGCGACCAGGAGATGCGCCGCCGATTCCGGCAGCTCCTTGCCGAAGCATCGCTGGTAGTACTCGGCGATGATCGGCCGCTCGGCCTCGTCGCACTTGTTGATGAAGGTCACCTGGAAGGCGAAGCCGATATCGCCGAAAATCTCGGTGTTCTCGGCCCAGGTGATCACCGTGCGCGGCGACATCACGGTCGAGATGTCGCCATTGACGAAGCCCGCTCTCGTCAGATCGGCGAGGCGGACCATCGTGGCGATGGTCTTGCGGCCTTCCGCCGTGTCGTAGCGGGGACACTTGGCGAGCACGATCCGGCACTCGTCATCGTGCGGCAGATAGTTGAGCTGCACCACGATGCTCCAGCGATCCATCTGGCCCTGGTTGATCTGCTGGGTGCCATGATAGAGGCCGGAGGTGTCGCCGAGGCCGACCGTGTTGGCGGTCGCGAACAGGCGAAAGCTCGGATGCGGCCTGAGGATCTTGTTCTGGTCGAGCAGGGTCATGCGGCCCTGCGCCTCGAGCACGCGCTGGATGACGAACATGACGTCCGGCCGGCCGGCATCGTACTCATCGAAGGCCAGCGCTACCGGATGCTGCAAGGACCAGGGCAGGATGCCCTCGCGGTACTCGGTGACCTGCTGGCCGTCCCTGAGGACGATGGCATCCTTGCCGATCAGGTCGATGCGGCTGATGTGGCTGTCGAGATTGACCCGGACGCACGGCCAGTTGAGCCGGGCCGCGACCTGCTCGATATGGGTCGACTTGCCGGTGCCGTGATAGCCTTGAATCATCACCCGGCGGTTGTGGACGAAGCCGGCGAGGATCGCCAGGGTCGTCGGCCGATCGAACTGGTAGGTGGGATCGATATCCGGCACGTAGTCGGTGCGCACGCCGAAGGCACCCACGCGCATGTCGGCATCGATGCCGAACGTCTCCTGGACATCGACCTCGCGATCCGGCCGGTCCGGCAGGCCCAGATCGCCCTGCGTGTCGATGACTGAACTTTCGCGTGGCAACGTCCTCTCCTCAGATTCTGACTTCCGGCTGCCGGCGAAGGCCGCCGGCCCCGGGGGATGCTGACTTCCGGCGGCCGGCGCGAAGATGGCCGGCACGGGGATGATAGCCCGAGGCGCGCCGTATATGACGTTCACCGGCGGCACCACGCAAGACCGTTCGCACCATCCCTCGCCCGCACCCGGAAAGATCGATCGATGCCGCGGCGGGTCAACGGTGCAACCGGTTCTCCACAAGATAAGTGTAGGCCGCGTTGATCACCTTCAACCGCTCCTCCCTCTCCCGGTCGCCGCCGTGCCGGTCGGGGTGGTGCCGCTTGACCAGCGTCTTGTAGCGGCTCTTGAGCTCGATCAGGGTGAAGCCCGGCTCGAGATCGAGCACGGCCATCATCCGTGCGGCCTCGCCGCGCGGCGCGCCGGGGTCGGGGCCCCTGCCGCCGGCGGCGGCGCCGTCATCGCCGAAAAAGCCGAAGGGATCGTGGAAGGAGGCCTCGGGACGGCCGCCGGCGCCGCCGAACCGCCAGCTCGGTCGGTGCCAAGTGAAGTCGGCTCGCCGGTGCGCCTCGATCTCGTCCTCGTTCATCCCGGCGAAATAGTTCCAGCTCCGATTGTAGTCGCGGACATGCTCGAGGCAGAGCCAGAGGAACGCGCGAAGCGCCTGCGGCGAGCGCGGCGCCGGAAACTCGCCACGCTCCGAGCAGCCCGGCCACTCGCAGCAGCGCCCGGGCGACGCCTCCGCGCCGCCGAGCCCGACCACCGCGTCCGGCCCGAGGGGACGTCGCTGCTTACGACCCACATTCATCCCGCATCCCGCCATTCCTTCGAGACCGACACATCGTCGGCCAGCCGTCCCCGGCTCCGGAAGGAGCCGTGTCGCCTCCCCCTCGGGAGAGCTTCCACGGTCCGCCACCAGACTATGGGCAGTCGACCGGCCAGGGACAAGCCGCGCGGGCGCCGCCCGGAGGTGCTCCGGCACCGCCGGCCGCGCCCTCGGTCGGGGTGGCCCGCGCCCCCGGAGTTGCGCCGGCCTCGGGGCGGGTGCCGCGACGGGCGGTCACTTCGCGTCGATGGCCGGCAGGCCGAGCTCCGCCATGCCCTCGGCGCTCGCCAGCGCGCGGGCGAGGCTGCAGATCGCCTCCTGGTGCTTGCGGCTCGGCAGCGAGATGAAGTTGCGGGCGAGGTCGAGCAGCATGCGCTGCTGCGGTGTCGGCCTGAAGCCCTTGTCGCTGTCCATGCCCTCGAAGAAGTAGCTGACCTCGACGCCGAGCGCCTGGGCGATGGTGTAGAGCCGGCCCGCAGCGATGCGGTTGATGCCCTTCTCGTACTTGTGCGCCTGCTGGTAGGTGACGCCGATAAGCTCGGCCATCTGCTGCTGGGTCAGGCCGAGCATGATGCGCCGCTCGCGCATGCGGGCGCCGACATGCCGGTCCACGTCCTGCGCCCGCGAACGGCCCGGTCCGGCCTGCTTCACGGGCTTCGCCTTCATTGTCGCCATCATTCCAGTTCTCCGCCCAAGCGAGACGCCGGCGGGGCGCCGGCCCGGGTCCGACGGCAACCCGTCTCCCGCGATCCTTCGATGGTTAGCGCGCCACGGTTAAGCTCCGGTTAATTCCGCGAGCATAACTGTCGCCAAAGGCGAAAGTCGCATCGGAAACGATGCGAAGCGTACGATGCTGCTTATCCTTCCGGTTCCGGCGACCGGCTTTACCGACAGGAGAAGCGGCGCTACGTTGACCTTCCGAAATTACCATACGCCATTGTCGGGCGCCACGACGGACGGTCGTGGCCGACATGCGGCGGCGAAGCCGGCGGGAGCCGATCTCATGGCGAACACTGTCAGGGCCGAGCTCGAGCGACGGCTGCGCGCGGCCCTCTCACCCTCGCATCTCATGGTGCGGGACGATTCGGACGAGCATATCGGCCATGCCGGCCACCGCCCCGAGGGCGAGACGCATTTCCATGTCGAGATCGCGAGCGAAGGCTTCGCCGGGCGGCGGCGCCTCGAGCGGCAGCGGATGGTCTATGCGGCGGTCGGCGACCTCATGGCCGGCCGCATCCATGCCCTGACCATCCGCGCCCTGGCACCGGACGAGACGGTCGCAAAGGCCGCCGGCGCCGGCTGACGGTCAGCCGGCCTTCTCACGCTCGATCCCCTCGACGATCAGCTGCTTCGCCTCGTCGGCGTCGCCCCAGCCGATCGGCTTCACCCATTTGTTGGGCTCGAGATCCTTGTAGTGCGAGAAGAAGTGGGCGATGCGCTGCAGGTCGATCTCGGGCACGTCGCGGTAGCTCAGAACCTTGCGGTTGACCGGCGTGATGCGGTCGATCGGCTTCGCCAGGATCTTCTCGTCCATGCCCGCCTCGTCCTCCATCTTGAAGACGCCGATCGGGTTGACGCGCAGCACCACGCCCGGCTGGACCGGCATGCGGCCGATGACCATGACGTCGATGGGGTCGCCGTCATTGGCCAGAGTGTGCGGGATGAAGCCGTAATTGCAGGGGTAGAACATGGTCGTGTAGAGGTAGCGGTCGACGAAGATGGCACCGCTGTCCTTGTCCAGCTCGTACTTGATGGGATCGGCGCGCAAGGGCACCTCGATGATGACGTTGAATTCGTGCGGCGGGTTGGCGCCGATCGAGAGCTTGTTGTAGTCCACTTTCGCTTCCTTCTTGTCAGGGCCAGGCGACGAGGGGTGGCAGCGACATCAGGATGGCCTTTGGATTGCCACCGGTCTTCAGGCCGAATTGCGTGCCACGGTCGTAAATGAGGTTGAACTCCACATAGCGACCGCGGCGCACGAGCTGGTGCGCGCGCTCCGCCGCCGTCCAGGGCCGGTCCATGTGCCGTTCCACGAGCTTCGGATAGATCTCGAGGAAGGCTTCGCCGACAGCGCGCGTGAAGGCGAAATGCCGCTCGAAATCGCCCTCGAGGTAATCGTAGAAGATGCCGCCCACGCCGCGCGCCTCGTCGCGATGCGGGATGAAGAAATACTCGTCGGCCCACTTCTTGAAGCGCGCGTAGGCGTCGTCGCCGAGGCCGGCGCAGGCCCGCTCGAGGGCGGCGTGGAAGTCGCGCGTGTCGGCCTCGACCGCGAAGATGGGGTTGAGGTCGGCGCCGCCGCCGAACCAGCTCCTGGTGGTGCGGATGTGCCGCGTATTCATATGCGCCGGCGGCACGTGCGGGTTTCTCGGGTGGGCCACGAGCGAGATGCCGCTGGCCCAGAAGCGGGGATCCTCCTCCGCACCCGGGATCTGGCCCCTGAACTCCGGCGCGAAGCTGCCGAAGACGGTCGAGACGTTGACGCCGATCTTCTCGAAGACGCGCCCGTGCATCAGCCCCATGACGCCGCCGCCGCCGTCCTCGCGCCGCCAGGGCTCGAAGGCGAAGCGGCCGGGCCGCCGCTCGCCGGCATCCGCTCCGGCGAAGCGGTCCTCCAGGACCTCGAACGCGGCGCAGAGACGGTCGCGCAGGTCGATGAACCAGGCTTCGGCGGCCTCCCTCTCACGCTCGACGGTCAATGTTCCCTCCTTTTTCGGCCCCTTCCGCCCCGGGTCCGGCACCGGGCCAGGCGTCGAGCTGCCGAAGCGCCTCGGCGAGTCCGATCGCGGCCGCCGTGGCGAGGTTGAGCGAGCGCAGGCCGGGGCGGATCGGGATGCGCACCACGGCGGCGCAGGCGGCGTGGAGCGCGGCACTCGCCCCCCGGCTCTCGCTGCCGAGGATCAATACATCGCGCGGCCGAAAGACGAAACGGTGACAGGTGGCAGCACCCCCGGCACTCAGGAGGACGGGACGGCGCGCCTCCGCCGCGGCACCGGCGAGGAACGCCTCGAGATCGGCATGCCGCCGCCAGGCCGCGTGGCGGGCATAGTCCATGGCGGCGCGACGGATGCGGCGCTCGTCGAGCGGGAAGCCGCAAGGCTCGATCACCTCGAGCGCGACGTCGAGGCACGCGGCGAGCCGCAGCACGGCGCCGAAATTGCCGGGCTGGTCGGGCTCGAACAGGGCGAGGCGGAGGCGGTCGTCGCGTCTCATTGGTTGATCCGGCGGCTGATCCGGCGGCTGGTCGGGCGGCTGACGGGGCGGCTGATCCGGCGCGTCCGCGCCGGCCGGGAGGCTGTCGTGAAAGGTCGCGGAGCATGGCGGGATTGCGCGCCGCCGCACAGCCGTTTATGCGACCTTCAGTCGCTTGGCGGGGTGGAACCGGCCTCATATCCTCGGCCACGCTGTGGTCCGAGGGGGGTGGCACGGCGCCGGAATACGGTCTATTTCTCGCCGAGGCGGGCCGTTCCGGCAAGGGGCGCCGGCGTTGATCGATCGGAAGGTTGGGTGCGATGGCAGATAGCGGTAATCCGAGCGCCGACGGCGAGACCCGTCGCGATTTCCTCGCGATCGTCGCCTGGTCGGGGCTCGGCGTCGGCACCGCCGCCCTGATCTGGCCTCTGGTCTACAGCATGAACCCCTCGGCCGACGTCCTGGCGCTCTCGACCACCACCGTCGACCTCTCGGGCATCGAGGAAGGGATGGGGATCACCGTCATGTGGCGCGGCTCGCCGGTCTTCGTCCGGCACCGCACGCCCGAGGAGATCACCGAGGCCGAGGACGTCGACATCAGCACGCTGCGCGACCCGGAGCCGGATTCGGCGCGGGTGGAGAAGCCGGAATGGCTCGTGGTGAGCGGCGTCTGCACCCATCTCGGCTGCGTGCCGCTCGGCAACAAGCCGACCGACCCGAGGGGCGAGTACGGCGGCTGGTTCTGCCCGTGCCACGGCTCGGTGTTCGACACCTCCGGCCGGATTCGCCACGGCCCGGCACCGACCAACCTGCCGGTGCCGCCCTACACCTTCGAATCCGACACGAGCATCCTCATCGGCTGATGCCCGAGGCCATTCCCTTGCGGGCGGGGCCTGCGCCCGGCAGTCGAGACAACCCTTTCACCAGGGACGGAACATGAGCACAGAAACGGCCAAGCCCGTCTTCCGAAACGGGGTTCTTCGCTGGGTCGACGACCGCCTGCCGCTCCTGAGCTGGGCCAAGGGAGAGTATGTCGACTATCCGGCGCCGAAGAACCTGAACTACTGGTGGAACTTCGGCTCGCTCGCCGGCATCGTCCTGGTCCTGCAGATCCTGACGGGCATCTTCCTGACCATGCACTACACGCCGCACACCGCCATGGCGTTCGACAGCGTCGAGCACATCATGCGCGACGTGAACTACGGCTGGCTGATGCGCTACGCGCACGCCAACGGCGCCTCCATGTTCTTCATCGTCGTCTACATCCACATCTTCCGCGGCCTCTATTACGGCTCCTACAAGGCGCCGCGCGAGCTCTTGTGGATGCTCGGCGTCGTCATTCTTCTCCTGATGATGGCCACCGCCTTCATGGGCTACGTCCTGCCCTGGGGGCAGATGAGCTTCTGGGGGGCCAAGGTCATCACCAACCTCTTCTCGGCGGTGCCGATCTTCGGCGAGACCATCGTGACCTGGCTCTGGGGAGGGTTCACGGTCGGCAACCCGACGCTCAACCGCTTCTTCGCCCTGCATTACCTGCTGCCGTTCGTGATCTTCGCGGTGGTGTTCCTGCACATGCTGGCGCTGCACCAGTTCGGCTCGAACAACCCCGTCGGCATCGACATCACCAAGAAGGACAAGATCCCGTTCCATCCCTACTACACCATCAAGGATGCGTTCGGGCTCTGCATCTTCCTTCTGATCTATGCGGCCTTCGTCTTCTTCGCGCCGAACTCGCTCGGCCATCCGGACAACTACATTCCGGCCAACCCCCTGGTCACGCCGCCGCACATCGTGCCGGAATGGTACTTCCTGCCGTTCTACGCGATCCTGCGCGCCATCACCTTCGACATCTTCTGGATCATCCCGGCGAAGCTCGGCGGCGTGATCGCGATGTTCGGCTCGATCGCGGTGCTCTTCGTGCTGCCCTGGCTCGACACGTCCAGGGTCAGGAGCGCGCGCTTCCGCCCGATCTACAAATGGCTCTTCTGGGTCTTCGTGATCGACTGCTTCATCCTCGGCTATGTCGGCGCCAATCCGCCGGAGGGTTGGCTGCCCACCATCGGGCTGCTCGCCACGATCTACTATTTCGCGCACTTCCTCATCATCATGCCGCTGCTCGGCAAGCTGGAGCGGCCGCTGCCGCTGCCGGACAGCATCAACAAGCCGGTGCTGCCCGCGTCCGGCGCCGTGTCAGCCCAGCCGGCGGAGTAGACGATGCGTCGCATGCTCGGAAAATCGTTGGCGGGTCTCGCCTTCGCCCTGGCGCTGGCGAGCGGTGCCGGAGCGGCGGAGGCGCCGACGCCGCTTTCACTCGACTGGCCGCAAGACGGGGTCTTCGGCACCTTCGACCGCCACGCGATGCAGCGCGGCTACCAGGTCTTCAGCGGCGTCTGCTCGAGCTGCCACAGCCTGAAGTACTTCGCCTTCCGCAATCTCGTAGCACTCGGCTACGACGACGACGAGATCGCCGCCCTCGCCGCCGAGCACAGCGTGACCGACGGGCCCGACGAGTTCGGCGACATGTTCGATCGGCCGGCCGTGCCCTCGGACAGCTGGCCCTCGCCCTTCGCCAACGAGGAGGCGGCGCGGGCCGCCAATGGTGGTGCCCTGCCGCCCGACCTCTCGCTGATCACCAAGGCGCGGGCCGGCGGCGCCGACTACATCTACAGCCTGCTCGTCGGCTACGAGGAGCCGCCGGAAGGGGTCGAGGTGCCGCCGGGCATGAACTACAACGCCTATTTCCCGGGCCACCAGATCGCGATGGCGCAGCCGCTCTACGAGGACATGGTGGAGTACCAGGACGGGACGACGGCGACGATCTCGCAGATGGCGGCCGACGTCACCCAGTTCCTGGCCTGGGTGGCCGAGCCGGAGATGGAGCAGAGGAAGCTGACCGGCATCACCGTCATGCTGTTCCTGCTGATCCTGGGGATCATCTTCTACGCCTACAAGCGGCGGATCTGGGCCGACATTCACTAGCGGGCTGCGACGCGAGGCCCGCTCCGGCGGCCGTCTCGGCGCGGCCGCCGGAGCGGGATTTCAGTGGATGCGCCATTCGCCTTGCGCGTAACGGCAGCGACTCGGGCCGATCAGCTCCTTGCGGCCGACGTTGACGGTATGCAGCCGCCCCTCGATATGGCCGACCCAGAAATCGAGGAACCGGTGCAGCTCGGGAAACTTCGGTGCCAGATCGTAATGCTGCCAGATGAAGGACTGGAGGATGCCCGGATGGTCGGGCAGGTGGTAGATGATCTCGGCGGTGGTCAGGCGATAGCCCCGGAGCTGGAGTTCGAGAGGCGACGGTCCATTGCGCATGTGGATCGATCCCTGATGGCAGTGCTGGCTTCGGCATTTGGTCGCCCAAAAACCTTTCCGTCAAGTGAACGGGGCGCAAATTCGTACGCTCTTTCAGCATGTTAGCAGCACGATGGGGTGGCTGCTGACAAAATTGCCGCAGGCCCCCTTGCGCGATTTCGGGATCTCCCTACATACGGCTCGCACGGTTTGGCACTCGTCGAGCGCGAGTGCTAACAACAGTTTCGACCATCGGGAGTCAGACAAAAATGAACTTCAGGCCATTGCACGACCGCGTCGTGGTGCGGCGCCTCGAGGAGGAGCAGAAGACGGCGGGCGGGATCATCATCCCCGACACCGCCAAGGAAAAGCCGATGCAGGGCGAGATCCTCGCCGTCGGCCCCGGCGCCAGGAACGAGAAGGGCGAGATCAGCCCGCTCGACGTCAAGGCCGGTGATCGCGTGCTGTTCGGCAAGTGGTCGGGCACCGAGGTCAAGATCGACGGCGAGGAGCTGTTGATCATGAAGGAAAGCGACATCATGGGCATCATCGAGGGCGGTGTCGCGGCGAAGAAGGCCGCCTGACCCGTCACGATCAACGCTCCAGCATATTGAGGGACCAATGGCTGCCAAGGAAGTGAAGTTCGACACCGACGCCCGCGCGCGCCTGATGCGCGGCGTCGACATCCTCAACAACGCCGTCAAGGTGACGCTCGGCCCGAAGGGTCGCAACGTCATCCTCGACAAGAGCTTCGGCGCGCCCCGGATCACCAAGGACGGTGTGACGGTGGCCAAGGAGGTCGAGCTCGCCGACAAGTTCGAGAACATGGGCGCGCAGATGGTGCGCGAGGTGGCCTCGAAGACCAACGACGTGGCCGGCGACGGCACGACGACCGCGACCATCCTCGCCACCGCGATCCTGCGCGAGGGCAACAAGGCGGTGGCCGCCGGCGTCAACCCGATGGACCTGCGTCGCGGCATCGACCTCGCCGTGGCAGAGGTCGTCAAGGACCTCGAGGGCCGCTCGATCAAGGTCTCGACCAGCGATCAGGTCGAGCAGGTCGGCACCATCTCGGCCAATGGCGATCGCGAGATCGGCAAGATGCTGGCCGAGGCGATGCAGAAGGTCGGCAACGAGGGCGTGATCACCGTCGAGGAGGCGAAGAGCCTCGAGACCGAGCTCGACGTCGTCGAGGGCATGCAGTTCGACCGCGGCTACCTCTCGCCCTACTTCATCACCGACAGCGAGAAGATGCGCGCCGTTCTCGAGGATCCCTACATCCTGATCCACGAGAAGAAGCTCTCGAACCTGCAGTCGCTGCTGCCGGTGCTCGAGGCGGTGGTCCAGAGTGCCAAGCCGCTGCTCATCATCGCCGAGGACATCGAGGGCGAGGCGCTCGCCACGCTCGTCGTCAACAAGCTGCGTGGCGGCCTCAAGGTCGCCGCCGTGAAGGCGCCGGGCTTCGGTGACCGCCGCAAGGCCATGCTCGAGGACATCGCCATCCTGACCTCGGGCCAGGTGATCAGCGAGGATCTCGGCATCAAGCTCGAGAACGTCAGCCTCGACATGCTCGGCCATGCCAAGCGCGTGGTGATCAACAAGGAGGACACCACGATCGTCGACGGCGCCGGTGCCAAGGAGGACATCTCCGGCCGCATCGCGCAGATCAAGGCGCAGATCGAGGACACCACCTCGGACTACGACCGCGAGAAGCTGCAGGAGCGGCTCGCCAAGCTGGCCGGCGGCGTCGCCGTGATCCGCGTCGGCGGGGCGACCGAGATCGAGGTGAAGGAGCGCAAGGATCGCGTCGACGACGCGATGAACGCGACCCGCGCCGCGGTCGAGGAAGGCATGGTGCCGGGTGGCGGCGTCGCCCTGCTGCAGGCGCTGAAGGCCCTGGACGCGGTCAAGGCCGAGAACTCGGACATCCAGTTCGGCGTCGACATCGTCCGCCGGGCGATCCAGGCGCCGGCCCGGCAGATCGCCGAGAACGCCGGTGTCGACGGCGCCGTGATCGTCGGCAAGCTGCTCGAGTCGAACGACCCGAACTGGGGCTACGACGCCTATGAGGGCGAGTACTGCGACCTCGTCAAGAAGGGCATCATCGACCCGACCAAGGTCGTCCGCACCGCGCTGCAGGGTGCTGCTTCGGTCGCCGGCCTCTTGGTCACGACCGAGGCCATGATCGCCGAGAAGCCGGAGAAGAAGTCGGCTCCCGCCGGCGGTCCGGACATGGGCGGCATGGGCGGCATGGGCGGCATGGACTTCTAAGTCCAGGCCATCACGAGCCAACCTATCGGGAGAGGGGGTCGCGCCGCGTGCGCGGCCCCTTTTTCGTTGCCCGCACCGCCTATCGCCATGCCGGTGCGGCGAGATAGCTGCCGGCGAGGGTTTCCGTCCGGCCGCCCAGCGCCAGCTTGAAGCGGGCGATGCCGGGCCGGGTCACCGTGTCGATGCCGCCGAGATCGAGACCCGTGCAGCCGTCCTGCCGCAGCCGGCGGATGCCTTCCCAGAGAAGCCGCTGATGGGCGCGAAGCCGCCGCCCGGTCTCCGTGGTCACGCCGACGTGATAAGTGGCCGATCGGCCGTGCCGCGGCAGCAGGATGCCGGCGACGCAGACGCCCTCGTGGCGGGCGACCAGCACGAGGCTCGGGCCGGACCGGGCGAGAGCCCGGAGGAAAGCGGCGCTCGGGCCGCGATAGCCGCGCGCCCGGCGCTGGCGCTCGTCGGCCGCGACCAGCCAGTCGAGGGCGGGTCCCCGTCCCGCCTCGACGACCGTCAGCGGTGCCGCCTCGGCGCCGGCCAGACGGTTGCGCCATCTCGCATCGAGCCGGGCCCGGAGCGTGGCCTCCGGCAGCCGGAGATCGAGCCAGGCGGTGCTGGGGCCGGTCCAGATGCGCCGCCAGCCGGCGCGCCGGTCGAGGCCGCGCGCGTCGTCCGGCTGCCAGATCAGGAAGCTGCGCGGGAGGCTGGCGCGCAGCCCCGCCAAGGCCGCGGCCTCGCGCTCCCCGTCCACACCCGGCTCGAGCCAGGCCGGGCCGCGCAGCAGAAGCGCGAGACCGAGCCCCAGCGGCAGCCGGCGCCGCACCATCTGCGCCAGGGCGAGGCAGTGCCCGCCGTCGCGCAAGACCGCGCGGCGGACGCCATGCCCCTGCCCTTCCACGGCGGCACCGTAGGCCCAGCCCTGCTGGAGGGCGCAACGCTCGGCACGGACGAGCAGCCCTTCCCACATCCGCTCGTCGGCAACGTCCAGCTCCCAGCGCATGAAGAGATACCCACCGGTGAATTTCGCGTATAAGTAGATTCATGTCAGCCAGGCCGCAACGATACCCTTGGCGCCGCGGCACCGTCGCCGGGCATTTCCTGCCACCGCCGCGGCCGACGCCCTGGGCCGTGCTCCATGCGCTGGCACTTCTCGGCCTGCCGCTGCTTCTCTTCCTGCTGCTGCTCGATGCGCTGCTCTATCTGGTCTTCGCCGGACTTCTCGACCGCTGCTACGGCCTCATCTGCTTCCTTTCCTGAGGACGGACGCTAGGTTGAGGCTCCGTTCGGCGTGATCGAGGCGACGGCGAGGCAGGATGAGATGAAGACCGGTCGGCGCGGCATCGTGCTGTTGGCGCTGATGTGCACGATGATGCTGGCGGCCATGGACACGACCATCGTCGCGACGGCGATTCCGCAGATCGTCGAGGATCTGGGCGGATTCGGCCTCTTCAGCTGGGTGTTCTCGATCTATCTGCTGGCGCAGACCGTGACGATTCCGGTCTACGGCAAGCTCTCGGATCTCTACGGCCGAAAGCCGGTGCTGATCACCGGCACGCTCGTCTTTCTCGCCGGATCGACGGCGTCGGCCCTGTCCTGGGACATGCTCTCGCTCATCGCCTTCCGCGGTGTGCAGGGTCTGGGTGCGGGCGGGGTGATGGCCACGGTCACGACCCTCGCGGGCGATCTCTATACGGTGCGCGAGCGCGCGGCGGTGCAGGGCTGGCTATCGAGCGTGTGGGGCATCGCCGCGATCACGGGGCCCCTTCTGGGGGGCACGTTCGCGGAGTATCTCTCGTGGCACTGGATCTTCCTCGTCAACCTGCCGGTGGGGGCCTTGGCCCTGACGCTGATCTCGCTCAACCTGCACGAGGACTTCGAGCGCGGCCATCCGCGGATCGACTACGCCGGCGCCATCCTCGTCATGGCCGCCGCGGGCACGCTGATCTTCGCGCTGCTGCAGGGCGGGCAGGCGTGGGCCTGGGGATCGCTGCCGAGCCTCTCCGTCCTGGCGCTCGCGGGGCTTCTGCTGGTCGCGACCGTGGCGGTGGAACGGCGGGCGCCGGCGCCGATCCTTCCCGGCTGGCTGTGGCGGAGACCGGTCCTGGCGGTGTCGAACCTCGCCATGGCGGGCATGGGCGTCGTGATGATAGCACCCATGTCCTACCTGCCGACCTTCCTGCAATCGGTGCGCGGCATGGGTGCGGTCGGCGCCGGGCTGGTGCTGGCGGCGATGAGCATCGGCTGGCCGCTCGCCTCGGCGCTCTCGGGGCGGGTCTACCTGCGCATCGGCTTTCGCGACACCGCCCTCTTGGGTGCAACACTCATGCTCGCAGCCTCCCTGGGCTTCGTGCTGCTGCCAGAGCCGCAGCCGGTCTGGGCCGTGACGCTCGACCAGATCGTGCTGGGCGCGGGGTTCGGGCTGCTGTCGACGCCGCTCATCGTCGGCACGCAGTCCGTGGTCGGCTGGCAACAGCGGGGCGTCGTCACCGGGGCCAATATGTTCTCGCGCTATCTCGGCCAGAGCCTCGGTGCGGCGCTGTTCGGTGCCGTCTTCAACGCGGAGGTCGCGAGGCGGCTCGCCGAGGCGCCCGCCGCCATCGCCGCGCGGCTGCCCGATCGTGTCGACACGGTGCTCGACGCGCTGCACGCACCGACCACGCCGGAGGCGGCCAAGGACTGGCTGCGCGCCGCGATCGGTGCCGCGACCGATCATCTCTTCATCGGCATGGCGGGGTTCAGCGTCGTCGTTTTCGCCATCCTCTTCATGGCGCCGCGCCGCTTTCCCGAGCACCGGCCGGCCGGCGGCGGCCCGGCCCGGATGCCGCCGGCCGGTGCCGCGCGCATCGGCCAACCCGACGCACAAGCGTCGTTTCGATCGAAAGGATGAAGGTGATGAAAGCGAGACTGATGCCGGCCCAGATCGCGCCGGGTGCCTACAAGGCGCTGTTGGCGGTGCAGGAATACGTGAATGCCTGCGGGCTGGAGCACGGCCTGATGGAGCTGGTGAAGCTGCGCGCCTCGCAGATCAACGGCTGCGCGTGGTGCATCGACATGCACACCAAGGACGCGCGCGCCGCCGGCGAGACCGAGCAGCGGCTCTATCTCCTGAGCGCCTGGCGGGAGGCGCCGTTCTACAGTGCCCGCGAGCGCGCCGCTCTGGCCTGGACCGAGGCGGTGACCAGGATCGCGACCGGCGGGGTCCCCGACGAGGTCTTCGCGGCCGCCCGCGCCGAGTTCAGCGAGAAGGAGCTCGTCGACCTCAACGTGGCGGTGATCGCCATCAACTCCTGGAACCGCATGAACGTCCCCTTCCGCGTGCCGGCCGGCGACTACAAGCCTTCCGTCAGGAAGGCGACGGGATGATGCAGGCCATGGCCATTCGTCGGGCAAGCTCCTAGGCTCGGCACCGTCCGCGACGATCGAGAGGAGCTGGTCGGGTGACCCAGGAGGAGATGGCGTGCATCGAGATCAGCGGCTCGGGCGGTCCCGAGGTTCTGCGGCCGACCCGTCGGCCGATTCCGCAACCGGGGCCGGGCGAGGTCCTGATCGAGGTGCATGCCGCGGGCGTCAACCGGCCGGACGTGCTGCAGCGCCAGGGGGGCTACGCGCCGCCGCCGGGCGCCAGCGACCTGCCGGGGCTCGAGGTGGCCGGCAAGGTGGTCGCCATCGGCCAGGATTGTCGCCGCTTCAGGCCGGGTGACGCGGTCTGCGCGCTTCTCGCCGGCGGCGGCTATGCCGGCTTCGCCGTGGCACCGGAGCCGCAGGTCCTGCCGGTGCCTGAAGGCTATTCCTTCGTCGAGGCGGCGGGCGTTCCCGAGACCTTCTTCACCGTCTGGACCAACGTCTTCGAGCGCGGCGCACTGAAGCCGGGCGAATGGCTGCTCGTCCATGGCGGCTCGTCCGGCATCGGCACCACGGCGATCCAGCTCGCCCGCACCTTCGCCGCCAAGGTGCTGACGACCGTGGGCTCGGCCGAGAAGAAGGCCTTCTGCGAGCGGCTCGGCGCCGAGCGGGCGATCGATTACCACAAGGAGGATTTCGTCGCCGTCGCCCGCCAAGTGACCGACGGCCAAGGCGTCGACGTGATCCTCGACATGGTCGGCGGCGACTACGTGGCCCGCAACCTGAAGGCGCTCGCCGTGGAAGGCCGGCTGGTGCAGATCGCCTGGCTCGAAGGCGCCGTGGTGGAGGCCAACTTCGCCTCCTTGATGCTCAAGCGCCTGACCTGGACCGGCTCGACCCTCCGCCCGCGCACCATCGAGCAGAAGGGCCGCATCGCGCGAGCCCTCGAGGCGCGGGTCTGGCCGCTTCTCGCCAAGCGCGCGGTCGAGCCCATCATCCACCGCGTCCTGCCGCTCGAGCGGGCGGAGGAGGCGCACCGCCTGATGGAATCGAGCCGCCACATCGGCAAGATCATCCTCGAGGTCGGCCGCGCATGAGAAGCCTCAGTTGGCCTCGATGACGCCGCAGGCGATGCGATCGCCGGCGTCGCCCGCCGGGTCGGTGTGGTAGTCGTCGGCGCGCGCATGCACCACGACGGCGGTGCCGTCGTCATCCATGACCGAGCTCCCGTCGCCGCCATCGCCGAGCGTGATGTCGGAAAGGAAGTACTCGACCGCCAGGATGCCGTCCTGGGGCACATGGATGTTCGGGAGGTCGCCCACATGGGCACCTTTCTCGTTCATCCAGCCATGCGACTTGTCGGTCGGATTGAAGTGGCCGCCGGCCGACTTGAAGCCCGATTCGGGGTCGCACGAGCCGGTCTCGTGCAGGTGGAACGCATGGATGCCGGGCGGCAGCCCCGTCGTCTGCAGGACGGCGATCACCCCGCCGATGGCGGCCGGCTGGAAGCCCACCCGGGCGACCTCCTTGCCATCGGTGGATTTCAGAACGGCCGTGGCCCCGCCCGCGGCGAGCGCCGGCACCGCCGGCGCCAGCATGACGGCCGCGAGTGCCGCGGCCGACACCAGGCTTCGTTGATGCATGGTCATGAACCTCTCCTCGTGACTGAAGTCGTGGACCCGATCCTCACGAACGCGATCCCGACATGCGGGTTCCCTCAGGCGATCTCGGAGAAGTCGGCCATGTCCGGCGGGCCATCCGCATAGCGCCAGATCACGCGCTCGGTGGCGAGCGGCGGCAGAGCGATCAGGCTCGAGCTCACCGTGCCGTAGGGCCCCTCCGTGCGGATGCACATGGCATCCCGCGGATCGCCCGTCTCGCTCGCCGTGCTGGCCAGGAGCAGCCGCCAGTCCGACCAGTCGCCGCCGTCCGGATCGGGCGGCGTCGCCTGGCGGAAGAGCGGCAGATAGCGGCGGATGCGCGGCGAGGCCGGATCGTTGATCTCGCGCGAGGTCAGCATCAGCACCCCATCGCCCAGCGCCACCGAACGCACCATGCCGTCGCCGGCATGACGGATCCAGAAAGCGTCGCTGCCGTCGGCGACGAGGAGGTTGAACGGCCGATAGGCTTCGGGATCGAGATGGGCGAGAGCCCCTGCGGCCTCGTCGGCATCGGCGTGGTCGAGCGCCTCGAGCACGAGCTCGCCCCGGCTCCTCTTGCCCGCCTGGGGCCCGAGCGTGCCCTGGCGGTTGAGCACCGCGGCCACCACACCCGTATCGTTGATCCCGAGCCAGCTACCCCCGCCCGAGACGTCGAGGCCGGCCGTCACCTCGGGCCGGTCCGGCCAGTGCCGCTCCGGCGGCAGCGCCGTCCGGGTCTCGAGCTCGTCACGATTGGCCGCGAGGATCAAAGGCCAGCGCGGATGGGTGGGTCGGCGCAGGATGACCACGGAGCACATGCCAAAAGCGTCCGGTCGCTGGTGGTCCTGGGCGATGGCGGGAACAGCCGCTCTCACCTATATAAGAGCCGGAGACAAGCGACGACCGCAAGGGGGATGCCGATGACGTTCGAGGATCGCCAGAAGCACGAGGAGGCCAAGTACAAGCACGAGATGGAGCTGGCCTTCAAGATCCGCAACCGGCGAAACAAGCTGTTCGGCCTGTGGCTCGCCGAGAACCACCTCGGCAAGACCGGCGAGGACGCGCTCGACTACGCCAAGGACGTGGTGATGGCCGATTTCGAGCGGCCCGGCGACGAGGACGTGTTCGACAAGGTCAAGGAGGATCTCAAGGCGGCGAACGTCGAGCTCAGCGACCACATGATGCGCAGGCACATGGCGGAATGCGAGGCGGCGGCGAGGCAGGAGGTCATGAGCGAATGAGCGAGGGCGTTTCGCACCGGCCCGCAGCCGCCGTTCCCGAGGGCGACCGCCGCCGCCCCGAGACCCCTGAACGGCCGGTGCGCGAGGTGCCGAGGCAGCCGCCCGGCGAGAAGGGCGGACCCAAGGGCCCCGAGCCCACCCGCTACGGGGATTGGGAGAAAGGTGGTCGCTGTTTCGACTTCTAGGGGTCTCTCCGGCGCGACGCATGTGCCGCCGTCGGTCATCGCCCTCATCGCCGCGATCTCGCTGCTCTGGGGTCTGAACTGGCCGGCGATGAAGTTCGTCGTGGGCGAGCTCTCACCTTGGACGTTCCGGGTGATCTGCGTGACCTTCGCCGGCCTGAGCCTCCTCTTGCTCGGCCGGCTGAAGGGCGAGGCCGTGCTGCCGCCCCGGCGGGTCTGGCTGCCGCTCGCGGTGCTCTCCTTCATCAATATCAGCCTCTGGCACATGCTGAGCGCCTTCGCCCTGACCATGATCGGCGGCGGCCGTGCCTCCATCCTCGGCTTCACCATGCCGCTCTGGGCGACGCTGCTCAGCGTGCCCATCCTCAAGGAGCGGCTGGGCCTGCGCCAGGTCATCGCGCTGGCGCTCGGGATTGGCGGCATTTTCCTCCTGCTGCTGCCGGAGCTCGGCCGCGAGGGGGTCGTGCCGACCGGCTATCTTCTCATGATCGCCGCCGCGTGCTGCTGGGCCACCGGCACGGTGGGCCAGAAGCTCTATCGCTGGGGGGTCGGCGTGCTGTCCTTCAGCGGCTGGCAGCTCGTCGTGGGCGGCGTGCCCATCATCGCCGTCTGGGCGGTGATCGAGCCACAGCCGGACTTCTCGCGGGTGACGCCCGTTGGCCTCGCCGCCCTCGCCTATGTGGTGTTCGTCGCCCTGGTCTTCTGCTTCACCGCCTACATATGGCTGGTGACGCAGCTTCCCGCCAATCTCGCGGCGATCAGCACGCTCGCGATTCCGGTGGTGGGCTTGTGGAGCTCGGCCATCCTGCTCGGCGAGCCCGTCGGCATCGCCGACGCGCTGGCGCTGGTTCTCGTGGTTGCGGCCCTGGCCCTCGTGCTGATCCGCCGCCGGCCACCCGGCGGCGCTTTGCCCCGGCAGACCGAGCGGATATAAGCGGACCCACGATCACCCGACCAAGCGGAACACGACATGGCAGAGACCCTGACGACGCGGCGGACGGACGACCGTCAACGCGCTCTCGACGCGGCGATCGCCCAGATCGAGCGGTCGTTCGGCAAGGGCTCGCTGATGCGGCTCGGCAAGGCCGAGCAGATGGCCGACATCGAGACCATCTCGACGGGCTCGCTCGGCCTCGACATCGCCTTGGGCGTCGGCGGTCTGCCGCGCGGCCGCGTCATCGAGATCTACGGCCCCGAGAGCTCTGGCAAGACCACGCTGACGCTGCACGTCATCGGCGAGGCGCAGGCGGCGGGCGGCACCTGCGCCTTCATCGATGCCGAGCACGCGCTCGACCCGGCCTATGCGCGCAAGCTCGGCGTCGATCTGGACGAGCTCTTGATCAGCCAGCCCGACACCGGCGAGCAGGCGCTCGAGATCGCCGACACGCTGGTGCGCTCGGGTGCTCTCGACGTGATCGTCGTCGACAGCGTGGCGGCGCTGGTGCCCAAGGCGGAGCTCGAGGGCGAGATGGGGGACAGCCATGTCGGCCTGCAGGCCCGGCTGATGAGCCAGGCGCTCAGGAAGCTCACCGCCTCGATCAGCCGCTCGAAGACCATGGTGATCTTCACCAACCAGATCCGCTCGAAGATCGGCGTCATGTTCGGCAGCCCCGAAACCACGACCGGCGGCAACGCGCTCAAGTTCTACGCCTCGGTCCGCCTCGACATCCGCCGCATCGGCCAGGTCAAGGAGAAGGACGAGACCGTCGGCAACCAGACGCGGGTCAAGGTGGTCAAGAACAAGGTGGCGCCGCCATTTCGTGTCGTCGAGTTCGACATCATGTACGGCGAGGGCATCTCCAAGACCGGCGAGCTGATCGACCTCGGCATCAAGGCCGGCATCGTCGAGAAGTCGGGCTCCTGGTTCTCCTACGGCAGCCAGCGCATCGGCCAGGGCCGCGAGAACGCCAAGGCCTTCCTCAAGGCCAACGAGGCCATGGCCGACGAGATCGAGGCGACCATCCGCAGCCGCGCCGGCGTCGGTGCTGCCGGTGGCGGCCTCGATTTGCTCGACGAGGAGCCGGAGCACGAGGACTGAGCCGCGCTCCTGGCCCGGGACCCGAGGATCCCCGGGATTGCGAGGGCGCCGGACCGAATTCCCGACCATCGCCCTTTCGGGCGGCTCATGGCGCCCTATGCGTCCGCCGCCGACATCGCTATGAACTCCCCGAGCGCGCCCGAGAGAGCTTCCCCCCATGCAGACCGTCAACGAGATCCGCCAGACCTTCC
The DNA here is from genome assembly GCA_964402505.1 of uncultured Geminicoccaceae bacterium. Taxonomy (GTDB): domain Bacteria; phylum Pseudomonadota; class Alphaproteobacteria; order Geminicoccales; family Geminicoccaceae; genus SLRI01. The sequence continues at coordinate 34,677 of CAYOCP010000035.1, forward strand.
TCGACTATTTCGGCGCCACCGGCCATGCGATCGTGCCGTCCGGCCCGCTCGTGCCGCACAACGACCCGAGCCTGCTCTTCACCAATGCCGGCATGGTGCAGTTCAAGAACGTCTTCACCGGTGCGGAGAAGCGTGACTACGACCGCGCCGTCACCGCGCAGAAATGCGTGCGCGCCGGCGGCAAGCACAACGATCTCGACAATGTCGGCTACACCGCCCGGCACCACACCTTCTTCGAGATGCTCGGCAACTTCTCGTTCGGCGACTATTTCAAGGACGTGGCGATCGAGCTCGCCTGGAACCTGATCACGAAGGAATTCGGGCTGCCGGCCGACCGCCTCCTCGCCACGGTCTATGCCGAGGACGACGAGGCCTTCGCGCTCTGGCGGAAGATCGCGGGCCTGCCCGAGGAGCGCGTCATCCGCATCGCCACCTCCGACAATTTCTGGGCGATGGGCGACACCGGCCCCTGCGGCCCCTGCTCCGAGATCTTCTACGACCACGGCCCCGAGATCGCCGGCGGCCCGCCCGGCAGCGCGGGCGAGGACGGCGACCGGTTCATCGAGATCTGGAACCTCGTCTTCATGCAGTACGAGCAGGTCGACCGGGAGACGCGCATCGACCTGCCCCGTCCCTCGATCGACACCGGCATGGGCCTCGAGCGCATCGCCGCCGTCCTGCAGGGCTGCCATGACAATTACGAGATCGACCTCTTCCGGACGCTCATCGCGCACAGCGTCGAGCTCACCGGCACGCCGGCGACGGGTCCCACGGCACCCTCGCACAAGGTCATCGCCGACCATCTCCGGGCCAGCGCCTTTCTCATCGCCGACGGCGTGACCCCCGACAATGACGGCCGCGGCTACGTGCTCAGGCGGATCATGCGCCGCGGCATGCGCCATGCGCACCTTCTGGGAGCGACGGAGCCGCTGATGCATCGCCTCGCCCCGGTCCTCGTCGAGGAGATGGGCCGTGCCTACCCCGAATTGGTCCGCGCCGAGGCTTCGATCGTCGAGTGGCTGAAGCTCGAGGAGACGGGCTTTCGCCGCACCCTCGACCGCGGCCTGCGCCTGCTCGACGAGGCCGTGGCCGATCTGCCGGAAGGCCAGGCCCTGGCCGGCGAGACCGCGTTCCGGCTCTACGACACGTACGGCTTCCCGCTCGACCTCACCGAGGACGCGCTTCGCGCTTCCGGCCGCGCTGTCGACCATGAAGGGTTCGCCCTGGCCATGGAGCGCCAGCGCGCCGAGGCGCGACGCCACTGGAAAGGCTCGGGTGCCGAGGCCGTGGCGCCGGTCTGGTTCGAGATCCGGGAAGCCCACGGCAAGACCGAGTTCCTCGGCTACGCCACCACCCGGGCCGATGCCCGCGTGCTCGCCCTCGTCGTCGACGGCCACGCGGTCGAGGAGACGGAGGCGGGAGCCGAGGTCCTGATCGTCACCAACCAGACGCCCTTCTACGGCGAATCGGGCGGCCAGATCGGCGACACGGGCTGGATCACGCGGGGCGGCGACCTCGAGGCCGAGGTCGGCGACACGACCAAGCGGCTGGGCGATCTCTGGGTCCACCACGCGAGGTTGAGGAAAGGCCAGCTTCGGGTCGGCGACACGGTGCAGCTCGAGGTCGATGCCGAGCGCCGCGACCGGCTTCGCCGCGCCCATTCCGCCACGCATCTCCTGCATGCCGCCCTGCGCCACCGGCTCGGCGACCACGTGGCGCAGAAGGGCTCGCTGGTCGCTCCCGACCGGCTCCGCTTCGACTTCAGCCAGCCCCGCGCCATGACGGCCGACGACATCCGCGCGGTCGAGCGCGAGGTCAACCGCTACGTCCAGCAGAACGCCCCGGTCGAGGTCCGCGTCATGGCCCGCGACGCGGCCATCGCCGGGGGTGCCATGGCGCTCTTCGGCGAGAAGTACGGCGACGAGGTCCGCGTCGTCACCATGGGCAAGGAGCGTGACGGCCACACCTACTCGATGGAGCTCTGCGGCGGCACCCATGTCGCGCGCACCGGCGACATCGCGCTTCTGAAGCTGGTCGGCGAGGCCGCCGTCGCCGCCGGCGTGCGCCGCATCGAGGCACTCACCGGCGAAGCCGCGCTCGAGCATGTCGAGACCGAGGAGCGCTGGCTCGCCGAGGCCGCGGAGACGCTCAAGGTCCAGCCCCTGGCCCTGGTCGAGCGCGTGCGCGATCTCGTGGCCGAGAAGCGCAAGCTCGAGCAGGACCTGGCGGAGCTCCGCCGCAAGCTCGCGACCGGTGCCCGCGACGCCGAGCCGGCCCGGAGCATCGCCGGCATCGCCTTTGCCGCGCGCGCCCTCGATGGCGTGCCCGCGAAGGAGCTGCGCGCGGCGGCGGACCAGATCGAGGCCGACATGGGAAGCGGCGTCGTGGCGCTGGTCGCCGTGAACGACGGCAAGGCCGCCGTCGTGGTCAGCGTCAGCGATGACCTCGCCGGGCGGATCGACGCGGTCGATCTGGTCCGCGAGGGGGTCCGGGCGGTCGGCGGCAAGGGTGGCGGCGGCCGCGCCGACTTCGCCCAGGGCGGCGGCCCCGACGGTGCCGCCGCCCCGGCCGCCCTCGCCGCCATCGAAGAGCGGCTGGCCGAGCTTGCGGTCGCCTGACCGCGCGATGCGGCACCCCGGGCGAGGGATCGGCTAGCCGCGATCATGCTCCATTCGATCCTCGACTGGCAGCGCTGGCTGCTGGCACCCTGGCTCGCCGGGCTCAGGCTCGGCGCCGAGCTGCCGTTCTGGCAGCGCCTGCTCATGGCCCAGCACGTGCTGGCCGAGCGCACGCTGCGCGCTGCCGAGGCCAGAGACGAGCCGATCGAGACCGCCGTCGCCCGCGACCATGCGGGCGTCTCGCGTGCCCTCGTCGTGGACGAGGGCCCGTTCTCGCGCCTCGTGCGGCTTCGGGCCGGCGGCGTTGGCGCGCCAGTCCTCCTCGTCGCTCCGTTCTCGGGCTATGCCGGAGCGGTGCTGAGCTGCCTCGCCTCTGCCCTGCTGCAGCAAGCGGGCGAGCTCTACTTCCTCGACTGGCACGACGCCCGCCACGTCCCCCGGAGCCACGGCCGCTTCGGCCTCGACGAGCAGCTGGCCGTGGTGGTCCGGGCCCTGACCACGATCGGGGCACCCGTCCACCTCGTCGGCGTCTCCCAGTCGGGAGCCGTCGCCCTTGCCGCCGCGGCCCTCGCCGCCGATGGCGGGACCAGCCTGCCGCGGCCACGCTCGCTCGTGCTGCTGGGTGCTCCCATCGGTGCGGCCGAGCGGCCGACCGCCACGGGCCGCCTCGCCGCCGACATCGATCCGCGCCTTCTCGACCTCTGCCTGATCTCGGTCGTGCCGGACCGCTATCCGGGCGCCGGCCGGAGGGTCTATCCGGGCCTCCTCCAGCTCCTGACGGTGCTGGCCCTCGATCCTGAGACCTATTGCGGCATCCAGGCTGGCCTCTGGCTCGAGCTCCTCCGGGGCGAGCCCGGCATCTACGACCGGCTGCACGCCGATCTGCACCGGCTCGTCGACGTCCCGGCCGAGCTCTATGCCGAAAGCATCGAGAGCCTGGTCCGCCGCTCACCACTCCAGGATGAACGCCTGACCCTGGGCAGCCACAGGATTGCGACCAGCGGCCTCGCCGGGTTGCCGATGCTGACGATCGAGGCCGGCCGGGACGAGCTGGTCGGCGCCGGCGCCACCCACGCCGCCCAGCGCCTCGCCGGCCCCGGCTCCATGAGCCTCACGATTTCCAAAGCGGCGCATCAGGCACTCTTCCTCGGCCCGCTCTTCGCCGCCGACGTGGTGCCGACGCTACGGCGCTTTCTCCAAACCCTTCGCTGAGCATCCGCCGGCTCGGCGCTCAGCCGGGATCGGCCGGTGTGACGAGCTCGAGCGCCGCGTGCCTGAGATCGAGGACCACCTTGCCGGCCTCGTCGAAATCCACCGTGACCTTGGTGCCGATCGCCGACTGAACCCGTCCGAGGCCCCAGTCCGGCCGGGTCCGGAGCCGGACGACGGCGCCGGGCGTGAAATCGAGATTCATGGGCGCTCCTCCAGCCGCCATGCCGTCGCGGAGCGCCCCACTATCCGCCGCCACCACCCGCCGATCAAGGCCGGCGACCAGGGCTTGACCGGCGCCCGCCCCGATGCCAGAGCCCTTTTCATGCTCCAGCTCGCGCTTTCCGGCCGCGACGAGGCCCACGCCATCGAAGCCTGCGTCCTCGACGCCTACGGCACGCTGCTCGACGTGCATTCGGCGCTGGCCGCCGTCCTGCGCGTCCGGGGCGAGGCCGGTGGCCGCGGCATGGATGCGGGGACGGCGAGCGCCCTCTCCCTGCTCTGGCGCAGGAAGCAGCTCGCCTATTCGTGGCTGCGCTCGCTCATGCGCCACCACGCCGACTTCGCCGCCGTCACCGCCGACGCTCTCGACTTCGCCCTCGCCGCCCACGGCCTCGACGGCGATCCGGCGCTTCGTGCCGAGCTGCTCCGGGCCTATGAGCGGCTCGCCCCCTATCCGGAGGTGCCGGACGTGCTGGCCCGGCTCGCCGCCGCCGGGCTGCCGCTCGCCGTCCTCTCGAACGGCACGCCGGAGATGCTCGAGACCGCCCTGGCCCATGCGGGCATCGCCCGTCACCTCGACGCCGTCCTCTCGATCGAGGCGATCGGCGTCTTCAAGCCGGCACCCGAGGTCTATGCGCTGGCGACGCGGCGGCTCGGCATTCCGGCGCCCCGGATCCTCTTCCTCTCGTCGAATGGCTGGGACGTGCACGGCGCTGCGTCCTTCGGTTTCGCCACCATCCATGTCGACCGCCAGAAGAGCCCGCCCGAGCGCCTGCCCGGCCGACCCCTGCACCGCATCGCCGACCTTCGGCCGCTGCCCGGTCTCCTCGGGCTCGAGACGGACGCCACACCATGAGCCTGCCCGTCACCTTCGCCGACATCGCCGCCGCCGCCGGCCGGCTCGCCGGAAAGGCGATTCGCACCCCCCTCCTCGCCAGCGAGGCCCTGGACAAAGCCACGGGCGGCCGGCTCCTGATCAAGCCCGAGCCCCTGCAGCGCACCGGCTCCTTCAAGTTCCGGGGTGCGTGCAACACCATCGCCCAGCTCCCGCCCGGCCCGGTCGTCGCCTGCTCCTCCGGCAACCACGCCCAAGGTGTGGCCGCCGCCGCCCGCCTCTTCGGCCGCCGGGCCACCATCGTCATGCCGGCCGACGCCCCCGCCATCAAGCTCGCCAACACCCGCCGCCTGGGTGCGGAGATCGTCACCTTCGACCGCTTCAGGGACAACCGCGAGGCCATCGCCGACGAGATCGTGGCCACCACCGGCGCCCACCTCGTCCGCCCCTATGACGACCCCCGCATCATCGCCGGCCAGGGTACGGTCGGCCTGGAAATGGCCGAGGACGCCGAAGCCATGGGCCTCGTTCCCGACAATGCCGTCGTCTGCTGCGGCGGCGGCGGCCTCGTCGCCGGCACCGCGACGGCGCTTGTCGAACGCTTCCCCAAGATCGCCGTCTACACCGCCGAGCCCGCGAACTTCGACGACACTGCCCGCTCCCTCGCAAGCGGCAAGCGCGAGACCAACGACCCGAGCGCCCGATCCATCTGCGACGCCCTCCTCGCCCCCACCCCCGGCGAGCTCACCCTCGAGATCAACCGCCAACTCCTCGAAGGCGGCCTCGCCGTCACCGACCCCGAAACCGCCGCCGCCATGCGCGCCGCCTTCCGCGAGCTCAAGATCGTCACCGAGCCCGGCGGCGCCGTAGCCCTCGCCGCCTGCCTCACCGGCAAGCTCGACTGCCGGAACAAGACCACCCTCGTCGTCCTCTCCGGCGGCAATGTAGACTCCGAGCTCTATGCAAGGGTGTTGCGGGAGGAGATATGAGGGAGGCGAAGAATGGCGGGGAGGCAACGCCTCCCCACCGGCCCCTCCGGTTTTTTGGGGTGGTGATAGCTGGAGAGGCGGCACGGTGAGTAAGAAATCGTTGACGTCAAGCGAGAGTGGCGTCGCTCTCGCTACAGTCTGACTAACAGAATCTTCGGATCTGAACGGCGAACTTGCTTGCACGGCATCCAACATTGCCCGTCGGCGCCTAGAACTCCCAGCCCTCTTCTTCCATGAAACCTTCAAGAGATCTGCAGCAAGTACTGCAAGGAGGTTGAAGCAGCCCTGAATCAGGGACTCCTGGACCTGGATCGCCGCGAAGATACAGCGCCAGTCATCAAGCGACTCCGAGCCTTCGATACGCAGTGGATGATAAGGTTAAGTGGACATTTCAGCGCCCAATTCTGCACGCGATACACCACGGAGTTCTAGCTCGGACCCCGCGGAGCGTCTACACATGTCTCCCGAGCCCGCTAGGTTAACTCCCATCCTTCCTCAACGATCAGTTCAAGGAATGAGATAGTTCGGATCGGCTGCGGCTTAAAGAGCTTGCACACCCACGGTATTTTGGGGTTCTCAAGACTTCCTGGCTTCTCACCAGTCACAACCACCCACGGTGCCGGATTCTGCACGGCCGCCAAGGCAACGACAAAAGGGTCGGCTGCCCCGATACCCTTCTCAGGCTTCGCCGGATTGAAATACCGTATCATCAATTGGGCAACCACTGTCTGGATGTAAGCGCCCGGTGATTCACGCGGCCTTTTCGGTTGACGCCTGCGCTCGGCCGG
>CAYOCP010000036.1:0-39402 GCA_964402505.1 uncultured Geminicoccaceae bacterium
CAGCTCAATGCCGCGATCATGCGCGAGCGGGCGCTGCAGCGCGAGCGGCGGATGGCCTGAAGCGCCCGCCCGGCGACCGCCACAGCTTCAGAGCCGGGCGGTCGGGTCGAGGGTGCTCCGCTCGGGCAGGGGATCGGGCACGCGGCGCAGCACGCTGATCGTGCCGTTTGTCTCCAGAACGACGGCGCCGACCTCGGCCATGTCGACGATCCCCTGCGAGCGCACCGCCGCCACCACCTCGTCCAGCGTGACCCGCTGTGTCCGCAAGGCCGCGTCCAGGGGCGAGCCCCGCAGCATCAAAAGCGTCGGCTCGCTCTTGACCAGCCGCTCGAAGGACGGCCAACGGACCGAGAGCCAAGTGATGAGGAACTGCAGGCCGACGAGCAGCACCAGCGCCGTGATTCCTTCGGCCAGCGGCACCGTGCGCGAGAGCAGCACGGTCGCCAGGGTCGAGCCGAGGGAGACGGTCACGACGAGGTCGAAGGCGTTGAGCTTGGTGAGCGTCCGCTTGCCGGAGATGCGAAGCACGAGCACGAGGGCGACGTAGGCGAATGTCCCGACGAGCAGCACCCGGCCGATTCCGGCCCAGGTATCGAAGATCATCGTGCGGTGCCCTTCCTTTGTCGGCGATGTTTTGGTGGACGTGTTTCCGCTCCTTCAACGTCCGGGCCCGTGCGCGGTTCGCTCTACCCCTTCCTTCCCGGTACTCGACGCACTAAGTTCCCGCGCATTCACTCAACCACCGCATTAGGGAGCGCTCGGCCATGACCACCGGTGCACCGTTCATGGCCGGCAAGCGCGGCCTGATCATGGGGATCGCCAACGAGCGCTCGCTCGCGTGGGGTATCGCCCGGGCGGTGGCGGAGCAGGGGGCGGAGCTGGCCGTGACCTATCAGGGCGAGGCCCTGAGGAAGCGGGTCACACCCCTGGCGGCGGAGCTGGGCTGCGATTTCGTCGAGCCCGCCGACGTCACCGATCCGGCCAGCATGAGCGGGCTCTTCGCCAGGATCGGGGAGCGCTGGGGCGGGCTCGACTTCGCCGTCCATGCCGTCGCCTTCTCCGACAAGGAGGAGCTCAAGGGCCGCTATGTCGAGACCAGCGCCGAGAACTTCCAGCGGACGATGCTGATCTCCTGCTACTCGTTCACCGACCTCGCGAGGCGCGCCGCCGCCCTGATGCAGCCGGGCGGCAGCCTTCTGACCCTCACCTATTACGGAGCGGAGAAGGTCGTTCCTCACTACAATGTGATGGGGGTCGCCAAGGCGGCGCTCGAGGCGAGCGTGCGCTATCTGGCGGCCGATCTGGGCGGCCAGGGGATCCGGGTCAATGCCGTCTCGGCCGGCCCGGTGCGGACGCTCGCCGCCTCCGGCATCGGCGATTTCCGCTACATCCTGAAGTGGAACGAGCTCAACGCGCCCCTCAAGCGCAACACGTCGCTTCGCGACGTCGGCGGGGCCGGCATCTATCTCCTCTCCGATCTCGGCGGCGGCACGACGGGCGAAATCCTGCATGTCGACAGCGGCTATCACGTGGTCGGCATGAAGGCGGTGGACGCGCCCGACATCGCCACCGTCTGAAGGCGATCCTGGATGGCGGGCAGCAGCTTCGGCACGCTCTTTCGGTTCACGACCTGGGGCGAGAGCCACGGGCCGGCGATCGGCTGCGTCGTCGACGGCGTGCCGTCGAGGCTCGAGCTGGCCGAGGCGGACATCCAGCACTGGCTCGACCGGCGGCGGCCCGGCCAGTCGCGATGGACGACGCAGCGCCGGGAGCCGGATCGGGTCGAGATCCTCTCGGGCGTGTTCGAGGGCCGGACCACCGGCACGCCCATAAGCCTCCTGATCCGCAACGAGGACCAGCGCTCGAAGGATTACGGCGAGATCGCCCGGAGCTATCGGCCGGGCCATGCCGATTTCACCTACGACGCCAAGTACGGCATCCGCGACCATCGGGGCGGCGGGCGGAGCTCGGCGCGCGAGACGGCGATGCGGGTGGCGGCCGGCGCCATCGCGCGGAAGGTCCTGGGGCCGGGGATCGGGATCCGGGGCTGCATGGTGCAGATGGGCCAGGACCGGATCGAGCCTGCGCGGTTCGATGCGGCGGCGATCGAGGCCAATCCCTTCTGGTGCCCGGACGCGGCGGCGGCGGCGCGCTGGGAGGACCTGCTCGGCCGGGTGCGCAAGGCCGGCTCCTCCATCGGGGCCGTCATCGAGGTGGTGGCGAGCGGCGTGCCGGCCGGCCTGGGCGAGCCGGTCTACGACAAGCTCGACGCCGATCTGGCGAAGGCCATGATGAGCATCAACGCGGTGAAGGGGGTGGAGATCGGCGCCGGCATGGCGGCGGCCGGGCTTTCCGGCGAGGCCAATGCCGACGAGATGCGCAAGGGGCCGCATGGTCCGGTCTTCCTCTCCAACAACGCGGGCGGCGTTCTCGGCGGCATCTCGACCGGGCAGGACATCGTCGTCCGCTTCGCTGTCAAGCCGACCTCGTCGATCCTGACGCCCAGGCGCACGGTCATGGCGGATGGCGAGGAGACCGAGATCGCAACGAGGGGCCGGCACGATCCCTGCGTCGGCATCCGTGCCGTGCCGGTCGGCGAGGCGATGCTCGCCATCGTGCTCGCCGATCATCTTTTGCGCCACCGGGGTATATATGGCGGCTGAGGCCGCTCTCCCTTTACCCGGGGTTCACCTCGCCGTGCGACAAGAAGGGTCGCGGGCCCGCTGCGCTCCCGGGGGACAAGAGGTTCCCCGCCGCGGGCCGATCATTGCCTCAAGTAGAGGGAACCGACCGATGCAGTGGGTGCACAAGCGCTCCTTGCCGATTCCGGCATTGACCATCACCGACCCGGCCCTGATCGTGGCCTATCGCCATTGGGCCGAGCGCAAGGAGGACGGGCATCTGCCGCCGCGTTGCGCCGTCGACACGCCGATGTTCCGCCTGCTCGTGCCCGACGCGACGTGGCTGGGCGCTGGCGGTCCCTATGCCGGCCGGCTCGCCCCCTTCCTCGCCGCCACGCAGGTGCACGTGCCGTCGATGACGCTCGAGGAGAGCCTGCGCCTCGATCTCGACGCCACGAGTGTCACCGGGGTGCCCCTCCTGCAGCTCGTCGAGCTCAAGCTGGAGGGCAGGTCATTCATCTATCAGCAATTGCTTCTGCCCACGTCCGATGACGGGTCGAGGGTGAGCGAGATCCTCGAGGTCAGCAAGCTCGGCGCCTTGCAGTTGATGCGGAGTTGCAGGACCAGCGCCTGAGGGGAAGATTCCCCTATCATATGCGAAAATGTGCGAATTACCACAGTTCACAGCGGAGCGCCGTGCTTTCTATCGAGGCGCTGAGGGCTGAGATTTGCCGCCTGTGGGGACCCTAACCTCACAGGCCTTTTTTTGTTCCCTTGCCGCTCCGGATCGGCGGGGATTGCCGCCGCCTGCGGTCTTTGCCACATTCCGCCGGCACCCGGCGGCCGGTTCGCCGGACGATCTCTGATTCTGGTGGGAGGAACGGCGATGCGGCTCGCGGCGGCCATGGGGCGGCTCGGCACGGAGAGTGCGTTCGAGGTCCTGGCGCGGGCGACGGCGCACAAGGCCCAAGGACGCGACATCATCAATCTCGGCATCGGCCAGCCCGATTTCCCGACCCCGCCGCACATCGTGGAGGCGGCGGTCAAGGCGCTCAGGGACGGCCATCACGGCTACACGCCGGCCAACGGCATCCTGCCGCTGCGCGAGGCGGTGGTCCGCGACATGGCCGAGCGGCGCGGCGTGGAGGTCGATCCGGCGCATGTCGTGATCGTGCCGGGCGGCAAGGTCACCATGGCTTTCGCCATGCTGATGTTCGGCGAGCCGGGTGCCGAGATCATGTACCCCGACCCGGGCTTTCCGATCTATCGCTCGATGATCGAGTTCACGGGTGCCAAGGCCGTGCCGATGGCGCTGCACGAGGAGAAGGGCTTCGCCTTCTCGGCCGAGGAGGTTCTGGGCCAGATCACCGACCGCACGCGGCTGATCATCGTCAACAGCCCGGCCAACCCGACCGGCGGCGTGGTGCCGAAGGCGGAGCTCGACCGGTTCGTACGGGGCCTCGCCGACTTTCCCGAGGTCGCCGTCATGTCGGACGAGATCTACGCGCGCATGTGCTACGACGGCGTGCCGCACGCCTCGCTCACGACATATCCCGAGATCGCCGACCGGCTGATCCTGCTCGACGGCTGGTCGAAGACCTATGCGATGACCGGCTGGCGGCTGGGCTGGGGCGTGTGGCCGAAGGACCTGGCCGAGCACGCCACCCGGCTCGCCATCAACGTCAATTCCTGCGTCAACGCCGCCGCGCAATATGCCGGCATCGCCGCGCTCGACGGGCCGCAGGACGCCGTCGCCAGCATGGTCGAGGCGTTCGACCGGCGGCGCGGCGTCATCGTCGAGCGGCTGAATGCGCTTGCCGGCTTTCGCTGCGCCGTGCCGGGCGGCGCCTTCTACGCCTTTCCCAATATCGAGGGGACGGGCCTCGATTCGCGGGCGATGCAGGACGGGCTCCTGAACGAGGCCGGCGTGGCGGTCATCAGCGGCACCAGCTTCGGCGTCTTCGGCGAGGGCTATGTCCGCTTCTCCTACGCCGCGTCGATCGGGGAGATCGAGGCGGCGATGGACCGGATCGAGGGATTCCTGGCAAGGCGCGCCGCCTGAGGCGCCGACCCCGCCCCTGATCCGATTCCTGTCGCGGCCGCGCTCTCGCGCGTGTAAATTTGGGATCGAAGGTGCCCGCTCGAGGCACCGGGCGGGGGAACAGGCGATGCCGATCGAGGAGTTGGCGCTGGCCGCGATTCGCGACGAGCTCGGCCAGGTCTTGTGGGATGCGCCGCTCTACCAGGGGATCTTCAACGTCGAGCTGGCCCGCGCCCCGACCCGGGTGCGCTTTCGCTTCGAGACCTTCTGGCCTTGTTACGCGCGGGTCGAGGTCTACCGCATGGTGACGGGCGAGCTCGATCTCGACATGGAGAAGGAGAACCTGCTCCGGGTCGGCCATGAGCTCTTCGGCAGCCCCAAGGTGAGCCATGACGTGCTGATCACGGAGCTCGGCCAGGAGCAGCGCTTCTGGTACCGCATCTCGGTGCCGCGGAAGACCCCCGATTTCCCTGATGCCAAAGGCTTCGTCCGCTCGCGGGGCGAATTTTTCACGCCGCGCCGCGACACCATCGTCACCGTCGATCGCATTCACGTCATGGACGACAGCGACACCACGGGCGAGGGCGAGCTTTCCTTCAGCCTCGGCCTCTACAACGCTTCCGACCCGCGCGAGCGTCTGGTCGAGCCGCGCATCTCACCGAAGAGAGGGGTGAGCTCCGGCGATGATTACGTCCGGCCGTTCGGGGCCGGCGGCCAGAGCATCGGCCGCGCCCCCGACTTCATCGGCGTCTACGTCTTCGGCGTCGACGACGACGCGACCATCTGGGGTGCTCCCTGGTACGGCCTCGGCATCGTCGGCATGCATCCGCCGGCCACCATGCCCGAGAAAACCTTCACCGAATCCCGCGAGTACGCCGACCTGACCGACGCGCTGGGCGTCTTCGCCACCGGTGGCAAGCCGGGGCGCCAGGAGGGCCGCTTCGATTTCGAGAGTGCGAGGGGCCGGCTGCATTTCTCGGTGCACGGACGCTTCGTCACCGAGGTCCACGACACGCTGGGCGAGCGCCTCGCCCCGCCCTGGAAGGCGTTCTTCAAGACGGCCATGGCGATCGGCACGGGCGGCAAGCCGGCGGGCCTCGTCGGCCTGCCGGCGGGCTCCATCGGCGTCGCCCTCGATCCGGAAGGCCGGCTGGAGCTCGGCGAGCGCGGCAGCCTCGATCGCTGGCGCGCGGTCGAGGGACCGGCCTTTCAGACCCTCGTCGCCAGGGCGACGCGGGCCGGCGGCCTCCTGCTCGTGGCGCGGGACGACGAAGGGGTGGCGCACGTGGCCCGCCTCCGCGAGCCGTATCGCGAGCTTCCTTCCTGGACCGCGATCGGCCGAACGGCCGAGGGACCGCCGGCGCTGCTCGAGGACGGGGACGGCACGCTTCTCGTCGTGGTCCGGGACGGCCGCGGCCGGCCCTGGCTGGTCCGCCTGGATCCCGCCGCCGGTGCGCCGAGGGCGCCGGTGCGCCTGCATCGCGAGCCGGTCGGTCGTCTGGTGGTCGGCGTCGATGCGGAGCGCCGGGCCGTGCTGGCAGCGAGCCTCAAAGACGGCCGCCTGCTCGTCCTGCCACTTCCGGCGGAGGGTCCACCGGGCGAGGCCGAGCTCTTGGAGGGAGGGGTGGCCGAGGCGCTGGCCATCATGGCGGACGAGAGGGCCGGTCCACTGCTCGTCGTGATCGACAGGGAGGAGCGGATCGTGGTCCGCCCCCTCGCGGCACGCGGTGCGGCGCTCGAGCCCTTGGGCCCGCTCGAGGACGTGCTCGAGGGGTTGCCAGAGCTGCCGCCCCGAGGCAGACCCGGGGCGGCGGCCTGATCGGCGGGGTGCCGCAGCGACAAGGAGAGCAGGCATGAGCGAGCGCATCGTCTTCACCGGCGGCAGCGGCAAGGCCGGACGGCATGTCGTGCCCTATCTCCTGGAGAGGGGCCACGAGGTTTTGAACCTCGACCTCGTGCCGCTCGACCATCCTGGCGTGAACACCGTCATCGCCGATCTCACGGAGAGCGGCCAGGCCTTCGACGCGCTTTCGATGCATTTCGGCTTCGAGGGGTTCAGGACCGGCGGGGGTCCCGCACCGGTCGATGCGGTCGTGCATTTCGCGGCCGTGCCGCGGGTCCTGATCCGGCCGGACAACGAGACGTTCAGGATCAACGTGGTCTCGACCTACAACGTCATCGAGGCGGCGGTGAAGCTCGGCATCCGGAAGATCGTGATCGCGTCCAGCGAGACGACCTACGGCGTCTGCTTCGCCGAGGGCGACAAGGATTTCCACGCCTTCCCGCTCGAGGAGGATTACGACGTCGATCCGATGGACAGCTACGGGCTCTCCAAGGTGGTGAACGAAAAGACGGCCCGCGCCTTCGCCATGCGGACGGGTGCCGACATTTACGCGCTCCGCATCGGCAACGTCATCGAGCCGCACGAGTACGGCCAATTCACGGCGTTCCTTCAGGACCCGCCGTCACGCAAGCGCAATGCCTGGAGCTATATCGACGCCCGCGACCTCGGCCAGATCGTCGATCTCTGCATCGCCAAGGACGGGCTCGGCTTTCAGGTCTTCAACGCGGTCAACGACACGATCACCGCGCGGGAGCCGACGGCGGCGTTCCTCGCGAAGTGGGCGCCGAACGCGCCGATCACGCGGCCGCTCGGCGAGTTCGAGGCGCCGATCTCGAACCGCAGGATCCGCGAGGTCCTGGGCTTCCGGGAGGAGCACGACTGGCGGCGCTACGTGCCGGGCTGATCGGCCCCGGCCTGGCTTTTGCGAAAGCCGCTGGCGAGCAGGTAGGTCTCGGAGGAATCGCTGCGCGTCGCCTTGGGGCGAAGCAGGCGGAGCCGGGCGAAATGCGGCCGCGCCCGATCCTGGACGCTGGCCTCGGCACCCTTGACCAGCTTCACGAGGACCTGGCCCTCCGGTGCCAGCACGAGCGTGGCGAAGTCGATCACGGCCTCGCCCACGGCCTCGGCGCGGAGCCGGTCGACGAGGCGCCGGCCGGTGGCATCCGGCGCGATGTCCGAGAGCACGGTTTTCACCTTGCCGCCGAGGCGCTCGAGGAGCCCGGCCTGCGTCGAGGTATCGAGGAAGTCGCCCTCCATGATCTCGACGCCGACGATCGAATCCATCGGCAGCAGGTCGAGGGCGAGCACCCGGGCCCCCTTTCGCGCCGCGTACTGGCTCCAGCTTCCCGGTGCCGCCCCCAGGTCGATCACCGCCTCGCCCCCGGCGATCAGGCCGAAGCGGGCGTCGATCTCCTCGAGCTTGAAGACCGAGCGGGCACGCCAGCCGGCGCGTTGCGCCGCCTGGACGAAGGGATCGTTGAGCTGGCGCTGCAGCCAGCGGGTCGAGCTGGCGCGGCGGGTGCGCGACCGCTTGAGCTTGGTTTTTCGGGTCGGCTGCACGGGCTCAGAGGACCGGGCGGAGGGCGGCGCCGAGATCGAGGCCGAGGATGCTGTTCAGGATGCCCTCGCGGACGCCGCGGTCGGCAACGCGAAGGCGGCTGATCGGCCAGCGCTCGTGGATGGCGTCGAGAATGGCGCAGCCGGCGATGACGAGGTCGGCGCGGCCGCGGCCGATGCAGGGATGGGCGGCGCGCCCCCGATGGTCGAGACGCTTCAGGCGCTCGGTGACGGCGGCGATGGCGGCGAAAGGCAGCGTCAGGCCGTCGACCCGCCGGCGGTCGTAGCGGCGCAGCCCCAGATGGACGGCGGCGAGGGTGGTGACCGTGCCCGACGTGCCGAGCATCTGCACCGCCGGCGGCTCGAGCGAGCGGGGCACGAACCGGGCGAGCGCCACGCCGGCCAGGGCCAGGCGCGCCGTCTCGACCATGGCCGCGTACTCGCCCTCGCCGGGCTCGCGGCCGAAGGATTCGGCGAGCGTCACGACACCGAGCGGCAGCGACACCGCCTCGCCCCGGCCGCCGCCGAGCCGGTCCATCCACAGCAGCTCGGTGCTGCCGCCGCCGATATCGATCATCAGGAGCTCGTCGGCCGCCTCGTCGATCAGCGGCAGGCAGCCCAGAAGCGCCAGCCTCGCCTCCTCGTCCTGGCTCAAGACCTCGAGCCCGAGCCCGGTCTCGCGCTCGACCTCGGCGAGGAAGGCAGCGCCGTTATTGGCGCGGCGGCACGCCTCGGTCGCGACACAGCGCAGGTCGGCCACGCGATTGCGGTCGATGATCCGCCGGCACACGGCGAGGGCCGCGAGGGTCCGCCGGATGGCCGGCTCGCCGAGGCCGCCGCTCACCGCGAGACCTTCGCCGAGACGGGTGATGCGCGAGAAGCTGTCGACCACCTCGAAGCGGGCACCGTGGGGTTCGGCGACGAGCAGGCGGCAGCTGTTGGTGCCGAGATCGAGCGCGGCGATGCGGGTCGGCGGCCCCGCCCGGGGGCTTCGCCAGGGGCGGCCGACGCCCTTGGCGCCTCCGTGGGGGAGCGTGGTCTGTTCCGCTTGTCTGTACATCTGTTCACCCGACCAGCGCATAGTAAGGGGGTACGGCCGGCACGCAAGGCGCATTCGCTCCGCATCGTACCTTCGACTGCCGGCGTGCGCCTTGCCGGCGGCCGGCGCGCTTGCTAGGCCATGGCTCTGCGCCAGCTCGTGCCGGAGCCCGGATGAACGACCTCGCCATGCGTGCCGCCCCGCCGCTTGCCAAAGCCCTCCTCCTTCCGGCGCTGCTGCTGGGTGCGGGCTGCGCCGGCAAGACGGAGGAGGCGGCGGTCTGTCCGAGCAGCGCCATCATCTACGGGCTCGACCGCATGTCGGCCACCGATGCCCAGGGCCGCCCGGTCACGGCCAGCATCGAGAACATCGACGGCCTCTGCCGGCTCCAGGGCGAGACGCTCGATCTCGACATCAGCTTCGATATCGTGGTGACGGCACCCGAGACCACGCCGCTCAGCTACTTCGTGGTGCTGGCGGATCCGGCCGGCAACGTGATCGAGAAGGCGAGCTTCGCGACGGCCGTGCCGGCCGGCACGGGCGGTGGACCGGTGCGGCTGCGGGAGCAGCTGACGCAGCAGGTGCAGGACGTGGCTCCGGACACCTCGGCCGGCTATTCCATCCTGATCGGCTTCGACCTGCCGCCCGAGACCGCCCTCGAGCAGCGCCGCGCGCTCTAGCCCAAACCGGTCGTCAGGAGGCGACCCCGAGCCAGACGGCCGTGTCGTGGATGGCGGCACCGCCACCCGGCGGCGCGGCGTCGGCGCCGAGCAGGAGGTTGATGCCGATCCCGTCCATCCAGTGCGGGTTCGGCCAGATGCCCTGGACGACGATGGTGTCCGGATGCTGGCCCGCCTGCGGCGCCGCGTGCAGGCGCACCCGACCGCGCGCGTTGCCGAGGGTCACGATCGCCCCCTCGGCGATGCCGAGCCGCTGCATGACGTCGGGGTGGATCATGGCGGTCGGCCGGCCCTCGCGCTTGCGTCCCGATTCGAGCTCGGTGAAGCTGGTGTTGAGGAACTGCCTCGCGGGTGCCGCGACGAGACGGAAGGGATGCTCGGCCGTGACCTCCTCGGTGTTCGCGAGATGGTCCGGCAAAGCCGGCATTCGGGCGTGATCGGCGCCGAGCCTCGACCAGTCGGGCTTGAAGTGGAACCTGCCGTCCGTGGTCGGAAAGCCGTTGCGGAAATGCGCGGTGTCGGCGTCGGGCATGGCTTCCCAGCCGCCATTCCCGTGCACGGTCGCCGCATCGGGCCAGCCCGAGCGGTGCAGGAGATCGTCGATCAGCTCCCATTCGGTCATGGCGAAGCCGGGATGGTCGGCACCCAGCCGCTTCGCCAGCTCGCAGACGACGAAATGGTTGGAGCGCACGTCGGCGAAGGGCTCGAAGATCTTGCGGCCGATCTGGAAGCGCGAGTGGCCCGAGGCGTGGTAGATGTCGTCGTGCTCGACGAACATGGTGGCCGGCAGGAGGATGTCGGCCTGCTTCGCCGTCTCGGTCATGAACTGCTCGTGCACCGCGACGAAGAGGTCCGGCCGGGCGAAGCCCTCGTGCACCTTGCCGAGATCGGGAGCGATGCACATGGGGTTGGTGTTCTGGACCAGAAGGGCCGTGACCGGCGGCCCGCCCGCGAGGTCGAGCGGGTCGTGGGTCAAGACCGGGCCGATCCGCGACTGATCCAGGATGCGGATGGAGGGGTCGATGAGGTCGTGGCCCTCGATCAGCTTCTTGTCCCAGTGATAGAGGTCGCCCATGTTGTAGAGCCCGCCGCCGCCCCGGTGCCGCCAGGCACCCTTGACCACGGGGAGGCAGGACGCGGCGTGCATGGCGGCCGAGCCGTTGCGCGAGCGGCTGAAGCCGAAGCCGAAGCGGATCCAGGGGCGCTCCGCCTCGCCGTAGAGGGCGGCCAGGCGCTCGATCATGGCCACGTCCAGGCCGGTGATGGCGGAGGCCCATTCTGGTCCGCGCGTCGCCAGGTGCGCCTCGAGCTCGGCCGGGTGATCGCTCATGGTCGCGAGATAGGCGCGGTCGGCATGGCCGTCGCCGAAGAGGATGTGCATGACGGCGCAGGCGAGCGCACCGTCCGTTCCCGGGCGGAGCGGCAAGTGCAGGTCGGCCTGCTCGGCGGTGCCGTTGCGATAGGGATCGACGACGAAGAGGAAGGCGCCGCGCTTTCTGGCACGCGCGACGTGGCTCATCAGGTTGACGTGGGTGGCGACCGCGTTGCAGCCCCAGATGCCGATGAGATCGGCATGGTCGCCCGCCTCCTCGGCCGAGACGCCCCAGCGCTTGCCGTAGCCCGCCCGCCAGCCGTTGTCGGCGAGCGTGGTGCAGATGGTCGACTTGAACCTCGACCATTTCATGGCGTGGGTCAGGCGCTGCACCCCGTCGCGCTGCACGAAGCCCATGGTGCCGGCATACCAGTAGGGCCAGACGGTCTCCGAGCCGTGGCGCTGCGCCGCTCGGGCGAAAGCCTCGGCGGTCTCGTCCAGGGCATCGTCCCAGGCGATGCGCGCGAAGTCACCCGAGCCCCGCTCGCCGGTCCGCCGCATGGGAAAGGCGAGGCGGTCCTTGTGGTGGTAGCGCTCGGCGTAGCGGCTGACCTTGGCGCAGACCACCCCGGAGGTGAAGCTGTTGCGCTTCGAGCCCCGGACCTTGCCGAGCCGGCCCTCGGCGGTCCTCTCGACCTCGAGCGCGCAGACGCTCGGGCAGTCGTGCGGGCAGACGGTGGCGTGGATCGTGCTGGACATGGGTGCTGTTCCGGTGCTGTCGGTTTTTGCTAGCCGCTGGCGCGACATGCCAAAAGGGCCAATTCTCTCGGATATCGGGGCCTTCTCGCGCGACATCGATGCCGGTTCTTGCTCGAGCACCGGTCAGGCGACCCGGAAGACCAGCGGCTCGCCCGCCTGGAGTGCCCGGGCGTTCCGGCAGGCGATCAGAAGCGAGCGCTCCAGCGTCTCGCCGGTGAGCCAGGCGAGGTGCGGCGTCACGGTGGCGTTGGCGAGGGCCAGAAGCGGATTGTCGCGCGCGATCGGCTCCGCCTCGAAGACATCGAGCCCGGCGGCGGCGAGCCGGCCGGAGCGCAGCGCCTCGACCAGCGAAAGCTCGTCCAGGAGGCCGCCGCGCGCCGTGTTGACGAGGATGGCTCCCTCCCTGATCGCGCGCACGTCGACGAGGCACCGGGTCTCGTCGGTCAGCGGCAGATGGAGCGAGACGATGTCGCTCGTCGCGAGGAGCTCGGCGAGCGGCAGGAAGCGGGCCGGTGCCCCGGGCTTCTCGCACCGGCTCCAGTAGACGGGCTCGGCGTCCATGGCGGAAAGGATCGGCGCCAGCATCCGCGGCACGGCACCCATGCCGACGAGGCCGACCCGCCGGCCGGCGAGCTCGCCGAGCCCTTCCATCGTCGCCGGCGGCGGCGCCCACCGGCCCGCGCGCAGCGCCGGGTCGAGCTCGACGAGGCGGCGCAGGCAGGCGAGCATCAGGAGGAGGGTCAGCTCGACCACGGCCCGGGTGTTGGTGCCGGGCATGTTGGCGACGGCGATGCCGCGCTCGCGGGCCGCGTCGAGGTCGATGGTGTTGAGCCCGACCCCCCATTTCTGGATCAGCCGGAGACGCGGGGCGGCCGCGATCAGCGCCGCCGTGACCGGCGAGAGGACGTGCCAGAGGATGTCGGCGAGGGGCAGCTCGCGCGCGAGCGCCTCGGGATCCCCGGGCGCCACGGCGCGCACATCGAGCCCCTCGGCCGCGAGCGCCTCGAGCCGTCTCGTCAGCCGCTGCCCGGCTTGGTAATGGAAGAGCACACGCTGCACGGTCATCCTCACTCCCGGTCGCCTCGGCCAGGGCATGTGGCCGGCAGCCCAGCGTCGATCGAGGATGCCCTCATGCGGGTCGGTTGGAACAGCGACATCATGGCCATCCTGCGCCGCGCGGGCCTGCTCGGGATCGGCGCGCCGCCGCCGATGATGCCGCTCACCGGCGGCGTCTCCTCGGATATCTGGCGGGTCGACATCGACGGCAAGCCCTACTGCGTCAAGCGCGCCCTCGCGCGGCTCAAGGTGCAGGCGGACTGGCGGGCACCGGTCGAGCGCAACAGCTACGAGGCGGCCTATCTCGAGGTGGTCGACAGGCTGGTGCCGGGAGCGGTGCCGAGGCTGATCCATGTCGACGAGGCCGCGTCCGCGATCGTCACGCGCTATCTCGATCCCAAGGCCTTCGTGCTCTGGAAGACCGAGCTCATGGCGGGGAGGATCGATGCGGCAATCGCCGCCGCGGTCGGCGACCGGCTCGGCCGCATCCACGCGAGGACGGCGGGCGACCAGGACATCGCCCAGCGCTTTCGCAGCGACCAGGTGTTCCACGCCATCCGGCTCGAGCCCTATCTCCTCGCCACCGCCGAGGCGCAGCCGATGGTGGCCTCGCAACTGCGGGCCCTCGCGAGGCGCACGGCGGCGACGCGGCTCTGCCTCGTGCACGGTGATGTCAGCCCGAAGAACATCCTGATCGGCCGGCTCGGGCCCGTGCTGCTCGATGCGGAATGTGCCTGGTACGGCGATCCGGCCTTCGATCTGGCCTTCGTGCTCAACCATCTGGCGCTCAAGGCCCGCCACCGACCGACCGATTCGCGCCGCTTCGCCCAGGCCTTCGGGCGGCTGGCGGAGGCCTATCTCGGCCATGTCGACTGGGAGCCGGTGGCCGCCATCGAGGAGCGGACGGCCTCGCTGCTGCCCGCCTTGATGCTGGCCCGCATCGACGGCAAGTCGCCGGTCGAGTATCTGACCGGTGGCAGGGAGAAGGCGGATGTGCGCGCCTTCGCCATTCATCATCTGACCGAGCCTGCCCAACGCCTCGCGGGCTTTCGCGAGGCCTGGTTCACGGGATTTGGGCAATGAGCAGGAAGACATCGATCGAGCGTGTGCACGGCCGCCGCGTCTTCGACAGCCGGGGCCGGCCGACGGTGGAGGCGGAGGTGCGCCTTGCGGGCGGTGCCGTCGGCCGGGCGATCGCGCCCGCCGGCGCGTCGAAGGGCTCGGCCGAGGCGGTCGACAGGCGCGACGGCGGCCCGGCCATGGGCGGCCACGACGTGCGGGGTGCCGTCGCCGCCATCGCCGAGCGGATCGCGCCGGCGCTCATGGGGCTGAACGGCAGCGATCAGGTCGCCGTCGACGAGGCGCTGATCGCCGTCGACGGCACGGCCGATCGCAGCGGGCTCGGGGCCAACGCCATGATCGCCGTCTCGATGGCCGTGGCCTGGGCGGCGGCTCGCGCGGCCGGCCGCCCCCTCTGGCGCCATCTTCTGGGCGAGCGGCCGGGGCCGGTGACCCTGCCGCTGCCGGAGATCCAGGTTTTCGGCGGCGGGGCCCACGCCGCGCGCAGGGTGGACATCCAGGATTTCATGATCGTCTGCCCCGGCGCCGCGTCGGTGGCCGAGGCGCTCGACTGGACGGCCGAGATCTACCGTGCCGCGGGCGAGCTCATGGCCGAGAGCGGCCGCCTCGCCGGGGTCGCCGACGAGGGCGGCTGGTGGCCCGCCTTTGCCGGCAACGAGGAGGCGCTCGAGACGCTGGTCCGGGCGATCGAGCGCGCCGGCCGCAGGCCCGGCGACGAGGTGGCGATCAGCCTCGACGTGGCCGCCTCGGAGTTCGGCCGGAACGGCCGCTACCGCCTCGCCCGCGACGGCCACGAGCTCGACCGGGACGCCATGATCGGGCTCCTCGAGGGCTGGCTCGCCCGCTACCCCATCGTCTCGGTCGAGGACCCGCTGGGCGAGGACGACGCCGAAGGCTTTCTCCGCTTCACCCGCAAGCTCGGCCGTGCCGTGCAGGTCGTCGGCGACGACTTCCTCGTGACCGACGCCGGCCGGGTTCGCGCCGCCGCCCAGGCCGGGATCGCCAACGCCGTCCTGATCAAGCCCAACCAGCGCGGCACGCTGATGGAGACGCTCGAATGCTGGAAGGCCGCCCGAGCCTACGGCTTCGGCGGCATCGTCTCGGCGCGGTCGGGCGAGACCGAGGACGTCACCATCTGCCATCTGGCGGTCGGCTGGCAGGTGCCGCAGATCAAGGTTGGCTCGTTCAGCCGCTCGGAGCGGATGGCGAAGTGGAACGAGCTTCTGCGCCTCGAGGAGGCGCTCGGCGACCGCGCCCGCTTCGCCGGACGCCGACCCTACACCGCACCGCCGCCCTCGCCCTCGGCCTCGAGCAGGTCCGCGTAGAGCGGGTCGAGCGCCAGCTCGAGCCCGAGATCGGCGACCTCGAGCACGTCGCCGGGGCCCAGGTCGCGCACCGCCCAAAAGCCCTGGCGGCGCTGCCAGTGCTCGATCCGCACCCTTTCCGTGGCGACCAGGAGGATGTCCTGGACGCTCGGCATCTCTCGGTAGTCGTCGAGCTTCAGGAGGCGGTCGGTCGCCTCGGTCGAGGCCGAGAGGACCTCGACCACGAGCCGCGGATCGGTGAGATAGACCTGTCCCGGGTGGAGCGGTTGGCAGTGGACCACGAGATCGGCCTGCCAATAGGTGTCGTCGCGCCGGCCCGGCTTGATTCCCGCCTCGATGATCGGCTCGCAGGGCGCGCGAAGCTGGTTGCCCAGGACCTGTGCCAGGCGTGCCACGAGGCGACCGTGCGCGGCTTGCGCCGGCGCCATGGCGGTGATCACGCCGCGGATGAGCTGATGGCGCGTGTCGCCCTCGCCCTCGAAGGCGAGGAACTCGTCCAGGGTCACGAGGCGCTCGGCGGTGTCGGCCATGGTCCGATCCTAGCAGATTTCCCGGCCGCGCACCCTACCCGCCATCGGGCAGGCCCGAGTAGAGCGGGTCGAGCGCCAGCTCGAGCCCGAGATCGGCGACCTCGAGCACGTCGCCGGGGCCCAGGTCGCGCACCGCCCAAAAGCCCTGGCGGCGCTGCCAGTGCTCGATCCGCACCCTTTCCGTGGCGACCAGGAGGATGTCCTGGACGCTCGGCATCTCTCGGTAGTCGTCGAGCTTCAGGAGGCGGTCGGTCGCCTCGGTCGAGGCCGAGAGGACCTCGACCACGAGCCGCGGATCGGTGAGATAGACCTGTCCCGGGTGGAGCGGTTGGCAGTGGACCACGAGATCGGCCTGCCAATAGGTGTCGTCGCGCCGGCCCGGCTTGATTCCCGCCTCGATGATCGGCTCGCAGGGCGCGCGAAGCTGGTTGCCCAGGACCTGTGCCAGGCGTGCCACGAGGCGACCGTGCGCGGCTTGCGCCGGCGCCATGGCGGTGATCACGCCGCGGATGAGCTGATGGCGCGTGTCGCCCTCGCCCTCGAAGGCGAGGAACTCGTCCAGGGTCACGAGGCGCTCGGCGGTGTCGGCCATGGTCCGATCCTAGCAAAAGCGGGCCGGGGTTTCAGCTTCATTCCGGAATGGGTCGCCGCCGCACCGTCCCATCGTGCAAACCGAACGGGGCCACGCGCTCTCGCTTGATCCTTGGCGCTGCGCTCGCCATCTTACACGCATGAAGGTCGATCTCGCCATGCTGCCCGTGGTCCACCAGCCGCCCGACGAGCGCAAGCTCTGGCGCAAGCTGGCGCGCGTGCTCGCCGCCATCCCCTTCGCCGAGGATCTCGTCGCCGCCTGGTTCTGCGCCAAGGATCCGGCGACGCCGCGCTATGTGCGGGCGGTGCTGTTCGGGGCGGTCGCCTATTTCCTGATGCCCGTCGACATGGTCGCCGATTATCTGGTCGGCGTCGGCTTCACCGACGATGCCGCCGTGATCGCCATGGTGCTTTCGGCCCTCGGCCGCCACATCGAGCCCCGGCACCGCGAGGCGGCGCGCCGGCGGCTGGCGGACCTGCGCCGCGGCTGACCCGCCGGCTTCGGAGACAGCGCATGAAAGGGCCTCGCGGCTGGCTCGGCAGGCTGCGAGGGACCGGCGACGGCTCCTCCAAGGCGGTGGTCCAGGCGGTCCTGCGCCTTCACGAGGAACGCAACTTCAAGCGGCTGACGGTCGTCCGCAGCCTCATGTTCATGGCCGTATTCGTCTGGCTCGGCTTCAATTACAGTTGGCCGATCGCCTTCGACAACGCCCCGATCCTCGGCGCCTTCATCGCCAACGGCCTCGTCGCCTATGCCTTGGCCCACGGTCGGAGCGACCGGCCCTGGGTCGCCTTCGCCGTCACCCTGGTCGACGCCATCCTCCTCGGCTTCACCCTCCTCGCACCCGGCCGCACCTATCCCGATGCCTGGCCCTGGCCGACCGTGCTGCGCCAGCCGAGCTTCCTCTACTTCCTGCTGCTGCCGGCCATCGCCAGCCTCGGCTTTCGTCCCCTCATGGTGCTCTGGTCGGCGCTCTGCGTCGGCGCCGTCTGGGCCCTCGGCACCGCGCTCATCGCCGGCTCGCCGGGTGCCGTCTCGACCATACCGGAACTGGGCGAGACGGGACCGGAGCTGAGCGCGCGCCAGCTCGAGGTCTATCTCTCGCCGCACTACGTGCATATCGACGACGCGAAGGTTCGCATCTTCGTCACCTTCCTGATCGCCCTGATCCTCGCCTACGGTGCCCATCGCGCCCGCCGGCTGATGATCGAGCAGGCCGAGGTGGTGCGGCAGCGCGCCAATCTCGCCCGCTACGTGGCGCCCAACATGGTCGAGGCGCTGGCGCGGATCGACCGGCCGATGGGCGAGGTCCGCACCCACGAGGCCGCCGTGCTCTTCGCCGACATCAAGGGGTTCACCGCGCTCGCCGAGGCCGGCAGCCCGGCGGCGACGATGCGTCTCCTGCGCGAGTTCCACGGCCGGATGGCGGGCTGCGTCTTCGCCCATGGCGGCACTTTCGACAAGTTCATCGGTGACGGGCTGATGGCGACCTTCGGCACGCCGGAGCCGGCTCCGGATGCCGCCGACCGGGCGCTGGCCTGCGGACGTTCCATGCTCGCCGCGATCGCCGAATGGCGGCAAAGCCGCGTGGCCCTGGGCGAAGCACCGGTCGAGGTCGGCATCGGCATCCATTTCGGACCGGTCGTGATGGGCGACATCGGCGGCGGCAGCGAGGGGGGCGCCAAAGGCGAGGCCGGCCAGCGCTTCGAGTTCGCGGTGATCGGCGACACCGTCAACGTGGCGAGCCGCCTCGAGCGCCTGACCCGGAGCCTCGACCGGCCGCTGCTCGTCAGCGCCGCCCTCTGCCGGGCGCTGCACGAGCCGGCAACGGACCTCGAGCCGCTCGGCCCGCACCATCTCGACGGCCGCAGCGGCGAGGTCGAGGTTTGGGCGATCAGCGCTCGCGCAGGGATGATCGCCGATAGGCCTCGGGGATGAAGAAGAGGTGGTCGGCCTCGTCGCCGGCGGCCTGGTGGCAGGTGCGGCAGAAGGTGACGCCCTCGGCGTTGGCACCGCTGCTGTCGGCGAAGACGCTGCCGTCGGGCAGGATCAGGACGTAGCGCCAGTCGCGGCCTTCGGGATCGTAGCCCGCGGGCATCTTCTCCATGAGGCTCAAAGGCCCGGCGAAGACGCGAAGCTGGCGGTCGACGGCGATGGCGTCCTTGGCGATGACGCTGCCGACCGGCATGACCTCGCCCGGCGCCAGCCGGCCATAGAGGGTGGCGGCGATGGCGTTGGCATAGTTGTTGACGTAGCGGTCGCCGTGCGTCGCGGACCGGTAGGGTGTCCGGTTGAAGCGCGCCCAGGAGCGGTAGGAGCGGGCGGCGGGCTCGCCCGAAAGGGCGTAGCCCCGGGCTATGCCGTCGAGTTGCCGGGCATAGAGATGCTCGGCCATGTCGGGATCGAGCACGGCCGCGTCGGGCATCCGGAAATGACCCTCCGGGCGGAACGGGTCGACGGCCAGCGCCCCGCCGGCGCAGATGACGAGGGCGCTTCCCAATGCCGCGAGCCCGACGGGGATCAGGGAAGGGCGCATCATGTCCTCCTCGGACGGGCTGCGAGCGGTGCAGTCCATGCCTCTCGAGCCGTCGCGCTAGGCGCAGGATACGCCATCATGGCAGGCGCAGGTAGTCACGGACGCGTGCGGGCGCCATTGACCGGCACGGCCCGCGCTGACTAGGCTTCCCGGCGATCGATCGGGCAGCCCGACAGGCAAGCGCCTCGTTCGGGCCGAATCAGGAGGGGAGCAACCATGAAGATGCTGAAAGCGCCGGCCTTGGCCGGTGCCGCGGTGCTGGCGCTGATCGCCGGCGCCGCCTCGGCCGAGACCTGGGACATGCCGATGGCCTATCCCGACAGCAACTTCCACACCGAGAACGGCAAGGCATTCGCCGCCTGCGTCGGCGAGCGCAGCAATGGCGAGCTCGAGATCACCGTCCACGGCGGCGGCTCGCTCTTCAAGGGCGACGAGATCAAGCGCGCGGTGCAGACCGGCCAGGCGCTGATCGGCGAGCGGCTGCTCTCGGCGCACGCCAACGAGGAGCCGCTCTTCGGGGTCGACAGCATCCCCTTCCTCGCCACCAGCTACGCGGCCTCCGACAAGCTCTGGCAGGCGGCGCGGCCGGCGCTCGAGAAGCTGCTCGAGAGCCAGAACATGGTGCTGCTCTACACGGTGCCGTGGCCGCCGCAGGGCCTCTACACCAAGAAGGAGCTGAGCTCGGCCGCCGACATGCAGGGGGTGAAGTTCCGCTCCTACAATGCCGCGACGGCGCGCATGGCGGAGCTCATGGGTGCCGTGCCCGTGCAGATCGAGGCGGCGGAGCTGAGCCAGGCGCTGGCCACCGGTGTGGCCGAGAGCTTCATCTCGTCGGGCTCGACCGGCTACGACAGCAAGGTCTGGGAGCAGCTCACCCATTGGTACGAGGTCAATGCCTGGCTGCCCCGGAACTACATCCTGGTCAACCAGCAGGCCTGGGACGGGCTCGACGACGCGAGCCGCGACGCGCTTCTCGCCTGCGGTGCCGAGGCCGAGGCGCGCGGCACCGAGAAGTCCGCGGAGCTCAACGACTGGTACAAGGAGCAGCTCGCCGCCCACGGCATGGTCGTGGCCCCGCCCGGCGACCAGCTCCGCGCCGATCTGGAAGCCATCGGCGCGCAGATGACCGAGGAATGGCTCGCCAATGCCGGCGACGAGGGCCGGGCGGTGATCGAAGCCTATCGCGGCATGTGAGAGACCGGGAAGGGGGAAGATGGGCCGCGCGCTGAGGGTGGCGCTGGACGGGCTCTATCGGCTCTGCGGCCTGATCGCCGCCCTCTTCCTCGTGGCGCTCCTCGTCATCATCCTGGCGCAGGTCGCCGCCCGCTGGCTCGGCGTGCAGTTCCCGGGCTCGACCAGCTACGCCGGCTACTGCATGGCCGGCGCCTCCTTCTTCGCCCTCGCCTACACGCTGAACCACGGCGCGCATATCCGGGTCTCGCTGGTCATCGGCCAGCTCACCGGCGCCTCGCGCCGCATCGCCGAGCTCTGGTGCCTCGCCATCGCCACCGCTCTCGCCTGGTACTTCGCCTGGTATGCCATCAAGGCGGTGCGCGTCTCGCGGCTGATCCACGACATCAGCCAGGGCCAGGACGCGACGCCTTTGTGGATACCGCAGAGCTTCATGGCGATCGGCACGGTCGTGCTCGCCATCGCCTTCACCGACCTGCTCATCCGCGTGCTGCGCGGTGGCGAGGTGCCGAGCGACGAGACTGCCGGGCAGGAATAGAGGGGCGGGCGCCGTCCGGTCAGAGGCCGAAGGGCACGCCCGGCTCGGCGATGTGCACGCGGCCGCGCCGGGTCTCCTCGGCCAGCACCCGGGGGTCGCCGTGCAGGAGATCGAACGTGCCCCAGTGGATGGGCACCACGAGGTCGAGCTCGAGGAACTCGTTGCAGGCGATGGCGGCGTGGGCGGGTCCCATGGTGAAGCGGTCGCCGACCGGCAGGAAGCCGATCTTCGGCCGGTAGAGCCTCTGGATCAGCGCCATGTCGGAGAAGAGGCAGGTGTCGCCCGCATGGTAGACGACGGCCTCGCTGCTGGTGACGACGAAGCCCGCGGGATCACCCATGGCGCGGGGCTGGCCGTCCTGGATGACGCCGGCGCTGTGGAAGGCCGGCACCATGGAGAAGGCGATGCCGTCCTCCTCGACGGTGCCGCCGGTGTTCATGGGCTGCAGCTTCTCGAGCCCCTGGCCGTTCAGCCACATGCAGAGCTCGAACTGGGCGACGAGCGTGGCGTCGTACTTTTTCGCGAGCCGCGCCGTGTCGCCGAAATGGTCCTCGTGGCCGTGGGTGACGACGATCGCGTCGAGGTGCTTGAGCCCGTCCTCCCAGCCTTCGGGATATCGGGGATTGCCGGTGAGGAAGGGGTCGATCAGGATCGACTTGCCCGCCGTCTCGAGATGAACGGCCGAATGGCCGAGCCAGGTCATGCGCATGAGATCGTGTCCTCCGGAAGCGGTTGCCGTCCTTGCCATGGGAGCAAGGGTGGAATGCCGCGGGGCCCGTGGCAAGGGGCAGGCCGCTCGGCAAACTTGCACGATCGTCGGCTCTGGGCTTTCATCCCGACCTCCAACGACCCGCCAGGGCGCCGATGCTTCGCCTCTACCACCAGCCGCTTTGTCCGTTCTCGCGCAAGATCCGTCTGGTCCTGCGCGAGAAGGGCCTCGCGGCCGAGCTGGTCGAGGTCGAGCCCTGGCGGCGCGAGGCGTCGTTCCTCGAGCTCAACGCGGCGGCCGAGGTGCCGGTCCTCGCCGATGGCGACGCGGTGGTGGCCGACAGCGCCGCGATCGCCGACCATCTCCACGAGACGCACCCCGAGCCCGATCTTCTGGGCGAGACCCAGGCCCAGCGCGACGAGACGCGGCGGCTGGTCGGCTGGTTCGACGTCAAGTTCCGGCGCGAGGTCACCGACCTGCTCTGGGGCGAGAAGCTGCTCCGCCGGCTCAAGCGCGACGGCACGCCGAGCTCCGAGGCGCTCAGGGCCGGCACCGCCAACATCCGTGGCCATCTGGCCTATATCGGCTATCTCTACGAGGATCGCCGCTGGCTCGCCGGCGACGCCCTCACCATGGCCGATCTCACCGCCGCGGCCCATCTCTCGGTGCTCGATTATCTGGGCGACGTACCCTGGGAGGTGTCGCCCGGCGCTCGCGACTGGTACGCCAAGCTCAAGTCGCGGCCGGCCTTCCGGCCCCTGCTCATGGACCGGATCACGAGCATCAAGCCACCGGTGCATTACGACGATCTCGATTTCTGAAAAGCTCCGTGAACGCGCCCTCGGGCTCGGCTTCGCCGATCTCAGGATCACCCGCGCCCTGCTGCCGGATCGGGCGGAGGCCGCCTATCGCGGCTTCATCGGGAAGGGCCGGCACGGCACGATGGACTGGCTCGCCCGCGAGGCCGAACGCCGCGCCCAGCCGCGGGGCATGTGGCCCGAGGCGCGGACCGCCATCATGCTGGCGATGAACTACGGGCCGGCGCACGATCCCCTGGCCGTGCTCGCGCAAAAGGACCGGGCGGCCATCTCGGTCTACGCGCAGAATCGCGACTACCATGACGTGATGAAGGGCCGGCTCAAGGATCTCGCCGGCTGGCTGCATCGAAAGACGGGGGCGGAGGTCAAGGTCTTCGTCGACACGGCACCGCTCATGGAGAAGCCGCTCGCCCACCGGGCGGGGCTCGGCTGGCAGGGCAAGCACACCAATCTCGTCTCGCGCCGCTTCGGCTCCTGGCTTTTTCTGGGCTCGATCCTGACCACGGCCGAGCTGCCCCTGGACGAGGCGGAGACCGATCATTGCGGCGCCTGCCGCCGCTGCCTCGACATCTGCCCGACGGGCGCCTTCCCGAAGGCTTACGAGCTCGACGCCCGGCGCTGCCTCTCCTATCTGACGATCGAGCACAAGGGGCCGATCCCGCACGAGTTTCGCGAGCCCATGGGCAACCGGGTCTATGGCTGCGACGACTGCCTCGCCGTCTGCCCCTGGAACAAGTTCGCCGTGGTGGCGAAGGAAGCCAGGCTGCAGGCGCGGGACGACCTCGTGGCACCCGGTCTCTGGGAGCTGCTCGCGCTCGACGACGCAGCCTTCCGTCGGCTCTTCGCGGGCTCGCCGGTGAAGCGGATCGGCCGCGACCGGTTCTTGCGCAACGTCCTGATCGCCGCCGGCAACAGCGGCGATATTGCGCTGCTGCCGGCGCTCGAGAAGCTTCTCGGCGACGCCTCGCCTCTGGTGCGGGGTGCCGCCGTCTGGGCGTTCCGGCAACTGGCCGATCCGGACATGGTGGCGGCGCGCCGCGCCCTTCATCTTGCCGATGAAACCGATCGGGAGGTCCGGGACGAATGGTTGAGATGAGCAACACGCTGCTCTGCTTCGGTCTCGGCTACTCGGCCGAGGTGCTGGCCCAGCGGCTTCTCGGCCGGGGCTGGCGGATCATCGGCACCTCGCGCAAGGCCGGAAAGCGTCGCGAGCTGGAGGCCAAGGGCTTCACCATGCACCCTTTCGAGCGCGGCACGCCCTTGCCCGACGCCGCGTTCGAGGGTGTGACCCACGTCCTCACCTCGATCGCGCCCGGGGAGGCGGGCGATCCGGTGCTGGACATGCACCGGGAGGAGCTCGGCCGCCTCGGGCTCGCCTGGGCCGGCTATCTCGGCACCACCGCCGTCTATGGCGACCGGGGCGGCGAGTGGGTCGACGAGACGACGCCGATCGAGCCGACCCTCGCCCGCGCCGACCGGCGTGCCCGGGCCGAGGCCCAGTGGCAGGCAAGCGGGCTGCCGGCGCACGTCTTTCGCCTCGCCGGCATCTACGGGCCGGGCCGCAACCCCTTCGTCCATTTGAGGGCCGGCACCGCCCGGCGGATCGTCAAGGAGAGTCAGGTCTTCTCGCGCATCCATGTAGAGGACATCGCGACCGTGCTCGAGGCCTCGATCGCGAGCCCCCATCCGGGCCAGGTCTACAATGTCTGCGACGACGAGCCGGCGCCGCCCCAGGACGTGGTGGCGTTCGCGGCCGAGCTTCTGGGCGTCGAGCCGCCGGCCGAGCAGGATTACGCGACGGCCGAGCTCTCGCCCATGGCGCGGACCTTCTACAAGGACAACCGGCGCGTGCGGAACGCGCGGATCAAGCTCGAGCTCGGCGTGCGGCTCGCCTTTCCCACCTATCGCGAGGGCCTCCTGGCGCTGCTCGGGGTCGATGGCGGGCCGCCCGCTTCAGCCTGAGGGCGGCATGGCCGCGTCGTCGAGGGCCTTGGCCCGCCGGTAGGCGTCGCGGTCGAGGATGCGTGCCACGTACGCCTCGAGCGCAGCTCGCCGCTCGATCGTCTCGAACTGGAGCCCCCAGCCGATCAACGAGCCGAGATAGACGTCGGCCGCCGAGAACCGCTCGCCGGCGAGGTAGGGCGCCTCGCCCACCGCCCGCTCCAGCGTGTCGGTCACCCGTTCCAGGCTGCCGAAGCCGACCTGGCGCTGCTGCTCCGGGCTCCTGGGCTCGAAGCCGAGCGACCTCGCGGAGCCGGCCGCCTCGACCGGGCCGGCGCCGAAGAAGAGCCAGCGGTAATAGGCGGCGCGATCACCCGGCAGGGGAGCGAGCCCGGCGGCCGGAAAGACATCGGCGAGCCAGGCGCAGATCGCCGCCGCCTCGGTGACGACGGCGGCACCCCGGCAGACCATCGGCACCTTGCCCATCGGGTTGAGCGCCAAGTAGGCCGGTGCCCGCATCGCGGGGCCGTAGGCCACGATCTCGGTGCGGTAGGGCTCGCCGGTCTCCTCCAGCATCCAGCGCACGATCCGGCCGCGCGACATGGGATTGGTGTAGAAGACCAGCTCCTCGGTCATGGCCGTTCGTCCCTTCGTCGCTGTGGGTCCTCGACGAGTATCGCTCGTCAGCGGCCTTCGGTCACGACCCCGCTGCCACCTCGGCAACGCGATCCAGGGCGGAAGCGATGCGCCTCAGATCCGCGTCGCGCGACAGGCGGTGGTCGCCGTCCTTGACCAGCTCCAGCGTCACCTGCCGGCTCCTGAGCCCGCCGGCCAGCTCGAGACTCATCCGCCAGGGCACGTCCCTGTCCTCCTGGCCGTGCAGCAGGTGGACCGGGCAGCCGATGGCGATGGGAGCGCCCAGGAGAAGATGCTCACGCCCCTCGTCGAGCAGCCGTGCGGTTATCGGCAGAGGCTCGCCGTAGGCCGATGGAAGCCGGCAAACCCCCTTGTCCCGAAGCTCGGCCAGCGCCTCGGCCGAAAGCGCGGGCCGCAGCAGGCGCTCGGTGAAATCGGGGGCCGAGGCGATGCCGACGAGGCCTCTGATCCGCTCGGGCCGGGCCAGGGCCAGCAGCAGCATCAGCCAGCCGCCCATGCTGGAGCCGACGAGCACGGCCGGTCCGTCGACCACCCTGTCGAGCATGGCGGTCGCGTCGGCCAGCCAGTCGCCGATGGTCATGTCCTCGAACCGGCCGGAGGAGGCGCCATGGCCGCGATAGTCGAAGCGGGTGAAGGCGCGGCCGGTGGCAAGGCAATGGGCTTCGAGGAAACGGGCCTTGGTGCCGGTCATGTCCGAGGCGAAGCCGCCGAGGAAGAGAACCTCGGGGCCATTGCCACAAGATCGACAATGGCCAAGAAAACCCGCTCCGCCCAGGTCCAGACGCCGCATGGATCACCTTCCGATTGCATACCCGCACTTTTGCGCCAACCCGACATCTGCTAGCAGAACCAGTCACGCTGCCGCACTGCGGTCACGGGCGGCGCCACCGAACGGGGTAAGGGAGCTTGAGCATCAGCGCCATCCGGCCCGGCATCCTGCAAGTGGTGCCGCACCTCGAGGAAGGCACGGCGGGTCGCGCCACCCTCGCGACCGCGAAGCTGCTCGTGGAGGAGGGCTGGCGGTCCTGCGTCGCCTCGGCCGGCGGGGCCCTGGTGCGCGAGCTGGTCGCCCACGGCAGCGCCCATGTCGCGGCCCCGGTCGAGAGCGGCAACCCGTTGAGCTTCTCGACCAGCCTGGCGAGGATGGCGAAGGCGATCCGCGAGCACAAGGTCGAGCTGGTCCACGCCCACAGCCGGGCGGCGGCCTGGAGCGCCAGCTTCGCCGCGAAGCGCGCCGGTGCGGCCTTCGTCACCAGCTTCGAGACGGCGTATCCCGGCGGCGAGCGCGGCCTCAAGAAGCGCTTCAACGCCGTCCTCGCGCAGGGTGCGCGGATCATCGCCAACTCGGAATTCCTGGCCGAGCACATCGCTCGCACCTACGAGGTCGAGCCGGCGCGCCTGCGCATCGTCCGCCACGGCATCGACCTCGACGCCTTCGATCCCGGGCGCATGCGCGGCCATCGCCTGACGCGGCTCAACGAGCGCTGGCAGCTCGGACTCGAGCGGCGGATCGTGCTGGTTCCCGGCCGGGTGACCCGAGGGCGCGGCCATCTGGCGATGCTCGACGCCATGCAGCGCCTGACGCGCGACGATTTCGTGCTCCTGATCCTGGGCGATCTGGAGCCGGGCGATCCTTACGTGCGCGAGCTGGAGGCCCGGGTGCGCCAGTCGGGGCTCGCCCACCGCGTGCACTTCGCCGGCGCCTGCGACGACCCGCCCGCCGCCTATGCGCTGGCCGACGTCGTGGTCCTGCCGGCCGCGGCCGACGCCACCGACATCGACGCGGCCCCGGCGATCGAGGCGCAGGCCATGGGCAAGCCCGTGATTCTCGGCAATGTGGGCGCGCTCGGCGAGGCCGTGCTGCCGGCGGCGACCGGCTGGCTGGTGCCGCCCGGCGACACCGACGAGCTCGCCTGGTCGCTGGAGCGGGCGCTCGCCATGGAGGAGTCGACCCGCGAGCGCATCGCCGAGCGCGCCCGCGGCTTCGTCATGCGCGAGTACAGCACCGAGCAGAGCGCCAGGCGCACCATCGCCGTCTATCGCGAGCTCGTGCGCAACGCACCCAGGCCGAGCCTGCCCGAGCCCGTGGTCGAGCGCCTTCCCATCCCGGAGATCGGCTCCATCCCGGAGGTCGGCTGATAGGCCTCCTTCGGCCGTTCGGGTCCGTTTCCAGCGAATGCCGCGCTGCGTTCCCCCTGCCGGAGCCGGCACGGACGAAGCCTCAGGACGACTTGGCACCGCCTCTCGGCGGCGGGTCGGGGGCCGCGCGCGCCGACCTCCAGGGATCGCCTCGAGGCAGATGGATGGCGAAGTCGGCGAACAGCGCCTCCTGGTCCCTGGGCGAGGCCCAGGCGGGATCCCGGCCACCGAAGAAGGTCGAGAACATGAGCCCCTCGATGCGCACGTCCGCCGTGCGGCGAAAGACCAGGCCCGGCACCTCCAGCCGCAGCTCGCCCGCGACCCATATCCGGGCCACGCCGTTCGCCACGCCCGGGTCGTTCAGCACGATCTCCTGCTCGACCTCGACCCAGCGCCCGGCCGGAAACCGCCAGGCGCCACGCCCGAGGCTGATGCCGCCTCCGGCATCCGGGTCCGGCAGATAGGCGTAGAGCTCGCCCTCGCCGCCCTCCCGCCACATCAGCCGCGCCGAGAAGCCGGCATCGGCGGCGGCACCGCCGGTCGGTCCATCGCCACCGTAGAGGCCGGGCAGCTTGCCGCCTCTGGCGAAGGCGAAGCCGTCGGCGAAGCGCAGGCGGTAGCTGAGACAGGCGGCCTCGGCACTGCGCTCGAGACCGGTGCTGCTGACGAAGCCGGCGCCGCCTCGGGGAGCGGGGCTCGACGGCGCGATCGAGCCTCTGGGGTAGCGGACCGCGAGCGCCGGTGGCCGATCCGCCGCCCGTGCCACGAGACGGACGTTCTCCGCCACGCCCCAGACGCGGGAGGGGCGGAAAGCCCGTTGAATGGCCTCGGCCGGGGTGGCGCCGGGGGGGACATCGACGGGGGAGACGCGCTCGTAGCTCTCGCCGCAAGCCCGAATCGCGCCGTCCGCGGCCGACTCGCGCCCGGCGATACCCGCTTCCGACGCCAGACCGCCGCAGGCGGCGAGGAGGAGGCAGAGGACCGCGACGCGGGGCAATCGTTTGCGCATGGAGCCATCGCCGCGCCTGTTCGTGACCGGCGCGCAGCCTGCACCATGCGGGTTAACATCCGGTTACGAGGTGGCGATCGGGTGGGGCGGAGTTGCGATCGCCGCTTCAGGCGGGCGGCGCATTGGCCTATGGAGGGGCATGGCCGAGCCCTCCGACACACGCTACGGCGTGATCTACGCCGATCCGCCCTGGACCTTCGCGACCTACTCGCGCAAGGGCAAGGGGCGCAGCGCCGAGGCCTGGTACGACTGCATGAGCCTCGCCGACATCATGCGGCTGCCGGTCGGCGCAGAGGCGGCGGAGGACGCCATCCTCCTGATGTGGGCGACCGATCCCCTGCTGCACCGGGCGCTCGAGGTGATCGACGCCTGGGGCTTCACCTACAAGACGGTCGGCTTCTACTGGGTCAAGCTCAACAAGAAGGCGGGCACGCTCCATTTCGACCGCCAGAGCTTCTTCACCGGCATGGGCTTCTGGACGCGCGCCAATCCCGAGCTCTGCCTGCTCGCCACGCGCGGCAAGCCCAAGCGCCGCTCGGCCGGGGTGCCGAAGCTGATCATCAGCCCGAGGCGCGAGCACAGCCGCAAGCCCGACGAGGCCTATGACGCCATCGAGCGGCTGGCGGGCGGCCCCTATCTCGAGCTCTTCGCCCGCCGCTCGAGGCCCGGCTGGGACGCCTGGGGCAATCAGCTCGGCATCCTCGACGGGACGGGCGGACACGGCCCGAAGCGCCGCTGGGCGGCCACCGCGTACCCCGACGCCGACTAACCGAGCGTAGCATCGTGCGCCCGGGTGACCGGCGCCGTGGTGCCCGAGGTCGAGATGGCGCAAGCTCCGAAAGCCGCGTTGCGATCGATTCGACTGCCCGGGAAGCGTCTCACGTGCGAGAGCAGAGCATGGCCGCATCGGAGAGCCGGGCCGCCGGCTCGGCCGTCCTGGCCCTGGCCCGCCAGGCGCTCGAGCCCGGCATGGGCGCCATTCTGGCACGGCGTCTCGGCACCCGGCTCTGGTCGAGGAGCGAGGCCATCGGTCTCAGGCGCGATCTCGACCGGCCGTTCACGGCACCGGAAGCGCGCATCCCGCTCGAGATCCGGGAGCTTCGCGCGGCCGAGGCGCCGGCCATTCTCGGCGACGGCGATCCGACGCTCGACGCCGGGGAACGGTGGGAGCGGACCAGCCGGCTCCGGCTCTGGCAAAGCGGTCTCGGTCGCTGCTTCGCCGCGATCGCCGCCGACGGTCGGCCCTGCTTCGTGCAGTGGGCCTTTCTCGCCGCCGACAATGCCCGCATGAGCACCTATTTCGGCGGCAGCTTCCCCGAGCTGGCGCCGGGCGAGGCGCTGATCGAGGGCGCCTACACGCCGACGGCACTTCGCGGCATGGGGATCATGGCATCGGCCATGGCGCGGATCGCGCCGGAGGTGGGCCGACACGGTGCTCGCCATCTGCACACCTTCGTCGATGTCCGGAACATGCCCTCCCTGAAGGGCTGCCTGCGCGCCGGATACGTGCCCTGGCAGTGGCGCGACCAGAGCTGGCGGCTCGGCCGCCGCCGCAACCGTTTCGGCCCCCTGCCGGCCGACCTCGCCACCCGCTTCCCGGCCATGCATCGCTGAAAGCGCCTGCACCGCCGGCTGGGCCTTTTCCCCGG
The DNA here is from genome assembly GCA_964402505.1 of uncultured Geminicoccaceae bacterium. GTDB lineage: Bacteria > Pseudomonadota > Alphaproteobacteria > Geminicoccales > Geminicoccaceae > SLRI01. The sequence goes on from CAYOCP010000036.1 coordinate 29,623, forward strand.
GGGCGGGTAGGCTCCGGGCATCGCCGGCCGGGAGCGCTCATGCCGAATTTCCTTCACCGCCTCTTGCCGCTCGCCGTGGCATTCGCCTTTCTGGTCGTCCGCGGCATCCCCCTGGCGGCCGACCTCATCACACCGGTTCCGCGCTACCTGGGTTCCTCGACCTGCACGGCCTGCCACGCCGATGCCGATGCGGCATGGCGCGGCTCCGACCATGCGCTCGCCTGGACCCTGCCCGGCGAGGCGACCGTCCTCGGCGATTTCGACGGCGCGACCTTCGACCGGCAGGGTATCGTGACGCGCTTCAGCCGCCGCGGCAGCGCCTTCGTGATCGAGACCGAGGACGGCAGGGGCCAAAGGCGCAGCTTCGATGTGGTCGGCATCGCCGGCATCCATCCGCTGCAGCAATACCTGCTCTCGCCGGAGCCCGGCCGGACCCAGGCCTTCGACCTGGCCTGGGACACCGTCCGCCACGAATGGTTCGATCTCTACCCCGGCGAGGCGCTGCCGCCGGGCGACGGGATGCACTGGACGGGTCCCTACAAGAGCTGGGAAGCGCGATGCGCCGAGTGCCACGCCACCGGCTTCAGCCGCAACTACGATGCGGGGACCAGGACCTACGCGCCGCAGGAGGCCGAGATCGGTGTCGGTTGCGAGGCGTGCCACGGCCCGGGAGAGGCCCACAATGCCTGGGCCGAGGCGCCGGAATCCTTCGATGGGGCCGCTTGGCCCGGTCTCACGCCGCACGGCCTCACCATCGACCTCGCCCGCTCGGCCGAGACCGAGATCCAGCAATGCGCCGGCTGCCACTCGCGCCGCGAGGCCTTCATGGACGGCAACCCCCTTCCCGGCACCGCCTATCACGACGCCTACGATCTCGCCCTCCTGCGCGACGGGCTCTACTACGCCGACGGGCAGATCGACGCCGAGGTCTACGTCCACGGCTCCTTTCTCCAGTCCAGGATGTACGCCCGGGGTGTCCGCTGCAGCGACTGCCACGAGCCGCACGGCACGAAGCTCCGGGCCGATGGCAACGCCGTCTGCACCCAGTGCCACTCGCCCGCCGGCAACGAGCGCTTTCCCACGCTCGAGAAGGCGCTCTACGACGACCCCGGCCATCATTTCCACGAGCCCGGCAGCGAGGGCGCGCAGTGCCGCAACTGCCACATGCCCGAGAAGGTCTACATGGGGGTCGACGGGCGCCGCGATCACGGCTTTCGGGTGCCGCGCCCCGATCTCGACGCCCTGAACGGCGCACCCGACACCTGCACCGCCTGCCACGGCGACCGCGATCCCGCCTGGGCCGCGGCGGAGATCGCGAGGCGGTTTCCCGAGAGCGACCACCGGGGCCCCCATTTCTCCACGACCTTCGCCGCCGCCAGGCGCGATCCCGTGGCCGAGGCGGCGGCCCTGATGGCGCTAGCCGATGATCCGCGGCTCGCCGGCATCGTTCGGGCGACGGCTCTCGACCTCCTCGCCCCGGCGACCGATCCGGCGGTCGCCGGGCAGACCGCGCCGCTCCTCGATGACCCGGACCCCCTCGTGCGGGGCGCCGCTGCGGGACTGCAGCGGGCTCTCGAGCCCGCCGCCAGGCTCGACAGCCTGGCTTCCACCCTCGCCGATCCGAGGCGGGCCGTGCGCATCGCCGCGGCCAAGGCGATGCTGGGCGCCGATGTGTCCGGCACACCGGAGGCCGAGCGGACCGCCCTTGGCGGCGCGATGGCGGAATGGCAAGCGTCGCTCGCCAACCGGCTCGACTTTCCCGAGACCAACCTGCAGATCGCCGGTGTCGCCCTCGTCGACCGCAACTTCCGCCTGGCCGAAGCGGCCTTTCGAGAGGCCGTGGCTCTCGATCCTCAGCTCGTCGACGGCTGGATCATGATCGCCCGCATCCGGGCGGCGAGCGGCGACGCGGCCGGCGCCGCCGCCATCCTCGACGAGGCCCTCGCCAGCAACCCGGACCAGCCGGACCTCGCGATCCTGCGCGCCCAGCTCCCACCCTAGCCATCGAGCCTAAAAAGGGGTCAGGACTCTTTATCGGCGGAAAGGTCGTGAAAAAGAGTCCTGACCCCATAAATCGAAACGGACCAGCCGGACCTCGCGATCCTGCGCGCCCAGCTCCCACCCTAGCCATCGAGCCTAAAAAGGGGTCAGGACTCTTTATCGGCGGAAAGGTCGTGAAAAAGAGTCCTGACCCCATAAATCGAAATCGGGCCGGTCATGCATCGAGAGGCTTCTGGCCGACCACCGGTCGGCGGCCCTCGATCGGGTAGGCGGGGTCGTTGTAGCCGGGCGTGCTGGCGTGGCCGGTGGTGACGAGGCTTTCGACCAGGGCCTCGTCCTCGGCGGTGAAGGCGACGGCGAGAGCACCCAGGTAGTCCTCGAACTGGGCAACCGTTCGCGGGCCGGCGATCGGGCTCGTGACCAGCTCGTTGTTGAGCAGCCAGGCGATGGCGAACTGGCCGGGCGTGCAGCCCTTGGCCTCGGCGCGCCCCCGGACCTCCCTCGCGATCAGGAGACTCTCCTTGCGCCATTCGGTCTGCATCATGCGCCTGTCCTGGCGGCCGGCGCGGCTGTCCTCCGAGGGCGGGGCATCGGGGTCGTACTTGGCGGTGAGCACACCCCGGGCGAGGGGGCTGTAGGGGGCGACGCCCAAGCCGAAATGGCCGGCGGCCGGAAGCAGCTCCACCTCGGGCTGGCGGTTCAGGAGGTTGTAGTAGGGCTGCAGCACGGCCGGCCGGTCGATGCCGGTGGCGTCGCATAGCCTGCAGATCTCGGCGATCCGCCAGGCGCGGTAGTTGGAGAGGCCCATGTAGCGCACCTTGCCGGCGCGGATCAGGTCGGCCATGGCCCGCACCGTCTCCTCGAGCGGGGTCTGGTGGTCCTCCTTGTGCAGGTAGTAGACGTCGATGAAGTCGGTGCCGAGGCGGCGGAGGCTCGCCTCGCAGGCCTCGATCACCCACTTGCGGCCGAGGCCGCGGCTGTTCGGGCTGTCGCCCATCGGATTGGCGAGCTTGGTCGCCAGCACCCAGTTGTCGCGGTCGGCGGCGATCGCGGCACCCGTGACCCGCTCGCTCTCGCCCTCGTTGTAGACATCGGCCGTGTCGATGAAGTTGATCCCGGCGGCACGCGCCATGTCGATGATCCGATTGGAGGTGGCGGCATCGGCGCGGCCGCCGAACATCATGGCACCCAGGCACAAGGGCGATACCCGGAGGCCGGAGCGGCCGAGATTCCTGTACTGCATGGCTCGTGCTCTCAAAGGATGTCGTCGGGATGAACGAAGGGACCGCGCGGCGGCGGCGGAGCGCTCTCGTGCGCCTCGAGCGCCTCGCCGATGCCCTGCATCACGGCATGGGCGACGAGCGGCACGGCCGCCTCGAGGCGCACGGCGTCGTCGAGCAGCCAGCCGGCCCGATCGGTGGCGAGCGGCGCCAGAGCGACGCAGAAGGCCGCCCGGTCGGCCTCGCCGACCTCGCCCGGATAGACCTCGACGAGCTGGTTGATCTCGCCCTGGAGCTGACGGCGGGCGGCAATCGAGGCGGCCTCCACCATGGCGAGGTAATGGGCGAAGCCGGCTCCGGCGATGGCCCGGAGCTTTCCCGGCGCCGACCATGCCTCGAGCAGGCCGGTGGTGAGGGACAGTCCCTTGGCATCGCCCGAAACGACGAGGGCGGGACCTTCCCCTTCCTCGAGTCGCGCCATGTCCTGATAGAAGAGCGAGCGGTGGCGCATCCGGCGATAGCGGCGCAGCGTATCGCCCCAGTAGCTCGCCGTCGGATCGAGCACGACGTCACCCGGCTCCATCGTTTGATAGGCCTCGTCGATGACGGTGTCGATCGTCGGGCCCGGCGGCAGGTCCAGCACGTAGCGGCGCGGGTAGTCGAGCGCGTCCAGGAAGTCCCGGTACTGGCCGACCTGCTCGATGCCGGGATCGACCGCGTGAGCGCCCGCCGGGCAGCCCACGACCTCGATCCCCGCCGCCTCGAGGCTGGCGGCCAGCCCGCTGCCGCCACCGATCACTCCGACCTTCATTCCCGATGCTCCCTTCATCTCCCGCATCGGGCAAGTACGGGCCGGCTGGGCCGGCCCGTGTCAAGAAAGACCCGAGGACCGATCGACGCGGCTCAGCTCGGCTCGTCGGTCTCCGGCAAGCGCACCGGCGTGCTCTCCGCCGGAGCGGGCCGGGTGGTGGAGGTGGCCGCGGCCACGACCTTGGAGGTGTCCTTCTGGGCCGTGACGCTCCAGTCGCACTCGGCCATGGCCGATCCGGCGGCGAGGCCGATGACGGCAGCACAAGCGATGGCAGCGATACGCATGACGTCTGCTCCCTGGCTGGTGGTCATCCTCCAGAGAATGACACGAACGGCCGCGAAGGCAAGTGTCCGCGTTCGACGTTCAGGCCTGCACGCCCTCGACGTACCACTCCATCGTCAGGAGGTCCTGGTCGCTCATGGTCTCGCCCTCCGGCACGACCACCTCGCCAGCCTGGTTCTCGATCGGTCCGGTGAAGGGGTGGAGCGTGCCGTCGATGATGCCGAGCCGCACCGCCTCGGCCGCCTCGATGACGTCGACCGGCAGGGACGGGTTGTAGGGGGCGATCTCGACCTCGCCCTCCTTCAGGCCGAGCCAGACATTGTGGGTCTTCCAGGTGCCGTCGAGGACCTCACGGGTGCGGCGGATGTAGTACGGGCCCCAATTGTCGACGATGGCGGTGAGCTGTGCGGTGGGCGCGAAGCTCTGCATGTCGGAGGCCTGGCCGAAGGCGTAGACGCCGCGCTCCTCGGCGACCTGGAGCGGTGCCGGGCTGTCGGTGTGCTGGCTGATGATGTCGGCACCCTGGTCGATCAGCGTGCGGGCGGCGTCGGCCTCCTTGCCCGGATCGTACCAGGAGTTGGTCCAGACGACGTGGATTTCGCTGTCCGGGCGCACCTTGCGCATGGCGAGCTGGAAGGCGTTGATGCCCATGATGACCTCGGGGATCGGCACGGGTGCCACGTAGCCGACGATGCCGGACTTCGACATGTGGCCGGCGATGGTGCCGATCACCGCCCGGCCCTCGTAGAAGCGGGCGTTGTAGACGGCGAGGTTGTCCGCCGTCTGGTAGCCGGTGCAGTGCTCGAACTTCACGTCCGGAAACTGCTTCGCGACCCGCACGGTCGGGTTCATGAAGCCGAAGGAGGTGGTGTAGACGATGTCGTTGCCGGTCGCGAGCTGGCGGATGACGCGCTCGGCATCGGGTCCCTCGGCGACGTTCTCGACGAAGGTGGTCTCGACCTTGTCGCCGAGCGCCGCCTCGAGGTCGAGCCGGCCGACATTGTGCCTGTAGGTCCAGCCGAAATCGCCGATCGGCCCGACATAGACGAAGCCGGCCCGGACCTTCTCCATCTGCGCGCGGGCGAGGCCGGGTGCTGCCAGCAGTGCGGCACCCGAGGCGGCGGTGCCGAGCATATGGCGGCGGGTCAGGCGAAGCGACATGGCGGTGTCTCCATCCAGGTGAGCCGGTCGGCCGGTTGGTTGCAGGAATAGCGAGCGGGTTTCGCCCTTGGCAAGCCTCGCCGCCTTGGCGGTCAGTGGGTCGGATGGAAGGGCTGGCCGAGGCAGGCCGGCGCCTGCAGGCGGCTCTTCCAGGGGCCGATCGAGATGACGACGAGGACGACGATGGTGGCGAGGTAGGGCAGCATGGAGAGGACCTGGCTCGGCACGGCGAAGAGACCCATGCCCTGGACGTGGAGCTGGAGGATGGTGACGCCGCCGAAGAGATAGGCGCCGGCCAGTAGCCGAAGCGGTCGCCAGGCGGCGAAGACGACGAGCGCCAGGGCGATCCAGCCGCGCCCCGCCGTCATCTGCTCGATCCACATGGGCGTGTAGGCGAGCGAGAGGAAGGCGCCGCCGAGACCGGCCGAGAGCCCGCCGAAGACGACGGCGAGGTAGCGGATGCGGATGACGGGATAGCCCAGGCCGTGCGCCGCCTCGTGGTTCTCGCCGACCGCGCGCAGGATCATGCCGGCCCGGCTGCGGGCGAGAAACCAGGCGACCGCGAGGGCGAGGAGGACGGCCAGGTAGACGAGGGCGTCGTGGCCGAAGAGGAGGGGGCCGATCGCCGGAAGATCGGAGAGACCGGCGATCTCGAGCCTCGGCAGGCGTGGCAAAGGCGTGCCGACGAAGCCGGAGCCGACGAGCGCCGAGAGGCCGACGCCGAAGATGGTGAGGGCGAGGCCCGTCGCCACCTGGTTGGCGAGCAAAGTGAGGGTGAGGAAGGCGAAGACGAGCGCCATGGCGGCACCGGCGAGGGCGGCGGCGACCACGCCGAGGGTGCCGCTGCCGGTGGTCAGCGTCACGGCGAAGCCGGTGACCGCACCGGCCAGCATCATGCCCTCGACACCGAGGTTCAAGACACCCGAGCGCTCGACCACGAGCTCGCCGATGCCGGCGAATAGGAGCGGCGTGGCGGCGGTGACGACGGTGACGAGAAGGGCCACGACCGGGTCCATGGCGTCAGCCTCCAGCGGCTCCGGGGCGGGCGAGGCGCAGCCGGTAGCGCACCAGCACGTCGGCGGCGAGCAGGAAGAAGAGCAGCATGCCCTGGAACACGCCGGTGACCGCCTGCGGCATGCCCACCGTGATCTGCGCGTTCTCGCCGCCGAGATAGGAGAGGGCGACGAGCAGGCCGGCGAGGACGATGCCGAAGGGGTGCAGGCGGCCGAGGAAGGCCACGATGATGGCGGTGAAACCGTAGCCCGGCGAGATGACCGGGACGATCTGGCCGATCGGCCCCGCCACCTCGAAGAGGCCGGCGAGCCCGGCGAGGCCGCCGCCGAGCAGGAGGCTCGTCCAGATCATCGCCTTCTGCGAGAAGCCGGCGAAGCGCGCCGCCGCCGGCGCCTGGCCGATCACCGTGACCTGGAAGCCGAAGAGCGTGCGGGTCATCAAAAACCAGACGACGACGACGACGAGGGCCGTGATCGCGGCCCCCAGATGCAGCCGCGTTCCCTCGAGGATGCCGGGCAGCATCGCACTCTCCGAGAACATCCGGGATTCGGGGAAGCCGAAGCCCTCGGGGCTCTTCAACGGCCCGTAGATGAGAGCACTCAGGAGCAGGAGGCCCACATAGGTGAGCATCAGGCTCACGAGGATCTCGTTGACGTCGAAGCGGGCCTTGAGGAAGGCCGGGATCGCCGCCCAGGCCATGCCGCCGATGACCCCGGCAATGCCCATCAGCGGGAGGATCCACCAGCCCTCCTGGTTCCAGAAGAGGAGCGCCACGCTACCGCCGGCCAGCGCACCGAGCGTGAGCTGGCCCTCGGCACCGATGTTCCAGACCCCGGCGCGAAAGCCGACGGCGAGGCCGGTGGCGATCAGGATGAGCGGCGTCGCCTTGACGCCGAGCTCGGCGAGGCCGTAGCGGCTGGTCAACGGATCGACGAAGAAGGCGCCGAGCGACCGGATCGGGTCGTAGCCCATGGCGGCGAAGAGCACGGCCCCGGTCAGGACGGTGAGCGCCACGGCGAGGAGCGGCGTCAGCCAGCGCATCTTCCGGCTGATGGCGGCGCGTGGCTCAAGCCTGAGCATGCGTCGTCTCCGGCTGGGCGTCACCCTGGGGCACCTCGTCCGGCAGGTCGTGCAACCCGCCCATCAGGAGACCGATCTGCTCGACCGTGGCGTCGCCGGTGACCAGTGGCCGCGACAGCCGGCCGCCGTTGAGCACCGCCATGCGGTCGGTGAGTGCCATCAGCTCGTCCAGATCCTGGCTCACCACGAGGACGGCGACGCCGTGCCCGGCGAGGTCGATGAGCGCCTGGTGGATGGCGGCGGCGGCACCGGCGTCCACACCCCAGGTCGGCTGGGCGGCGATCAGCACGTTGGGCGCCTGGAGGATCTCGCGGCCCACCACGAACTTCTGCAGGTTGCCGCCGGAGAGTGCCGAGGCGCGGGCGGTCGGGCCGGTCGCGCGCACGCTGAAACGGTCGATGATCTCCTGCGCGAAGCCGCTCGCCCGGGCATGGCGGATGACCCCGGACGAGAGCAGGCCGCGCCGGTCGAAGGCCGAGAGCAGGGCGTTGTCGGCGAGCGTGAGATCCGGCACCGCCGCATGGCCGTTGCGCTCCTCGGGGATGTAGGCGAGGCCGTGCATGCGGCGTGCCCGGGGACCGAGCCGGCCGACATTCCGGCCGTCGAGGACGACGGATTCGGCCGCGGTCGGCCGCTCGCCGGAGAGTGCCGCCAGAAGCTCGCTCTGGCCGTTGCCCGCGACCCCGGCAATGCCGAAGATCTCGCCGACCTGGACGTCGAAGCTGATCTCGCGGAGTGCAGTGCCGAAGACCTCGGCGGTCGGCAGGTCGAGGGCGTTGACCGAGAAGCGGGGGCCCCGCTTCAGGCGCTTCTCCGGCTTCTCGGGTGCGGCGAAGGAACTCCCCACCATCAGCTCCGCCATGCTGCGCGCGGTCTCCGTCCGGGGGTCGCAATGCGCCACCACCTTGCCGCCGCGCATGATGGTGGCGGCGTCGCAGAGCGCCTCGATCTCGTGCAGCTTGTGGCTGATGTAGAGGATCGAGACCCCTTCGGCGGCGAGCTGGCGAAGGGTCAAAAAGAGCCGCTCGACCTCCTGCGGGGTCAGGACCGAGGTCGGCTCGTCCATGATCAGGAGCCGGGGGCTCTGCAGAAGGCAACGGACGATCTCGATCCGCTGCCGCTCGCCGACCGACAGCTCGTGCACCTCGCGGTGCGGGTCGAGCGGCAGGCCGTAGGCCTCCGAGACCTCGGTGGTGCGCTGGGCCAGGGTCTTCCGGTCGAGCTTCGCATCGAGGCCGAGGGCGACGTTCTCCAGCACCGTCAGGGCATCGAAGAGCGAGAAGTGCTGGAACACCATGCCGATGCCGAGGGAGCGCGCGGCATGTGGCGACGGAATCGTGACCGCCCGGCCCTCCCATTCGATCTCGCCGGCGTCGGGTGCGAGCACGCCGTAGATGATCTTCACCAGGGTCGACTTGCCGGCGCCGTTCTCGCCGAGCAGCGCGTGGATCTCGCCCTGGCCGATGGTGAGCGCCACGTCGTCATTGGCGAGCACGCCCGGATAGGCCTTGCGGATGCCGGAGAGAACCAGCCGGGCCACGGTCATCGAACGACGTGCATCGGGCGACGCTCCTGTTCTGCTGGTGCCGGGCCAAGGCGTCCGTGGCCCAGGGCTTCCATGGCGACGAGCAGCTGTGCGGCCACCGAGGCGGCGATCACGGCGGGCTCCTTGCCGGTGATGGCGGCGACGCCGATCGGGCAGACGAGCCGGGCGGCCGAGAGCCCAACGGCTGCGAGCTGCCGTTCGAAGCGGCGCCGCTTGGTCTCAGAACCGATCAGCCCGAGCCAGGCGAAGCGGTCCCGCCGCAGCAGCGCCTCGACGATGGCGAGATCGAGCGGGTGGCTGTGCGTCATGACCAGCACGAGGTCGCCCGGCGCCGTCGCGAAGGCGGCCGGATCGGCGGTCTCCAGGGTCTCGACGAACCCTGGTGCCGCCGCCGGCAGCTGGCCCGGACGGCTGTCCAGCCAGAGGACGCGGCAGGGCAAGGGTGCCAGGGCCGCGACCACGGCCCGACCCACATGGCCGGCACCGAAGAGGACGACCCGCGGCAGGCCCGCCTGCCAGGCCGCGCGGCGCGCAGCCAGTGCTGCCCGGTCGGCCGGTACGAGATGCCGAAGCCGCAGCGTCACGTGCCCGCCGCAGCATTGCGCCAGCGCCGGGCCGAGCGGCAGGTCGAGATGGTCCGGCAAGGGCTCGCCCGCCAGCGCCTC
>CAYOCP010000037.1:0-38936 GCA_964402505.1 uncultured Geminicoccaceae bacterium
CGCGCGGCTTCGTCCCGAGGGGAGCGGCAGCGCCAGCGCCGCGCTCGCCGCGAGGTTGCCGTGATACATCCAGCCCTGGACGAGATCGGGCGAGAGCTGCCGCATGAGGCGAGCGAGGCGGATGGCGGCCAAGGGTGAGATGCCGCCACGCCGCAGATTCAGGCTGTGCAGCCGGACGCCGCAGCCCTCGAAGGCGGGAGCGAGCCGACCCGGCGGCATGAGCGTGACCACATGCGTGGTCGCCGCCCGGCTGACGCCGGCAGCGATCAGCTTCAGCAGCATGCGCTGTGCCCCGCCCAGCTCGAGATTGGTCGCCACATGCACCACCGTGGCGGCGAGGGGCTCTTGACCAATGCGGCTCGCCGCGCCCGCGGCAACCGGGCGGAGTTGCGCTCCGTCGCTCCCGCTCACGGCCTCGCGCATCCCCGGATGACCTCGCAGATGCGATCGAGGTCGAATTCGCCGAGCGCCGAGCCCGAGGGCAGACAGAGGCCCCGCTCGAAGAGCGTCTCGCCGACGGCACCACCGATGCAGGCGGCACCGGCGAACACCGGCTGCAGATGCATCGGCCGCCAGAGCGGCCGGGCCTCGATGTCGCAAGCCTCCAGCGCCAGTCGCACCGTCTCGCGATCGGCGCCGAAGGCGCCAGGCTCGATCAGGACGCAGGTGAGCCAGCCATTGGCCCGGCCGTAATCGGCTTCGGGCATGAAGGTGATGCCCGACAGGCCATGGAGGCGCTGCCGATAGCCGGCGAGCACGGCGCGGCGTCGCCGGATGCGGTCGTCGAGCAGGGCCAGTTGTCCGACAGCGATCGCCGCCAGCACGTTGCTCAAGCGATAGTTGTAGCCGAGCTCCACGTGCTCGTAATGCGGCACCGGCTGGCGCGCCTGCTGGGAGAGGGTGCGCGCGTGCTCGATCAGTCCCGCGTCGTCGGAAGCGAGCACTCCGCCGCCGCCGCAGGTGACGATCTTGTTGCCGTTGAATGAAAAGAGGGCCGCCAGCGCCCCCTTGCCCGCATGCCGGCCCTTGTAGGTGGCTCCCAGCGCCTCGGCCGAATCGATGATCAGCGGAATGCCGTAAGCATCGGCCGCGGCCTGCAGGGCGTCGAGATCGCAGGACTGTCCATAGAGGTCGCAGGGCACCACCGCCTTGGGCAGTCGGCCGCGCCTGGCGCAGGACGCCAGCGCCTCGGCCAGGAGACACGGGTCCATGGACCAGGTCCCGGGATCGGCGTCGACGAAGAGCGGCTCGGCGCCGAGCTGGGCGATGGGTGCCACGCCACCGATGAAGGTGAGATCGGCGGCGATCACGAGATCGCCCGGACCAACGCCGAGATGGCGGAGCGCGAGGTGCAGGGCGGCGGTGCCGCTCACAAGGGCGAGGCAATGGTGAAAACCTGTCAGGGCCGCCATCGCCGTCTCGAAACGGCCGATCATGGGACCGGCAGGTGCGACGTAATTGGTAGCGAAGACCTCGTGGAGCAGGGTGAGCTCGTCACCCGACATGTGCGGCGGCGACAGGAAGATCCTGCCCTTCGACACGGCGGCTGCCGGTGGGCGGCACGGACGGACGGGGGCGGGCTGGCTGGCGAGGCCTGTCATGACGGTGCTCCGATCCGATGTCCCGGGCGGCCGGCCCGCGCGTCCGGTCGCCGGCCCGCATCACGGAGCGAGGACGCAGCCCGCTTTTGTTGGGTAGAGCGCCGCATGGTCAATTCCTCGACGAATTTCGCTGCACTATAGTACTCATATCGAAGCGTGTCCCTCCCCAAATGAATAGGGTATTGTGTATGAACGAAACGTTAAAAAAAGTGACAAGGTTCATCGGAAAAAGTCGAAAGGACGAAGCTGTTAAAGATGTAAAGAAAATCGACACATTTCGTGACAAGTGAACATCGGGTAGGAAATATTAACCATTGATTGACGATTCGACAAGGAACGTGCGCGTTGAGGCAATGGTGACTCCATCTCCCCTTCAAACCCCGGTCGTCGGCGCCCTGCTTGGCACGAGCGGGTCGGCAGCGGCGCGCGCCAAGCCCCTGCTCATCCTGACCCACGACACGATGCTCGCCGGCTTCGCCTTCCTCGCCGCGATGTACCTCCGGCTCGGCGCCGAAAGCCTGGCCGACTGGGGGCTTCTGGACCTCGGTGTCGCCGCGGCGGTGGCCATGGTGACGGCCGGCGGCGCCTTTCTCGTCTGCCGCACTCACACGCAGATCTGGCGATTCGCGGCCTGGCGTGAGCTCGTCGGGCTGGCCCGGGCCGTCGCCTTCGCCTCGCTGCTTTTTTTGATTGTCATGTTCATCATCGATCGGGCGGCGGCGGTCCCCCGCTCGGTGCCGATCATTCAGGCTCTGGTGCTGATCGTGCTGCTGGGCAGCTCGCGCCTGCTCTATCAGGCCGCGCGCCGTCGCGGGCTCAGGCTCGGCGCCTTCGATCGGCTCGCCGAGCCGGCCCCTGTGCTCATCTGGGGTGCCGACCGGGACGCCGAGACCTACCTCCACTCCCTGCAGATCGACAGCCGCGCACCGTTCCGACCTGTCGGAGTGATCGACGATACGGGTGATTTTCGTGGCCGCAACCTGCACGGCGTGCCGATCCTCGGCACCTCCGCCGACCTGCCGGCCGTGGTCGCCCGGCTTGGGCGGCGGGGTGCCTCGCCGCAGTTCATGATCGCGAGCCGGGCGCTCGACCAGCGCCAACGCCGCCGACTCCTGGAGCAGGCCAGCAGCGTCGGCCTCGGCGTCGTGCAGATACCGCGGCGGGTCGAGGTGCCCGCGGATGGGCTGGACGACCTCTTCAGTGTCGAGCGCCTGACGCGGCGGCGGCCGATCACGCTCGACGACGAAGAGGTGGCGGGGCTGGTCGTCGGCCGCTGCATTCTGATAACCGGGGCCGGCGGCAGCATCGGCAGCGAGCTGGTCCGACAGATCGTCGGCCTGCGGGCGGCGAAGCTGGTCCTCCTCGATCGCGGCGAGTTCAACCTCTACGCCATCGAGCAGGAGGTCGGGAACGTCGCCCGAGCCAGTGGCGTGAGGCTGGTGTCGCGCATTGTCGACATCCGCGACACGGCGGCCCTGCGTCGCGTGTTCGCTGTGCATCGACCGGAGGTCGTGTTCCACGCCGCGGCGCTCAAGCATGTGCCGCTCTGCGAAGGGAATCCGATCGAGACGATCCTCAACAATGTCCTCGGCACCCGCAATGTGGCCGATGCCGCGGCGGCGGTGGAAGCGCTCGCCATGGTGCACGTTTCCACCGACAAGGCCGTCAATCCCATCAACGTCATGGGCGCCACCAAGCGAATCGCCGAGCTCTACTGCCAGAGCCTCGACTGGGCGATGGCGCGGACCGGCTTCGCCGTTACCCGCTTCATGATCGTGCGCTTCGGCAACGTCCTGGGCTCGAGCGGCTCGGTCGTCCCGCTCTTCCGTCGCCAGGTGCTCGACGGCGGGCCGGTGACCGTGACGCATCCCGAGGTCACGCGCTACTTCATGTCGATCAAGGAGGCGGTCGGCCTCGTCCTGCGCGCGTCGGCGGCGGGCCTGCAGGCGGGCCGTGCCGACCGTGGCCGGATCTTCGTCCTCGACATGGGGGATCCCGTCCGGATCATCGACGTGGCCCGGCAGGTCATTCGGCTGACCGGACTCGAGCCGGAGCGCGACATCGAGATCGAGCTCATCGGCCTGAGGCCGGGCGAGAAGCTCTACGAGGAGCTCTTCTATTCCGACGAGACGCTGATCGCGACCCCGGCCGACGGGGTGCTGGCGGCGATCTCGCGGCCGCTGCCGTTGCCGCTGGTCTGCCGCCGCCTCGACCTGCTGATCGAGGCCGCACGCCGTCACGACGAGGCGACGGCGCGCCGCCTCGTCGCCGAGCTCGTCCCGAGCATGGCGGAAGCCGGGGTCTGGGATGAGCATCCTCCCGTCGCGGCCGCCGCCCGCGCCAGACCCGAGCTGGTCGGCCACGGCCCGACCGTGCTCGCGCCTTCCGGCATGGCGAGGCTCGGCGCATGACCCGGGCGTCCCGCCGCCGCCAAGCGATCGTCTCCCACTGGATCAGCGTCCGGGGTCGCCGCCGATGACCCATTCCCCCATTCCCGTCGAATCCTTGCCCGGACCCTATCCTGTGCCGGCACGCCAGGGAGAGAGACTGCGCCGGCCCGCCGGGGGCGAGCCGCCGGCGGCCGAGGCCAGTCTCGCCCTCTTGCTGATGCCGCTCTGGTGGCACCGATGGTTGGTCGGCGCCATCATCCTCGCGGCTGTGGCGATCAGCGCGGCTCTCGCCTTCACCGCCGAGCGCCAGTTCGTCGCGGTGGCCAAGCTCGCGGTTCTGAGCCAAACGGAGGACGGGGTCCAGAGCCCGCTCGGTGCCGCAAGACGGCCGCAGCGCCTCGACGATCAGATCGAGTATCTCACCTCGCGGCCGCTGGCGCAGCGGCTGGTCGATACGCTCGATCTTCAGGCCGACGGCGAGTTCGTTCCGCCCGAAGGCTCGGATGGCGGGCTGATCGCCGGTCTCGGCGACTGGTTCCTGCGGCGTGCCGAGGCGGTCACCTGGCTCGAGCCCTTGGCCGCAGGTCTGCGCCCGGATACGACATCCGGCAACGATGTGCGGCGTGCCCTGGCGAACGAGAGGGCGATCGAGGCATTCGACGAGCGGCTCCAGGTGAGTCCGCAAGGCACCTCCTCGATCCTCGCGGTCGCCTTTCGCTCAAACGATCCGCAGAAGGCGGCGACCGTCGCCAACCGGGTGGTCGAGCAGTTCATCAGCGAGCAGACGGCGGAGCGCCGCGCCGAGGTGGAGCAGGCGGCGACCCGGCTCGAGGATCGGGCGGCCCTGCTGCGCGACGACGTGCGGGCCGCCGACGATGCGATCACGGCCTATCTCCGGCGCTCCGGCCTGAGCGGCGATGCGGCCGTCGACCAGCGGCTCGCCATGCTGCAGCAGCGGTTGCTCGACAACGCCGCGGCACGTGCCGCCCAGGCGCGCAAGGTCGAGCGGCTGGACCAGCTTTTGTCTCGGGGCGAAACCCCGGCCCTGGTCGCGGAGCTGGAGGACTCCGTGGCGATCCAGCGGCTGCTCGACGAGGAGACGGCGCTCAGGCAGCGCATCACCCAGCTCGGCGCGACGCTCGGCGACCGTCACCCCGAGCTCGTGGCGCTTCGCAACGAGGCCGATGCGGTTCGCGGCCGGCTGCGCGCCGAGCTCGGTCGTCGCGTGGCCCTCGAGCGTGACGAGCTGGCCCTGCTCGAGGACGAGCGGCAGACGCTCACAGGGTTGCTCGGATCGCTCGAGGCCAAGGCGGTGGACGCCAGCGAGGCGCGCCTCGAGCTCGCCGAGCTCGAGCGCCGGGCAGCCGCCAGCCGCAACCTCTACGAGGAGTTCCTGCGCGGCTCGATGGCGACCTCGGCCCGCCTCTCGATGATCGATCCCGGTGTTCGGCTGGTGCAGAAGGCCGCCGTGCCGACCCGGCCGAGCTCGCCCAACACCAAGGTCATGCTGGTGATCGGCGGCTTCGCCGGTCTCCTCTTCGGCGCCGCCGCGGCGCATCTGGTCGAGCACCGCGCCAACATCTTCCGCAGCCCGCGCGACGTCGAGGCGGCCACCGGCCTCGCCACCCTGACGCTCATGCCGCGGGTTCCGAGCGGCCGCGGCCACGCGGGTCCGCTCGATTACCTGCGCGACCGGCCGCTCTCGATGCCGGCGGAACGGCTCAAGGGGCTCCTGGTCGCCATTCTCGGCGAGACGGCACCCATCGGCAGCAGCCGCGTGGTGATGGTGACCTCGAGCCTGCCGGGGGAAGGCAAGAGCACCGTCGCCCTGGGCCTCGCCACCCTCGCCGCTTCCAGTGGCCTGCGCACGCTCTTTCTCGATGCCGACATGCGGCGCTCCCTTCTCGCCGTCGATCCGACCCTGGAGAGCCGGTGGGCGCTGGTCGATCTCGCAACCGAGTCCGGTCGTGGCCCGGGCCGCCTGCTGCTCGATCCCCGCACGCGGCTGCGCATCCTGACCGAGCTGGCGGGGCCGGAGATCGACCCGCAGCGCATCCTGCAATCGACGGTCATGGCCGACGTGCTGACGGCGCTGCGCACGCGCTTCGAGCTCGTGGTGGTCGACACGCCGCCGGTTCTCGCGGTCTCGGATGCGCAGTCGCTCGCCCCCATGGTGGATGCCGCGGTGCTGGTTGCACGGCTCGGCAAGACGCGGCGCGACGAGCTTCTGGACGTGCTCGGCCGCCTCGATCTCGCCCGCGCGCCGCTGATCGGCACCGTCCTGCAGGACACGGCGGCGCGCCGCGATCCGGCCACCGCCTACTACACCGCCTGAGCGCCGCCACCCGGCAGGCCAGCCAAAGCCTGGAGATCCTCACTTGCGAGTTGCGCTGCTCGGTTGCGTCGGTGTCAGCCTGACACAGTTCCGCGGTCGGCTGATCGACGCCATGGTCGCCCGCGGCCATGAGGTCATCGGTTGCGCCGCCGATCGCGATCCGCTCGTGGTGGCCGATCTGGATGCGCGCGGCGCTCGGTTTCACCAGGTGCCGCTCGACCGTACGGGCCTGAACCCGTTACGCGACATGGGCAGCGTGCTGGCCCTGCGCCGGATCTTCACCGATCTCCGTCCGGACATGCTGCTCGCCTACACCATGAAGCCGATGGCGTACGGGGCGCTCGCCGCCCGCCTCGCCAGGGTCGGGCGGATCTTCACCATGGTCGAGGGCATGGGCTACGCCTTCGGCGACGGCGGCGAACGGCGCCGGCGCTTCTTGCGCGCCGTCCAGCAGCCGCTCTACCGGCTCGCTTTCTCGCTCTCCAACGCCACCTTCGTGCTCAACCCGGACGATCGTGACCTGCTGCGCCGGCGGCGACTGGCGCCACGACGGCACGAGCTCGTTCTCTTGAATGGCATCGGCATCGACCTCGCCCGTTTCGCCTACGCGCCGCCGCCGCTCGCCCGGCCGAGCTTCCTTCTGGTGGGCCGGCTGATCAAGGACAAGGGCGTGATCGCTTATGCCGAGGCCGCGCGCCGGGTGAAAGCCGAGTTTCCCAAGGCCCGCTTCGCCCTTCTCGGCGGCTTCGACAGCGCGCCCGGAGCCCTGGCGCCTGAGCAGGTCGAGGCATGGCGGAGGGAGGGCATCATCGACTATCTGGGCACCGTTCACGATGTGCGCCCGGTCATCGAAGACACGGACGTCTTCGTTCTGCCCTCCACATACCGGGAGGGAGTGCCGCGCTCGATCCTCGAGGCGATGGCGATGGGCCGTCCGATCATCACCACCGACGCACCCGGCTGCCGCGAGACGGTCCGTCACGGTGAGAACGGTTTTCTCGTCGCCAAGCACGACATCGAGGGGCTCGTCGCCGCCATGCGTCGCTTCGCGGCGGCGCCCGAGCTGGCGCTGCCCATGGGCCTCGCCAGTCGGCGGCTGGTCGAGGAGCGCTTCGACGACCGCGATGTCAACGCCACCATTCTCGCCACCATGCGGCTGTGAGGGCCGCCGCCATGCAGGGGAACGCGAACGCCGGCTCAGCCGCGATAGGCGGGGAAGAACGCGGTGGCGGGTCGCTCGGCACTCAGCGCTCGGTAGACGGGCGCGTCGATGATCCAGCGCCAGACGGAGAAGGCGTGGCGGTGGGTGGCGAAGCCGGCCTTGAAATGAAAGAGCGAATCCTCGGCGCCACCGCGGCCGCCGCCCAGATGCAGGACCTCGGCGCCGGCCTGCCGGAAATGGCGGCGGCCCGCATCGATGATCTGCTTGGCCGGTCCCGCCGCCGCGTGACGGTCGCAGACGGCACTCAGATGATATTGCACGATGGGTCCGTGCCGCATGAACAGCCCGGCACCGACGATCTCCCCGTCGAAGCAGCAGATGGCGAGGGTGAGCGCCGGCCCCAGCGCCTCGGCCAGACGGTTGAAATGCGCGGCATCGAAGAAATAGCGCGACTGCGCGTGCACGCGACGCATGTTCTCGTGATAGAGCGCCACGAATCGATCCATGCGGCCCGCAGCTTCGCCGAGCGTGGTGCGGTAGCCCTTGCGCTCGAGCCGCGCGAGATCGCGTCGGTGGTTGCCGCGATAGGCTCCGAGCTGCACCTCCTCGGGCTGCTGCAGGTCGATCGAGACGGTGCTGCCCAGCCGCTCGATCTCGCCCAAGCCGGCGAGGAGCGGCGCCTGTTCGAGCAGGGGGTGCAGCCGGGAGAAGACGGCGACCGCAGCGCGCTCGAGGAGCCGTTGGACCAGAGTTCGACGAAAGGCCGCCACGAGGTGAGGCGTGACACCGCTCGCCGAGGTGATCGGGCCGGCATAGCCGTAGACCGAGGTTGCGTCGCTCCGCCCGGCCATACTCTCGATCGGACGGAGGAGAAGGGGCAGGGCGATCCAGCCCCGGTCATCGGCCACCACGTGCAGTCGCGCCTCGCCCAGGCCCGACGCCTCGGCAACCCGGTGGTAGCCGGCCAGGTGATAGATGTCGTGCGGACCGGCCGAGGCGAGCAGATCCGTCCACCCGGCATCGTCGCATCGCAGCCACCGCGCATCGTCCATCCCGAGACCTCGGCCAGCGACGCTCGCGACGCCGCAGCGATGCACTACCAAAGGGCGTAGAGCGATGGAAGAGATCAACCCGCCCCGATCCCTCTATTTTCGCTACGGCAAGCGCCTGCTGGATCTCGGTGTGGCCGTGCCGCTGACCGTTCTCCTGCTGCCCCTGATGCTCGTCGTCGCCGGTGTGGTGCGCTGGCGGCTCGGCGCGCCCGTGCTCTTCCGCCAGGAGCGGATCGGCAGGGACGACAGGCTCTTCCGCCTGGCCAAATTCCGCACCATGACCGATGCGCGCGACGCCTCGGGCGCCCTCTTGCCGGATGGCGACCGGCTGACCCCGTTCGGGCTCTTGCTGCGCCGGACCAGCCTGGACGAGCTGCCGCAGCTCTGGAACGTGCTCAAGGGCGAGATGAGCCTGATCGGTCCGCGGCCGCTCCTGATCGAGTATCTGCCCCGCTACAACGCCCGCCAGCGCTGTCGCCACAAGGTTCTTCCGGGAATCACCGGCCTCGCCCAGGTGGCGGGCCGCAACCTCCTTTCCTGGGAAGCGCGATTCGAGCACGACCTCACCTATGTGCGCGCGATCGGCCCCGGGCTCGATCTCTGGATCCTCTGGCGTACGCTGCGCGGCCTTGGCGACACCTCCGCGACCGTGCCGACCGGCGGCAAGGACCTCTCGACCTTCATGGGCAGCCCGGAGCTCGAGCAGGCGGGCGGCGGCCATTCCGCGCCGACGCCGATCTTGCGTGGGCAGCCCTCGGCCGACGCAGGACGTAGCGGAGGGTGCCGGCGGCCCGGTCTTCCTGAATTGCCGATTCATCTTACGATTTCGAAACCTTCGCCATGATAGGTCAGGCCCGCACACGGACGGCGACGGCGGAGCGAAGCATCGTGCGCAGCAAGCACCGGAAGGCCAAGGGCGAGCCGCGTGGCCGCTGGCTGCTCCACGACGACCCGCTCTGGCCCGCTACGCTGGCGAGGCTCCGCCACGACATCTATCATCGGCCGGAGTATGTCGGCGCGGAGGCTCGGCGGATAGGCGGCCGTCCGGCGGCGTTCCACTATGCCGAGGGCGATGCTTTCTGGTTCGTTCCCGATATCGCCCGGTGTGCCGGCCATCGAGGGCTCGGGGCGGAGGGGGGTGCGTCCGACATCGTTTCGCCGTATGGCTATCCCGGTCCGATTGCCTCGGCGGGGTCAGCGGCACCGCGCTTTCATGAACGTGCGTTCGCCGCCTTCCTCGATGGGCTGCGGGAGCGCGGCGCGGTCAGCGCCTTCTTGCGCAATCATCCCTGCCTCGACGCCCTGCCGCCAATCGAGGCTTCGCCGAACCTGACGGAGCGTGCCTGGGCAACCGTGCTGATCGAGCTCGATGCCGACCTCGACACCATCTGGTCGGGTGTGAGTCGCAGGCGCCGTCAGCAGATCGCCAAGGCCGCGCGAACCGGCATGCGCGCCCGTCGCATCGCCTTCATGGACGGCCTGCCCTGGCTCGAGCGGGTCTACGACGAGACCATGGAGCGTGTCGACGCTGCCGGACACGAGCGCCTGGATGGCGCCTATTTCCGCACGTTGGCGCCGCTCGCAGCGCATCTCGACGTCTGGATCATCGAGCAGCAGGGGGCGCCGATCGCGGCGACCCTGGTCAGCCACCATGGCGGCCTCGTGCAGACGCTGGTTGGCGGGACGAGGACGGCAGCCCTGGCTCATTCGCCGGATCGACTGCTCATCTGGGAGCTCGTCGCCTGGGGGCATGCGACCGGAGTCCGGGCGGTCCATCTGGGAGGGGGTGTCGGCGGGCGCGACGACGGCGTGATGCGCTTCAAGGCGAGCTTCGGTGCCGGTCGAGCCCGCTTCCGCACACTGCGCGCGGTGCTCGACCCGCACCGCTATGCCGAGCTCACCGAAGCCAGGGCCGCCGCCCTCGGGGTCGCCGTCTCGGACCTCGAGGCGAGCGGCTACTTTCCTGCCTACCGCAGCGAGCCACCGACGCCGCCGGCAGACCGCTGCCGCTCGATCAGCGAGCGGTCTCGCGCGCCGCCCGGCGAACGGGTGAGATCTTCCCACGAGCAAGACGATGTAAAATGGTCCGACAGATGACGTAAATACAGGAAGTGATAAGATCCAGGATATCCGAATCGCCGGCTCCCCAGGATCGATTCGACCACGTCGTCGGCCACGCCCGTTGCGAGACCGAGCAACCACTCTCGAAAGAACGACCGATGTCCAGCTCGCCAATGGCCGCCGTCGAGGCGTCCGCCGCACCGCTCACCGACTTCCGGCCGAGCGATGCGGACGTTGCCTTTTACGACCAGCATGGCTGGTTCGTCTCGCCCGTCGTCCTGCCCGAAGCGCTGCTCGATGCCGCCGCCCGCGGTGCCGAGCGGTTCTACGCGGGCGAGCGCGATCGAGCGCTGCCGGTGCAGGGAGCCTTCAGGGACTGGCGTGAGGGCGAGGGATTGCCGATTCGCAACAACGAGTTCGTGTCGCTGCAGAGTGACGCCATACGCGCGCTCGTGGAAACGCCGGTGATCGGCGCCATCGCCGCCGGCCTCGCCCGCACCACCGAGATCCGTCTGCTCGACGACCAGCTCGTCCACAAAGCGCCCATGGCACCCGGCGCGGCCGGACCGGAGCGGGCGACGGCGGTTGGCTGGCACGCCGACCATGCCTATTGGGGAACCTGCGCCTCCGACGACATGCTGACCGCATGGATCCCTTTCCACGACGTCGATCTTGACCGCAGCCCGCTCGTCGTCATCGACGGCAGTCATCGCTGGGACGACCTCGAGCACACCCGCTTCTTCAACGATCCCGATCTCGACGCGGTCGAGGCGCGCTTCCGCGCCCGGGGGCACCGCGTGGAGCGCCGGCCGATCATCCTGAAGAAGGGGCAGGTCAGCTTTCACCACTGCTGGACGCTGCATGCCAGTCTGCCGAACCGGTCGTCGTTGCCGCGTCTGGCCCTCGCCGTGCATCTGCAGGACGCGGCCAACCGCTATCGCCGCTACCTCGATCCCAAGGGCCAACCGGTGCGGATCGCGGACGAGCTGCTCTGCCGACGCCTGCCGAACGGCGATCCGGACTTCGGCGATCCGGTGCCGTTCCCGCGGCTCTGGCCGAGCGACCGCGTGGCGTGACCGGCACCGCCGCCCGACGCGCCCGCCCGGGCCCGACAGCGGGATTCCTCCTTCCCGACGACCCGGCCTGGCCGGCGCTGCTCGATTCAATGCCGCACGATCTCTACCATCTGCCCGACTACGTCGCCGTCGAGGCGCGGCGAACCGGGGCCGAGGCGCTGGCCTTTTGGGCACGGCAAGGCGAGCTCGTCTTCCTCGCGCCGATCCTGCTGCGGGATTGCCCGCCGCTCGGCGGGAACGGCGCCGGGCTCAAGGATGCCGCGTCACCCTACGGCTATCCGGGGCCGATCGCGAGCCGGGCGGCGCGGGTCGATCCTCCCTTCATCGAGGACGCGCTCGCCGCGCTCTGTGCCGGGCTCCGGGCGCGGCGGGCCTGCTCGCTCTTCCTGCGCACGCACCCCCTGCTCGACCCGCTGCCCGCCAGCTTCACCATGTCGGGCTGCACCCAGACCACGAGCCCGACCGTCGCCATCGACCTGACGCTGCCGGTCGAGAAGCTGTGGTCGGGCACCCGTCGCGGTCACCAGAGCACCATCAACAAGTGCCAGAGGCTGGGCCAGACCGCCACCGTCGTCGGCCTCGCCGAAGGGCTGCCGCATCTCTTGCCGATCTACGCCGCCATGCTGGAGCGTACCGCGGCAGCCGAGCAGTATCGCTTCGACAGGGCCTATTTCGAGGGGCTCGGACGCCTGGCCGCGAACCTGCACGTCGCCCTCGTCCGCGTCGCCTCCGGCGAGGTGGCCGCCGCCTGCCTCTTCTTCGAGTGTGACGGCATCGTCCAGGCCCATCTCGGCGGCTCGGACAGCCGCTTCGTCCGCCAGTCGCCTTTCAGCCTGCTGCTTCATCATGCCCGTCTCTGGGCCAAGGCGCGCGGCAACCGCGTCCTGCATCTGGGCGGCGGGGTCGGCGGCGGCGAGGATGCCGTCATGCACTTCAAGACGGGCTTCTCCAGCCTGACGCAGCCTTACCGCACGATCCGCGTAGTGCTGGAGGCCGAAGCCTATGACGCGCTCACCTCGGTCCGGGCGGTGGAGCTCGGCAAAGCACCGGCCGAACTGGCACTCGCCGGCTATTTCCCCGCCTATCGCGCGACCGCCGAACCGCAAGCGCGACCCTGATCGCCGCCAGGACGGATGGGGCTCTCGACCTCAGACCTGCCCCGCACGCTCGCGCAGCGTGTCGCGAATCTCAGCGAGCAGCACCTCCTGGCGCGGTGGCGGGGCCACATCCGCCTTCTTCTCCTCCTCGCGCTCCATCGCCTTCTTCACGCGATTGATGTTCTTGACGATAATGAAGAGCGCGAAAGCGACGATCACGAACTTGATGACCGCATTGAGGAAGTTGCCGTAGCCAATGACGGTGACCCCGGCATCGCGCGCCGCTTGCAGCGACGGGTAGTCCTGATCCAGATCGGTCAACTGCAGATAGTAATCGCTGAAATCGATGCCACCCAGCATCACTCCGATCGGCGGCATCAGCACGTCGTCGACGAGCGAGCTCACGACGGTCGTGAAGGCGGCGCCGATGATGATGCCGACCGCCATGTCGAGAACATTACCCTTGAGCGCGAACTCCCTGAATTCCTTCAGCATTCGAGGTCTCCTTCGGCGCGTCTGAAGGGCGCCTTCCCTCGGCGTTAGCAGTCCCGGCCGCGCCCGTCGAGCGAATCCGCCGCAGCGTCCGCCCGCCTGGAGAGGGCATTCGGTCGGTCTCGCGCATCAAGGGATGGCAATTCGAAAAAATCGCGCTATGGTTGCCAAAATCCTGGCACACGACCTGACTGGAGAGGCTGATGCGCGTGCTCGTAGTGGACGACGATCCGGTTTCCACCTCGCTTCTGGAGGCCGTGCTCGAAAGCGACGACTGCATCGTCGAGAGCACCGATCTCGGGGCCGACGCCCTGGAGCTCGCCCGGCACTACGAGTTCGATGCCGTGATCCTCGATCTGCAGCTCCCCGACATCAGCGGGACGCAGGTCCTGCGTCGTTTGCGCGCCCTGGGCTCGACCGTCCCGGTGCTGATCCTGTCCAGCCTCGACGACCGGGACCAGAGAATTCGGCTCATGGTCGACGACGGCGCCGACGACTACCTCACCAAGCCCTTCGACAAGCGCGAGTTGCTGGCGCGGCTGCGGGTCGCGGTGCGGCGGGCGAGGGGGCATGCCGCCTCGCAGATCCGGATCGGCCGGCTGACTCTCGATCTCGCCGCCCGCACCGTCGCGGTGGACGAGGTGCCGATCAGGGTCACGGCCAAGGAATATGCCATTCTCGAGCTTCTGGCGCTGCGGCGTGGCACCACCTTGAGCAAGGAGACCTTCCTCGATCACCTCTATGGCGGCCGCGACGAGCCCGAGCAGAAGATCATCGACGTCTTCATCTGCAAGCTCAGAAAGAAGATCGCTGCGGTCACCGGGGGCACGCCCGGCATCGAGACGGTCTGGGGGCAGGGCTACGTGCTGCGCGAGCCGGCTCCGGCCATGCACGGCCTGGCCGAGGAGGCGCCGGCCTTCTTCGGCCCCGACCTCACGCCCGAGGCGCTGCAAGCCCATCGCGCCCGTGAGCTGGACGAGCTCCTGCTGCAGCTTCTGCCGCAAGCGACGGAAGCACGCCCGCCGACTGCACCTTCGACCGGCGTTTGAGACTGGTGCTCTGATCGGCGGACGGCAAAAAGAAGGCACCCTTTGTCAGGTGCCTTCGCTTGCTTCCTCCGTCGGCCCCGCCTTCAGGCCGGCTTCAGGTTCTCGGCCGACTTCTTGCCGCGCCGCGGATCGAGCTGCTCCTCGTACGAGACCCGCTGGCCCTCGTTCAGGCTGCTCATGCCGGCGCGCTCGACGGCCGAGATGTGGACGAAGACGTCCGCACCGCCACTCTCCGGCTGGATGAAGCCGTAGCCCTTGGTGCTGTTGAACCACTTGACGGTGCCGACTGGCATCCTTGTCCTCCGATCGTGCTGGTAGCGCCGATTCGACCCCCGGCGCCTTGCCCAGTGAGCGACCTTGCTCGCCTTGCATTATGAACGCCAATGGCCCGATCAGGCAAGCGGGCATTGAATTCGGTCCGAGCAGGCCGCCATCGCTGGCTCACTCGGCGAGCTCCACCACCAGCCGGCCGCGCACCCGTCCGGCGAGCAATTCCGGGGCTTTGGCAACGACTTCATCGAGCGGGATGGTGTCGCTGATCGCCCGGAGCCGGTCCGCCGGCAGATCCCGGGCGAGCCGGTGCCAGGCCTCTTGGCGGCGTGCGCCCGCGGCATAGACGCTGTCGATACCGGCGAGGGTCACACCGCGCAGGATGAACGGTGCCACCGTCATCGGAAGATCCATGCCAGCGGCGAGGCCGCAGGCAGCCACTGTGCCACCGTACTTCGTGGAGGCCAGGAGATTGGCCAGCACATGGCTGCCCGCCGCGTCGATGCCGCCGGCCCAGCGCTCCCTGGCGAGCGGCTTGCCGGGCTTGGCCAGCTCCTCGCGCGGCACGATTCCGGCGGCTCCGAGACCCTCGAGATGGGCCGCCTCGGCCGGCCGGCCGGTCAACGCCCAGACCTCGAAGCCCAGCTTGGCGAGCACGAGGATGGCGACGCTGCCGAGCCCGCCCATCGCACCGGTGACCAGAAGCGGACCCGATTGCGGCACGATTCCGGCCTCCTCGAGGCGAAGCACCGCCAGCATCGCGGTGTAGCCGGCCGTGCCGATCGCCATGGCATCGGCGAGGCTGTAGCCGGCGGGCAACCTGACCAGCCAGTCGCCCGGCACGCGCGCGATCTCCGCCATGCCGCCGAGCCGCGTCTCGCCGCAGCCCCAGCCATTGAGGATCACGGCATCGCCCGCCCGCCAGAGCGCGTGCCGGCTCTCCCTCACCGTGCCGGCGAAGTCGATTCCCGGCACCATCGGCCACGAACGGACGATCGGCGCCTGACCGGTGATCGCCAGCGCGTCCTTGAAGTTGAGGGTCGAGCAGGCGATGTCGACCAGGACCTCCCCTTCCGGCAGATCGGCTTCGCCGATCGCACCTATTTCGGCGGCCTGCCCCGTCTCGGTCTTGCGCAACCAGAGCGCTCGCGCCACGGCGTTTCCTTTCCGGGAAGGGTTGCGACGATGGGGATGCAGCCTAGCGAGCCGCCGCTGGCTTGTCAGCCCGTGCACCATCTGCCCATCCGGCCGCGCTGGACAGGTCGGGCCGGCAGAGGCTTATCTGGCGCCGGTGCGAACGACAGCGGAAAGCGCTTCGATGGCAGGCAGGACGGCCGACGGCACCGCTGCGGGCGCGGTCGGGAAAACCGGCCTCGTTCGCCGGGTGCGGCACTGGCTGGTGCTCCTCGGCCGGGCGGCCAAGCGGATGTCGGACGAGGACGGGTTCGTGATGGCGGGCCATCTCTCGTTCACCGCCCTCCTCGCCCTCTTCCCCTTTCTGATCTTTCTCACCGCCCTCGCCAGCCTGCTCGGCACGCAGGACGATCTGCAGCGCATCGTCCGCCTCATGTTCGACAACATGCCCGACGAGGTGGCCGAGACGCTCGAGCCAGTCGTGGCCGAGGTCGTGGTCGGGCGGCGCTCCGGGTTTCTCGGCTTCAGCGTCCTCATGATGCTCTGGGCCGCCTCGAGCGGCATCGAGGCCATCCGCCTCGCCTTCAGCCGCGCCTATCGGGTGACGCGCTTTCGGCCGTTCTGGATGCGCCGGCTGCAGACCTTCTTCCTGGTCATGCTCTCGCTCCTTCTGGTGCCGGCCATGTCGGTGCTGCTGGTCTTCGGACCGGTCCTGTGGAACCTCGTGACCTACTGGGTCGATCTCGGGATCGCCTACCGTCTGGTCTGGACGGTGACCCGCTACGTGGTGGCGCTCGCCGCCCTCTTCGTCACGCTGGTCGTCCTCCACCGCTGGCTGCCGAACCGGCGGCACCATGTGCGCGACATTCTGCCGGGCGTCGTCTTCACCGTGCTCGTGCTGATGGCAGGGGCCACCGGCTTCTCCTATTACCTCGCCAGTTTCGCCAATTACAGCGTCACCTACGGCAGCATGGCGAGCGTCGTCATAGCGCTCATGTTCTTCTACATGACGTCCGTCATCCTGGTGCTCGGGGCCTATGTGAATGCTGTAATTCAGGGTATTGGGCGCGGTTGAGGTGGCATTTATGGGTTGCCCGGAGGCCGCGGCGGCCTAAACTGCCGGTGGGCCGGAGACCGGTTGCTGGAGCAAGAGCATGGCGACCATCGCCGACGAGCACGAGTTGCCACGCGCGGTCGACTATCCTTACGTGACGCCTCTGGAGCGCTTCGTTTTCGCCGATAGCGCCGAGGCGCCGGCTTTCGCCGTGGCCGGGCGCACCGCCGTTCTCGCTCTCGGCTCGAACGCTTCGCCCGCCCAATTGCACCGAAAGTTCAAGGGTCTCACGGGGCACATCCCGGTCAGCCGGGCGGTGCTCTTCGATCACGTCGTCGTCTACTCGGCGCATTTCACCCGCTACGGCGCTTTGCCCGCGACACTGCACCGCCATCCGGGTGCAGTTGCCTTCGTCGCGGTGACCTGGCTCGATCCGGAGCAGCTCGTCCGGATGCACCAGACCGAGACGATCGGCGTCAATTACGACTATGTCGAGTTCGAGGACCTGCGGCTCGAGCATGACGACGACGACGTGGCGGCCCCGACCGTCGTCGGCGCCTATGTCAGCCGCGCCGGGCCGCTTCTCTATCGCAGCCGACCTATCCGCCTCGCCGAGGTCGCGGCCTCGGGCTGCCCCTTGCCGGCGCTCACCCAGCCGGCGGCCCTGCGCTTCGCCCACAAGCGCGTGGCGCCGGAACTGCCACTCGAGACGTTCCTGACCCGCCTGGTCCGGGACGAGGCGTTCCGCCGGGCGTCGGGGGAGCGGCTGCGTCGTCCCTGACCTCCCGTCCTCAGAAGGACGAGCCCGGCTCCTCCAGGAACGCCAGCTCCTCCGCTGTCGATTCGCGGCCCTGGACGGCGTTGCGATGCGGAAAGCGGCCGTAGCGGGCGATGATGTCGCGGTGCCGGACCGCATAGTCGGTGTGTTTCGCCGAGCCCATGGCGGAGAAGAGCTCGACCGATCGTTCCTGGTCGGCGAGATTCTCGGAATGCTCGAACGGCAGGTAGAGGAAGAGCTTGCGGTCCGTGTCGAGATCGCGGTCGAAACCCGCCTCGACGGCCGCCTTGGCCACCGCGAGCGCCGCAGGATCGGTGGCGAAAGCGCGGGGCGTGTTCCGGTGGATGTTGCGCGGCACCTGGTCAAGCAGGATGACGAGCGCAACGGCACCTTCGGGTGTTGACCGCCAAGCCTCGAGCCTGCCGGCCGCCGCGGCCTCGTGGAGCGCGCCGAGCCGCTGCCGCACGGCGTCGTCGAAGGAAGCGCGCTTCTTGAACCAGAAGGGCCGGTTCCGTGAATCGAACCAGAAGTCGAGCACGTCTTCGGGCGTCATGCTGGAATCTCCTCCTCGAGCCAGCGGCGGTAGAGCGGCCTCTGGATGACGGGCAGGAGATAGATCGGAAACTGCGCGGCCGCCACGAAGATCAGCATGGTGGGCGACGCCGTGTCGATGACCGCCGCCAGGACGAGGCCCACATTGTTGTTGCCGGCGATGAGACCGGCGGTCAGCGCCAGGCGAAGCGGCAGGACCGGCAGGAGGCCCAGGATCGTGATCGCCTGCAGGCCGAGATTGAGCGCCAGGGCCGCCAGGACGATGCCGCCGACCAACCCCGGTCGGCTGAGGGCGGTTGCCGTGAACCCGTCCATCACCGCCACGGCGAAAACAGCGAGGCCGAGCACGGCGAGACCGTCGAGCGTCGGCCGCGCGGCGAGGAGGTGATCGGGCCCGAGCCACCGGCGCACCGCCCAGGCGAGTGCCGTGGAGCCCAGCACCATCGAGGCCAGGCGCAGCGCCAGCACGCCCGCCGGCAGGTCAAGGACGAGCCCGGCGAGACCGAGCGCCAAGGGCGGCACGGTGAACGGCACCAGCGCCGTCGCCGGCACGACGACGAGAAGGGCGAGCGCCACGTCGAGCCCCAGGAGCAAGGCGAGGGCACCCGAGGCCATGAGCGGCGCGCAGGCGGCGGTCGTCACCACCACCGCCGCGAGGTCCGGATCGAGCGGCATGACGCGCAGGACCAGGGCGATGAGCAGCGGGCAGCCGATGAGCGACCAGAGCACCAGTGCCAGCACCAGCACCGGCCGAGCTACCTGCCGGCGCAGGCTCAGGAGGTCGAGCCGCACCAGCGCCACGATGAAGGGCAAGAGGATCGCCGGCACCAGAAGCGGCTGCATCAAGCGCGCCAGCGGCGGCATCACCACGCCGAGGAAGAGGACGACGAGAAAGGTCGGGCCGCTCTGCCGTCCCATCCATGCCAGAGCGGTCCCGAGCCGGCTCACGGACCGGCGGCCGGCGGCAGCACCTCGACGAGCTCGACCGTGCCGACCCGTCCGCGGATGCTGTGTCGGCCGAGCGGCCGGGTCCGGGGCCTGGGCTCGATGGCGTCGATGCACTCGGCCGTCGTCACGATCACCGTCTCGTGTGTCGGCGCGGCGCTGTGGCCGATTTCGAGCAGACGCTGCGCCAGGTTCACCGGATCGCCGATCACCGTGTAGTTCATCCGCCTCGGAGCGCCGAGATCGCCGACCAGGATCTCGCCCGCGGCGATGCCGATCCGCAGGCGCAGCGGCAGCACCGCTTCGGCATTGCGGCGGCCGGTCACCGCGGCCATGGCGAGCGCCGCGTCGATCGCGCGCCGCTGGTGGTCCGCGACCGGCTCCGGCGCCCCCCAGAAGGCCAGGAGACCGTCCCCAAGATACTTGTCGATGGTCCCGCCCGTGCTGCGGATGCAGGCCTCGAGATCGGCGAAATGCGCGTTCAGCAAGGCCCCCACCGCCGAAGGCTCCAGGTTCTCGGCCAGGGCCGTGAAGCCGGAGATATCGGTGAACATGATTGTCATCGATCGCAGGCGCGGCGCGCCGATATCCCGATCCGGATGGCGCAGCACGTAATGCACGAGGTCGCTCGGCAGATAGCGCACGAAGGAGCGGAGCGCCGCGACGACCGCGTTGAGCGAACGCTCCGCGTCGTCGAGCTCGCGGATGCGCGAGCCGTGCAGCGGCTCGATCCCCTTCAGCTCGAGCGCGCTCACCGCCCGGGCGGTGTCGGCGATCTGCGTCGCCGGCCGGGCCAGGAGCCGGGCGAGCAGCACCGCCCCGGCGAGGCTCAGCACCAGAAGCCCTGCGGCGATGCCCGTGGCGATATTCACCCGCCGCCATTCCTGGCCGATGTCCTCGGCCCTGAAGTAGCCGCCGATCAGCCAGGGCGTCTCGCGCTCCTCGGTGAGCTCGTCATAGAGATAGACGTAAGTCCCGGAAGGGGTCGTCGACCAGTGGGCACCGATGTCGAGCCCGCTGATCCGCCGCTCCTCCCAGCCCGGCGCCCAGATCGTCGCCAGGGCCGGATCGTCGACCTCGGCGAGGCTCGGCAGCGGCTCGTTCTCGGTGGTCAGGCTGCCGGCGCGGCGCAGCTGTGGATGCGCCATCACCCGGTCCCGGCCGAACAGGATGAAGGTGCCGATCGGGACCGGCGTGTCGATCGAGGCGATGAAGGTTGAGAGGTTGGCGACCGAGGTCGTGCCGGTGACGAAGCCGGCGAACTCGCCATCCAGTCGCAGCGGATGGGTGAAGTAGAGGAGCGTCGTCCCGGCGGCCTGGACGTAGAGCGGGGCGGCCCAGCCCGGCACCGGATTGGCCGCATCGATGTAATGACGCACCGCCCGGGCAATGAGCGGGTCCGCCGCCCAGGGCATCCGGTCCCAGCCGAGCTTGCCGCCGGACTCGCGAAAGACGGTGATCAGCCAGCCGTCGGTGCCGGCGAAGCTCACCGCGTTGAGCTGGGGAGCGGCGGCAAGGGCAATGCCGAAGGCCTTGATCAGCGCCTCCGGCGGATCGCGCTCGATCTCGCCCGTCTCGATCCGCCGGGCCACCTCGGTCGCCAGCGCCTCGGCCGGTTCGAGGAACTGGTCGGTGCGCGCCCGCACCAGCGTGAGCACGAGCTGCGCCTTGTCGCGCAGGAGGTTGCGGGTGTTGTCGCGGGCCGTGCCGAGCGTCAGCCAGAGCAGGAGCGCCATGGCGATGAGCATGGCGAGCCCGATGACGGCAGCGAGGAACCAGCTCAGCGGCAACCGGCGACGCCGGTCCGAAGTGGACCCGGCGGCCGGGGTCGCGCGGAGGGACGCCTCTCTGGCCATGATCGCCGACTTGTAGGGCCGGTGCCGGGCGCCGGCCAAGCGGGATCGTCGCGGGAAGCCCGGCAGCGCGCTTTCGGCAGGCGCGAGCCGCTGCTATGAGCACACCGACTTCGCCTGGAGCTTTTTGATGATCCCCCGCTACAGCCGGCCCGAGATGGCCGCCCTTTTCGCCCCGAAGCACCGGCTGGCGCTCTGGCTCGAGATCGAGCTTCTGGTCGCCGAGATGATGGCCGAGCGGGGCCAGATCGACGGCGAGGCCGTGGCTCGCCTCCGCCGGGCGACCTCGGCCCGCATGGACCGGCTGATCGACCCGGAGGCGGTCGAGGCCATCGAAGCCACCACCCGCCACGACGTCATCGCCTTCCTCACCCATGTCGAGGCGTTGTGCGGTTCCGACGCCCGGCTCCTGCATCTCGGCATGACCTCGTCCGACCTGCTCGACACCACGCTCGCCCTTCAATTGCGCGAGGCGGGCAGGCTGATCGAGACCGATCTCGACGCCCTGCTCGACGTGCTCGCCGCCCGTGCGCGCCGGCACGCCACGGATCTCTGCATCGGCCGCAGCCACGGCATTCATGCCGAGCCCACCACCTTCGGCCTGAAGCTCGCGGGGTTCCATGCCGCTTTCGCCCGGCAGCGGCAACGGCTGCGGGCGGCGATCCGGGACATCGCCACCTGCGCCATCTCGGGTGCTGTCGGCACCTTCGCCAATATCGATCCCGAGATCGAGGCCGGCGTCGCGCTGCGGCTCGGGCTTCGGGTCGAGCCCGTATCGACCCAGGTCGTCCCGCGCGACCGGCACGCCGCCTTCGCCTGCGCGCTCGCCCAGATCGCCGGCTCGATCGAGCATCTGGCAACCGAAATCCGCCATCTCCAGCGCAGCGAGGTGCGCGAGGTCGAGGAGTTCTTTCATGCCGGGCAGAAGGGAAGTTCGGCCATGCCCCACAAGCGCAACCCGGTGCTTTCCGAGAACCTCACCGGCCTCGCCCGCATGATCCGCGCCGCCGTCGTCCCGGCGCTCGAGAACGTCGCCCTCTGGCACGAGCGCGACATCTCCCACAGCTCGGTCGAGCGCGTCATGCTCCCCGATTCCTGCATCCTCACCGACTTCGC
Source organism: uncultured Geminicoccaceae bacterium (assembly GCA_964402505.1). Classification (GTDB taxonomy): domain Bacteria; phylum Pseudomonadota; class Alphaproteobacteria; order Geminicoccales; family Geminicoccaceae; genus SLRI01. The sequence goes on from CAYOCP010000037.1 coordinate 22,018, forward strand.
GCTCGCCCGCCTCACCGGGCTCGTGGACCGGCTCGTCGTCCACCCCGAGCGCATGCGGCGGAACCTCGACGCCACCCACGGCCTCCACAACAGCCAGGCCGTGCTGCTGGCACTCGTCGATGCCGGCATGGGACGGCAGGCGGCTTACGAGCTGGTTCAGGCGAGCGCCATGCGAGCCTGGGAGAACGAGGAGCCCCTGCTCGATCTCCTGCTCGAGGAGCCGAGGATCACGGCCGTGCTCGATGCGGGGCGCCTCGCCCGGCTCTTCGACCCCGCGCGCCACACCCGCCACGTGCCGATGCTGATCGAGCGGGCGCTGACGGCGGCCTCGACCGACCGAGAGTCCTGATCCACCATCCCTCGAACACGAGCGGGAGCAAGCGATGCGGACCTCGCGGCTGGTTCTGGCCGGCCTCTTGCTGTTGTCGGGCCTCGCCCTCGGACCCGAGGCCCAAGCCGGCATCCTGGTCGATGCCACGCTCGGCGACACGCCGCTCCGCCTGGAGACCGGCAGCGATCACGACCGCGTCCTCGTCACCGTGAAGGGCGAGCGCTACCTGATCGAGCTGCAATCGGCACTCGTCCATCCGCTGGACAGCAAGACGCCGGCACCCATCCGCGCCGGGCTCGCCGATGACGGTGCCTCCATCCTGCCTTACGTGCTGGAGCACTGGAGCGCCGGGCCGCCCGTCGCCGGCCATGCCAGCACCTACCACGTGCTGAAGGTCGGCGAGACGATCTGTGGCGAGGTTCTGGCCAGCGCCTGGATGACGCCCTTCCTCGCCCCGATCGTGCGCGCGATGGAGCTGATGCAGCGCGTCTCGCCGGCGCTCCGGCCGGTCGCGCGCGAAGGCTGCGGCGTCATCCCGTTCACCGCCTATGCGCGCAACGGCTGGCCGCTCATGGTGGGCTGGCGCGACGAGCCGGTTTTCCGAACCTCGACCGTCCGCTTCGACCACTATCCCGACGACGCTCTCTTCGCCCTGCCCGGCGACCCGTCGCCCACCGGGGCACCTGCGGGATAGGCATTTTCCCCGCTTGGCACCTGCGCTAGGCTCGTCCACGAACAGGGCAGGGAGGCCGGTCATGGAGCGGGTCGTCATCCGCAACGCCGCGATCTGGGACGGCGAGGGCGAGGGCACCTTCGAGGCGGAGGTCGAGGTCAAGGGCGAGCGCATCGTCCGCATCGCCAGGGGCGGCGCCTCGATCGGCGCCGAGGGCGCCACCGTCATCGACGGCAGCGGCATGACGCTCATGCCCGGCATGGTCGAGGGACACTGTCATCCTAGCTTCACCGGGATCAATGCTCCCTTCGAGCTCGGCCTCATCCCGCCCGAGGAGCACATGCTGCTCACCGCCAGGAATTGCCGGCTGCTGCTCGAGCACGGCTTCACCAGCATCTTCGAGGCCGCCTCGGCCAAGCCGCTCCTCGGGGTGACGGCGCGGAACGCCATCGATGCGGGCCTGATCGCCGGACCCCTGATGCGCGCCGGCAGCCCGGAAATCACCGTCACCGCCGGGCTCGGCGACGAGCGCAAGCGGCACATCCACCTGGAGAGCTTCGGCCTCGTCGCCGACGGACCCGACGAGATGCGCCGGGTCGTGCGGGAATGCGTGCGCGACGGCGTCGACACGATCAAGATCAACATCTCGGGCGACGAGTTCGTGAGCCACGCCCGGGCCGAGATCACCCCGCTCTCCGATGCGGAGCTCGCCACCGTCGTCGAGGTGGCGCATGGCTTCGGCAAGAAGGTGGCGGCCCACGCCCGCTCGTCGCTCAGCGTGAAGATGGCCGTCCGCCATGGCGTCGACTGCATCTATCACTGCGACTTCGCGGACGAGGAGGCGCTCGACCTGCTCGAGAGCGTCAAGGACACGTCCTTCGTCGGCCCCGCCTTCGGCCTCGTCCACAACTGCACGAGGGAAGGCGAGGGCATCGGCCTTTCCCGCGAGGTCTGCGAGAAGCTCGACCTCTACCGCAAGTTCGACGCCTGCTGCGCCACCTACCACGAGATCAGAAAGCGCGGCATCCGCGTCGTCATCGGCGGCGATTACGGCTTCGCCGTCACGCCGATGGGCCAGAACGCCCGCGACATCGAGCACTTCGTGAACCATTTCGGCTACTCGCCCACCGAGGCGCTGCGCTGCGCCACCGTGGTCGGCGCCGAGCTCATGGGCATGGGCCACGAGCTCGGCCGCGTGAAGGAAGGCTTCATCGCCGACCTCCTGCTGGTCAGGGGCAACCCGCTCGATGACGTCTCCCTCGTCCAGCACCAGGGCAACCTCGCCATGATCATGCGGGCCGGCCGCCTCCACAAGGACCCGCAGGGCCGGGCCTCGGTCGACCGGCACCTGATCGCGGCGGAGTAGCAGGTGGATTTCTAGGCCAGCATCTCCCTGACGGCACGGACGACCTCCCCGGCCTCGAAGGGCTTGCTCACCCGAGGGGCGCCGGCGAGCTCCTCCTCGGTCAATTGCGACCGCGTGTAGCCCGAGACCAGCAAGAAGGGGACACCCCGGGCGCGCAGCGCCTTTGCGACCGGTCCGACCCGCTCCCCTCCCAGATCGACATCGAGCACCGCGGCATCGGGGGCCGCCTCCTCGATCCGCGCGAGCGCCGCCTCCACCGTGGCGGCCGGGCCGATCACTTCCCACCCTTCATCCGCGAGCAGCTCCTCCAGATCCATGCCGATGACGAAATCGTCCTCCGCCACCAGTATGCGAGGTCGTGAGCGTGGTCTCCTCGCCTGTCCCGAAGCCATGGTTGCCGCTCCACGCGTCTGGCAGGCCCGCCAGTCTAGTCCAGCGGGACTCTGATCTCGCAGACCAAACCGGTCGGCAGATAAGCGAGTTCCACCTCGCCACCGAGTTCTTGGGTGCAGGCACGCTCGATCAGATGTGTGCCAAAGCCCTTCTCTTCCGGTGGCCGGAGCGGCGGGCCGTCGCTCTCGCGCCAGGTGAGCCGGAGCCCCCGGCCGCCCTTGTAGTGCTCCCTGCGCCAGTTGACCGAGAGACAGCCGTCCCCGACCGACAGGGCACCGTGCTTGGCCGCGTTCGTGCCCAGCTCGTGCAGCACGAAGCTCAGCCCCAGCGCATGCTTCGGCGAAATGGACAGAGGTTCTCCCTCGATGGTGATCGAGTTGGTCCCGCGGGACCGGAACGGGGCCACGGCCTGGTCCACCAGAACCCCTATCTGCATATCTCCCCATTCCGCGTTGAGGACGAGGTTGTGGGCGCGCGCCAGCGCCTGGAGCCGGCCAAGGAGCTGCTCGCGGAACGACTCGACGGACTGGGCGCGAGGATCGCTCCGGCGAACCAGAGCCTGGATCACCGAAAGGATGTTCTTGACGCGATGATTGAGCTCGCCCAGGAGCAATTCGCGTTCGCCTTCTGCCCGCTTGCGATCGGTGATCTCGACGAAGGTGATGACGACGCCGTCGATCCGGTCCTTGGCGGTGCGAAAGGGCAGGATGACGCGGATGTACCAGCGCCCGGCATCGTCCTCGACCTCTGCATTCCGCGGCTGCAGCCGCTCGAGAACCTCGCGCGCGTCGCTCAAGAGATTGCCGCCGCTGAAGCGCGGCGCGAAATGCGACACGGGCCGGCCGATGTCCGTCGGCAGGAGCTCGAGCAGCTTCTTCATCGACGGGGTGAACCAGCGAATGCGCAATTTCCGATCGAGGAAAAGGGTGGCGATATCGGTGCTGTTGAGCAGGTTGTTCAAGTCGTCGGTGCGCGCCTCGAGCTCGTCGACCTTGGCCTGGAGCTGATTGTTGACCGTATTCAGCTCCTCGTTCAGCGACTGCAGCTCCTCCTTCGACGTCTCCAGCTCCTCGTTGGATGCCTGCAACTCCTCGTTGATCGAGCGGATCTCCTCGTTCGATGCCTTGAGCTCCTCGTTCGATGCCTCCATCTGCTCGACCGACTGCCGGAGATTCTCGCGCGCATCGTCCAGCTCCGAGCGGATGTGGCCATCGCCGATCGCTTCCTTGGGCGCGGCCGCCAGGGGGGCGTCCTTCTCGGGATCGTGCTCGAAGAAGCCGATCAGGAGCCGATCGGCCGTCTGGCGATCACGGCGCAGCGGCGTCACCACCACCCGAACGTGCGGGCGCTGCTCGCCGCGACGGGTGCGGGCCAGCGTCATGACCTCGCGATTCTCCTCCAGTGCCTGGCGGAGAGCCGAGCGCAGCGGCGCCTGCAGGCCGTCGCGCGCCATGGCGAGAAGATCGAACGCCGGCTCGCCCGTCGGCGGGCGAAGGTAGTCGTCGATCGGTCCGCGAAGGAAATGGATCCGGCCACGCTCGTCGATGAGGGCGCTCGCCGGTGCATAGCGCTCCAGGAGCGCCCGGTCCATGACCTCGACTGCGCGCACCTTCGGCTCGTCGGTCTTGGCGAAGAACGCGCCGACCCGGTCCGCCGATGAATCGTTCCGATCGAACATGTGGGGCGCCTTGATCCGGCGAAAGATCCGCCACTTCTTCGAGATCGGCTGGAACAGCTCTTCCAGCCCCGACATCGTCTCGGCCGGCCCGAGGAAAAGATGGCCGTCCTCGCGCAAGGCGAAATGGAAGAGCCTGAGCACCCGCTTTTGATACTCGGGCTCGAGATAGATGAGCAAATTGCGGCAGCTGACGACATCCAGCCGCGAGAACGGCGGATCCTGCAGGAGGTTCTGGGGCGCGAAGGTGATCATCTCGCGCAAGGATCGGCAGATCGTGTAGGTGTCGTCCTGCTTCTGGAAAAAGCGCGCCAGCCTGTCCTCGCCGACATCGAGGGCGATGCTGCCTGGATACAGCCCGCTGCGCGCCGTCGACATGACGCTGTCGGCGACATCGGTGGCGAACAGCCTGACATTGAAGCTCTTGTCGACCCGCTCGGCCTCCTCCGTGATCAGCATCGCCAGGGAGCAGGCTTCCTCGCCGGTCGAGCAACCGGGAGTCCAGACGCGGATCTCGCTGTCGGCGGGCCGCTCCTGCACGAGCGGTGCCAGAACCTTGCTCGCCAGCTCGGCTCAGGCGTCGGGATCGCGGAAGAAGCCGGTGACGTTGATGGTCATGTCCGCGACCAGCGCCCGCGTCTCCTGACGATCGCTGCGCAGCCGGTCGATATAAGCCTTGAGCGTGGGGATCCGCTGCAGGCTCATGCGGCGATGGGTGCGTCGCAGCAGCGTGCGCTTGCGGTAGCCGGCGAAATCGCGCTTGGTCTGCGCCTTCACCGCCGCCAGCCGCGCGTCCAGCGAGCTCTCGCTCACCGTCTCCGCTGCCGTCTCCCCCGCCTGCGCCTCGCTGTGGCGGGAGAGGTCGAGCAGCGCCTTCGGCATCTCCTCGGGCTTCAGCACGAGATCGACGACGCCCGTGCCGATGGCGCTGCGCGGCATGCCCTCGAAGGTGGCCGAATCGGGCTCCTGGGCGATCACGATGCCGCCCTCGGCCTTGATGAAGCGGAGGCCGAGCGAGCCGTTCGTGCCGGTGCCGGAAAGCACGATCGCCACCGCCCGCTCGCCCTGGTCCTCGGCCAGCGAGCGAAAGAAGCTGTCCACCGGGTGCCGGTGTCCGCGCGGCGCCGTCGGCTTGTGGGGATGCAGGATGCCCTTCTCGATCGTCAAATCCTGGTCGGGTGCGATGACGTAGACGTGCTCGGCCTCGACATGGACCTTCTTCTCGACCTGCGTCACCGGCATGGACGTGCAGCGCGCGAGCAGTGACGCCAAATGGCTCTCATGTGTGGGATCGAGATGCGCCGCAACCACGAAGGCCAGGCCGTTTCCCTCGGGCAGGGCGCGAAAGAGCGTCTGCAGCGGCTCGAGGCCGCCGGCCGAGGAGCCGATGCCGACGATGGGAAACGAGGTCATGGGATGCGCTTTCGCCGGGCTTCGGGAAGCGGAGCATCAGCGACAATAGGATACCGCTGGGCGAGGCGCTACCTCGTTTCTGCCGGTCGGCCCTCGATCGCCTCGACCAGCCGCGTGATCGTCCGGTTGGTGGGGCAGGGGATGCCGTGCCGCTCGGCGATCGGCAGGAGTGCCCCATTGAGTGCCCGGATCTCGGTCCGCCGGCCCTGCTCCACATGCTGCAGCATGGAAGGCTTGCTCATTCGCCCGACCGCGTGCGCGAGGATTCCGTCCGCAGGATTCGGATCGGGCAGGTCGATGCCCTCGGCCGCCACCACCGCCAGCGCCTCCTCCAGGATGTCGCGCACCAGAGCGCTCGCCGAGGCGCTCTCGGCGACCTCGCCGGGCCGGAGCCGGGTGATGGCGCAGACGGGATTGAGCGCCACGTTCAGGAGGAGCTTCTGCCAGATGTGGCCCATGATGTTCTCGGTGGTGGCAACCGGCAGGCCGGCTTGCGTGAAGAGCGCTTCCAGCCGCGTCAGCCGGTCGCTCGCCCGCCCGTCGAGCTCGCCCAGCAGCGTCTTGCCGAGATGGGTATGGGCCACCCGGCCGGGTCCGAGCCGGGCAGCGCTGTTCATGGTCGAGCCGCCGACGACCCGATCCCGGCCCAGAACCTCGACCAGTGCTTCGACATTGCCGATGCCGTTCTGCAAGGTCAGCGCGAAGCCGTCCGTGCCGATGACCTGCCTGGCCACGAGCGCCGCGTCCCGGGTCGCGGCGCAGTCGACCAGGACGACGGCGAGATCGGCTTGGCCGATCGCCTCGGTCTCGGCGACCGCCGGCAGGCGCAGGACCACCGGCGGTTCGTCCGGCAGCTCGACCTGGAGCCCGTTGGCGGCGATCGCCGCCACATGCGTCTCGTCCCGGTCGTGGAGCACGATCTCGGCCCCCGCCCGGGCGAAACGGGCGCCGAACATGCCGCCCATGGCTCCGGCACCGAGCATGGCGATCCGCATCAGAGGCCGTCCCGCCGCCGGCCGTAGAGCCGCTTCGCCGCCGCGGCGCTGACATAGCCTTCGGCCACGTCCTCCGCCACGGCGGCAGGGTCGCGCTTCGCCGGGTCGCCATAGCCGCCGCCACCGGGTGCCGTGAGGCGGATGCGGTCGCCCGGCTCGAAGCGGACATTGGCGTACTTGCTCGACGAGATCTTGCCGTAGAGCTCCTTCACCGTCCGCCAGTCGTCGCTGCCGGCCTTCTGGATCAGCGTCGCCCCGTTGCCGCCGGGCTCGCCGCCGAAGAGTGCAAAGGGCCTGACCTCGTGCCGGTCGCTGCACTGCGAGCCGGTGATCTCGACCTCGGTGACCAGGAGCGTGCGGGTGTAGCCGAGCCCGCCGCGGAACTCGCCGGCGCCACCGGAGTCGGTGTCCATGGCGCAATCCTCGACCCGGAGCGGAAAGCGCGTCTCGAACACCTCGGTCGGGTTGAAGCGGCAATTGCCGTTGATGGCGATCACGCAATCGTTGCCGTCATGGCCGGCGCGGCCGCCCCAGCCGCCCGACATGATGTCGTAGCAGGCGAAATACTCGTCATATTCCGGATGCTCGCCGCCGAAGACGAAGTTGGTGCCGGTGCAGCTCTCCGACGCCATGGCCCGCTGGGGCGCGCAGTGCGACATGGCGCCGATAGTGATGTTGGCGAGCCTCGGGTGGGTCTCGGTGTTGCCGGCGACGAGCGGACCCGGATAGTCGACATTGACGACCCGGCCCGGCGGGGCGACGACGCGAATCGGACGAAAGCAGCCCGAGTTCTTCGGGATCGAGGGGTCGGTGACGTGCAGCATGCCGTTGTAGACGGCACCCGTGGCGACGCCGAGCGTCGCGTTGATCGGCCCCTTGGCCTGCAGGGAGCTCCGGTCGTAGTCGGCCACCAGCTCGTCGCCGTTGATGTGGAGATCGATGGCGACCGTATACGGCACGGCCTCGATGCCGTCGTTCTCGATCACGTCCTCGAACGCGTACCTGCCGTCGGGAAAGGCGGCGAGCTCGGCCCGCATCCGCCGCTCGGCGTAGTCCATCAGGTCCTCGCACGTGTCCCTGAAGACCTCGCGCCCGTACTTATTGATGATCTGCCCGATGCGCTCGACGCCGAGATCGACCGAGCCGATCATCGCCCGAAGATCGCCGTAGTTCTGGCGGGGCGTGCGGGTGTTGGCGAGGAGCAGCTTCCAGACCTCGTCGACGTCCCGGCCCGCCTTCTTGATCTTGACCGGCGGCACCCGGAGCCCCTCGTGGAAGATCTCGGTGGCCTCGCCGCAGAAGGCGCCCGGCACCATGCCGCCGATCTCGGCGATGTGGCCGATGCAGACGGCGAAGCCCAGAAGCTCGCCGCCGTCGAAGAAGGGCTTGAAGAAGGTGTGCTCGGGGCAGTGCAGCCCGCCACGATAGGGGTCGTTGTGGAGGATGATGTCGCCGGGCTCGATATCCTCGTGCGGGATTTCCTGAAAGCACGTCTTGATGAGGAGCGGCATGCCGCCGATCATGGTCGGGCAGAATTCGGCGCAGGCGATCATGTCGCCCTTGGCGTCGGCGAGCGCGCAGGTGAAGTCGAGCCCCTCGTTGAAAATCGTCGAGTAGGACGTCTTCATGAGCAGGATGCCCATCTCGCGGCAGATCGAGACCATGGTGGAATCGAGGATGTTCATCATCACCATGTCGGGTGCCGCCGACCGCTCGACCGGGGCAGGGCGGGGGATCGGCAGCCTGAGAAGGCCGTCACCGCTCTCGCGCAGGCCCGCCCACTCGATGCACCAGTCGGAGCAGAAGCGCCGACGCTCGCCCCGATGCTCCGCCATCAGCCCGTCGCCATAGACGAGCATCCCGCAATTGGCGCACTTGTTGTAGCGCTCGACGTAGTAGCCGTTGGCTGAGAGCTTCATCGTCCAGCACCCTGTTCTCTAGATGGAAGGATCGGCATCATTCGATTGCCCACTGCACGAGCCGCTCAAGCCAGATGTCGCGCCGCTATGCCTTGGATAGCAAGTCTGGCCACAGCCCGCTTGTCGAAGGTGACGAAGGTCTCTCCACCGAGTCGGCGGCCGTCGAAGGCGATGACACCGTCGGCGAAATCGCCACCGACCTCGAGCAGGGCCATGCCTGCTTCCGCCGCTGGCCGATCGACCAACGCGTTGGTCGCGTCGATCAGCTCGCGCAATGCAATCGATATCGAATCTCGATTGAATCGGTAGACGCGGCGGAGAACCCAGACCAGCTCGCATAGACAAACGAGTGACACGACGACTACTCGCGCCTCGCGCAAGAGACGGGCTGCCGCCTCCGCCTGTTCCGGATCATCGCCGACCGCAGCCCGCACGAGAACGTTCGTATCGACCGTGATCCTCATTCCTCGCCGGCCCAACCGGCTTCGATCGCCTCGTTCATCTCCTCGATGGTCGCGACCTTTGTGGTCTTGCCGGCAAGCACGCCGATGAAGCTCTCGATCGAGCCCGAGGGACGTGCCGCGCGAAGGATGATGCGGCCGTCCGGCAACTTGTCGGCCTCGATCTTCTGGCCAGGCTCGATGCCCAGATGGCGCAAGAGCTCCTTGCGCAATGTGACCTGGCCCTTGGTGGTGACTGTGAGAATCGTCATGTCGGTCTCCCGGTTGTCACGCCAGAAGTAAGGCAAAATTGCCTTACAATCAAGCTCGGGCACCGATGATCAGGTGGCCGAACGGGTCGACCACGACATCCTGCCCGGGCTCGACCACGCTCACCGAGGCCGCCTCCTCGATCAGCGCCGGACCCTTGATCCGCTGGCCCGGCGCCAGGCTCGGCCGGCTGTGGACGGCGGTCGCCAAGGTGCCTTCCGCAAAATGGACCGGCCGCTCGGCGATGGGCCTGCCCTTTGGCATGTCGGCATCGAGCCGCGTGACCTCGGGCTTGGCCGTGGCGGAGATGGCGGTGACGCCGAGATTGACGATCTCGATCGGCTCGCCCGGGATCGAGAAGCCGAATCGCGCCTCGTGCGCGGCGTGGAACGCCTGCCAGAGGGCGGCGATCCGCCCGTCGGCCAGGGCATCCTCGCCAATGGCGAGCTCGAGCTCGTAGTTCTGGCCGAGATAGCGCATCTCCAGCGCCTGATGCACCGTGATCCGGTCGGTGTAGCCCTGCGCCTCGAGCTCGGCGAGCGCCTGGGCGGTCAGCTCCGCCAGCATCTCCCGGGCGCGCGCGGCCGGAAAATCGTGGCTGGTGAGCTGGATCGTCCGCTGCCGGTCGACCCGGGCGTCGGTCTGGATGAAGCCGTAGGCCGAGAACTGGCCCGGATGGTTGGGCACGACGGCCCGCCCGATGCCCATCTCGCGGATCAGCGAGGCCGCGTGCAGGGGGCCGGCGCCGCCGAAGGCGAGGAGCACGAAGTCGCGCGGATCGAGGCCGCGCTCGATCAGCACCGAGCGGAGGGCACCCACCATGTTGTTGTCGGCGATCCTGAGGATCGCGAGCGCCGCCGCCTCCGGATCGAGCCCGACCCGCTCGCCGATCCTGGACACCGCCCGCCGTGCCGCCTCGGCGTCGAGCCGCATCCGGCCGCCCAGGAAATTCAAGGGATCGATCCGCCCGAGCACCACGTTGGCATCCGTCACCGTGGCCTCGCCGCCGCCCTGGCCGTAGGCCGCGGGGCCCGGGCTGGCGCCGGCGCTCCTGGGTCCGACCCGCAGCATCCCGCCCTTGTCGATCCAGGCGATCGAGCCGCCGCCGGCGCCGATCGTGCGGATGTCGATGATCGGGATCTGGATGGGCACGCCCCATTCGATCTCGTAGGCCGTCGTGAACGTCTCGCGCCGATCCAGGACGGTCGAGACATCCGTCGAGGTGCCGCCCATGTCGAGGGTCACGAGATGGTCGATGCCGGTGAGCTCGGCCACGTGCCGGCCGGCGATCACGCCGCCGGTCGGCCCCGAGACGAGGAGCTGGATCGGCGTCGTCGTCGCCGCGTCCAGCGTCATCTCGCCGCCGTTGGAGCGGATCAGCACGGCGGGCGCGCCGATCCCGGCCTCGTCGAGGCGCCGGCGCATCGACCGCAGGCGCCGGCCGACCACGGGCTTGAGATAGGCGTCGGCCAGCGTCGTCGAGGCCCGCTCGTACTCCTTCCACTTCGGCAGCACCTCGAAGCTGATGGAGATCGCGTGGTCGGGCAAGAGCTCCTCGAGGACCCGCTTCACCACGAGCTCGTGCGCCGGGTTCAGATAGGAGAAGAGCAGGCAGACGGCGACCGCCTCGATCTCTGGAATGGCGCGGATCGCCTCGGCCACCTGCCGTACCTCGGCCTCGTCCAAGGGCCGGATCACCCGCCCCTTGGCGTTCAGCCGCTCGTCGAGCTCGAAGCAGTGCCGGCGCTGGCAAAGCGGCTTCGGCTTCACCCAGCTCATGTCGTAGTGGAACTTGCGGTTGCCGCGCTGGATGAAGGGCACGTCGCGAAAGCCCCTGGTGGTCACGTAGGCGACCACGGCGCCCTGACGCTCGAGCACGGCGTTGGTGGCGACCGTCGTGCCGATCCGCAGATGACCGAGGGCGGAGCGTCCCTCGAAGCCGTCGAGCCCCTCGAGGATCGCCTGGACGGGATCGCCCGGTACCGACGGCACCTTCCAGACCACGGTCCGGCTCGAGCGGTCGTCGTGCGCCACGAAATCGGTGAAGGTGCCGCCGATATCGGCACCGAGCATGATCGCCATCCCTGTCGTTCGCTCCCCTTGGCCGGCTGTGACACGGGCCTTTACCTACCTGTCAGTGCCGGCGGCTGGCAACCGCCCCGACGAGCGTCTTGCCAAGCGGCACTTCGCAGGATAGGCAACCGGTCAAACAAGTGAACGGGAGGTTCTGCCATGATGCGTCGTCTCTTGACGGGTGCCGCCATGCTGGCCGGGCTCGGCCTCGCAGCACCCTTGGTCCAGGCGGCCCCCGAGGTCGTCGACGGCCCGGGCTACATGCCCGAATGCTTCGCCCCCTGGGATGCGGACACCAGCTTCTTTCAGTGGGAGGCCCGGGAGGGACCCTACAAGATCGCCCTGGTCAACGGCTTTGTCGGCAATACTTGGCGGATCCAGATGATCCAGACCGCCAAGGCCTTCGTCGATCAGCCGGAGATCAAGGAGCAGCTCGCCGACTTCCGCGTGATCTCGACCGGCACGGATGCGGCCGCACAGCTCGGCGCCATCGAGGATTTCATCAACCAGGGTTTCGATGCCATCGTCACCATCGCCGTGAGCCCCGAGGGCTTCGACCGGGTGATCCGTCTCGCCAATCGCAACGATGTGGTCGTGGTGCCCTTCGACAACATTCTGGACACCGACGCCGTGATGATGGTCAACGAGGACCAGTTCGCCATGGGCGTCATGTCGGCCGAGTTCCTGCTCGAGCAGCTCGGCAAGAAGAGCGGCAAGATTCTCGAGGTCCGCGGCCTGCCGGGCAATTCCGTCGATCGCGACCGCCACGAGGGCTTCCGTTCGGTCATGGAGGCCGACGGCAACGATTTCGAGATCGTCGAGGTCGTCGGCAACTGGGACGACGGCACGTCGCAGAAGGCAACGGCCGACGCGCTCGCCGTGCACGGCCACTTCGATGCCGTCTTCACCCAGGGCGGCTCGACCGGCACCGTTCGCGCCTTCATCGACGCCGGCCACCCCATGGTGCCGATGGCGGGCGAGGCCGAGAACGGCTTCAGGAAGCAGATCGCGGCCTTGAAGGACGAAGGCCTCAAGGGCTTCTCCTACGGTCAGTCGCCCGGCCTCGTCGCCATCTCGATCAAGGCGGCGATCGCCGCGCTCCAGGGCAACGTGATGCCGCAGCTCATCTCGGTGCCTATCCCGGTGGCCACCTACGAAACCCTCGAGGACGGCGTGAACTACTGGTCGGATCTCTCCGACAATTTCTTCACGCCCAACGAGTTCCCGCCCTGTGACGTCAACATCACGGCGGTGGAGATCATGGGCCAGACCGCCGAGGACGCGGCCCAGTAGGTGACCCGTGCGATGCCCGGCCCGACGCCGGGCACCGCTGTCTCGCGGATGACGTAATGGGCGAAGGCTTCCTCGAGCTTGCCGGCATCAGCAAGCGCTACGGCGGTGTGCGCGCGCTCGAGGACGTGTCCTTCGCCTGCGAGCGGGGCTCGATCCACGCCGTGCTCGGCGAGAACGGTGCCGGCAAGTCGACCCTCATCAAGATCGTCGCCGGCGTCGTCCAGCCCGATACCGGCACCATGACGCTCGAAGGCGAGCGCGTCCGCTTCGACGGGCCGATCGCCGCCAACCGGGCCGGCGTCGTCTGCATCTTCCAGGAATTGTCGCTGATGCCGGACCTCAGTGTCGCCGACAATATCTTCATCGCCGACCCGCCGCGGCGCATGGGTCTGATCGACCGCCGCGCCCAGCGCCGCCGCGCCGAAGCGCTCCTCGCCCGGGTCGGCTGCGCCGACGTCAATCCGCTCCGCCGGGTCCGCGACCTGCCTTTGTCGCGCCGCCAGATGGTGGAGATCGCCAAGGCGCTGGGGCAGGACCCGAAGCTCCTGATCCTCGATGAGGCGACCTCGGCCCTTGCCGGTGCGGATGTCGAGAAGGTCTGCCGCATCCTCGAGGAGCTGCGAAAGGGCGGCCTCGCCATCCTCTACATCAGCCACCGCATGCACGAGATCGAGCAGCTCGCGGACACCTGGTCCGTGTTCAGGAACGGCCGGCACATCGAGACCTTCGCCAGGGGTGCCAGGAGCGCCGACGAGGTCGTGCAGCTCATGATCGGCCGCGAGATCACCCAGGTCTTTCCGCCCAGGCCCGAGCCGCCCGAGATCCGGGAACCGGTGCTCGAGGTGCGGGGCCTCTCCTGGCTCGACCGGCTCGCCGACATCTCGTTCACCGTCCATGCCGGCGAGATCGTGGGCCTCGGCGGCCTCGACGGGCAGGGCCAGCGCGAATTGCTGCTCGCCCTCTTCGGCGTGCTCCGCGGGGTCGAAGGCGACATCCGCGTCGCCGGACGGCGGGTCGACGTTACCGGCCCGGCGCGGGCGAAAAGGAAAGGCGTCGACATGGCGCTGATCCCCGAGGACCGCAAGACCGAGGGGCTGATGCTGCCCATGTCGATCGGCGACAATCTCGGCATGGCGGCGCTCGGCTCGCTGACGCGCGGCATCTTTGTCGACGAGGACCGCGAGCGGGCGGCGATCGAGGCGATGGTGACGAAGCTCAAGATCAAGATCGGCACGATCGACGATCCTGTGGCGACCCTCTCGGGCGGCAACCAGCAGAAGGTCGTGATCGGCAAATGGCTCCTGACGGGGCCCCGGATCATCCTCCTCAACGATCCGACCCGCGGCATCGACGTCGGCACCAAGCAGGAACTCTACCAGCTTCTGCGCGACCTCGCCGCCCAGGGTGCCGCCATCCTCTTCTACACGACCGACTACGACGAGCTGATCGGCTGCTGCGACCGCGTGCTGATCCTCTATGACGGGGCGATCACGTCGACGCTGGAGGGGGCCGACCTCGACGAGACCAACATCGTCGCAGCCTCGCTCAACATCCGCGCCGGCACCGCCGGCGGCGATCCCGAGGCCCCTCGACATTGAGCGATCTCCGCATCCGTCTCGGCCAGAATCTCGGCCTGATCCTCGCCATCGCCCTCTTTCTCGCCTTCTACCTTCTCTACAACTTCAACCACCCGCGCGGCTTCTCGATCCAGGTCCTGATCCAGAACGCCAACGAATCCTTCGTCCTCGTCATGGTCGCCATGGCGCAGACCGTTCCGGCCCTGGTCGGCGGGCTCGACCTGTCGGTCGGCGCGATCATGACCATGGTCAACACGCTCGCCAGCTACCTGCTGGTCGGCTCGCCCTTGCAGATCCTGGGCGGCATCGTGATCTGCCTCGCCGTCGCCGCCCTCGCCGGCTTCGTCAACGGGTGCCTCGTCGTCTACGGCCGCATCCAGTCGATCATCGTCACCCTCGCCACGGGTGCCGTCTATATCGGCATCGCCCTCTTCCTCCGCCCGACGCCCGGCGGCGACGTCGATGGCGACTTCGCCTGGGCCATGACCAACGACCTCCTCGAGCTCGCCGCCACCTACGGCCTCGCCGACGACGGCGATGCCGCCTGGTTTCGCCCCTTCGCCTGGCTGCCTTTGCCGGTGGTCCTCATGGTGCTCGTCATCGTGCTCGTCTGGCTGCCCTACCGCATGTCGGTGACCGGGCGCGGCGCTTATGCCGTAGGCTCGGCCGAAGGTGCCGCCTACATGTCCGGCGTGCGCGTCGACCGCTGCAAGATCATGGCCTTCACCATGTCGGGCCTGTTCGCCGGCTTCGCCGGCGTCTACCTGACGCTGCAGACCTCCGCCGGCAATGCCGACGTGCTGCAGGCGGGCGCCTACACGCTCAACTCCATCGCCGCCGTGGTGATCGGCGGCACCTCGCTCATGGGCGGCGTCGGCGGGGCGGTGGGTTCCGCCTTCGGCGCCCTCGTCATCCGCTCGATCTCCTTCAACTTCCGCATCTTCGACATCGATCCGCTGCTCCAGCCGCTGATCGAGGGGATGGTCCTTCTGGGTGCCGTCAGCATCGGCGCCGCCCGCATCTTCCGTGTCCGGAACAAGCTGGAGCTCTTCGGGTGACCGCCGCCATGCGCGCCCGGCTCGCCAGCCAGGACGGTCGCCCGATCCTCATCGCCGCGGGCTTCATCCTCGTGATCCTCGCCGTCGGCACCGCCTACACGCTCTGGACCCAGGGCACGGCGAGCTTTTTGGCACCCCGCTACCTCCTGCAGCAGCTCCAGGTCGGTGCCTTTCTCGGCCTCGTCGCCGCCGGCATGATGCTGGTCATCCTGCTCGGCCACATCGACCTCTCCGTGCCCTGGACCATCGCAGCCGCGGCCATGATGGCGACCGCCGTCGGCGGTGCCTGGGCGCTGCCGGTCGGCATCGGCATCGGCGTCGCCGTCGGCCTCGTCAACGGGCTCGGCGCCGCCTGGCTTCGCGTGCCGTCCATGATCTTCACGCTCGGCGTCAACGCGGTGCTGCGCGGCCTCATGGTCATGCACACCGGCGGCTTCGCGCCGCAGACCCATTCGACCCCGCTCATGGAATTCATGGCTGTCGGCCATGTCCTCGGCATCCCCATGGCGCTCATCGTCTGGATCCTGGTCTCGGTCCTCATCGTCGTCATGCTGCGCAAGACGCCGCTCGGCCGCTACATCTACGCCGTGGGCAACCGCGAGGCCGCCGCCTACCTCTCCGGCGTCAACACCCGCCTCGTGCTGATCAGCGCCTTCGTCCTCTGCAGCACGCTCGCCGCCCTCGCCGGCGTGCTGCTCGCCGGCTACTCCACCAAGGCCTACCAGGGCATGGGCGACGCCTACCTCCTGCCGTCCATCGCCGCCGTCGTCATCGGCGGCACCAACATCCTGGGCGGCCAGGGCCGCTACACCGGCACCGTCGTCGGCACCATCCTCATCGTGCTGCTGACCTCCGTCCTCTCCATCATGCAGATGCCCGAGGCCGGCCGCCAGATCATCTACGGCGTGGTCATCATCGGCATGCTCCTCGCCTACGGCCGCCGCGACCGCGTGACGGGCTGAGAGGGCGGCCGCGGCGGCGCGACCGGCACGTTCGGGCGAGCAGATCCACGCCATGCCGGGCGGCCGGAGGATCGACAGCACCATGGGCTTCACCGCGCTCGACGGCCTGCCGTCTGACCAGCCTGCGCTTGCCGACCTTGAAGCTCGGCACCTCTCCCGAGGCCATAAGCTCGTAGAGCCGAGTGCGGCCCATACCGATGACCCTCGCAGCTTCTTTTGGGCTGAGGGCTTCTGCCACTGATGCATTCATGGAACTCGATCCAAGCTGTTGGTTCTAGAGCGAGTTTATAATCCTACTTCTCCGTACATCAAGGAAAAATGTCGGGTCTCGGCGGATGGTGGCGGGAAGAAGGCGCTTGACGATGAAGCGACAGAATGAAGTGAGCGATGGCTGCCCGTGGGAACTCGTGTGGGTTCGATTTGCTGTGCATCAACGTAACTATTTGAAAAATAAGGGAAAAATCGATAAACTGGCGGAGGG
>CAYOCP010000038.1:0-37302 GCA_964402505.1 uncultured Geminicoccaceae bacterium
GGCGGCGTCGCCTGGACCTTCAACGGCTGGGGCGAGACCTATCCCGACCACGTCGAGGATGCCCGCATGGCGCGGCGCATGCTGGAGCATGCCGGTGCCGATGCCTTCAACACCTCGCTCGTCATGGAAGGCGGCGGCGTGCATGTCGACGGCGAGGGCACGGCCCTCGTCTGCGAGCGGTCGGTCCTCGATCCGAGGCGCAATCCCGGCCTCGATCGCGCCGCCGTCGACCGGGAGCTCGGCGAGCTCCTCGGCGTCGACAAGGTGATCTGGCTCGACGGCAGCCTGACCGACGACGAGACCGGCGGCCACATCGACAACCTCGCCTGCTTCACCGCCCCGGGCAGTGTCCTGACCCTCGATCCCGCCACCGCCGGCGAGGCCGACAAGGCCGCGCTCGCGCGCAATCTCGACACGCTGAAGGGCGCCACCGACGCGGCGGGCCGCGAGCTCAAGATCGGGCTCCTGCCGCTGCCCAAGCCCAAGAAGCGCAGCGACGGCCGCCTGCTCACCCTGACCTACGTCAACTTCTACATCTGCAATGGCGCCGTCATCGTCCCCGTCTTCGAGGACTACGCGGACGATACGGCCAGCAAAATCATCGGCCAGGCCTTCCCCGACCGCAAGCTCGTGCCCATCGACGCCACCGTCCTGCTCCAGGGAGGCGGCGGCATCCACTGCGTCACCCAGCAGCAGCCCCTGCCGCCGCCGATCGGCGACGAGCGCTGAGGCTCAATAGCGCCCGAGCCGCTCGGTCAGCAGCGCGAAGAACCGGTCGGCGTCCACTTCGTTGATCACGGTCGCCGTCGGCGGGCGCGGCTGGCGCGGGTGCCAGTCGACATTGGTGCGGCCCTGCGAGCGGCCCTCGGTCTCGATCTCGACGTGGCAGGGCTTGCCCCGAAAGAGCGTCGGATCGATCAGATGCGCGATCACGCACGGATCATGCAGGGGTGCGCCGTCCACCGCGTAGCGGTCGCTGTCGAACCGGTTGAAGAAGTCGATGAGGCCCGCCGCCGCCAGCGCCACGGGCGTGCCCAGCGCCCGGATCGCCGCGAGCCTCGGCCGGGTCACCAGCACCTGATGGGTCACGTCGAGCCCGAGCATGGTGATGGGCGCCCCGCTCTCGAAGACCACCCGCGCCGCGTGCGGGTCCACGTAGATGTTGAACTCGGCGGCGGGGGTCACGTTGCCGAGGCCTATGGCCCCGCCCATGAGAACGATCTCGCGCACCCTGGACGCGAGCGCCGGCTCCTTGACCAGGGCCATGGCGATATTGGTCAGGGGCCCCGTCGGGCAGAGGGTCACGCTTTTGGGCTCGGCTTGCATGACGAGCTCGATGATCGCGTCCACGGCATGGCCCGGAGCCAGCCCGAGGCGCGGCTCGGGCAGCTCCACGCCCATGAGACCGTTCTCGCCATGCACGTACTCCGCCGTCTCCAGCCGGTTGACCAGCGGCCGATGGCAGCCCTTGTGGACGTTGATGGCCGACCGCCCGGCCAGCTCGACGATCTTGCGCGCGTTCACCTCGGTGAGCGCCAGGGGCACGTTGCCGGCGACCGCCGTCACCGCCAGGACCTCGACCTCGTCGGGCGAGGCCAAAGCGAGGAGGAGAGCGATGGCGTCGTCCTGCCCCGGATCGCAATCCAGGATGATGCGGTGCCGGGACATGATGGACCTATCCTTCCGTCAGCTTGAACTCGATCCGCCGGTTGCGGCGATAGGCGATCTCGTCGTCGCGCCGGTCGAGCGGCTGGAACTCGCCGAAGCCGGTGGCGGCGAGGCGTTCCGGCGGGATTCCCTGGCGGATCAGGAACTCGACCACGGAGATCGCCCGCGCGGTCGAGAGCTCCCAGTTCGACCGGAAGGCGCTGTTGGCGCCGACCGGCACCTTGTCGGTGTGGCCGTCGACCCGGAGGATCCAGTCGATCTCGGGCGGAATGGTGGCCGCCACCTCGCGCAGCGTCTCGGCCAGTGCGACGAGCTGCTCGGTTCCGTCCTTGCCGAGCCAGGCCGAGCCCGAGGCGAACAGGAGCTCCGACTGGAAGACGAAGCGGTCGCCGACGATGCGCACCTCCGGCCGGTCGCCCAGCACCTTGCGCAGCCGGCCGAAGAACTCCGAGCGGTACTGCGAGAGCTCCTCGACCCGATCGATCAGCGCCTGCTCGAGCCGGGCCCCCAGGGACGCGATGGTGCCCTGCTGCTCCTGGATGCGGCTCTCGGACGTGTCGAGCAGGCTCTCGACCACGCCGAGCTGGCGGTTGAGCTCGGTGAGCTGGCGACTGAGAGCGGTGATCCGATTGTCGGCAACCTCGAGCGCCGTATCCTTCGTGTCGACCGTGGTCTCGAGGGTGGCGATCGCCGTCTCGCGCTCGGCCAGGGCGGCCTTGTGCTCGCGCTGCAGCGTCGCCAGCCGCTCCTCGTAGGCGGCCCGCGCCTTGCGCGCCGCCTCCAGCTCGGCCTCGAGCGCGTCCTTCTGCCCCGCCACCTCCGTCAGCGCCGAATCGCGGCTCTCGAGGTCGCCCTCGAGCTTGCCGACCAGCACCCGCTCGCCCGCCAGCATCTCGGTGAGCCGGGCCACCTGCTCCTCGAGATTGGTGATCAGCGCCGCCCGCTGGTCCACGGCCTCGTTGAGCTTGGTGCGCTCGTCGGCGAGGCTCTCGAGCTCCTCGTTGAGGGTCGCCGTCCGTTGCCGAAGCGCCTCCTGGGTCTCATCGCCACCGGCGATGCGCCCCGCCGCCCGGGCGATCTGCTCCTCGAGGAACTCCAGCGCCTTGTCCCGCTCGGCCGCCGCCTGGCCCATGCCCTCGAGCCTGGCCCGCATCCGGTCGATGGTCGCCTGGATGGAGTCGTAATCCGCCGCCGGAATGGCTTCCGCGGGCGCCGCCGGTGCCGGCTCCCGCGGCGTCGGCGCCGCCGGCTCCTGCGCGCGCCCCGCCGGGCCGGCGGCGAGCACCCCCAGCGCCATGACAATTGCCAACGATCTCTGTGCCGTCACGGCCGGTCACCTCCCGCGGCGGAGTTTAGGCGGCACCGTCGACGAGAGAAAGAGCGCACCTCCGGATGCGGCATGCTAAAGCCGGTCGCCATCCCCGAGTGCCGCGTCGGAGCCGCATCCGTGCCCTTCACCCTTCGCGCCGCCAGCGCCTGCGACTCGGCCCTCTTGATGCCGTTGATCCGGGCACTCAGCCTGCACGAGCGCGATCCGCTCGAGTTTTTGGACGAAGGTGCTCTCGCCGAGGCGCTCGCCGAGGGCGCCCTCGAGGGTCTCGTTGCGGAATCCGGCGGGGCGGCCATCGGCTACTGCCTCCACCATTTCGGCTACGAATCGACCTATACGGCCAAAGGCCTCTACATCGTCGATCTCTTCGTCGCCGAGGCGCAACGCCGGCAGGGTGTCGGCCGCGCGCTGGTCGCCGAGGTGGCGCGACTCGCCAAGGCGCGGGGCGGCGTCTTCGTCTGGTGGACCTCGAAGCTTGCGAACACCCAAGCGCACGCCGCCTATGCCCGGCTCGGCGCCTTCACCGAGCCGGTCCTGGCCCACGCCGTCTTCGACGACGCCTTCGAGGCGCTGGTCGCCGAGGCCGCGTCCAGAAGGACAGGTTGCTAGAAACGGTAGTTGATGGTCACCGCCGCAAGGAGCTGGTTCTCGTCGCCCTCGTCGTCGACGATGGGGCTGTCCTTGGCGTCGTCCAGCATGCGCTTGTACTGCAGGGCCAGGGACGTCGACCAGTGCTCGGTGAACCGGTAATTGCCGTTCAGGCGAAGCCCGGCGTCCTTGAAGCCCTCGTCGGCGTCGTAGGGATCGAGGCCGCTCTTCGCCGCGTTCTTGTTGTTGATGCCGAACTGCTCCGACATGTAGTCGTCGCTCGCCCAGTTGGCGAAGAGCTCGGCGCCCCACGAGTAGGGGCTGCCCTTCAGCGCATCCGAATAGAGCAGGCGCGGCGTCACCAGAAAGCCGTTGTCGTTGAGCACGTCGTAGACGGCGTCGACGCCGAGCGTCAGGCTGCGGGTCGGCTCCGCCAGGAAGTCCCAGCCGACATTGCCGCCGAGCATGATCGCGGTATCGGTGCTGTCGAGATCGTCCACCCGGTTGTTGTCCACATCGTCCCGCTCCGGCACCCAGAGGCCCGAAAGCCCGGCGCGGAAATGCGGGTGCGGCACGAAGTTCGAGCGCAGGAGCGGCCCGGTCACCGTGAGGAAGGTGTTCGGGTCGTAGAAATCGTTGATGCTGAGCAGCCAGGCCGGCGTCAGCTCGTAGTCCTGAGAGCCGTCGTAATCGGGTGAAACGCCGCCGCCGAGACCGATCGTGTAGTTGGTCGCATGGGCCGGAGCGGCGGCGATCGCGAGCGTGGCGATGACGGCACGCGCCAGCAAACGAAGCACTCTCATCGGTCGGGCTCCCCTCTCCGGCCACCAGGGGCATCCGGGGCCGCTCATGTAAGAGTGTCTAGCAGCTTCGTGCCCCTTCGTGGATGGCGGTCGCCGCGGCAAGGGGTAAATTACTGCAAATCCGTGGTGATGCCGCTACAGTTGGTCTGGGCCGGCATCGTCGTCTCCCGGGCGCGCGCGGCCGCGAGCGCTTGTGGCCGACCGGTCGGCACGCCACCTGAAGGAAGGCAGGAAGGAGGGCGAGCTTTGGGCGCCATCACCATCCCGGAGCCGAATCCGGCAGTAATCCAGAGGCGCGAGGTGATCCTCGAAGGCCTCGCGGCGATCCTTGCGGGCGAGAGGCTGATCAGCGATCCGCGCGAGCTGGTGCCCTACGAGACCGACGGCTTCACCGCCTATGCGCGGGTGCCGCTGGCGGTGGTGCTGCCCGAGACGACCGAGGAGGTCAGCCGCATTCTCGCCTTCTGCTCGAAGGAGGGCGTGCCGGTGGTGCCGCGCGGCGCCGGCACCTCGCTCGCCGGCGGCGCCATACCGCGCGAGGACTGCGTCGTTTTGGGCGTGGCCAAGATGAACCGGATGCTCGCCATCGACTATGCCAACCGCACGGCCCGGGTGCAGAGCGGCATCACCAACCTCGCCATCAGCCAGGCGGTCGGCGAAGGGGGCTTCTTCTATGCCCCCGACCCCTCCTCGCAGCTCGCCTGCACCATCGCCGGCAACATCGCCATGAACTCGGGCGGTGCCCACTGCCTCAAGTACGGCGTCACCACCAACAACCTCCTGGGCGTGACCCTCGTCCTCGTCGATGGCACCGTGGTCGAGCTCGGCGGCGAGGCGCTCGATGCCGCGGGCTACGACCTCGTGGGCCTGGTCTGCGGCTCGGAGGGCCAGCTCGGCATCGTCACCGAGGCGGTGGTCCGCATCCTGCCCTTGGCCGAGGGTGCCCGGCCCGTGCTCTTCGGCTTTCCCTCCTCGACCGCCGCCGGCTCCTGTGTGGCCGAGATCATCGCCCACGGCATCGTGCCCGTGGCCATCGAGTTCATGGACAAGCCGGCGATCGCCATCTGCGAGGCCTTTGCCAAGGCCGGCTACCCGCTCGATGTCGAGGCCATGCTGATCGTCGAGGTCGAGGGCTCGGACGAGGAGATGGACGCGACCCTCGCCCGCATCGTCGAGATCGCCCGCCGCCACGGCGTCGCCACCATCAAGGAGAGCCGCTCCGCGACCGAGACGGCGCAGATCTGGAAGGGCCGCAAGTCCGCCTTCGGCGCCACCGGGCGGGTCGCCGACTACATCTGCATGGACGGCACCATCCCGACCGGGCGGCTGCCCCTGGTGCTGCGCCGGATCAGCGAGATCTGCGAGGGCTACGGGCTCCGCGTCGCCAACGTCTTCCATGCCGGCGACGGCAACCTCCACCCGCTCATCCTCTACAACGTCAACGACGCCCAGGATGCGCTCAAGGCCGAGAAGGCGGGCAACGACATCCTCGCCCTCTGCGTCGAGGTCGGCGGCTGCCTCACCGGCGAGCATGGCGTCGGCATCGAGAAGCGCGACCTGATGCACCACCAGTTCAGCCCCGTCGATCTCGACCAGCAGCTCCGCGTGCGCGCCGTCTTCGATCCGAAGGGTCTGCTCAACCCGGGCAAGGTCTTCCCGCTCGAGCAGCGGCTGGCCGCATGACCCTGCTCCAGCCCACGAGCGAGGCCGAGGCCGCGACCATGATCGCCGCGGCCTCGGCACCCCTCAGGCTCGAGGGCGGGGGCACGCGGGCGGGCCTGGGCAGGCCGATCCAGACGGCGGCGACGCTCACCAGCCGCGGCCTCGCCGGCATCACCCTCTACGAGCCGGCCGAGATGGTGATCGGTGCTCGCGCCGGCACCCCGCTCGCCGAGGTCGAGGCGGCGCTCGCCGAGAAGGGCCAGATGCTGACCTTCGAGCCCATGGACCACCGGTCGCTGCTCGGCACGGAAGGCGAGCCGACGATCGGTGCCATCGCCGCCGGCAACATCTCCGGGCCGCGGCGCATCTTCGGCGGGGCGGCGCGCGACAGCCTGATCGGCGTTCGCTTCGTCAACGGCCGGGGGGAGATCGTCAAGAGCGGCGGCCGGGTGATGAAGAACGTGACCGGGCTCGACCTCGTCAAGCTGCAGGCCGGCGCCTTCGGCACGCTCGGCTTCCTCACCGAGGTCATCTTCAAGGTGCTGCCTAGGCCGGCGGCGACCGCCACCCTCGTCTTCACCGGCCTCGACGACGCCCGTGCGGTCGAGCTCATGTGCGCCGCCATGGGAACCCCCTTCGAGATCACCGGCGCCGCCCACCTGCCGGCCGGCATTGGCGGCGCCGCCTCTCGCACGGCCTTGCGGCTCGAGGGCTTTCCCGAGCAGCTCGACTACCGCGGCGGCTGCCTCGCCCGGCAGTTCCGGGATTGCGGCCTGCCCGAGCGGATCGACGGCGAGGCCGGTGCGGCGCTCTGGCACGCGGTGCGCGACGTGCTGCCGCTGGCGGAACCCCCGGACCGCGCCCTCTGGCGGATCAACCTGCCGCCCCGGACCGGCGCCACGACCGTCGCCGCCATCCGCCGGCACCTTCCGGGCAGCGATGCCCGTGTCCTCTACGACTGGTCCGGCGGTCTCGTCTGGCTGGCCCTGCCCGAAAGCGGCGACGCCGCCATCCGCGGCGCTGCGAGGGAAGCGGGTGGCCATGCCACCCTGGTCCGGGGCTCCGTCGAATTGCGCGCGAGAACGGAGGTGTTCGAGCCGGAGCCGGCGCCGGTGGCGGCGCTGACGAGGGGCCTGAAGGCGAGCTTCGATCCGCGCGGCCTGCTCAATCCCGGCCTCATGCATCCCGGTGTCTGAGATGCGCCTTCCGCGAGGTACGCGATTCGACCGGCGCCCGGCGGCCGAGCCAGACGCAGAGGACCGTGAGGACGGCCGCGAGCCAGGTTATGAGGTCGACCCGCTCGTGCAGCGCCACGGCGCTGAAGGCGAGGGTGAAATAGACCTGCAGGAGCTGGAGCTGGCCGATCCGCGCGATGCCGCCCGAGGCCAGGCCGCCATACCAGAAGAAAAATCCGATGAACTGCGGAAAGGCGGCGACGAAGCCGAGCGCTGCCCAGGCCGCCATGCCGATGGCGGCCGGATGGGCGGGCCAGAGGAACGCCATCAGCGGCAGCGACACCGGCAGCGCCAGGGCGAGGCTCCAGGAGATGACCTCGAGCGGTGGCAGGTGCGCCGTCATGCGCGCACCCCCGGCATAGCCGATCGCGGCACCGAGCCCGGCGAGGCCGAGATAGAGATCGGCGGCCGAGAAGCCGCCCGCCCGGTAGAGCATGAAGGCGAGCACCACGACGGTGCCGGCGACGGCGGCGAGCCAGAAGCGCAGGGAAGGCCGCTCGCCGGCGAAGAGGGCACCCGTGCCGGCCGTCATCAGCGGCATCAGCGACAGGACGACGCCGCCGTGGCTCGCCCCCACCTCGCGCATGGCGAGGGCCGAGAAGAGCGGAAAGCCGATCACCACGCCGCCGATCACCAAGGCGAGGTCGGGCCAGTGGCGGCGCTCGGGCAGGCGCCGGCGGCCGACGAGGAGATAGGCCAGCGCCAGAAGCCCCGCGAGCCCCGCCCGGCCGGCGGTGACGAAGTCGGCGCCGAGCTCGGGCACGGCCACCCGCGTTCCGGGCAGGGACAGGCTGAAGATGATCATGCCCACGAAGCCGAGCGCGTAGCCCCGCCTGATCGCCGCCGTCCGCTCCGCCCGCTGGTCCACCTTCCTCTCCCGCTTGCCTCCGACCGGCTCTACGCCCCTTGCCGCCTCCTGGCGAGCCGCCCGCCCGCCAGGCACCTCGAGACCCGCTGATGCAGACCCGATTCTCCGAAGCCCAGCTCGCCGATCCGGACATGCGCTCGTCCGAGAAGATCATCAGGACCTGCGTGCATTGCGGCTTCTGCACCGCCACCTGCCCGACCTACGTCCTGCTCGGCGACGAGCTCGACAGCCCGAGGGGCCGCATCTACCTGATCAAGAACATGCTGGAGGAGGGCCGCGCCGCCGACGCGAAGACGGTCCAGCACATCGACCGCTGCCTCTCCTGCCTCTCCTGCATGACCACCTGCCCCTCGGGCGTGCACTACATGCACCTCGTCGACCATGCCCGAAGGCACATCGAGGAAACGTATGAGCGCCCGCTGCTCGACCGGTCGCTGCGGGCGGTGCTGGCGGCCGTCCTGCCCTATCCCGGCGTCTTCCGCCTCGCCCTGATCGGCGCCTGGCTCGCGCGCCCGCTGAGAGGCCTCCTCAGGGGCCGGCCGCGTGCCATGCTGGAGCTGGCGCCCAAGGGCGGGCCGCGGCCGCCCTCGCCCGTCGACAAGCCGCAGACCTTCCGGGCGCAGGGCACCCGCCGGGCGCGCGTCGCGCTTCTCGCCGGCTGCGCCCAGCAGGTCCTGGCACCGGAGATCAACGAGGCCACCATCCGCCTGCTCATCCGCCACGGTGTGGAGGTGGTGATCGCGAGAGGTGCCGGCTGCTGCGGCGCCCTCACCCACCACATGGGCAAGGAACGCCCCGCCTTCGCCTCGGCCAAGGCCAATATCGACGCCTGGATCGCCGAGCACGAGCGCGACCCCCTGGATGCCGTGATCATCAACGCCTCGGGCTGCGGCACCACGGTCAAGGATTACGGCTTCATGCTGCGCGAGGATAAGGCCTATGCCGAGAAGGCCGCGACCATCGCCGCCCTCACCAAGGACGTGAGCGAGTTCCTGCAGGACTTCGGCCTCCAGCCGCCGATCGTGGAGACCGGCCTCACCGTCGCCTATCACAACGCCTGCTCGATGCAGCACGGCCAGCAGCTCCGGACCGAGGCCAAGGCATTGCTCAAAGCGGCCGGCTTCAAGGTGAAGGAGCCCTTGGAAGGCCACCTCTGCTGCGGCTCCGCCGGCGTCTACAACATCATGCAGCCCGAGCTCGCGGGCCAGCTCAAGACGAGGAAGGTCAAGAACCTCGAGCGCACCCGCCCCGACGTGATCGCCACCGGGAATATCGGCTGCATCACCCAGATCGGCTCCGGCACGGCCATCCCCATCTGCCACACGGTGGAGCTTCTGGACTGGGCAACGGGCGGACCCGAGCCGGCGGTTTTGGGGCAGGCAGCGCAACAGGCACGCAGTGTCTGAATCGGGTTCATGTATCCCACGCGAGCCGAAGCCCTTGATAACTGTCACACGATGAGTTACATATTCATCGGTTGGCGCGAATAGCTGACGATTCCTCCATTGGACTTCGGGTGATGATCGTCAGCTTCAGGAACAAGGGCTTGCGCGAGCTGTTTCACACGGGGAAGAGCAAGGGGGTGGCGGCGGCTCTGCAAAAGCGATGTCGAGTGAGATTGGACGCGCTGGAGGAAGCTGCAACGTTGCGGGATCTCGACCTACCGAGCTTTCGGCTCCATCCACTTTTGGGCCATTCGCCGACACGTTATGCGATCGCGGTCAACGGGCCATGGAGGATTACGTTTCGATGGACCGGCGACGGGCCGGCAGACATAGATCTGGAGCAGTATCACTGAAAGCCCGACAACATGCGCCACACACGTACCCCCATCATCGGCAGGAACCACGTATCATGAACTGCGATTGCGACCTGCAGCGCCCACCGACACACCCGGGCGAGCTTCTGGAAGAGCAGCTCGAGGAGCTCGGCTTGTCGGTAACGGCGGCGTCACGCCATCTCGGCATCAGTCGCGGCCATCTGCATCGCATCCTCGCCGCTCGTTCGCCCGTCAGCAGCGAGATCGCCGTCCGGCTCGGGCGCATGTTCGCCAATGGCCCGGGCCTTTGGGCTCGCATGCAGCTCGCCCATGACCTGTGGCATGCCGAGCGTGCCGTTCCGCCCGACGCGGTTCGATCCATTTCCGAGGAAGAGCCGGCCGCTGCGAGCTGCTGAGCGCCAAAGGAAAACATCGAACTCCGATCGCTGCTCGCTCGGTGCGGTGGTCGCCGGCTTCGAGGAACCCTGAGGGGGACCGCAGGTTGGCTGCATCACCGGCGGGAGGAAGTCGCAAGGCGATGCGCGAGTACCACGAGCGGCGGGATTTCGAGAGGACGCCCGAGCCCTTGGGCGGCAAGCGGCGGGCGGGAAAGCGGCCGGGCTTCGTCATCCAGGAGCACGCCGCCTCGACCCATCATTTCGATTTCCGGCTCGAGGTCGATGGTGTCCTCGCCTCCTGGGCCGTGCCGAAAGGTCCCTCCACCGATCCCAGAGTCAAGCGCCTCGCCGTGCGGACCGAGGATCATCCGCTGGAGTACGCGGATTTCGAGGGGGTGATCCCCGAGGGCGAGTATGGCGGCGGCACGGTGCTGGTCTGGGATCGGGGGCCTTACGACAACCTCACCGAGAGGGACGGCGAGCCCGTGCCCATGGCCGAGGCCATCGAGGACGGCCATGCGGCCTTTCGTCTGCACGGGCAGAAGCTCCAGGGCGGCTGGGCCCTGCACCGCACCGGCAGCGGTAGCGATGCCAACTGGCTGCTCATAAAGATGCGCGACGAGGCCGCCGACGCCCGCCGCCGGCCGACCTCGACCCAGCGTCGGTCGGTGGTGAGCGGCAGAACGCTTGCAGAAATCCGGGATGGCGCCGGTGGCTGATCTCGAGCTCGAGATCGAGGGCCACGACCTCGTCATCACGCATCCCGAGAAGATCCTCTTCCCGAAGGACGGCATCACCAAGCGCGATCTCGTCGACTACTATCGCCGGGTGGCGCCCGTGGCGCTGCCGCACTGGCGGGACCGGCCGCTCACCATGCAGCGCTTCCCGGACGGCATCGGCAAGAAGGGCTTCTTCCAGAAGGACCTGCCGGACCATTTCCCGGACTGGATCGACCGCATCGAGCTGCCGAAGGAGGGCGGCACGGTCACCCACGTCCTCGCCAACCGCCCCGCGACCCTGGTCTACCTCGCCAACCAGGGCTGCATCACCGCACATCTGGCGCCGGCCCGCGCCGACCGGCCCGACCGTCCGGACCGCCTGATCCTCGATCTCGACCCGGGCGACGACGACTTCGCCCGCGTGCAGCGCGCCGCCGGCTGGCTCAAGGATCTCCTGGACGGCCTCGATGCGCCGAGCTTCGTCCAGACGACGGGCTCGCGCGGCCTGCACGTCGTCCTCGCCCTCGACCGCTCGGCCGGCTTCGACGAGGCGCGCACGCTCGCGAGGGATCTGGCCGAACATCTCGTCCGGGCGCATCCGGACGACCTGACCCTCGAGCAGCGCAAGGAGAAGCGGGGCAGCCGCGTCTATCTCGACGTCATGCGCAATGCCTACGGCCAGACTGCCGTTGCGCCCTATGCCGTGCGCGCCCGCAACGGCGCCGGCATCGCCACGCCGCTCGACTGGAGCGAGGCGCTCGATCCGGCCCTCGGACCCGCACGCTACACGATGCGCAACATCTTCCGGCGCCTCGGCCAGAAGAGCGATCCATGGGCGAAGATCGACGCCCATGCCCTGCAACTCGGAGCGCTGGCCGAACGCTTCGACCGGCTGCAATCAGGCTAACGCTGGGCCTTCCGCTCCAGCCGCGCGAAGAGCAGCGAGAGGGGCCAGCAGATCAGGAAATAGAGGGCGCCGATGGTCAGCCAGATCTCGAAGGTGCGCTGCGTGGTCACCACCGTCTGGCTCGCCATGAAGGTGAGCTCCTGGACGGCGATCAGGGAGACGATCGAGCTGTCCTTGACCAGGCTGATGAACTGGTTGGCCAAGGGCGGGGCGGTGGCGCGGATCGCCTGGGGCAGGATCACGTCGCGCATCCGGTCGAAGCGCGAGAGGCCGAGGCTCGCCGCCGCCTCCCACTGCCCTCTCGGAATGGACTGGATGCCGCTTCTGATGATCTCGGCGACGTAGGCGCCCTCGAACATGGCGAGGCAGATGACGGCGGCGACGAAGGCGTCGATCCGCCGCCGGTCGCCGAACAAGAGCTCGAACCACCAGCGCTCGCCCACCGGCAGGTTCCGGGCATAGCTGCCGATGCCGATCAGCGGCATGATCTGCGAGCTGATGAAGAAGTAGAAGATGAAGATGAAGATCAAGGGCGGCGTATTGCGGATGACCTCGACGTAGCCGCGCCCGACCAGCCGGAAGAAGAGCCCCCTCGCCACCCGGCAGAGCCCGATCAAGAGGCCGATCAACGCCGCGCCGATGCCGGCGTACAAGGTGAGGCGGAGCGTGGTGAAGAGGCCCTCGGCCAGGAAGTTCGGCACGAGCCGGCCGGTCTCGGGATCGGTCCGGAAGAACAGGCCCGGCACGATGCCCCAATCCCAGTTGTAGACGAGCCTCGTGTTGGCGAGCCAGGCCACCCAGCCGACGAGGCCGAGGAGAAAGGCCAGGACCAGGACGTCGACGAGCCCGAAGCGCGGCTGCCGCTCGTCACCCGGCCACATGAACCCTCAACCGGCCATGGCACCGCGCGGCGGTCGCCCGGCGGCCGTCCGGAGGAGCGGCCGCCGGCGAGGGCTCATTGCGGGAGCTGATCGGCCCAGTCCTGCGTGCGGAACCAGTAGTTGTGGCGCTCCTCGAGAAAGCCGTTGCGCCAGTTCACCGCGATCCAGTTGTCGAAGAAGTTCAAGGCGTCCGGGTCGCCCTTGCGCAGCGCCATCGCCTCGGCCGTCACGTTGAAGAGATCGTCGATGGGGATGAAGACCTTGTCCGGATACTCGGCGGCGTAGCTGCTCGGTGCCGGCTCCGAGGCGATGACGGCATCGGCATTGCCGTTGAGCACCTCCTGGATCGCCGCACCATCGTCGTCGAACTGCAGGAGTTGCGCCTCGGGCAGGGTCTCCTGGGCGAACGTCACCGGGGTGGCGCCGCGGCGGACGGCGATCCGGAAGTCCGGCTTGTTCATGTCCTCGAGGCGCGTGACCTTGCCCTCCTGGTCGCGCGACACCACGATCCGCAGGCCGGAGAAGGCGTAAGGCTCGGTGAAGTTGACCGTCAGGTTGCGCTGGGCGGTGATGCTCATGCCGGAGATGATGACATCGAACGTCCCCGAGATCAGCGCCGGGATGATGCCGTCCCAGGCGGTCGGCACGAACTCGATCTCGACGCCCATATCCTCGGCCAGCCGCTTCGCCACGTCGATCTCGTAGCCGACGAGATCGCCGTTCTTGTCGAGCATGGCCCAGGGAATGAAGGTCGAGAGCCCGACGATCAGGCTGCCGCGCTGCTTGATCTGCTCGATCACGCTGTCGGCGGCCACGGCCTGGCGCGTGTCCTGCGCCTGCGCCACGCCTGTGCCGAGGACGCAGAGAGCCAGCGTCGCCGCCAGTGTCGTCCTTCGATTGATCGGGAGCTTCACGGCTTTCCTCCATCTTCTTTCGTCGGTGATGCGCCGCCTGGCGGCCGGAACCGTCTCATGACGAGACCTCGAAGCGCCGCTCGAGCCAGGCCGCGAGCAGCGAGAGCGTGACCGTGATGGAGAGATAGAGCCCGGCCACGGTCAACCAGATCTCGAAGCTCATATACGTGTCGGAGATGATGTTCCGACCTTCGGTGGTCAGCTCGAAGACGGAGATCACGCTGACGATCGAGCTGTGCTTGACGATCGAGACCGCGAGCCCCGTCAGAGGCGGCAGGACGAAGCGCACGGACTGCGGCAGCACGATGTCGCGATAGGCCTGCCGCTTCTCGAGCCCGAGGCTCGCCGCCGCCTCCCACTGCCCCTTCGGCACGGACATGATGCCGGCCCGGAAGATCTCGGCCGCGAACGCCGCCTCGAACAGCGTCAGGCAGAAGATCGCGGTCCAGTTGCGGTCCATGCCGACGATGGGGGCCAGAACGAAGTAGAAGATGTAGAGCTGCACCAGGAGCGGCGTGTTGCGGATCACCTCGGTGTAGCCCAGCGCCACGGCGCGGCCGACCGGCGAGCGGGCGAGCCGGAGCACGGCGACCGCGAGCCCGAGCAGCACGGTCAGCACGAACGAGATCGACGAGATCCGGACCGTCTCGACGAAGCCGAAAGCCAGAGGCCCCCACACCAGCCGCCCGTCGATGACGCGGACGATGTAGTCGGGCACCCGGTACCACTGCCAGTTGTAGCCCATATTGGCGGCGCCCCGGGCGGCCAGCCAGATCAGGCCGGCGCAAAGCAGCGCGAATTGCAGCGTCGCCCACACCGACGAGCGCTGCGGCCGGAGCCAGGCCGCCCTCGTGCGGCAATCGCGCCCGGTCACGTCCATGGAATCCAGACGCAAAGCGCTGATTCGGCTCACTCCTGTCGAGGTTCGGCAACACGGGTGGCCCCGCCGCCCGCACCGCGCACGATGCGGCGCGGGGCCAGCCTTGTCAAACGCGCGGCTCGCCCGGCTTTCGGGAAAGCTTCGGACGTTCAGTAGGTCCGACCGGGCTCGCCCGTGAAGGCGAGGTCGACGACGACCGGGCAATGGCGGCTGGCCGCGGGCTCGAGCCAGCCGACCCTCGGATAGCGTTGGCCGCGATGGCGCTCGGCGCACCAAGCCGTTCCGCCGCGCAGGATGAGCGGCGTTGCGCCCCGGTTCCGCGCGGCCAGTGCCGGCGACAGCAGCAGGTGGTCGTGCTGGCGATAGGTGCCCGTGGCCCCGAGATGCCAAGTCCAGCGATCGGCCGGCACCGCAATCGCCTCGGCGAGGAGATCGACGGCGAAGCCGCCGGCGACGAGCGGGGCGAGCCCGCCATTGGGCGTGGGCCGGCCCTCCTCGTCCAGCAGCCGATCGCCCAGATCGCCCACCACCGCCCATTCCGCCTTCGCCGGATCCGGCCAGTGTCGCTCGATGATCCGGCGCACGGCCATCGCCTCGGCGAGCCGCCGCTGGCGCACCGCCTCGCCGCCGGCGAGCGGCCCGGCCTCGTCGGGATCGGTGAAATGGCAGACGAAGAGGGTCAGGCGCCGGGCCTGCACCTCGATCTCCACCTCGAGGCAGTCGCGGCTGAAGACCCGTGCCTCGGGCGATACGCCTACGGGCGGCATGCGGCCGATCTCGGCGAAGCTGGTGGGGGCGTGGCTGCGCAGGTGGACGATCGGCAGGCGGGCGAGGAGCGCCGGATGACCGGCAGCGGAATCGTTGCCCTCGATCAGCAGGGCCTCGCGATAGCCGGGGCCGCCGGTGCTGGCGAGCTCGCGCCGGCGAAAGCGCTCGAGCGCCCGGGCGTGGGCCACGCCCTGCAGCGCCACGAGATCGGCGTCCGCCTCGCGCAGCGCCAAGGCCTGCAGCACGCGGCGCTCGGCGGCGAGCGCTCCGCCGCCGGTGCCGAGCCCTTCGATGGCGAAGCTCGCCAGCCTGAAGCCGGGCATGGCAACTCTCCCCCATGCGGTCCC
Organism: uncultured Geminicoccaceae bacterium; assembly: GCA_964402505.1. Taxonomy (GTDB): domain Bacteria; phylum Pseudomonadota; class Alphaproteobacteria; order Geminicoccales; family Geminicoccaceae; genus SLRI01. The sequence continues at coordinate 15,728 of CAYOCP010000038.1, forward strand.
TGCCGTGCATGGGGGGAGGCTAGCGGGCGTGCGGTTGCCGCCGGCTTAAAGTCGGCGGCGAACGTTCGAGGGCGGTGAAGAAAAGCGAGCCAGCGCCTACCCGGCTGCGCCTTCAGGCCGCTTTCGGCAGATCCGGCACCTTCTCCATCACCTCGAAGGCATCGTGGCGCACATGGTTCTCCCTCATGTGCTCCCTGATGAGCTCCTCGCTGATCGTGCCGTTCTCGACGCACTCCTTGAGCAGGCCGAAGAAGAAGTTCTCCTGCGCCTTGTCGGGGTGCGACTTGTAGTTGCCGAGGAACGCATAGGGGCCGAAGAGGCGCCGGCGCAGATACATGAGCCACGCCACCGGCGAGTAGGGGTTGCCCTCGGCCGGAACGAAATCGACCGGCAGCCCCGACTTCCAGGGCTGTGTGCGCCGCCGCGTGTTGTGGATCATCCTGGTGTCCGGGCCCAGCCGGTCGTAGTCGTTCCAGACGGGCGGGAGCGTGCCGATCGTGGCCGGGTCCTCGTAGCCAAGGTTCATCCACTTCTTGTACTCGCGCTCGCGCCGGAACAGCGCCTCGAAATCGTCGGCCAGCTTCCAGTGCCCGAGCTTCGCGCAATCGAGCAGCATCACCGAGGACGCCGGATGGCCCGCCCGGTTGCAGCACCAGATCGCCTTGCCCTGCATGTCGCGATCCAGAAGCTCGAAGACGTCGCCCACCGCGAACACGTCCGGATCGACGACCACGGCCCGGCCCTCGTAGCCCATGCGCTCGGGCGGGGTGAAGCGCAATGGCGTGAACGACTGCAGGTCCTCGTAGAACCAGGTCCGGCTCACGCCGTCGCGGAGATAGTCGCGGCCTTCGTAGGGCCTGAAGAAGTCCGCGTAGTCCTTGAGCTCGATCAGCTTCACGTCGAACTCGTCGGGATGCCGGGAATTGCGGCGCATCGAATGGGCCGACACCAAGGCACCGATATGCTGCTTGTGGTTGGTGTGGATGAAGACGGTAGGGCGCATCGCCGGTTCTCCAGGATTCGTCACGCCGGAATTTCGGTTTGGCGGTTAGTTAATGCCGCCGGCCACCGACACCAAGTCACGGTCGCAAGAATGCGAACGGTTCCAGGAGCGACGTGGCGTCGCTGCCGGCTCACGCGCTGGCTTGCGGGAAAACGAAGGTGTAGCGCTGGTCGATCTCGAGCCCCATGCGCATGCCGATGCGATGCGCCGTCTCGGCCGGCTTCCTCACCTTGATCGTGCTGCCCGTCTCGAGCCTGAGGCTGAGGTCGCAGGCCGGACCCATGCGCCGGCAGCCGACCACCTGGCCGAAATGACCCCTGCCCTCGTAATCGGGTTTCAGCCTCAGCGCCTCGGCGCGAAAGACGACCGAGACCGGCGCATCGTCGGCATGCTCCGGGGCGGCGATCATGCCGAGCGGCGTCCAGGCGAGCCCGCCCTTCACCTTCGTCGCGAAGCGCAGGATCGGGCCGAAGAAATTGGCGACGAACTCGTTCACCGGATGCTTGTAGAGGCTGTCCGCCGGGCCGCTCTGGATCAGCCTGCCGGCCTGCATCACGTGCACCCGGTCGCCGGCGACGATGGCCTCCTCCGGGTCGTGGGTGACGAGCAGCGTCGGCACCCCCGCCTCCTTGAGAATCTGCAGGGCCTCGCTGCGGATCTCGGCGCGCAGGCTGGCATCGAGCGCCGAGAACGCCTCGTCGAGCAGCATCAGCCGCGGCCGCGGCGCCAGCGCGCGCGCCAGGGCGATGCGCTGCTGCTCGCCGCCGGAGAGCTGGAAGCTGTGCTTCGCCGCATGCGGCGCCATGCCGACCATGTCGAGCAACTGCGCCACCCGTGCACGGCGTGCTTCGCGCGGCATGGAGCGGATGCCGAAGGCGACGTTCTCGGCCACCGTCAGATGCGGAAAGAGCGCCAGGTCCTGGAACATCAGCCCGATATGCCGGCGCTCCGGCGGCAGCGAGCCCGTGGGGTCGGCGAGCATGGCACCGCCGAGGCGGATGGTTCCGGCCTGCACCGTCTCGAGCCCGGCGATCAGCCGGAGCGTCGTGGTCTTGCCGCAGCCGGAAGGACCCATGAGGCAATGGACCTCGCCCGACGGCACGCTGAAGCTGACCTCGTCGACGACCCTGATCCCGCCGAACGCATGCGACAGGGACCCGACCTCGAGGCGCCCGAGTGCGCTCTCGCTCGAGGAACCGCTCGCCAAATCTCTCGCCGCCAAATCCATCTGCCGCGCTGATCCGGAAGGGAAGCCCGGGGCATGGCCGCGAGCGGCAACGATCGGCGCACCGCCCACGCCACGCCACCCGTCCCTGATACGCCCGAAAGCCGGCAGCCGATAGGCCGCCCGCCCACACCAGGCGTTAGAAATGTTCAAAAGCGCCGGAGGAATGCCACAACCAGCGCGGGCAGCGGCTATCTGTTGCGCCAGGAACGCAGCCGCGGACCCCGAGAGCAGCCACCGGACACCTCCTTGCAGAGCGCCGATTCGACCGCCCCATCCGGCCTGCGCGGCCGCATCACCGGTGCCAGGATCCTGGTGGGCGTCGCCATGCTCACGGCCTTTCTGGTGATCCTGCCCCTGCTCGCGGTGCTCGCCAACCTCCTGGCGCCGACGAGCGAGGCCTGGTCGCACGTGGCGGGCCGGCTCGTCCCCCGCTACCTCCTGAACACGCTCTGGCTGGCGCTCGGCGTGGGCGCGCTCACCGCCGCCATCGGCGTCGGCGCGGCCTGGCTCGTCGTCTTCTACCGTTTTCCGGGTGCCGCCCTTCTCGAATGGGCGCTGATCCTGCCCCTCGCCATCCCGGCCTACATCCTCACTTATGCCTATTACGACCTCATGTCGTTCAATGGCCCGCTGCAGGCGGCGGTGCGGGTCATCACCGGGCTCGGGCCGCGGGAGTACTGGTTCCCCAACCTCGCCTCCACGGGTGGCGCCATCTTCGTGCTGGCGCTCGCCCTCTACCCATACGTCTACCTCGCCGCCCGCGCCGCCTTCCTCCTGCAGGGCGGCAGCCTGATCGCCGCGAGCCGGATGCTCGGCTGCAGCCAGGCCCAGGCCTTCCGGCGTGTCGCCCTGCCGCTGGCCCGCCCGGCCATCGCCGTCGGCGTGATCCTCGTGCTGATGGAGACGCTCGCCGATTACGGCGCCGTCTCGCTGCTCGGCGTGCAGACCTTCACGACCGGCATCTACCGTGCCTGGCTCTCGATGGGCGACCGGGTCGCCGCGGCGCAGCTCGGCGCCATGCTGCTCGGCTTCGTCCTCCTGCTCATCCTCCTCGAGCGCATGCTGCGCCGCGGCGGCACCTTCAACCCGACGACCGAGCACCGCTTCGACGACCGCCGCCGGCTCGAAGGCTGGCGCGGGGCCGTGGCGCTCGCTCTCTGCTTCGTGCCGCTCGGACTCGGCTTCATCCTGCCCGTGGGCCGGCTTCTCTGGATGAACCTCGACGTCGAGAGCGGCATCGGTTTCGGACAATTCCTCGTGCTCGTTCAGAACACGATCGGCATCGCCGGCGTCACCGCCCTCGTCGCAGTCGCGATCGGTCTTCTCATCGCCTACGCGACCCGCCTCGCCCGCTCGCCGCTCGTGCCGATCGCCGCCGCCATCGCCGCCATGGGCTACGCGCTGCCGGGCCCGATCATCGCCATCGGCACGCTGGTGCCGCTCGCCACCTTCGACAACGCGGTCGACGCCTGGCTGAGCCGGAGCTTCGGCATCTCGACCGGCCTCATCCTGACCGGCAGCCTCGCCGCCTTGGTCTTCGCCTATCTGGTCCGCTTCCTCGCCGTCTCCATCGGCACCATCGAGGCCGGCTTCGCCCGTATCCGCCCGAGCATCGACGACGCCGCCTCGGTGCTCGGCAGCTCGGTCTGGACCAGGCTCCTCAAGGTCCACGCCCCCCTGCTCTGGCCGGCCCTCGGCACCGCGGCCCTGATCACCTTCGTCGACGTCATGAAGGAGCTGCCGGCGACGCTGGTGCTCAGGCCCTTCGACTTCGACACGCTCGCCGTCAGGGTCTACAACCTCGCCCGCGACGAGCGCTTCGCCGAGGCCGCCCTGCCCGCCCTCGTCCTCGTCCTCGTCGGTCTCGTCCCGGTCTACGTCCTCTCCCGCCGCGTCGCCCGCGAGCGCCGCGGCTGAAAGGCGCCCCGCCGCAGCGGAGCGCCTTTCGTGGTGCCCGAGGCTCGGGCCGCTACTTCCAGCCGGCCTCGTCCATCAGGACCTGCGCCAGCGGCTGGTTCTCGCCGAAGACCGCGACCGATACCTTGTCCCGCTTGAAGTTCAGATCGCCCAGCTTGGCGAGCTTCTCGTTGTCGTAATCAACTCCGGGAACGGTCGGAAACTCGTAATTGCCGGTGGCGAAGTAGACCTGGGCCTTGTCGCTCGAGAGATACTCGAGAAAGGCCTTGGCGTTCTCGGGATTGGGTGCCGAGGCGACCATGCCGGCACCCGAGATGTTGACGTGCACGCCGCGGCCGTCCTGGTTCGGGAAGATGACGCCGACCTTGGATGCCAGCTCGCGCTCCGCCGGATCGTCGGAGTTGAGCAGCCGCACGAAGTAGTAGTGGTTGGCGACGGCGAAGTCGCAGAGCCCGTTGGCCACCGCCTTGATCTGGTCGGTGTCGCCGCCCTCCGGCGGCCGCGCCATGTTGCGGGCCACGCCCCTGGCCCAGTCGGCCGCCGCCTCCTCGCCCAAATGCTCGATCATGCTGCCCATGAGCGAGAGATTGTAGACGTTGCTGCTCGAGCGGATGCAGAGCTCGCCCTCGAGCTCGGGCCGCGCCAGATCCTCGTAGGTCCGGACCAGTGACGGGTCGGCCGTCTCCTTGTTGTAGAAGATGAGCCGCGCGCGCGTGGTGTAGCCGAACCAGTCGCCGTTCGGGTGGCGGAACTCGGCCGGGATCCGCTCCTCCAGCACCTCCGAATGGACCGGCTGAAAGATGCCGGCCTGATCGGCCCGCCAGAGCCGGCCCGCGTCGACCGTGATCAGCACATCGGCCGGGCTGTTCGCACCCTCGAGCCGAATCCGCTCGACCAGCTCCTCGGCCTTGCCCTCGAGCAGGTTGACGGCGATGCCGGTCTCCTCGGTGAACTCCCGATAGAGCGCCTCGTCCGTATCGTAATGGCGGCCGCTGTAGATGTTGACCTCGGCGGCATGGGCGGCACCGGCGAGCCCCGCCACAAGAGCCGCCATGCCCGTTGCGGCCAGAAGGGAACCCAGAAGGAAGCGACGTGTCGACACGATGAGGGATCCTCCAAACTCTCTGTTGCAAGCCGGGCCAGCGCTTCGCACGGCCAAAGGCCGCCGCGCAATCGAAAGCGCCGCAGCTTCGATTTGATCTAGCTCTAATCCCCACCCGCGAGCCCCGGCGGCGCCGCGGTCCGCCCGTCCAGCAGATCGTCGCGCAGATTGGCCAGAATATTGGCGAAGGCCCGCGCCGGCTCGCTGCCGCCCGTCACCTTTCGGTGCATCGGCCGCCCATCGTCGTTGCCGATCCAGATTCCGATGACGAAATCGCCGGTGAACCCGATGAACCAGGCATCACGGCTCTGCTGGGTCGTCCCGGTCTTGCCCGCGACGTGGGGATCGATATTGGCGAGAATGCCGCTGCCGCCCGGCTCGACCACGCTGCGTAGCAGCCGGTTCATCGTCTCCGCGATCTCCGGGCGGACCACGGCTCGGGCCGCACCGCCCCCCGGCCAAGCCGCTGGCAGCCCGTCCTCGCCGCGCAGCGCCACGACACCCACGGGTGTGACCGAGACACCGCCATTGGCGAAGACGGCATAAGCGGCCGTCAGCTCGAGCAGGGTCACCTCGCCCACGCCGAGAGCGAGGCTCGGCTTGTCGGGCAACGGCCCCTCCAGGCCGAGACGTCGCGCGGTGGCGATGACGCGCTGCCGACCGACCTCCTCCGCCAGCTGCACCGCCGCCCCGTTCAGCGAGCGGCGAAAAGCCTCCTTCAGCGAGACCTCGCCCTGATGCGGGCCCTGATAGTTGCGCGGCCAGCCGTTTGGACCATAGGGCCGGTCGTTCACCTTGCTGCCGGGCGAGCGCCCCGCCTCGAGCGCCGCCAGATAGACCACCGGCTTGAAGGCCGAGCCGGGCTGCCGGCGCGCCGTCGTCGCGCGTGAGAACTGGCTCGCCGAGTAGTCGTGCCCGCCGACGAGCGCGATCACCCGCCCATCCGGCCGCATCACCACGGCCGCCGCCTCGGCAAAGCCCAGCTCGCGGCCGCTCTGGACCAGACGCTCGACGGCGATCTGCGAATAAATCTGGGCCAGGGGCTCCAGGGTCAGAACCAGACGATGCCGACCTCGCACGACGGGGAAGAGCTTGGGCAGCTCGGCCAGCGCCCAATCTCGAAACCAGCGCAGCTCGACCCGCCTGAACTGGCGCCGGCCGCGGCCGAGCGCCGCTAGCGAGGGTGCTTCCAGCCGCTTTCTCGCATCAGCCACGGCTTTCGCGTGCTCCGGGTGACGCGCCAGCGTGGCAGCCAGAAGCGCGAGCGCCCGCTGTCGCGCCACCTGCCAGTATCTGTCGGGCCGACGCCGCTCGGGAGCCGGCAGCAGCTGCACCAGGAGCGCCGCCTCGGCGAGGTCGAGCTCCGCCGCCCGCTTGCCGAAATAATCGCGCGCCGCGAGCTCGATGCCGTTGATCCCATGGCCGAAATAGGCATTGGCGAGATAGAGCTCGAGCAGCTCGTCCTTCGAGAACATGAGCTCGAGGCGCACGGCGAGAAGCAGCTCGTCCAGCTTCCGCCGCCAAGTGCGGACCGGCGTGAGAAAGGCATTCTTGGCGAGCTGCTGGGTGAGCGTGCTGGCGCCCTGAACGGCGCCATGGCCGTCGCCGAGCTCGAGTCGCGCGGCGGCCACCGCTGCCCGCGCCATGCCGATCGGATCGAAGCCGGGATGCAGGTAGAAGCGCTGGTCCTCCGCGGTCAGCAGGACATCCACCACGACTTCGGGCAGATCGTCCCGCTGAACCGGCACGGCGACGATCGATCGCCCGCGATCCGAGACGACGGCGCCGATATCGACCACGAGGCTCGGCCGGCCGAGCAGTGCTCGCAGCTCCTCGGCTGTCGGCAGCGTCCAGCCAGCATAGATGACGAGCGCCCCGAGCAGGAGAAGCGCGGTGAGCGCGGTGAACCCGGCCACCTCGAGCCAATTGCGAGCGCGCCGATGCCGGGCCATCCGTCGGCCGCTGCGGACGGCGGCGGCGATCGCCTTGCGACTGGGCCGCAGCCGGACGTCGCCGAGCCGCGGCATCACGCGCGGATCGCCGAGAACACGGCCGACGAGGTGGGTGGTCGCGGGTTGCATCGCCGCCTGCTGAGCCACCCGTCCCAGCCCGACATCGAGCTGCGCCTCGAGCGACGCGGTCGGATCGGCGAACCATCGCATCGCCAGGTCGTAGCGCAGCATCGGCAAGACCGGAGCCACCTCGCGCAGCCCGTAGAGCAGCGAGAGGAGCCGGAGCGCCACGATCGGCCGGACGCCGGCATCGATCGCAGCCACCGCGGTGATGACCTCCCCGGCGGTCGGCTCGGCGACCAGCACCTCGTCGAGCACCGTCGCGATCACCCGCAACGGATGATCCGCGGGCACCACCGTCTGGAGGCTCGCCGCGTCGACCATGAGGTCGGCCTGTCCTCGGGCCTGTTCTCGATCACCGCCCTGTGTCATCTTGTCGAGCCGCGGCTTCGGTGGCAACCGCGAGGCGCGGATGCGGCCGGGATTTCACTCGATCCGGGCACGCGCCGTTTCCATGAACGCTTGAGAATCGCAAGGGAGATCGGGGGTCATGAGCTTCGGCAACATCATCGGCCAGCTCCTGCAGCAGGGAATGGGCGGCCAGACGCGCGAGCGGCTGCAGCGGGCGGCCGGCCAGTCCGGCGGCGGCCTCGACGCGATGCTCGGCGCCCTGCTCGGCGACAATGCGCCGGCGGGTCAGCACGGCAATCAGGCGGTCGGCGCTGCCGGCGGCGGCTCGGCCGGCGGCCTCGGCGGCCTCGGCGATCTCGGCAGGATGGCGCAGGACTATCTCGGCAGCCGGCAGGCCGGCGGCATGACCGGTGCGCAGGTCGGCGGGCTCGGGGCCCTCGTGGGTGCCGTGCTCGGCGGCGGCGGGGGTGCGTTGCGCGGTGCTGCCGGCGGCGGCATCATGGCGATTCTCGGCAGCCTGGCGCTGACGGCGCTCAAGAACTACCAGTCCGGCGCCACCTCCGGCGCCGGCGGTGCGCCGTCGCAGGGTATGGCGCCGCCGCCCGTCACGAAGGAGGAGGTGGCCGAGGTCACCGATCCCGGGACCGAGCGCCTGGTGCTCAGGGCGATGATCGAGGCCGCCAAGTGCGACGGCAAGATCGACCAGGACGAGATGCAGCGCATCGTCGGCAAGCTCGAGCCGGGCTCGGTGACGCCCGAGGAGCGCCGCTACGTCATCGACGAGATGAGCCGACCGGCCGATCCGGCCGCCCTCGCCCGCGAGGTCCGGAGCCCGGCGGTCGCGGCCCAGATCTACGCCGCCTCGCTGCTCGCGATCCATGTCGACACCGAGGCCGAGCGGATCTATCTGCGCAACCTCGCGACGGCGCTCGGGCTCGAGCCCGGAACGGTGCAGCGCCTGCACCAGATGACCGGCGTGCCGGCGGCCTGAAGGCCGGCGCCTGCGACGAGGACCGGATGATCCCAGCCGAGCTGCAGCCCTGGTTCGTTCTCGTCCTCGTCGCCCTCGTCTTCGTCGGCTTCGTCCGCGAGCGCCTGCCGGCCGAGATCATCGCCGGCCTCGCCGTGCTCGCCCTCCTCGTGACCGGGATCATCGCCACCGAGGAGCTGCTCCAGGTCTTCGGCAACGCGGCACCCATAACCGTGGCCGCCATGTTCGTGCTCTCGGCGGCGCTCGAGCGCACCGGCTTCATCGACCGGATGGGCCGCCTGGTGCGCAGCGCCGCACGCCTGTCGCCGGGCATGGCGATCGCCCTCGTGATGCTCGCCACCATGCTGCTCTCGGCCTTCATCAACAACACGCCGGTCGTCGTCATCCTCATCCCCATCGTCATCAGCCTCGCCCGTGCCATGACGATCTCGCCGTCCAAGCTCCTGATGCCCGTCTCCTACGCGGCGATCTTCGGCGGCACCACGACGCTGATCGGCACCTCCACCAACATCCTCGTCGACGGCGTCGCCCAGGAGCGGGGCATGGCGCCCTTCGGCATGTTCGAGATCACCGCCGCCGGCCTCGCCCTCGGCCTCGTCGGCATCGCCTACATGGTCACCATCGGCCGCCATCTCCTGCCCGACCGGGACAGCCTCGCGGCACTTCTGCCCGACGGCAAGCAGCGGCGCTTCCTCGTCGACGTGCTGATCCCGCACGATTCGCCCCATGTCGGCAAGAGCCTGGCCGATGCGGGCTTCCAACGGGAGCGCGGCTATCGGGTGATCGACGTCATCCGCGGCGACCGCTCGCTGCGGCGCGACCTCGACGCCGTCGTGCTCGAGGGCGGCGACCATCTGGTGCTGCGCAGCCGGATCGCCGACGTGCTGGCGCTCAAGGAGACGGGCCATGTCGCCTTCGGTGGCGAGGGCGAGAATCCCATCGAGCCGATCGGCAGCCGCGAGACCGTGCTGGTCGAGGGCATCGTCGGCCCCGGCTCGCGCTTCACCGGCCGGCGCATCACCGATCTCATGCTGCGCCGCCGCTACGGCGTCTATCCCCTCGCCATGCACCGCCAGGGCGAGAACGTTCCCGGCCGCTTCGACGAGGTGAAGATCCGCCTCGGCGACACCATCCTGCTCGAGGGCGCGGCGCAGGGCATCAAGATGCTGGTCGACGAGGGCCAGATCATCAATCTCGTCCAGACCGACGCCCGGCCGGCCCGCCGCGGCCGCGCCTGGATCGCGATCAGCGCGATCGTGCTGGTCATGCTGCTCGCCGCCTTCGAGGTCATGCCGATCGCCGGCCTCGCGCTGATCGCCGCCATCGTCGTCGTCGCCACCGGCTGCATCGACGCCGACGAGGCCTACGGCGCCATCCGCTGGAACATCCTGATGCTGATCTTCGCCATGCTGGCGCTCGGCATCGCCATGGACAAGACGGGCTCGGCGGCGCTGGTGGTCAAGAACCTCATCGCCCTCCTCGGCGGCCTCGGGCCCATAGCCGTGCTCGCCGGCCTCTACCTCCTGACCTCGGCGATCACCGAGATCGTCAGCAACAACGCCACCGCCATTCTCATGGCGCCGATCGCCATCGGCCTCGCCGACACGCTCGGCGTCGACGCCCGCCCCTTCGTCGTGGCGGTCATGCTCGCCGCCTCCGCCACATTCGCCACGCCGATCGGCTATCAGACCAATCTTCTGGTCTACAACGCCGGCGGCTACCGCTTCGGCGACTTCATCAAGGTCGGCCTGCCGCTCAACCTCCTGATGTGGCTCACCGCCTGCCTCGTCATCCCGCTTCTCTGGCCGCTCTCCTGATCAGGAGATCCCCGCCTCCCGCCGCCGGCGCGCGTAGGCCATGGCCCGCCGCTGCGCCCGGGCGACGAAGCGCTCGGCATCGGGCCCGGTGGGCTCGCCGTCATAGAGCCCGGCCGCGCGCAGCGAGGTGAAGTAGCCGGCCCCCGGCAGACCGTCGCTGGCCCGCACCACGAGGCAGGCGAGATCGGGACCGCCCCGCGCCCCGATCCGCTCGCACACCCGGCCGAGATCCCTGCAGAGGGCGGCCACCGTCACCGGCGTCACCCGCCGCTCGAAGAAGGCGAGAAGCGAGCCGTAGGTCTCGGGCCGGCCGGCGAGTGCCGCCCGGATCAGGCGGGCCTCGAGAAGCTCGAGATCGACCATTCTCAGAGCAGGCTCAGGAAGCCATCCTCCTTTTGAGCTCGTTCGAGACGTTTTCATGGCCTTCCATCGGCTTACGGGCCAGCGCCGGCGACGAAGCCGCAGCCCCGCAAGGCAGCATCTGCTCGCCGCCAAGCTCATGCGACTCCATGAAAACGTCTCGAACAGGCGCTTATGGAATAGAGGGCGGGGGGCCGGGGGTCCAGGGGGGTGTGGGCCGGGTTGGTCGGGGCGCGGTGGATCGGCCGGGGCGGGGGGTGCGGGGCGGTCGGCGTTTGCGGGTGACCTCGGGTCCGGGGGTGGAGTCGTCGGTGCCGACGGGCTCGGGTGGCGGCACGCGCAGGGTGAGCTTCAGCCCGGGCGAGCCCGGCTCGAGCCTGATCTCGGCATTGAGGTTCAGGGCCAAGGCCCGCATCAGCCGCAGCCCGAAGCCGCCCGGCGGGAGCGCTGCCTCCGGGTCCGGCAGACCCCGGCCGTTGTCGAGGATCTCGAGAACGAGGCTGCCGTCGGCGTGCTTTCGGGCACGGACCTGCACCCTGCCCTCGCCCGTGGCGCCGAAGGCGTGGCGGGTCACGTTGGTGAGCGCCTCGTTGACGAGAAGGGCCAGGGACTGTGTCCGCCGGCCGTCGAGCGGCAGCTTGCCGACCTCGCAATCGAGGGCGATGCGCTCCTTGTGGGGGGCGATGACGGCGACGGCGGTGCTGCGAACCCATTCACCCGCGTCGAGATCCTCGCCAGGGCCCAGGGCGTTCAGGCGGCGATGGAGGCCGGCCAGGAGATCGATGCGCCGTACCAGATCGTGCAGCCGCTCGGCACTCTCCGCCGCCCCTGCCCGTTTCGCCTCGAGATGCAGCAGGCTCTGGATCGTCTGCAGCAGATTGTCGGTGCGATGCCTGAGCTCGGCGAGCTCGAGCGAGGTCCGGTCGTCATCGACGGCCGGCCGGTCGTGGCCGTCACCGGCAACGGGACGCTTTCCTCCCGACTTGCGCATGCTTCCTCCTGGTCCTGCCGGCGGGCCGGCTCGCTTTTCGGCTACGGGCGATGTGAACCCGAGCCTGCTTGACACGGCAGGAACCCCCGGTCGTTAACATATGTTGTCAGTCGCTCCAGAAGCGCCTTCGAGCGCGCGTTTTTCAAAGGAGCCCCGCCCTTGCCGCGACTCGAGCCGCTCCGCACCACCACGCCGTGCCGGAAGTGCGCGTTGCGCGCCCTGCCGATCTTCAGGCTGCTGAGCGAGGAGGAGCTTTGCTTCGTCGAGAAGTTCAAGATCGGCGAGATGGAGGTGCAGGCCGGCAGCGACATCGTCGTCGCCGACACGCACAGCGCCCATCTCTTCACCATCTACGATGGCTGGTGCTTTCGCTACGACCTCCTCGAGGACGGGCAGCGGCAGATCCACAGCGTCCTTCTGCCCGGCGATTTCATCGGGCTGCAGAACGAGATGCTCGGCAAGATGCAGCATTCGGTGCAGTCGCTGACGGATGTCCGGCTCTGCGTCTTCTCGCGCGACCGCGTGTGGACGATCTACGAGAGCTTTCCCAGGCTCGCGTTCGATCTGACCTGGGCCGCGGCGAGGGGCGAGCGGACCGTCGAGCTCGCCTTGAGCAATATCGGCCAGCGCCCCTCCTTCGAGCGGCTGGCGGCCTTGATCCTGCACCTCTACCGGCAGCTCGAAGGCCTGCAGATGGTCAAGGACGGCAGCATTCTCTGGCCCTTGACCCAGCATCATGTGGCCGATCTCCTCGGTCTCTCGACGGTTCACGTCAACCGGGTGGTCCGGCGGCTGGTCGACCGGAAGCTCGTGCGGTTCGAGGGCCGCCGCCTCGTGGTCCTCGATCTGGCGGCGCTCGCGGAGATCGCGGGCGCCGACATGGCCGCGCAGCCGAGACGGCCTCTCGTCTGACGGGGACGGGCGGGCGGTTGTTCGCTCGCGCCGATGGGGATTTGCTGCTATTGAGGGCGCGCGACGGATGGAACCTTTGACGGCCGCGGCGGTTTCGCCCTGAAGTCCAGGCGCGGAGCTCGCGGGTTTTGGGGTTGATGTGCGAATTGGCGAAGAAGCCGGATAGAGCGCCCGGTGCGGCCGCGTCGAGGCGTCGTTCCGGCAGGGATGCGGGTTTCGATCGCTGGCTCGGCCGGCAGCTGCACGCCCTTTACGATCCGGTGCTCGAGGAGGAGCTGCCCGAGAACCTTCGCGAGCTGCTCCAGGGTTTCGCGCCGGGCAGCGCCGCGGACGCGAAGGCCGGGGCGCCCGCGACCGGCAGGAAGCAGGGGAAACCGCCGAAATGAGGGGCGTCTCGCGGCGCGCCGCCCTCGCCGCTTGGGGGGGCTCTTGAGATGGCGGGCGTGGAGCCGGGCCGCGAGATCGGCCGTCTCTTGCCTTACCTTCGCCGCTACGCCAGAGCCGTCACCGGCGATCAGGCGCGCGGCGATGGCGATGTCGCGACGGCACTCGCGGGTGTCGCGCGCGAGGCCGCCCTGGGCGCTGTCCCCGACTATCGCCTCGCGCTCTACCGGGCCCTGCACCGCACGTGGAGCGGTCTCGGGGCCGGGGGCGAGGCGGAGGGCGGGCTGGACCTTCTCGAAGGCAACATGGCGCTCGAGACGCGGCTGCACGAGCTGGCCCCGGCCTTCCGCCAGGCGCTCTTGCTGGTGACGCTCGAGGAGTTCGACCGCTCGGAGGTGGCGGCGATCATGGCCCTCGACGAGGACGCGGTCGAGGCTCTCCTCGCCGAGGCCAAGGCCGAGCTGCGCCGGCAGCCGCCGAGCCGGGTTCTGGTGGTCGAGGACGAGCCGGTGATCGCCCTCGACATCGCCACCACGCTCGAGGGCAACGGGCACACCGTGGTCGGCATCGCCACGACGCATCGCCAGGCGGTGAACATGTCGCGCCAGCACCGGCCGGACCTGATCCTCGCCGACATCCGCCTCGCCGACGAGAGCTCGGGCCTCGAGGCGGTGCACGAGATCCTGCGCGAGGCGGATCTGCCGGTCGTGTTCGTCACGGCCTATCCCGAGCGTCTGCTCACCGGCACCCGGCCCGAGCCGACCTTTCTCGTGACCAAGCCCTTCGATCCCGACACGCTCGACATCACCATCTCGCAGGCCCTGGCGGGCGCCCGGCGGAGGCCGGGGGATCGGCCTGCTTGATCGCCGCGCACGATCCTGGCACGCCCGCCGGCCGGCGATCCCGGTTCTGGCGCCAGCCGGCCAGCCTCAAGGGTCGCATGGCGCTCCTGCTCGGGCTCGTGCTGATCCCGCCCCTGCTCTACTCGATCTTCCAGACGGGCAGCGCCTACTGGATCGAGGGCAAGGAGCAGGCGACGAAGGCGGCGAGCCTGCTCGACGTGGTGGTGGCCTACCAGCGCCAGGTGGTCGAGGGCACGCGCAGCCTGCTCGACACGCTGAGCCGGGATGCCCATCTCCAGGCGGGAGGAGCCGCCTGCGACCAGGCGCTGGCCGAGGTGGTCGAGCAGAACCCGATCTATCTCAGCGTTGCCGTCGTCGATGCCGCCGGCATCGTCCGCTGCGGCAGCCGGCCCGAGGCCCGGGGCATCAGCCTCGCCGATCGCGGTTATTTCCAGGAGCTGGTGGCCGGTGGCGACATGGTCGTGAGCAAGCGGCTGATCGCCCGCATCGGCCGGAGCGAGACCATCGTCATGGCCGAGGCGATCCGGCCGCGCGAGGGCGGGACCCTTCGATCGGCCATCGTCGTGGCACTCGATCTCGCCAATTTCACCCGGACCATGCGCGGCATCCCGCTGCCGGAAGGGACCGCCGTGCACATCTTCGACGCCGCCGGCAAGGTCGTCGGCGCCGAGCTCGACGACGGCGCGCAGCGGCTGGGCTCGGCGCCCACCGAGGCCGATCTCCAGATCCTGACGCAGAGCCCGCGCGAGGTCGTGCAGCTTCCCGGCCGGGACGGCGTGGCGAGGCTGTTCATCTCGGCGCCGATCGTCGAGGGCGCGCTTTTCGCGGTGGTCGGCTTTCCGGCACCGCCGCCCTGGGACTGGCTCGACCGCAAGCTTCTGATGGGCGTTCTCTCGCCGACCATCATGCTGGCACTTGCCGTGCTCGCCATCTGGATCGCCAGCGACTACCTCGTAAACCGCCACATCCGCGCCCTCGTCTCCGCCACGCGATCCTATGGACGCGGTCTCGGGATGCGCGTGCCGGACATGGCCGGCGCACCCCTGGAGCTCAGGGCGCTCGCCCGGTCGTTCACCGACATGGCGGCGCGCATCGAGCATCGCGAGCAGGAGCTGCGCAGCTCGCTCGAGCAGAAGGACATGATGCTTCGCGAGATCCATCACCGGGTGAAGAACAACCTGCAGATCGTCATCAGCCTCCTGCGCCTGCGCGCCCGGACCGCCACTTCCGGCGAGGCGCGGCAGGTCATGGACGAGGTGCAGGTGCGGATCCGGGCGCTGGCGCTGGTGCATCGCCACCTCTACGAGCAGCCGACGGCCGAGACCGTCAGGATCGACGTGTTCGTCGAGGAGCTGCTCGACTTCCTGGCCGAGCTCGGCACCGGCGACGGCCGCCATGTGGCGCTCAGCACCGGGCTCGCCCCGATCGAGGTCGCGTCGGACCAGGCGATAGCGCTCGCCCTTTTCGTGACCGAGGCCGTCGGCAACGCGCAACTGCACGGATTTCGGGGCGTGCATGCCGATCCGGAAGTGCGCGTGACCTTCTCGATCGAGGGCGACCACGCCGTTCTGGAGGTCAGGGACAATGGCATCGGCGCCGGCGCGGGTCCGGGGCTCGAGCCATCCTTCGGCATGGGCGTCAGGCTGATGCGGATGCTGGCGGACCAGCTCGGCGGCACCTGCAGCTTCGAGCAGGGGACGGGCACGATCGTGCGGCTGCGTTTTCCGTTGCACGATTTCGCGAGAGTGGCATTCTCGGACGAGGGAACCCCGGGCCCGGTCGCCGGTTTGCCGTTGCAGGAGAATGTGTAGGGAGAACACGATGGCCGTATTCAGGGATGACGTGGTGGCTCTCGTTCCGCACTTGCGGGCCTTCGCGCGGAGCCTGGTGGCCGGCGATTCGGCCCTGGCCGACGATCTCGTCCAGGACACGATCGTCAACGCCTTGCAGGCGCAGCATCAGTTCGAGCCGGGCACCAATCTGCGCGCCTGGCTTTTTCGCATCCTGCGCAACCGGTTCTTGAGCATCAAGGCGCGCAAGTACCAGACGAGCGAGGTCTACGACGAGAACCTCGAGACGCGCTGGTCGGTGCCGGCCTACCAGGAGACGCGCATCGAGATCGACGCGCTCAAGCGCGCGTTCAGCGCCCTCTCCCTGGCGCATCGCGAGATCCTGATCTACGCCGTGGTCCAGGAGCTGCCTTACGACGAGGTGGCGGAGATTTGCGGCTGCGCCGTCGGCACGGTCAAAAGCCGGGTCAACCGGGCGCGGGCGATCCTGAAGCGGATGCTGCTCGAGGACGAGCTGCCGGTGGATGCGTCGAAGCTCGCGCGTCGCCTGCCGCAGCGGGCGCTCGCCGATCTCGCGGCCGATGCGGACGAGGCTTTGGGCGCTCCCTTGGAGCGGGGTGGCAGCCCCGAGGTCGACTGGATGGAGCGGACGGTCGGCCGCGCCTGACGCCGACCGCCGAGGTCGAGAGAAAACGCCCGGACCTCACGGTCCGGGCGTTTTCTTTTGGTGTGCGGCGCTGAAGAGCGCTCGAGGATCAGAGCGGCTGCTGGCGGTCCTGCCAGTCCTTCACCTGCTTTTCGGCCTCGTCGCGGGTGATGCCGTACTGCTTCTGGATGCGCCCGACGAACTGATCGTAGTTGCCTTCGGCGACATCGAGGTCGTCATCGGTCAGCTTGCCCCACTGCTCCTTGGCCTTGCCGCGGAAGATCTTCCAGTTGCCCTTGATGGTGTCCCAGTTCATCGTCGTTTCCTTTCTCGGGTGGGAGGGGAGAGAAGGGGCGCGGCGGCGACCGCGCCCCCTTGCCGGGTCACTCGCTCATGACCCAGTTGCCATCGGAATCCTGCTCATAGGCCGGCATGGCCTTGAGCTCGTCCTTGGTGGCATCGACGGTGATGCGCTGCTCGCCGTCCACCGATGCCATCTTCACCTCGTCCACGGGCAGCGCCACCGTGTGCACGCCCATGCCGAGGAAGCCGCCGACATCGACGATCATCCGGTCGATCTTCTTGTCGGGCCCGATCTGCAGGTCCGCGACCTCGCCGACATTGTTCCCGTCGGGGCCGTAGACCGTGGCACCCAGGACGTCCTGGGCCGACATGTCACCCACCTTCATGTCGACGTCGCTGGTCTCGTCCCACGAGCGATAGTCGGTATCGGCCACCGGGGCCCTCTCGGTGCTGGCGGGTGCGGTGGTCGCCGCGGTCTCCGTGGCCGGCGGGGTCGCGGACGGCATGGCGGGCGATGCGACCGGGCCGGCGACCCAGTAATTGTCCTCCGAGCGCGTGTAGGCCGGCATGGCCTCGAGCTGGTCCTCGGTCATGTCGACCTCGGCGCGGAGCGCGCCATCGGCCTCGGTGAAGTTGATCTGGTCGAGGTCGAGCGCCACGCGATGCTCGCCCATGCCGAGGAACCCGCCGACATCGACCAGAACCTTGCTCACCTCGCCATTCTCGTCGAGCAGCAGATCCTCGACGTCGCCGATCGACTCGTTGTTGGCGTCATAGACCGAGATGCCGACGATCTGGTCGGTGGTCATCTCGCCGGGCAGGGTGATGCTGCCGGCCTCCGCGCCCTCGACGGAGCGGTAGCGCATCTCCTCGGGCGGTGCCTGGCCAACCGTCGCGGCTCCACCCGCGCCGGAGGTCGTGGCAGCAGTCCCGGTCTCGCTCGTGCCACTCTGGCCGGCACCCGTCTGGGTGCCCTGGTTCTGCATATCCTGGCTCTGGGTGCCCTGGTTCTGGGTGTCACCCGTCTGGTTGGCGTCGCCCTGCGAGGCGGCCGGCATGTTGCCCTGGTTCTTGGTGTCGCCCGACTGTGCGGCGCCGCCCTGGGCATTCTGGTCCTGGCTGCCTTGCGCGTTCTGATCCTGTGTGGAGGCCGCCGGAGCGTCGCTTTGGGCCAGGATCGGTTGGGGGAAGCCGGCGGCAAAGCCCAGAAGGGCGATCGAGGCAACGGAGCCCATCAGGATCTTTCGCATCATTCAATCTCCTTTGTCGTTCGAGGACAGCTGCCTTCGCGGCGGGGCGTCCCCTACTGCGCTCACTAATGGCCCGGCGCGCCGCAGGTTCCATCAGGCCGCGCAAGAAACGGAGAGGCTGAAAGGGTGGAGCGGCGAGTGTTCGGGAGTGGGAGGCAGAAAAAAGGAGGCCGGCAGAGCCGGCCTCCAAGATGCTCGGAGACATCGCAGGGACGATCAGACCGGGGGCGGCGAACGTCGCCCTCTCACCACGTAGGCGATGAGGCTGATGACGAGGAGCACCAGGAAGATGAAGAAAAGGATCTGGGCAATACCCGCCGAGGCCGATGCGATTCCGCCGAAACCGAATACGCCGGCGATGATCGCAATGATGAAGAACACCAGGGCCCAGTAGAGCATACTCATCTCCTTCCGTCCGTTCCCGCCGCATCCGCGACACGCTCGCCGGCGGTCCGCGCTATCAACGCGGCGATGTCGGCGCCGGTTCCCCGGCTCTCGTGAAATCCGACGAGGGCTGGCGTCCCGCTCCGAATGTCGCTACTGCTGGCGGGAGAGCGGCCGCGGAACCTCGGGCATCACCGGAGGTTTCGGGCGATGCCCGATTGCTTCGAGGGATTAGAGCCATGGCGACGCGCGACAGCGATATCGAGAAGGATCTGGCGGCGCTCAGGGAGGACCTGGGGCGCCTGCGCGACGACATCTCGAGCGTCAAGAGCACGATCGCCGGGATCGGCAAGAGAAGCGCGAGCGAGGCCAGGGCCGCCGGCAGCGCCAAGATCGCCGAGCTCCGCGAGGAGCTCGAGCAGCTCGGCGACAACCTTCAGGCGCGCGGCCACGACGCCCTCGCCGGAGTGGAGCGGACGGTGCACGACCGGCCCTTGACCAGCCTGCTCGCCGCCTTCGGCCTGGGGCTTCTGCTCAGCCGCTTTCTGGATCGCCACTGAGCCTCTCCATGCTTCGGGCCTTGCAGCCTTTGCTGGCGCGTCTGCGGGAGATGCGCCGCCAAATCGTCCTCCTGAGCGCGGCCGGCCTGCTCGGCGTCCTGGCGCTCGTCTTCTTCCTGATGGCCATCTACATGCGGCTCGCCCAGGAGCTGGGCGGACCCGTGGCGGCGGCCCTCATCGGCCTCGTCCTCGCCATCGCCGCGCTGATCGTTCTTCTGGTCGGGCGCAGACGGCACGTGCGCCGCGTCCCCGAGCTCGCACCACCCGTTGCGCCGGCACGGCCCATGGAGGCGCTCCTCGTCGCCTTCCTGCTCGGTGTCATCGAGGAGCAGTTCGGCCGCCGGCGGCGCTGAGAGCCGGAGCGAACGACGGGTCAGCCGGCGGCGCGTGGGCCGGCGACGAGCCAGATGAGCAGGCCGATCACCGGCAGCACCAGGATCACGACGGTCCAGACCACCTTCGCACCTACCGAGGCGCCGCTCGAAAAGACGTTCACGATCGCCCAGACATCGGCGATCAGCACGAGAAGACCGATCAGGCCTCCGACCTCGATACCCATTCATCCGCTCCTCGAATGGTCATTTGGCCCCGCTCACAGAACGGCCGGGGCCGCCGCCCGTTCCCCTTGCGGTCGAGCGTCACGAGCCCGGCTTTTCGACCTCTCCGTCGGCAGGAGCCTTGAGGAAGCGGAAGTCGCAGCCCTCGTCGGCCTGCAGGATCTGCTCCTGGTAGAGGCGATCATGGCCGCGCGCCGGCAAGGCCGGGGGCTCTTGCAGCGCTGCCCGGCGCCGCGCCAGCTCGTCGACCTCGACGAGGAGATCGAGCCTTCTTTCCTCGACCGAGAGGCGGATGCGGTCGCCGGTCTCGACGAGGGCCAGCGGCCCGCCGCCGGCGGCGTCGGGGGCGATGTGCAAGACGATGGTGCCGTAGGCGGTGCCGCTCATCCGCGCGTCGGAGAGGCGCAGCATGTCCTTGACCCCGGCCCGGGCGAGCTTTCCCGGGATCGGCAGGTAGCCGGCCTCGGGCATGGCCGCCGGGCTCACCGGCCCCGCGTTCTTGAGGACGAGGAGGTTCTTCGGGGTGACGTCGAGGTCCGGATCGTCGATGCGGGCGGCGAGATCCTCGAGGCCGTCGAAGACCACGGCCCGGCCCTCGTGCTCGAAGAGGGCGGGATCGGCGGCCGAGCGCTTGAGCACGGCGCCCGAGGGGGCGAGCGAGCCGAACAGGGCGACGAGCCCGCCCTTGGGATGGATGGGGTCGTCGAGGGCGCGGATGACGGAGCGGTCGACCCAGGGATCGGCCGCGGCCAGCCGCTCGCCCAGCGTCTCGCCGGTGACGGTCGGCGCATCGAGGTCGAGGAGGTCGCCGAGCTCGCGCATCACGGCCGGAAGGCCGCCGGCGGCGTGGAGGTCCGGCATGTAGTGGGCGCCCGTGGGCTTCAGGTCGACGATGACGGGCGTCGTCTCGCTGAGCTCGTTGAAGCGGCGAAGATCGAGCCTGAGCCCGGCGCGGCCGGCGATCGCCGCCATGTGCAGGACGGCATTGGTCGAGCCGCCGATGGCGAGGAGCACGCGGAGCGCGTTCTCGATGGTCGCGGGCGTCACGAGCTCGGCCATGGTCCGGCCGCCGTCGATCAGCGAGACGGCGGCGGCGCCGGTCGCCTCGGCGAGGCGGAGGCGGTCGGCGTCGACGGCCGGGATGGAGGCGCCCATGGGCAGCATGAGCCCCATGGCCTCGACCAGGGACGCCATGGTGCTCGCCGTGCCCATGACGGCGCAGGTGCCGGCGGTCGAGGCGAGCCGCCGCTCGACCCGGTCGATCTCGTCACCGTCGATCTCGCCGGCGCGAAAGCGCGCCCAGAAGCGGCGGCAATCGGTGCAGGCGCCGAGCCGCTCGCCCCGGTGCATGGCGGTGGACATGGGGCCGGTGACGAGCTGGATGGCCGGCCGGCCGGCGGAGATGGCCCCCATGATCTGCGCCGGCACGGTCTTGTCGCAGCCGCCGATCAAGACCACCGCGTCCATGGGCTGGGCGCGGATCATCTCCTCGACATCCATGGACATGAGGTTGCGGAACTTGAGGCTGGTGGGCGTGAGGAAGCCCTCGCCCAGGGAGATGGTCGGGAAGTCGAGCGGCAGGGCACCGGCGGCGAGCACGCCCCGCTTCACGGCCTCCACCAGCTCGGGCACGAGGCGGTGGCAGTTGTTGAAGCCGCTGGCCGAATGGGCGATGCCGACCACGGGTCTCGCCAGAAGCTCCCGCGAATAGCCCATGGAGCTCGCGAACGAGCGGCGAAGATAGGCGCTGAACGCCGGGTCGCCGTAATGGGTGAGGCCGTTGGCCAGGCCCCGCCTCTTCCTCGCCTCGTCCATTGACATCCCTTCTCCGGCCCGGACCGGACGGCCGGCGCGCCGTCCCTGGGCCGTGTTCTTCGGCCGCCGGTGCCGCGGGTGCAAGGCTTTCGGCCGGCTCGCGGGGAATCGCAAACATTGCGCGGCCGAGCACCGGCTGCGGCATTGTCGCGCAGGCCGAAAGAGATTAGCATCGCCAAAAAAGAAAGTGATGGTGTGGGCGGCCTTCCGCTAGAAAAACCACAAGGGAATCAGGCTATGCTCAAGTCCGCTCTTCTGACGGGTGCCGCGATCTTCGTC
>CAYOCP010000039.1:0-35214 GCA_964402505.1 uncultured Geminicoccaceae bacterium
GCTCAGCACACTACCCTTCCGATTATCTTAGCGCGTATGAGTCCTGACCCCTTTACGGCCCAAAAAAAATGGGGCCGACCGGCATCCAAAGCGACGGTTGGCTGCGTAGGGATAGTGGTTGACGCCGCCTTTTGCGGCGTGCCGATCAGCGGAGCCGGAGGAACGCCATGAACGAGGACAGCAGGACTGCCGAGCGGCTTGCGGATCACGTCCACGCCGCGAGGCTGCAGGATCTGAACGGGCTGGGCATCGAGGGCAATGCCTTTCTGGCGGCGAGCGATGATGCGCTCGCGACGACGCTGACCGTCAACGGCCTCGACCCGGACATGACGCACATCCAGCATATCCACGGTGTGGTGGACGAGACCGGGCAGCCGCTCGAGTCGCGCTCGCCGACGCTCGCCGACGACCTCGATGGCGACGGCATCGTCGAGCTCGCCGAGGGTGCCACGGTCTACGGACCGATCCTGACACCCTTGAGCTCGCCTCCGGGTGGCGCTCTTCCTGATTTTCCGACGGCAGCCGGCGGCCGGGTCGAGTTCGCCCAGACTTACGATCTGAACGATCCCTCGACCTTCAACGGAGATTTCACCCGTGATCAGCTCCTGCCGCTCGATCTGCGGGAGGTGGTGGTGCATGGCGGCACGCTGGCCGAGGGCGCCGGTGCCGGGACGGACGGCGAGGCCGACGGCACGCCCGGCTTCAAGCTGGTCCTGCCGGTCGCCACCGGCGAGATCGACCAGGCGGTGAAGGTCTACACGGCCGAGATCGGCGCGCTCAACGACTCCGGCGTCACTGGCAAGGCGACCCTGCTCCTTGACGGTCAGCAACTCACGGTCAAGGTCGAGGCCCAGGGCGTCGAGCCTGGCATGATCCACGCGCAGCACATCCATGGCGCCTTCGACGCGGACGGCCAGCCGATCGATTCGACGACCCCCGTGCCGGCGCAGGATACGGACGGCGACGGCTTCATCGAGCTCGCCGAGGGGGCGACGAGCTACGGGCCGGTCCTGATCTCGCTCACTGATCCGATCGGCGCCGGGCTGCCCGGGTTTCCGACCGCGCCCAATGGCGAGATCGATTACCAGACGGTGATCGATCTCGGCGATCCGAGCGTGGTGGCCGACGGCTTCGTGGCCGGCGACCTGCTGCCCTTGTCGCTGCGCGAGATCATCATTCACGGGCTGACGGTCGACGGCACGGCCGGCGAGGGTACGACGGGTGAGGTGGACGGCACGGCGGGCTTCAAGCTGCTGTTGCCCGTTGCTGCCGGTGAGCTCGAGTTCCAGGGCGTGATTGCGGCGGACGAGAACGTGTTGCCGGCCTTGGCCGAGAAGGTGGCGGTGCAGGCCGACGAGATCGTCGCGGTGGAGGCGAGCCGACTGAGCCTCTCGGCCGATGCCGGAGCGCCGGACGCGACGATCACTTTCAACGACGAGCATGCCGGGTTCGACAACACGCTCGGCGTTTTCCTGATCGGATCCGACGGGTCGCTCGGCCCCGTGCGCAGCGTCTTCGCCTCGACCGAGCACGCCGAGGGTCTGCCGGGCCCGGGCGGGGCGAGGCCGGGCGGCGGCGAACGTGTGGCCGGCGAGAGCGTTTCGCTGAGCGACCTCTTCGCGCCGGAGGATCTGACGCCTGGCGGCGATGTCGGGCTCTTCCTGCTCAAGGATGGCGCATCGAGCAACGACGCGGCGGTCCTGAACGGCACCAGCCTCGCCTTCGTCGACAGCTCGACTGGCGAGGCCGCCAGCCTCGCGACCTCGACCGATCACCTCCAGTTGATCGACACGGCGACCGGCAGCGAGCTCGTCGGTGAGGTGGTCCATGCGCTGGCCGGGCTCAACGCGGATGGCAGCGTGCTGGCGATCGGCGGAACCGATCCGGTGAGCGGCGTGCTCGACATCGCCTTCGAGGACAGCACCGACATGGATTTCAACGACCTAGAGATCGCCTTCGACAACGGCACCGGCGGTGACCACGTGCTCGGCGCGGGCGAGATCGAGGCGTTGGTGGCGTCGGCGGAGCCCGCTGTCGCCTGATCCGGAGCTCGCGCCGGCCGAAGCTTCTCCTTGTCTCCCTTTGCGGCCACCTTCGGGTGGCCGATTCCCTTGCCGGCGAGGAATACCGGAGCCAAGCCTCCTTACTGCGCCCGCCCTCGCCGCCGTGCTGCGCTCATGCCATGCGCACACCGCACCGATATCGGCGGTCTGGTCCGCCATGCGTTCCGCCGGGCCACGGCGTCGGGCGAGCCTGTTCGACGACGCGGACAAAGGCAGCCACTTCGCCCCTCATTCGATCCCGCGCCCCCACGGGCGACCGGGCCGAATGGTCTTCGAAGGCGATATGGGGAGAAAAGAGTCCTGACCCCTTTTTGGGGCCCTAGGCCAGGCTGAACCCCCGATAGCCCTCTCGGGTCACCTCCTCGCAGATGGCGCGGTAGGGGGGGCAGCCGATATAGGGCATGAAGATGCGGGGCTTGCCGGGGATGTTGGCGCCTAGATACCAGGAGTTGCACCCCAGGAGGAGGGTGTTGCCGGCCACCTCGGCGACGTGGCGGAGCCAGTCGGCTTCGGCCTCGGCCGTGGCCTCGATGCGGGTGTGGCCGGCCTCGCGCATGGCGGCGAGGCAGTCGGCGATCCATTCGACGTGGTGCTCGATCGAGAGGATGACGTTGCTGAAGACGGCGGGGCTGCCCGGGCCGGTCACCATGAAGAGGTTGGGAAAGCCCGAGACGGCGAGGCCGAGATAGTTCCTCGGGCCAAGGGCCCAGGCCTCGGCGAGGCGGCGGCCGCCGACACCCCGCGGATCGACGCCGAGGAAGCTTCCGGTCATGGCATCGAAGCCGGTGGCGAGCACGATGAGGTCGAGATCGATTGCGCGGCCGCCGGCGCGAACGCCGGTTTCGGTCACTTGCTCGATCGGCTGCTCCCCGAGGTCGATCAGCTCGACATTCGGGCGGTTGAAGGCTTCGTAGAAGCCGATTTCGGCGCAGAGCCGCTTGCAGCCGATGATGGTGTCGGGCGAGAGCCGGGCGGCGGTCTCCGGGTCGTGGACGATCTTTCGGATCTTCTCCCGGACGAAGGAGGCGGCCGCCTCGTTGGCCTCGGGGTCCAGGAGCTGGTCGGCGAAGGCGCCGTTGAAGCTGAGCCCGCCCGTGGCCCAGCGCGCCTCGTAGGCGGCCCGGCGAGCCGCGGCGCCAACCGCCATCGCCTTCTCCTGGTTCTGCGGGAAGTTGATGTAGTTGCGCCGGGTCAGCGCCTCGGCCCGCAGGCGCGCGTAGTCCGTCTTGACGGCCTTCCTCTCCGCGTCGGTGAGCGGGTGATTGTGGGCCGGCACGGCGTAGGCGGCGGTCCGCTGGAAGACGTGGAGGCTCGCCGCATCCCTGGCGATCACCGGGATCGACTGGACGGCCGAGGAGCCCGTGCCGATCACCGCGACCCGAAGGCCCTCGAGGTCGACCGGGTCGTGCGGCCAGGTGCCGGTGTGCAGGACCCGGCCCGCAAAGCGCTCGAGGCCCGGCAGGGCCGGCCGGTTCGGGACCGAGAGATTGCCGGTCGCGAGGATCAGGAAGCGGGCGCTGGCGGCGCCTCTTGCCGTCTCGATCCGCCAGAGCCCCGCCTTCTCGTCGAGGCGCGCGGCCTCGACCCTGGCGTCGAAGGTGATGTCGCGCCGGAGGTCGAAGCGGTCGGCCACGTGCTCGGCATAGGCCAGGATCTCGGCCTGCGTCGCGTAGCGCTCGCTCCAGTCCCAATCCTGCTGCAGCGCCTCGTCGAAGGAATAGGAGTACTCGACGCTCGGCACGTCGCAGCGGGCACCCGGATAGCGGTTCCACCACCAGGTGCCGCCGACCCCGCCCGCCGCCTCGAGGACGCGGACGCGCATCCCCTGCCCGCGCAGCCTGTGCAGCATGTAGAGGCCGGCGAACCCGGCGCCGACGATGACGGCATCGAGCGGGGGCTCCTCGAAGGAAGGCTTCAGCGGCAAGGGCGGACCTCCATGCTCGGCTCCGGGCTCATCCGCCCTTGACGGCACCGGCAGCGAGGCCGCCCACGATCTGCTTTTGGATCACGATCGTCAGCACGAGGACCGGCAGGGTGACGACGAGGGCGGCGGCGGCGAGCGGTCCCCAGGAGATCTGCTCGAAGGTCAGGACGTTGTAGACGGCGACGGGCAGCGTGCGTGTCTCGCGGCCGGCGAGGACGACGCCGAAGATGAAGTTGTTCCAGGAGAAGATGAAGGCGAGGATGGCGGCCACCACCATGCCCGGCCGGGCGAGCGGCAGGGCGATTCGCCAGAAGGCCTGCCAGAGGGTGGCCCCGTCGATCAGCGCCGCCTCCTCGAGCTCGCGCGGCAGGTTCTCGAAGAAGCCGATCATGATCCAGACGACGATCGGCACGGTGATGACGAGGTGGGTGATGATGATGGGGGTGAGCGTGTTGGTGAGGCCGAGAAAGCGAAAGAGGATGAAGAGCGGGATCAGATAGGAGAGGCCGGGGGTCATGCGGGCGATGAGGATGAGGACGGCGATGCCCGACGCCTTGGCCTTGGCGATGCCGTAGCCGGCCGGGACGCCGACGACGAGGGCGGCCAGGGTCGCCGTGCCCGAGACGATGACGCTGTTGAGGGTGTAGAGGGCGAAGGGGCTGCTCTCGAAGACCGCATAGAAGTTCCGGAGCGTCGGGCTGTGCGGGATGAAGACCGGCGGGAAGGCCGTGTTCTCGACCTCGGTCTTGAGCGAGAGCGAGAGCATCCAGAGGAAGACGAGGATTGCCGGCGAGACGATGACGAGGACGGCGAAGGCGAAGCCGAGCTTGCCCAGGACCACCTCGAGCCCGCGGCGGACGGAGACCGAGAAGGCGCCGCGGATTTGGGAGATCATGCCTTCTCCACCCAGAGCGTCCGCTGCCGTGTCCAGAGCAGGACGAGCGAGAAGACGACGATGATGGCGAAGAAGACCATGACCACCGCCGAGGCGTAGCCGATGTCGTAGAAGGCGAAGGCCTGGAGGTAGAGGAAGATGTTGATGGTCTCGCTGGCGGTGCCGGGGCCGCCCTGGGTGATGACGAAGATGGTGTCGAAGGTCTTGAGCGCGTCGATGGCGCGGATGATGACGGCCACCATGATGAAGGGCAGGACGAGCGGCAGGGTGATGTGACGGAACATCTGCCAGGCCGACGCGCCGTCGATCACCGCCGATTCGTAAGGCTCGGTCGGCAGCGAGGCGAGGCCGCCGAGCACGATGAGCATGACGAGCGGCGTCCAGTGCCAGACCTCGACCAGCACGAGGGCCGGGATGACGGTGGTCGGCGAGTAGACCCACAAGGACGGCGGCAGGCCGATGGAGGTCAGGAGGTAGTTGAGCACGCCGAGCTGCGGGTGGAACATCATCGTCCAGACGAGGGCGATCGCCACCGGTGTCGCCATCATCGGCATGATGAAGATGGCGCGCAGGAAGCCGCGCAGCGGGAACTTCCGGTGGAAGACGACGGCGGCGAAGACGCCGAAGACGACCGGCAGGGCGATCGCGAGGGCGGTGAAGTAGAGGGTGTGGCCGATCGATTCGAGGAAGCGGGTGTCGGTCAGGAGGCGGGCGTAGTTGGCGGCGCCGACGAAGGTGCGGCTGCCGACCACACCCCAGTCGTGCATCGACATGAAGATGGTGAAGGTCCAGGGAAAGACGATCACCGCGAGGACGACGAGCAGCGCCGGGGCGGCGAAGAGGAGGTAGTGCCGGCGGCGCGCGGCGGGGCTGCCCGCCGCCTTCTGCCCGATTTCGGCGGGCACCCCGGTGCTCATGGATTGTCGCCGTGCTCCGCTCTCAGCCCCGCTCGCTCTTCTCGAGGATGGGGCGGAACTGCTCGGTCGCCCGGGCGAGCTCCTCGGCCGGATCGGCGCCGGTGATCATGTTGGTCAGCGCCACGCCGAAGATGTCGCGGAACTCGGCGACCGGGATGATGACCGGCAGGCCCGGCCGGGCGATGCGCGCCGATTCGACCAGGGTCTCGGCCCATTCCGCAGGGAAGGTGAGCTTCGCGAGCACGTCCGGATCGGTGATCGCCGAGGCACGGCAGGGTGCGCCGGCGCCGGTCTGCAGCATGCGCGCCTGGTTGGTCTTGTTGGTCGCCCAGACGCAGTAGAGATAGGCCGCCTCCTTCTTCGGGCTGAAGGCCGAGACACCCATGCCCGAGCCGAAGAGCGGCGAGTGCCGCGCCTTGGGGCCGGCCGGGAAGATGCCGTAGCCGACCTTGCCCGCGACCTTCGACGTCGCCTTGTCCTCGAGCGGCTTGGCGAAGCCGAGCCCGTCGATCCACATGCCGACCGTGCCCTGCATGAAGCTGGTCTGGCATTCGTTCCAGTTGAAGCCGACCACGCCCTCGGGCGCGTAGTCGGCATTGAGGGTCTGGTAGAGCTCGGCCGCGGCGAGGGCCTCGGGCGAGGTCGTCTGGAGGTTGCCCTCGGCATCGACCGCGTCCTTGTCCCAGCCCAGCATGAAGCCGGTCCAGACGGGCGTGTTGGCGTTCTTGAGGCCGCGGCTGACGACGCCGTAGATGCCCTTGTCGGGGGCATGGATGGTCTTTGCCGCCTCGAGCATGCCCTCGAAGGTCTCGGGATAGTCGATGCCGGCAGCGGCGAAGAGGTCCCTGTTCCAGTAGACGATCCAGGGGTCGATGTTGAACGGCAGGGTGTCGAGCCGGCCGTCGGCCTGGCGCGCATAGGCGACCGAGCCCTCGGTGAAGTCGGCGAAGTCGTAGTCGGGCGGGGTCAGCTCGGGATCGTCGAGATAGGGCCGCAGATCCTCGAGCCATCCGCCCTTGGCGAAGAGGCGCTTCTGGACGTGGTAGGCGGTCATGGTCACGTCGAAGCTGGTGGCGCCCGAGGTGAACTCGATCACCTGCTTCTGGCGGTGCTGCTGCTCGGGCACCTGCTCCGAGCCGACGCTGATGCCGGTCAGCTCCTCGAACTCGGCCTCGTGCTCCTGCAGCAGGCTGGAGCGCGGGTTCTTCGAGAGGAAGATCTCGAGATGCTCGCCCTCGAAGCGGCGCCAGTCGAAATCGTCCTGGGCGCGCGCCCGCCGGTGCACGAAGGGTGCGCCGACGAGCGTGGCGGCCGTCGCGATTCCCATGCCGAGCGCGGCGCGGCGCGTCCCCGGCATCCTGCGTAGAAAGCTCCCCATGACGTTTACCTCCCCTGATGCACCGTTACGCTAGGTATGAAGTCGGCACCGGTCAACCCGCGGGCTCGAGCTCCAGGCCGAGGCGGGTGAAGGCTTCGGGTGGGGCGTCGTTCTCGGCCATGAGGCGGGCCATGGTGGCGGCGAGGCGACCCTCGAGCTCGGGGTCGTGGAGCGGCCGCTCCTGGCCAGGATCGGCCTCGATGTCGTAGAGTCGGGTCTCGTCCTCGAGCAGGCAGCCGGGACCGTAATTGTTGTAGATCGGCGTCTTCTCGGTCATCGGCACCTTGAGCACCGGGACACCCTTGGTGAAGGGCAGAGGCGGGCTCAGCGTCGCCGGGGCCAGCTCGTCCACCGAGAACCGGGTCCAGATGTGGGTCGGCATCAGCGTGTACTGGAAGATCTCCTGGGTCTCGAGGTCGGCCGGGTAGCGGTGATAGGTGTGGTGGCCGTCGGCGAGGTTCACGGCACCGCCGAAATAGCCGAAGAGCACGGATTCTCGGGTCGGCTTGTCACCGTCGAGGTGCTGGAGCAGGGAATGCGCCTGCATCTCGTCGGGGCGGTGGGCCCCGAAGAGCTCGACGAAGGTGGCGGCCATGTCCATGTTCTGGGTCAGCGCCCGGCGCCGCTCGCCGGCCCTCGCGGCATGGGCCGGGTGATGGACGAAGAGGGGGATGTGGGCCACCTCCTCGTACATGGTCATGCGGTTCTTCGCCCAGAAATCGTGCTCGCCGAGCAGGTAGCCGTGATCCGTCGTCAGGACGAGGACGGTATCCTTCCACATGTCGTTCTTGTCGAAGAAGTCGAGCACGGTGCCGAGCAGGTGGTCGCACAAGGCGACGAGGGCGTAGTAGTTGGCCCGGAGCTCCTCGCATTCCTCCGGCAGCTCGTCGACCCGGGCGTAGCGCGGCCAGTCGCGGACGGGGCCGTTCCAGCCGGTGCTGTAGGCGTCCCTGAAGCGCTCGGGGGCGGTGAACGGCTCGTGCGGGTCGAAGGTCTCGAGCTGCAGGAGCCAGTCGTCGGCGGTCTTGTTGGTCTCGAGGAACTCGAGCCCGGCGGCGAAGCACTGCACCGAGGGGAAGTCGGCCTCGGAGCGGATGTATTCGCGATTGACCATGTTGTTGCGGAAATAGCTGCGGTTGGCGTCGCTGAACTGCCGCTCGTGATAGGTCTCGCGCAGCCGCTCCCAGGGCGGCTGGACCATGGCCTTCCAGGGATCGCCCTCCTGGCCGCGGATGAACTCGAAGCTGTCGTAGCGGGTGTGGTAGGTCGCGCCGCCGTCCTCGAAATAGTGCGCATGGTCGGTGACGAGGTGGCTGTAGATTCCCTTCTCGGCGAGCAGCACGGGCCAGCTGTTGTCGAAGGGCTCCAATGGGCCCCAGGAGCGGTGCAGGAAGGAGAGCCTGCCGGTCTGCATGTCGCGCCTGGCCGGCATGCAGGGCATGGAGCCCACGTAGTGGTTGTCGAAGGTGATCGACCGCCTTGCCAGGCGGTCGAAATTGGGCGTGGCGATGCGCTTGCCGCCATAGGGGCCGAGCAGGTGCCGGTTGAGCGAATCGAACAGCAGGAACACGCAGCGCACGGTTGCCAGCCTCCCCCTTGACGCGGCTTCATTGCGGAGGCTCCTAGGACGCCCCGGAGCAAAAGGAAAGGTGGAACCCATGGCCAAGCGCATCGGCTTCGTCGGCATCGGCACCATCGGCAAGCCGATGGCGCTGAATATCAGGAAGGGCGGGTTCGAGCTCGCCGTCTTCGACCTCGACCAGCGGGCGGTGGCGGAGCTGGTCGAGGCCGGGGCCACCGGCAAGGCTTCGCCCGCGGCCGTGGCCGAGGCCAGCGACATCGTCATCACCATGGTGCCGGATGCACCCGACGTGGAGAAGGCGGCGCTGGGCCCGGGCGGCGTCATCGAGGGGCTGGCGCCGGGCGGGCTCTACATCGACATGAGCACGGTCGATCCCGAGACCACGCGCAAGGTGGGTGCCGCCATGGCGGCGCGCGGCATCCGCATGATCGACGCGCCGGTCGGACGAACGGTCGAGAACGCCTACGAAGGCACGCTCAGCATCATGGTGGGCGGCGAGGCCGGGGACGTCGAGGAGGCCATGCCGGTGCTGAGGTGCATGGGCAGCGACATCACCCATTGCGGGCCTCTGGGCAACGGCCACGCGGTGAAGCTGGTCAACAACTACGTCTCGGGCGGCATCCTGGCGCTTCTGAGCGAGGGGCTGACCATGGGGATGAAGGCGGGGCTGACGCTCGAGACCATGCTCGAGGTGGTGGGGTCGACCTTCGCCGCGAGCGGGGTCATGACGAGGATGCTGCCGGCCAAGGCCTTCAAAGGCGACTTCGCGCCCGGCTTCAAGACCCGGCTCTCGCACAAGGACATCCGCCTCGGCCTCGGCCTCGC
Organism: uncultured Geminicoccaceae bacterium; assembly: GCA_964402505.1. Lineage (GTDB taxonomy): Bacteria > Pseudomonadota > Alphaproteobacteria > Geminicoccales > Geminicoccaceae > SLRI01. The sequence continues at coordinate 9,585 of CAYOCP010000039.1, forward strand.
CCGGGCGGCCGGGCTCGACGCGCCGGTCGGTCAGGGGGTCTTCGAGACCCTGACCCGCGCCATCGAGGCGGGTCACGGCGACGAGGATTTCACCTCGATCCTGAAGGTCAACGAGGCGAAGGCAGGAGTTGAGGTGCGGCTGAAGCATGGGGACGCGTCCGGCTGATCAGCCCGGCCCCGGCGGCGGCCTCGGCCATCTCCTTCGACGTCCCGGCGAGGACGAAGGGGATTTGCGGGTGCTTGGCGAGCTCGGCGACCGCCTCGTCGCGAGCACCGCTGGTGACGTCGCGGATCAGGACGAGGCGCACGCGGCCGGGCCAGCTCTGGATGATGTCGTCGTACATCTCGGGGTCGTGCTGGCCGCTGTCGCCGATGAGCACGACCGGCAGCTCGGGCGAGACGGCGAGAAGCTCGTTGATGATCCCGATCTTGTGGTCGTGGTCCCTGCGGACGAAGGGCGGGCGGAAGCGCAGGCCCCATTCGCGCAGGAAGAGCACCGGGTGGTCGGGGAAGCGGTGCAGCTTGAAGAAGGCCTCGAGGGTCTCGTAGATCACCCAGGGCCCGCGCGAGACGTAGAGGAGGGGGTTCCTCTCGTGGCCGCCGTCGCCCTCGGCGAGCTCCCGGTAGAGCTCGGCGACGCCGGCGAAGGCGACGCGGCTCTCGGCGCTCTTGAGGAGCATGCGCGAGATCATCCTGATCTTGTTGGCGACGCCGGTCGCGACCACGGTGTCGTCGATGTCGCTGATGACCATGAAGCGCGCGGAAGCCGGTGCCACCAGCACCTCGCCCAGGGCCTCCGCCTCGGCCGGCTTGATCAGCCGCAGATGGACGTGCACGGTGGTGCGTTCGGGTTGCAGCTTCTGCCGCAGCCGCATGCGCAGCCGGAAGTAGCCGTCCCGGTCGGTGATCAGGCCCTGGCGCTGGTTGTCGATGGTGGCGATCAGGCGGGCCCAGCTCACCCCTCGCCGGCGCATGCGGCGGAGCACGTTCCAGAGGCTGGCGGAGGTCGAGAAGTCGGCAGGCTCGTCGCTGGTCGGCTGATGCACGACCCGGCCCATGAGGAAGAGGGCTTCCCTGGAGGCGTAGCCGCGAAACGTGTCGATGACCACGGGCCCCTGCGAGCGGGTGCGCCGGACCGGCCGGGCGAGGAGCCGCAGGAGCTTGCCGAGGGCGTTTTTCAGCTTCTCGATCATGACGGGTCGCCGCCGCCACGGGCGGGGCGCAGCGGCTCCTCGAAGGTGAGCGTGCGGCAGGGAAGGAAAATCCCGATGCAGAAAGGATTCATCAACGAAGCGGCCCTATCCTGTTGGTGGGCGAAAGAATAGCCTGGATGCCGCCGGGGACCACCGGCGCGTCGCGTGACGCAGCCGTCTCGATCTGCGGAATCGTGCCGCCGCGAGGACAGATGAGGAGAGATTGTCATGGCAAGCATGCCTGTCCTGGCTTGCCCGGTGGCCGCGGGAGGTCGGATGGCGAGCCATGGCGAGCCGGACGCGGGATGATGCAGCGCGAGGGGATCGGGTGACCGAGGGCAGGACTCTTCTCTTCGTCCTCTTCGACGAGCACAGCCAGGACGTCGCCGGCGTCCATGGCCATGCGATCGCCCCGACGCCACGTCCGGATGCGCTCGCGGCCGGCGGCACGCGCTTGGCCGATGCCCATGTCGCCTGTCCGATCCGCGTGCCCGCAGCGGGCTCGAGGCAATCGTGGCGCGGGGCGATTTCGGCGCCACGCCGGCGCCCGGCCGGATTCCGGTCTTCGGCTGATCGTTCAGCGGCGGGCGCGGACGGTGCCGCACCAGTCGGCGATGATCTGGGCGACGACGGCGACGCTTCGGGCGTAGTCGGCGATATCGACCCATTCGTCCACCCCGCCCGCCATGGTGAGGTCGCCGCACGAGGGGCCGATGCCGAGGGTCGGGATGCCCGCCTGGACGATGGGGTTCCTGATGTCGCTCGAAGTGTGGAGCGGGTTGACGACAGGCCTAGTGCCGGCGGCCACGATGGCCTCGGTCACGGTCGAGAGGAAGGGATGGTCGTCGGCTGTCTCGGCGGCGCTGACGCCGGCCAGCCATTCGATCGAGGGCGGATGGTCGGCCAGGCGGGGATCGGCCGAGGCGAGGACGGCGAGCGCTTCCTCAACCTCGCGCATCGCCGTCTCGAGCCGCTCGCCCGGCACCAGCGAGAGGGCGGCGCGGAGGCGGCAGGTCTCGGGCAGGCGCGTCGTGACGTCGGCGCCTCCGGCCTCGATATGGGTCACCATGAGGTTGGTCGAGCGGCCGATGGCGGCCTCGAGGCGTGGATGGTGGATGCGCTCGCCCCGCTCCCGGTCGAGAGCCTCGAGCGCGGCCACGACCGCCATGGCGTTCGAGATGGCGTTCACGCCCCGATGCGCGAAGGCGGTATGCGCCGGCTCCGCTGTCTCGGGGGGGACGCCCCCGACCGTCAGGGTGAACTCGAGCTGGCCGGGGGCGAAAGCCTTGATCTCACCGAGCCCGCGGCCGGATTCGGCGGGGTGCAGGTAGAGAGCGGCGTCGGCGCGAAGCCCGGCATGGAGGGCGGCACCGATGCCGCGGCGGTGCCGCTTGCTGGGCGCCGCCACCAATGTCACGTCGCCGGCCGGGCGAAGGCCGGCATCCTCGAGCGCCAGCAACGCATCGGCGAGCATGGCGCAGCCGGCGAGGTCGTCGGCGACGCCCCAGCCATGCAGCCGGCCCCGGCGCACGGTCGGCTCGAAGGGAGCGCTCCGCCAGCCCGGATCGGTCCGATGCGGCTCCGTGTCGGGGTGGGCGAAGAGGATGAGGCTGCGCCCCCCTCCCCCGCCGCCGACGCGGCCGATCGTGACGGTCTCCCGCGCGTCGGCGGCGACGGAGGCGTGGGCGAACTCCTCGATCATCGGCACCTCGGCGGGTCGGTAGGCCAGCGTCTCGACGGCGGCCCCGGCCGCCCTCATCCGTGCCGCGATGGTCCGGCGCACGGCTTCCGGCCCCTGCCCCTCGGCCCGCACGAGATCCTGGAGGCCTTCGATCGCCGCGTCGTGCATGTCGTCCTTTCTCATTGCCGCGCCCCTCAAAGCCGCGCCATGGTCTCGAGCACGTCGGTCGTCAGGCTGCGGATATGGCCGGTCATGGCGGCCCTCGCCTCGTCGGGATCGCGCTCGCGCAGGGCCCGGATGATCGCCAGGTGCTCCTCCGTGTCGGGGCGGAAGCGCGACGGCAGGCCCGAGAGCTCGAAGAGCCGGGTGGTGACCCGAAGCGTGCGGATCATGCCGCCCATCACGTCGTTGCCGCAGGCGTCGGCGATCATGCCGTGCAGCGCCTCGTCGGCGCCCCAGTGGGCCTCGGCCGGCGCCGCCGGATCGTCGCGGAGCGCGTCCATCTCGGCCTCGCGGGCGTCGAGCTCCGCCTCGCCGAGCCGGCCGATCGCCATCGCCACGGCCTCGCCCTCCAGGAGCTCGCGCAGCCGCATGCTCTGGAAGTACTCCTTGTTGGAGACGAGGCGCACGCGGAAGGGCCGGCTCACCTCCTTCTGGATCAGACCCTCGCTCTGCAGCAGGAACAGGGCCTCGCGGACGGGCGTGCGGGAGATCCGCAAGAGCCGGGCGAGCTTCTCCTCGGCCAGGATCTCGCCCCCCTCGATGCGCCGGGCGAGAATCATCTCGCGGATCGTCCCGGCCGCGCGGAAGGCGAGGCTGCCGCCGCGATCGCGCTCGCTCGGGTCCCGGGCGGATGGGTGGAGCATCGGGATTCCTGCCGGTCGTCAGAGCCAGGCGAGCAGGCGCTTCGGCGTCTCGACCAGGAGCGTCTCGATCTCGCTCTCCGGAAAGCCGCGCCTGCGCATCAGCGGCACGACGTGGGCCGGGAGGTGACGGTAGCCGTGCCCGCCATGCGCGCAGAGCCGGGTGCGCGTGCAGATGTCGTGCGAGAGGCAGAGCTGGTCCAGAAAGCCACGGTCGATCAGATGACGGAGGATATCGAGGCGCATGTAGTCGGTCGGCAGGTCGATATCGACGCCATCCATCCAGTATTGCGAGGTCTCGAGGCCGAAGAAGTCCCACTCCAGAACGAAGCCCAGGCGCAGGAGCTCGATCATCCGGTCGCGGTCGAAGAGGGTGCGGTCCATGTGGCCGATCACGGTGCGGGCCGGATCGCCGCCGGCGGCGAGGACGATGCCGGCGATCTCGCCCGGAGCTTCCTCGTGCCGGCCGGGATGGATGGTGAGAGCCGCGCCGGTCGCGCCACTGACGCGCGCCGCCGCCTCGAGCACGCGGCGCTCGACCGGGGCGAGCGGCCAGGAGCAGCCGATCTCGCCGATCAGCCCGGCCCGGACATCGCTGCCCCAGAGCCCCTTTTGGAGCTGGCCCAGGATGATGGCCTCGATGGCCTCCGGCTCGAGGGCGCGCGTCGCGTCGTCGAGATAGGGGTCGACGTAGAAGCCGGCGCCGGCGACGATCGCGACACCGCTCCTTTCGGCGATCCTTCGAAGCCGCTCCGGCTCGGGCCCGATGCCGCCGATGGTGAGCTCGACGATGGTCCCGCCGCCGGCGGCCCGGAACCGCCCGAGCTCGGCGATGGCGACATCGTCCTCGTCGAGGAGCATGTTCAAAGGATTGCGGTTCTGGAAATAGTCGGTCTCGAAGCGGTTCTCTGGCGTGATCGGCGGATGGCGCTCCCTGGGGCCCCGGTCTCCGGGGCGGCGGAGGTCGCAGAGAATGTGCTCGTGCATGAGCGTCAGGCCGAGCGCGGCCGCGGGCAGGCTGCCGGTCACCGTCTGGACGTGCTCGGCCATCGCTGCTTCCTCAGTGCGCCAGGATGCGGGCGAGGAACTGCTGCGCCCGGGGGTTTCGGGTTTCGTTGAAGAACGCCTCCTTGGCGCAATCCTCGACGATCTCGCCGCCGTCCATGAAGACCACGCGATGCGCGACCTTGCGGGCGAAGCCCATCTCGTGGGTGACGCAGACCATGGTCATGCCGTCCTGGGCCAGCTCCACCATGACGTCGAGGACCTCGTGGATCATCTCGGGATCGAGCGCCGAGGTGGGCTCGTCGAAGAGCATGGCGAGCGGGTCCATGGCGAGGGCGCGGGCGATGGCCACCCGCTGCTGCTGGCCGCCCGAGAGCTGGCCCGGGTACTTGCCGGCCTGGTCGGCGAGGCCGACGCGCTGGAGCAGCATCATTCCCTTCTCCTCCGCCTGGGCGCGCGGCCGGCGGATGGCCTTGCGCTGGGCCAGGGTCAGGTTCTCCATGATGGTCAGATGCGGGAAGAGCTCGAAGTTCTGGAAGACCATGCCGATCCTGGTCCGAAGCTTCGTCTGGTCGGTCCTCGGGTCCTCGAGCCGCATGCCGGCCGCCTCGATGCTGCCGGAATCGAAGGGCTCGAGCCCGTTCACGCACTTGATCAGGGTCGACTTGCCGGAGCCCGAGGGGCCGCAGATGACGACCACCTCGCCGCGCTCGACCGAGGTCGAGCAGTCCTTGAGCACCTGGAAGGTACCGTACCATTTCGAGACGTTCAGGATGCGGATCATGCGGCCTGCTCCTCGAAGCGGTCGAGCGTGTAGGGGCGGATGTCGCGCTCCGTCCGGCCGGTCAGCACGAGATCGGCGGTGATCCGGGCCACGGCCGGCGCCAGGGTGTAGCCGTTGGAGGTGACGCAGGTGAAGAAGCCCGGGGCCGCCGGCACCTCGCCGAGGATGGGTGCTCCGTCGATATCGACGTTCATCCCGGCCCAGGTGCGGAGCACGCGAAGGCCGGCGAGCGGCGGCAGGACCGAGCCCGCGACCCAGAGATTGCCCTCGATGCTCTGGCACAGCGTGACGTTCATGTTGCGCCTCGCGTCATAGGCGGCGGTCCAGGCGCCGCCTATGACGATGCCGCCCGAGGCGAGCTGCTTCATGCTCAGATGGCGGTCGGCGTGCGCGATCAGGGGCTCGACGAGGGAGGGCGCGCGCTCGGTCACGATCATCTGCAGGGGCGCGCTCCAGACGGGCGTCGCGACGCCGGCCATGGCGCCGACGAGCCGCGCCCAGGGACCGGCGGCGTTGATCACGACTTCCGCACGGATGGGCCCGCGCGAGGTGCGGACGGTCCAGCCGCCCGAGCGTCGGTCGAGCGAGGTGACGTCGGTGCGGCGGAGCAGGCGGGCCCCTCGCGCCACCGCCGCCTCCATGACCCGGAAGGTGGCGGTGAGCGGGTTGATCTTGCCCTCGAGCGGGCAGTGCTCGGCGCCGAGGAGATGGCCGGAGAGGGCGGGGGCGAGTCTTCGGAGCGCCTCGCGATCGATGATTTCGGAGGCGATGCCGTGCTGTTGCTCGAGCGCCGCCTTGGCCTCGAGGAAGGCCATGCCGCGGGGCGTGTCGGCGACCATGAGGCCGCCCGTGATCCTGATCTCGAAATCGCCGCCGGCGCTGGCGGCGAGCTCCTGCCAGAGGGAGATCGACCAGGGGCCGAGCGGCAGGGTCGCCGCCGCCGGGCCGCCGCCCGCCTCGGCCTTGGCGCCGAAATCGAAGGACAGGAGCTGGACGTGGAGGCTGCCGGCATTGGCCCCGGAGGCCTGCAGGTTGACGTCGTCGCGCTCGACCACGACGACGTCGGCGCCGGCCGCGGCGAGGTAGAAGGCGAGGCAGGAGCCGACGATACCGCCGCCGATCACGACGATCCCGGCCTTTTTGGGGGCGTCGACGCCGGCAGCCACGGCACCGCGCGCGAGATTGGGCGAGCCGGCGCGGCGATGGCCGCCCCATTCCGGCTTCTCCAGCGCCAGGGCAGCGGCCGGGAAGGGCTTGACCGGCAGGCGCGGGGCGAAGCCCTCCTCGACATGGCGTGGCGTGCTCCGGGTTTCGGCGAGGAGGCGGGCGACGAGCGCGGCGCAGTTGCGGCCCTGGCAGCGGCCCATGCCGAGGCGCAGGCGGCGCTTGAGGGTCGCCGCCGTGTCCCAGCCGGCGGCGATCTCGGCCCGGATCTGGCCGAAGTCGAGCCCCTCGCAGCGGCAGAGGATGGTCGAATCCGGCACGTCCGCGAGGTGGACCGGCGGTGCCTCGAAGAGGGTCCAGAGCGCCTTCTGGAAGGCCATTGCGCGGGCGAGGCGGCGGCGGACGGGGGCGAGGTCGTCGCCCGTGGCGGCCTCGCAATCGAGGCTCCGCGCCGCCGCGTGGCCGGCGAGGCGGCCGCGCTCGAGGGCGACGCGCGCACCGGCGACGAGGGCACCGTCGCCCACGGCGTAGACGTTCCCGATGCTGGTGGCGCCGGCCTCGTCGGTCGCCACGGCGGCGGTGCCGAGATGACGCTCATCCGCTCGGAGCGCGCAGCCGAGGGCCCGGGCGATCTCGCAGGAGGCGATGAAGCCGTGGCCGAGGCAGAGCGCATCGCAGGCGATGGTGTCGACGGCGTCGAGCCGGGGCCGGCCCGCACGATCGAGCGGCGCCAGATCGACCTCCTCCACGCGGCCCCGGCCGCGTGCCGCCACCACCGCCGTCGCCCAATGGAGCGGCACGGCCCGGCGCCGGAGCCGCCAGCGATAGCCCAGGCCCCGGGCCATCAGGTCGGGCGCGAGGCGCAAGGCCCGAAGGAGAGGTCTGATGCTGGCGAAGCCCGGACGCGGCGCCAGCTCGACGAGGGCCGCGACCTCGACACCCTGGCAGGAGAGTGCCGCGGCGAGCTGGAAGTTCAGGGGACCGTTGCCGGCGACCACGACGCGGCTGCCGGGGGCCACGCCGTGCGCGCGCTCGAGCGTCTGCGCCGCGCCGGTCGTCATGACGCCCGGCAGGGTCCAGCCCGGAATCGGCACGGGCCGCTCGTACGCGCCGGTGGCGAGGACGAGGCGCCGCGGGCGAAAGCGCACCGCCCGCCCCTGCACCAGAGCGAGCACGTCGTCCGGAGCGAAGGCGCCCCAAACGAGGGCGTTCTGCAGAAGCTCGACGCCGGCCTCGGCCGCGGCCCTGATCAGCGCGGCACCGTCGCGACCCTGCCGGTCGGCGGGGGCGGCGACCGGAGAGGCCGGCTGCTTGTAATACTGGCCGCCGCTCGCCGCCCGCTCGTCGAGCACCACGACCGAGGTGTCGGGTGTGCGCGCCGCCAGCGCCGCGGCGAGGCCGGCGGGGCCGGCGCCGATCACGAGAACGTCGACGGCACGCTCGGGCAGGCGGTCGCCCTCGGGTGGCGAGGCCAAGGGGGCGAGCGGGTCCGAAGCCGTGCCGGCCGGCATGGCCGAGCGCACCACCTCGCCGCCCGCGACCTTGGCGAGGCAGGCCCGCTCGCCGATCCGGCCGTCGATGGTGACCACGCAATCGAAGCAGGCGCCCATGCCGCACCAGAGGCCGCGCCAGGCATCGCCCGAGGCGACGTCCCGCCCGGTCCGGCGCAGTGCCGAGCGGCCAACGGCGGCCATGGCGGAGGCCACCGTGTCGCCGGGGCGGGCCGGCACGGTCTCGCCGTCGAAGGTGAAGGCGAGCGTGGTGGGCGCGTTCAGGCGCATCGGTCGGCGAGGGTCTGGGCCGGGTGCATGGCGCTCGGGCGGCTGGTCGGGTCGTGGCGTGATCGATGGTGGCAGCCTAGCGCGATATTTTTCCTGTATACAGAGATAATTTTTTCGATATGGTCGCCGCCGGCCCCGGGGGAGCGAGGAGAAGCGAGCGATGCCGCGAGCGCGTGGCACGATGACGGTGCTGGTCACGCCTTTCACCGAGGATGGCGGTGCCGTCGACCTCGCCGCCTTGCGCCGGCTGGTGGACTGGCAGATCGAGGAGGGCATTCACGGCCTCGTCCCGCTCGGCAGCACCGGCGAGTTCCTCGCGATCAACCGGGAGGAGCGGCAGGCGATCGTCGAGGCCTGCGTCGGGACCGCGCGCGGCCGGGTTCCGGTCTATGTCGGCACCGGGGCCGAGGTGACGGGCGAGGCGGTCGAGCTGGCGCGCGAGGCCGAGCGCCAGGGCGCCGACGGCGTCATGGTCATCCCGCCCTTCTACAGCGTGCCGACCGAGGACGAGCTCTTCGAGCATTACCGCCGGATCGGCGAGGCGATCTCGATCCCGATCATGGTCTACAACAACCCGGCGGCGGCCAATGTCGACATCCGGCCGGAGGCCTTGGCCCGTCTCGCCAGGATCGACACCGTCCGCTCGGTCAAGGAATCGACGCTCGAGGTCACGCGGGTGCGCGACATCATCGAGCTCTGCGGCGACCGCATCGACGTCTTCGCGGGCGTCTTGGGCTACGAATCCTTCTGGCTCGGTGCCGTGGGCTGGATCGCCGTCTGCTCCAACCTGATCCCGAGGGATTCGGCGAGGCTCTTCGAGCTCGCCGTCGACGAGAACCGGCCTGACGCGGCGCTCGCTCTCTACCGGCGCATCCTGCCCATCGTCCGCTGGGTCGGCGGGCCGCGCTACGTGCAGGCGACCAAGGCGGGCTTCGCGCTCATGGGTGCCTCGATGGGTCCGTCGCGGCCGCCGCGCCTGCCCTTGCCGGCGGACCAGACGCAGGCCTTCCGCGCCGATCTCGCGCGGCTCGGGCTGCTGCAGTCGCTCGAAGGGTTGCGCACCGGCCAACAGGCGGGAAACGTGGAGAGGAGAGGATGATGGCAGCGAGAAGAGAGGCCTTCGGCATCGCATTGGCGGCGCTCGTCGTGGCGGCGCCCATCGCCGGTCCGGCATGGGCGCAGGACTGCGTGGCGAAGGTGCCCGAGAGCGATCTCGTCCAGCCGGGCAAGCTCGTCATGGCGACCAACCCGACGATCCCGCCGATGCAGTTCGTCGACAGCGAGGGCAACCTCAAGGGCATGCGGATCACGCTCGGCAACGAGGTGGCGAAGCGGCTCTGCCTCGAGCCGGAATACATCCGCATCGAGTTCTCGGCGATGATTCCGGGCCTGCAGGCCGGCCGCTGGGACGTCATCGACACGGGCATCTTCTGGACGCCGGAGCGGGCCGCGATGATGAAGATGATCCCATACGAGTCGCAGGCGATCAGCATCTCGGTGCCGAAGGGCAATCCCGAGGGCATCCAGAGCGTCGAGGATCTCGCCGGCAAGACCGTGAGCGTCGAGATCGGCGGCTTCGAGGAGGCGAAGATCAAGCAGCTCGACGAGGAGCTGCAGGCCAAGGGCCTCGAGCCCATGAACATCCGCACCTTCGACAATTTCGCCGTGGCCTACCAGGCGCTGCTCGCGGGCCAGGCCGATGCCACGGTGAGCATCGACGCGACCGCCGCCGAGTTCGCCAAGCGGGGCGACTTCGACCGGGCGCTGCACGGGCTCTTCCCGACGCCGGTGGCGCTCGCCATGAACGACGAGGTGCTGGCCGAGGCGGTTCGCGACGCGCTCAACAGCATGATGAAGGACGGCACCTACCAGAAGCTGATGGAGGAGTACGGGCTGCTCGCGAACACCGAGCCCTTCATCATTCGCGGTCCCGACGACTGATCCCCGAAGCTCCAGGCCCGGCCGTCCCGGCGCGCTCACGGGGCCGGGCCTTTCTTGCGGCACCGCTCGCGGGTGACCCTTCACTGACGGGGCTGATGCCATGTCGATCCGCTGGGACTGGGGCGGCTTCTTCGACTATCTCTTCAACGGGTTCCTGCTGCGCGGCGCCTTCACCACGCTCTGGCTGACGCTCGCCGCCATCACCGGCGGGCTGGTGCTCGGCTTCGCGCTCGCCATGCTCCGGCTCTCGCCGATCCGCCCGCTCAGCCTTCTGGCGCAGGCCTATATCTGGGTCTTTCGCGGCACGCCGCTTCTGGTCCAGCTCATCATCATCTACACGGGCCTGCCGCAGTTCGGCATCCGCTTCTCGGTGGTCGAGGCGGCGCTCTTGGGTCTCATTCTGAACGAGGCGGCCTATCTCGCCGAGATCGTGCGCGGCGGCATTCTCGGCGTGCCGCAGGGCCAGAGCAATGCCGGCAAGGCGCTCGGGCTGAGCCCGGCGCAGGTCATGCTCTACGTGGTCATGCCGCAGGCGACGCGGATCATCATCCCCGCCCTCGGCAACAGCGTGAACGGGCTCTTGAAGACCACCTCGATCACCTCGGTGATCTCGATGGAGGAGCTCTTGCGCAGCACGCAGATCCTGATCCAGGAGAAGTTTCTGGTGCTCGAGCTCTTCACCGTCTGCGCGCTCTATTATCTCCTCATGACCTCGCTCTGGGACATCGTGCAGCGGCGCATCGAGGCGCGCTTCGGCCGCGCCTACAGCACGATCCGCGCGCAGGATCCCTCATAGAAGCAGGAAAGATCGTCCATGAAGAAGCTCATCGTCGAGGCCGGGCCCTTCACCTTCGATGCCCGGTTCGAGGAGGCAGCACCCAACACTTGTGCGGCGTTCGAGGCCGCCATGCCGTTCGCGAGCCAGATCGTGCACGTGCGCTGGAGCGGCGAAGGGGTCTGGATCCCGCTTGGCGAGCGGGATTTCGGCGTGGCCTACGAGAACCACACGAGCCACCCGGCGCCCGGCCAGATCATCCTCTATCCGGGCGGGATCAGCGAGACCGAGATCCTGCTCGCCTATGGCGGGGTCGACTTCTCGTCGAAGATGGGCCAGCTCGCCGGCAATCACTTCATCACGCTGACCTCGGGCCATGAGAACCTGATGAAGCTCGGCAATCTCGTCCTCTGGGAAGGGGCGAAGCCGATCTCCTTCCGCCTCGCCTGAGCCCGTCCCCGGCCGGATTGGTGCCGATGATTGTCAGCCATCCCTGCTGGTGATAAGATTTCTGGTCGTCGCGGATCGGCTTTCGGGAGGCAGCGCCTTGGGTCGAGCATGGTCGACGCCCGCCTGCTGCGTTCTCGCCATGGGGCTGGTCTTGGCCATGGCGGGGCCGGGATCGGCCGCGAAGAAGGCGCCCACCTCGCCCGAGGGGCCGGTGCAGGCGGACCCCAATCCCGGGGTGCAGATCAGGACCGGCAAGGTCACGAGCATTCGGACGGAAGGCGGGAAAACGCGCTTTCGCATCGATTCCTGCCCCTACCAGCCGGCGAAGCCCGCCTACTTCGCCATCGGCAGCGACAACCCGGACAGGATCGACATCACGCGCCTCCTGATTTCGGCCATGATCTTCGAGCGGGAGGTAAAGGTCTACAACGCCAGCTACGGCGACGACGTGAACTGGTGTCCCGGAACGAAGGTCATGGGCGATATCGTGGTCGGGACTGTCCGCAGCCATGACTGAGCCCTGGAGGTCGCGGCGAGGGCGGGTGCTTTCGGTCCTGGCGCTTCTGGCCTTCCTCCTGCTGCCGCTTCCGGCGGAGGCGCAACGCGGCATCGTGAGCGAGGTCGCCAGCGTCGGCGGGCAGTTGCGATTCTGGCTCGCCGAGTGCGGCAGCAACGCCTTCTTCTACTTCAGCGCCGACGATCCCTCGCGCGAGCAGGCGAGGCTGATCGTTCTGGCCGCGAAGTTCAGCGGGCGACCGGTCGAGGTGAGCGCCGCGTGCCCGGCCGAGGGAAGCATCCGGGTGACCGATCTCGAGCTGGTCGCCTATTGAGGCCGGTCCCTTTCCGGGTCGGCGAGGGCGAGCGGGAGCAGCACGATGGGTCTTTTCGGTTTGCGCCATCTCCTGTCACCGGTCCTGCTGACGGCGGCCGTCATGGCCCTTTCGCCCGCCGCCTTCGCGGTGAAGCCCTATGAGGAGGGGGAAGGCGGATCGTCCTCGCAGCCCGATCTCGACGACGTGCTCGAGGAGCACGGCAACGGCGCGCCCTCCGGCGGGAACGGGCAGGACGGCGGCGGGGGTGCGGGCGCGACCGAGCCGGTGACCGTCGAAGGGTTCGATCTCGCGGATGTGCCGCGAACCGGCCCGAGGCTGGCCAAGGGCTACGTGATGACCCACGAGCACCCGACGCACGGCATGGCGTTCGGCGGCAATTACGGCTTCGCCGGGGCGGCCGGCAACTACGTCAACGGCATACCCGAGGAGGGCTACCAGAACCTGGGGCCCTGCAGCGGCTGCTGTGATCACGGCGAGTTCAAGGGCAACCTGATCCCCTTCTTCCAGTTCTCGGACATGGGGCGGCACGATCCCCATGGCGGTGCGCGGTTCGACAGCTTCTCCCACCTTCGCTACAGCAGCAGCTGGATCGAGAACGCCTTCGATCCCGGCCCCGGCGTTGGCTCCGGCACCAGCATGAAGATCCTCGTCGCCTTCGCGGTCGAGAGCGAGGCGATGTGCGAGCTCGTCTATTACGACAATCTGGGCAAGGGCGGCGCCGGGGGTGCGGGCTATCCCTGCAGCGAGGGCGACAGCCTCGCCTCGCTGACGCGGCAGATCGATGCGCTCAAGGCCTGGGCGGCGGCGCACGACTGGGTCGAGATCGCCTATTCGGCGGCCGAGGCGCGGGCGATCGTCAACGCCGGCAGGCTGGCGGTCGTCCTCGGCGTCGAGGCCGACTACACCTGGGGTGCGGAGGACCGAACCTTCGATCCTGTCGACCGCCTGCGCCAGTACGACGAGATGGGCGTGCGGACGTTCTACCTCGCCCACAAGCTCAACAGCCGGCTCGCGGGTGCGGATATCTTCAGGAGCGCCACCGATCAGGACGGCAAGAGCATCCGCGCGCAGCAGGGCATCGCCGGCTGCTTCTACTACGACGACAATGTGGGGAAGTTTCCGCTCGGCGATTACTGCGACAATTTCAGCCGCTGCGGCAACAACGCCTTTCGCGGGCCGCTGCCGACCGACCAGTGCGCCACCAAGATCAGCGACATCTCGGAAGCCAACCTGGCGCTCTATCTCCTGAGCGGGACGATCAACGGCTTCGCCGTCTACCCGCGGCCGCCGGGCTTCACGGACGCCTCGGGCGGATCGCGCATGGACGGGTCGATCGAGCGGAACAATCTGTCGCTTTCGACCGACGGCTCGCGCGTGGTCGTGGAGGCGATGCGGCGCGGCATGATCATGGATCTCGGCCACGTCTCCTCGAAGGCGCGCACGGACATGCACGAGCATTCGCAGGCGTTCTACAACTATCCCCTGAACGCCCTGCACAACAACCCCAACGAGATGCTGCTCGAGCCGGCGCCGAACGAGTACGATTTCGACAAGGCCGAGCGGGACTATGTCAGGGAAACGGGAGGGATTTTCGGCCTGCGGCTCGGTCCTGTCGACGCCAGGAGCTACACGGCCTCGGGCGTCACCGCGAACTGCCCCAAGACCTCGACGGAGAATGCGAAGATGCTCGCCTACCTGCTCGACGAGGGCCAGCGCGTCGGCTACTCGCTCGACTTCGCGACGATCACCGAGGGCACGCATTCGCGCACGCTCGAGAGCTGCGGCACCGCGCTCGGTCACGACTACCTCGATCGTTACGCGGCGACGGGTGCGCCCAACGACACCGTCACCCATGGCCTCGGCCATATCGGCAACATGGAGGCCTGGCACGAGGAGCTCCTGACCGTGGGCCTCAAGCGAGGCTATGTCGACCAGCTCGAGAACAAGAGCGCCGAGTGGTTCCTGCGGATGTGGGAGAAGGCGGAGTTCACAGCGAGAATGCCGCCGACCGTCATGTCCATCCTTTGAGCGGGGAGGTGAAGCATGGCCGTCCGTTCCGGATCGCCCGCGGCATGGCGCGCGACGGCGCCGGCCGTGGCCGCCCTTCTCGCCCTCCTCCTGCCGGCCCCGCCCGCCCTTGCGGTGAAGGCGTACCAGGAAGGCCAGGGCGGCTCGACCTCGCAACCGGGTCCCGGTGATTTCGGCATCGAGATTCCGGATGCCGGGGGAAGCGGCCAGCCCCGTTTCATCACCGGCCGCGTCACCAGCCTGCGGCTGCAGAAGCTCGGCAATCCTCTGGTCTATTTCGCGCTCGACGATCCCAGAGGCTGCACCGCGCACCCCGAGGTCTATTTCTACGACGGCAACGACCCCGATTACGGCTACGCGCTCAAGGCGCTGATCGCGTCGAGGCTCAGCGGCCGCGAGGTGAAGCTCGAAGGGATCGTGGGCTGCCCGGCACCGCCGGTCGGAATCGACGCCAGCGCCGTCCACATCATCGAGTCCTCACCCGAGGCCGGACCCGCCGCCTTGCCCGCCGAAGGGCTCTTCGGTCGGGTCACGAACCTCATGATCAAGGAGGGTTCGGTCTATTTCAGGATCTCGGCCTGCAGCGGCAGCGATCCCTACTTCACCTTCGCCTCGTCCGACCTGCCGGGCGGCCTGGCACTCCTGCTCGCGGCGCAGAGTGCCACGCGGCCGGTTCGGGTGGAGACCGGGGTGAGTGCCGGGAGCACCTGCCCGAACACCGGCACGGGCAATCTCGAATTGCAGGGAGGCTCGTTGTGGCTGCTCTAGCCCCTTTGCCCGGCAAGGTTCTGGCCGCCGCCACGGTGGCGTGCCTCGTGCCGTCCTTCTGCCAAGCGCTCGAGGGCGGTGTCCTGGAGCTCTGGAGCAGCGATGGCGAGGTGCGCTTCACGCTCGACACCTGCGCCACCACCGCGGCTTTCAGGCTGGCGGCCACGGATGCGGACACGGCCATGGCCTACGATCTCCTGCTCTCGACCCTCCTCGCCCGCGGGAGGGTGAGGGTGTTCGATGTGCAAGGCGGGCTCATCGCCTATTGCCCGCAACGCGACACGACGATCGGCAGCGTCCGCGCTCTGTCCTGAGGGCTGCGGGACGGGTTGTCGCAGGGCGGGCGGCTGCCTAGAGTGTGCCCGAGGGAGAGCCGAGGGTGAGCAGCGGAGGGGCTTCATGGTCGAGCGGCTGACGGACGACGCCGTCGAGCGGTACAGGCGTGACGGCATTCTTTTTCCGATTCCGGTCCTCGACGAAGCGACCACGGCGGAGCTGCGGGGGCGGGTCGAGGCGCTGGCCCTGGCCGAGGGCGGCAGGCTCTCGCGGTCGACCAACCAGAAGCCGCATCTGCTCCTGCCCTGGCTCGCCGATCTGGTGCGCGATCCGCGCATCGTCGAGCCGGTCTCGGCCCTACTCGGGCCCAACGTTCTCTGCTGGGCCTCGGGCTTCTTCTGGAAGCAGCCGCACGATCCGGCCTTCATCTCGTGGCACCAGGATTCGACCTATTGGGGCCTGAGCCACGCGGATATCGCGACGGCCTGGGTGGCGCTGACCCCGAGCACGCCGGAGAGCGGCTGCATGCAGGTGGTGCCGGGGACCCATCACAGGGAGCAGGTGGCGCACAAGGACACCTTTGCCGAGAACAACCTTCTGAGCCGTGGCCAGGAGATCGCCGTCGATGTCGATCCGAAGGACGTGGTCGACGTGGTGCTGCAGCCGGGCGAGATGTCGCTGCATCACGTCCGTCTCTTCCACGGCTCCGAGCCCAACCGATCGGATCTGCCGCGGATCGGCTTCGCCATTCGCTACATCCCCACATACATCCGCCAGACCACCGAGGCCCGCGACAGCGCCACGCTGGTGCGCGGCACCGACGAGTTCGGCCATTTCGACCCGGAGCCCCGGCCGCGGAGCGAGTTCGATCCGGAATGCGTCGCCTTCCACAAGGCGATGCTCGAGAACGCCGAGAAGATCCTCTATGCCGGTGCCGCCAAGGTGAAGCCCTTCTCCGGTGCGGCACCCCGGCCCGGCATGTAGAAGCAAGAGACGAGGGAGGCAAAGGGATGAAGACCAGACTGGCCGGGCTCGCGCTCGGCGCGATGCTCGCGACCCTCGCCTGGGCGGAGGGGGTGGGGGCGGCCGACTACACCATTCGCCTGGCGCACTCGCTCTCGGCGACCGAGCCCGCCAATCTCGCGGCCGAGTTCTTCGCCGCCAACGTCAACGAGCGCTCGGACGGGCGGATCGAGATGACCGTCTTTCCGGGCGAGCAGCTCGGCTCCGGCAAGGACGTCAACGAGATGATCCGCCAGGGGGCCAACGTGATGAACATCACGGATGCCGGCTACCTCTCGGACTACGTGCCGGACATCGGCGTCCTGAACGGTCCCTACCTGCTCGCCGATTACCGCGACTTCCAGAAGATCGTCGATTCGGACTGGCTCCAGGGGATCGACCGGCAGCTTCAGGAGGCGGGCATCCGCGTCGTCTCCTACAACAACCTCTTCGGCCGCCGCCACATGATCGCCGACATGCCGATCCGCACGCCGGCCGATATCGAGGGGGTGACCGTCCGCGTGCCGCCGAACCAGATGTGGCTCGCCACCTTCGAGGCCATGGGGGCGCGGCCCACGACCGTGCAGTGGTCGGAGGTCTACAACGCGCTGGCACAGAACGTGGTGGCGGCCGCGGAGGCGCCTCTGGGCTCGCTCTGGGGAGCCAAGCTCCACGAGGTCAAGGACACGATCTCGCTCACCGGCCATTTCACCGCCTTCGCCCACTTCATCATGAGCGAGGACTTCTTCCAGTCCCTGCCTGAGGACCTGCAGACGCTGCTTCTGGAGGAGGGCGAGCGGGCCGGCGAGGAGATGACGCGGCTGACACTCGAGAAGCAGGACGAATATCTCGAGAAGTTCCGCGAAGCGGGGGTCACGATCGTCGAGGATGTGGACATCCCCGCTTTCCAGGCGAAGACGGCGAGCGTCTACGACGCCTTCCCGGAATGGACGCCGGGGCTGCACGCGAAGATCCAGGAGATCCTCGCCGAGTGAGCGGGAGGCCCGGCCGGGCCGGTCGCTGGGATGCGAGGCAGCTCGACATCGGCGAGGAGGTGCTGGCTTCGGCCGCGCTTCTCGTCGTCGTCGCGGCGGTGTGCTGGGGCGTGCTCACCCGCTACGTCACGGCCCAGCCGGCGGCCTGGGCCGGCGAGGTGGCCGGCATGGGCTTCGCCTGGCTGGTCTTTCTCGGCGCTGCCGCAGGCTTCAAGCGGGGCCTGCACGTCAGCATCGATCTTCTGACCAGCCGCCTGCCGAGGCCGCTCGAGCGCGGCCTCGCCCTTTTGACGCAGCTCGGCATTCTCGCCTTCGCCGCCTATGTCGCCTGGCTCGGCGTCGGCTTCACGCTCGACAATCTCGACAATCCGAGCCCCGTCCTGCGCGTGCCGCAATCGATCATCTACCTCGCCGTGACCCTGGGCTTTCTCTCCATCGCCATCCGGCAGGCCCTGCATCTCGCCCGTCGCTTGCGGGCACGGGGAGCGGTTCCTTGAACCTCCTGCCGCTCTTCGCTCTTCTGGTCTTTTTCGCGATCAACCTGCCCGTCGCCTTCGCCATGGCGATGGCCGCCCTCGCCTTCTTCCTCCAGGGCGACGGTCCGCCCATGGGCATCTACGTCCAGCGCCTCGTTGCGGCGACCGACAGTTTCCCGCTGCTCGCCGTGCCGTTCTTCATCCTGGTCGGCACGATCATGAACCATGCCGGCATCACCCGCCGGCTGCTGGTTCTGGCCGAGGCGCTGGTCGGCCACTGGCGGGGCGGGCTCGCGCAGGCCAATGTGGCGCTGTCCACCATGATGGGCGGGCTCTCCGCCTCGGCCAATGCCGACGCCGCCATGCAGGCGAAGATGCTCGGCCCCGAGATGGTGGCGCGCGGCTACCGGCCGGCCTTCGTCGCCGCCATCACCGCCTGCTCGGCCGTGGTGACGCCCATAATTCCGCCCGGCATCGGGCTCATCATCTACGGCTTTCTCGCCGACGTCTCGATCGGCCGGCTGTTCATCGGCGGCATCGTCCCGGGGCTCCTGATCTGTGCGGCCCTGATGATCGCCACCGCCATCATGGCGCGCCGGCGCGGCTACCGGCCGGTGCGGGATCGTTTCGTCGGCCGGCAGGAGCTCCGGGTCGCCTTCAGGGATGCGGGCTTCGCCCTCACCATTCCGGTCTTCATCCTGGTCGGCATCCGCTTCGGCATCTTCACCCCGACCGAGGCCGGGGCCATGACGGTGGTCTATGCGACGCTGGTCGGGGTCGTGGCGCATGGCGAGCTGAAGCTTCGGGATGCGCCCCTGATCCTGCTCGAGACCGTGCTCGCCACCTCGACCGTGATGCTCATCATCTGTGCCGCCGGTGCGTTCGGCTTCTACATGGCCTGGGAGCGCATCCCGCCGCAGCTCGCAGCACTGCTCGCGACCCTCACCGACAATCCCTGGCTCCTGCTCCTTTTCATCAACCTCCTGCTGCTCCTCATCGGCATGCTGCTCGAGGGCACGGCGGCGCTCATCCTGCTGGCACCCATCCTGGTGCCGGTGGTTGCGGCGCACGGCATCGATCCCGTGCATTTCGGCCTCGTGATCGTCGTCAACCTGACGATCGGTGCGGTGACCCCGCCGGTCGGCACGCTGATGTACACCGCGACCACCATTCTCGACACGTCGATCGCGGATTTCGTCCGCGAGTCCTGGCCCTTCGTGCTGGCCCTGCTCGCCGTTCTCGTGCTCATCACCTACGTTCCGGCGCTGGTGCTGTTCCTGCCGGACTTGCTGATGGGCTGAGGCGCGGGGCGCGTCCGGCTCAGGCGCGTTTGACGAGGCGGATGAGCACGAGCAGGATCACGGCACCGATGGTGGCGTTGATGATGGCTGCGAGGATGCCGCCGCCGAAGGCGAGGCCGATCGCCGGCAGGATCAGCCCGGCGATGAAGGCGCCGACGATGCCGACGACGATGTTGCCCAGAAGGCCGAAGCCATAGCCCTCGACGATCAGGCCGGCGAGCCAGCCGGCTATCGCTCCGACGATGAGGAAGATGATCAGGGCGGTGATGGTCATGGATGCGGCTCCCTTCGTGTCGTCGATCGGGGCTTCACGATGGTGGCCCCTGTTCCCGCGCATGGCGCGGCGACGGCGATCCTAGAAGCCTGTTCGAGCGATGAAAATGGTCTGCACGCGGCCGCCTCGGCGTGATGCAGGCCATGGCCATTTCCCGAGCAGCCCCTTACTGTCCGGCAGACGATCGTCGAGCCTGACGCGGCGGGGAGGGCCGGGAGGGTGAGCTACACGTTCCGTTTTCGCGACGTGTTCGCGTCCTGGGAGTTCATCCTCCAGGGTGTCTCGATGACGCTCTACCTCTCGGCCGTGACCATGGTCCTCGGCCTCGCCATCGGCGTCTCCGGGGCCGCCGGCCGGCTCTACGGGCCGCGCTTTCTGCGTCTTCTGGTCGGCACCTATGTCGAGTCGATCCGCAACACGCCCCTTCTGGTGCAGCTCTTCATCGTCTTCTTCGGTCTGCCGAGCCTCGGCGTACGCTTCGATGCGACCACCGCCGCCGTCGTCACGCTGACCATCAATCTCGGGGCCTATGCCACCGAGATCGTCCGCGCCGGGCTCGAGGCGGTGCCCAAGGCGCAGGTCGAGGCCGGCCATTCCCTCGGGCTCTCGGGGCTTCAGGTCTTTCGCCACATCGTCCTCTTCCCGGCGCTCCGGCTGATGTATCCGGCGCTCGCCAGCCAGTTCATCCTCTTGATGCTGGCGACCAGCATCACCTCGCAGATCGCCGTCGAGGACCTTTTCCATGTCGCGTCGATCATCCAGTCGCGCACGTTTCGCGATTTCGAGGTCTACACCGTGATCGGCGTGCTCTACCTCCTGCTCGCGCTTCTCTTCAGGGGCGGCTTCGCCATCCTCTACCAGCTCGTCTTCAGGCGCCGATGAAGGGGGCTTCGTCATGATCCGCGAGTTCGGCTGGATCGACGTGCTCTATCTCGTCTTCGCGATGCGCTGGACGCTCGCCCTCACCCTCACCGCCTTCGTCGGCGGCGGGCTGATCGGGCTCGTCATGGCGGTCCTTCGGGTCTCGCGCGTGCTGCCGCTGCAGGCGATCGCCATGCTCTACGTCCAGGCGATCCAGGGCACGCCGCTTCTGGTCCTGCTCTTCGTCTTCTTCTTCGGCCTCTCGATCGTGGGATTGCCGGTCCTACCCTGGATCGCCGCCGCCCTCGCCTTCTCGATCTATGCCGGCGCCTTTCTCGGCGACATCTGGCGGGGTGCGCTCGATGCCATCCCGAAGACGCAATGGGAGGCGGGGGCCGCGCTCGGGCTCGGCTTCGGCGAGCAGCTTCGCCACATCATCGTGCCCCAGGCCGTCCGCATCGCCATTCCGCCCACGGTCGGCTTCCTCGTCCAGCTCATCAAGAACACCTCGCTCGCCGCCACCATCGGCTTCGTCGAGCTGACCCGCGAGGGCCAGCTGACCACGGCCTCCACCTTCCAGCCGTTCGCCGTGTACCTGACGGTGGCCTTTCTCTACTTCTGCGCCTGCTTCCCCCTGACCCAGTGGAGCCGGCATCTCGAGCGGAGAACCCATGGCGCTGCTTGAGATCGAGCGGATCACCAAGCGCTTCGGCACCAACACGGTGCTCGACGACGTCTCGCTCAGCGTCGAGGCCGGCGAGATCATCGCCGTGATCGGCCGCTCGGGCTCGGGCAAGAGCACGCTTCTGCGCTGCATCAACGGGCTCGAGCCGATCCAGGGCGGACGCATCACCGTGGACGGCATGCAGGTCAACGATTCCGCGACCGATCTCCGGAAGCTGCGCCAGCAGGTCGGCATCGTCTTCCAGAGCTACAACCTCTTCCCGCATCTCTCGGTCGCCCGGAACATCACCCTGGCGCCGACCCTGATCAAGGGGCTGGCCGAGGCCGAGGCGCGGGAGATCGCGCGGCAGGTGCTGAAGCGTGTCGGCCTCGAGGAGAAGCTCGACGCCTATCCGGAGCAGCTCTCGGGCGGCCAGCAGCAGCGGGTCGCCATCGCCCGCTCGCTCGCCATGGCGCCGAAGCTCATGCTCTTCGACGAGATCACCTCCGCACTCGATCCCGAGCTCACCGGCGAGGTTCTGAAGGTGCTCGAGGACATGGCGAGAAGCGGCATGACGATGATCCTCGTCACCCACGAGATGGGTTTCGCCCGCCGCTTCGGCTCGCGCCTCGTCTTCATGCACGAGGGGCGCGTTCGGGAAGAGGGGCCGGCCGCCTCGACCCTGGCCGCACCCCGGACGAACGAGCTCGAAACCTTCCTCGGTGCGGTCCTGCACTGAGCCAACGGGAGAGGAGACGACCCATGAGAGCATTGTTCACCGCCGCCGTCGCCGCGGTCGCCATCGGGGTTATGGCGAGCGCGCCGGCCGAGGCCGGCAAGTTCGAGGACATCCTCGAGGCCGGCGTCGTCCGCATCGGCGTGCCGCTCGACGTGCCGCCCTTCGGCTACCAGGACGCCGACCGCAAGCCCGTGGGCTTCGATGTCGAGATGGCAGAGATGATCGGCGAGGCGCTCGGCGTCGAGGTCGAGCTGCAGCAGATCACCGGCGCCAACCGCATTCCCTTCCTTCTGACCGACAAGGTCGATCTCGTGATCTCGGTCATGGGGCTGACGCCGGAGCGCGCCAAGCAGATCATGTTCTCGGCCCCCTATGCCAACACCTTCCTCGCGGTCTACGGGCCGAAATCGGCTTCTGTCTCCGGTCCCGAGGCGTTCGGCGATCTCAAGGTGGCGGCCGCCAAGGGGACGACGCAGGAGCTGACGCTCTCCGAGCAGAACCCGGACGCCGACATCATGCGCACCGAGGACGATGCCACGGCGGCCGCGGCCTATCTCTCGGGCCAGGCCGATCTCTTCGCCACCAACAGCATCGTGGCGCAGGCGCTGGCCGAGCAGAACCCCAACGCCGAGTTCGACCGCAAGTTCGTCATCCGCCGCAGCCCCGCCCATATCGGCGTCGGCATGGGCGAGTTCGAGCTCTTGCAGTGGGTCAACTCGTTCATCTTCTACAACACCATGAACGGCGAGCTCGAGCGGCTGCACGAGACCTGGCTCGGCATCCCGATGGACCCGCTTCCGACGCTTTGAGATCACGCCTGCCGGGCGGCGGCACGGGCCGCCCGGCCCTCGCGGAGACGACGACATGGGCAAGAAGGCCACCATCCGCCCCTCCACCGCCTTTCTTACGGTCGATCCCGGCAAAGCCGGCAAGCAGGTCGGCTTCCTCATGATCCCGCATTCGCCGCATGACGATGCCTGGGGTGCGACGCGCGTGCCGATCGCGGTGATCAAGAACGGCGCCGGCCCCACCGTCATCCTCGAAGGCGGCAATCACGGCGACGAGCACGAGGGGCCCATCGCCATCGGCGAGCTGATCCGCGAGCTCGACCCGGCCGAGGTCCAGGGCCGGCTGATCCTGATGCCGGCCAACAACGTGCATGCGGTCGTGGCCGGCACCCGCACCTCGCCGGTCGACGGGCTCAACTTCAATCGCACGTTTCCGGGCGATCCCAAGGGCACCATCACCCAGCAGATCGCGGCCTATATCAACGACCATCTCTATCCCGAGGCCGACGCCTTCCTCGACCTCCATTCCGGCGGCTCGTCGCTCGATCTGCTGCCTTCCGCGATCATCGAGCCGACCGGGGACGCGGATCTCCGCCGGCGCAATATCGAGGCGGTGCGGGCGTTCGACGCGCCGATGACGGTGGTCATCAGCAATCTCGGCGAGGCGCGCACCGCCACCGCCGCCGCCTGTGAGGCCGGGCTCGTCACCGTCGGCACCGAGATGGCGGGTGGCGGCACGGTCACGATCGAGGCGCTCGACATCTGCCGCCGCGGTGTCCGGAACGTGCTGGTCCATCTGGGCCTGCTGGAGGAGAGGCACAAGAGTCCGCCGCGCGGCGATGGCAAGATACTGGAGCTTCCGGGTACGAAGGCCTATGTCTTCGCCACCATGGACGGCATCTTCGAGCCTTTTCACGAGAACGGCGCCGCGGTCCGCGAGGGCCAGCCCGCCGGGCGCATCCATTGCACCTGGGACGCGACCCGCGCGCCCGAGACGGTGCATTACCAGACCGACGGCATCCTCTACGGCCGCCGCCAGCCCGGCCGTGTCAGGCCCGGCAATTGCTGCCTCGTGATCGCCACCGAGTACGAGGGGCCCATCGCATGATCGCCATGGGCGATATCGAGGCGGCGAGGACCCGCATCGCCGGGAAGGTGCGCCGCACACCGGTCATGGCGCTGGGCCAGCTCAAGGACCCGCCGCCGACGAGGGCCCGGGTCACGCTCAAGCTCGAATGCCTGCAGGTGACGGGCTCCTTCAAGGCGAGAGGGGCCATGAACCGCCTGCTCGGCATGGCGGGCGGGCCGCCTTCGGCCGGCATCGTCACGGCCAGCGGTGGCAATCACGGCCTCGCCGTGGCGCGCACCGCATACGCGACGGGCGTGCCGGCCACCATCTTCGTGCCCTCCGGCGTCTCGCCCGAGAAGGTCACGAAGATGCGCGCCTGGAAGGCGGAGGTCGAGGTCGTGGGCGACGTCTGGGACCGTGCCAACGAGGCGGCGCTCGAACGGAGCGAGCGGAGCGGCGCGGTCTATTTCCACCCCTTCGCCGATCCTCTCGTGGTGGCGGGGCAAGGCACGCTCGGCCTCGAGATCCTGGACCAGCTCGCCGACATCGACGCCATCCTGATCGCCATCGGCGGTGGCGGGCTGATCGCCGGCATGGCGACGGTTATACGGGCGCGGAAGCCTGATGTGCGGATCATCGGCATCGAGCCCTCGGGCTCGCCGACGCTCAAGGCTTCGATCGACGCCGGCGAGGTCGTGACCCTGCCGTCGGTCACCACGCGCGTTCCCACCATGGCCTGTGCGCGCACCGATCCGCGCATCCTGGAGATCGTCCGGGACAAGGTGGACGAGCTCGTCCTCGTCAGCGACGAGGCCATGCTGGATGCCGCCCGCTGGCTCTGGTTCGAGCAGGGAGTCGCGGCCGACCTCTCCGGTGCCGCCTCACTCGCCGCCCTTCGCCGGGGCATCCCGTCGCTCGAAGTTGCCGGGCACATCTGCGCCCTCGTCTGCGGTGCGGGGCCCGACGGCACGATCTGACGTTCAACAGGAGAAGGACAGGAAGACCATGACCAAGCGCCTGAAGCCCGGCCCGCGCATGAGCCAGGCCGTCATCCACGGCGACACCGTCTACCTCGCGGGCCAGGTCGCCGATGATTTCGATGCCGGTCTCGAGCAGCAGACACGCGAGGTTCTGGCCAAGATCGACGGGCTCCTGAAGGAGGCAGGCAGCAGCCGCGACAAGCTTCTCGCCTGCACCGTCTATCTCTCGAACATCGCCGACTTCGCCGGCATGAACGCCGTCTACGACGCCTGGGTCGACAAGGCGAACCCGCCGGCCCGCGCCTGCGTCGAGACCCGCCTCGCCGACCCGCGGCTGCGGGTCGAGATCGTCGCCATCGCGGCGGCTTGAGGGTACGCCACCCCACCGTCACCGAGTGACAGGAGTGCGCGCCGCGCGGATGCTCGCCCCATGACGAGATCCGCCGGCGGTGCGCCCGCCATGCCCGAAGTCGCCGACAGTGCCTTTGACGCGGTTCTAGCCCATGGCCGTGAAGCCGCCACGAGCGAGCCGCGCGCTAGAGCGGCGCGCTACGACCGAAGCAGTCGTCGGGTCGTCGTCGAGCTCGCCCATGGCTGCACGTTCGCCTTTCCGGCCGACCTGGTTCGGGACCTCGGGCAGGCTTCCGACAACGAGCTCGCAGCCGTCGAGATCCTCGGCGCCGGCTACGGCCTGCACTGGGAAAGCCTGGACGTCGATCTCGCTGTCCTCGGCCTCCTGGCGGGCCGTTTCGGCAGCCGGGCCTGAGCCAGCGGCGGCTTTTCACCCGACCACGGAAATGAAGACCGGTGGCTCGACCAAGAAGACCATGCCTGCCTCGAGCTGGCGCTGTCGCTCTTCCTAGACCTGACGGTGGTGGAGCTGGTGGGGCGGCTGGGCGTGGCGAACGCGGACCTCGCGCGGCGGCACGCGAATTGGCT
>CAYOCP010000040.1:0-34296 GCA_964402505.1 uncultured Geminicoccaceae bacterium
TGATCGTCTCGATCATGTGGACCGGGATGCGGATGGTGCGTGCCTGGTCGGCGATGGAGCGGGTGATCGCCTGGCGGATCCACCAGGTGGCGTAGGTCGAGAACTTGTAGCCGCGGCGGTACTCGAACTTGTCGACCGCCTTCATCAGCCCGATGTTGCCCTCCTGGATCAGGTCGAGGAACTGCAGGCCGCGATTGGTGTATTTCTTGGCGATCGAGATGACGAGGCGGAGGTTGGCCTCGACCATCTCCTTCTTGGCGCGGCCGGCGTCGCGCTCGCCCTTCTGCACCTTGGCGACGATGCGGCGGAACTCGGCGATCTTGAGCCCGGTCTCCTCGGCGATGGCGCCGATATCGGCCCGGAGCCCCTCGATTGCCTCGTAGTTCCTGGAGATGAACTCGGCCCAGCCCTTGCCCTTGAGGTTGGCGACGCGGCTCATCCAGTCGGGATCGAGCTCGTTGCCCATGTACTCGGCGATGAACGCATCGCGGCTGATGCGGCTGCCGACGGCGAGGCGCATCAGCTTGCCCTCGAGCCCCTGCAGCAGCTTGTTCATGTCGAAGAGCTGCTCGACCAGCGCCTCGACCCGGCCGTTGTTGAGCTGCACCTGCTTCATCAGCTCGACGATGGTCTCGCGCGCCGTCTCATAGCGGCGGTCGAGCTCGGCATCGACGGTTTCCGCCGCCTGCACGGCAGCGAGCCGCTCGTCCTGCAGCTCACGCAGGACGGCATAGGCGTCGGCGATCCTATCGAAGCTCTCGAGCACGCCCTCGCGGAGCTTGTCCTCCATGGCGGAGAGGGAGAGCGTGTCGTCGTCGAAATCCTCCTCCTCGCTCTCGGCCGCCTCGGGCTTGGCGTCGGCCGCATCGCCGTCGGCCTTGGCTTCCGCCGGCGCGCCGGTCGCCGGCGCCGCCGCCTTGCCCTCGGGCTCGGGGCCGAAGCCGGCCTCGTTGGTGGCGTCGAGATCGATGATGTCGCGCAGGAGCACGCGGCCGTCGCGGATGGCGTCGCGCCAGCCGATCACGGCGCGCATGGTGAGCGGGCTCTCGCACAGTGCCTCGAGCACCATGTTGCGGCCGGCCTCGATGCGCTTGGCGATCTCGATCTCGCCTTCGCGGGACAAAAGCTCGATCGTGCCCATCTCGCGCAGGTACATGCGCACGGGATCGTCGGTGCGGCCGAGATCCTCGTCGCCGATGGTCTGCGTCGCGGCCTCGCCCTCGCTCTCCTCCTCGCTTTCGGTCTCGGGCTTCTCGTTCTCGTTGGCGGCCGCCGTCTCGCCCTCGTTGCCGCCATCGCCGGTTTCGTCGCGAACGACGCCGATCCCGCGCGCTTCCAGCCCCGAGATCAGATCGTCGATTTGCTCGGGATTGATCTCGGTCGGCAGGGCGGCGTTGAGCTGGTCGAGGGTCACCCTCCCGCGCGCCTTGGCTTGGGCAACCAGTCGCCGCAGCGACGGCGCCGACGCCATCAGCACCTCAAGGGAGGCACCGATGCCGTCGTTCTCCTTTGGCTTGGTGGTCACCGCAGCTTTCGCCATACACCCTCGCTCCGCATGAAACTGCCCGCCGTGACGGTCGGCATGCCGCCCTGTCCGCCACGCCCGCTTCTCAAATCACGCTTGCCGCGCACGCCGAACGGGACGGGGCGGCAGCCCGCCGCACCATCCCTTCCTCATCCACCGCGCGGCTCGAAGAACTTTCAGCTTCCTGTCGCCATTTCACCATTGCCTTGCCCGACCGGCCCGGCGCCATGCGCCCCGTGTCGGTCCCGGTTGCCGGTCTCGGCCGAGGTGGGCGCGCCACCAGGCTCAGCTCTCGTTTTCGGACCTCTCGTTCAACAGGCGATCGAAGCGTCGGCCCGCCAGCTCGTCCGTGCCGCCGCCGATGCCATCGGCGAACGCCTCGGCCTCGCTGCGTCGGGCGGCCCGCCGGCGCAGGTCCGTCAACATCCGGCCGAGCAGCTCGTCCATGCCGGCCTCCTCGCAAGCCGCCGCCAAGACCTCGAAACGTGCCCGAGCCTGCTCGACGACGGCAGCAAAACCGTAGTGGGTCAGATGGTTGCGAAGATCGGCGGCGTCAAGATGGTCGGTCGCGGCAAACCAGTTCAGGAGCTCGTGGCGTGCTGCATCGGCCACGGCGTGGTCGAACGGTACGGCCGCCAGCTCCTCGCCGAAGGACTCGAGCAGGGCGGGTTGTGCCAGAAAGGCGCCGAGCAGCTCGAGATTGGCGTCGCGGGCGCGGCTGGCGAGCGAGGAGGCGAGCCTCGCGGCGCCGACCCCGGTCCAGGCCGGCCGTCCGCCGGTGGGCCGGGCGCCACCGCGCGCGGCGCCGTGGCCGCCCCGGGCCCGACGCACCGGCGTCGCCCGGCGCAGCTCGAAGACGAGGTCGTCGAAATGCGCATCGAGGCCGTCGCGCAGGCCGCGGTCGCCGGCGAGGCGGACGTAGTCGAGCAGGCGGTGGCGCAGCCCGGCGATCTGCTCCGGCGTTTCCATGGGCGCTGCCTCGGTCTCGACCTGCCAGATCATCCGCGACATCGGCACGGCGGCCTTGACCAGCCGGTCGAGCGCTTCACGGCCGCCCGCCCGGAGCAGGCTGTCGGGGTCCTCGCCCGAGGGCAGCACGATGAAGCGGAGCGTCTGGCCGCCCTGCATGAGCGGCAGTGCGCGGCGGATCATCCGCATGGCGGCGGCGAGTCCGGCGGCATCGCCGTCGAGGCAGACATAGGGTTCGTCGGCATGCCGCCAGAGCAGGCGAAGCTGCTCCTCGCTTACGGCAGTACCCAGAGGTGCCGTGGTATTCTCGAAGCCGGCGCCGGCCATGGCGATGACGTCGAGATAGCCCTCGACGATGAAGATCTCGCGCCGCTCGCGGGCCGGCTTCGCCGCGAGGTCGAAGCCGTAGAGCAGGCTGCCCTTGTGGAAGAGCGGTGTTTCCGGCGTGTTCAGGTATTTGGCCCGTGCCTCGCCCAGGGCGCGGCCACCGAAGCCGACCGGCCGGCCGCGCTGGTCGCGGATCGGAAAGACGAGCCGGTGCCGGAAACGGTCGTAGGGTGCTCCGCCATCCTCGGGCACGGCGACGAGCCCGGCCTCGGCCTGCACCTCCTTCGGGATGCCGCGGGCCAGGAGCGCCTCGAGGAGGCCGCTTCGGCCATCGGGCGCGTAGCCCAGGGCGAAGCGCTCGGCGAGCGCCGGCGTCACCCCGCGCCGGGCGAGGTAGTCCCGGGCGGGGCGGCCCTCGCTCGCCGCGAGGCGCTCCCGGAACCAGCGCGCCGCCGCCTCGTTGGCGGCGATGAGCGGCTCGGCGGGCGGTCGCCTCGGGCCCCGGTCGGGCTCGCGCATCGGTGCGGGGATGCCGGTCAGGTCCGAGAGGCGGCGCAGCGCCTCGGCGAAGCCGAGCCCCTCGATCGCCATGACGAAGTCGATCGCCGTGCCGTGGGCGCCGCAGCCGAAGCAGTGGTAGTTGCCCTGGTCGGGGAAGACCATGAAGGAGGGCGACTTCTCCCGGTGGAAAGGGCAGAGGCCGACATGGCGGTTGCCGCGGCGGATCAGACGGACCTCGCGGCCGATGATCTCGAGCAGCGGCAGGCGCGACTTGAACTCGTCCAGCTGCCCGTCACCCCGCCCGCCGGAGAGGCCGGCGCTCAAGGCAGCGGCCGCGCCGCCACCCTTCGATGGCGGTCAGGCGAGCCTGGTGCAGACCCGCCGCTTGGCGCGCACGAAATCCATCTCGCCATCGTAGCGCTCCTTCAGGGCCGCGATCACCTTGCCGGTATCCTTGAGCCGCGTGGCGCCGACCTCGTCGATCATCACGTCGACGGCGCGATCGACCTCGCTGTCGCTCATGGGCTTCGGCAGGAACTGCTTCAGGACCCCGATCTCGGCGGCGCCCTGCTCCGCCTCCTCGAGGCGCGCATGCTCCTCGCAGCGCAGGATCTCCCCCTGGCGCTGCTGCACCATGTCGCGCAGCATGACCTCGATCGCCTCGTCGTCCAGCTCCTCGGCGGCGCCGGACTCGCGGGCACAGTGGTCACGCTCCTTCAGGGCGGCCAGAACCAGGCGCAGCGTTCCGGCCGTATCGGCATCGGGGGCTTCCCGCAATGCCGTCACCAGACGTTCTCTCAACACGACCACGAACCTTCGGTCATGGCTCAAGACCTCTCGAACTGAGGCGGCGGCTCGAAACCCGTCCGCCGCTCGATTGTTGGTTTCCGCCCTCTCTCGACCCTGGCCCAACCGACCGCGCGAGCCGGGCCAGGGTTCCCGACCTGCCGTCAAGGGCCTTGCTTGACGACACCTCGCACGATGCTACAAACCGCCTCGGCGCGGACCCGCCGCTCCGTTCCGGCATGCGAACCCTCGCGGCCCGGCGAAGCGGCCGACCTTCTACGTAGATTGGCCCAGCGATGCAAGCAGGTGCAACCGCACCCTCCGCCGTCCTGGCACTGGAGGACGGGACGATTCTGGCTGGCCGGGGCTTTGGCGGCACAGCCACGGTCACGGGCGAGCTGGTCTTCAACACGGCCATGACGGGCTATCAGGAGATACTCACCGATCCATCCTATGCGGGGCAGATCGTCACCTTCACCTTCCCCCATATAGGCAATGTCGGCACCAATGACGAGGACCGCGAGGCGCTGACGCCGGTGGTCAGGGGCTTGGTGATCCGGGCCCGGGTGACACGGCCGTCGAGCTGGCGCGGCCGGCTCGACCTCACGGGCTGGCTGGAGCGGCAGGGCATTCCGGGCATCGCCGGCGTCGACACGCGGCGCATCACGGCGCGGCTGCGCGACCGGGGCGCCTTGCGCGCCTGCCTCGCCCACGACCCTGCCGGCATCGCCGACCCGGAAGCCCTCGTCGGTCGGGCGCGGGCCTGGGCGGGGATCGAGGGCTCGGACCTCGCGAGCGAGGTCACGACGCGGCAGCGCTACGGCTGGGACGAGGCCACCTGGAGCCTCGAGCGCGGTTATGGTGCGAGCGACGGCAGCGGGCCGCATATCGTGGTGGTCGACTACGGCGTGAAGCACAACATCCTGCGCTCGCTCGCCGCGCGCAACTGCCGGGTGACGGTGGTGCCGGCGAGCGCCTCGGCCGAGGAGGTGCTGGCGCTTCGCCCCGACGGCGTGGTGCTCGGCAACGGCCCGGGCGATCCGGCGGCGACGGGCATCAAGGTCGTGCCGGAGATCCAGAGGCTGCTGGCCGCCGGCAAGCCGCTCTTCGGCATCTGCCTCGGACATCAGATCCTGGGCCTGGCTCTCGGTGCGCGGACCAGGAAGATGCCCTTCGGCCACCACGGCGCCAACCATCCGGTGCAGGATCTCGGCACCGGCAAGGTCGAGATCACCAGTCAGAACCACGGCTTCGCCATCGCCGACGAGGACCTGCCGGACGGAATCGAGGTGACGCATCGCTCGCTCTTCGATGCGACGATCCAGGGTATCCGGGTCAAGGACCGGCCGGTCTACGCCGTGCAGTACCATCCCGAGGCGTCACCGGGACCGCAGGACAGCCAGCACCTGTTCGACCGCTTCCTCGACGACGTCCGCCGCCAGCTCTAGAGCTTCCATGCCCAAACGCACCGACATCCGCTCGATCCTGCTGATCGGGGCCGGACCGATCGTCATCGGCCAGGCCTGCGAGTTCGACTATTCGGGGACGCAGGCGCTGAAGGCCCTGCGCGAGGAGGGCTACCGGCTGATCCTCGTCAACTCGAATCCGGCGACGATCATGACCGATCCCGAATTGGCGGATGCGACCTATGTCGAGCCGATCACGCCCGAGATCGTCGCCAAGATCATCGAGAAGGAGCGCCCCGATGCGCTTCTGCCGACGATGGGCGGGCAGACGGCGCTGAACGTGGCCCGGGCGCTCGACGAGGACGGCACGCTCGAGCGTTTCGGCTGCGAGCTGATCGGTGCCTCCCGGGCCGCCATCGACAAGGCGGAGGACCGCGAGCTGTTCCGCCGGGCGATGAACGGGATCGGCCTCGCCATGCCCGTGAGCATCATCGCCCACAGCCTGGCCGAGGCCAGGGAGGCGGTCGAGGCGACCGGCCTGCCGGCGATCATTCGCCCGTCCTTCACGCTGGCCGGCACGGGCGGCGGCATCGCCTACAACCGGGAGGAGTTCGAGCAGATCGTGCAGAGCGGGCTCGAGGCCTCGCCCATCACCCAGGTCCTGGTCGAGGAATCGGTCCTGGGGTGGAAAGAGTTCGAGATGGAGGTGGTGCGCGACAGGAAGGACAACTGCATCATCGTCTGCGCCATCGAGAACGTCGATCCCATGGGCGTCCATACCGGCGACAGCATCACCGTGGCCCCGGCCCTGACGCTGACCGACAAGGAATACCAGCTCATGCGCTCGGCCTCGATCGCGGTGCTGCGCGAGGTGGGCGTCGATACCGGCGGCTCCAACGTGCAGTTCGCCATCGATCCGAAATCCGGACGGATGGTGGTGATCGAGATGAACCCCAGGGTCTCGCGCTCGTCGGCCCTGGCCTCGAAGGCCACGGGCTTTCCCATTGCCAAGGTCGCGGCCAAGCTCGCCGTCGGCTACACGCTCGACGAGATCCAGAACGACATCACCGGCGCCACGCCGGCGTCGTTCGAGCCGACCATCGACTACGTGGTCACCAAGATCCCGCGCTTCGCCTTCGAGAAGTTCCCCGAGACCGAGCCCCTGCTCACCACGTCGATGAAGTCGGTGGGCGAGGTCATGGCGATCGGGCGGACCTTCAAGGCGTCCTTGCAGAAGGCGCTGCGCAGCCTCGAGAACGGGCTCACCGGGCTCGACGAGCCTTCGATCGAGGAGACCGGCGACCGGCTCGAGGCCTTGCGTCGCGAGCTCGCCCGGCCGACGCCGGAGCGCTTGCTGGTCGTGGCCGAGGCCCTGCGCGCCGGGCTGGACCCGGCCGAGATCCAGCGGATCACCGCCTTCGATCCCTGGTTCCTGGAGCAGCTCGAGGATCTCGTGGCGAGCGAGGCGCGCGTCCGGAGGGAGGGTCTGCCGAAGGACGTGGCCGGCTGGCTCGAGCTCAAGGCGGACGGGTTCGGCGACGCCCGGCTGGCGGGGCTCACAGGGCAGAGCGAGGCGGAAATCCGGCGCCTTCGCCACGCCGCGGGCGTGCATCCGGTCTTCAAGCGGGTCGATACCTGTGCGGCCGAATTTCAGGCCCGCACGCCCTACATGTACAGCGCCTACGAGGAGGGCTCCTGGGACGGCAGCCCGGCCGAGTGCGAGAGCCGACCCTCCGATCGCCGCAAGGTGCTGATCCTCGGCAGTGGGCCGAACCGCATCGGCCAGGGCATCGAGTTCGACTACTGCTGCGTCCACGCCGCCCTGGGCCTGAAGGAGGCTGGCTTCGAGACCATCATGGTCAACTGCAACCCGGAGACGGTCTCGACCGACCCGGACACTTCCGATCGCCTGTATTTCGAGCCCTTGACCGCCGAGAACGTGATCGAGATCGCGCGCGTCGAGGCGAGCCGGGGGGAGCTTTCGGGCGCCATCGTGCAGCTCGGCGGGCAGACGCCCTTGAAGCTCGCCGCCGCGCTGCAGGAGGCCGGCATCGCCATTCTCGGCACCTCGCCGGACGCCATCGACCTCGCCGAGGACCGCGACCGCTTCCAGCGCCTCCTTGCCGAGCTCCGCCTGCGCCAGCCGGCCAACGCCATCTGCCGCAACGAGCAGGAGGCGGTCGAGCGGGCGGCGGAGCTCGGCGTGCCCCTCGTCATCCGGCCTTCCTACGTGCTCGGCGGTCGGGCGATGCGGATCGTGCATTCGCTCGACGACGTGCGGCAGTTCGCGGCCGAGGCGGCGATCGCCGCCGAGCACGGCACCATCCTGCTCGACCGCTATCTCCAGGACGCGATCGAGGTCGATGTGGACGTTCTGGCCGACGGCGAGAGGGTAATCGTGGCCGGCATCATGGAGCATATAGAGGAGGCCGGCATCCATTCGGGCGACAGCGCCTGCTCCCTGCCCCCCTACTCGATGGGCCCGGCGGTGCTCGCCGAGATCCGCGGCGCCGCCGAGGCGCTGGCGCGGGCCCTCGACGTCAGGGGGCTCATGAACGTGCAGATGGCGGTGCAGGGCGAAACCGTCTTCATCATCGAGGTCAATCCGCGCGCCAGCCGCACCGTGCCCTTCGTCGCCAAGGCGATCGGCACGCCCATCGCCAAGATCGCCGCGCGGATCATGGCCGGCGAGCGGCTCGCCGATTTCCGGGTCAATGGCGGCCCCGCCGGGCATGTCGCGGTCAAGGAGGCCGTCTTCCCGTTCGCCCGGTTCCCCGGCGTCGATCTCCTTCTGGGGCCGGAGATGAAGTCGACCGGCGAGGTCATGGGCCTCGATCGCGATTTCGGCACGGCCTTCGCGAAGTCGCAGCTCGCCGCCGGGATCGCCCTGCCCTCGTCGGGCCGGGTCTTCGTCTCGGTCAGGGACGAGGACAAGGCGAAGGCGGTGCGGCTCGCCGCCGATCTCGCCGCTCTCGGCTTCACGCTCGTTGCGACGCGCGGCACCGCGGCGGCGATCGAGGCCGCGGGGCTCGGGGTCGAGACGGTGAACAAGGTGCACGAGGGCCGACCGCACATCGTCGATCTGATCAAGGATCAGGAAATCGCCATCCTGATCAACACCTCGGGCGGGCAGCAGGCGATCAGGGACAGCTTCAGCCTGCGCCGCTCCGCCCTGATGGCGAAGCTCCCCTACTATACCACGGTGTCGGGCGCTCGCGCACTGGTTGAGGGCCTGAAGCGCTTGCAGCAGGGTGAACTGACCGTTGCGCCATTGCAATCCTACGTAGGGCACCTACACTAGCCAGTCGACGACGTAGGAAGCACCGTTGGATGCGGCCACGTCGAGCTCGCCATTTCAATTGGAACGATAGCGGTCATGGTAACCAAGATCCCGATGACGCCGGAGGGTCACTCGCGATTGGGCGCCGAGCTCAAGCGTCTGAAGAATGTGGAGCGGCCGGCCGTGATCAAGGCGATCGCGGAGGCGCGCGAGCACGGTGACCTGTCGGAGAACGCCGAGTATCACGCGGCGCGCGAGCGCCAGGGGTTCATCGAGGGCCGGGTGATGGAGCTCGAGGACAAGCTGGCGCGTGCCGAGGTGATCGACGTCTCGTCCCAATCGGGCAGCAAGGTCGTTTTCGGCGCCAAGGTGAAGCTGGTCGACGAGGAGACCGACGAGGAGATTCTCTACCAGATCGTCGGTCCCGAGGAGGCGGAGATCCAGCATGGCCTGCTGTCGATCGCCTCGCCCCTGGCGCAGGCGCTGCTGGGCAAGGAGGCCGGCGACAGCGTCGAGGTGACCACGCCCAGGGGCGTGCGCTATTTCGAGGTTCTGTCGGTCGGCTTCGGCGAGGTCGAGGCGGCGGGCTGAGACGCCCCTTCGGGACACGGTCATGGGCAGCGAGCGGCACACCCGCCTCTTGATCATCGGCTCCGGTCCGGCCGGCTACACGGCCGCCATCTACGCCGCCCGCGCCAATCTGGCACCGCTTCTGGTGCAGGGGCTGCAGCCCGGCGGCCAGCTCTCGATCACCACCGATGTCGAGAACTATCCTGGCTTCGCCGAGGCGATCCAGGGTCCCTGGCTGATGGAGCAGATGGCGGCACAGGCCGTCAATTGCGGTGCCGAGCTCGTCTTCGACGTCATCACCGAGGTCAATCTGCAAGCCCGGCCCTTCCGGGCCAGGGCGGACAGCGGCGACGTCATCGTCGCCGACTGCCTGGTCATCGCCACGGGCGCCGTGGCGCGTTGGCTCGGCCTGCCGTCGGAGCAGCATTTCCAGGGTCACGGGGTTTCGGCCTGCGCCACCTGCGATGGCTTCTTCTTCCGCGGCAAGCAGGTGGCCGTGGTCGGCGGCGGCAACACGGCGGCCGAGGAGGCGCTCTATCTCGCCCAGATGTGCGAGAAGGTGACGCTGATCCATCGGCGTGACGCGCTCCGGGCGGAGAAGGTCCTGCAGGACCGGCTGTTCGCCCATCCGAAGATCGAGGTGATGTGGGACCACGTGGTCGAGGAGGTGCTGGGCACCGCGACGCCGCGGTCGGTCACCGGCCTCTCCGTCCGCCATGTGGCGACGGGGGCGGAAACCAGGCTCGATCTCGAGGGGGTCTTCATCGCCATCGGCCACGATCCGGCGACGGCACTTTTCAGGGACCAGCTCGAGATGGACGGCGAGGGCTACCTGATCACGGCAGCGGACAGCACGCGGACGAGCATGCCCGGCGTTTTCGCCGCGGGCGACGTGCAGGACAAGATCTATCGCCAGGCGGTAACCGCGGCCGGGACCGGCTGCATGGCGGCGCTCGAGGCCGAACGGTTTCTCGCCTTGCACGAGTAAGAACGAAGTCGGCAGTCGACACGGCCGTTCCGGCAATCGGGGCGGACCTGGAAAGATCGGGGAACGATGGACTGGGACCGGGTGCGGATCTTCCACGCGGTGGCGGGTGCCGGCAGCTTCACGCGGGCGGCGGATCGGCTGGGGCTCAGCCAGTCGGCGATCAGCCGGCAGATCAGCGCGCTCGAGGCGACCCTCGGCACGCCGCTCTTCCACCGCCATGCGCGCGGGCTGATCCTGACCGAGCAGGGCGACGTGCTGCTGGAGGCGGCGGAGGAGGTGGCGAAGCGGCTCGCGGCGGTCGAGACGACGCTCGGCGAGGTGCGCGACGAGGCGGCCGGTCACCTGCGCGTCAACACCACGGTCGGCCTCGGCACGGTCTGGCTGATCTCGCATCTATTCGATTTCCGCGAGCTGCATCCGGAGATTACGCTGTCGCTCCTCGTCACCGACGGCGAGGTCGATCTCGCGATGCGCCAGGCGGACGTGGCGATCCGCCTGCAGCGGCCGACGCAGCCCGATCTCGTGCAGCGCCGGCTGATGACCGTGCACACCCACATTTATGGCGGGCACGCCTATCTCGAGCGGCACGGCATTCCCGAGACGGCCGCGGATCTCGATGCGCATGCGCTGATCGCCTATGGCGACCAGTGGCAGCCGCCGGTGCCGAGCCTGAACTGGATCCTGGCGGCAGGCCGCGACGAGGACGAGGTGCACGGCCGGGCACCGGCGCTCACCATCAACAATGTCTACGGCATGCTGCGCGCCTGCGAGTGCGGGCTCGGCCTCGCCTCGCTGCCGGATTACCTGGGCGGCACGAATGTCCGGCTGCGCCGCATCCTGCCCTCCCTCGAGGGGCCCACTTTCACCGCCTATTTCGTCTATCCGGAGGAGCTTCGGGCATCGAAGCGCGTCTCGGTCTTCCGGGACTTCCTCCTGCGGAAGGTCGCCGAGCATCCGGTCTGGTAGGGGCCCTCCGGCCGGGCCCACATCGCCCATGCAAAAACGGCAGAGCCGGTTTGCAAAAACGGGCTGGATTTTCGAAACCGAAGGCCCTAGATATTGCAGTGCAGCAAGACGGTGCTCTGAGCGTTCTTGCTGCCACCGCCTGGCGGTGAGGGATGAGGCCCACGGCCTTGTCTCGGAGGGCTCCCCAGGGAGCACTCACTCAGACATTTAGCCTCCCTGATCTACTTGGCCGGGTCTTCGGACCCGGCTTTTTTTCCGAGGCACCGCCGCTCGTTGGTTCCGTAGGCGAGCCCAACCGGCGCGTCAAGCTGTCGCGACGCGATTTAATGATATTCAATGTAGAAGCGACGTCGACTTGCCCGCCGCAACCGTTGATCACATGAACAGCGGTTCGTCGGTCATCCCCTCGTAGATTTTGGCCACGAACTCGCCGTAGCCGTTGTAGATGCGGGTCGGCACCATCTCGTCGGTGCCGAGCACGCGCTCGACGGCCTGCGACCAGCGCGGATGCGGCACCTCGGGATTCACATTGGCCCAGAAGCCGTACTCGTTGCCGGCGATCTCCTCCCAGAAGCTCACCGGCCGCGTGTCGCTGAAGGTGAAGCGGACGATCGACTTCACCGACTTGAAGCCGTACTTCCAGGGCACGACGAGGCGGAGCGGCGCGCCGTTCTGCCGGGGCATCGGCTCGCCGTACATGCCGGTGCCGATGAACGCGAGCTCGTTCGCCGCCTCGGCCATGGTCAGGCCCTCCACATAGGGCCAGGGATACCAGAACTGCCGCTGGCCCGGCGCCGTCGAGCTGTCCTCGAAGGTCGTCATGACGAGGTAGCGGGCGGACGAGAGCGGCCGGGCGAGGTCGACGAGCGCCTGAAGGGGGAAACCGGTCCAGGGCACCACGATCGACCAGGCCTCGACGCAGCGGTGGCGGTAGAGCCGCTCCTCGAGCGGCATGCGGCGGATGAGCTCCTCGGCGTCCATGACGATCTCTTCCTCGACGAGCCCGTCGATGGTGACCGCCCAGGGGCGGAGCCTGAGCGCCTGGGCAGCCATCGAGATCTGCTTGTGGCTGCCGAACTCGTAGAAATTGTTGTAGGTCGTCACGAGCTCCTTCGGGGTCACGGCGCGCTCGACCACGTAGGTCTCGTTGCGATGCGCGGGGTAGAGCTCGGGCGCGATCGGCGGCTGATCGGCAGCGTGCAGCGCCCGCGGCGATGCCGCCAGCATGGCCCCCGCACCGGCGCCGGCGAGCAACTGGCGCCGGTTCAACCATACCGAGCGGGGGGTCGCGGCAGTCTCGGCCAGCTCCCATCCCTTGCGGCTTCGCGTCAACATCGCTCCATCTCCCGAATTCCTGGCGAGGAACTAGGTCCGGGTCCCGCACACGGCAAGTCAAGCCTGCGCGAGCGCTCGCAGCGTCAGAGCCAGCGCATGAAGGCAGTGGCGGCCGTGGCGGTCGCGGCCGTGAGCAGGGTGCCCCAGGCGAGATCGACCAGGGTCAGCCGAAGGGGCCAGTCGCGCAGGGTCGCGAGGTTGGTGAGATCGTAGGTGGCGTAGCAGAAGAAGCCGAAGAGCGCTCCCTGGAGCAGCGCCGTGCCGAGGCCGCCGGCACGCAAAGCCGGCATCACCGCGAAGAAGGCGATGCCGGCCGTGTAGACGACGTAGAAGGCGATGGCCGCCGCGAAATTCACCTCAGGCGCGCGCAGGCTGCCGAGCCCCGCCTGGTAGAAGGAGCGGGCGACGACGCCGAGCCAGAGCGTGTCGATCACGGCGAAGATGGCGAGCGTGGCGAGGTAGGCGACGGCGGGTGTCATGCGTCGGATCCTGGAGGGCGTGGCGCTGGGGTCTGATGACGGGCTATGCGGCCGCCGCCTCGAGCAGCCCCAGCATGCCGCCGGACTGGCGGTGCCAGAGTGCTGCGTAGATGCCGTCATGGCGCAGGAGCTCGGTGTGGGTGCCGCTCTCGACGATGCGGCCCCTGTCCATGACCACGAGGCGATCCAGCATGGCGATGGTCGAGAGGCGATGGGCGATGGCGATCACCGTCTTGCCCGCCATCAGCGACTGGAGCTGCTCCTGGATCGCCGCCTCGACCTCGGAATCGAGGGCCGAGGTGGCCTCGTCGAGGATCAGGATGGGGGCGTTCTTAAGGAGCACCCTGGCGATGGCGATGCGCTGGCGCTGGCCACCCGAGAGCTTGACGCCGCGCTCGCCGACCATGGCGTCGAGGCCGTGCCGGCCGTGCTTGTCGCTGAGATCGCGGATGAAGGTGTCGGCATGGGCGCGCCTCGCCGCCTCCTCGATCTCCGCGTCGCCGGCATCGGGGCTGCCGTAGCGGATGTTGTCGCGGATCGAGCGGTGCAGGAGCGAGGTGTCCTGGGTCACCATGCCGATATGCTGGCGCAGCGATTCCTGCTGCACGGTGCCGATGTCCTGGCCATCGATCAGGATCCGCCCGGCCTCGGGATCGTAGAAGCGCAGGAGCAGGTTGACGAGGGTCGACTTGCCGGCGCCCGAGCGGCCGACCAGCCCGACCTTCTCGCCCGGCCGGATGTGCAGCGTCAGTCCCTCGATGATGCCGCCGGTCCTTCCGTAGTTGAAGTGCACGTTCTCGAAGCGGATGTCGCCCTCGGGCACCCGCAGCGGCGGTACCGCCGGCCTGTCGACGATGGTGTGCGGCCGGGCGAGCGTGGTCATGCCGTCCTGGGTCGTCCCGATGTTCTCGAAGAGCTTGCCGACCTCCCAGAGGATCCATTGCGACATGGCGCGGATGCGCATGACGACGCCGACCGCGACGGCGATGGCGCCGAGCGAGATCAGGTCCTGGTGCCAGGCCAGGACACCCGTGGCGCCGATGCCGGCGAGCAGCAGCGAGTTCAGGCAGTGCAGCGAGAAGGTGAGCATGGTGGCGAGCCGCATCTGCCGGTGCACGGTGACCATGAAGCCGTCCATGGCCTCCCTGGCGTAGCTCTGCTCGCGGCGGCTGTGAGCGAAGAGCTTGACGGTCTGGATGTTGGTGTAGCTGTCGACCACCCGCCCCGTCATCTCGGCGCGCGCGTCGGCCTGCTCCATCGAGACGCGCCGGAGCCTCGGCACGAAATAGCGCAGGATGCCGAGATACCCCACGAGCCAGAGGACGAGCGGCAGCATCAGCCACAGATCGGCGCGGCCGAGGACGAGCATGGCGCCGGTGAAGTAGACGACGACGTAGACCAGGACCTCCATCAGCGTGATGACGGTCTCGCGAATGGCGAGGGCCGTCTGCATCACCTTCTGCGAGACCCGGCCAGCGAACTCGTCCTGGAAGAAGGCGAGGCTCTGGCCGAGCGCGTAGCGATGCGCCAGCCAGCGGACGAGCATCGGATAGTTGCCGAAGATGGTCTGGTGCAGGAGCAGACCCTGCAGCAGCACGATGACCGGAAAGACGACGAGGATGAGGACGGCCATGCCGAGGAGGGCCGGGCCATGGTCGGCGAGGAAGGTGGCGCGGTCGGCGCCGGCCAGCATGTCGACGAGCGATCCGAGAAAGCTCAAAAAGACGATCTCGAGCGACGACAGGGCGGCCGTGAGCACCGCCATGACGGCGATCCAGGGTGCCACCGGCCGGCTGAAGTGCCAGAGGAACGCGACCAGTCCCTCCGGCGGCCGGGTCGGCTCGGCTTCGGGGAAGGGATCGATCAGGGTCTCGAATCGACGGAACATCGAGGGGGCTACCGGCATCGTGTCTCGGGTGGCGTGCTCCATAGCGCCGATCGGGCGCTCGCGTCACGCCGTGGGCGGCCCCTGGCGCAGGCTTCGGATCGCAGCGATCGAGGTAGCGCGGCAAATCGGTATTTCACGGTCGGCGACCACGGGTCTATTTGATCTTTGGAGCGAAGCACCCACATCGCCTGCTGACAGGGTCCGCGGCAGCAGCACCGCCGGGCCGGGAATTGCGGGAAACGACCATGACCGCGCCCGACGAGGCACGCGTGATCGGATTTGCCTGGGTGAGATCGGCGCCCGGCGCGAGGAGGCTGGCCCGCGACCCGAGCGGTCCATGATCGGGAACCGGCATCGATTCAGCGGGTTCTATGACGAAGGCCGGACGGGGACATCCGGATCATAAGGTCGAGCCGGAGTCCGAAGATCAGGCTCGCGCAACTTGGAGGACATCAATGGATCGTGCTCTGTTCGATGCGTTGGACAGACGCTCGATGCTGGGGATGACGGCGGGTTTCGGTGCCCTCGCGGCTGCCGGCGGGCTGGCGCACGCCGCCACGCCCGCGGCGGGTGATGCGGCTCCGGCCGCGGCCGCCGAGACGTTCTCCTACGAGACCGTGATCGAGACGGCGCGCAAGCTCGCCGAGAAAGCCTTCGAACCGCCCGTGCTCAAGCTGACGTCGCCATTCGCCGATCTCGATTACGACCACTACAGGGCGATCCGCTTTCGGCCGGAACGGCGGTTCTGGCGCGACGAGAAACGCGGTTTCGAGCTCGACCTGCTGCCGCCCGGTTTCTATTACAAGGATCGTATCGAGATTGCGCTGGTCGAGGGCGGCGTCGCCCACACGCTCGCGTTCGATCCGGGCCTCTTTCACTACCATCCCGATTACTTCCCCTTTCCCGACGGTGCTGCTCCGGCCGACACGCCGCACGACCTCGCGTATTCGGGCTTCCGGGTGCGCTACGCGATCAACCGACCCGACGTCATGGACGAGTTCCTGGTGTTCCAGGGGGCGAGCTACTTTCGCGCCGTGGCGCGCGACCAGCTCTACGGCCTTTCCGCGCGCGGGCTGGCGCTGGGCACCGGGTCGCCGGAGGGCGAGGAGTTTCCGATCTTCCGGAAGTTCTGGATCAACGCGCCGGAGGTCGCGGCGACCAGCCTGACCATCCAGGCCCTTCTCGACAGCCAGTCGGTGGCCGGCGCCTTCGAGCTCGTCGTGCGCCCCGGCGCCGAGACGGTGATGGACGTGCGCTCGGTCCTGTTCCCGCGTGCCGATCTCTCGACCGCCGGCATCGCACCCCTGACCTCGATGTATTATTTCGGGCCCAAATCGCGTGCCCGCATCGACGATTACCGGGATGCCGTGCACGACAGCTCGGGCCTGCAGATGGTGACCGGCTCGGGCGAGCGCATCTGGCGGCCGCTCGACAACCCCCTGGCCCTGCAGTTCTCGGCCTTCAGCGATCAGGATCCGCAAGGCTTCGGGCTGACGCAGCGCGAGCGCAACTTCACCCATTACGAGGATGCGGAGGCTCATTACGAGCGGCGGCCGAGCGCCTGGGTAGCACCCATGAACAGTTGGGGACGCGGCTCGGTGGTGCTGGTCGAGATTCCGTCCGATACCGAGTTCAACGACAACATCGTGGCGTTCTGGCGGCCGGCCGAGCAGCTCGCGCGGGGCAGCGAGCATCGCTTCGACTATCGGTTGCTGTGGAGCGGCCAGCCGCCGGACGAGACGCCGCTGGCGCGGGTCGTGGCGACGCGAGGCGGCGCCAAGGTCGCGGAACCGCAGCTTCGCACGTTCGTCATCGACTTCCAGCTCGGCGAGCTGCCTTTCGAGGGCCTCGAGCCGCGCGTGACGGCAACCGCCGGTGAGGTCACGCATGTGGCCCTTCTGCGCCTGCCGGCCGAGGCCAAGGCACGGGTTGCCATCACCTTCGATCCCAAGGACGCCGGCCTCGCCGAGCTTCGGCTTTTTCTGGTCGATGCCGAAGGCTTGACCGCTTCAGAGACTTGGCTCGCCCGATGGACGCCTCGGTGAACATCCTGACCCAATCCCCCGTGCCGCCGCCCGCGCCCATGGCGATGCCGGCGCAGGATCTCAGGCGGGTGCCCGAGCGGCGGTTCGGGCGGCAGGATCCGCGCGTTCATCTGGCCAGACTCATTGCCTTCGGTGGTGCCCTGGCGCTGACGCTGCTGGGTGCGCAGCAGATGGGCAAGGTCTTCGATCCGGCGCATGTCAGCGTCCTGCAGACTCTGCTCAGCGTCTTCTTCACCCTGACCTTCGGCTGGATCGCGTTCTCGGCGACGGCGGCCCTGGCGGGCGTGCTCACCCCCCCGAAACGGCCGCGCTCCGCGGGCCTGGCGCCGCTCGGGCGGACGGCCATCGTCATGCCGGTCTACAACGAGGATCCGGTCGAGACGGCGGCGGCACTCGCGGCCATGGGCCTCGGCCTCGCCGAGCTCGGGCATGGCGAGAATTTCGAGATCTTCATCCTCTCGGACACCCGCGACGCGGCGCACTGGGCGCGCGAGACGGCGGTCTTCGCGGCACTCCGCCAGCGGCTCGAGGGCCGCATGGCCGTCTGGTATCGCCGGCGGGCGAGGAACACCGCGCGCAAGGCCGGCAATATCCAGGACTTCATCGAACGCTGGGGCGGCCGGTACGATTATCTCCTGTCGCTCGACGCCGACAGCCTGATGGCGCCCGAGACCATCCTCGAGCTGGTCCGGCGCATGGCGGCCGAGCCCCGGATCGGCCTTCTGCAGACGGTGCCGACGCTGGCCGGGGGCAACACGCTCTATGCCCGGCTGCAGCAGTTCGCGGGCCGGCTGCACGGTCCGGCGATCGCCCGCGGCACCGCCGCCTGGCAGGGCGAGGACGGCAATTACTGGGGCCACAACGCGCTGCTGCGCACGGCGGCTTTCGCCCGGAGCGCGGGCCTGCCGCAGCTGCGCGGCCGGGCCCCCTTCGGCGGCCATGTGCTCAGCCACGACTTCGTCGAGGCGGCGCTGCTGCGCCGGGCGGGCTGGATCGTGCGGATGGATCCCGACCTCGATGGCAGCTTCGAGGGTGCGCCGCCCTCGCTTTCCGCCGCCGCGGTGCGCGATCGCCGCTGGGCGCAGGGCAATCTCCAGCACCTCAAGGTGATCGGCGCGCGCGGCCTGCGCTGGCCGAGCCGGATTCACTTCCTGATCGGCGTCGGCTCGTATCTGGCCTCGCCCCTCTGGCTCGCCATGATCCTCGTCGGCCTCGTCCTGACGGCGCAGGCGATCTTCACCCAGCCGGAGTATTTTCCCAACACCTACCAGCTTTTCCCCGACTGGCCGCGCTTCGATGCGGTGCGGATGCGCTGGCTCTTCATCCTGGCGATCGGGCTGCTGCTCCTGCCCAAGCTCGTCGGCCTCTTGCGGGCACTCGTCCACCGGCCGACGCGCGAGCGCTTCGGTGGCGCCCAGCGTCTGGTGCCGGGCGCTCTCGTGGAGCTCGTGCT
The DNA here is from genome assembly GCA_964402505.1 of uncultured Geminicoccaceae bacterium. Taxonomy (GTDB): domain Bacteria; phylum Pseudomonadota; class Alphaproteobacteria; order Geminicoccales; family Geminicoccaceae; genus SLRI01. Next base: position 18,519 of record CAYOCP010000040.1, read on the forward strand.
CTCCGCCCTCTACGCGCCCGTCATGATGCTGATGCAGACCCGCCAGCTCTTCGAGATCCTGGCCGGGCGGGACAGCGGCTGGTCGGCGCAGGCGCGAAGCGGCAGCCGGATCACCTGGGGGGATGCGATGGCTCGCCACTGGCGCCACATGGTGGCCGGCCTCGTGGTCACGGTCGGCCTGCTCTACACGGAGCCGGCCCTCCTGCCCTGGCTCTCCCCGGTGCTCGCGGGGCTCGTGCTGGCACCCTGGCTCTGCCGGGTCAGCGGCGATCCCGGCCTCGGCGCCCGGCTCTCGTCCCTCGGGCTCCTGACGACTCCGGAGGAGACCCGGCCGCACCCGGTCTTCGCGGCGGCCGCGGCCGAAGTGGCGCACCTGGCATCCGCCGGGACCGTCACGCTCGGCGATCTCGTCGGGCTCGAAGGGGCGCGCGCCGCCCATCTGGCCTCGCTCTCGGAGGCCGATCAGGGCGACGTCGATCCGCTCACGGTGATCACGGCCCGAGCCAAGATCGAGGCGGCGGCATCTGCGGAGCAGGCGCTCGAATGGCTCAACGAGACCGAGCGACGGGCGATCCTTGCGGTTCCGGCGCTGCTTCAGGCGCTGGCACGGCCAGCGCCCCGGCGGCTGGCAGCCTGAGGCCACTCGGGCCGTTCACGGCGATCAGCTTGTAGACGTGGATGGGGTCGGCGAAGCCCTTGAGCATGGTGCTGCCGGCGTTCTCCAGAACGAACCTGCCGGCGACGCGCCGCGCCACCTCGGCACTGACGAGGATCTCGGTGCGCAGCTCGCGGTTGAGCTGCTCGAGGCGGGCTGCGAGGTTCACGGTGGTGCCCACGGCGGTGTAGTTCATCCGGTCGGAGCTGCCGACATTGCCGACGACGGCGGGGCCCGCATGGATGCCGATGCGGGTGCGGACCGGAGCGAGGCCGGGCGCCGCCCAGCCAGCCGTCTCGGCGCGGGTGGCTTCGGCGACGGCGAGTGCGGCCGCGCAGGCCTTGGCGGCATGATCGGCGGTATCGAGCGGCGCGTTCCAGAAGGCCATCACCGCGTCGCCGATATACTTGTCGATGGTCGCCTCGTGGGCGAGCAGGATGCGGGTCGCGACCTCGAAATAGCGCGACATCCGCTCCACGACCTCCTCCGGCGGCAGCTCGGCCGCCATCATGGTGAAGTTCTCGAGATCCATGAAGAGCACGGTGAGATCGCGGCGGTCGCCGCCGATCACCGGCACCTCGTCGCGCTCGATGAGCTGCTTGACCAGCGCCTTGGGCACGTAGAGGGCGAAGGTGCGCAGGCTGCTGCGCATGCGCGCCATGGCCCGCTCGAGCTCCCGAATCTCGCCGACCCTGGAGGCGCGGGCGGGCGGCAAGTCGAGCTCGAAGCGGCGGACAGCCTCGGCCTCGCCGGCGAGCCGGACCAGCGGCCGGGAGAGAAGGCGGGCGACCAGCCAGAGAAGCGAGAGGCCGATCACGAGGATCGGCAGCGACACCAGGGCGGCGTCGCGCGCGGCCTCGGCGAGCGGGGCGACGATCGCGGCCACGGGCATGGTCACGACGAGGTGCTGATGCCGCTCGGCGCCGAGATCGATTTGCGCCTCGCGGGCGATCCAGGTTTCGCCGTCGATGTCGATCGGACCGGCGATCAAGGGCGTGCCGTCGAGAGCGTCGGCGACGATCGCCTCCAGCACGGCTTCCCGATGGCCTTCCGCCGGCATCCTGTCCGGCGGCCCCGCGGTGGCACTCGGCAGCGAGCGGGCGACGATCTCGCCGTCGTCGTCGAAGATCGCGAGGATGCCGTCCATTGCCTCCGGCATCGACCGCAAGTAGCGGCCGAGCTCGTCCAGCGTCACGTCGATGCCGACCACGCCCTCGGCGTCGCGGCGGCTCAGCGTCAGGCCCAGGCGGCCCGATCCGACGAACTCGTAGATGTCGCTGGCGGCGACTCCATCGGTTGCGAGAGCCGCCTCGTACCAGGGGCGGGTGCGCGGGTCGTACTCGTCGCCCGGCCTGGTCTTGGTGGTCAGGACGCCGAGCGACGCATCGAGGAAGCGTTCGACGTAGAGGTCGGTCGTTCGGCCCGCGCGCAGGATGTACCATTCGAGATAATGGGCGTTGGCGGGCGCGCCCAGCCGCTCGAGCTGGCTCAGGGGGCGCTGCCGGGTGGCGCTGAGCAGGTAGACGTCGCCGGTGTCGTAGCCGAGCACGATCGACGAGATCTGCGGCAGGGATTCGATCAGCGTCGCCAGGAATCGCCGGGCGGGATGGCCCTCTCGGGTCGGCGGCCGGTCGACCTCCGGCCATTCCGGCGCCGTGCCGGCCGCGGTCACGATCGGGCCGATGAAGGCGCGTGCCCGCAGACGCACGATCTCGATCGACCGATCCATGAGCGCGCCCGCCGCCGCCATCGCCTCGGCCTTGCCGACCTGCCTCGTGTAGAGGACGAGCGCCGTCCCGAGCAGGAGGGCCAGGACCAGGGTCGCCGCGAGAACGGCCTGGGCGATCGTGAGGCGGGCGCGGCCTTCCGTCACGACCGGCAAGCGATCAGCCCTTGTCGTCGTCGACCGGCACCAGCCGGAACTTCTGGCCGCGCGGGAACCCGGAAGGCGCGTTGCGACCCGCCTGGCCGCGCTTGCCGATCCAGGGGCCGAGATCCTTCTCGTGGCGGATGCGGTTGCCGGATGCCATGGGCCAGGCGAGCCCGTCCGCCGCGTTCAGGGTCGTGAGGTCGGAGAGGCGGCCGTCTCTGTAGCGCTGCAGCATGACGCCGCGGCCGCGGCTCATCTCGGGCAGCTCGTCGAGGGCGAACACCAGAAGCTTGTTGTTGGTGCCGATGACGGCGACATGATCGCCCCTGATGGGCGTGGCGACGGCGAGCCGGTCGCCGTCCTCGAGGTTGACGACCTGCTTGCCGCCGCGCGTCTGGGCCGCGATCTCGCTTTCGCGAACGATGAAGCCGCGGCCGCCCTGCGTCGCGAGGACCAGCCGGCCGTCCGCCCGGTGGATGAGCAGCTCCAGGAGGTCGACACCCTTGGCGAGGTCGATCAGGATACCCAGAGGCTCGCCCTGGCCCCGACCGGAAGGCAGCTTCTCGACCGGGACGAGATAGCAGCGGCCGTCGGAGGCGATGGCGAGCAGCCTGTCGCTGCTCTCCGCCCGGATGACGAAGCGCTCGCCGTCGCCGTCCTTGTACTTGACCTCGCCCGTTTCGGCCTGATGGCCGCGCACCGTGCGGATCCAGCCCTTGGCGGAGCAGAAGACGGTAACCGGGTAGCGCTCGACGGGGAGCTCCATGAGCGCCGGGTCCAGAGCCGGCGCCGAGCCGAGCTCGGTGCGTCTCGGCCCGAGCGGCCCAGCACCCCAGGTTTCGGCACCTTCGTGCATCGCTCTCGCCAGCACCGCCCGGCGCTTTTCGGGATCGGCGAGGAGGGCCGCGAGATCACGGCGCTCCTTCGTCAGCGCTTTTTGCTCCTTTTGGAGCGCCATCTCCTCGAGCCGGCGCAGGTTGCGCAGGCGGAGGTTCAAGACGGCCTCGGCCTGACGCTCGTTGAGCTCGAACGTCGCCATGAGCACGGGCCTGGGCTCGTCCTCCTCGCGGATGATGCGGATCACCCTGTCGATGTCGAGGAAGATCCGAAGGTAGGCGTCGAGGATCTCCAGACGGTCGTCGATCTTGCCGAGCCTGAAGCGCGAGCGGCGGACCAGGACCTCGAGGCGGTGGGCGATGAAGGCCTCGAGCAGCTCCAGAAGGCCCATGACGCGCGGCACGCCCTGGGCGTCGAGCACGTTCATGTTGAGCGAGAGCCGCGTTTCCAGCTCGGACTGGCGGAAAAGCTGCTCCATCACCAGCTCCGCCGGCACGCCGCGCGAGCGCGGCACCAGGACGAGGCGGATGTCCTCGGAGGATTCGTCCCGAAGGTCGGCGAGCAGAGGCAGCTTCTTCGTCGCCAGAAGCTCGGCCAGCCGCTCGATCAGCCGCGCCTTCTGCACCTGGTAGGGAATCTCGGTGACGACGATCTGGTACTGGCCGTGCGTCAGCTTCTCCACCGTCCAGCGGGCGCGCAGGCGAAGCGCGCCGCGGCCGCTGGCATAGGCTTCGGCGATGGTCTCCGGCGGCTCGATCAGCACGCCGCCGGTCGGCAGGTCGGGGCCGCGCACGAAGGCCATGAGCTCGCCGATCGAGGCCGGCGGCGTATCGGGCGGCCGCTCGAGGAGGAAGGCCAAGGCTCTGAAGAGCTCGGCCGCGTTGTGCGGCGGGATGCTGGTCGCCATGCCGACGGCGATGCCGGCCGAGCCGTTGGCCAGCAGGTTGGGGAAGGCCGCCGGCAGCACGACGGGCTCCTCCTCGCTGCCGTCGTAGGTGGCGCGGAAGTCGACCGTGTCCTCGTCGATGCCCTGAAGCAGGGCGGCCGCCACCGCGGTCAGCCGGCTCTCGGTGTAGCGCATGGCGGCGGCGTTATCGCCGTCGACATTGCCGAAATTGCCCTGGCCGTCGACCAGGGGGTAGCGCTGCGAGAAGGCCTGGGCGAGGCGGACGAGCGTGTCGTAGACGGCGACGTCGCCGTGCGGATGGTACTTGCCGATGACGTCGCCGACGACGCGGGCGCATTTCTTGTAGGCGGCGGCCGGATCGAGGCGGAGCTGCAGCATGGCGTAGAGCAGCCGCCGCTGGACGGGCTTGAGCCCGTCACGCACGTCGGGCAGGGAGCGCGAGGTGATGGTCGAGAGCGCATAGGCGAGGTAGCGCTCGGAGAGTGCCTGCTTGAGCTCGACCGGCACGATCGATCCACCGGCAGGTGCTGCGACTGCCATCAGCCTTCGTCCTCTGTCGTCGGGGTCAGTCGGTCCACGAGGCGCTCCCGCGCGGCCGGCATGGTCTTGTCCATGGGCTCGAGCATATGCCGGTTCAGGAAATGTCCGGCAAGCCGCAACCCCTGGGCGATTGACTGAGTGTCCGCTTCACCCAGACCTGCGAGGAAGCCCGGCAGCGGCAGGAGCCGCGGTCCGAGATCGCCGGCGGCCGTCCGGCTCACCGCCCTGCCCGTGCGCGGCGAGACGTAAGCGAGATCCTCCGTTCGGCCCGTCACGGCGCAACGCTCGAGATCGACGGCGAACCCGAGCTCGGCGAGCAGCACGAGCTCGAAGCGGACATAGGTCTCGTGCCAGCCGCCATTCGGTCCGAGTGCCTCGATCAGCCGGAGGAGGGCCGCGTAGAGCGCCGGGTGCGGGTCGCGTTCGCCGGCGCCGAGATCGACGAGGGCCGTGGCCGCGGCGAGGGCCAGAAGTGCCGTGCCGTCCTCCATGATCGCCGCCGCATGCAGCCGCATGGGCTCGAGCGTCCAGGTGCCCAGATGCTGCTCGAGCCTCGCCGACCAGGTGAGCGCGAGGCGGTTGCCCGGCTGCAGCAGGGCACCCTGCCGCTTGCCGGCGCCGCCCCGGACGAGGCCGGCGTGGCGGCCGTGCTCGAAGGTGAGGAAGCTGGCCACGGCATCGCGCTCGCCCAGGGGCCGGGCGCTCAACAGGATGCCCTCGTCGCGCCATTCGATCATGGTCGAGGCATCCTACTCGGGGAAGTCGAGGCCCATCTCGCCGTAGCGCTCGGCGTCCTCCTGCCAGCGCTCGCGCACCTTGACGAAGAGAAAGAGATGGACGCGGGCCTCGAGCAGCTGCCCGAGCTCGAGCCGTGCCGCCTCGCCGATAGCCTTGATCTGACGACCGCCCTTGCCGAGCACGATGCCCTTCTGGCTCGGTCGCTGCACGTAGATCACCTGGTCGATGCGGATTTCCGCCCCGTCGGCGGCCTCGGCCCAGGCTTCGGTCTCGACCGTGGTGCTGTAGGGCAGCTCCTGGTGGAGCTGGAGAAAGAGCTTCTCGCGGGTGATCTCGGCCGCGAGGGCGCGGTTGGAGAGATCGGAGAGCTGGTCAGCGGGGTAGAGCCAGGGACCCTCGGGCAGGCGCTCGGCCGCTGCGGCGAGCAGTGCCGGGCAGCCGTCGCCGGTCTCGGCAGAGACGAGGAAGGTGGCCTCGAAGGCGAGTGCCTGGTTGAGCGTCTCGACCAGCGGCAGGAGCTTCTCGCGGCGCACGAGGTCGATCTTGTTGACCACGAGGACGGGCGGGCGGCGGCCGGTCTTCAGGCCGTCGAGCACGGTCGTGCTGGCGGCATCGAGGCCGCGCCGGGCGTCGATGAGGAAGAGGCAGAGGTCGGCATCGGCGGCGGCGGCCCAGGCGGCCTGCACCATGGCGCGCTCGAGGCGCTTTCTGGCGGTGAAGATGCCGGGGGTGTCGACGAACAGCACCTGGGCATCTCCGACCATCGAGATGCCGATGATGCGCCGCCGCGTGGTCTGCACCTTGGGCGAGACGATCGAGACCTTGGTGCCGACGAGGCGGTTCAGCAAGGTCGACTTGCCGACATTGGGGGCACCCAGGATGGCGACGAAGCCGGCGCGTGTCCCGGCGTCAGGCGTCATCCGCCCCACCCTCGAGCCGCTCGAGCAGCAGGGCGGCCGCGGCCTGCTCGGCGGCGCGCTTGGAGCGTGCCTCGGCGGTCGCGGCACCGATGCCGCCGATGCTGGCCTCGACGGTGAAGACCGGCGCGTGGGCGGGCCCCTCGCTGTCGAGCACGGTGTAGCTCGGCAGCTCGCGCGCGCGGGCCAGCGCCCAGACCTGGAGCATGGTCTTGGGATCGCGCGGCGAGCTGATCATGTCGGCGACCCGGCCGGCCCAGTAGCGGCGGACGAAGCCGGCGGCGCTGTCGTAGCCGCCATCGACGAAGATGGCACCGACCAGCGCCTCGCAGGCGTCGGCGAGGATGGTCGGATTGTCCGGTCCGCCACTGCCGCGGCCGCCATGCGCCAGCCGGAGATGGCGGGCGAGGCCGATCTCCTCCGCGACCTCGGCCAGCGTCTCGCGGCAGACCAGCATGGACAGGCGATGGGTGAGGCCCCCCTCCGCCTCGCCGGGATAGGCCTCGATCAAGAGATGCGCCACGGCGAGCCCGAGCACCCGGTCACCCAGGAACTCCAGCCGCTCGTAGCTGCGCTGCGGCCGGCCGGCGCTTCGCCGGCGGCCGAGGGCCAGGACGCTCGCATGGGTCAGGGCCTCGCCCAGAACGAGGCGGTCGGTGAAGCGATAGGCGATGGCCGTCTCGAGATCGGCGGCATCGTCCACCCGCTCCCTGGCGGATCGCGGCTTCATGTCGTAACGATCAGTTGATGGGTCGAAAGAGCCGGTTGTAGCGGATCGCCCACGGCCATTTCCACGGCTCCCAGATGCGGGCCGAGCCGTCGACCGAGAACATCAGAAGATCGGCGCGGCCGATCAGGTTCTCGATCGGGACGAAGCCGACATTGGTGGTCCGGCTGTCGAGCGAGTTGTCGCGATTGTCGCCCATGGCGAAGACGTGCCCTTCCGGCACCTCGAAGACGCCCGTGTTGTCGAGCCGGCCGTTCTCGGTGAGATCGAGGATGCGGTGCGACTCGTCGCTGCCGGGCAGGGTCTCCGCGTACATCGGGATCTCGACCTCGCGCCCGTTCATGTCGTCGACGAAAGGGGCCAGGGCCTCGAGGCGCGCTGCCTCGCCATTGATGTGCAGGACGCCGTTGATCACCTGGATTCGGTCGCCCGGCAGGCCGACGATCCGCTTGATGTAGTCGGTGCGGTTGTCCGACGGCAGCTTGAAGACGGCGACATCGCCGCGCTCGGGCAGCGTGCCGAAGATCCGGCCCGAGAACAGGGGCAGGCCGAGTGGCAGGGAGAAGCGGCTGTAGCCATAGGCGAACTTGGAGACGAAGAGATAGTCGCCGACCAGGAGGGTCGGCTTCATCGAGCCCGAGGGGATGTTGAAGGGCTCGTAGGCGAAGGTCCGCACCAGAAGCGCGATCGCTATCGCATAGACGAGCGTCTTCACCGTGTCCTTGATGCCGCCGGATTTCTTGGAGCTCATGGCGACAGGACCACGCGAATGGCGGCTTGAATGGGATGGGACACGCTTGGCTATAGCTCGACTCGCGCTGCTGACAGAGGGAAGACCGGGCGCCGCAGCGACGGATAGAGCAGCGTGATCGGCCTGACCTCGTGTCATTAACCGACGGAGGGCGGCGGGTAAAGCATTGGCGTATCGCTCGCCACGGCGGTGAGGATCACGAGGGCGTAGGCCAATGGCGGCTCATCGGTCAAGGTCAGCTCGAGGGCGACGCCCATGCCGGGCGGCGTGATCGCCCTCAAGCGTGCCGCAGCGCCGCCGGTGAGCGCCAGGGTCGGCTTGCCGGAGGGCAGGTTGACCACACCGATGTCGCGCCAGAACACGCCTTGGCTGAAGCCCGTCCCGAGCGCCTTCGCACAGGCTTCCTTGGCGGCGTAGCGCTTGGCGTAGGTATCGGCCCGCCGCAGCCGGCGATCGGCCCTGGCCCGCTCGATCGCCGTGAAGCAGCGGCTGGTGAAGCGCTCGCCGAACCGCTCCAGGGTCTTCTCCACCCGACGGATGTCGATGAGGTCGCTGCCGATGCCGATGATCATGAGCTTCCACCTGCATGTCCGATCCAGGACATCAAGGGTGCGCGCCCAGGTCAAGCCGCCTGGCGGCCGGGGGGGCGGCGGCGGAAGGCGATGGCTTCGGCGATGTGCACCTTGCGGATGAGGGGCGACGCCTCGAGATCGGCGAGGGTGCGGGCGACCCGCAGGATGCGGTGGTAGCCCCGGGCCGAGAAGCGCAGGCGCTCCATGGCGCGGGTGAGGAGCTCCATGGCGGCGGGCTCCGCCTCGCAGGCGCGCTCGAGCAGCTCGCCCTCGAGCTCGGCGTTGAGCGGCGGACGGTCCGTCTGGAAACCGAGTCCGAGGAGCCGCTCGACCTGCAGCGTGCGGGCGGCGGCGACCCGGGCCGCGACCTCGATCGAGCTTTCGGTCGGCACCGGCAGGGTCAGGTCCTGGACGCTGAGCGCCGCCACCTCGACGTGCAGGTCGATGCGGTCGAAGAGCGGGCCGGAGATGCGCTTCTGGTAGTCCTCCGCACAACGCGGTGCCCGCGCGCAGGCGAGGTTGGCGTCGTCGAGATAGCCGCAGCGGCAGGGGTTCATGGCGGCCACGAGCTGGAAGCGGGCCGGGTAGGTGACGTGGTGGTTGGCGCGGGCCACGGTGACCGTGCCGGTCTCCATCGGCTGGCGCAGCGATTCCAGCACCTGGCGGCCGAACTCGGGGAGCTCGTCGAGGAAGAGGACGCCCCGGTGGGCGAGGCTGATCTCGCCGGGCCGGGCGTCGCGGCCGCCGCCCACCATGGCGGCCATGGAGGCCGCGTGGTGCGGGCTGCGAAATGGGCGGCCCTCGGGCAGCCGCCCGGCCTCGAGCCTGCCGCCAACGCTGCGGATGAGGCCGAGCTCCAGGATCTCGGGGGCGCTCAGGGGCGGCAGGATGCCGACGAGGCGCGCCGCCAGCATCGACTTGCCGGCGCCCGGCGGCCCCAGCATCAGGAGGTTGTGGCCGCCGGCCGCCGCCACCTCGAAGGCACGCTTGGCGGTCTCCTGGCCCTTGACGTCCTTCAGGTCGGGATAGACCGGCGGGCTCGTGGGACCCACCGGGTCGGGTGGCGGCAGGACGGTCTTGCCGCGGAAATGGCCGACCAGCGTGTAGAGATCGGGGGCGGCGATCACCTCGACGGTGTCCCCGAGCCAGGCCGCCTCGCCGCCCGAGGTCTTCGGGCAGACGAGGCCGAGCTCTCGCTCGGCCGCCGTCAGCGTCGCCGCCAGCACGCCCGCGACGGGTCGGAGACCGCCATCGAGCGCGAGCTCGCCCAGCGCCATCCGGCCCCGGAGCGCTTCGCTGTCGAGGACACCCATGACGGTCAGGAGGCCGAGAGCGATGGGCAGATCGTAGTGGCTGCCCTCCTTCAGGAGGTCGCCCGGGGCGAGGTTCACGGTGATCCGCTTGGGCGGCAAGGCGAGGCTCATGGCGGCCAGGGCCGCGCGCACCCGATCGCGGCTCTCGGCGACCGCCTTGTCGGCGAGGCCGACAATCGAGAAGGAGGGCAGGCCACTGCCGAGCTGCACCTCGACGTCGACCGGCACCGCCTCGAGACCGACGAAGGCGACCGTTTCGATGCGCGCGATGATGGTGGCTGATCTGGTCTGGGCCAAGGCGGCTCGCCCGGTTGCGACTGCTCGGGCGAGCTAACTCTATAGTTGATGAACTTGCAAGCGATGCGCGTGATGCGGTCGCTATTTCAGTCCGCGCGAGCCGGGCTTGACGGCGGGGATGGCGGCGAGATCGGGCGGAACCTCGCTTTGGGCATAGGTCGGGAAGTCCACCGTGGCGAGGGCGGTGAGCTTCATGCCGATCGCGGCCGTGCCGTTGCTGCGGTCGATCAGCGCGGCCGCTCCCACGGGTCGGGCGCCGGTGGCGCGGACCGCGTCCGCGCATTCCCGCAAGGAGAGGCCGGTGGTCACCACGTCCTCGGCGATCAGGACGGCGGCGCCGGCCTCGAGGGCGAAGCCGCGGCGGAGCGTGAAGCGGCCCTCGACCCGTTCGGCGAAGAGCGAGAGGCAGCCCAGGGCGCGGGCCAGCTCGTAGCCGACGAGGATGCCGCCCATGGCGGGGGCGACGACGGCGTCGATGCGTGCCTCCGGATGGGCCTTGCGGACGCGGCTCGCAAGTGCCGCGCAGAGCCTGCCGGCGCGGGCCGGATCCATCAGCACGCGGGCGCATTGCAGATAGAAGGCGCTGCGCCGGCCGCTGGTCAGGATGAAATGGCCCTCGAGCAAGGCACCGGCGGCACGGAATTCGTCGAGCACCGCATCCCGCGTCAGGGTCAAGAGCGGCTCCGCTCGACGGTGCTGACCATGGGATTGGCGCGAAGGGCCGCCTGGATCCGGTGGAGCTGCTCGACATCGCTGACCTCGACATCGAGCAGCATCTCGAACAGGCCGGGCGAGCGGCGGCCGACCTTGACGTCGACGATATTGCCTTCCTGCTTGCCGATGATCGTGCTGATGGTGCCGAGCGCGCCCGGCTGGTTCGACACCATGACGGAGATGCGGGTCGAGGCGTGGGGCGGGTTACCGTGCCCGTTCCAGCCCACATCGATGAAGCGATGCTCGTTGCCGCTCATGCGCGCCACCGTGGCGCAGTCGCGGCAGTGAATGGAGATCGGTCGGCCGGTGCGCACGATGCCGATGATGGGATCGCCCGGAATCGGCCGGCAGCAGCCGGCGAACTGGTAGGCGATGCCGCTCGGCAGGCCGGCGATGACGCCGGACCGCTGCTCGTCGCTTTCGGTCGCCGGGCGCTTGAAGAGGACGATGTTGTCGAGGTCCTCGCCCTGCGCCCGGCCGGCTGCCCTGGCGTCCCTCGCCGGCAGCTTGAGCGCGGCCGCCGGAATGGCCTGCAGCACCAGCCTAGCGCCGAGCTGGCCTTCGCCGATCTGGACCAGCATGTCCTCGAGACTGGCGTGACCGAGTTGGGTCGCCGCCTGGTCGAGCTGGCGCTCGGTCGGCTGCATGGCCTCGGCACGCGCCGCCCGGCCGAGCAGCTCGCGGCCGCGGGTGATGTAGTCGTCGCGCTGGCGGACCTTGAGCGCTCGCCGGATGCGCGCCTTGGCCTTGCCGGTGACGACGAACCGCTCCCAGGCCGCCGTCGGCCAGGCATTGCGGCTGGTGATGATCTCGACCTGATCGCCGTTCTCGAGCGTGTGGCGGAGCTGGACCATCCGGCCGTCGACCTTGGCCCCAACGCAGTGGTCGCCGACCTCCGAATGAACGGCATAGGCGAAGTCGACCGGCGTGGCCCCGCGCGGCAGGGCGATCAGGTCGCCCCGCGGCGTGAAGCAGAACACCTGGTCCTGGAACATCTCGAGCTTGGTGTTCTCGAGGAAGTCCTCGGGCTCGGCGGCGTGCTCGAGAATCTCGAGAAGGCCGCGAATCCAGCGGTACTGCCTGCCTTCGGTGACCCGGCTGTCCTGCTTGTAGGCCCAGTGCGCCGCCACCCCGAGCTCGGCCACCTCGTGCATCGCGCGGGTGCGGATCTGCAGCTCGATCTTGCGCTGCTCGGGGCCGATGATGGTGGTGTGCAGCGAGCGGTAGCCGTTGGGCTTGGGAGTGGAGATGAAATCCTTGAAACGGCCGGGAAGCATCATGTAGCCGGCATGGATGACGCCGAGCGCCGCGTAGCATTCGCCGACATTGTCCACCAGCACGCGGAACGCCATGATGTCGGAGAGCTGCTCGAAAGAGACGTTCTTGCGCTGCATCTTGCGCCAGATCGAGAGCGCCGACTTCTCGCGGCCGGCGACCTCGGCCTCGATGCCGGCGTCGGCGAGGCGGTGCCCGAGCTCGGCGACGATCCGGTCGATCAGGAGGATGTCGTCGCGACGGAGCTGCCGTAGCCTCGCCACCACGCTCTCGCGCGCATCGGGCAGGAGCTCGGCGAAGGCCAAATCCTCGAGCTCGGCCTTGAGCTGCTCCATGCCGATGCGCTCGGCGAGGGGCGCGTAGATTTCCATCGTCTCGCGAGCGATACGCTGCCGCCGCTCCGGCGAGGTGATGAAGTGCAGGGTGCGCATGTTGTGCAGCCGGTCGGCGAGCTTGACCAGAAGCACGCGGATGTCCTCGGACATGGCCACGAGCAACTTGCCGAAGTTCTCGGCCTGCGCCGTCTTTGCCGACTGGAGCTGGATCTTGTTCAGCTTGGTGACGCCGTCGACGAGGCGGGCGATGGTGTCACCGAAGAGGGAGCGGATCTCGGCGAGGGTGGCGCTGGTATCCTCCACGGTGTCGTGGAGCAGGCCGGTGGCGATCGACGCGGCATCGAGCTTGAGGCCGGCGAGGATGCCCGCGACCTCGACCGGATGGTGGAAATAGGGGTCGCCCGACGCCCTGAGCTGCGCACCATGGGCGCGCATGGCGTAGACATAGGCGCGATTCAGCAGGTCCTCGTCGACATTCGGGTCGTAGCTCTTGACCAGCTCGACCAGCTGAAACTGCCGCATCACGTTGCGGCGTTGCGCCGGCTTGCCTCCCTGCGGCGCTATGTCGCACGCCATATCCGCGGCCGATGGCGGCGCCGGACCGATCGTCACCGTCGCCGCCTCGCTCATCGTCCCTGCTCCGCGATCAGCCAATACGAGGCCCGGCGGCGCATTGCCACCCGGGTCTCGCTCGATGATCGCGCAGGTTTCATCAGTCCTCGTCGAGCACGTCCTCGTCGCCGTAGTCGACACCGGCCGGCATCATGTCGTCCTCGCCCGGCTGCCGGCTCGGGATGAGCGCCTCGAGCTCCTGGGCGAGATCATCCGAAAGATCGCCGTCGTCGTCCGAATGCCGGCGCAGACCGTGGATCAGCTCGTAGCGGAGATGATCGAGATCGATCGTGTCGTCGGCGATCTCGCGCAGCGCCACGACCGGGTTCTTGTCGTTGTCGCGCTCCAGGGTCAGCGCCGAGCCGGCCGAGATGTCGCGAGCGCGCTGTGCCGCGAGCATCACCAGCTCGAAGCGGCTCGGAACCCGCTCGACGCAGTCTTCAACCGTAATGCGTGCCATCGATCACCCGTTCTGAAATCCGTCCGTTGCCAGTTCCGACAAATTAACAATGCTGCAGCGCGGCGCAAGTCGCAACTCCGGAGGTCGCGGGCGACCATTCGCCACCTCGGCCGGCCGGCGGGCCCTCCCGCACGACCTCGCACGATGCCCTACGCGACGCTTGGAGCACCGATCGGCAGCCGCTAGTTTCCATCCCGGTTCTCTCGTGGGAACCCACGCCCTCGGTCCGGCATTGAATCCGTCGGCCCGCATTCAATGAACGCGGCAACGACCGCACCGAACCTCGGAGTCGGCTATGGCACGGCCAGCAGCTCTCAAGCATTTTCACCCCGATGAGCGTTTCGCCGTGTTCATCGACGGTGCCAATCTCTACCAGACGGCCAAGGCGCTCGGCTACGACGTGGACTACCGGCGGCTTCTCGAGGTCTTCTCGGGCTGCGGGCGGCTGCTCCGCGCCTACTACTACACGGCGCTTCTGGACGAGCAGGAGTATTCGCCGATCCGGCCCCTGGTCGACTGGCTCGACTACAACGGCTACACCATGGTCACCAAACCCCTGAAGGAGTTCAGCCAGGGCGCCGGTCGTCGCAAGTTCAAGGGGAACATGGACGTCGAGCTCGCGGTCGACGTCATGGAGGTCGCCGGCACCGTGGATCACGTCGTGCTGATGACCGGCGACGGGGATTTCCGCCGGCTGGTCGAGGCGGTGCAGCGCCGGGGCGTGAAGGTGAGCGTGATCAGCACCATCAAGACGCAGCCGCCGATGATTGCCGACGAGCTCCGTCGCCAGGCCGATTTCTATATCGAGCTCGCCGATCTCACCGAGCATATCGCCCGGGCCCACATGCCGCGGCCGGTGGCGAGCGAGGAGATCGACGAGGAGGACTACGACGAGGAGTACGAGGACGAGGAGGACGACGAGGACGTCGAGTACATCGAGGATTGATGCTCCCCCTCGCCGCGGCCGCAGCCGCGCCACGGCGAGGGAGCAGGCCCCCTCCTATTCCGGACGGGCCTGATCGAAGAGCCGGTCGCCCTGCTCGTCGATGATCTGCCGGCCCTTGATGATGGCGAAGTCATGGGCCTGATCGGCCGAGGCATGGGTGTCGGCGCGCACGAAGCGATGCTCGCGCGGACCTTCCGGAAAATCCTTCGTGATGGTCCCGGCCGTCAGGAACTGGCTGCCCTTCTGCATGGCCGTCGGCTGGATTCGGCAGCCCTTGTGCTCGACGGCGTCGCCGAGAGCCTTGCCGGTCCCGCCGCCCTCGCCATGGTTCCGGCCATCGCCAAAGAGCTTCCTGATCAGCCCGCCGAGCATCGGCATCACTCCCTCGACAGCGGTGGACGGCGCTTGCCGCTTCGTCAGTAGCTCAGGAGGGGCGGGAGGGTTCCCGCTTGCGCGATCCACCTTCCCACCATGCTCTCGGCCGGCACCGTCCGCGTCAACTTCCTTTGGGCATTGACCTCGGCCATGCGCGCGGCGAGGTTCGCCGCATTGCGGGTCTTGAGCTCCTTGACGGTATCGACGCCGGCAGCCTCGAGCAGCTCGGCGAACTGCTTGCCGACACCCTTGATCCGCATCAGGTCGGCCATGTTGGCCCAGAGCAGGATGCGCGCGGCATCGATGCCGGTCGTCTGCGCCAGATGCTGGCGGCCCTTGGAATCGGCCGCGGCCTCGAGGAGGGCTGTGGTCGTGCCGATGCCTGCGTCGCGCAGCTTGGCGCCATAGGCGCCGCCGATCCCCTCGATGTGCTCGATGGTATAGCCCATTTCATTGCCCTCCCGGATCGAACATCCTGTCTCCGGTGTGCGGTCTCCGCCCCGTAGAGGCAAGCGATTCCTTGTTTCCCGAGCGTGCTCGGCATCGTCGCCGGCGGTTCGGCTGTTGATCCCGACGCCGAGCCGCCCTACTCCCGAGCCACACAAGAGGGGAGCGAAACGATGCGGGTGCTGATGACTGGCGCGGCCGGCGGGGTCGGAACGATGCTGCGGCCGCTGCTTGCCGGGCATTACGAGGAGGTGGTGCTGAGCGACCGCCAGACACCCGAGGCGCTGGCACCGCACGAGCGGTTCGTCGCGGCCGATCTCGGCGATCCGAAGGCGCTCGCCACCGCCTGCGACGGGATCGACGGAATCATCCATCTCGGCGGCTACGCCCATGAAGGCGAATGGGAGGTGATCCACGGTGCCAACATCGTCGGTTGCTGGAACCTGTTCGAGGCGGCACGGCAGGCGGGGGTCGGGCGGGTGGTCTTCGC
>CAYOCP010000041.1:0-33815 GCA_964402505.1 uncultured Geminicoccaceae bacterium
ATCTCAGCAGAGCAGAAGCCACTTCGATAGGGCGGGTCAGGTCGGACGCTTACATGTCTCCGGGCCGTACCTCGGGGCGCCCTGGCGGAGGGGGAGGACCGGAAATCCAACGTTCTCTGTAAATTGCGACAATGACCTTCGCCCGAGATGGCAGTAAACTACCGCGGATCACCCGTGATCATTTTTACTCGGCCAGATTTTTGTTGCTGCACTTGGAGTCCGTTTGCCGGGGGCGAGATCGAAACGGAGAAGCCCAGCCCTCCGCTGGTCCACCACAATTCTTTTGAGATGGGTCGTCCGCAAGGGCACCTGCTCCATCACATTAGGGGCAAGCTTCTCGAACGGAATTCCGGGCTGCGCGGCTACAGCTTGGAGCAGTGCCTCGGTGCCCCATCCGAGAGTTTCCGGGCAGCCGACGCCATCTCGACCGGCGTCTAACTCAATGAACATTTCGTCTGATAGCGAAGGTTGCCCAGTCTCGGTTGTCTTGATGTTCTGACGAACCCGAAAGCCTTCCTTCTCGACCTTCTCCTGCACTGTCCGAAAGACTTCGACTCCGTGCGCACTGTGCGTGCCAAGGATGAGGCGCATCTTGATGCGGTTTTCCCTGGGCTTTCGGATCGCAAAGTCGGGCAGCCAAGTTGCCGCTCCGGCCGCTTTCATCTTTGACTTGAGTAGCTTCAGGATCTTCTCCTCGTTTGGGCCATCAGGCAGGCCTTCGAAGGCCGCCCTCCAACCGGGGTCAGCGAGAAAGCGTCCCACCGACGCAGCGACGCCCTCCCATCCGGCATGCCGGTTGACGTGTTCTGACATGAAGTTGAACAGCACCTCTCCGCGAAGGGCCTTCAAGAACGCAAAGATTGGACCTGAGTCGACATCCCACCCTGTCGGGTCGATGAAAGTAAAGGTAAAGCTGCCTGCTATGTCGCGGCACGCAGCTTCAATTGGCCTGAGATTGTCTTCGAATGCCCCAGAAAAGACCTTGATGTCGTATCTCGAATTCTCGGCAGCGAATGCCTGAAGCCGTGCAAAGGACTCCGGATTGCGCTCGCAAAAGCGGAAACGAACCGTCAGATCTCTCCGCCCAATGTCTTCAAGGATGCGCCGGACGTTTTCGAGGGTCGAAAGGGCAAGCGCAAACGAAGTGTCGGATTGCGATTTTGTGTCGGCATTTCGCCACGGACCAGCAGAGGCATCGACGAAGTTGAATACGGGTGATCTACCCTGAAATAATTTATACGCAGCGTTCTCCAGGTAACCCTGAAGAAATAAATGCTTCAGATATGATTGTTCTCGACCTTCGTAATGATCAACATTCAACGACATCATGCGCGCTCTGGATGAAGGTCGTCCAAAATCGGCTTCGGGACGATCTGCCACGGAAAGCCGTTCCATTCTTCACCGTCGAGAAGCCGTCCCCCCGATTTCGGGCGTGGGCCGCCCCATTGCTTAAAGAAGAAGGCGACATCATCACGGTCACAAATGTCGCGAATCTGACGAACCCAACTCTCTTCCATAGGCCGAGCGCGAGGACCGCTCTCTCCCCCGACAATCGCCCAGGCGATCCCACGAAGGTTGACGTCAGTGATCGCCCCAAGCAGCGGCTCGAACGAAATGAACCGCGCGTCCGAATTCACTTGCTTAAGGTGCTCGATCCGGCTCGTGTGCTGCGCGTCCTCCACTGAGACCCCGAGCCAGATGTGGCTTGGCACCTTGCCGGCACGATAGCGATCCCTGATGTATGCGCGCATGAGGGAGCTTCGTTTCGTGAGCACCTGATAGACGTGCCGATCGACGCGTTCCATAACGTCGAAGACCTTGTCGATGAACGAACGATCGACCTCCTTGTGAAAGAGGTCACTCATCGAATTCACGAAGATCATTCTAGGCTTCTTCCAAGCCGCGGGTTGCGCAAGCCGATTTGGCCACAGAGTAAGGTCGAAGCCCTGTTCGTAGGGATGCCCGACGACGCCACGCCACCTCTCGGCGAAGCGCTCAGCGTAGCAATTGTCGCAACCAGGGCCGATCTTCGTACAGCCCGTGATTGGATTCCACGTCGCATTCGTCCATTCGATAGCTGTCGAGTCAGCCATCGGCTCCTATCCCTTCGATGATGAAGCTGATCCGATCCAGCCGAGATCAGCCAGCTGCTTCCAAGCGACCTGGATGTGTTCCGGTTTGAAGATCTGCTTCTTTCTTGGATTCCAATCGTGAACATGCGCGACGGCTTCTGCGGGCGCAGATGCTGGGCGCTGGGCACCTCGGCCGCCATGGTGCGCAACCCAATGCACAGTAGCCAAGAGCTCCATCCCGTAGGGCGTTTCAAACCCCTCGATGAGCTGTCCGACGGCAGCCAGTCTCATCGTGGAGTCCTCCTTGCCATGGAGGAACTCGGTGGCCTCTTCCGTTGCGCCAGGGAGCAGCTCGATCTCTGCGCCAGGTTTCTGGCTATCGCCATATCCACGGATAAAATGACCCTCCATCACCTCAAGCACCTTGTTGAGATTCGCTGCGTAGGGTCCGTAGTGGCCGGGTTCGTACTTGAGTCGCAGGGGTTCCCCAGCCGCCTGAAGGAAGTAGGCAAGCTTCTGCACTTCCAGGAGAGTGCGACTGTAATCTAGGGCGGAGTAAGCTTCCATGAGTTTGACGAACAGAGCGCGCGCGGGAGTCATCTTGGGGCGTTCCGTGCCTACCGGCATGGTCTTGGCCTCCGGGGTGCCTTTAGGTTCGAACACTAGAACTTTTACCTCCGGCAGCGAGGCAAAGGCGGCTTCGATCAGCGGCCTTACTTCACGCCAGTCCAAACCACCCAATCCACATCCCAAAGGCGGCACCGCGATCGACTGGATCTGCAGCCGGCGTACTTGCTGAACGAGATCCTTCAAGCCCGCTTCAATGTCTTCAATCCGGGACTTGTTCCTCCAGTGGCGCTTCGTCGGGAAATTGATAATGAACCTTGGACGGAGAAGTCCGCCATTGTCGAAGACAAGCATCTTCCCCGGAACAACGTCGCCCGCTTTGCACGCTTGCTCGTAAATCTTGAAATTCCTCGGGAACGCTTGCTTGAACTGCAAGGCTATGCCCTTGCCCATAAACCCGTCACAGTTGACTGTGTTGACGAGGGCATCGGCATTTGCCTCGAGGAGGTTGCCGCTTCCAATCTCGATCATTTGTTGCTCCTCCCCTAATAATAGTACCATCCGGATTGCACATTGACCGGAGGTCGGTGGCAATTCGGAAACTTGTCTAGGCTGGCTTCCACCCGCGCTTTTGCCGCTACATTGAGGACACCGATCTCGGAGATCATCTGCCAGCTGCACTCTCGCCATAGCAAGAATTCAGCCTGCTTTCTTCGCTGTCGATCATTGTCGTCGGGTGTATCTGCCCAATAACGCGCGCCGACTAGGCGCCAATCAACTTTTGTTAAATCGCTCAGGTCGTCAAACCAGCGCGTAAAGTTCGCAAGTCCGTGACCGTCGGTAAAAACGAATCGATGCGCGCCATCGACAACTTGCTGGACAGTGGTTTTTAAATAAATGAGAGGCTCTTGACCTTCATCGTATCCATCAACTCGTCCCGTTTTCAAATTTAGCAACATGACGGACAGCGGACCAAAATAAAACGGGACATAATCGTGAACGGATCCGCATGGCCCGCAGTTAACCTGCCTTATTCGCCGATTTGCCTGCACATTCGTATTATGGATTGTCCGATATGCAAGCCCGTCCGCCGGGGTGTAGTTCGGCGCATGAAGCGCTTGGCGTTGAAGAAGCGTGACCAGATTGTCGAGATAGACCAGTCTGTATATAGGAGTGGGAACAGGGTACGTCATGGCAGAGTCCCATGGCTAAGCGGACGCTCTCTCATCTGGTCTTCTTCCCATTCGAGACGTGATCATCTCCTTCTGCCGCCATTCCTTTTCGGACCCATTCATCTACGTCGCTAAGCTTGAACTTCCAAAGGCGGCCGATCCGTTGAGCTGGTAGGCTCTTGGCATCAATCCACCGGTAGACGGTGTCACGGGCTATTCCCAGGTGGGTGGCTACCTGCTCGACGGACACCCATGGCTCGGTCATTCGTGTCTCACCCTTGCGTACCAACAAGCTGCCGATCACGGTCGGACAGAATCGACTAGAGTCGTATAGCACGCAGATGCGTTCATGAAAAGTTCCATTCGCAGATTTAGACGAGCGGCGGGCCGCCCACTCCCCGCGGGCTGGTGATGGCCAGCCTTCCGTTGGGGACGGCCGGTCGGCATCCCAACCAAAGCCCTTCGCCCATATCAGCGTAGCAACCGGTATCGCCCTCTTCTGAACGACCCGACAAACTCGATCATGCCGCGTTTTTTCAGCGCCGCCACGTCCCGGCGCGCTGTCTTCTCTGACACATCCCAGCGGCGCCGGAGGTCGTCCGCTCGAACTTCCTTGCCCGCAGCAAGCGCATCGAGATACCAGCGCTGACGCTGGTTGAGGCTGCCATGGGGCAGCGATCCCGCGGACCTTGGATTACGGTCATTCATTCGGTCATCATCACGGTCATCCAGATCCCCCTCGGCCATTCCGCCGGCCTGATGGGCACCCATCAAGCCGGCCTCCGCCAGTCCGAACCCTACTTGTTCGACCAGACCCATCACATCGACCAAAGCACCGTGCGCTGCCAGTACCCGTGCGGCAACGACAGCGTCGCGTCGGCCGGCCGCGCCCAGAACGGCCTGGAACACAGCTTCAGATTCGCGCATCAAGACAATGAGATACTCGCCGCCAGGGCCATGACGAGCGGCGAACCAATGCTTGACCGTGCGCTCGCTGGCTCCGGTCCAGCGCATCACGGTCTTCGTCGCCCGGTGACTGTTGCCGAGTTCCGCTCGCAGCGCCGCCGCGATCATCTCTGAATAGTACTGACTGGCGTCGTCTCGGTCATTTCCTCCCGGAAATAAGTTGCCCTTCTTCGGAAACATCTTTCCGACCCTCCACATCTACAATTGAAGATGCGGAGACCGTAGGAACGACGGCGTCGATCCTCAGCGTTCATGCATGTCGAGCGAAACACCGCAGGGCCTCGGCCCTGATGCGGAAGGACCAGGATGATTGACTGAAGGTGACTATCTTGGCGGCGACGAAAAAACGGGCACGGGACCACCCCGTGCCCGCGCCGCCGAGTACGTCCGGATGTCGACGGAGCACCAGCAGTACTCGACCGAAAATCAGGCTGACGCCATCCGCCAGTATGCCGAGCGCCGCGGTCTGGAGATCGTCCGCACGTACGCCGACGAGGGCCGAAGCGGACTCCGCATCGACGGCCGCGACGCTCTCAAGCAGCTGATCGCGGACGTGCAGAGCGGGGCCACCGACTTCACCACCATCCTCGTCTACGACGTCAGCCGCTGGGGCCGGTTCCAGGACGCTGACGAGAGCGCCTACTACGAGTACATCTGCAAGCGCGCCGGCATCACCGTGCAGTATTGCGCCGAGCAGTTCGAGAACGATGGCAGCCCGGTCTCAACCATCGTCAAGGGCGTGAAGCGGGCGATGGCCGGAGAGTACAGCCGTGAGCTCTCGGCCAAGGTGTTCGCTGGGCAGTGCCGCCTTATCGAGCACGGCTACCGTCAGGGCGGTGCTGCCGGGTACGGGCTCCGTCGTCGCCTGATCGATCAGAACGGCGCACCCAAGGGTGAGCTCGCGCGTGGCGAGCACAAGAGCATCCAGACCGACCGCGTGATCCTCGTTCCCGGCCCGCCCGAGGAAGTGGAGACCGTTCAGTGGATGTATCGCGCCTTCGTCGAAGAAGGCAAACCCGAGCGCGAGATCGCCAACATCCTCAACGGCCGCGGCCTTCCAACCGACCTCGGCCGCCCTTGGACGCGCGGCACCGTGCATCAGGTGCTAATCAATGGGAAATACGTCGGCGACAACGTCTGGAACCGGGTGTCGTTCAAGCTCAAGAAGAAGCGCGTCCGCAACAGCTCGGATATCTGGATTCGGGCCGACAGCGTGTTCGAGCCGATCGTCGATCGAAGGTTGTTCGAGGCCGCCCAGGCAATCATCGCCGAGCGCTCGCAGCGACTGAGCGACGCCGAGTTGCTCGACCACCTGCGACATCTCCTTGAAACACAAGGCGAGTTGTCGGGGCTGATCATCGATGAGACCGACCACGTGCCGTCCAGTAGCGCTTATCGTCACCGCTTTGGCAGTCTCCTGCGCGCTTACCGCCTCGTCGGCTACACGCCACGCCGCGACTATCGCTATATCGAGATCAACCGGGCGCTCCGACGCCTGCACCCTGAGATGGTCGAGGAGATTGTCACAGGGCTGATCGAAGCCGGCGCGACGGTGCACCGTGCCGAGGGAAGCGATCTCCTCGACGTGAACGGCGAGTTCTCGCTCTCCGTCGTGATCGCCCGCTGCAAGGAGACGCCTACGGGCGCCCTGCGCTGGCGGTTACGATTCGACACTAGTCTCAATCCCGACATCACGATCGCCGTGCGCATGGACGCCCGCAATCGGCGACCGTTGGACTTTTATCTGTTCCCAAGGATCGACGTGGCGAGTGCGCAAATCCGGCTCGCCGAGGAGAACGGGCTCTCGCTCGATGCCTACCGCTTCGAGACGCTCGACATCCTCAATGAGCTCGCCGCGCCCGTCCGCATTCGTGAGGCCGTCTAATGACCGTTCCGTCACGCCCACAGACCATCGAGATGATCCCTGTCGACGCGATTCATGTTCTCAATCCGCGTGCGCGCAATCGCCGTCAACACCGGGAGATCGTGGATAACATCTTGACGATTGGTCTCAAGCGCCCAATCACCGTGAGCCGCCGGAGGACCGGCAATGCCGTCCGCTATGATCTGGTCTGCGGCGAGGGGCGGCTGGAAGCCTTCCGCATGTTGGGACAGACCCAAATCCCAGCCATCGTTATCGACGTCGCCGAAGCGGAATGCCTGGTGATGAGCCTCGTCGAGAACATCGCCCGGCGCCAGCACCGGCCCATCGATCTCATGGCCGAGATCGGCAGTCTCGCCAAGCGCGGCTACAACGATGCCGAGGTCGCCGAGAAGATTGGCTGCTCACGAAGCTGGGTCAACCACGTCATCACACTTCTCGAACGCGGCGAAGAGCGGCTGGTCGCGGCCGTCGAGGCCGGCCTGATCCCGATCGCCATGGCGACCGAGATCGCTCAGGCCGAGAGCGAGGAAGCGCAGACGATCCTGATGGAGGCCTACGAGAGCGGCAAGATCCGGGGCAAGAAGCTCTCTGCCATTCGCCGGCTTCTCGATCAGCGCCTCAGAAAGAGGAAAGGCGCGAAGGATAGAGGGCTGGGCCGGCGGTCACCGTCGAAGCGCCTCACCGCGGACGACTTGCTGCGCGTCTATCAGCGTGAGGCTGGCAAACAGCGCCTGTTGGCTCGCAAGGCGGACTTTGCGCAGGCGCGGCTCCTCTTCATCGTCGAGGCGATGAAGGACCTCTTGGCCGACGAGGGCTTCACCACCCTCCTACGCGCTGAGGGGCTCGCTACCATGCCGCAGGCGCTCGCGGCGCGCATCGCCGGGGAGGTCCGGACATGAATGAAGGCGAACCTGGCGAAGGCGTGACGCTCGGCTTCGAGCGCGAAAGCGTGGTCGTCCCTGTGGCACAGATCGTGCCGCTCAAGGTCCTGCGGCCCGGTACAAAGGAGAGCCGGAAATACGCCCAGATCCTCACTTCGGTGCGCGCCGTTGGGCTCGTCGAAGCGCCGGTCGTGGCACCCGACCGCAAGCGGCGGGGCCGGTATTTTCTGCTCGATGGCCATCTACGGATCGAGGTGCTCAAGGACCTTGGGATCGTCGAGGTGGAATGCCTCGTCGCCACCGATGACGAGACCTACACATACAACAAGCGGGTCAATCGCCTCGCCCCAATCCAGGAGCACCGGATGATCCTGCGCGCGATCGACCGCGGGGTGCCGGAAGAGCGGATCGCGGAAGCCTTGGGGATCGACGCCCAGACGGTCAAGAAGCGCACGCGGATGCTCGACGGCATCTGCGCCGACGCGGTCGAAATCCTGAAGGATACCCCCTGTCCCGCGGGGACTTTCGATGTTCTCAGATGCATGGCGCCGATACGGCAGGTTGAAGCGGCCGAACTGATGACGGGACAGAACAGCTACACCGCCACATTCGCCAAAGCGATCCTCGCGGCAACGCCGGAAGCCCAGCTGGTCGACCCCCGAAAAAAGAAGCCGGGCGGCGACCGGGCGGTGACCGCCGAACAGATCGCCCGTCTGGAACGAGAGCTCGCCGGTCTGCAGGCGCAGGTCAAAACCGTCGAAGAAACCTACGGCATCGACAACCTGCACCTGACCGTCGCGAAGGGATATCTCCGGAAACTCCTCGGAAATGCGCGGGTGGTACGCTGGCTGTCGCAGCATCGCCATGAGTATCTGACCGAGTTCCAGTCCGTCGCGGAAATCGAGAGCCTCGTGCCGGCAACGTCCGCGGCGGAGTGATGGCGACTGATGGGGACCCGGACCCGATAAGCGCGGGGACCGCGGGAGACGCCGCACTGTGGGGCGGATCAATCGCGGCGGTGGGGATGGCGGCGAACCCGCTCGGAGCCCACCAGGTCGGCCGTCATAGGGTCGGCCGCACGGCTGGTCGATGTGCGCCCGGTCGTGACGATTCGGGGCGTGTCAGGATCGGAGATCAGACGGGCAAGATACTCCCGGTCCGACACGCCCCCTCCATCGAATACACACATTCGTCGACACTGATCGCCTTATTCTCCGAACTCCCGCCTTCAGGGGCCAAGGCTTGGTTTGTGCGCAGATCACAGTGAGACGCCGCTAAGTCGGGGTACACGTCCGCGCCTGCTCCCGCATGACGGCGTAGTCGCTGAGCATCTCGGCGATCGCCGATCGCTCTGGCAGCAGATCGAGCTCGTCGGTCGCACGCGTCTGGAACTCGCGGCTGTACTCCACGACCGGCGGACAGACGGGCACGACGCGCGGGTCAGAACCGGCCGTCGCGCAGCCGCTCAGCAAGCTCGCCGCGATCGCGAGGGCGGCGAGCCGCGGCGTCCAGCATCTGGCGCTGCACATCATTGGCCTTCTCCATGGTTTCGAGACGTTCCGCCAAGCGCCCGGCGCGCTCGCCGGCGCGGCGGATCGACAGCAGGAACAGGAGGATCGTGAGGGCGAGCACGCCATACCGCAGCGCGGCACGGGCCCACGGGCTGGCGGCGATCCAGGCAAGGAGCGTGGCGATCATCGCTGCCCCCGCTTCCAGTCGTCGATGCGGGCATAGATCGCGACCGCGATGCCGGCGAGCGCCACAGCGATGAACAGCCAGCGCAGCGTGTCGAGATAGGGCACGAGCGGCAGGACAGCGGACTGCGTTTCGGTGAGGACGTTCTGCGCCAACTCGACGCCGGCGGCGCCCACGGTCGCAACACCGGCCGCCCCGCTGCCCTTCATCGTGCGGCTTTCGGCCAGCACCTCGCGCGCCGGGGGCGTCTCCACCGCAAAGGCCGCCTCGCGAACCGGGAAGCGCTCGCCCCACATCCGCGCGGGTCCGAGATCGATATGCATGAAGCCTGAGCGCGGGTAGAAGCCGAAGCCGTTGAATCCGACCGCGCGGGCCGCTTCCTCGAAGGCGACCGGGTCGTGGTTCGTCATGGCGATGTCGAAGGCAGTGCCGTCGAGATGCTTCGAGCGCGCCGCGCCGCCGACAGCGCGATTGTGCGTCGGGCTGCGGTAGGCCGAGCGGACGATCAGTGGCTTGCCCAGCCGATCGCGAAGGGCCTGCAGCTTGTCGAGCGCCTCTTCGTGGATGCGCAAGCTACCGCTGCCGCGGCAGGCGATCTCCGCAGGCGAGAAGTTCTTCCAGCGCCAGCGGGCGGTCGGCACGTCGCGCCAGTGTTTGAAGGTGGTGGTCGTCATGGGTGGTCTCCGCACATAAAAAAACCCGCCGAAGGGCGGGTTGGTGGGTTGAGGATCGGAAGCGCCGGTCAGGGACCGTTGCCAAACAGCCTCAGCTTGATGGCGATGCCGGCCATGAGGGCGAGCAGGATGCCGGTGGTGATGAGGCGAACGGCGGTCTGCACGGCCGTCTGCCTGGCCAGCCGAAACCCGGCCAGCAGCGATCGCAGATCGCGGATGTCCTCGGCGGCGTCCGTCCCGTCGAGCCCGACCTCATGCAGAGCGCGGCGGGCGCCGGTTTCGGCGGCGCGTTCGAGCAGCGCCTCGAACTCGTCGCTCGGCAGACTGACCAGCCTGCCGCTGTCGCGTTTCTGTTCCATCGTCGTGGTTCTCAAACTGTCGATCAGATCACCAGCGTCCCGGCGAGCGTGATCGCGATGTCGGCGAGCGTGGCGTCGGGGCTCGCGGGCGCGATCACCTCGAGGAGGTCGCCCGGTTCGAGGACGGTCTCGCTCACGGCGATGAAGACGGCGGTGGAGGCGCTCGCCGCGAAGCGGATGGTGCCGATGCTCGTGCCGTTGCGCTGGACATCGAGGTCCGTCTCTGCGGTGGCCGCGGCCCCGGCCGTGCCCTGGCTGCCGGCAAGATCGACCTTGAGCCGCGAGCGCCGGGCCACGACCGTGCGCAGCAGCACCTCCGAGGCGGCGGTCGCGCCCGCCTTCGCGAAGGCGAAGTCCGCCGGCGGATCGGCCGCGTCCCCGGTCTCGACCACTTCGAGCGCGAACCAGGTGCGCTCCATGCCCCGGAGTTCGCCTGAGGCGCTGACGAACACCGTAAGCTCGAACCAGTCGCCGGCGACGACCGGGAGGACCGCGCTCGCGATGTTCCGCATCTGATTGCTGTAGCCGCTGTCGCCGCGGACGATGAAGGAGCCGCCACCGATCACGCCGCCGCCGTTCATGCGGATCTCGACCAGCTGGCTCGTCGGCGAGGTCTGCCACTCGATATTGCCCGTGAGCCGAACCTTGGTCACCCCGGCCGGCACCGTGAGCCGCGTCGGCTGGCCGACGTCCCAGAGCGTGTCGCTGTCGTAGACGGCGCTCTGCCAGGAGATCGGAACATAGGCGCCGGTCGTCGAGACGCTGAAGTTGGTGGTCCGCCGCACCAGCGCGCCCCGGAAGGGCAGCAGGGCGCGCTGGAAGATGCCGACACCGGCAGCACCCCAGAGCACGCCATCGAACTGGAGCACGTCGCTGGCGACGGCGGCACCGATCGCGACGTCGGTCAGGTCGTTGAGAGCACCGGCGCCGCCGCCGACCCCGAAGAGATCGCTGCCATTGCCCTGCACCAGCACGGTGGCGCCGGGCACGATGATGACCTCGGCGCCCGAACCCGCGTACTTGGCCCGGACCTCCTGGCCGCCGCTCGTCGCGTTGCGGATCGCGAGTCGGCGATGGTTGGCGGGCAGCGTCAGGACGCGCGTAGCCGTCAGCGTGCCGGTGAGAACGATCAGGCCGTTGCGGTTCGCTTGCGTGCCGGTCAACGTCACGTTGGCGTCGGCCATAGCCAGTGACAACGCCCGATTCATGGAGTTGTCGAGGGCATCGACCGCGTCGTTGATCGTGACCTCCTTCTGGTTCTGGGCGGCGGCGACATGGGTCACGGCCAGATTGGGGCTGGGCATCAGGTAACCTCCAAGGTGACGGCGCGCGGAAACCCGCGACCCACGACCGCGCTCATTTGATGGACGGCGACCGAAAGTTCCGTGGGAACAGCGCCGAAATCGGCCAGGATGTCAGCATTGGCGTAGACGGCGCTCGGGCTGGTGGAGGCGAGCGTGCGGAGCACCGCACCGCCGGGACCGTCGAGGATATCGATCTCGTAGGCCTCGCTCGCCTCGCCGAGCGGGACGATCCCAGTCCCGTCCTTCAGCTCGCCACCGATGCGCGTGCGGCGGATCCAGGAGAGGGTGATGTTTGCCGGGCTGCCGGTCTTCACGGCGCGAACGTTCCATGGCGCATAGGGCTTGAGGTCGCGGCCCGAGTGGCTCTGAATGATCGTCTCGGCATCCTCGAACAGCGTGCCGAAGCCGACGGCACGCCAGGATCGCGGCAGTCCGAGATCGCCAAGGGCGGTGACCATCGTCTCGACATCATCGGGATCGAGCAATACGACGAGTTCGCCCGCCGCATGGCCCTCGACGAAGACGTCTGTCCCGCGCCGCCCGCGCAGCAAGCCGTTGAACGTGTAAGACCCATCCGGGTTCAGCGTGACCTCGCGGAACTGGATGATCTCCGGCTCGCCATTGGCTTTCAGCACGAGGGCCGCATTCGCGCCGTTGACGAGGGCTTCCTGCGTGACGCTTTCCAGGCGATCGCCGCCGGTGGTCATGAAGACGGTGAGGCTGTTGTCCTCATCGGTGCCAAACGGCGAACGTGGCGCGCCCAGCGCATTCGCCGTGGCGCCCCATGCGGCTTCGCTGAGGGCCCGCCCGACCTGCGCCCATGCGGAGCCGTCGGCGCTGCGATAGAGGGCAGCGCCCGGCCAGCCGGGACCGCCGAATCCCGCCATCAGGTAGTAGACCCGCGAGCCCGCACCGCCCGCATCGTCGACGTCGCGCAGGAGCGGCAGGTCGGGCAGGATCAGCCGCGTGGCGGCGTTTGCGCCCACCAGCTGGGCGGGCTTGCCCGAGCCGCCATCGGCGATGACCGAGGACACATAGGTGGCGGCCGTCTCCGAGACGCCCTTCACCGCGAGCGAGAAATCCGCGCCGACGTCGAGACGATTGATCCGCGTCCGGAAGATCGATCCGGTTGCGAACACCACATCCACCACATCGGTCGGATCGAGCCGCAGCCAGTCAGGCGGCAGCTCGGCTTCATAGGCACTGCGCTCGATCCAGGCGCTGTAGAGAGACTTGGCGGCGATCCGTTTGGCCGTGGTGGCGTCGATGGCGAGCGCCAGTTCGAGGCTCGCCTGGTTGCGCGAGTGCATGGTGGGTAGCGGCAGGGAGGCGCGCTTCTCGCTCTGCGTGCCCTGCTGGTAGTCGGCGTCCCGGTCCATGTAGACGACGGCGACGCGCTCCGGCAGTTCGACTTCCTGTGTGCGCCGCTCGCGCCAGCTTTCGCCCGTCTGGCTGTCGAGCGGCACGAGATATTCGGCGGGGATCGTTGCGACCGGCATGCGCCCGCGGTTGCGGAAACGCAGGGTGTCATCGCTCTCGGCCGCATCGAAGAAATAGGCCTGCGCCAGAGGCTCGATCGATCCGCGCACGGTGGTCTGCCGCCCAATCACGTAGCCCGGCACGGATGGCGTGAGCTCGGCGACGTCAATGTCGGCGAGCCCGAGGCCGGCGCGTCCGCAGAGATCGGCGACGATGGACGACAGGGCCTCACCCTCACCACCGCCTCGATTGAGGAACAGCCGCGCCCAGCCGCTGCTGCCGCGCACCAGATGGGTGTCGGTGACGGCGTCGTAGACCTGCGCGCCCTGTTCACTGACCGCGCCCGGCCAGATCTCGTTGAGGACGATGGCGCCCGTCGCCGTGTCGAGCTGGACGACGCGCGTCGAGCGCATCAGCGTCCAGCGCTGGCCCCGCAAGCGGCTCTGGCCGAAGAACGGGCCCTCGTAGTTGATCTTGTGCGGGACCGCCGTCTTCCAGACGATGCCGGTGTCGGCGCGCCACTTGATCGTGTAGATCGTCCCGGCCGAGCCGCCGTTCGACATCGTGATCTGGAAGATGACGCTGTCGTCGGTGGCGTCGTAGGTCAGTCCGCCAGTATCGCTGTAGAACCCCGTCGCGCCAGCTTCGATCTGGGCAGGCGTGAAGCTCGCCACTTTCTCGAAGGTGACGCCGAGCGACTGGCCGGTCATGCCGTCATACTGCGCGAAGGCCGAAACCCGGACGCGGTATAGCCCGAGGCTGGTGTGGTTCAGACTGCTCGATGTCGCGCTCGCCAGGATCCATCCATCGCCATAACCCTCGCCGACGGCGCCGCCGATTGCGCCCCGCACGCGGGATTCCGTCACCGTCTGGCCGGCGCCCCAGACGTAGCCCATGCTGTCGGCGCGCAGCAGGCCGATGTCGTTGAACAGCGAGCCGGTCAGCAGGAAATCGAGCCGACCGGACGGACCGTAGGCCGAGATCATTCCCAGCCAGGTCGTCGTCACGAAGCGGGTCGTGGTGTTGGAAAGGCCGGTGCTGGTGAAGCCGAAGCGGCCGACTTCCTTCAGCGCGTTCGGCTCGACACGGATGATCGGCCGCGAGTTGCCCGAGCCGACCGTCAGATAGAGGTGTCCGTCCTCGCCGCAGAACAGCGTGCTCGGAAAGTTGTTGGGCGTGACGGCGGTCACGTCCGTCATCCGCGCCTGGCGGTCCTCCGCCATGGTGCGCAGATTGAAACGCCGGATGCCGGCGGCTTCGGCGTTGCTGCTCGAAGAGACGAAGTAGCCGTAGCCCCTGCGCCAATCGACCGCGAGGTCGCTGATCTGGTAGGACCCGAAATAGCCGCCTTCGCCGGTCGTGATGAAATCCAGCAGCTGGTAGGGCTGCTGCGCGGTACGCCGATAGGTGATCTCCGCGGTGATGTTCGGGATGCGGTTGCCGAAGTCGGCGAGCGCCAGATCCTCGAAGACGATCACGCAGAGCCCGCGATGCGCCGGCGCTCGGCCCGCGCCCACATGCGCTTCGATCAGCGGGTCGGGCAATTGGGCTTCGCTGCCGCGATGAAAGCGGAAGCGCAAGTTGGATTTGGCGACGTCGGGGCTCGATCCGGTCTTGTCGTAGATCAGCTTGCCGTCGGCCCAGATGCGCAGCACGTCCTCGGCCGGGCCCTCACCGAAGCACAGCGCGAAAGAGGCGAAATAGGAATAACTGATCGAGGTCTGGGTGCTGCGCCCGCCGCCGCCCTTGCCGCCGGAGCGGGTGCGGGTGACGTTCTGCTGTTCGCGAATCCCCGACGACCAGATCATGTTGCCGGCCATGCGCAGCGTGCCGTAGCCGATCGGGATCGATGCACCGTAGGCGGAGGACGAGACGGTCAGATCGCCGAGCCGCGGGCCCTCGGTCGTGACGTTCTGTCCCTTGGCGGGAAACAAGAGGCTGCCGACCACCGAGCCCACCAGCCAGCCAGCCTGCCAGCCGAGACCGACGGCGGAGCCGAGCGCGGCCCCACCCACTGCAACGAGAATGGCCATGAGGGTTCAGTGTCCGGGAGAGCGAAAGCGAAAGGCGAACTTGATCTTGTCCGGCCATTCGCCGGCATAGGGCTCTTCGATCACCTGCCGGCGCGTCGCATGGGCGTGCAGCAGATGGGGATGGCCGAGCCGCTCGGTCAGGAAGCCGCAATGGCAGGGATAGGCCTGGTCGGCGAAGACGAGCACGTCACCGGGCTGGGCCTCAGGTATGGCGACACCGTCCATGTTGCCCCGGAAATGATCGACGAAACCCTGTCCCTGAGCGCGGCGGCTGTAGCCGGTGTGGTCGTAGTCGGACAGGTGCAGCGCATGTGCGACGCAGACCACCAACCCGACGCAGTCGATGCCGGAGCGCGTCCGCCCCTGATGTCGCCAGGGCACGCCGAGCCAGCCGCGCGCTTCTGCGACGATGCTCTCAGGGATGATGATCTCAGCGGGCATCGGGATAGCTCATCATGGCGTCCTGCCCCGGCACGTAGGGCTCGCCGCGGAAGTTGAGGACGTTGGCAAAGCGGGCGATGCAGGTGTCGAGGCGCTTGTCGCAGCCGGGGTGGATGCGGAAGAGGTCGCCGACCCGGATCGCGTAGCCCATGGGCAGGAACAGCTCGACGCGGCCCGTCGCTTGGGTCCACGCCTTCACTTCGATCGAGCGTCCGGCATTCGGCCCGCTCTCCCAGGCCAGCACGCCGCCGGCGAACCAGCCGTCACTCGCGCGCGGCTCGTCGATCGATGCGGTGAACACCGCCCGGTCGACGACATCGGTGACGATTCCGGCCCGGCTCCACGACTCCGAGGCCGCAAAAACAGCCGTTCCGTCGGTGGTCTGCTGGCCGACGGAAGTTTCGTAGGCTGGCTGGTCAGCAGCCGTCGTACCCGCGCCGACGCAGCGGTAGATGCGATTCTCAAACACGGTCGCTGTGCCGACGCCCGTCGTCGTGTCGGTGAAAAACCCGCTGACGGCGTCGAGCGCGGCATTACACACCGAGCCGCTGACCCTCGTGCCGTTGAAGATCACGCGCAGCTGCCGCGTGCCCGACGGCACCAGCGCGTCGGCGACCTGGCGGAGGGTCCAGACGCCGGTCATCGCCTCATTGCCGGTGTCGAGCGGGGTGGCGAGCACGGCGCCCAATTCATCGAGCAGCTGCACGCGCAGCCGTCCCTGATCGACGGTGTTGCCGCCGCCATTGGCCCGCCAGCCGCCCACGGTCAGGCGGTAATCTTCGGCGTCGAGGATGTCGGCATCGAGCACATCGGCGAGGTCGACAGTCTGGCGCAGCTCGAAGCTCGCGACATTGCCGCCTTCGAGAAAATGCGTGCCGGTCTTCGGCCCAAGCGTTCCGCTCGCGGTCTTGGCGGCTGCCGAACCGGAGGCGACGGTCCAGCCGGAGAGATTGCCCGTGTCGAAGCCGGGATTGACGAAGAGAATGCCGATCGTCGTGAGCGCCGATGAGGTACGCACGCGGACGGTATCGCCGACGGCATAGGACGTCGAACGCTGGATCTCGGGCGGGTGGATCGGCACCTTGCAGCGCGGGTCGCCGAGATCGGCGCGGCATTCCGGGCTGTAGAGCTCGCCGATACGCTGGGAGAGCGCCTGCGTCATGCCGCGCAGCTCGGTGCGGAAGACGCCCTGTTCGGTCAGCACCGCCTCGCCGAACCAGCCGCGCCGCATGCGCAGCGCGCCCATGGACGGATCGGCCCAGTTGATAAGGAAAATGCGCACTTCGGCCTGATCGAACAGGCCGGCGCGCAGTTCCTCTTCGGTAATGGCCTCGTCATCAAACACGCCCTCGACATCGAGATTGTCGACGCTGAGGCTCGAATCGTTGGCGATTGCCGTGCGCGAGTAGCCCGAACTCGCCTTGTAGGCATCGCCGTCGAGAACGAGATCGCGATCATGGTCCGTGAAGAAGAACTCCCGGCCATCCACGCGGGTGATGCGCCAGCAGGTGGCGAGCGTGGTCACGGGGCCCGCCAGGTGAGTGGCGAGCTCTGTCGATGTTGACTTCATGGGCGGATCTCCAGCACCGGGATCTGGCCCCAGCTGCCGAGCTGATAGGTCTCGATGGTGATATCCATCTGGTCGCTGTCGAAGCGAACCGGCACGTCGAACTCGAAATCCGCCGTCACCTGAACGCCGGACGCAGGCGCGGTCGTGAAGGTCACGAGCCCTGTCGCCGTGTTTACTGTCCAGCCCGACACCGCCTCGACGCCGTCGCGGTAGATCTTCACCGTGCCGGTGAGGGGTTTGGCGATGAGGCGCGTGTCGATCTCGCCGCCGCTTGCGTAGTGCTTAACGAGCTGGAAGGTCTTGTTGGCGTCATCGCCGACGCCCAGCACCTGCGCGAATGCCTGATAATCGGTCCAGTCCTTGAAGCGGAATCCGTAGGCGCGCCCCTTGCGGGCGCGGAAGAAGGCGATCAGCGCCGCGACCTGCTCGCGCTTCTTGAGGCCATGGGCGACGTTCCATTTGCCTCGCGCGGCGGCCCAGTTGGCATTGCGGCGCTCGTGCCCCGACACGGTCGTCACCACGGTCGTCGAATATCCCGGCCCACCCGACGCCCCGTAGGAGATATCGGGCGGGAACTGCACCTCGTGAAATCCGCTCATGGCTCAAGCCCGTCAGAGGTTACGCCGCGCCCGTTCCATGGCGCGGGCGGCGTCAGCGGCGATCTGGCCTTGCGCGTAGCGGAAGCTGTTGGCGTCAGGCGTCG
Source organism: uncultured Geminicoccaceae bacterium (assembly GCA_964402505.1). GTDB lineage: Bacteria > Pseudomonadota > Alphaproteobacteria > Geminicoccales > Geminicoccaceae > SLRI01. The sequence goes on from CAYOCP010000041.1 coordinate 17,802, forward strand.
AGATGTTCATCACCACATTGACGGGAGGGCGCGTCTCGCGGGCCGAACCCATCGCGGCGAGCTGGGAGCGCGACAACACCATCTCGCCGCGCTGCAGGATGGCGGGCACCTCGTCGGGGCGTAGACCGGCCATGCCGCCGCCATGCAGACGCGGCGCACCGACAAAAGCGAACGCCGGCACGAGCCGCTGCGGCACAGGCGCGCCGACGATGCCGCCCGCATGGAAGGTGCCCGACAGGATGCCGCCGCCCCCGCCGAACAGATTGCCGAAGATCCCGCCGCCGCTCCCCATGCCGCCGAGCGCGTTGGCGAGGGGCCCAAGGATCGCCGAGCGCAGCGCAATGCGCGTGATATCGGCCAGGATGCTGTCGGCGAGCGCCTTGAAGTCGAACTTGCCGGTGGTCACGAACTTGGCGACAGCGTCCTCGGCCGACCGGAAAGCGCTGGTGAGCGCATTGCCGAGGCCCTTGCCCCAATTCGCGGCTTCTTCTGCGTAGCGCGCGAGCTCGTCCCTGACGGCGGCCCAGCCCGTTGCGGCCTCGTCAGCCGCCGCCTTGATTTCCCGGCCGGCTTCGCGGCTGGCAGCGGCGGCGCGCCCTGCCGAGCCTTTGCCGCCCGCGCCATCACCTGCCTCATTGCCACTGCCGCCACCAATCGTGCCGAACGCCGTGTCGAGCTGCTCCGTCGCCGCAGCAGCCTCATCGATCTGGGTGTTCGCCCCGGCCATCGCCGCGCGGAGCGCGGCGACCGACTCCAGTGGCGCGCCGGCAAGTTCAGCAAGCGCATTCGCGGTTTCACGGGCGCTTGTCGCGGCGCGGCGGGCATCCTCCGCGAAGGCGGAGAACCCGAGATCCGGAACGCGAAATGCATCGGTCTCGAAGGCGGCCGCGAAGGCGTCGCGCGCAGCCGCGCCAGCGCCTTCGGCCGCGCCCGCGAACTGGTTTTCGATCCGGCCGAGGTCGATATCCGGAACGAGTCTGATTTCGGTCTCGATGCCGATCGCTGAAAGTGCGGCGCCAATTCCCTGCACCAGGCCGTTGATGCCGCGCGTGGCGCCGTTCAGCATCCATTCGACGGCGGCGATCAGCGCATTGGCCGCCCGGATGGCAAAGTCGCCGATCGCTGCCGGCAGTCGACTCCAGATCGCCACCATGGCGTCGAACGCGCCCTGGAAGACGTTGACGGTCCGATTGCCGAAAGCGACGACGGCATCGAGGGCGCCCTGTAGCGCTTCGGCGACGTTCGCCTGAATGCCGAGCCAGGCAGCGGAGATGCGGTTCTTCAGGACCTCGACGAGCAGACCGATCCGGTCCCAGACCTCGGCTGCCACGTCGCCAAGAAGGCCGAGCGCGGCGCCGAAGTCGCCGGTCGCCTGCACCAGCCGACCGAACTGGTAGATCAGCTCACCCGCCGCCACGATGAGCGCGCCGATGCCGGTTCGGATCAATGCGCCGCGCAGGAAGACCAGCGCGGTGGTAAGACCGCGAACCGAGGCGGCGGCCACAACCATGCCGGCGACCCAGCGCCCGGCGATGAAGGCGGCGAAGGCAGCAGAGATCGAGGCGAGCCGACCGATGTTGTCGAACAGGAGCCGGATCGCCTGACCAAGCGGACCGGTGGTGCGCGAGATCGCCGCCAGCGCGTCGGCGACGGCTTCGAGGGCCGGGGCGGCGGCAACGGCGAGTTGGTTCGACAGCCCGCGCCAGATCAGACCGAGGCGGGAGATCGCATCGTTCGTCCGCTCGATCTGATCAGCGTCCTGTTCGGACACGACCACGCCGAAATCGCGAACGTCCTGTGTCGCCTGGCGGAGGGTCGCCGTGTCGATCCGGGAGATGGCGATGCTGCCTTCTTCGCCGAACAGCTGACCGGCCACCGCCGCGCGCTCGGCCGCGGGCACGAAGTCTTCGATCGCCTGATTGATACGACCGACACGCTCATCTAGCGGCAGGGCAAGCAAGGCCGAGGCCGAGAGCCCGAGCCGTTCGAGCGCTGCGACGGCAGGACCGGTCCCGGCGGCCGCCTGGCTGAGGCGGCGGGTGAGGTCCTTGGTCGCCTGCTCGATGCCGGACATCGACACGCCGGCCAATTCGCCGGCTCGTTCGAGAACCTGAATGCTCTCGACGGTGGTCCCGAGCGACTGGGCGAGCTTGGCCTGTGCGTCGACGACCTGAAGGCCGGAGCGGATCATGGCCGCAGCGCCCGCGGCGAAGGCGGTCGCTGCGGCGGCAGCCGCGATCTGCACGCGCCGATAAAAGGCCGCGACACGGCTGTTCGCGGCGTCCATCTCCCGCGATAGCCGACGGAAGCCTTGCTCGCCCGCATCGCCGATGCCCTGCAGCTCGGCACGGACCTCGCGCCCTCCGACCACGGCAAGGCGAACGGAGACGCGTTTCTCAGCCATCTTGATCAGTCCTGATTTGCGCGTTCAGTCCGCGCACCATCATTGCCTCGATGTCCGGCAAGAGCTCCGCGCAGATGAGTGTGTTGAGCCCGAGCGCCTCGGCCATCGCGAGGGCCGCATTCATGTCGAGCCCCAGGACCGCGCCGGGGATGACGCGCAGCTGGCCTGTGAGCCGCAGGGCCAGATCCCAGACGTGCCAGCCCTCAATCGTGACGGGGCGGTTCAGGACGGATGGGCATTCGCCGCAGGTGCGCCCTGTGCTGACATGGCAGGATCGGCAATACTGGTCGCCCCCGCTGAAGTGCCATTCGGCGAGGGCGCGGAGCCGTTTTTTTCCGCTTCCAGCAACAGGCCCTTGGACACGTAGCGGAGCTGGAAGGCCTCGAAGATCGGCAGGATGTCCAGCAGCGCGTCGATGCCTTCCGGTGTGATGGGCACCGGATTGCCTTCGGCGTCGCCCACCCCTTCCCACTCCAGCACGACCAGCCGTGCCAGGGCCTTGGCCATGGTGACCGCGATGGTCTCGTTCGACGCGCCTTCGGGCAAGGCAGCCACCGCCGGATCACTGCGGGCGGCGGCCATGAGCGAGGTCGTCAGGGGAGCGACGCGCACGCGCACGTCATGTCCGAGGTCGAGCCAGCTCGGCTCGCGCGACAGGTTCAGGCGGATCATGGGAATGGCCTCAGGTGTAGCTTGTGACATCGTTCAGGAGGTGGGCGCGCAGCATCGTGCCTTCGCTGTCATCGTAGGCGGCGCGCCAGTCGAAGCTCGCCTCGACCCCGCCGGGGCCGGAGACGGCGTATTTGGGTTTTGGCAGGAAGACGCGCGGCAGCTCGAACCGCAGCGCGTAGCCCTCGGGGAAGGTGAAGCCGTAATCCAGTGCGACGGGATCGCCATTGGCGGCCTCGGCGACCAGCGTCGCGCCGTCGAAGCGCACCGACATCGAGCCTTCGGCGGAAGCGAACGTTGGATCGGCCGCCTCGATCTTGCCGTCCTCGCGGATCACCCGCACCCGTTCGAGATTGTTGGAGAAGGTGAGACTGCCCCCGGTGACGCCGGCAAGCGCCGCACCGCCGCGGCGGATGAAGCCGCGCCCCTGGCTGAAGCGACGCAGCGAGAAGGCGTCCGGGCTGCCGTCGACCGTAGCCGCGAAACGTTCCTCGCCCTGCGCCACGAGCTGCAGACGGGCATTGGCCGGTCCCTCCTGACCCATCTCGAAATTGAGGCTCTCCATCACCGTGCCGAGATGGCGGAAGAAGACCGGGGTCATCAGCTTCGGGTGCCCGACCTCGATCGTGTAGCTCGGGATGTCGTCGGCGCCGCTCTCCCAGACATGGGCATAGCCGCCACCGGTCAGCGTCGGCCCGGACACGCTCGCCGCCGATGCTGCAAGGGTGAAGCTGTTACCAGTCGGATCGGCCTTGTCGAACACGATCACGAGCGTCTGGGTGCTGGTCGGCCGGGAATAGGTACATTTCGCCACCTCAACATCGGCAGAGGCATTCAGATCGCTGACCAGTTGATCGAGGGTCTGAGTGACCGTCGCCTGGATTTCCGTCTCGTCGCCCGATGGCGTCCCGGAGACGAACGTCCAGACCGTGCCACCCAGCGTGATGGTCGCCCCGGGCGAGGGATTGGCCGCGAAGGAAATCGAGCCAGAGGCATTGACCGCCGCCGTCACGGGGTCGCCAAACAGGCCGGTCAGCCAGAAGCCGGTGCCGCGCAGATCGAACGGGATATCGATCTGCCCCTCATCGGTGATGAGGCCCCGGTAGGGATCCTGCGCGTTGCGTCCGCGCCCCAGGAGCGGGTCGTCCCCAAGCGGCTGCGCCGAAGAGAGATCGGTCGACTTGAAATCAAGGCTTCGATAGCCGGAGAGCGGAGCCACGCCGTAGCTCGCCTCGCGGCAAGCCTTCAGCGTGGCGTCCGCGCCGTAGGCGCGCACCTTGGGCATGGAGAACTCCTATTTCCAGGTTCAGGCAGTGAGCGGATCGCTCACCAGGTACTCGACCGTGACCACGAGCCGGGCGGTGAGGATCGGGGCCGCGCCCTCGATGGCGAGCGCCCCGGTCTCGGGCGCCGACGGCGTCAGGTTCTCGGCGAGACCACCGAGCACGGGATCGATCCTGAGTGCCGAGCCGATGGCGCCGAGCAGCGTGTCGAGCGCCGCTTCGCCTCCGCCCGTCGGATCGCGGGGCACATAGACCTCGAGCTCGATCCTGTGGGCGTAGAACTCCGTGCGCGGATTGAGCGTCACGTCCGGCTCGCCCGGATCGCCGTCCCGCAGGATGACGAGACCGGATGCCGGCACCTTCTCGGGCAGCACCTCGTTGCGACGCACGTTCGCGTCCAACGTGTTGTCGAGCGTCTGGAAGAGGGCTCCGAGGATGGCTTCACGGCGGCTGGACACTGGTTTTCCTTAAACTTGCGGCCAATGCAGGTGATCTCTCCGCACACGGTGCGGCGCGCACATGCACCGGGATGCGAAGAAGGCGAAGACGGGGCTACCGCCCGTCGACCCAGTTGCGGACGACCAGGCCGGGCAGCCGCTCCTGCCAACTGTTCGCGGCGGAGGCGACATCGAGCCGCTTCCTGAATGTCACCTGCGGCACCAGAATGAAGATCGGCACGGTCACCAAGCCGCGCCCGCTCCGCACAGCGGCGGCACTGGCTCTGGCGTATCCGCCCCGCTTCCCCGTCCGCGCCCGCATGTTGTCGGCGACGAGCAGAGACGCAGCGTTGCGCCGGTAGACGAAGCGCAGCCGCTGCCCGGTACGCCGTTCCCATCCGCCGGGCGTAATCTTGCGGCCACCGTCGCCGAAGCGTCCGGCAGCAGCGGTCGGAATGGCCAGGAAGAAACCCTTGGTCGACCGGATGGTGGCGCCGTCTTCGTAAATGCGAATGATGCCCGGCGCCTTCGACCAGACGAGCCCCGCCGCCCGGATGCTGTTCTGGCCCTTGGGGAAGGTCTCGGACCGCCAGGTACGCGCCAGCCGAGGGCCGAGCCCCGCATTGGTGATCTGCGTTCTGAGCTCGGTCTTGAGCCCGTCGGCCGCCTCTCGGACACCGATGGTCGCAGCTCGCTCGGCGGCCTTGACCTCCTCGGCCATGATGCGGCCGAGGTCGCCGATGAACTCAGCCGACAGCTTCATGCTTGCCTCAGCTCCGCCGTCCAGACGAGACGTTCGCCATCGCGCACGGGCTCGCCCTGCACCACGAAGGTCTCGCCGCCGATCTCGAAGACATCGCCCTCTGCCAGCTCCGGCGCCTCGGCGGTGCGTACGTCGATCACGGTGGTGGCGGCGAGCAAGCGCGCCTCACCGAAGCCTCCGATGCGGTCCGGCTGTCGCAAGACAATCTGGACCGTCACCGGCGCACCGGTGCCGCCTGCACGCCAGACGGCATCCCGCGCGAGGTTTGGGTCGGCGAAGAGGTCGTCGATCGCCTCTGCAAAGATGCTCATGCTCAGTTGCTGGAGAAGATGCGCACGGCGAGACGCGGTCGCTTGTTGATCGGCAGGATCGAGGCCTCGGTCTTGACCTCGATGGCGCTGCCGTCGGGGCGGGCGATCTGCCGCGCGTAGATCGGCAGGCCCACCGTGTTGACCGTCTCGATCAGGTTGGCCGGCGCGCCGTGGGTGACGAAGGTGTCGAGCGTGCCAAGCGGAAACGCGATGCCTTCGCCAGAGGGGATCAGGGTTTCCGTCGCGCCGGTCGAGAGCGTGACGGTCGCATTGTATTCCTCGAACAGGATGCCGGCGAAGGGAAAGCGGCGGCGGGTGTCCTCGCGCAGCGGCTGCGCCCCGGTCGAGGAATAGTATTTGTAGGCCTCCTCGACCTTGGCGTGGCCGATCAGCTTGTCGAAGAACTCAGGACTGACGAGCGCGAGCACGCCGGTCATGGTCTCGCCCTTGAGCTCGGTTTCGACCTTCCTGAGCACGTCGCGCACCCTGGCCTGGACCTGGGTGCCGGCGGTGCCGAGCACGAAGTCCGTCTCCAGCTGCGTGAGCCCGAACTCGGTGAAGTAGTTGTAAAGCGTGGTGCCGGCGCCATCCTTGACGATGCCGCGCAGCGCGTTGACCTCCATGTACTCGCGCGTCTGGGCGTGCTTGACCCGCATGCGCGTGAGCTTGCGCTCCATGACGGTGGCGAGCGGATCGGCGGCATCGGCGACGCCGAAGCCGCGCACGCCCTGGATGTCCTGGGGCGTGATCACGTCGTCGTGGGGAATCCACGGCACCGTGAAGGAGCGCATGGAGCGCGTGTCGCGGTTGGCGACAGTGGCGGGCCCGCCCAGCGGCACGGTAGGCAGCAGGTTGAGCACGCCTTCCGCCTGCTCGATGATAACGGAGCGCTGCGTGACGCCCTCGAAGCGGAACAGGCCCATCTGCCCGAGCCGGGTGTAGACATTGGGCAGGATGTTGATGGCCTGGGTCATCTCGGCGAGCGAGTAGCCGCCCGCGTCGAACGGGTTGATCATGGCGACCATGATGTCGGGTCTCCTTGGGATGTGACGGGCATGAAAAAGGCCCCGAAGGCGGACGCCTCGGAGCCGGTGACGGATTGGGTCTGACGAGCGTGGATCAGGCGGTGTCGCGCGGCACGATGCCGGCAGAGCTCAGCTCGGCGTGCTTGACGGCCGTCTTGGCCGCGTCATCGACGGAGGCGTCGAAGACGAGCGCCGCCTTGGAGACGATCGCGGGTCCGCGGGCAACCACGAGGCCGGTCCTGTCGCCGGCCGAGGCGTCGACCGCCTCGATCAGAATGGCCGTCGCGACCTCCGCACCCTCATCTCCGACGACCTCGGCATCCGGCGACAGGCGGTACTTGCTTGAGGCGGTGATCCGGCCGAGGACGGATCCGAGCGCGTAGTTCGTGCCAGCCTTGAGGGTCACAGCCTCGCGGCAGTAGCTCGCATTGAGCTCGTATTTGAGCAGGTCGCCAAGGGTCGGCGACATGGTGAGAACAGTCATGATGATCCTCCTTGTCGTCAGCTGCGGTTGGCCGAGGCGCGCTCACGCGCACGGCGCACGATGGGGCTTTCGCCGCCGTTCGAGGCCAGCGAGCCGGCCGGTGACGGCGCCACGGCGACGACAGAGCTCGCCTCGGCGCGTGCAGCGAGGGCGTCGAGGATGGAGCTTCGCAGCGCATGCGGCGCCACTCCCTTCGCCATGGCGTCGGCGGCGTCGATGGCGACGCCCAGCCGGGCCCCTTGGGCGGCGATGGCGGCGATCTCCGCATACTCGGCGCGCAGCCGCTCGGCCGTTTGATCCGTCTGCGCCTCCGTCGCCTCCGTCGCCTCCGGCGGCACGGCGGGCACCGCTGGTTGCGGCGTTCCGAGAGTTTCCGGATCGGACGCGTTCGTCTCCTCGACATCCGCGTCTTCGGCAGCCGGGTTGTGGTCGGGTTCTACTGTCATTGCGGTCTTTCTCCTTGAGGGTTGATGAGCGCGGGCGCGTTGCGATGCGCCCGTGATGAGGCTTGGCGGGTCCAGCGCCCGGGCGAGATCCGCAAGAGCGAGATCGACAGTGCCGAGCTTGTCGGCCAGGCCGGCGTCTATGCCGCGCTGACCCCGATAGATCGCGGCTTCGGTGGCGCGCACGGCGTCGGGACTCATGTTCCGATTGCGCGCCACCAGGGCGACGAGGTCGGCATGGAGCACGTCGACATCCGCCTGGATCGCCGAAAACGCGGCATCCGAGAGCGGTTCGTGGGCATTGCCGTCGATCTTACGGTCGCCCGCGTGAACGAGCGTCCATTTGAGGCCGGCCATGACGTCGGCGACGCTCTCGTCGACATGGATGGCGACGACGCCGATGGATCCGACCTCCGCCGTCCGGGTGACGTAGAGGCGGTCCGCCACGCTGGCGATGGCAAAGGCAGCCGACAGCGCGCTTTCGCTCGCGACAGCCCAGAGCGGCTTCTGCGCGGCTTCGCGCAACGACACGAGGCGATCGACCAGGTCGAAGAGACCGCCGACCTCGCCGCCCGGCGAGTCGATCTCCAACAACACGGCCCGCACAGAAGGATCGGCCAGCGCGGCTTCCACGGCGGAGGCGATCTCGCCATAGTCGCTGGCGCCCAGAAAACTGGTGAGCCAGTCGCCACGCGTCACCAACGGTCCGAGGATCGGCACCACGGCGATGCCGGGACCGGTAACGGAATGGCTCGCCACCGGCGGCGCATCGCGGGCCGGAAGCATGGCCTGGCGTGCATCGAGCATTGGGCCGGCGGCGAGCAGGCCGTCGAGCGCTCGCGGGGCGATCGCCAAGGGCCGGCCGCCGAGCCGGGTGAGCAGCGGATTCAATCGCGTCATGGAAACCTCAGTCGGCGGCGACGTTCGCCTGGTTGTCCGCTGGTGCTGCCTCTTGAGCATCGGTCATCAGTTTCGGGTCGGATGAGGCGCTGCCGAAGGAGAGGCCAAGCTGACGCTCTCGCGCACGGTCCGCAGCAATCTCGGCATCGACCTGATCGGCGTCATAGCCGCGCTCGGCGAGCGCCTGCGTCCGGCTCTTCAGCCCCGCCTCGATCTGTTCGATCTCGGCGCGGGCGTCCTTCAGCGGATCGACCCAGTCCCATTTGGGCGGCAGCCAGGAACAGCCGAGATAAACGCGCCTCTGCTGTTCGTAATCGGGCAAGGCAATCGCGCCCGCCATGACCGCCGTATCGAGCCAGCGCGCCCAGACCCGTCGACAGATCTGCCAGACCATGACCGAGTGCTGGTAGGCCTCGATGCGGCGGCGAAACTCAAGGAGCGCGAGCCGCGAGTTCGAGTAGTTCGCCTTCAGCATGTCGTTCGACAGATACGCGTAGGGAATGCCGAGCGCTGCCGAGACCTGCAGCAGCGTGCGGTATTGGAACGGCTCGTAGGTCTGGCCGACATCGGCCGGCGCCGAGGTCTGCACCTCTTCGCCCGGCTCCAGCATCACGATCTGGCCGGGCTGCAGATCCATCGTCCGCTCGCCGCCTTCGTCGCTCTCGGCGATGTCGAAGGGCTCCGCCGGCGCCGGTGTGGTGATGAACAGCGCATGCATCGCCGCGACCTTCTTTCGGTCGAGCTCGGCATCGTCGTACTGATCGAGCAGGAACAGCTTCACGATGCCCGGCGCAAAGCGGGAAATCCCGCGCAACTGCCCAGCATCGACCGGATCAATGACGTGGATGACCTCGGACGCCGGCACCCGCACCGTCCCGCCGGAGAGCCCCGGATCGGTCACGTCGCCCGGATGGCGGCGCAGGAAATGGTAGGCCACACGCCTGCCGATACGGTCGAATTCGATGCCCTGGCGAATGACATTGCCGCCCGCCACCTGCTCATTGCGCGAGAGCGGCAGCATCTCGGAGGGGATCATCTGCAGCTGCAGCGGCACCATGAGCCCGTCCTCGGGCCGGCGCGGACGGAAGCGGAAGAACACCTCGCCGGCAATGAATACCTCGCGCGCGGCGCGCCGCTGCTGACCATAGAAATCGGTAAAGCCTTCGGCGTCGCTGTCGTCGGTCCAGTCGAGCCAGAGTCGCTGCACGCGCGCCTTGAGATCGGCATCGGCGATCAGGGACGACGGCTTGATGCCGTCGCCCACCACATTGCCGGCCCAACTCTCGATGGCGTTCGCTGCATAGCCGTTGTTGCGGACCAGCCATCGGGCGCGCGCGGTGATGTCGGCGCCGGCGGCGGCAATCAGCGTGTTGAGATGCGCCCGGCTCGGCTGGAAGTGCCGCAGCCTTCGGCTTCCCTGTCCCGCTTCAAAGCCGCCCACCAGAGCGCCGATGCGGCGGCGCCACCGTGTGATCGATTCCAGCACGAGTCAGAGCCCCTTGCTTGCCGTCGTGCGAACGATGCGACGGCGCGCGCCGGTTTGCTCCTCGGCGATCCGCCGTTCGAGGTCGCCGAGGGCGGCCGCCATTTCGGCATCGCTCGCATAGGTGATGCGGCGCCCCTCGACCTCGACGGTGCGCACGCCGCGCCATCGGGCGGCGAGCAGCGCATCGCGGCGCGCGATCATGTCCTCAAGCGTCATGGTCTCGGTCTCAACTCAGATAGCTGGGCGTGAACACCCGTCGGCCGCGCCGGGCAGGCGCTCGTCGCACCAGACCCGCGGAGGCGATCTCTGGCGTTCCGGGGTCAGAGGCCGTGGTATGTGACGCCGCTGTGTCGCGTGGATCGAGCGAGCCGACCTGGCGTTCGAGATCGAGCCATTTCTCCTCGCCCCAGCGGTCGGCGCCGGCGATCCAGGCGGCGGCTCGCGCGTAGACCCGGCAATCCAGCGCCTCGTTGCGTTCGCGCAGCTTCTGCCATTCGAGCCGCTGAAACCCGCGCCTGGTCTTCACCGTCACCAGCTGCTCGGCGACGAATTGCTTGCACCACTCGCTGTCGGCCCAAGCCGGCAGGTGGATGGTCCCTGCGGGAAAGCGCGCGCCTCCGGCACGCTCCTCGTCGGTCGGCCGTTCGAGCCGGAGGTAGCGATAGGTCTCGGCCTTGAAAGTCGAGACCGCGACCGACCACAGCCGCGCGCCGCGCCGCAGTCGCTTGCCGCCGGCGGTCGCATCGACATAGGTCGGCCCGGAGACCGGGCTCGCCCGATTGAAACCCTCGACACCCTTGACCGGCGCCACCTGCGCGAAGCCGGCGCGCCGGGCCCAGCCGTAGACCGACGGCGCCTCGAAACCGGTATCGATCGCGAGGCGCGACAGGCCCATCGCCGTCCCCGAGGCGTGCGGCCAGTTGCGGCCCAAGAGACCGTCCAACGCGGACCAGGCGGTGGCATGTTCGGGACCGCCCTCAATGACGATGTGGTCGACGAGCCAGCTCTCCAGCCCGCGCCCCCATGCCCAGACATCGACCTCGATGCGATCCTTCTGGACGTCGGCGCCGGCGGTGAGAAACAAGCCGTCCATCGGCACCGTGCCGGCCGGCCAGCTCTCCCTGCGATCGTAGAGCCGCTGCCAGTCCGGCGCTTCGCCCGTCTCGACCCAGGTTTCGCCCAGCGAGGTGTTGACGAAGGTCTTCATCGCCTCGTCGCCGTGATCCTTCGCCGACAGAAAGGTGCGCACCATGGCTTCCAGACGGACCCAGGAGGAGTAGACCTCGTTCAGGTGAAAGCCGGCGATGCCGTCGAACGGGGCCTCGGCCCGCCATTCGCCCCTGCGCACGGCGGCCCAGCGTTCGGCGTCGCTCCAATGCGCGCCGCAATGGCGGCATTGGTATCGCGCGGTCTCCGGCCGGTGGGCGCCGTCCGCCTCGCGGTCCCAGCGAACCTGCTCCCAGACCAGCGTCTGATGCTCGCCGCATTCTGGGCACGGCACGAAGAACCGGCGCCTGTCGCTTTCGGCATAGGCGGTCTCGATCCGGCTCGCGCCACGGATGGTCGGCGTCGAGACCAGGACGATCTTGCGGTTCCAGAAGGTGACCGTGCGCTTCTTCGCCAGATTGACCGGATCGCCCTCGGCGCCGGCGCTGAACGGATAGCGGTCGACCTCGTCGCACAGGAGGATGCGGATCGGCCGGCTGGCCAGGCCCGAGGGTGCATTGGCGCCAACGATGGTCAGATGCCCGCCGGGAAACTTCTTGTGCAGGATCTTGTTCGAACCGTCCCGCGACTTCGGATCCGAGATGCGCCCATGCAGACAGGGCGTATCGCGCGCCATCGGCGAGAAACGGTCCTTCGACCAGGTCTCCGCATCGCGTTCCGTCGGCATCACCACCATCACCGGCGCCGGGTCCTGGTCGATGTGGAATGCAACGGTGTTGAGCAGCACCTCCGTCTTGCCGGTCTGGCTCGACGACATCACGACGACGCTTTCGACCGCCGGATCGGAGATCGCGTCCATGATGCCGCGCTGGTAGATGGCCCGCTCGGTGCGCCAGCGGCCGGGCTCGGCGCTGGCTTCGGAACTCAGGCGGCGCTTGGCGTCGGCCCACTCACTGATCGTCAGGGTCGGCGGCGGCGCCAGGATCGTCAGCGCCTTGCGCGTCGCCTGCGCCAGCCGCGCCGGCCCCTTCAGCATCAACGGCGATGGTCGGGAGGCTGGCGAGTTCCGCGAGCGCTTCGGTGATCGCGTCGCGGATCTGCGCGCGCGTGCCGGCAATGGTGGACTCCTCATGGACCAGCGGCGCCAGCCTGTCGGGCAGGACCAGCAAACGTGCGCGCAGGCGGGCCAGCACGGCGATCCACGCCTCCTCGACCTGAGCGGCCGGCAAGAGGTCGCCGCGCCGGACAGCTGCGTCCATTTCGGCGAGATCGGCCTTGGCCTTGATCAGCCGGGCGCGCTCGACACCGAAATCCGCGGCGCCCGTCTGCGACCGCGTCGCCAGCTCGCGCAGGTAGCGCACATAGCCGCGCACCGTGCCGACGAGGTCGTAGCGCCCACGTTCGGGGCCGGTGCGAGCTGACGCCGGGATGATCCCGTCGCGCGCCAGCTGCTGGACCCGCCTTTCGGTCAGGTCCAGGAGCCGGGCGATGACCGCGATGGGTTGGGTATTGGTCGCCATGAACGGGGGCCGCTCCCGGGCAAGATCAGGTCATGTCGGGAGCCCCGCCATCACTGCAGAAAAAGCAATGAAATGATGCACTTATCGACTTGATGAGGGTGCCGATCAGAGCCTGTATGGCGTCACCATCAAGCGCTGGAGACCGCCATGACCAAGTCCCGAAACACCGCTTCCGCCCTCGACGCTTTCATCGCCAAGAAGGCGGAGATCGACGCGATGCTGGAGCGCATCAAGGCCCTGAGCGACGACCATTTCGACACCAGCCCCGACGAGATCAATTGGGGCCACGTCGGAACGCTCAGCCACTACGCCGAACTCCTGAAGCGCATCACCGACGCAGCCTTCAAGGAGGGCGAGCACGCCGATTAGGCGCGCTGCTTCCCGCCTTCGCCCCGATGGGCTCGCCCTCGGGGCTCGGGGCAGTAGAAGGTCCGCGATGGTCGCGCGCCTCTCCTGAAGAAGGGTTGCCCCATGACCAAACTCTCCGACACACAGATGATCGTCCTCAGCGCCGCCGCGCAGCGCGCGAACATGCTGGCTCTACCGCTCCCGAAGAACCTCAAGGGCGGCGCAGCGCAGAAAGTGATCGCCTCGCTCCTCAAGCAGGGCCTGCTCGAAGAGATCGATGCCGACGCGCGCATCGGCGAACACATCTGGCGCGAGACCGGCGACGGCCACGGCGTCACACTCGCGATCACCGAGCACGGGCTCGCCGCCATCGGCATCGAGCCGGAGGCCTCGCGTGACGCTGCGGAGCCGACGCAAAGCGATCACGCTGCCGTCAAGACGCCAACGAAGCCAAATGCCCGCGAAGGCAGCAAGCAGGCCCAGCTGATCGCCATGCTGCAGGGCGCCGACGGAGCAACCATCGCCGAAATCGCTGCCGCCTTCGGCTGGCAGCCGCACACCGTGCGTGGCGCCATCGCCGGGGCGCTCAAGAAGAAGCTCGGGCTCGACGTGACCTCCGAGAAGATCGAGGGACGCGGTCGGGTCTACCGCCTCAGCCGGGAGGGTTGAGGCCATGGCAAGGATCACCATCCACGACCGTCTCGTCGCCGCCCTGCAGCACCGAGGCGAAGCGATCATCGCTGATGCATGCTCGACCCGCTACACGGTCCTCACGCGAACGCGCCGGGAAACCGGCGAACAGGTCGGCTTCTATTTTGTCGGCCGTGCCGGCGCGCTCCGGGCCGGCCGCACCGTTGGCGAGAGCCGGCCGGTGGGCGCCGACTTCCGGGCGAAGCTGCTCGGAACGACCACCCGCTGACACGCCATCATCACTGAGCCGCCGCTGCCCGCCATGGGCGGCGGCGTTTTGCTTATGCAGTCCAAGAGCGCATTCTCTCGAACATGCGCCGCACGGCATAGCTGCGCGCCACGGATACCAGCGTGAATAGAGCGCCGATCAACAGATTGTCGCTCAGGGACACCTGCAGACCGAACAGCGGGAAGACTGCGATCTGGGTCAGCACGGCCACGCCGTTACCGATCGCGACATTGCTCAACGCCTCGATCAGGGACATTCGGCGCGACTGCATCATGCGGCGTCCTGATCGCTGTCATGAGTGCCGACGCGCTCGGTCTTCACCTCGTCGAAGCTGCGATTCTCGCCCTCCAGCCTTGCCGATTTCCCGGTGAAGGCCTGCCAGCGGTTGACGATCACGTCACAAAAGGTCTCGGAGAGCTCAAGCCCGAAGACGCGTCTCCCCGTCCGCTCGCCTGCGATGAGTTGCGAGCCCGAGCCGGAGAACGGCTCGTAGCAGATTTCGCCTGGCACCGTGTGCAGTTCCATCGGCAGCGTGAATACGCGCACCGGTTTCGAGGTCGGGTGCTCGCGCGTCTCGATCTCGCTCGACGGGATGGACCACACCGTCGTCGGCCAGTTCTCGAAGCCTTCGCGGTTGACGCGCGGCTTGTTGCCCGAGCGCCAGCCGAACAGGCAGGGCTCGTGCGCCCACAGCATGATCGAGCGCGTGAGCACCGGACGGCTCTTGGCCCAGATGATCTGCTGGTGATGCAGAACATCGAATTTGGACCAGCAGGCTTCCAGCATCGCCTGGCGCCGCGAGGCATGCCAGCAATACCAGGCCGCGTCCTCCTTGATGGCGCAGTCGATGGCGACCCGCATGAACGCTTCATAGAACTGCGGCCCCTGGGATGAATCGTCCCAGTGCTTCTGTTCGATGTAGTCGTCGGACCAGTCCTTGTTCGCGATCTTCTTGGCGCGGGCGGATGCGTTCTTCTTCGTCGGATGGTTGGTGCCATCATAGTCGACGAGGTAGGGCGGATCGGTCGCAAACAGCGCGGCGCGTTCGCCGTTCATCAGTCGGATGACATCCCCGGCCGAGGTCGAATCTCCGCAGAGCAGGCGGTGCTCCCCAAGGATCCAGAGATCGCCGCGGCGGATGACGGGCGTGGCGGGCGGCTCAGGAACCTCGTCTTCGTCCACCAGCCCCTCGATGGGCGCCTCGGCCAGGAGACGGGCCAGTTCGTCGTCCTCGAAACCGGTCAGCGCCAGGTCGAACTCGTCGAGCTTCAGATCGGCCAGTTCGAGCTTGAGTAGCTCGTCATCCCAGCTCGCATTCTGATGCGAGCGGTTGTCCATCAGCCGGTAGGCGCGCAGCTGCGCCGGCGTCAGGCCATGCGCGACATGCACCGGCACGCTCGTCATACCGAGCCGCTTGGCCGCTTCGTAGCGGGTGTGGCCGACGACGATCACCATGTCCTCGTCGACGACGATCGGTTGACGCCAGCCGAACTCGGCCAGCGAGGCGGCGACCGTGGCGACAGCCTCCTCGTTGCGGCGCGGGTTGCGCGCATAGGGCACGAGCTTGTCGATCGGCGTTTCGACGACGTCCATGGTCGGTCCGGTGCGATAAGGTGAAGGATCTGATCCGGCGGTCGCGAAACCAGCCGACGCGCTGTGCCGGCGAAACGGGGCCCGCTTCGCCGATGCGCTCGAAACGAAACGCCCCCGACCGGCGGCTTCGCCAGCGCCGGGGTCAGCAGACGCCCAAGTGTTTGGATTCACGAGGCCAAGGATGCTGGCGAAACGAAATGGCCTATTTCGGCGCCGTCACTGGGCAAGCGTCGCGCCATTGCCGCCAGCATACGATTTCGGC
>CAYOCP010000042.1:0-33683 GCA_964402505.1 uncultured Geminicoccaceae bacterium
GTCTTCGCCTCCTCCAACCACGCCATCGGCTTCTATTCCCGCCGCGACCGCATCGGCGTCGACGAGCCGGTCAGGCCGGACAGCCGCTACGGCATCTCCAAGGCGTTCGGCGAGGCGGTAGGCTCCTTCTATGCCGACAAGTTCGGCATGCGGGTCCTCTCGATCCGCATCGGCAATGTCGGGCCGGTGCCGCTCGACAAGCGCCGTCTCTCCATCTGGATCCATCCCGAGGACCTGCTCGCTCTGGTCAGGATCGGCCTCGAGCATCCCGAGCTGCACCAGGCGATCGTCTACGGCGTGAGCCAGAACGAGCGGTCGTGGTGGGACAACCGCACCGCCTATCGGCTCGGCTACGCGCCCAAGCATCGGGCGGAGGATCACGTCGCCGAAGCGCTGGCCGCCCAGGCCGAGCTGCCGCCCGACCCGATCGGCGATCTTTTCCAGGGGGGCTCGTTCTGTGCCGGCGAGTTTGCCGGCGATCTGGAGCGGACCCTCTCCTGAGAAGCCCTGATCAACCCGACGGTGTTCGGAACTCAGCCGAAACGCCGTCGGGCGTTAGAGGCGTCGTATTCGAGTATCAGTCGAGCCGATTGACGTTCGGCGATGGAACCTGGTTCGTTGCGTCGGGGGGCGGGCTTTGGCCACATGGTGTCGATTGACCAACCGGAACGGTCGGGAATGACCGCGAACGGCACCGTGCCCGCCATCAGGCTCGATCGCTACCTGGCGCTCCTCGCGCTGCTGCTTTTGATCGTGCTCGGCTTCGTCGTGGTCGACGAGCGGCAGAAGGCCGCCATGCCTTCCCCTTCGGTCACCGGCGCCCTGCCCCCACCACCCGACGCGCGGCTGGCCGATCTCAGCCGGGAGCGTGACGAGCTGGTGACGGACGCGGCACGCCTCGCCACCGGCCTCGAGGAAGCGCGCAAGGCGCTGGCGACCACCGAGGCCGAGATCGCGCAGCTCAATGAGAAGGTGGCGCAACTGGCGAGCAACCTCGCAACGGAGACCGAGGCGCGGACGGCACTCGAGCGGCGGCTCGCCACGGTCGAGGCCGAGCGCGACCGGCTGAGCGCCGAGGTTCGCTCGCTCGACCAGAGCAAGAAGGAGCTGGAGGCCGAGATCGAGGCCCTTCTCGCCACCCCGCCGCCCGCGGCCGGCGACGAGGAGCCGCCCGGCACGACAGAGCCGTCCGCTCCGGCCGGGATGGCCGGGCCGGTGGAGGCCGCCCCGACGCCCGCCGAGGCCGAGACATCGGAAAGCGGGCTCGAGGAGCAGGAAGGCGCTGCCGGCTCCAGCACCGAACCCGTGGCCCCGCCGGCCAAGACGAGTCGGCCTCGCCGGCTCACCTTCTTCGACGACAAGGGGACGAGTGTCGCCGATGGCGTCAGGGCCTATCGGTTCGGCGAGTACGCCAAGGCCTCGAGCATCTGGCGTCCGCTCGCCGAGAAGGGCGACGCCCGGGCCCAGTTCTATCTGGGCTCGATGTTGTTCGAAGGGCGGAGTGGTCCGGCCGATCTCGTGATGGCCTATGTCTGGCTCAGCCGCGCGGTGGAGGGCGGGCATCTGCCGGCGATCGAGGTGCGGCGCCGGGTGCGGTCGGCGATGAGCGAGGCGCAATACGAGAAGGCGCTGGCGATTCTCCGGGCCGATTGAGGCGGCATGGCCGCGGCGCGCTGGCGCTGCTAGGATGCGGGGCTTCGTCGGGAGCCCGCTCATGGTGATCAGCGTCTTCGATCTCTTCAAGGTCGGCATCGGCCCGTCCAGCTCGCATACCGTGGGGCCGATGTGGGCCGCCCACCGCTTCCTCCTGGCGCTCGACGCACGCCGGCTGATCGAGCGCACGGAGCGCGTCGAGGTCCAGCTCTACGGCTCGCTGGCGCTCACCGGCAAGGGCCACGCCACGGACCGCGCCATCCTTCTGGGACTCGCCGGCGAGGTGCCCGACGAGGTCGATCCCGACGCCGCTTCGGGGCTGGTGGACGCGATCCGCAAGACCGGCGCCTTGCATCTCATGGGCCGGCGCACGATCGCCTTCAGCGAGGCTCTGGATCTGCAGTTCCGCCAGCTCGAGACGATGACCAAGCACCCCAACGGCATGCGCTTCCTGGCTTTCGACGGCGATGGCGCGGTGCTCCTCGAGGAGGTCTACTTCTCGGTCGGCGGCGGCTTCGTCCTGAGCGACGCGGAAGCCGAGCGGCCGCGGGACGAGGGTCGCAACGCCGCTCCGCCCTTCCCCTTCGCCACCGGCGAGGAGCTGCTCGAGCTCGGCGACCGGCACGGGCTCGCCATCGCCGAGATCGTGCTGGCGAACGAGCGGGTCTGGCGCGAGCCGGCCGAGATCGAGGCCGGTCTCGATACGCTCTGGCAGGTGATGGAGGCCTCGATCGAGCGCGGTTGCCGGAAGGGCGGGGAGCTGCCGGGCGGCCTGCGCGTGCGCCGGCGGGCGGCGGCGCTCCACAAGGAGCTTCAGGAGCGGCCGGAGGCGGGCCTCGAGGACCGGCTTTCCGTGCTCGACTGGATCAATCTCTACGCGCTTGCCGTCAACGAGGAGAATGCGGCGGGCGGGCGGGTGGTGACCGCACCGACGAACGGTGCTGCCGGCGTCATCCCGGCGGTGCTCGCCTACTACACCCGCTTCGTGCCGGGTGCCTCCAGAGAGGGGGTGCGCACCTTCCTCCTCACCGCGGCGGCGATCGGCCAGCTCTACAAGGAGAACGCCTCGATCTCGGCGGCCGAGGTCGGCTGCCAGGGGGAGGTGGGCGTGGCCTGCTCGATGGCGGCGGGGGCGCTTTGCGCCGTCCTCGGCGGCAGCAACATGCAGGTCGAGAACGCCGCCGAGATCGGCATGGAGCACAATCTCGGACTGACCTGCGATCCGATCGGCGGTCTCGTGCAGATCCCCTGCATCGAGCGCAACACCATGGGCGCGGTGAAGGCGATCAATGCCGCGAGGCTGGCCTTGCGCGGCGACGGACAGCACCATGTCTCCCTCGACAAGGTCATCGCCACCATGCGAGAGACCGGGCGCGACATGAGCGCCAAGTACAAGGAGACCGCGCTTGGCGGTCTCGCCGTCAATCTGGTGGAGTGCTGAGCATGGCCCAGGCGAAACCCGTTCAGACGACAACCGAAAGGACGCGCGGCAGCGGCTTCTTCGGCCGCGACCTTGCCGAGGCCGACCGGGAAATCGCCGATGCCGTGGATCGCGAGCTCGATCGCCAGCGGCGGCAGATCGAGCTGATCGCCTCCGAGAACATCGTGAGCCGGGCGGTGCTCGAGGCGCAAGGCTCGGTCCTGACGAACAAGTACGCCGAGGGCTATCCGGGCAAGCGCTATTACGGCGGCTGCGAGCATGTCGACGTGGTCGAGGGGCTGGCGATCGAGCGCGCGAAGGCGCTCTTCAGCTGCGGTTTCGCCAATGTGCAGCCGCATTCGGGTGCGCAGGCCAACGGGGCGGTGATGCTGGCCCTGCTCGAGCCCGGCGACACCATTCTCGGCATGTCGCTCGACGCGGGCGGCCATCTCACCCATGGCGCCCGGCCGGCGCTCTCGGGCAAGTGGTTCAAGGCCACGCATTATGGCGTGCGCGCCGAGGACGGGCTGATCGATTACGACGAGGTGGGTCGGCTGGCCCGGGAGCATCGGCCGAAAATGCTGATCGCCGGCGCTTCGGCCTATTCCAGGGTCATCGATTTCGCCAGGTTCCGCGCCATCGCCGACGAGATCGGTGCCTGGTTCATGGTCGACATGGCGCATATCGCCGGGCTCGTCGCCACCGGCCATCATCCATCGCCGATGGAACATGCCCATGTGGTGACGACGACCACGCACAAGACGCTCAGGGGTCCGCGCGGCGGCCTCGTTTTGACCAATGACGAGGCGCTCGCCAGGAAGATCAACTCGGCGGTCTTCCCCGGTCTCCAGGGTGGCCCGCTGATGCACGTCATCGCCGCCAAGGCCGTGGCCTTCGGCGAGGCGCTCCGGCCCGAGTTCCGGACCTACATCCAGGGAGTGGTCGACAACGCCCGGGCCCTTGCAGCGGTGGTCCGCGAGCGGGGCTGCGAGATCGTCTCGGGCGGCACGGACAATCATCTCATGCTGGTCGATCTTCGGCCCAAGGGGGTCAAGGGCAATGCTGCCGAGCAGTCGCTCGAGCGCGCCGGGATCACCTGCAACAAGAACGGCGTGCCCTTCGATCCCGAGAAGCCGACGGTCACCTCGGGCATCCGTCTCGGCACGCCGGCCGGCACGACGCGCGGTTTCGGCCAAACCGAGTTCCGCGAGATCGGCATGGCGATCGGCGACGTGCTCGACGGACTCGCCGCCAACGGAGCGGAGGGCAATGGCGAGGTCGAGGCTGCCGTGGGCGAGCGCGTGGCAGCGCTCTGCGCACGCTTTCCGATCTACTAGCCTGAGGCTGGCGCTGGCGCTGGGCCTGCTGCCATGGGTGGCGCTCGCCCAGAGCATCGAAGGCTTCGCGCGGGTGACCGGCAATGGCTACGTGGTGATCGGCGGGCGCGAGGTGGCGCTCTTCGGCATCGACATCCCGACCTATGACCGGACCTGCCGTCAGGCGACGGTGCCGACCTCGTGCGGCCCGCGCGCCGTGCTGATCCTCGAGGATCTGGTCCGTGGCTTCGTGCATTGCGACATCGTCGGGCGGCGGAGCGCCGACCTCCTGGACGGGCGCTGCACCGTGGCGGGTGAGCGGATGCTGGACGATCGCCGGGATCTCGCGCAGGAGATGCTCCGGCAGGGCTGGGCCTTCACGCGGCCCGAGGCACCGCCGCTCTACCACTCGCTGCAGCTCATCGCCCGCAGCCGGGAGATCGGCATCTGGCGCGACGCCGCGGTCAATCTCCGCTAGCGTCCTCGCAGGGATGCAGGGTCACCAGGAGCTGCAGGGCGGCGAGGCCGATGCTGCGCGAGCGCGCCAGCTCCTGGAAATCGGGCTGCTCCTTCTGGAACTGGGCGAGCATGGCGTCGAGCGAGAGCTTGAAGGCGGCGACGTCGATCGTGACGGCTTCCTGGGGCGGCATGCAAAAGAGCGGCGTGCCATCGCGCGCTTCGAGTGTGCCGAGCATCAAGAGCCCGTCGAGGGCGCCGGTGAGATAGGGCAGCACGCTTTCCGGGGGCTGGCCCGGCACCTCGTCGCGGGTGATGGCCAGATACTGCTCGACGGTCATGGCGTCGGCGAACGTTGGCAGGCTCGCGGTGATCAGGAGCGTGCTCGCCGCCACTAGGCTGCGCATGTCGATGGGCTCCAGGCTCTCGGCGGGTGGCGTGACGTCCACATAGCGCAATCGCAGCCGTGCGATCTCGAATTTCGCGAGCGGCGTCGGGTCGAGCGCCGCGCGCTGCCGCAACCGGCGCTCGATGTCGTCCACGACTTCCGCCTCGGTCGCGGCGGCGACCAGAAGATCGGGCTCGTCCTCGAGCGCCGCCGTGACGCTTTCCATCAGACGGTCGCGCGTCTTCTCCTCGAGCCGCCCCCAGAGGCGGAAGCCGAGCAGGGTCCGCGGCCACGCATGCGGGCGAAGGAAGCCGCCGGTGAAGAGCGACCAGTCGAGCGCCTGTGCCGCTTCGTCGAGCTCGCCCTGGTCCGCGAGGCTTTCGGCAGTGAGCAGCCAGCCGGTCGGCTCGACCGGTGACAGCGGCAGGCTCGCCTGCATCGCCTCGATGGCGGCCTCGTTGGCGTCCGAGCGTCGGAACGGGTCGATCTCGGCCTGCTGGCCGATGTTGCGGTGAAGGATCACCAGATCGACATGGGTCCGCCGTTGGTCGAGAAAGAAAAGGGAACTCTTCAGTGCCGCGACGGCGCGTTCATAAGAGGGGTAGCGGATATCGGCACCGACCGACGCCAGCTCCACCGCCTGGTTGCCGGGAGCGCGGGTGAGCGACGCCGCAAATCTCGGAACGGCGAGCCAAAGCACAGCAAGGCCGGCGGCAACGGCGCATACGAGAAAAACCAATCGCATGCGTGCGTCACCACCCGCCCGGCTGTCGTCCCAGAACGTTCAGCGGAACCCAGCGGCCGGTAGCTCGATCAGCGGTTCTGCCACCAGTAGATGAACTGGGGCACGGTCGGGACCTTGGGCACGGTCGGGGTCTTGCGCACCGGCGACACCGACGGCACGGTCGGCACCGTGGGGACCCGGGGCACCCGCCAAGTGGCGGGCACGGTCTGCGAGTAGTAGCCGAAGGCCTGGTTCACCGAGGGACCCGACTGATACAGGTTCCAGGCATGCGCCGGAGCGCTCGATGCAACGAGGCCGACGGCGGCGGCAATCAGCAGGGCTTTCTTCACGTTCGCTCTCCCCCAACGGGACCTGCAGTCCATCAAACACGAATCGCCTCGGCCGACAAGGCCAAATGCCCCGAAATGGCTTTCAGTGCATCGACCCTCACCGATCGGTGGGTCCAGCACGCTGGCTTCTTGACCGGAAGTGGAGAAGTGTGTGGAAGGTGGCGAGGCCGCGCGTCGGGGCTCGGCCTGAAGCGGTCGCGTGCAGGAGCGAACGGGCATGAGCAAGACCGACCTCGGCCGATTTTTCGAGGATTTCCAGTTGGGTCAGGTGATCCGCCACGCGACGCCGCGCACGCTCACCGCCGCCGATGCGACGCTCTATCTGGCCCTCACCGGCTCGCGCTTTCTTCCCAACTGCTCCATGCCGGCCGCCGCCGCCAACGGCCTGCGCGAGCCGCCGGTGGACGATCTCCTCGCCTTTCATGTCGTTCTCGGCAAGAGCGTGCCCGATATCTCGCTCAACGCGGTGGCCAATCTGGGCTATGCCGAGTGCCGATTCCACCGCCTCGTCCAGCCGGGCGACACGCTCGGGGCGGAGTCGACCGTCATCGGGCTGAAGGAGACGTCGAGCGGCAAGACGGGCATCCTCTACGTGCACACGGTCGCGAGCGACCAGATGGCGCGGCCGGTGCTCGAGTTCCGCCGCTGGGTCATGGTGCGCAAGCGCGACGCGGCGGCTCAGGCGCCGCAGGCGTCGGTGCCGGTGCTGGCGCCCGTGGTCGACGCCGCCGGTCTCGCGGCACCGGCCGGGCTCGGCCGGCTGACGCTCGATCCCGAGGCCAGCGGCTCGCCCTTCACCTTCGAGGATTACGAGCCGGGCGAGCGCATCGACCATGTCGACGGCATGGGCATCATGGAAAGCGAGCATCGTCTCGCCACCCGCCTCTACCAGAACACGGCGCGTGTGCATTTCAACGACCATGTCGAGCGCACGGGCCGGCTGGGTGCGGTCATCGTCTATGGCGGCGTGATCATCAGCCTCGCCCGCGCGCTCTCGTTCAACGGCCTCGGCAATGTCTGGCACCTGCTCGCGATCAATGCCGGCACCCACGCCAACCCGGCCGTCGCCGGCGATACCGTCTTCGCCTGGTCGGAGGTGCTGGACAAGGCTCCGCTCGCCGGACGCGACGATTGCGGTGCCCTTCGGCTGCGGCTGGTCGCCACCAGGAACCGGCCCTGCCACGACTTCCCGCGGCACGACGCCGATGGCCGATACCTCCCTGAGGTGCTGCTCGATCTCGACTATTGGGGGCTCATTCCGACCCGCGCCGCTCTCAGGCCCTGATCAGGCGGAAGGTCAGGTTGATCCTGGGGCCGATGGGCCGCCTCGTCTTCGGCAGCGCATGCAGCCAATGGTGTTGCAGGCTGCCGGCCATGACGAGGCAGGAACCGGCGGGCAGCTCGAGCGCGAGGCCGAGGCCCGGCGCCGCCTTGTGCTTGAGCCGAAAGCGCCGGACGGCGCCGAAGGAGAAGCTGGCGATCACCGGATCGCGGCCGAGCGTCCGCTCGTCGTCCGCGTGCCAGCCCATGCCGTCCCGGCCGTCGCGATAAAGATTGAGCAGGACGCTGTTGAAGGTCGCGCCGGCGATCTCCTCGGCGACCGCCTGGAGCTCGCGCAGGAGCGGCGTGCGGGCGCGTGGCGGATTGTCGATGCCGCTGTAGCGGTAGCCGGCGTCGCCGTACCAGGCGGTCAGCCGCGGCAGCCTGACCTGCCTTCCGGCGATACGGGCCACGTCCTGCCGCCAGTCGATCTCCACGAGGAGCCGCGCCATGACCGCCTCGGGCTCGGTCACGGCTTCATGCACGAGGTGGAGGATGCCGTCCCTCGGCAGCAGGTTCGCCCGCTTCTCCACGCCGCTCAGAGGGAGGCGATCGCCTGATCGACCGCCGTGCCGAGCTTTTGCGTGAGAAGAGCGATCTGGTCCTGGTCGATGATGAAGGGCGGGGCCAAGAGGATGTGATCGCCAACGCGGCCGTCGATGGTGCCGCCCATGGGATAGCACATCAGGCCCTCCGCCATGGCCGCCTTCTTGATCCGCGCATGGAGGGTCGAGGCGGAATCGAAAGGCTCCTTGGTGGCACGGTCGGCGACCAGCTCGAGGCCGCGGAAGAGGCCGCGGCCGCGAATGTCGCCCACATGGCGATGATTGCCGAAGCGCTCGGTCAGGCTCTGCTCCAGAACCTCGCCCATGGTCTGCACCCGTTCGAGCAGGCCCTCCTGCTCGATCGCCCGCTGCACGGCGAGCCCGGCGGCGCAGGCCGTCGGGTGCGCCATGTAGGTGTGGCCGTGCTGGAAGAAGCCGCTGCCCTCGCGGATGGCGTCGACGATCCGCGCCTGCACCAGCATGGCGCCGATCGGCTGGTAGCCGGCGCCGAGACCCTTGGCGACGCAGATGAGATCCGGCACGACGCCTTCCTGCTCGCAGGCGAAGAGCGTTCCGGTGCGGCCCATGCCGCACATCACCTCGTCCAGGATCAGCAGGATGCCGTGCCGGTCGAGGATTTCGCGGATGCGCCCGAAATAGCCGGGGACGGCGGGCACGGCGCCGAGCGTGGCGCCGACCACGGGCTCGGCGACGAAGGCAATCACCGTTTCCGGTCCGACCCGCTCGAGATAGGCCTCGAGCTCGGCGGCGAGGCGCTCGCCGAAGGCCTCCTCGCTCTCGGCCTCGCCCTTCTCGCGATAGGCGTAGCAGGGGGTCAGGTGCTCGGCATCGATCAGGATCGGCTCGAACTGGGCGCGCCGGAGCGCATTGCCGCCGACCGCGAGGGCGCCCAGCGTGTTGCCGTGATAGCTCTGCCGGCGGGCGACGAAGCGCTTGCGCTGGGGCTCCCCGATCTCGAGGAAATACTGGCGGGCGAGCTTGAGCGCCGCCTCGACCGCCTCCGACCCGCCCGAGACGAAATAGACCCGGTCGATACCCGATGGGGCCTTCTCCACCAGAAGATCGGCCAAGGCCTCGGCCGGCTCGCTCGTGAAGAAGCCGGTATGGGCGTAGGCGATGGCGTCGATCTGGGCCTTGATCGCCTCGATCACGCCCGGATGGCTGTGGCCGAGGCAGGAGACGGCGGCACCGCCCGAGGCATCGAGATAGCGCTTGCCGCTCGTGTCGAGGATGTAGACGCCGTCGCCTCTGGCCGCGGTCGGGTAGGACTGTCGCAGGTGACGATGAAAGACATGGGTCACCTGATGTCTCCATCCTCCCGGTAGATCAGCCAGGCGCCCAGATTCTGGCGCACATTCTGGGTCAGCGCGTCGTCGAGCTGGCCGAGGAAATCGCCGATCAGCCGCTGTGCCTCGGCATCGCGCGCCATGACCGAGGTGTTGCGCAGGATCGGCCGGCGACGGCTGACCTCGGTGTCGGTGAAGGCCTGCTCGAGCCCGTCGGCGCCCATGACAGCGATGCGCACCTGAAGGTGCGCGTCGAGCACCCGATCGGGCTCGCGCCGGAAGGCCGCGGCGATGCCGGTCTGGGTCGGCAGGTCCTGCTCGATGATGCGCGCCTCCTCGATCGTCACCTGCAGCCAGCCCTGGCCAGAGTCGGTCTCCAGGCGCTCGATCAGGAAGGCCTCGGTCGCTTCCCTGAGCCGCTCGCTCCATTGCCGGTCGCGAAAGGTGGCGTTGTCCGGCATCCGGCTCGCGTCGGTGATGACCGCCTCGGCGAGGTTGAAGACGAGCGGCGGCTTGGCGCTGGTCACCGCCACCGGCTCGCGGATCTCGGGCGGCGTGCAGGCGGCGATCAGGAGGGCGGCGGCGAGGCCGAGTGCGATGCGCAGGCTCAATGCAGGCTGTCCTCGAACAGGGTGGCGATATCGGCGTCGCTCAGCCGGTAGACGCGGCTGCAGAACTCGCAGGTCACGACCACCGTGCCGCTGGCGTCGCGCATCCCGAGCACCTCGTCGCGGCTGAAGCGACGCAGCATGCGGCCGACGCGATCCTCGTCGCAACTGCAGCCGAAGGCGAGGTCCAGGGGCTCGAAGACCCTGACCCCGTCCTCGTGGAAGAGGCGGAAGAGCAGGGTGTCGGGCGCCAGCGCCGGGTCGAGCAGCTCGCTGTCGCTCGCCGTCTGCAGCAGCAGCATGGCACGCCGCCAGTCGTCGTCGCGGTCGGGCCGGGCGATGGCGCCCTCCTCCGGCATCGCCTGGACGATGACGGCTGCGGCCCGCCACTGGGCCGCCCCTTCGTCATAGGCGACGGCCGAGCGGATGCCCGTCGGCACCTGCTCGGACTGGCGGAAATAGGTGAGCATGCTGTCCTTCAGCGAGCGGCCGTCGAGCTCGACGATGCCCTGGTAGGTCTCGCCGCCGGCCGCCGCCTGATCGACGGTCAGCGCCAGCAGGCCGGCACCGACCAGATCGCCGAAATCGGCCTCGTCGTGGTCCTCGGCGTCGAAGCCGGTCCGATCGAAGCTGGCATAGCCGCGCATCTGCCCGTCATTGGTGACGTCGGCCACCATCAGGCGGACGATGCCCTCGCCGCGCACCTGCAGCGAGAAGCGGCCGTCGAACTTCAGCCCGCCGGCGAGGCCGCCGGCCAGGACCAGAAGCTCACCCAGCATGTCGGAGACGGGCCTGGGATAGGCATGCGCCTTGAGCACGGCATCGACCGCGGCGCCGAGCCGCACCAGCCGGCCGCGCAGTTGCGACCGCTCGAGCTGAAAGGGCCGCATGATGTCGAGATGAGACGTGGCGAGATCATTCATGGCGGCCATGCTAGCCACCCAGGCACCAGGCGAGAATGGCTTTCTGCGCGTGGAGCCGGTTTTCCGCCTCGTCGAGCACCACGCTCTGCGGGCCGTCGATGACCTCGGCCGAGACCTCCTCGCCGCGATGGGCCGGCAGGCAGTGGAGGAAGAGCGCCTCGGGCCTCGCGGCCGCCATGAGGGCGCTGCTCACGGCGAAGGGCTCGAGCAGGCGGTGGCGGCGGTCGGCATCGGCGTCGCCCATCGAGACGCGGGTGTCGGTGATGACCGCATCGGCACCCGCCACGGCCGCCAGGGGATCGGCGGTGACCCAAATCCGCGCCTGATGCGTCCGGGCCCAGGCTAGCGCCTCGGGATCGGGCTGCAGCTCGCCCGGACAGGCAATGGCCAGCTCGAAGTCGAAGCGGGCGGCGGCATGGATGAAGGAGGTGACGACATTGTTGCCGTCGCCGGACCAGGCGAGCTTCTTGCCCCGGATCGGGCCGCGATGCTCCTCGAAGGTCAAGACATCGGCCATGATCTGGCAGGGGTGGGAGGCGTCGGTCAGGCCGTTGATGACCGGAACGGTGGCGTGCGCCGCCAGCTCCAGGAGCTTCTCGTGACGGTCCGTGCGGATCATGATCGCGTCCACATAGCGCGACAGCACGGCCGCCGTGTCGGCCGTCGTCTCGCCGCGGCCGAGCTGCATCTCGCGGGCATTGAGGACGATGGGCGCTCCGCCGAGCTGACGGATGCCGACCTCGAACGAGACGCGCGTCCGGGTCGACGGCTTCTCGAAGATCATCGCCACCGCCTTGCCGGCGAGCGGCCGGTCGGTGCGCCGGCCGGCCTTCAACGCCGCCGCCGCCTCCAGCATGGCGCGCAGCGTCGCGCCGTCGATGGCGGAGAGATCGAGGAAATGGCGCGGTCCGCTCATGCGGTCCGGTCCCGACAGCAGCTCTCGATCAGCTCGATCGCGTGGTCGATCTCGGCCTCGCTGACGACGAGAGGCGGCAGCAGGCGCAGGACATTGTCGGCGGCGGGCACGACCAGAAGCCCGGCGGCGCGCAGCTCGGCCGCGACCTCAAGATTGGCGCGGCGCGGCTTGAGGCCGAGCATGAGCCCGCTGCCGCGCACCAGCTCGAGCTCGTCGGGATGCCGGGCGACCAGCGCCTCGGCCCCGTCGCGAAGATGGGCGGCCCGGGCCGCGACCCGGTCCAGAAAGCCCTCCTCCAGCATGACGTCGAGCACCGCGTTGGCGACGGCCGAGGCGAGCGGATTGCCGCCGAAGGTGGAGCCGTGGGTGGAGGCGGTCATGCCGGAGGCGGCCCTGGCGGTGGCGACGCAGGCCCCGATCGGAAAGCCCCCGCCGAGCCCCTTGGCGAGCCCCATGATGTCTGGCGTCACGCCGAAATGCTGGTAGGCGAAGAGCCGGCCGGTGCGACCCATGCCGCACTGCACCTCGTCGAAGACGAGCAGGATGTCGTGGTGGTCGCAGAGCGCGCGCAAGTGCTCGAGGAACGGCCGGTCGAGCGGGCGGATGCCGCCCTCCCCCAGGATCGGCTCGACCATGACGGCGGCGGTGGCTCTTGTGATCGCCGCCTCGACGGCGGGGAGATCGCCGAACGGCACCCGGTCGAAGCCCTCGAGCAGCGGCGCGAAGCCGTCGACCATCTTGGCGCCGCCGGCCGCCGAGATGGTCGCCATGGTGCGGCCGTGAAAGGCGCCCTCGAAGGTGACGATGCGGTTGCGCTCGGGCTGGCCCCGCTGCCACTGGAAGCGCCGCGCCATCTTGATGCAGGCTTCCATCGCCTCCGCCCCGGAGTTGCAGACGAAGACGGTCTCGGCAAAGGAGCAGGCGACCAGTCGGTCGGCCAGCCGCTCGAGCTGCTCGATGCGATAGAGGTTCGAGACGTGCCAGAGCCGCGCCGCCTGCTCCTGCAGGGTCCGGACCAGATGCGGATGGCAGTGGCCGAGTCCGTTGACCGCGATCCCGGTCGAGAAATCGAGGAAGCGGCGGCCGTCCCGCGTGAAGAGCCAGCTTCCCTCGCCACGCTCGAAGGCAAGATCGATCCGGTTGTAGACGGGCAGGAGCGAGGGAATGGCGGCGTTCGGGCTCATCGGGGGAAGATCCGCTCGGGGGAGCGCGGAAGATGGCCGACCTTGGAAGACGCGTCAACGCGGCCGCCTATGCCTTCAACTTGTAGCCCGAGCGGACGAGGCGGAGCGCCAGGAGCCAGAGGACGGCGTTGACCAGGGCGAGGACGAGGAAGCCCACGGCGACGCTGGCGTCCGACTGGCCGGTGAAGCCGTAGCGCACGCCGTCGATCATGTAGAAGAAGGGGTTGGCGAGCGCCACCGCATGGAAGGGGTCCGGCAGGCGCTGGATCGAGTAGAAGGTGCCGGAGAGGAACGAGAGCGGGGTGATGACGAAATTGGTCACCGCCGCCATATGGTCGAACTTCTCCGCCCAGAGTGCGGCGAGAAAGCCGAGCAGCGACAGGAGCAGCGAAGCCGCGAGGCCAAAATAGAGGATGGCCCAGAGGTGGATCGGGCTCATCGGCACGAAGGGCAGCATGCCGATCCACACCACGGCACCCACCAGCATGCCCCGTGTCACCCCGCCCATGGCCACGCCGAACAGCAGCTCGCCCGGCGACAGCGGCGGCATCAGGTAGTCGATGATGTTGCCTTGGACCTTGGCGATCATGATCGAGGAGGAGGTGTTGGCGAAGGAGTTCTGAACGACCGCCATGACGATCAGACCGGGTGCCAGGAACTCGAGGAACGGCACCCCGCCGACGTCGGGCCGGTCGGCGCCGAAGGCCAGGCTGAAGATGGCGAGGAAGACGAGGGTGGTGACGACCGGCGCCACCACGGTCTGGGTGATGACCTTGACGAAGCGGCGCACCTCCTTGGCGTAGAGGGTCCAGAGGCCGACCAGGTTGAGGTCGCCGAAGGTGCCGAAGGTCGAGGTTCCGGGGCCGACCTCAAGGGTCGCTGCGGGCTTTCGTCTGGCTTGCATGTCGATCCTCGGGAAGGAAGGGCGCCTCAGTAGTCCATGCTCCACTCGAGGCCGATGCCGGTCCGGGCCTGGTCGTCGACCTCGCTGCGCAGGGTGATCTGCGGGGTCAGCTCGACCTCGACGCGCGCCCGCGTGGTGCCCGAGCTCAATCCCTGGTCGACCCCGACGAAGACGTTGTCGGCGACGTACTTGCCGGCGCTGGCCGTGGTCTCCGTACCCTCCGCGCCGAAATCCTCGTTGCCGAAGTCGAGCGTGTCGAGGCCCGTGAGGTCGCGCAACTCGTCGACGACGCCGGGCCCGCCCCCCTCGAGCCGGGCCACGGCATTGGCGATCTTGAGGCCCTGCATGGGCGTAAGGCTCGCCATGTCGCGGTCGAAGAGCAGCCGCGAGAGGACCTCGTCCTGCGGCAATTGGGGCTCGCTCGTGAGCGTGAGCTGGGGATCGGTGGCGGTTCCAGTGACCCGGACGATGCCGGTGATGCTCGGCGCCTGGGCCGCCGCCTCCAGCGTGATCCGGGGGTCGGGCGGCGTCTCGCCGACGAAGCGGATGGAGCCTTCGCGAATGTTGAAGCGGCGATCGAGAAAATCCAGATAGCCGCGGCGGTAGTCGATCGTGCCCGTGATCTCGGGTGCCGCACTGGTGCCCGCCACCTGCAGGCGCCCGCCCCACTCCGTATCGAGGCCGCGGCCGCGGACGAAGATGCGGGCCGGCATGTCGACGACGACGTCCAGCTTCAGGACGTAGCCGGTGCCGCCCGGAGCCTTGCGGCGCGGCGCATCCGGCTTGGGCGGCGCTCCCCGCACCTCGACGTCGAGCACGGTCGGCTGGGCCACGCCGCCCGACGGCAGGCGGAGGTCGGCGCGCGGCACCTCGATCTTGCCGGTCAGGGCTCCGCCGGAGGCGTCGCCCTGGGCCTCGAGCGAGGCCGTGGCCGTGGCCCGGCCGAGATCGCTGTCGAGGACCCGAAGGTCCCTCGTGGTCAGCGTGAAGTCGTAAGGGAAGCCGGTCCGGGAATCGATGCCGATGCCGCCCTTCGCCTCCAGCCGCCCATCGGCGCGGTCACGGGCGCTGAGCGAGGCGAGCGCCAGGCGATCGCCTTGCCCTTCGATCACGAGCGAGATGTCGCGCAGGACGATGCCGCTGATGGCGTCGCTCAGGCTGCCGTCGTCGACCTCGAGCCGGCCCTCGAGCCGGGGTCGTGCCAGGGTGCCGGCGAGCCGCAGGTCGGCCGAGAGCGCGCCGTCCAGCCGCTGTCCGTCGAGCTGCGCGAAGGCGACGAGCGGTGCGAGGCGGGTCTCGGCGGCGAGCCGGCCATCGACCGGCAGGGTCCTCGGCAGCTCGAAGGCGAAGGGCTCGAGCGAGAGTTGCATCGGCAGGCGCAGGGCGAGGGTGATGGGTCCGTCGCCGACGCCTTCGACCTTCGCGTCCATGGAGAGGCGGGAATCGCGCAAGGCGAGGCCGAGATCGACATCCGCCGGACGTCCCCGCGTGTCGCCGCCCTGGCGGAGGGCGAGCCCGGCAATGGCGAGATCGCCCTTGACGACGGGTGCCCCGAGCGGGCCCTCGAGATCCACCCGCCCGGTGAGCTCGCCCTCGAGGTCGGGGCCGCCGAAATCCGCCACCATGCGCATCGGCAGGGTCTGGATGACGAGCCCGGCGCGGGCCCGATTGGCGGGCTGGTCGAGGCGCAGCTCGCCCTCGACACGGGCCTCGCCGATCTTCAGATCGAGCTGGTCGAGATCGAGAACGCCGTTCTCGAGCCGCAGCGTGGCGGGATTGACGAGGGACAGGCTCTGGGCCTGGAGCACACCGTCGAGCCGGTCGAGATAGACCTTGCGCGTCTCGCCCAGCACATCGAGCCGCGCCCCGGCCTCGAGGTTGAAGGGGCCGTTCATCTCGCCCTCGGCCTTGGCGTCGACCTTGTAGAGCGAACGGTCGCCGGTCACGGCGACGGTCGCATCGTCGAGCACGAAGCCCGGCTCGGGCTGGGTGAAGCCGCTTGCGGCAATCGTCGCGTCGACCCCGAGCCGACCCAGCGCATCCTCGATCCTGGCCTCGACGGATGCCTGCTGGAGATCGCCGAAATCCCCGCCCACATCGGTGGCGTCGAGGGAGAGCGTGGCATCCTGGCGGCCGGCCTTGCCGTCGAAGGTCGCGTCGAGATCGATCGCTCCCTGGAGCGCCTGCCCGGTCCAGGGCTCGAGAGCGGCGAGGTCGCCGATTCGGCCGGCGAGCCGTCCCGTCGCCAGAGGCCCCTCGAGCGCCACGTTGGCCTCGCCCGAAAGCTCGGTGAAGGGTGCCGTGAGCGCGAGATCGGCGAGCTCCAGATGCTGGTCCCTGAGAGCGACGTCGCTCTTCAGCGCCAGCGTGTCGCCGCCCTGCTCGACCGCCAGCGAAACCTTGCCGGCGGGCTCGGCAAGGGGGCCGGAGGTGCTCGCGTCGAGGGTCACGCGGTCGAAATGGCGGCCGGCGATGCCGAGATCGGCAACCTTCGCATCCAACACGACCTCAGGTTGCGGCAGCGTGCCGCCGAGCGTGAGATTGCTGGTGAGCTCGCCCTCGATCGGCTGGCCGACCAGGCCCTCGAGGGTGGCCAGGGCCAGAGGCGAAAGCTCCATCGCGCCGCTCAGGGACTGCTTCTCGTCGAGCCCGAGCTGGAGATGGCCCGAGAGATCGAGCGCCGCCGTGGCGAGATCGAGGCTTTCGACCGAGACGCTCTCATCCGGCACCAGAACGATGTGCGAGGCGAGACGCGGGTTGCTGCCGACGAGGGCATCGGCCGTCTGCGGCAGGCCCGAGAGGCCGGTGCCCTCGGCCGTCACATTCAGCATGATCCTCTGCAGCTCATCCGCGATGTCGGCGTCGGCCCGAAGGTCGAAGGCGCCGCCCAAGGCGAGCTCCGGCGGCGCATCGGGTCCCAGGGCGGTCATCAGCTCGCCGAGCGACGGCACCTTCACCTCGAGCCGGGCCGTGCCGGCGAGCCCCGGCATCGCCAGGCTCGCCGTGGCATCCGCCATGACCTGTCGGCCGCGGACGGTCAGCCGCTCGACCACCGCCTCGCCCTCCATGGGCACGGTCGCGTCGAGATCGAGCGTCAGCGTGTCCTCGGGCCGGAGCGGCTGGCCGTCTCGGGTGATGCCGGCGATCGTGCCGCCCCCCTCGACGCTCGCCCCGGCGAAGGGCTGGTCGAGTGGTCCGAGCAGGTCGAGGGCGAGGTCGAGATCGGCCTTGTCGACGCCGAAGGCGTTGGCCACGATGCCCTCGCCGTCGAGGGTGAGCTCGAAACGGGGCTCGCTGAACGTGCCCTCGGCGTCGAGCGCCAGCTCGACCCGCCCGGCCAGCTTCGTTCCGGCGAGGCCGCTGGCGCGGCCGAGGTCGGGGGCGCTCACCCGGATCGAGCCGTCGAGGCGGTTCTCCTCGAGCAACGCCTCGAGGTGGCCGTCGGCGGTGGCGATGCCGCTCTCGAGCTTCAGCCGGTCGAGAACGAACTGGCCGGGCGCCCGCTGGCCGCCGGCCAGGGCCAGGGTCAGCCGGTCGCCGAGCGCATCGGCTATGTCCTCGGGCAAAGCATCCTCTACCGGCACCACCTCGGCCTCGAGATCGATCGAGGGATTGTCGCCGTAGGCGAGCGCCAGACCGGCATTGGCGGCGACCAGCCCCTGGACCTTCAGGCCGAGGTCGGCGCGCCAGTCGTCGAGAGGCCCCTCGCCCTCGAGCTTCAGGCTCAGATCGCCCGCCTGCTCGATGCCGGTGAGCGAGGCCATGAGGCCGCCGGTCTCGCTGCCCTCGATGTCGAGGGCGATCCGCCGCTCCACGAGGTCCAGCGAGGCGCCGATATCGAGCGAAGCCGTCTTCTGGTCGATGCGGGTGAGGTCGAGCTTCGCCTCGGCATGGCGGCCCTCCGGCCCCGTCGTGGCGTGACCCTCGAGGTTGAAGACCGCATCCTGGCCGATCAGCGCCCGGCCGAGCTCGATTCGATCGAGATGGATACGCTCCACCGCGACGCGCGGCAGGCTCTCCGGCAGCTCCGGCGCGCGCGGCAGGCTGAAGGGCTCCTCGGCCGCCGGCTCCGGCTCCGGCGACGGCGGCAGGTCGGGAGCGCGCTCGATGGCGACGCGCTCGGCACCGACCTGGTCGATGCGGATCTCGCCGCGCAGCAACCGCGCCGGGTCCATCTCGACCCGGGCATTGTCCACCTCGAGCCAGCGGCCCCGGTCATCGGCGAGCGAGAGCCGGCCGATGCGGATATCGAAGGGCAGAAAGCCGCTCACGTCCTCGACCTGCGCCGTCTGCTGCTCGCCATCGAGGCTGCTCTCGATCAGCCCCCCGATCTGGTCCTTCGCCAGCCTGGTCTGGGCCAGCGCCAGGGCACCGCCGAGCAGCACGGCCGTGCCGAGGACGATGCCGAGGAACGCGATCAGGATTTTACGGATCATCGCCATGATCTGGTGCGGGTGTTGCCGATTTGCCAGCCCGCCCGCTCCGCCGCAACGGCTGCCGGCTCAGAAGGCCTGGCCGATCGAGATGTAGAGCTGCCAAGCGTCGTCGATGCCCTTGCGCCGGTCAACCGGCACGCCGACATCGACACGGATCGGCCCGACCGGCGTGATGTAACGCACACCGCCGCCGGTGCCGAATTGCCAGGCCTCGCCGAATTCCGGCGTCTGCTGCTCGAAGGCGCTGCCGCCATCGAGAAACACCACGCCCTCGAGCTTCTCGAGGAACTCGTAGCGAATTTCGGCATTGGCGACGAGCAGCGAGCGGCCGCCGGTCGGATCGTTGCCGTCGAGCGGACCGGCACGCTGGAACGGCACGCCGCGCACCGAGCCGCCACCGCCCGCGTAAAAGCGCACATCGGCCGGGATGTCCTCGATCTCGGCTCCGACGATGGACCCGGCGACGCCGCGAAAGGCGAGGACCAGCCGCGGATCCTTGTGGAGGCGGAAATATCGGGTGCCGGTGAGCTGGCTCTTCAGGAACTGCGTTCCCGGATTGATGGTGTCCCAATAGGGTGCCGTGTCGAGGACGATGCGGTAGCCGGTCGAAGGATCGAGCAGGCTGTCGCTTCGATCGTAGCGCAGCCCGACCGGCAGCGAGAGCAGGGCGAAGCGGTTCTGGTCGTCCTGATCGGTGACGTCAGACAGCCGGTAGGCGACGCCCACCGTGCCGCTCAGTCGCTTGTTGAAATGCCGCTCGACGCCGAGCGAGGCCTCGATTGCCGTGCTCTCGTAGGCATCGGTGTCCTCGTGGCCGAGCGAGCCGCCGGCGAGGAGGTCGAGATCGGGCACGAAGATGTCGGGCTTGCGGAACTGGCCCTGCACCTGCTGCCGGGTCTGGCCGACCTCGCCTTCGATCCGGAGCTTCTCGGCGGCGCCGAGTATATTGCGGTGCTCCCAGAAGGCACGAACGTTCGGCCCTTCGTCGCTGACATAGCCGACCCCGGCGCCGATGGTCCGGGGCTTGCGCTCGGTGACCTCGAAGGTCACCGGCCAGGCGCCGTCCGCATCGGGCTTCGGCCCTTCGACCACCTGCACGGTGGTGAAGAGGTTGGTGTCGAGCAGCCGCTGCTGAGCACGCTCGACATCCGTCGGATCGTAGCGCCGCCCGGCCTCGATCTTGGTTCGTCGCTCGAGGAAGGCGTCGTCGATATCGGTCTGGCCCGCGACCACCGGCGCCGCGAACGCGAACCGGCGGCCGGGCTCGATCCGGAGCTCGACATCCATGGTCTTGGTCGCGGGATCGATGATGGTCCGTCGATCGCCGAGGCGGGCCATGGCGTGACCGTGCACCCTGGCATCGCGCAAGAGCTTCGCCTCCGCCTGGAGCACCGTGTCGGCCAGGGCGGGAGCCCCCTCGTGCAGCCCGAGCTTGCCGGGCGACGGCGGCTCGTAGCCGAAAGGATCGCCCGTGACGTCGATGCTGCGATGGAGGAAGTGGTAGAGGGGGCCGGGATCGACCACGAAGACGATGGTCGTGGTGATCGAGCCCAGGGCCTCGTCGACGACACCGACACCGGTCACCGGTGTCAGGGCCTCCCCATCCTCCTCGATGCGAAAGCTGACGGTGCCGTCGTAATAGCCGAGGGAGCGCAGCGTCGCCTCGAGGCGGGGCACGTCGTCGCGCGCTCGATTGCGCAGGATGGCGAGGCTGGGCGGCGGCCGATCGGTACCCTGCGCGGCACTCGAGGCCGCGCGCAGCCGGCTCACGACATCGCTCTCGGCCGTGCCCTCGAAATCGACCTTGTAGGGGACGCGCGGCCCGCTCAGGCTCTCGTCCTCGCCGAGCCCGTCCGTGCCCTTGGCACCGCAGGCGGCGAGCACCGGCAGGAGGGCCAGGACCAGGAGCCGCAGGACGAGGCGCCGCCAGCTCCGCGATCGCCAATCCCGAAGCCGCCGGGCCAGGCTGCCGGCCGGATCCTCCGAAAGGGCATCGCCCGCGACGAGCCGCAAGGACGGCGCCATCAGGCGCTGCCGCGCCGAAGCTGGTCGGTGCCACCGACGGCGACGCTCATCGGCCGGCGGGAGGCTGCCGCCTCCCCCGCCTGCGGCATGTCGGCCGGGTCCACGGACGGCGACGGCTCGACCGCCTCGTCGGCCGCATGCTGCCGATGCAAGCGCTCGATGAACATGGGTGGCGCCCTCCCCTCCTTGTCCACGCCGAAATAGACGGTCTGATGCGGGAACGGGATCGAGATGTCGAGCTCGTCGAAACGCAGCTTGATGCGCCGCAGGAACTCGCGCTTGATGCCCCACTGCTCGCCCGGCAGCGTCTTCGAGCGCATCCGGATCACGACCGCCGAATCGCCCAGCGTGTCGACGCCGGCGATGTCGAGCGGTCCCATGATGAGGCGGCGGAAGGGCCATTCCTTGCGCATCCGGTCGTCGATCTCGCGCAGGATCCGGATCACCTCGTCGGTGTTCTCGCGGTAGGCCACGCCGAGGTCGATGACCGCGTAGGAGAAGTCCTTGGTCATGTTGGTCACGACGTCGATCGAGCCATAGGGAACGGTGTGGGCGTTGCCGTCATAGGCGCGCAGCGTGATGGTGCGCATCGACATGCCCTCGACCACGCCGGACTTGCCGGCGATGTCGATGACGTCGCCGACGCGGATGGTGTCGCCGAGCAGGATGAAGAGGCCGGTGATCAGGTCCTTGACCAGGGCCTGCGAGCCGAAGCCGATGGCGAGGCCGACGACACCGGCACCGGCCAGAAGCGGTGCCGCCTCCACGCCGAGACGGCTGAGTGCCGTGAGCAGGCCGGCCATCCCGAAGAAGAAGAAGGCGACATTCTTGAAGATGCTGGCGAGCGTGCGCGAGCGGTTGCTGTGCCGAAGCTTGCCCGAGGCATCCCGGGCGTCGGCGAAGCGCTCGGCGAGATAGCCGGTCAGCTCGAAGGCCAGCATGGTGAGGGCGGCGACCAGCGCCAGGCTGCCGACCAGCGCCGAGAAATCCTTGCCGATCGGTGAGGTCAGCCAGCTCACGACGCCGGTGTTCCAGACGGCGAGGATCAGGATCAGCGCGACGAGGCTGACCACGCCGCGCAGCAGCAGCCGCGCCGGCTCGAGATAGCGGTCGGCCCGTTCCTGCGCCCGCGGCGGCGCATCCTCGCCCTCGGCCACGGTCGCGGCACCCGCCCTGAACAGGCGGTTGATGCCGAGAGCCAGCAGTCGCGCCACCACGAGAATGGCGAAGGTCGAGATCGTCGCCCGGCTGAGGAAGAACAGGCCGCCCGGCACCTTCAGCGCCCAGACCAGATAGTGCAGCAGCACGAGGCCGATGGCGAAATACGACCAGAAGCGGGCGACGAAGCCGCCCGGGACGAAGCGGGCGAGCTGGCTGCCGCTGTTCTCGTTCCAGTCGCGGATGGTGGCGGCGACGGGCTCACGCAGCCGAACGATGAGCACGATCGCGATGGCAACGGTCACCAAATAGAGAATGTGCAGGAGAAAGACGTAGATGGGTGCCGGCAGCCCGAGGATCAGGAGCGCGTGCAGCAGGCCGTATCCCAATAGCCCGAGCCGGCCGAGGCGCAGGAGCCCCTTTCGGCAGATCGCCGCGGTGGCGTCGCCGGCCGTGGTGAGGCGCAGGCCGGTGCCGTCCTCGCCGAACAGCAGCCGGACGCCGGCGCCCCAGAGCATGGCGAGGAGGAGCAGAGCGCCGAGGCCGAGCGCCGCCCTGCCGACCGGCTCGAGATCGATGACGTAGGCCGCGGCCACGAGCTCGGCCATCCAGAGCATGCCGAGGGTCAGACCGGCGAACGCAATGGCGCCGGCGATCTCGATGGCGAAGCGGCCGAAAAGGACCGCCTTGGGATGCCGGGGATCCGGCTCGGGCCGCAGCCGCAGCAGCATCGACCGGGCGAGGAGCCCGACCGCGACGATCAGCACGATGGCACCCAGCACGCCGAGCCAGATCTTGCGCTGTGCGTCGTCGGTGACCTGGTCCGCGACCCAGTCGTAGAGCGCCGGCAGCTGATCCGTCGAGGCGATGGCATCGGTCAGGATGTCGGCCAGATTCTCGCCGCGCTTTTGCAGCCCGGTGGCCAGATCCTCGACCACCGTGACCGCCACGATGTCGCTCGACGCCTTGGCCGCCGGTGTCGTCGTGTCCTTTTTCAGGTCCCGCAGTCGCGTGAGCAGGGCCGAGCGGCGGGCCGGATCCTCGATCGCGCGGATCAGCGCCTCGATGTCCTCGTCGACCGACGGGCCGGCCGCTGCCGCCGTCGAAGGCTGCATCGGCAGCGGCTGCGCGCCGGACGGCCCGGCCGAGGCCAGCAGCGCCAGGACGCAGAAGAGGGCCGCCAGCCAGGGAAGGAGGCGAGGGAAGCACGGGAGAGAGCCGTTGAAGGAAGGGATGATCGGGCTTCCAGACGACGGGACGCCACGAGCCATCGCCCGAAGCGCCTGGCGAAATGCTCGACCTGGAGGTGGAACTACACGGCGCCGCGGCTGCTGCAAAGGGCGATCCGCGTCGCGCCGGTCAGGCGATCTTGGCGAGCCCGCCCCGCATCTCCTGCAACGCCTGCTCGAAGCGCCAGGCCGAGCCGACGATGACGTCGAGATCGTCCTTGGCCGGCTGCCAGCCGAGCAGCCGGCGAATCCTCGCGTTATCGGCCACCAGGACCGCCGGATCGCCCGGGCGGCGCGGACCGCGCTCGACCGGAACGTCGACGCCCGTCACCCGCCGCACCGCGTCGACCACCTCGCGAACGCTGAAGCCATGGCCGTAGCCGACATTGGCGATCAGCGAATCCCCTCCCCGCACCAGGTGGTGCAGGGCCAGCACGTGCGCCGCCGCCAGGTCGTCGACGTGAACGTAGTCGCGAATGCAGGTGCCGTCCGCGGTCGGGTAGTCGGTCCCGTTGATGCTCATGGAGGGCCTGAGCCCGATGGCCGTCTCGAGCGCGACCTTGACGAGGTGGCTGTTGTCGGGGGTCGCCTCGCCGATCCGGGCCGAGGCATCGGCCCCGGCGACGTTGAAGTAGCGCAGGACGGCAAAGGCCAGCCCGGCGGCCGCCGCGATGTCCTGAAGCGCCCGCTCGGCCATGAGCTTGCTGGCGCCATAGGGATTGATCGGCCGCAGCGGCTGGTCCTCGTCGATCAGCGCCACCCCGGGCTGGCCGTAGACCGCGGCGGTCGACGAGAAGACGACGTGAGGGATGCCGTACTGGGCGCAAAGGTCGAAGAGACGAAAGGCGTTGCTGGCGTTGTTGAAGTAGTATTTGGCCGGATTCCTGACCGATTCGCCCACCCAGATATGGCCGGCGCAGTGGATCGCGGCATCGAACGATGCCGCGGAGAGCACCCGCTCCAGGCGCTGCCGGTCGCCGAGATCGCCCACCTCGAGCTCGGCCCCGACCACCGCCCAATCGTGCCCCGAGTAGAGACTGTCGAAAACGGTGACACGATGCCCGGCGGCGATCAGGTCACGGACGATGTGGCTGCCGATATAGCCGGCCCCGCCGGTGACGAGCACGCGCAGGCCGGTGGGAGCTTCGAGCATGGCTGATCCTTTGCAACGCCTGGTTCGACGCCCGGCGGGATGGTCGAGGCGGCCGAAGTCCGGCCGACGAACGAACGAAGGGTGAGCGGGCGGCCGGAACCGGTCCCGACGCGGGACGCGGAGCTTAACCGCACGCGGGTCAGATAGGCGTGAACAACCGCCACCGAAAGCATATCGCGCTATGTTTTTTGCACGTTCGAGGCTTTCTCAGATCGCCGGCGCGTGTGGCTGCCCGGTCGAGAGAAAGCGGTGGCCGGCACCTTCGAGAACGAGGCAGGTGAGGTTGCCGGTGAAGCAGGCGCCGGTGTCGACACCGATCCTGTTGCGGCGGACGGCGGGCACGTCCTCCACCGTGTGGCCGTGCACGACGATCTTCCCGGCATCGCCGGTCCAGCTCAGGAAGGGCTCGCGGATCCAGATCAGGTCGTCCTCGACCTGGCTGGCGAGCGGCACGCCCGGGCGGATGCCGGCATGGCAGAAGAGGTAGTCGCCGAACGGCAGGACGAGCTCGAGCTCGGCCAGGAGCTTTCTGTGGCGCGCCGGCACCGCCGCCGCGAGGCGTGCCCGGGCCTCCGTCAGGCGCTCCTCGGCCGGCCGGTCGAGGGCCAGCGGCACGCCGTAGCTCAAGAGGGTCGCGTCGCCGCCGAAGCGCAGCCAGCTCTCGCCGACCGGCTCGCCCTCGAGGAAGTCCCGCAGCCACGCATCGTGGTTGCCGAGGAGCATCACCCGATCGAAGTCGAAGGGCGGCTCGTCGCACAGATGGTCCAGCACCTTGCGGCTGTCGAAGCCGCGATCGACGTAGTCGCCGAGATAGACGAGGAGGTTCTGGCAGCGCGTGGCGCAGGCGGCGGCATCCGCCACGATCTTCGTCTCGAGCGCGCGCAGCAGGTCCATGCGCCCGTGCACGTCGCCGATCGCGTAGACGCGAGCACCCTCGGGCACGCGGGGCGGCCGATCACCGACCAGGGGGGTCTCGTCGATGGCCGGGCGGGGACGCTGGAACAGTCGCTTGAGCAGGGTTTTCTCAACTCGCAATAGATTTGCCGGGGAACCGACTCGACGTGGCCCGCAAGACGCGTGGCAAACGCGTTACAGCATCAAGGGTTTGCGGGCAATTGCGCACATCTCGCAGAAAACGCCCTCGCGTTCGGTTGTCACGCCTCGGCAAACCGGATAGATGCACCGATGGTTGATCGGGCCGGCACCGCCGGGATGAGCGCCGGGCCGGGACGACCGCCGGATGGCATCGGCCTCGCCGTTGTCGCCCGTCCCGGTCCGTTCTAGCGCCGCTCGTGATCGCTTGCACGCGACATGTTCGGTCGGCTCGAGCCGGTCCGGGCCGAGGCATGGCAAAGGCCTGCGCTGCAGGCGATCACCGAGGTGCAGGCGCGCAGGGCCCGTTGTTCGCGAGCGGCCGTCGAGGGGCCTCTTCTGAAGCGGAGTAGTAAGGATGACGACGACCAGGCTGATCGGCGCCCTCGTGGCCGGGGCGGCTCTTCTCGGGCCCCTGGCGGCGGCCGCGCAGGACATTCGCAACATGCCGGTGCAGGATCGGCCGCGACCCGACTACGATCCCTTGGGCATCCGGGCGCGGGCGTTCCTGATCTATCCCAGCCTCGATGCCGGCGTCGCCTACGACGACAACATCCTGGCGACCAGCAACGACGAAGAGGACGACATCATCTTCACGCTGCGGCCCGAGATCACCGCGCAATCGCAGTG
This sequence comes from uncultured Geminicoccaceae bacterium, assembly GCA_964402505.1. Classification (GTDB taxonomy): domain Bacteria; phylum Pseudomonadota; class Alphaproteobacteria; order Geminicoccales; family Geminicoccaceae; genus SLRI01. Next base: position 25,738 of record CAYOCP010000042.1, read on the forward strand.
GTCACGCCATCAGCTCACGGCCACGGCGTTCGGCGATTTCGGCTTCTACGCCGACAACAACAACAGCGACTATCAGGACTTCGGCGTCGGCCTCGGCGGGCGCATCGACGTGCTTCGCAACAGCCGGACCAACATCCAGACGGCATTCGCCCGGCTGCACGAGGACGCGGAAGAGGCGGATTCGCAGGGCAACGAGGACGTGACCCAGCTCTATCGGACGAGTGTCAACCTCAGCCACCGGCACGAGTTCGCCCGCTTCTACGTGCAGCCCATCGCCCGCTTCCTCAGGCTCGACTTCGACAATGCCGGCGACGTCAGCAACACCGACCGTGATCGCAACGAGTACTCGCTCGGCCTGCGAAGCGGCTACGCCCTCTCGCCGCGCATCGCCCCCTTCCTGCAGGTGATCGGCAGTGCGCGCGAGTACGACGAGACCCCGGGCCTCGACCGGAACTCGACCGGGTTCGACGCGCTGATCGGCACCGAGATCGATTTCACCGGCGTGATCTTCGGCGAGGTCTCGGCCGGATACACCAGGCGCGAGTACGACGACGACGATCTGGAGAATGTCGACGGCTTCGCGGGCAATGCCGGGGTCACCTGGAACATCACGCCGCTGACATCGATCATCTTCGACGGGCAGGCCGGCATCGACGAGACCACCGTCGTCTACCAGGGCGACACCGCGACCGGCAATCTCTACGCCGGGCTGGGCGTGAACGTCTTCCACGAGCTGCGCCGCAACATCATCCTCAACGCCAATGCCGAGTACGTGCGCGACGACTACGAAGGCACGGGCCGGACCGACGACACCTACACGGCCGGCGCCGGGATCAGCTATCTGATCAACCGCCGCTTCAGCGTCGATGCCACCTACGACTTCAGCCATCGCAGCTCGGACGACAGCGACGCGGAGTTCGACCGCAACATCTTCCGCATCGGCCTCGTCGCCAAGCTCTGAGCGCCCGTCCGGGAGCATCGCCCTCGTCGCCCGGCGGCGCGTTTAGCCTTGAGTAAGATTTGTCGGGTAGTAAGAATCGTGCCGAACGGCGAAGGGTCCGTCGGGGACGGCTGATCGGGCGCGCGGTCGGCGCGCATGGGAGCGGTGGAGAGAGAAAGATGACGAGGACTTGCCGCAAGCTGCTGGCCGGGTTGATGCTCGGCCTGGGTCTCTTGCTCAGCGCCTGTGGCGGCTCGTCGACCGGAACGCTGGGGACGTCGGCCGCCGATGGTGCCGCGGCGACGCGTCTCAGCGCCCCCGCCTACACGCTCGACAGCGGTGACAGGATCCGCATCGTCGTCTTCCGCCACGAGGACCTCTCGGGCGAGTTCGAGCTCGACGGCAGCGGCAGCTTCGCCATGCCGCTGATCGGCGAAGTAAATGCCGCCGGCCTCACGACGCGCCAGCTCGAGGATCGGATCGCCACCAAGCTCAAGGACGGCTATCTGGTCGATCCGCAGATCAGCATCGAGGTGCTGAACTACCGGCCCTTCTTCATTCTCGGCGAGGTGAACGCGCCGGGCCAGTACCCCTACGCGTCCGGGATGAGCGTGATCAATGCGGTCGCCCTCGCCGGCGGGTTCACCTATCGGGCGAAGGAGGATGCGGTGGAGGTCCAGCGCGGCGGCTCGGGCGCTCCCTCCGTGGTCGTCACCGCCGACACCCCGATCCTGCCGGGGGACATCATCCGCGTGCCCGAACGCTTCTTCTGAGTTGGCGGAGCGAAGTCGGGAGGGTGCCCGGCGGCGAGCTGCTCGTTCCGGCGGGGCCGTGCGGAAGCGGGCGGCGGGCCGGGAGCGGGTGGTGCATGCGCGCACGCGCCCGGCCTTGACGGAGGAGATCGATGGCTGAGGCCATTCGGCGTCGGCTCGGCCGGCAAGGCTGGCTCGGCTCGCTCGCCATCTACCGCGACCCCAGGGTCATCGGCGTGCTCTTCCTCGGCTTCTCGAGCGGCCTGCCGATCATGCTCATCGCCTCGACGCTCAGCACCTGGCTGCGCGAGGAGGAGGTCACCCGGGCGGCGATCGGGCTCTTCGGCTTCGCCTTTGCGCCCTACACCTTCAAGTTCGCCTGGGCGCCGCTCATGGACCGGCTGCCCCTGCCGCCGCTCACGAGCCTGCTCGGACGCCGCCGCGGCTGGATGATCGCCGCACAGATCGGCCTCGTCCTCTCGATCTTCGCACTCGGCCGGACCAGCCCTGGCGTGGATCTCTGGTGGACCGCCTTCTTCGCCGTGGCCGTCGCCTTCTTCTCGGCGAGCCAGGACATCGTCATCGACGGCTATCGGGTCGAGATCCTGCCGAGGGAGAAGCTCGGCGCCGGGGCCGGTGTCGTGGTGCTCGGCTATCGGATCGCCATGTGGGTGGCGACCGCGGGAGCGCTGCTGATCGCCGAGGCGTTCGGCTGGTCCGCCGCCTACACCGTGATGGCGCTCCTCGTCCTCGTCGGCATGGGCACGGTGCTCTCCATCGGCGAGCCGGCCCACTCCTCGACGGCACTGATCGACCGGGAGCTGCTCGAGGAGGATCGCCTGCTCCGCCAGGTGGCGCCGGCGCAGCTCGTCCCCTTCGAGGGTCTCGGCGGCCTCCTTCTGGCGGCCGTCATCGGGCTCGGGTTGTGGCAGCCGCTCTCGACCCTGTTCGGCATCGTGACAGCACCGCCGGAATCCTGGACGCTCGCCGGCGCCGTCGTGCTCCTCGGCAATGTCGCCATCACCGCCTTCGGGCTGCGGCTCGCCTGGCAGCTCTGCACCAGAGCGCCCAATGCTCTCGGCGCCACGAAGAGCTTCGCCCTCGTCGCCATCGCCTGGGCGACCGTCGAGACCTTGTGGTACGCCATCGGACCCGAGGCCCCCTTCTTCGCGACCCTGCACGGCTGGCTGGTGCTCGGCGGCCTTTTCGTCCTGACCAACTGGACCATCGGTCTCTTCGGCGCCCCCCCCTTCACGGCGGAAGCCTTCATGGCGCCGGTCTGGCTCACCGTGGTCGGCTTCTGGCTGGAGCTCGTGGCCCTGCTCACCCTTTACGGCTTCACCTATTTCAGCCGCCGGGCGCAGGCCAATTTCGGCCTCGTGCCGATCGCCGAGGAGAGCCGGGTGCATCTCTGGATGCGGCGGGCGGTGATCGAGCCGTTCTACGATTTCGTCAAGCGCAACGGCCTCGGCGTCGCCGTCATCATTCTCGCCTTCATCTCGGTCTACAAGGCCGCCGACGTCGTCCTCACCCTGATGGCCAACCCGTTCTACATCGATGTCGGGTTCGACAAGGCCGAGATCGCCTGGGTCTCGGGCACGTTCGGCCTCTGGATGACGCTGGTCGGTGGCATCGTCGGCGGCGTTCTCGTCTTCCGCCTCGGCCTCCTGCGCTCGCTGGCACTCTCCGTGGCCCTCATGGCCGGCTCGAATCTGATGTTCCTGCTCCTTTCCTGGGTCGGGCCGGACTTCGCCCTCTTCCACGCGGTCATCCTGGTCGAGAACATCAGCGCCGGGCTCGGCACCACCGTCTTCGTCGCCTACCTCTCCTCCTTGTGCAACATCCACTACACAGCCGTCCAATACGCGCTGCTCACCTCATTCATGCAGCTTCTGGGCAAGTTCGTGATCGTGCCGTCCTCCGGCTTCTTCGCCGATGCCGTCGGCTGGTCGACGTTCTTCTTGACCTCGACCCTGTTCGCCCTGCCGGCCCTGATCCTGCTCTGGCTTCTCGGCCGCCAGGGCCTCGCCGTCGAGGCACCGGTCGAAGGTGCGGCCGAAATGCCCGGCTGAGAGGCCGGCGAGGACCGGCAGCGCCGCCGGCCACGGCCCCGAAGCTTGGAACAGCTCTCAAGAGCGGGGTTCCGCGTCATGCGCCGCATTGACGGTCCGGCGGATTTCCATACATCACGGCTCCGGTCGCCACGAGGAATGCGAATGATCGTCTGTATCTGCAATGTGCTGCGCGAGAGCGACTGCCGCGAGGTGGCGGCCGACCCGTCCGTCCGGCGCGCGCACTGCGTCTATCGTCGGCTCGGCTGCCGGGTCAGGTGCGGCGCCTGCGTGGAGACCATGCAGGCCATCGTCGAGGAGCTGAAGGTCGAGCGGGAGGCGGCGGCGACCGGCAGCTTGAGCGACGGGCCGGAACTCGCTACGAGTGGCGCGCGGGTGCCGTAGCGCAAGCCGGCCCAAGGGCCGGCTTGCGAGAGCCGTGAAACCCGCCGGGCGGCTGAGCGCTGAACGCCCGGGACAGCAGGAAGGTTTGCCATGCCCGCCGAGGTCGAAGGCCACAAGGACGTCATCGCCGCCCTCAACAAGGCGCTGAAGGGCGAGCTCACCGCCATCAACCAGTATTTCCTGCACGCGCGCATGCTGGAGGACTGGGGCTTCGTGAAGCGCGGCAAGGCCGAATACGACGAATCGATCGAGGAGATGCGCCACGCCGACCGGCTGATCCAGCGCATCCTCCTGCTCGGTGGTCTGCCCAACCTGCAGGATCTGGGCAAGCTCTACATCGGCGAGAACCTGAAGGAGGTGATCCTGAACGACCTCCGGCTCGAGCTCGAGGGGATCGAGCACTACCGCCTGGCGATCCAGATCGCGGAGGAGCACCACGACTTCGTCACCCGCGATCTCTTCATCGAGATCCTGGCCGACGAGGAGGAGCATCAGGACCACAACAAGACCGAGCTCGACCTGATCGAGCGGATCGGCCTCGAGAATTACGGACTCTCGCAGGTCTGAGCATACGCCCGGCCACCGGACCGAAGCCGTTCCGCATCGCTCGGCCGCGCGCCGTCCGGGCCCTGTCGCTTGGCGGCAGGCGGCCGATGCCAGCCCGAAGCACCTCGAAGCCTATCGCCACCGCGACCGGCCTCGGCAGAAGAGCGAGGTTGCGGGCGAAGATCCCAAAGGCTGACAGCATCGGCCTCCCTTGGAGCCTGTTCGAGACGTTCTCATGGTGCTTCCCTGTGGCCTGCTGGCCGCGTCTCCTTCGACGATCGGATGAAAGGCCTTCTGGCCTTGCATCGGCTCGCGGGTGAGCGCCGGCGACGAAGCCGGAGCCGGCCGCAAGCCGACCGGACGTGAGCCTGGCGGCTTGCGGGGGCCGCGGAGACCCCGCGAGGGAGCACCTGCTTCGTCGTTGATCGGCCGGCGAACGCGCTCACAAGCGAGAGCAACGGCATCCGACGCGGCTGCCCTTCCGTCTTGCGAGGGCCGCCGGGATCGGCGAGCGAGGCGACCGCGCCATCGAGACATTTCCCTGCGCTTTCGATCGCTGCCGCCCGGCAGCAAGGCGGTCAAGGTCACCCCGGTGTTGCCACGCCTGCAGGACACGCGCCGGACCGAGGAAGCGGACCTGCCTCGCCATGGCACCCGGATCGGCCTCCCGGGACAACGGTATCCGACGATATTCCTATCACAGGACGGCGACGCAGGCAAGGGGCTTCGGTTCCTTCGGCGTTATCGGCCTTGCGGGCTGGTCCGCACGACGGTTCGGCCGGGCGAAGGCCAGAAATGGCCGACGATTCAGGCGGTTGCCGGCCGTCAGGTTCGTTCGCCAGGCTCGGGTTCGTTCGTCGAGCCCCAGGGCTCGAGCGTCGATTCCTCGGGTTCGCTCGTCGATCCCCCGGGTTCCTTCGTCGCCAGACGTTGCAGAAGATGCAACATCCCGGGGTCGATGTTGCATGACATGCAACGCGCCGGGTGCCGGATGATGCGGGAGATGCAACATCCGACCCGCTTATGTTGCAGAAGATGCAACGTCTCGAGCCGGATGTCGCATCAAATGCAACGTCATCCGCCCTCTCGAGGCGCGGGCGCAAGCGACGAGGGCAGGTCCCCTTCCCCCCGGCCAACCGGCAGGACCGGTTCGTGTCCCGGTTTTCCGCCCAACCGGCAGGATCGGTTCGTGTCCCGGTTTTCCGCCTGGTTTTCCGTTCAGGGGCAGTCGGCGTTCTCGACCTCGCCGTCCGGCATGATCGTCTTGCAGAAGATGGCGCCCCCGAGATCCGCGTTGGTGAGGCTGGCGCCCGTCAGATCGGCGCGCGTGAGGTCCGCCTTCGCCAGCGTCGCGGCGCGCAGATTGGCGTTTCTCAGCACGGCACCCTCGAGGTCGGCACCGTCCAGCCTCGCCTCCTTAAGGGTGGCGCTCTTCAGCGTCGCCCCCCGGAGCGAGGCGTTGGAGAGGTCGGCGCGGCTCAGATCCGTGTCCCAGATGCGGCCGCGGTCGAGGGTGGCGCTTTCGAGCCTCGCATCGGTCAGATCGACGAATGGAATGTAGGCATCGCGCAGGTCGGCATTGGAGAGATCGGCGCCACTGAAATTCGCGTAGGTGGCATAGAGATCGGCGAGGTCGGCCCCTGCCAGATCCGCATCCTGCAGGTCGCAGCCGCGGCAGCTCCTCTCCGCCAGCAGCGTCGCCACCGCCGCGGCATCGAAGGCCGAGGCGGCGGCGGGTGCGAGCGCCATCGCCGCGAGGAGACCCGCCGTCACGCGGCTCGGGAAAGGCTTGCGCATGTCGGGCCACTCCTTCGGTCGCAAGGCTCCAGTCGGACTATCCGTCGATCCTCCTTGAGTTGCAAGGCGAGCGCGCCGGCGCGGCAGCGAGCGAGGACGGGGTCCTCCGCTCCGATGCAGGGCCTCGCGGAAAAGCTTGAGGCACGCGCGAATGAATGTATCGTGAAGGCTTTCGACCGCCGGCGCGTCCGGCGGCGGGCGCGGCGGGGAGCCGGCCCGGGCAAAAGGAGGGGTTGTGCCCATGAGAAGTGTCGCATCTTGCATGGCTGCCGTGGCCATGGTCGTGGCTCTCGGCGCCGTGCCCGGCCGGGCACAGCAGGAATCCGGCGTGATCGGTTCCGGTCCGCCCGAGGACATCTTCCTGGAGGTGACGAAGGGCCCCGATGGCGAGCCGGTTCTCTCGCAGGAGGAATTCGTGCTCGCCAATGGCGGCTATTATCGCTTCAACGTCGTCTGTCTTGACAAGCTCACATCCGAAAGCGGTTTTCACTTCGAGTTCCCGGGCCTGCTGGAGAACTCGCATTTGCGGATACTGAGCATCGGGGGGCCCGATATCGAGTTCTACATGCAGGGACTGACGTTCAGAGCCATCGAATGCGACGATCGCGGCTCGGCCCGCTTCAGCTTCCATCCCATGCGCAAGGGTGTCTATCCCGTCGTGGTCACGGACAAGTCGGTGCCACCGCAGGAGGCATCGGCGCGCATCGTGGTCGAATGAGCGACGAAGCGGCGAGCCGCACGGGCAGGACGGCGGGCCCCGGAGCGTCGAGGGTGCCACGGGCTCCAAGAGGCGTCTCGCCCTCGAAGAACGGGTGATCCCTGGAAACTCGGCGCTCGCAAACCCTTGATCTAGCGTCGCGGACCCGAAGTGCGGGACCGGAAATGCCAGCCCCGCCCCCGGTCTCGTGCGCTCGGGATGACGGTTGCCTCGCGGCGTGTCGTGACCGGACAAGAAGGGGCGGTTCCGCCAAGCCGCGCCTGCTCCCGGCCCCTGGGGCAGGGCCACGAGAGGAGAAGCGCCGATGCTTGGCCCCGCCCTCTCGGCCATCGCTCGCTATTCCCGTCCCCGCAGCCTTGTCGTCGCGGCCTTTTCCGGAGCGGTGACAGTCGCCGCCGACGTGGCTGCCGCCCAGATCCTTCGCAGCGATGGCCAGGTGGCGACGATCAGGGGTGGCCCGGACGCGGACACGCTGAAAGGCCCCGACGGCGACGACGTCATTCACGGGGACGGCGGTGACGACGTTCCCGACGGCGACATCGAGACCGTGCGGCCCTTGCGTGAAACCCGCAACGTTTTCGACCTCCTCGAGGCTTGCACCCTCCCCCGGCGTGAAGCTTCGCGCAAATGAGCCACAGGAAGCCGTGATTTGTCGGCCCCTTTCGGCCGTGAAGGCGTTGGCCGATCGTGTCCCATGGAGTGGTGTAGCTGAGCTGTGCCCATGGCGTTCTCCGGCC
>CAYOCP010000043.1:0-32428 GCA_964402505.1 uncultured Geminicoccaceae bacterium
AACTGGCGGAGGGAACGGGATTCGAACCCGTGAGGGGTTGCCCCCAACACGCTTTCCAGGCGTGCGCCTTAAACCGCTCGGCCATCCCTCCGGACCGGCCGGACCATAGCCAGACGCCCGGGGGTGTGCAACACGGGGGGCGGATGGTGGATTGGCGGGCAAGGACGGGAAGCGTTGGATGCGGCGACTGGGTTACGTCATCGGTCTCGGCCTCTTGATCTTCGCCGGCGGCGCGCTCGTCGCCGAGCTCCTCTCGCTCTGGGCGAGCGGCGCCTGGCGGCCGATTTCGATCGGCTCCATGTGGTTCGCCACCAACGGCAACAGTCTCGTCGGCTTTCAGGCGCTGATCGAGAAGCATCTCGGGCCTGTGGTCTGGGCGCCGATCCAGTTCGTCCTCACCCTGCCGGCCTGGCTCAGCCTCGCCGTGCCGGGTCTTCTTCTGGTCCTCGCCTGTCGGCCGCGGCAGCGCGGCCTGGGCGGCCTGTGAGGCAGGGCCTCGAGACTGGAGGGTGTCGTGTCCGGCGGATCTTGCGGGCTCCAGGGCGCCTCGTGTGGCTCGCGGGTCTTTGCGCGCTTCTGCAATCGATCCTGCAGGCAGGGGCTATGGCGGCGCCGTCGCCCCTCGATTTCAGCCCGCCCCTGACGGACAGCCCGCGCGCCACCGTCATGTCGCTCTTCGGAGAGGTCGAGCGGGCCTTCAGGATCCGGGAGGAAAGCGATGCGCGCGATCTCCGTGTCCTGCTCGGCTCGAGGGCCACGGCGCTGATCGACCTCGACCAAGTGCCGCTCGAGCTGCGCACGCCACTCGCCATCGAGACCGTGCTTCGCCTCTACGTGATTCTCGGCCGGATCGACCTGCCGCCGCCCGACGAGATCCCGGACCTCGCCACGGTCCGCCGCATCGATCTCAAGCGCTGGCCGGTTCCCGGCACCGGCCTCGCCATCGTCGATTCCCCAAACGAAGGCGAGGGGCCGCGCTTTCGATTCGCCGCGGACACGCCGGCGCTGGCGGCGGCACTCTATCCGCTGATCGTCGATCTGCCGCGCCGTCAGGGCGACCTGCCATTCGATCCCTATGTCGTCCTGCGCGACGGTGTCGGTCCCTGGCTCACCTGGTTGCTCGGCGAGAACGACGGGCTCGTGACCCCCGACTGGTCGCGCCAGCGCATCCTCGACATCCCGCTCTGGAAGATCCTGGCGACCCTCGTCCTGCACCTCGCGGCCCTCGGTATCGCGGCCCTGGCCTTCGTGGCGCCGCGGCGCCGATCGAGGCCGCGGGAGGGCGCGTCGCCCGCCTGGGCGGTCGGTCTCGTGCTGCCGCTCCTCGTCATGGTGCTCGCCTCCGGCCTGCGCTTCGCGGTCGCGGAGGAGCTCCGGCTGACGGGGCCGGTGCTCGCCATTCTCGAGGTCTTCTGGGTCGCCCTCTTCACGCTGGGCGCCATCTTCCTCGGCTTCGCGATGGTGCGGATCGCCGCCGACCTGTTCATCGCGGTCGCCCGCCTCGACAGCCGGCCGGGCGACGCCCATGCGGCGCGGCTGGTCTTTCGCATCCTCGGCCTCGCCATGGCGCTCGGCATCCTCGTCCATGCCCTGAACCGTCTCGGCGTGCCGGTCAGCGGCATCGTCACCGGTCTCGGGGTCGGCGGCATCGCGGTGGCGCTGGCGGCCCAGGGCACTTTGCAGAACCTGCTCGGCGGCGCCTCCCTGATCGCCGATCGGCCCGTCCGGATCGGCGAGTTCTGCCGGTTCGGCGATCGCCTCGGCACGCTCGAATCGATCGGCCTGCGCTCGAGCCGCATCCGCTCGCTCGACCGGACCGTGGTCACGGTGCCGAACGGCGACCTCGCCGGCATGCATATCGAGAACTTCGCGAAGCGCGACAGCATCCTGCTGAAGGCCTCGCTCGGCCTCAGCTACGAGACGACGCCCGATCAGCTTCGCGCCATCCTGGCGGACATCCGGGCCCTCCTGATCGCGCATCCCGAGGTCGCGTCCGAGCCGGCGCGGGCCCGCTTCGTCGAGCTCGGCCAGGGCTCGCTCGAGATCGAGATCTTCGCCTATGTGCGGGCCAGCGACTACAACTGCTATCTCGCGATCCGCGAGGACATCCTTCTTCGCCTGATCGACATCGTCGCCCGCAACGGGTCCGCCGTGGCACGCCCGTCGCGGACCCTCTATCTGCGCCGGGAAGGCGATCCCGATTCCGCCGGCCGCGAGGCGGCGGAGGCCAAGGTGGCGCGCTGGCGCAAAACCGGCACGCTGCCCTTTCCGTTCATGGATTCCGGCATGGCCGGCGAGCTCGCGGACACGCTGCCCTACCCGCCGGAAGGCTCGGCGGCGGCCCGGCGCGGTCAGGGCGACGGCGGCTGAGCCCCGCCCTCGGGCGCGGCGCAGGCCTCGCCGGGCAGCTCTGTCTCGATGGTCACGTGGCCGATGGCGAAACGCTCGCTCAGCATGGCGCGCAGCCGCTCCTTGACGATGGCCGGATGGCGGACCGCGCCGGCCTCGAGGGCGACATGCGCCTCGAGCGAGGTGCGTCGCTCGTCGAGGCGCCAGAGATGCACGTGATGGACATCGGCGACGCCGTCGGTCGTGGCCATCGCACCTGCCACCTCGCGGGTATCGATGCCGTCGGGCGCCGCGTTCATGAGGATGCGGATGGCCCCGCCGATCTCGACGCCGCCGTGCCAGAGCACGTAGGCCGCGATCGCCAGGGTCACGAGCGGGTCGACGAGGGTCCAGTCGTAGAGCAGCACGATCGTCCCGGCGACGATCACCGCGACGGAGCCGAGCGCGTCCGCCACGTTGTGCAGGAAGACGGCACGGATGTTCATGCTGTCGCGCGATCCGGCGTAGGTCAGAAGGGCGGTGACGAGATCGATCACCAGGGCGACCGCCGCGACCACCACCACCGTCCAGCCCGCGACCGGCTCCGGGTCGAGCAGCCTGAGCACGGCCTCGTAGGCGAGGTAGAGGCCGAGCAGGATCAGGGTCGTGAAGTTGATGAGCGCTGCAATGATCTCGGCCCGGGCGTAGCCGAAGGTCATCGAGGCGTCGGCCGGGCGCCGGGCGATGTGCCGGGCCCCCCAGGCGATGCCGAGCGACGCGGCATCCGAGAAGTTGTGCAGGGCGTCGGCGATCAGCGCCAGGCTGCCGGAGAAGATGCCGCCCACCACCTGAACGACCGTGAGCCCGACATTGACGAGGACGGCGAGCGCCAGCCGTCCCTCGCTCGCCGGCAAGTCACCGTGGGAATGGCCGGCGTGATCGTGCGACATGAAGGTGCGTCTTCCCGGCTTGCGCGGCGAAAGGGGCGGATCGAGGCGAAAGCGCCGTTCGCGAGATGCGGACGATCCTGCCTCCGCCCTGCGGCGGTGGCAAGGCGCGGCCCGCGCCGCCACCCGCCGATTGATGATCGCAAGAAAGAGAATATATGGATGGCATGCCAGCGGCCAGACGGCCGGGGAGGGGGTGCATGAGCAGCATGGCCGAAAGCTTCGTTCCGGAGGTCGATCTGGGTCTGAAGCCCGCGGTGACGGCGTTTCCCGATCCCGCCACCAACACGATCAGCTACGTCGTCAAGGACCCGGCATCCAGCGCCTGCGCGGTGATCGATTCGGTCATGGACATCGATTACGCCGCAGGCCGTATCGCCTACGACAACGCCGATGCGATCATCGCCTTCGTCCGCCAAAACGGGCTCGAGGTGGAATGGCTGATCGAGACGCATGCGCATGCCGACCATCTCTCCGCCGCGCCCTACATCCAGCGCGAGCTCGGCGGCAGGCTCGGCATCGGCGAGGGCATCAGGATCGTTCAGGAGACGTTCGGCAAGGTCTTCAACGAGGGCACCGAGTTCCAGCGCGACGGCTCGCAGTTCGACCGCCTGTTCGCGGACGGCGACAGCTACGGGATCGGCACGATGCGGGCGGTGGCGATCCACACTCCCGGCCACACGCCGGCCTGCATGACGCATATCGTGGGCGATGCCGCCTTCGTCGGGGACACGCTCTTCATGCCCGATGGCGGCAGCGCCCGTGCCGATTTTCCCGGTGGCGACGCGCGCACCCTCTATCGCTCGATCCGCCGCGTGCTCGAGCTGCCGGGCGCGATGCGGCTCTTCATGTGCCACGACTACGGGCCGAACGGCCGCGACATCGCCTGGGAGACCACGGTCGAGGCCGAGCGCCGGCACAATATCCACGTCAAGGACGGCACCAGCGAGGACGACTTCGTCGCCATGCGCGAGGCCCGCGACAAGACGCTCGCCATGCCCCGGCTCATCATTCCGTCCCTGCAGGTGAACATGAAGGCGGGCCGGCTGCCCGACCCCGACCCTTCGGGCAAGCGCTTCCTCAAGGTGCCGCTGAACACGCTCTGAGCCCGCCTTGCCGGCGCGGCGAGCGGCTCGGGGCGGCGATCAGGCGCTCGGGAGATCGGTGAGGATCTCCTTGCGGCAGACGCGGCCCTGGCCGTCCAGCGCGTAGACCATGGGCACGCCGGTCGGGATCTCGAGGGTCACGATGGCGGCCTCGTCGAGGCCGTCCAGCATCATCACGAGCGCCCGCAGGCTGTTGCCGTGGGCCACGACCAGCACCCGCTCGCCCTTCAGGACGCGCGGCAGGATCGTCCGCTCCAGGCAGGGTCGTGCGCGTGCGGCCGTATCCTCGAGGCTCTCGCCGCCGGGCGGACGGACGGCCCAGGAGCGGCGCCAGAGATGGACCTGCTCCTCTCCCCACTTACGGCGCGCGTCGTCCTTGTTCAGGCCCGCGAGCTCACCGTAGTCGCGCTCGTTCAGGGCGGCATCGCGGATCACGGGAAGGTCACTCTGGCCGAGCACCTCGAGGATGATCCGGCAGGTCTCCTCGGCCCGGCGGAGGACCGAGGTGAAGGCGACATCGAAGCGCAGATGCCGGCTCTTCAAGAGGGCGCCCGCCGCGCCGGCCTCCTTGCGGCCGGTCTCGGTGAGATCGGGGTCGCGCCAGCCGGTGAAGAGGTTCTCGGCGTTGTAGGCGCTCTCGCCATGGCGGACGAGCACCAGCGTATTCGGCATCGCTCCCTCCCGGGCTGGTCGATGGACGGTGCGTCCGCGGCCCGAGAACGAGGTTATCATGCCGCTCGAGGGGTCGGGAGCCGACAGTCGCGAGGCGACGTGGCCGGCGGCCGTGGTCGAGCCCGCCGAAGTCGATTGCCGCGCGTTTGCTTTCGGGAGGGATCTGCATCGCGGCAGGGTGGTCGTGCCACCTTGCCGCGATGCAATCTGGCGACGTCGTTTTTTTTTGGTTCTCGATCAATTCGTCGCGGGTGAACTGGTAACGCATACGTTACCGCATGGCAAGAGCGAAACGGCGGAGGAGGCGAGCGCCGCATGATCGATGCCGGAAAGGCGCGGCAGCCGGTCGGTCGGACCCGCAGGGCCGGGCTCAGTCGGCCATGTCCCAGAGCCTCGGCTCCGCGAGCTCGATGGAGTTGCCGGCGGGGTCGCGGACGTAGAGCGAGCGGGCGCCGTTGGGCCAGGCGAAATCGGCCTCGATGACGATGCCGTGGGCCTCGAAGACCCGGCGCCAGCCGGCGATCTCCTCGGCGCTCGCGGCGAAGCAGGCGTGCCCGGCGCCGGTCGTCCCGTGCACCGGCACCGGCAGCGCCCCCTCCGAGGCCTGGCGTGTCCTTTCGGGATTGAAGATCAGCAGCATGCCCTGGCCGCAACGATAGAAGACGTGCCGGTCGCCGGCCCGGCTCACCCGCTCCAGCCCGAGCAGGCCGCCGTAGAAGGTCTCGGCGGCGTCGAGGTCAGCGGCGTAGAGTGCCGTCTCGAGCAGGCGGCGCGGCGCGTGGCTGGTCATCGCGTTCGGCTCCGGCTTTGGGCTTGCGGACCGCGGCTCCGCGCCTGCCGCCGGGTGCCGCGGCAGGCATGGCCGGATCGCCGGCGGTGCTGCGGTTGTGGGCGCGCTCGGGCCCGGCGCGCCGGCGCAGATGCTCCTCGACGAAGACGTGGCTGTAGAGCTGGGCGAGCCACGCCTTGCCCTCCTGGGTGCGGTCGAGATGCAGGATGGCCGCCTGGACGTGCGGCTCGACGGAGGACCAGAAGAAGCGCGGGTAGTCGCGGGCGAGGTCGGCGGGGCTGGCGTAGCCGAGCGGGGCGGCGATGCCGATCTCGTCGAACTCGTGGAAGAGCGCGTTCCATTTGCGCGGGTAGTACGGATCGCCGAGCTGGCCGATCAGGTCGGCGGCGCGGACGAGGCCCGGCTCGTCGGCGGTCGTCTCGTGGTCGTCGTCGGCCGGCACCGGAAAGCGGGTGAGCTCGATGCTGCGGGCGATGCGCTCCTCGTCGATCGCCGCGACGGTCGAGAAGCGGTGCCGGACGAAGATCTTGCCGCGATCGACATGGTAGGGCCCGAGCGCCGCGTCCGAGGCGCCGTCGGGCAGCATGACGGTGGCGCCTTGCGCGTCGGTGACGTAGCAGCCGGGCACGTCGCCCGGGCAGATGCCGCGCAGATAGCCGATATCGTGGACCAGCGTCGCGGTGGTGAGATGCAGCCAGTCCTCGGCGGTCACGTGCTCGACCAACATGCGCCCCTTGAGGATGGCCTGGCCCACCATGGTGACGAGGATGGTGTGCTCGGTGTCGTGGTAGAGCGCGTCGCTGTTGGCGATCCGCTCGACGACCAGATGCGCGACGGTGCGCAGGACGTCGGCGTATTCCGGTCGGAGCGTGCCGAAGATCGAGCAGTAGTTGCGGGCCAGGTGCCGCCCGAGCTCGGTCGCGAGGATGCTCGCGATATCCATCACGCACCTCCTGGAAGGGCGGCCTCCGACCGGCCGCCGCCGGAGAGCAGAGTGCCGAAGCCGGGCCGCCTCGGCAAGCGGCGCCGCCGTCGGGGCCGGCCAGGCGAGAGACGCCCATTCTCGCCGCCCGGTGCGGGAACCCCGCCGCCCTCGACCCTTGGCCCGAGGGCGGTGGCGGCTTTAAGGTGACGCCGCGCCGATTCCGCCGGTCCGTGCGGCGCGGTCAGCCGAGGATCAGGGTCGCGAGGCCGATGAGGACGCCCCAGCAGGCGAGGGCAGCGCCGGTGATGAAGAGCGTGCAGTGCAGGGGCGGCCAACGCTCGTCGTCGAAACGGTCGCCATACGGGGCGGCAGCCGGCTCGCCGTGGCCGGTGAGCAGCACGAGTTGGGCGGTCGGCATGTTTTCCTGCATCGCTGGCTCTCCGCGCGAGGTGCTGCGCATCGGGGTGGCGGGCTTCATCCAGGGCCGAGGCTACGCCGCATTCGCTAAGCTTTCGTTAAAGCGCCCGGAGTCCCCCGCTTGAGCGTCTTTCTCGATATCGTCCTGCCGGTCTTCGCGCTCATCGGCATCGGCTTCGCCGCGGCGGCGCTCGGGCTCTTCGACGCCGCGGCGACCCGGGCGCTCTCGGGCTTCGTCTTCCAGTTCGCGCTCCCGGTCATGCTGTTCTCGAGCCTTGCGGCCCAGGGCGAGCCCGCGGGCTTCGCGCCCGGCTATCTCGTGGCCTTCTTCGCCGGTGCCGTGGCGAGTGCGGCCCTTTCGGCGCTCGTCGCGCCCAGGCTCAAGCCGCTGGCACGGCGCGGACGGATCATCGCCGGCTTCTCGAGCGCCTACGGCAATGTGATCCTGCTCGGCATTCCGCTGGTCCTCACCGCCTTCGGCGAGGAGGCGAGCCTGCCGCTCTTCGTCCTCGTCACCTTTCACGGGCCGATCCTGATGACCGCCGTGACCATCCTGCTCGAGGCGGGCGGCGAGGGGGCGGAGCGCAGGAACCTTCTGCTGGACACGGCCCGGGGCCTCGTCACCAACCCGATCCTGATCGGCCTCGTCGGCGGCATCGCCTTCGGCGCCACCGGGCTCGCCCTGCCCAAGCCGGTGACGGCGAGCGCGGACCTTCTGGGCCAGGCGGCGCTGCCGACGGCCCTCTTCGCCATGGGGGCTTCGCTCCACGGCTATCGCATAAGGGGGGCGCTGCCGCTCGCCTTCACCATGGTCGCCCTCAAGCTGGTGGTCCAGCCGGCCATCGTCTGGCTTCTGGTCGATCATGTGTTCCGCCTCGATTCGCCCTGGTCGGACGTCGCCATCCTGCTCGCCGGCATGCCGTCCGGGATCAACGCCTACCTCTTCGCCGCGCGCTACCGGAGCGGCGAGGCCGAGGCGGCGACCGCGATCCTGATCTCGACGGGCCTTTCGCTGGTCTCCGTTTCGGTCATCCTCTCGCTCCGCCTCGGCTGATCGTCACGGGAAATAGGAAAATAATACTATCACAGCGCCCCGCCCGATGCAAGGCGGCGCGGGTTCGATCGGCCCTTTTCGGCCGCGCCGGTCGGCGGACCGTCCGCAACCGCCGAAAGGTCGCAAAACCGCCTTTCAATTCAATCAGTTGCCGCTCCCCGGGTTCCTTTGCCCGAGCTTGGGTTCGATCGTCGAGCGCGTGGTTTTTTGCGGCGATTTGCCGGGTTCGCTCGTCGATGGGTCGGGTTCATTCGTCCCGAAACGTCGCATCCCGTGCAACCCTCCTCGGAAAATGTTGCACGTGATGCAACATGCCGGGTCTCGAGGTTGCATCTCATGCAACAGCCCGAGCGCGCATGTTGCATGAGATGCAACAACCCGAAGACGCATGTTGCATCCGATGCAACAGGCCGGACAGCGCTTCGGCACCTCGTGCCGCGGGACGGGGTCAGCCGCCCGGCAGGCGGCCGAGCAGGGCCTCGAGGTCGGGGATGGCGATGGCGGCGGAGCTGGCGAACGGCAGGGGCCGCGGGGTGCCGCCGGTGATGCCGGCTTGCCGGAAGAGGTCGCCTTCGATGCTGTAGGCGATGCTGCTGCCGTCGAAGGCGAGGACGCGGTCGATCAGCTCGCCGGTCTGGACACGCAGCGTCACGGGCACCACCGCCTCGCCGAGGCGCGGGATTTCGAAGGCGGCGTCGCTGACGCCCGTGCCGAAGCCAGCGCCGTCGAGCTCGAGCGTGAAGCGCAGGCCGAAGGCGCTGATCGGCTCGGGGTTGGGGTTGGTGAAGCGGAGATCGAGGCCGATCCTCTGCTCGAGGAGGCCGGGCTCGGCGAAGCGGAGGTCGGCGATGGTGACCGAGAGGGGGTAGGCGGGGGCATGGCCGAAGGCGCCGGCGCAGGCCGTGAGCGCCAGGGTCGCCAAGGTCGATGCCAGGCACCGGCGTCGCATCGCGTTCACCTTGTCGTGGGTCGCGAGGCACGGATAGCCGGGGAGTTCCGCCATGACCAGCGTTTCGGCCGGCCGCCGCGGCGGGGCCGCGCTTCCTTCGGCTCGGGTTCGGGCGGGTCGCCATGCAGGGGCATGCCGCGGGCCTCGAACATCTGCTATGATGCCCGCCGGGCAAGCCATGGAGGGGGAGCAGCCGTGGGCGAGACCAACCGGGCGTTCTTCGAGCGGATGGAGCTGGCGCTGGCCGAGGTGCGGCCGAAGCTCAAGGGCGACGATCCGGGGCTCATGAGCCTGCGCGCCGAGCACGACGTGGCGACCGAGCGGCTGAAGGCGGCGCGGCGCGCCGGCGGCGAGGCCACCGAGGAGGACCTCCGGGCGGTGCGGCTCGCCGTCGAGCGCCTCCTCCAGCACATGGGCCGCCGCCCGGGGTGAGAGGGGGAACGAAGCGGCGAGGATGATCTTCCCCGCGCCCCGTCGGCCGCGAAAAAAGGGTCAGGACTCTTTACGTTTCCCATGGGCGTCGAGGGCGACTCGCGCCGGGCGGCCGCGGGGGCGCAGGGTGGAGCGGAGGTCGTAGCGGTCGGCCATGGCGGCAACCCAGGCGGGATCGCCGAAGGGGGTGCCGCGCTGTGCCGAGCGGCGGAGCGCCTCGAGCTCCTGCGGCGTCTCGGTTCGCTCGACGAGCTCGGCCCAGCCCGGGGGCCGCGGCAGCGGCCAGGGATCCAGGAGCCGCGCGCCGCCCCGGCGGGGAAGCTGCGCCAGGGAGCCGTGCGGCCAGTCGGCGGCCGCGGCGACCAGCCCGGCGCGCAGCGGGTTGCGCTCGACATAGCGGCAGACGGTGAGCAGATGCGCGTCGTCCTGGACCAGGAACGCCTTGTAGCGGCCCTGGTAGAGATGGCCCTGGCCCAGCGTCCCCCGGTGGCGGTGACGCGCCTGGGTGTGGCGCTGGGTCAGCCGGCGCATGAAGCGGCCGAGATCGCCATCCTGGCGCGGCCAGAGGACGAGGTGCCAGTGGTTCGGCATGAGGCACCAAGCGAGCAGCCGCATGCCGGCGCGGGCCCGCTCCTCGGCCAGAAGCAGGGTGAAGTGGCGGTAGTCGCCCGCTTCGTCGAACAGGCTCGTCCGCGCGTTGGCACGGTTGAGCACGTGGTGGACCAAGCCGCCGACATCGGTGCGGGGTGCGCGTGGCATGGGCGCAGCGTAGCGGCGGCGGCGGGCGCTGTAAAGAGTCCTGACCCCTTTTAGGGTTCGCGGAAGACGTAGATCGGGCTGGTCCAGGCTCTGGTGCCGTCCTGGAGCTCGAGGCGGAGGAAGAGGGGGTTGTCGCCCTCGGCGGCGAGGTCGGGGTGGAGGGTGGTGGTCCAGGCGAGGGTGGCGGGCGTGTCGGGGCGGCGGCAGAGGCGGATCAGGCGGGGGAGCTCGCCCGGGGCCTCGATCACCTGGTCCTCGGGGCCGATCTCGGCCAGCGCCATGTCGACCTTCAGGAGCGGGGTGTCGATCAGGAGGCGGCCCTTTCGGCCCTCCTCGAGCAGGAGCTCGAAGCCGGCGAGGTTGCCCGTCGTGACCGATCGCCAGGCGAGGCCGTTCTCGCCGATCCGCTCCAGGGTCTTGTCGCAGTTGTAGAAGGCGATCGGCGTCGCCTCCAGGATGCGGTCTCCCTCGACCCTGGCCGTGCCGTCCCAGACCACCTGGCGAAAGCGGCCGCGATAGGTGGCACCTTCCCAGATGACGCGGATGCGCCGGCCGGAAGCGGCGTCGCCCCGGGGGCGGCGGGCTTCGACCAGCGTGCGGCCGTTGAAGAGGTCGATGCGGTCGATGGGCGAGGCGGCGGCAATGGCGATCTCGAGGGCGAGATCGCCCTTCGGCAGGTGGACGATGTCGCCCATCAGGGCCTCGCGGCCGCTCGAGCCCTCGGCCGGGCCGAGCGCCGGGTCCTCGGCGTAGATTGTGGCGTCCGCGTCGAAGCGGGCGCGGACGTCGAGGACCAGGCGGCCGGTGGGGCCGCCCGTGGTGCAGTAGTGGCGGCGGCGGCGCAGGCAGTCGAGGAGGCTCTTCCGGTCGAGGGTCGGCATGAGGTAGCAGGTGAGGCCGCCAATGGCGCCGAAGAGCCCGGCACCGGGATAGCTCGCCCCGGGCCGGCCCTTGTGGCCGTCGGAATTGGCGACGATGCCGACGCGGTAGCCGGCGTCGAAGGCGTCGTGCAGCAGCCATTCGAAGGTGCCCCAGGAGGAATGCACCTCGACCGATTTCTCGAAGCGGCCGTCATGGGCCTGGCGGATGTCGGCGTAGCGGCCGCCGCAATGGGCGAAGCCGACCACGTCCCATTCGCCGGCTTTGGCGAAGGCCGCGAAGAGCTCGGCGGCGGTGGTGCAGTCGGTCTCGATGTCGCTCCGGTCCTCGATGAGGGCGTGCGAGGAGCGGCGGAGGGTGCGGCCCTCCTCGGGAAAGTAGACGTTGCGGTCGCCGCCGAGTGCCGTGTTGCCGGACCATTCGTAGCCGGGCAGTGCCGTGAAGCGGCCGGGCTCGTCGAGCTCCGCCGTGATGCGGTTCAGCTCCGCCCAGAAGCTTCGGGTGATCTGGAAGTCGTTGCCCTGGTGGCCGCAGGCATCGACGAAGGCGAGGTCGCGGGCGAAGCGGAAATAGTCGAGGGCGCTGTTGTTGCCGATGGTCTCCTCGGACTGGCCGTGCAGATCGCCCCAGAAATGGAGGAAGGCCGGAGCGTTCTCGAGGCGGATGGGGTTGCTCCGCCAGCGCCGGCCGGCGCTGTCGGTGAGGGTGACGTGGCCCTCGCCCTCGGCCGTGCCGGCCAGGCATTCGATGGTGAAGGCCCGTTTTCCGGGCTCGAGCCTGACGCTTGCCGGCGTTCCCCCGATCGGCCCCTCCACCTCGATCCCGAGCGTCTCGTCGCAGCGGTCGGAGGGGTTGCCCCAGCGATCCTCGCCCTTGATCCGAAGCGCGAAGGGCCGGCCCACCTCGCGCAGCGTGGGCAGGACGGCGACAAAGCGGGCGGGCGGGCCCGGCACGATGCGGATGGTCGGCTGGACCGGCAGGGTCTGGAAGTTGAAGGTGGCGATGGGGTCGGCCAGCACGCGGAACTCGAAGCTGTCCTCGCAGAAGGTCTGGAGCCTGAGGCCGGGGGAGCCTTGCGTCCGATCGCCCATGCGGATGGTGATGCGGTCGCCGGGCTCGAGATAGCCCTTGACCACCTTGATCCAGAGGGTCCGGTCCCAGGGGCGGATATTGCCCTTGGGATCGAAGCGGCTCTCGAGCACGGCTCCGTTGGAGGCCTCGATCGTGGTGTAGCCCGGGCCTGTGGGATCGGTGAATTGCGGGTTGCTCTGGTCGGAGGCGAAGCGGAAGCAGATGCGAAGCGAGCCCGAATCGTCGATGCCGTAGCGGCCGGCCGTGTAGGTCAGGGTGAAGCTCTGAAAGGAGCCGGCCTCGAAGGCGCCCTTGGGCTCGAGCTCGGCCGTGCCGAGCCATGCGGGGTCGAGGGGCTCAGGGAGCGCGCCATTGTCCATGCCCATGGACCAGGGCGGGGTCGTCGCCATCATCGGTGCTCCTTCTGGCTCAGCCGACGGTGACGAGGCCGGCTTCGGGCTCCACCTTCACCGGCTCGCCCGTTTGGATCAGGCGGGTGACGTCGCCGTCCAGGAAGCGGTCGCAGACGGCCATGGCCGCCAGGGCCGCACCCTGCGCCAGGATCGGGTTGAAGCGGTTGAAGAGGATGGCCACGGGTGCCAGGCCGCGGGCCGCCATCTCGTGCAGCATCCAGGCCGAGGCGACCCCGCCCTTGGCGGTGTTCACGACCAGCACCTTGCCGACATAGCTCCGGCCGTGGAGCTTGTGCTGCGGCCTCGAGAAGATGCCCTGGATGCGGTCGAGGTCGTAGCGGGCGGAGAAATTGTCGTCGGTGACAAGCGCCTCGCCCAGGGCCACGGGGCCGACGCCGATGTGGCAGCGGAGGAGGCGGGGGCCGTTCATGGCGTGCGCCCGGTGACGGCGGCGTCGATGCAGGCTTCCATGCTCATGAGCGACGGCGCGTAGCCGTAGCCGCCCAGGATGTTGACGAGCTTCGCCGAGTTGGTGAGGAGGCGGTGCCAGCCATTGGCCTCGGCCATCTCGCGGGCGTAGCTCTGGTAGAAGCACATGCCGCGCAGCAGGAGGCCGCCCGCCGCCTCGATGCGCTCGGTCAGGCGCAGGCGGTCGGCATCGGCGGCGACGCCGGGCGAGGTGGCGACGAGGAGGACGGTATCGGCGTGGATGTGTCGGCCGTCGAGCAGGTCCGCCACCTGCTGGACCTCGACGAGGGAGAGCTGCGGGGCGGCGAAGACGACGACGTCGACCTTCTCGCTCGCGCCGCCGTAGGTGGCGAAGAAGCTCTTCAGCTCGCCATCGCCGATCGTCCGGACCGGCAGGGAGCCCGGCTCGCAGACCGTCTCGAGGTCGGTTGCCTCGGGGGTGAGGCCGACCACGTGGAAGAGCGGGATGGAGCCGAAGCTCGCCATGGCCGCACCCATGTGCTTGAGCGCGTCCGAGCCGGGCGGGGCGTCGATGCCCTCGATCACCGGCACCGCCCAGTAGGAGCCGGCGGCGCGGCCGACGAGGGCGCCGAGCGCACCCCATTCGGCGAGGTCCCTGGGGCGGGTCTCGACCACGAAGCGGTGGGTGCCCCGGCGGTTCTCGTCGAGATGCAGGCCGTAGCGCGGGGTGCGGCCGGTGAGGGCGGCGGCGAGTGCCGAGGGGCCGCCCTCGAAGTTGGAGCGGGCGCCGAGCACGCTGTTGGCGTAGATGACCACGCCGGTGTCGCCATAGGCCTGATGCTCGCCGGGCAAGGGCGGCATGATGGTCTGGTAGTTGATGCAGGTGTCGGTCATCAGCACGCCCATGGCCTCGAAGGCATCGATGGCGCGGCGCTCGAGGGCGGCCATGGCGTCGGTCTGGCCGAGCTTGCGGTAGTGGGCGAAGTCGATGCCGCGGGGATCGGTGATGGTCGGGACGCGGACCCGCCGCTCGGCCGGGGGTGCCGCGGCCAGGCCTTCGAGGAAGGCGACGCCGGCTTCGCCGAGGCTTTCCGTGTCGGCCATGATGTGGGCCTGGTGCACCGGGACGAGGTCGGCGGCGTCGAAGGTGCGGCCGACCTGCCGCATGTGCTGCATCGCCCATTGCCGCGGCGCGCCGTGATCGCCCCGCGCCATGGCCTCCTCGATGTCCGTGAGCCGCATGCGCCCCTCCCCGGGAAGGGTGCTAGCAGCGGGCTCGGGCGGCGACAAGCGTGCTAGACCGCCATGGCCTCGCGCGGCAGCTTGCGCGGGTAGGGGTCGCCCGGCTTGTAGGAGCCGGCGGCGGTGAAGAGCACGTCGGTCGAGGAGTTGAGGGCCGTCTCGGCCGAATCCTGCAAGACGCCGATGATGAAGCCGACGCTCACCACCTGCATGGCGGTCTCGTTGTCGATGCCGAAGAGGCTGCAGGCGAGCGGGATCAGCAGGAGCGAGCCGCCGGCCACGCCGGAGGCGCCGGCGGCGCTGACGGCGGCGACGATGCTCAGGAGCAGGGCCATGAGGAAGCCGACATCGACGCCGAGCGTGTGCACCGCGGTCAGGGTCATGACGGTGATGGTGATGGCGGCGCCGGCCATGTTGACGGTGGCGCCGATGGGGATGGTGACGGGATAGGTCTCCTCGTCGAGGTTCATGCGCCGGCAGAGCTCCATGTTGACCGGGATGTTGGCGGCCGAGCTGCGCATGAAGAAGGCGGTGATCCCCGATTCCTTGAGGCAGGTGAAGACGAGGGGGTAGGGATTGCGGCGCATGGCCAGGTAGACCAGGATCGGGTTGACGATCAGCGCCATGGCGAGCATGCAGCCCAAGAGCAGGATCAGCAGGTTGGCGTAGCCGGCGAGGGTGCCGAAGCCGGTCTCGGCGATGGTCGAGGCGACGATGCCGAAAATGCCGATGGGCGCGAGGCGGATGACGGTCTTGACGATCTTCGTGATCGCCTCCGCGAGGTCCGCCATGAGGGTCTTGGTGGTGTCGCCGGCGTGGCGGAAGATCAGGCCGAGGCCGATGGCCCAGGCGAGGATGCCGATATAGTTGGCCTCGGCGAGCGCGTTCACCGGGTTGTCCACGATCTTGAGCAGGATGTTGGCGAGCACCTCGCCGAGGCTGCCGGGCGGTGTCATGCCTTCGGGGTTGACGTTCAGGTGGATGGTGACGGGGAAGAGGAAGCTCGCGACCACGGCGAGCAGGGCGGCGAGGAAGGTGCCGACGATGTAGAGCACCACGACCGGCCCCAGCCGCGCCTGGTTCTCCTTCTTGTGGTCGGTGATGGCGGCGCAGACCAGGACGAAGACGAGGATGGGCGCGACGGCGATCAGGGCGCGGACGAAGAAATTGCCGAGCAGTGCCGTCGCCCTGGCGGCTTCGGGTGCGATGGCGGCGAGGACGATTCCGGCGACGAGGCCGATGATGATCTGCGTCACCAGCCTGCCCTGGAAGATGAATTTCACGAGGAAGTTCTGTTCCGCAGCGATTGTCGACATCCGGGGTCCCTCACCTTTTGGCGAATTGTCGTCCAGAGGTCCATGGCAGGGTCCGAGGCGATCCCTGTCGCACATCCGGCGGTTGCCAGCCGGACGGCGGGTCGAGATTTGCGCGTTCGCGCGTCGGGCGCAATCCAGATCGACGCGGCCGATCGGCTTGTGGCCGGCGCCCACCTTCGGCTAGGGTCCAAGGTGACGCGAGGGGTGGAGGCGCTGGCTCTTGGTCGAGGGGACGCTCGAGGTAAAAATCTGGCGGGGCGGGGACGAGGGGGCGTTCAGCGCCTATGCGGTGCCGGCCCGCGAGAACCAGACCGTGCTCGATGTGGTGAGCGAGGTGCAGCGGCATTTGGAGCCCACGCTCGCCTATCGCTTCTCCTGCCGGGTCGGGGTGTGCGGCTCCTGTGCGATGACCGTCAACGGCACGCCGCGCTGGACCTGCCGCACCCATGTCGGGCGCGTCGCGGTCGATGGCCGGCTGACGATCGAGCCCTTGCGCAACATGAAGCGGGTGAAGGACCTCGCCTGCGACATGGACGGGTTTCTCGAGAAGCTGACGCGGGTCGGCACCTTCGAGGGCACGGCCGGCCGGGCCGACCCGCCGGCCGCCGTCGATCCGGCGAGCCCGGCGCGGCGCGAGGCCGATGCGGCGATCCAGTGCATCAATTGCGGCGTCTGCCATGCCGCCTGCGACGTGGTGGCCTGGGACCCGCATTACCTCGGGCCGGCGGCGCTCAACCGCGCCTGGGCGCTCTACAACGACAGCCGTGTCGCCGATCGGCGGGCCGTGCTCGAGCGCACGCTCGGACCGGGCGGCTGCCATTCCTGCCACAGCCATGGCGCCTGCACCGAGAAATGTCCCCAGGGCCTGAGCCCGACCGCCAGCATCGCCGGCCTGAAGCGGGCGGGCTTCCTCATGACCCTCCTGGGGCGGCGGCCTTGAGCGAGGTTCGGCTCTTCGCGCTGCAGCGGATGACGGCGCTGGTCATGGCGCCGCTCGTGCTCGTCCATCTTGCGGTCATTCTCTACGCGGTCGAGGGCGGCCTGACGGCGGCGGAGATCCTCGGCCGCACGCGGGGCAGCCTCCTCTGGGCGCTCTTCTACGGTCTCTTCGTGCTCATGGCGGCGATCCATGCGCCCATCGGCCTGCGCAACGTGCTGCGCGAATGGACGGGTCTCGGCCGGCGGTCGATCGACTGGCTCGTCGTCGCCTTCGGCCTGCTCCTCCTGGTGTCGGGGCTGCGGGCGGTGGCGGCGGTCACGGGGAGCGGGTCTTGAGGCGGCGGGCGAGCTGGTGGGCGGCCCTGGGCCACCGGCTCTCGGGCCTGGCGCTCGCGGCCTTCCTGCCTTTGCATTTTCTCATGCTGGGCCGGGCGCTGGAGGGTGCCGCGGCGTTCGACGCTTCCTTGCGCATCGCCGATCTGCCGCTGGTCAAGCTCGCGGAGCTCGGCCTCGTGGTGGCCCTCGCGGCACATCTGGCCTTCGGGCTCCGCGTGCTGGCGATCGAGCTTCTGGCCCGGCCGGCCCGTGACGGGCTCAGGCTTCGCCTGCTCTATGCCGGGCTCGCCGGCACGGCGCTGGTCGGTCTCGTCTTCGTCGTGAGCGTGGTCTGATGCGCGTCGAGGAGAGCCGCTGCGACATCCTGATCCTGGGCTCGGGCGGGGCCGGGCTCTTCGCCGCCTTGCACGCGGCCCGGGCCGGTCCGGCGCTCGACATCGTGGTCGCGGTCAAGGGGCTCTTGGGCAAGAGCGGCTGCACGCGGATGGTGCAGGGCGGCTACAACGTGGCCCTGGCCGCCGAGGACAGCATCGAGCGGCATTTCATGGACACCATCGTCGGCGGCAAGTGGCTGCCGCGCCAGGACCTCGCCTGGCGGCTCTGCACCGGGGCGATCGAGCGGGTGCGCGAGCTCGAGAACGAGATCGGCTGCTTCTTCGACCGCAACCCGGACGGCAGCCTGCACCAGAAGGCGTTCGCCGGGCAGAGCTTCGATCGGACCGCGCACAAGGGCGATCTGACCGGCATCGAGATCATCAACCGCCTCATGGAGCAGGTGCGCTCCCGGGCCATCCGGCGGCTCGAGGAGCATCGCGCCATCGAGCTGGTCCCGGCGGCGGACGGCTCGGGCCTCGCCGGGGTGCTGCTGATCGACATCCGCACAGGGCTCTACCGTTTCGTCCAGGCGAAGGCGGTGCTGCTGGCCACCGGTGCCGGGCCCACCATGTATCTCTACCACACGCCCTCGGGCGAGAAGACCTGCGACGGCCTCGCCATGGCGCTCCGCCTCGGCCTCGCCTTGCGCGACATGGAGATGGTGCAGTTCCATCCAACGGGGCTTCTGGGCGGGCCGCACACGCGCATGACCGGCACCGTGCTCGAGGAGGGCCTGCGCGGCGCCGGCGGGCATATCCTGAACGGGGCGAAGGAGCGCTTCCTCGCCCGCTACGATCCGGCCGGCGAGCGGGCGACGCGGGACGTGGTCAGCCGCGGCATCTATGCGGAGATGCGCGCCGGGCGGACGACGCCCATGGGCGGGGTCTACATCTCGATGGGGCATCTGGGTGCGGCGAAGGTGGCCGGCCTCTTTCCCGGCATGGTCAGGCGCTGCGCCGATTGCGGCTTCGATCTGGCGGGCGGCCTCGTCGAGGTGGTGCCGACCGCGCACTACATGATGGGCGGCGTCGAGTTCGAGATCGACGGCTCGACGGCGCTGCCGGGGCTCTTCGCCGCCGGCGAGGATTGCGGCGGCGTGCACGGCGCCAATCGCCTCGGCGGCAACGGTGTGGCCAACTCGACCGTCTATGGCGGCATCGCCGGCGACAGCATGGCGGCCTTCGTCGGCCGCGAGGGGGTGTGGCGCGATCCGGCGAGGAGCGCCATCGAGGCGGGCATCGAGCGGGCCGAGCGGCCCTTCGCCCGGGATTCCGGCGATCTCGCCGGCCTGCGCGACCGGCTGGCGCGGGTGATGTGGGACGATGTGGGCGTCATCCGCGATGCCGCGGGAATCGAGCGCGGCATGGCCCGAATCGCCGAGTGCAAGGCGGAGCTTCTGGGCCAGGGCGTGGCCGATGGCGACCGGCGCTTCAACCTCACCTGGCACGACTGGCTCAACCTCGAGAGCCTGCTCGAGCTCTCCGAGGTGATCGCCAGGGCGGCGCTCGCCCGGGACGACAGCCGGGGTGCCCATTTCCGCCAGGATTTCCCGGAGACGGGGGCGCTCGAGACCTCCGCCTACACGCGCATCCGGCGGGTCGGCGACGGGCTCCGGCTGGAGACAGCACCGGTCGCCTTCGATATCGTGCGGCCGGGCGAGAGCCTGATCGAGGGTGCTGTCGGAGCGCCGCCGGCGCAGGTTGCCGTCGCGAGCATGGCGGGGGGGAGCATGGCATGATCGATCGCGAGATGGTGGAGTCCGCCGCCTACGAGATCATGAAGAAGGCGGCGATCGACATCCCGGAGGACTATCTTTCGGGCGTGAAGGACATGATCGACCTCGAGACCGGCGATCTCTCGAGCTTCGTCCTGAAGTCGATGGTCGAGAACTGGGAGGCGGCGACCGAGGACCGGCGGCCGATGTGCGCCGATACGGGCCTGCCCCGCTACTTCGTCAAGGTCGGCAACGAGGCCGGGATCGAGGGCGGCTTCTGCGGCATGGAGGAGGCGCTGCGCTCGGCGACGGCGCGCGCGACGCACGACGTGCCGCTCCGCCCGAACCGTGTGCATCCGCTCTGGCGGACCGAGCACAACAACAATGTCGGCATCAACGCGCCCGAGATCGAGTGGAGCTTCGAGCCGGACGCGGACTGGATCGACCTCACCACGGTCCACAAGGGCGGGCTCTTCGGCACGGACTACCGGATGCTCTTTCCGGGCGACGGCATCGACGGGCTGAAGCGGGTCTATCTCGACACGCTGATCGCCTTCGGCAAGCGCGGCCTCGCCTGCCAGCCGGCGATCGTCGGCGTCGGGGTCGGCGGCTCCAAGGATGTCTGCATGACCATGGGCAAGCAGGCGGCCTGCCTTCGGGTGGTGGGCGACCGCAACCCGGACCCCAGGATCGCCGAGCTCGAGCAGGAGCTCAAGGAGCTCGGCAACCGGATCGGCATGGGGGCCATGGGCTTCGTCGGCTCGTCCATGGTGGTCGATTGCCACATCGAGGTCGGCTACACCCACACCGGCGGCATGCCGGTCAGCGTGCACACCTTCTGCCTGAGCTCGAGGCGGGCGACGGCGCGCATTCATGCCGACGGGCGGACGACCTACCGCACCGACCCCCAATGGTTCACCCCCTACATGCGCCGGGAGACGATCGGATGGCCGAGCAGCGAGGCGAGCTTCGACAGCACCGGCTGAGCCTGCCGGCGACGCCCGAGGCGATCGCCGGGCTCGAGCCGGGCGATGTGGTCTACCTCGACGGCGTGGTCTACACGGCGAGGGAGGGCGTCTACCACAAGGTGGTGGTCGAGCGGGAGAAGCTGCCGGTGGCGAACCTCGCCGCCGTCAGCAACGTCAATTTCCACTGCTCGCCGGCGGCGGCGTCGGACGACAAGGGCGGCTACAAGATCGGCGGGGTGACGGCGACCGCCTCCTTCCGTTTCTCCAAGTACATGGCGGACTGGCTCGATCTGACCGGCACCAGGATCGTCATCGGCAAGGGCGGCATGGCGGGCCACGACTACAAGGAGGTGCTGGCGCCGCGCGGTGCCATCTACCTCAGCACGGTCGGCTACGGCACGGGTGCCCTGCTCGGGCGCGGCGTGAAGGCGGTCGAATCGGTCCACTGGCTCGAGGAGCTCGGCATCGCCCAGGCCATGTGGTTCTTCCGGGTGGAGAATTTCGGGCCCTTCCTGGTCGACAGCGACACGACCGGCAACTCGCTCTTCGAGCGGCACGGCGAGCTGGTCAACAAGGGCATCGAAGCGCTCTATGCCGGATTGAAGCCGCCGGCCTTGAGGCGGTACGGGGAGACCGACGACCGCCGCGACGAGCTCTTGTAGCGGGCCGCCGCAAGAGGCTAAGAAGCGAGGCAAGAAAGCAAGGAGGCTATCAGTCCATGTCGAAGATCACCCTGGGGCTGGCGCTCGCCGGCGCGGTTGCCCTCAGCGCTCCGGCGCACGCCGCCTATCCCGAGCAGCCGATCCAGCTCATCATCGCCTACGCCCCGGGTGGGGCCACCGACCTTTCCGGCCGGGCGCTGGCGACCGCACTCGGTCCCAAGGTGCCGCAGCCCATCCTGCCGGTGAACCGGGCCGGCGCCGGCGGGGCCACGGGCACCGCCTCGGTCGCCAATGCCGAGCCCGACGGCTACACCATGGCGGTGGCGCGCGTCGGCTCGCTCACCGTCAACCCGGCGATGAAGGACACGCTGCCCTACAAGCTCGAGGATTTCGACTTCATCGGCGTCTACGAGATCAACCCGGCCGTCTGCGCGGTCGCGGCGGATTCCGACATCGACAGCATGGAGACGCTGGCGGCGCGGGTGAACGAGAACCCGGGCACCATCTCCTACAGCTCGGCCGGGGTCGGCTCCTTCCTGCACATCGCCGCGGCCATGTCCTTGCGCGCCTTCGGCGTCGAGAATCCGGTCGAATCGGCCATCCATCTGCCGATGAAGAGCGGCGGCGAGGGGGCGACCGCGGTGCTCGCCGGGACCGCCGACTTCATCTGCACCAACTCCTCGGCGCTCTCGAGCTTCGTCGCCAACGGCCAGCTCCGGCCGCTCATGGTGACGACGGCGGAGCCCGTGCCCGGCTTCGACGCGCCGACGGCGGCCGAGCTCGGCCACCCCGAGCTCGAGAGCGTGGTCGGCTGGTCGGGCATCGCCGGCCCCGCCGGCCTGCCGGAGGAGGTGGTCACCGCCTGGCGCGGCTGGCTCGAGGAGGCGGTCCAGGATCCGGGCTTTCTCGAGACCATGGACCGCTTCGGCTCGATCGTCCGGCTGATGTCGCCCGAGGAATCGGTCGCCTTCGTCAACGAGCAGTACCGGGTCTTTCGCGAGCTGGTCGACGAGCTGAACATGCGGATCGAATAGGCGGGCTCCGGGCGCCGCGTTTCCGCCTGCCGCCCGAACGGACGGTCCCTTGATCGCAGCCCGAACCGATTTCTGGATTGGCGTCGGCGTCATCGCGCTGGGTGCGGCCCTGGCCCTCATCGGTGTGCCCGAGGGGGTGGTGACGCCGCGCAACGTGCGCATTCTCGTGCTGTCGCCGGCCTTCTGGCCGGCGATCCTCGCCTGGGTGATGGTCCTGCTCGGCATCGTGCTCTGCGTGCAGGCGTGGCGCGGCAAGTCGGCCGCGGGCGAGACGGGAGAGGCCGCCATGCCCTCTCCCCAGGGCCTCGCCCGCCTGCTGGCGCTGGGTGTGGGCTCGATCGCCTTTTGCGCCTTCGCCACGACGCTCGGCCTCGTCTGGTCGTCTATGATCGCCTTTGCCGCGGTCATGCTGCTGATCGGCATGACCCACCGCATGGCCGCCATTATCCTCGCCGTCCTTCTGCCGCTCGCCCTCTACGCCTTCTTCGCCCACGTCGCCCTCGTGCCGATCCCGCAAGGCATCTTCGTGAGGCTGCCTTGAGCCTCGCCGACAACCTCGCCGCCGGCCTCGCTCTGGTGCTCCACTGGGAGAGCATCCTCTACCTCGCGCTCGGCGTGCTGGTCGGCGTCGTCGCCGGCGCCATCCCGGGTCTCTCGGCGACCATGGCGGTGGCGCTGACGCTGCCCTTCACCTTCGCGCTGCCGCCGATCTACGGCATCCTTTTGCTGCTCGGCGTCTACAAGGGCGGCATCTTCGGCGGCTCGATCCCGGCGATCCTGATCAAGACGCCGGGCACGCCGGCCTCGTCGGCGACGGTGCTCGACGGCTATCCCATGGCGGAGAAGGGCGAGGCGGGCCGTGCGCTCGGCATGGCGCTCTACGCGTCCTGCATCGCCGATCTCATCTCCAATCTGAGCCTGATCCTGCTCGCCGGCTGGCTCGCCTCCTTCGCCCTGAGCTTCGGCCCGCCCGAGTTCTTCACGCTGATCCTCTTCTCGCTCACCATCATCGCCGGGGTCTCGGGCGACAGCCTGGTGAAGGGGCTGATCGCCGCCGCCATGGGGCTGCTCCTCGCCACGATCGGCCTCGATCTGGTCTACGGCACGGACCGCTTCAGCTTCGGCGACCCCAACCTCATGGGCGGGCTGAACTTCATCGCCGTCCTGATCGGCCTCTTCGCGCTGCCGGAGATCATCGACTTCGTCTTCAAGCCGAAGGAGGAGCACCTGACGGCGCGCCGGCTCGGCGGCCGCTTCGCGACCCTGGCCGACGTCCGGCGCTGCTTCAAGACGATCATCCGGGGCAGCCTGATCGGCGTCGTGCTCGGTGCCATCCCCGGCATCGGCGGCGCGCCCGCCGCCTTTCTCTCCTATGCCGAGGCGCAGCGCAACTCGCCCAACCGGAAGAATTTCGGCAAGGGCGAGATCGAGGGGGTGGCGGCATCGGAGGCCGGCAATAACGGGGTCTGCGGGGCGACGCTGATCCCGCTTTTGTCGCTCGGCATTCCGGGTGACGTCATCACGGCGATCATCATCGGCGCGTTCATGATCCACGGGCTGCAGCCCGGGCCCATGCTCTTCGTCACCAATGCCGACATCGTCTACGCGCTCTTCATGGGGCTCGTCCTGAGCTCGATCCTCCTGCTCCTCATAGGCTCGGTCGCGATCCGCGCCTTTCGCTTCGTCGCCGACGTGCCGAAATCGCTGCTGGCACCCTCGGTGCTCGTGCTCTGCATCTTCGGCACCTATGCGGTCAACAACACGATCTTCGACGTCGCCGTGATGTTCGCCATGGGCTGGCTCGGCTATCTCATGCGCGTCCTGAACATTCCGGCAGCACCCCTGTTGATCGGCTTCATCCTGGGACCGCTGCTCGAGGACAGCTTTCGCCAGGCGATGCTGATGTCCGGGGGCAATCCCGAGATCTTCGTGCGCGGCCCGATCACCTGGCTCTTCTGGGTGCTGACGGCGCTCGCCCTCTATGTCATCGTCGCGAGGATGCGGGAATCCTGGCGCGGCTAGGAGGAGGTGATGCCGGAGAGGAAGATGGAGGCCCTGCTCGCCCGGCGCTTCGACGAGGTGCCGGAGCTGGCGGAAGAGCTCGCCGAGGCGCCGCTCGCCGAGGCGCTCGCCGGCCGCGCCTCGTGCCGCGAGTTCGCGCCGCGGCCGGTGGATCCGGAGCTCGTTCGCGGCCTCGCGGCGCTCGCCTTGTGCGCGCCGTCGAAGAGCGATCTGCAGCAGGCGGACATCGTGATCGCCACCGACCCGGCCCTGCGCCTGGCGCTGGCGGCGACGGTGCCGGCCCAACCCTGGCTCGCCCTGGCGCCGGCGCTGCTGGTGGTCTGCGGCAACAATCGCCGGCAGCGGCAGATCCACGCGATGCGGGGCCACGCCTTCGCCAACGACCATCTCGACGCCTTCTTCAACGCCGCGGTGGACGGGGCGATCGTGCTGGCGACGCTGGTGCTCGTTGCCGAATCCGCGGGGCTCGGCGCCTGTCCCGTCAGCGGCCTGCGCGACCGGGCGGAGGAGGTTGCGGTGCTCCTCGGCCTGCCGGATCACGTCTTCCCGGTGGCCGGGCTGGCGCTCGGCCATCCGGCGGGATCCCGGGCCATCTCGCCCCGCCTGCCGCTCGCCGTCACGGTGCACGAGGACCGCTGGTCGGAGGAGGGTGCGAGCGAGCGCATGCGGGCCTACGACGCGCGGCGCCGGGCGTTGCAGCCCTATGCCCGCCAGCGCGAGCCGGAGCGCTTCGGCCATGCCGCCGATTACGGCTGGCTCGAGGACAAGGCCCGGCAGTACGCCTCGCCGCAGCGTGCCGATTTCGGTGCGTTCGTGCGCCGGCGCGGCTTCAGGCTCTGAGGCGGGCGCCGCGGCGGCGGAGATACTCCACGGTGGCGAGGAGGGTGGTCGAGAGGACGAGGAGGAGGACTGCCACGGCGGCGATCGCCGGGCTGACGTATTCGCGAACACCCGAGAAGATCTGGCGCGGCAGGGTGCGCTGGTCGGGGGCGGCGAGGAAGAGGGCGACGACGATCTCGTCGAAGCTGGTGACGAAGGCGAAGAGGCCGCCCGTGGCGACGCCGGGCAGGATCAGCGGCAGCATGACGCGGCGAAAGGCGGTGAGCGGCGCGGCGCCGAGGCCGGCCGCGGCGCGCATGAGCTGGGGGTCGAAGCTCTCGAGCGTGGCCGCGACCGTGATGACGACAAAGGGCGCGCCCAGCATGGCGTGGGCGAGGATCAGCCCCGGATAGGTGCCGACGAGGCCGATCTCGACGAAGAAGAAGTAGACCGCGACCGCGGTGATGACGATCGGCACGATCATCGGCGAGAGCACCAGCATCATGACGAGACGCTTGCCGCGGAAGCCGGCGCCGACGAGGCCGATGGCGGCGGGCACGCCGACGGCGAGGGCGAGCAGGGTGGCGAAGCCGCCGACGAAGAGGCTGTTGGCCGCCGCGTCCCGCCAGGCCTGGCTCTCCAGCACCTCGGCGTACCACCGCGTGGACCAGCCCGGCATCGGGAAGACGAGCTGCGAGCCGGCGGTGAAGGACATCGGCACGACGACGAGGATGGGGGCGAGGAGGAAGACGAGCACGAGGCCCGTGACGAGGTAGCCGAGCCAGTGCCAGCCCCGCTCCTCCAGCCGGCGGCGCAGCGGGGCCATCAGGAGCCGACCAGGCGCGTCGTGCCGAGGAGCCGGCCGAGCACGAGGACCACGAGCAGGGTCGCGAGCAAGAGGACGCTGCCGAGTGCGGCGGCCATGCCCCAGTTGCCGGCCTCGTTGAGCTGGAATGCGACGAACCAGCTCACCATCTGGTCGCCCGGCCCGCCGACCAGGGCGGGTGTGATGTAGTAGCCCAGCGACATGATGAAGACGATGAGCACGCCGGCGCCGACGCCGGGCAGGGTCTGCGGCAGCCAGACGCGCAGGAAGGCGATGCGGGGTGCCGCACCGAGCGAGAGGGCGGCCCGCATCTGCTCGGCCGGGATGGTGCGCATGACCGCGTAGAGCGGCAGGATCATGAAGGGAAGCTGCACATGCACCATGGCGGTCAGGGTGCCGGTGCGGTTGAAGATGAGCTGGATCGGCTCGGCGATCAGCCCGAGCGCCTCGAGGAGCCCGTTCACCGGGCCGTTGCCCTGCAGGAGGATCACCCAGGCCGTGGTGCGGACCAGAAGCGAGGTCCAGAACGGCAGGAGCACGGCGATCATCAGGAGGTTGGTCAGGCGCCGGGGCAGGGTGGCGAGCGTGGCGGCGGCGGGATAGCCCAGAAGGAGGCAGAGGGCGGTGACCTCGAAGGCGATGACGAAGGTGCGAAGGAAGAGGGCACGGTAGAGCGCCATCTCGGGCGGGACGGGCTCGATACCGCCCGCAGCGTCGAGCTCGAGGTCGAGGACGGCGAGGAGGTTGGAGGGCGTGAGCCTGCCCGCCTCGTTGCGAAGCGTGGTCCACCAGGGGCGCTCGCCCCACTTGCCGTCGACGGCGACGAGGGTCTCCCGCCAGCTTCCCTCCGGGCGCTCGGGGAGCTTTCTCGCCGTCTTCAGGACGAGGCTCCGGTAGCCGACTCGGGAAGCGTTGAGCCGCTTGCCGACAAGGGCGGCGCGCCCGCCCTCCTGCGCCTCCCGGAGATCTTGGGCCAGGGCCGCGAAGACCGGCTCGGGCGGCAGGCCCTCCCCGTCCCAGTCGTCGATCAGGGCCACCGTGCGCGGCAGGGTCTCAGGGACGATGGTGTTGTCGACCGCACGCCAGAGGAAGAGGAGGATGGGGCCCGTGAAGGTCAGAAGGACGAGCAGCAGGAGCGGCAGGAGCAGCAGGAAGCGGTGTTGGAGCTGGCGGCGCCGCTCGCGCGCGTGGGACTGCCGGACGGATCGGGCGCCATGGCGTAGCCTGTGATCACTCGCCATGTTATACCACGACCCCCTAGACGGCGTGCCGGTTCGTGGAAGGAGGGGGCTGACCCTGGAAAGGACGACGCAGTCGGATGCGGGCGGCCGGCCGGCGGGTGGCGAGGCTTTTCCGGTGCAGCGCCTGCAGCGGGCGACGCTCAACGACGAGGTCTATCAGGAGCTGCGGCGCGCCATCATGTCGGGTGCGATCGAGCCGGGCTCGACCATGACCATACGCGGCCTCGCCGCCGCCTTCGGCATCAGCCTCATGCCGGTGCGCCAGGCCCTGAACCGGCTGGTCGCCGAGCACGTGCTGGTGCTCCGGCCCAACCGCTCGGTGGCGCTGCCGCGCATCGACGCGGCAAGGTTTCGCGAGATCACCCAGATCCGACTGGCGCTGGAAGGGCTCGCGGCCGAGGAGGCGGTGGCGCGTGCGGACGAGGTCCTGATCGCGCGGATGGCGGCGGCCAATGCTTCGGCCGAAGCCGGGGACGTGGCGAGCGAGGTTTTGGCACGCAATCGCGAGTTCCATTTCACGCTCTACGCCGCGTCGGCCATGCCGACCCTGGTGGCGATGATCGAGACGATGTGGCTGCGTGTCGGCCCCCTCCTGCACGCGCCGCTCCGCCGGCACCTCGAGGGGCGGCGGCCACGTTGCCTTTCGGCGCATCGCCGGGTCCTCGAGGGGCTGCGCGCCCGGGATGCGGCCCTCGTGCGGGCGGCGATCATCGCCGATCTCGCGGAGGCCGCGGTCGACATCGCCGCCACGCTCGACTGAGGTCGAGGCCAGCGTCAGGAAAGCGCCGCCCGGATCAGGCCCTTGCGGGTAGCGAGGAACTCCTCGAAGGCGGTGAGCAGCCCGTCCACCTCGGCATCCGAGGTCACGAGCGAGATGTTGCCCATGATGCGCCGCGTCACGTACTGGCCGGCAGCCAGAAGATCGAGCTGGAAGAGCTTCTTCAGCGCCTCGATCGGGGCCTTGCGGCTGGCCGCGTAGGCGTCGGCATCCGCCTCGTTGCGAAGCGGTCCCACGTGATAGTGCAGGCCGAAGATCGAGCCCACGCCGGTCGCCACCATGGGCACGCCGGCCGCGGCGATGAGGGCCGCGAGACCCTGGCGCAGCCGGTCGCCCCGGGCGTTCATGGCCTCGACGCGCTCGGCCGTCAGCACCTTCGAGAGTGCCGCCGCGCCGGCCGCCATGGCGAGCACGTTGTTGTTGAAGGTGCCGCCGTGCGGGATGGCGTCGGGCCTCGTCGGGTCGAAGCGGTCCATGACATCGGCCCGGCCGCCGAAGCAGCCGATGGTGAGCCCGCCGCCGATATACTTGCCCAGGGTCACGAGGTCGGGCTCGAGGCCGAGCCTGCCCTGCAGCCCCGAGGGCCCGAGGCGCGAGGTCATGACCTCGTCGAGGATGAGGAGCACGCCGTGCGCCTCGCAGGCGGCCTGCAGGGCCTTCAGGAACTCGGGCGTGCCGGCCAGGGCGCCGCCGGCGCCCTGCATCGGCTCGACGATCACGGCGGCGAGCTCGCGGCCATGGGCGCGGATATCGGCCACGGCCCGGTCGGGGTCGTTGAAGGTCGAGACGGTGACGGGGAAGGGGATGTTGATGGGCGAGGCGCCGTGGCCGAAATAGAGCATGCCGCCGTGATAGCCGCCGGCGAACACCATGAGCCCCGGCCGGCCGGTCACGGCGCGGGCGGTGGCGACCGCGAGCAGGTTGGCCTCGGTGCCGGAATTGCAGAACCGCAGCCGCTCCATGGCGGCGAACCGCTTCTGCACCTCGGCCGCGAGCCGGTGCTCGTAGATGGTGGGCGCGCCGAGCACGATGCCGTCGGCGAGGGCGGTCCGGATCGCCTCCTGGATCACCGGCTCCGTGTGGCCGAAGAGCCCGGCCGTGTGCTCGTTGATGAAGTCGACATAGGCATGGCCGTCGGCATCGGTGATGCGGCTGCCCTCGGCCTTGCGGACATGCAGGGGGAAAGGCGAGTAGTGGAGGGTCGTGCGCGTGTTGCCGCCCGGCATGGTCGCCCGGGCCAGCTCCGCGAGCCTGGCGCTCTCGGGATTGGCCTCGATGTAGCCGGCCTCCGCGTCGGCCACGGCCGAGACCAGATCCGTGTTGCCGTGCCTCGCCGCGACTGTCTCGGCCATGCCTCGTCCTTCCCCCGTCCCTGCTCGATCGGCTAGCGGCTGGCCCAGGCGTTGAAGCGCTCGGTCAGCGCCGCCTGGCGATCCACCCAGAAATCGTCGCTGTAGACCATGGCCCACTCTGCCCGCTCGGGCGTGGTCGGCAGGTCTGCCTTCACCTCGTCCGACATCAGTTCATAGGCCGCCTTGGCGGGAACGCCATAGCTCAGATGCTCGACCAGCTCCGCCTGGGTCTCGGGCCGGCTGTAGAACTCGAGCAGCTTCTCGGCCGGACCCGGATTGGGGCCGCCCGCGATCCGCACCCAGTAGTCGGTGCCGATCCAGAAGCCGGCGGGCCAGGCGATGGCGAGATTGCGGTCGTTGTCGCGGGCGGCACCGGTGACCCGGGCGTTGAAGTTGATCGCCATGGCGACGTCGCCGGCGAGCAGGCGCTGCATGCCGTCGGCGGGGCTTTCGGCCCAGAGGAAGGCCGGCTTGATCTCGTCGAGCTTGGCGAAGGCGCGGTCCACCCCTTCGGCCGTGCCGAGCACGTCGTAGATCCGGTCGCCCGGCACGCCGTCCGCGACGAGAGCGATCTCGAGCATGACGCGCGCATCCTTGTAGGCGCTGCGCTTGCCCGGATATTTCTCGAGATCCCAGAAGTCCTGCCAGCTGGCGGGCGCCGGATCGAGCCGGTCGGCATCGTAGGCCAGGACCGTCGCCCAGACGTCGGAGGCGATGCCGCAATCATGGGCCGCGTAGTCGAGCTGGTTCTCGCGGCCGCCCAAGGCATCCCAGTCGAGCTCGACGAAGGCACCCTCGTCGCAGCCCTGGATCACCTGCGGGCTCTCGAAGGCGGCGAGGTCCCAGGTGATCCTGCCGGCCTCGATCTGCGCCGTGAGCTTCGCGTACTCGCCGCCGAACTCCTCCTCGACGACCTTGATGCCGGTCTCCTTCGCGAACGGCTCGAAGAGGGCCGTGCGATAGGCGTCCTGCCAGACGCCGCCCCAGCCGACGACGATCACCTGCTCCTGGGCCGCCGCCGCTCCCGCCATGACGAAGACGGCGACGCCAGCGAGAATCGCGTTTCCGGTCCGTGCCTGCATCGAAGCCTCCCCTCGCGCCCGCGTCGGGCGTTCCCCGATTTGTGATCACATGCTATGGCACCCCATGTCCCTGTGCAAGCGCGACGACCGGGTGGGATTTGGATGACGGAGGCGGCAGCCATCACCGGTGCGACGGAGGATCTGCCGGAGCGGGCCGATGTGGTCGTCATCGGTGCCGGCGTGGTGGGGGCCAGCGTCGCCTGGCATCTGGCGAGGGCCGGCAACGCCGATGTCTTGCTGCTCGAGCGTTCGCGGGTGGGCTCGGGCACGACCTGGCACGCCGCCGGCAACATGGAGACCTGGCGCGCCGATCCCTTGCTCGGCGACATGGTCGACTACACCGTCCGCCTGTTTCCCGAGCTCGAGCGGGAGAGCGGCATCGCCTTCGGCTGGCGGCAGACGGGGCGGGTGCATTTCACCGCCGATCCCGCGGTCATGGCCGGTTATGCGGCCGTTCCGGCGCGCGCCCGGGCCAGGGGCGTGGACGTTCACCTGCTCGACGCGCGGGAGGTCGGCGAGAAGCTGCCGATCCTCTCCACCGAAGGGCTCGAAGGCGGGCTCTGGACGCCCAATGACGGCCGCGTCGATCCGACCAATCTCGCCATGGCCTATGCGCGCGCGGCGACGAGGCGCGGCGTGCGGCTGGTCGAGGAGACGCCGGTCACGCGCATCCTCGCGGCCGGGGGCCGGATCTCGGGCGTGGAGACGGCTGCGGGCGTGGTGCGCTGTGCGGCGGTGGTGCTGGCCGGCGGGCTGTGGTCCACCTCGATCGCGAGGTCCTGCGGCATCAGCCTGCCCTTGGTCGGCGTGCAGCATTTCTACCTTCTGACCGAACGGGTCCCGGGGCTGGCCCGCGATCTGCCGCTCTTCCTTTCCTACGACGAGCTGCTCTACGGCCGCGAGGATGTGGGCGGCCTCCTTCTCGGCGTCTTCGATCGGAACGCCATCCCCATCGAGGCGGAGGACCTGCCGGGGGCGTTCTCGTTCGCGCTCCTCGACGAGAATTTCGAGCAGATCGCCCAAAATCTCGAAATCCTCGAGCGCCGCTTTCCGCTGCTCGCCACCACCGGCATTCGAACCCTGGTGAACGGCCCCGAGGGCTTCACCCCCGACGGCAACATGCTGCTCGGCGACCTCGACGAGCCCCTGGGCCTGCATCTCGCCTGCGGCATGAACTCCAACGGCATAGCGCTCGCCGCGGGTGCCGGCCTGCTCACCGCCGAGCGGGTGCTGGGACGGCCGCCCTCGCTCGATGCCACGCGGCTCCATCCCTGCCGGTTCGGGGGCTTTCAGGGTGGCCGCCGCTACCGGCACGCGCGCATGAGCGAGCTCATGACCGCCTTCTGCATCGGCGAGGATGCGGCCTCGCCCGTGCGCGGCATCCGCCGCTCGCCGCTGCACGCGCGGCATCTCGCCCACGGCGCCGTTTTCGAGGCGGTGGCCGGGCACGAGCGGCCGCTGCGCTTTGCCGTCAATGGCAGTGTGGAGAGGGAGCTCTTGGCCGCGCGCGAGACCGTGGCGCGCATCGACCGCTCGGCCGACGCCAAGCTCATGCTCGTCGGCCCGGATGCCACGGCGATGCTCGGGCGGCTGAGCGGAGCTTCGGCGCTCGACGCCGGATCCGACGTCTTCATGGCGCCCATGCTGGACGAGCGGGGCGGGGTACTGGCCTGTCCGATCGCCGTCCGCCTCGACGATTCGGGCTGGCTGCTGCTCGCCGAGCCGGACGGGCTCGGCTGGCTGCGCCGGGCTCTTCACGAGCTGCCGCGTGAGCGGGTCGCCCTCGTCGATGTGGGGGCGCAGTGGGCGGCGCTCGATCTCCACGGTCCCGCCGCGGAAACGCTTCTTCGGCGGATCGGCGACGGTGCCACCCCGCCGGCACCGGGTCGGGCGGTGAAGGCCGGGCTCGCGCTCGGCGAGGGCATCGTCGCCCGCCTCGGGGACGGGCATTGGCGGCTTCTGGTGGCGTCCGACATGGCGACGCATGTCGACGAGGCGTTGTTTCTGGAGGCTGGCGATGCGGGCCTTCGCGCCGCCGGCCATCTGGTCGACGAGACCCTCCGAATCCTGGCGGGAAGGCCGCTTGCGGGGGTGGACGCGACGCCGGTGCACGGCGCGCTCGCGGCAGGCTTGGCCCCGCTTTTGCGGACGACGAGGGATTTCATCGGCAAGGTCGCCCTCGCCGCCACCTCGCCACCCGGATTCAGGCTCTATCGCGCCCGGGTCGAGGCGAGCCGGATCCTGCCGCTCGAGCCCGTGCTGCGCCGGGGGCGGAGGGTCGGCTGGATAAGCTCCGCCGGCCTGGCGCTCTCGGGGCAGGTGCCGGTTCTGGCCCTCGTCGAAGGGCCCCTGAACGACCTGGCGACGCTGGCCGGCGGCCGCATCGTCCCGCTCCTCGACGCGGGTTCTGGCGATCGGAGCTACTGCCCGTAGCCCCCGAGGCGGGGGATCGGAGGTCGGTCCCGGCCCTGCGGCCCCTCGTTCATTGCCGGTCCGGCACGCCGAGACCGCGGCGCCCGTCGATCAGGCCGACGCGCGGCAAAGGTTAAAA
>CAYOCP010000044.1:0-27789 GCA_964402505.1 uncultured Geminicoccaceae bacterium
TTATCTTAGCGCGTATGAGTCCTGACCCCTTTATTTCTCGGCGGCCTGCTAGATCAGGCCCTGCAGGCGGAGGACGATGTCGGCGACGAGTGCCGAGCCGAGATAGGTGCCGATGAAGACGAGGCAGGCGACGATGATGATCTTCCACCCCGACTGCTTGAAGGTCTGGAACTCGTGCCTGGTGATGGCGAGGCCGGCATAGGCCAGGACCGGTGTCGCCAGGGCGAGCACGTTCACCTCCTTGACGTGGCCGAGGATCCAGGCGGAGCCGGGCGTCCAGGGCAGGGTCACGACGATGGCGACAGCGGAGATCCAGGCGATGCTCGGCAAATAGAAGGGTGCGAGCTTGGTCAGGACCAGGCCGATCATGGTGATGACGAAGAGGATGACCATCCCCGGAATGGCCGAGGCGATCGGGATGTCGGGGCCGATCCGGTTGCCGATGAGCGCGATCGCGAGGACGATGACCAGGGCGATCGCATGGTCGACGAGGTCGATCCGGGGGCGGGTCGCGGTGGTCACGAGGGTTCTCCGGTGGCCGCCTCGACCGGCCGGCCGCGCGTCATCAGGCGATAGAGCCATTCGGCCACCGGCAGGGCGATGAAGAGGCCGACATAGAGACCCGTGGCATAGGTGAGAAGGTTGCTGGCGCCGGCGAAGGCGAGGATGTCCTCCTTCATCTCGGGCAGGAGCGAGGCGAGCGAGCCGGCGCAGGCGGCCATCATGCTGCCGCTGCCGACCCCGCACGCCATGGCCAGCGCGTAGGGGTGCAGAAGGTTCATGGAGGCGGCGAGCGAGGCCATGACCGCGAAGAAGATGGTGCCGAACATGGTGCCGACGACGTAGACGCCCATGACCCCCACCCCCTCGTCGCCGGCGAGGCCGTAGCGGTCGGCGATGATGGCGATGTTGGGCTCGCGGGCGACGGAGTAGGTGGCGCCGATGCTCTCGCGGTGCATGCGGAAGAGGAGGACGGCGATCGGCATGGCGATGACCATGGTCGCGAGATTGCCGAGCTCCTGCAGGATGAGGGCCGGTCCGGCCTTGACCAGGGTCTCCATGGCCGGGCCCACCACCGTGCCGAACTTGGCGATGAACGGCATGATGGCGATGATGATCAGCGGCGACGCCTCCTTGACCTCGCGCTCGCCGATGAGCTTCTCGAAGAAGCCCGTCACGTTCGGGTTGAGCAGCGCGCCGAAAAGGAAGGAGTAGAGCAGCGGCAGGAGGAGGATGGTGCCGAAGCCGACCGGGATCTCGATGATGTAGATGAGCTCGGAGACGATCACGAGCGCGAGGACCACCAGATGCAGCTTCCAGGCCTCGGCCTGCGCCTGCAGCGCCTTGTGCATGATCGCTCCCTCCCCCGGCTATGCCGATGCGGGCAGTATGGTCTCCACGAGGCGGGCCCACCACGCGGCGCCGATCGGCAGGATCTCGTCGTTGAAGTCGTAATGCGGGCTGTGCAGCATGCGGCCGTCCTCGGCGGCGCCGTTGCCGATCCAGACATAGGCGCCCGGGCGCGCCCGGAGCATGAAGGCGAAATCCTCCGAGGCCATGCTGGGCGCGAGGTCGCGAAGGACCGCGGCCGCACCCACGACGTCGCCCGCCGCCAAGGCGGCGCGCTCCGCCTCGGCGGCGGTGTTGACGGTCGCCGGGTAGCGCCGGTCGTAGCGAAGGGCGACGCGCACGCCGTGGGTGGCCTCGATGCCGCTGGCGATCCGGCCGATCGCGGCCTCGATCAGATCCCGCGTCGCCGGCTCGAAGCTGCGGGCCGTGCCGCGCATGACGACCTTCTCCGGAATCACGTTCCAGGTGTCGCCGCCATGGATCTGGGTCAGGCTGACGACGCCGGAATCGAGCGGGCTGATGCGGCGGCTGACGATGGTCTGCAGCGCCTGGATGACGGCAGCCGAGGCGGCCACGGGGTCGATGCCGAGATGCGGCATGGCGGCGTGGCAGCCCTGCCCCTCGACCGTGATCTCGAAGACGTCGAAGGCCGCCATGACCGGGCCTTCCAGGACGCCGAACCGGCCCACCTCCATGCCCGGCCAGTTGTGCATGCCGTAGACGGCCTCGACCGGGAATTGGTCGAACAGCCCCTCCTCCACCATGACCCGGCCGCCGCCCTCGTTCTCCTCCGCGGGCTGGAAGACGAAATGGACGGTGCCATCGAAATGGCGCGTCTCGGCGAGATAGCGCGCGGCCCCGAGCAGCATGGCGGTGTGCCCGTCATGGCCGCAGGCGTGCATCCTGCCGTCGTGGCGCGAGCGATGCGCGAAATCGTTGAGCTCCTGGATGTGCAGCGCGTCGATGTCGGCGCGAAGGGCGATGGCGCGGCTGCCCGACCCGGCCCTGAGCGTGCCGACCACGCCGGTGCCGGCGAGGCCGCGATGCACCTCGAGGCCGAAGGCGGCGAGCTTCTCCGCGACGAAGGAAGCCGTGCGCTCCTCCTCGAAGGCGGTCTCGGGATGGGCGTGAAGGTCGTGCCGCCAGGCGGTCATGTCGTCGTGGAAAGCGGCAATGCGATTGATGACGGGCACATCACCTCCTTGCGCCGGATCTCCCCCCTGCGCCCGCACGCCCCGAGCGGCCGTGCCGCGCGATCCCCAGCCCGGCCGTGGTCGCACGGGCCTCCCCCGCCGTCAAGCGCGAACGGGAGGGCGGGACGCGGCCGCGCGGAGCGTCGATCGGGCTTGCGGGTGGTGGGGGGGTTGGTTGATCGAGTCTCGTGGACCTGAAATTCTGGCTCGACCATCTCGTCCCCGACTGGCGCAGCTTTCTCGACGACGTGCCGCCGAGCTGGCAACTCGACGTGCTGCGCCAGCATGTCCGGACCGGTCGGCCGCTGGGCGCCCCGGCCTTCGTCGCGAATGTCGAGCGGCGCCTGGGTCGCCCACTCGCGCCGGCGAAGCGCGGCCGCAAACGCAAGGTGGCGGGCACAGCCAATGGTTAATTGAGTCTCGTGGACCCGAATTTCTGCCAATGGTTAATTGAGTCTCGTGGACCCGAATTTCCTGCGCTATCTCGAGCGCCACCCGGAGCGGGCGCGGCTGGCCGCCCGGCCGGAGGACTGGCCCTGGTCGAGCGCTCGCGCCCATCTCGGCCTCGCCGAGGATGGCCTCGTCGAGGCTCGCGGCCTCGACCATCTCGTCCCCGACTGGCGCAGCTTTCTCGACGACGTGCCGCCGA
Source organism: uncultured Geminicoccaceae bacterium (assembly GCA_964402505.1). GTDB lineage: Bacteria > Pseudomonadota > Alphaproteobacteria > Geminicoccales > Geminicoccaceae > SLRI01. Next base: position 3,193 of record CAYOCP010000044.1, read on the forward strand.
GCTGGCAACTCGACGTGCTGCGCCAGCATGTCCGGACCGGTCGGCCGCTGGGCGCACCGGCCTTCGTCGCGAATGTCGAGCGGCGCCTGGGTCGCTCGCTCGCACCGGCCAAGCGCGGGCGCAAGCGCAAGGTGGCGGGCACAGCCAATGGTTAATTGAGTCTCGTGGACCCGAATTCCAGAGAATTTCGTGGACCCGAATTTCGTGGACCCAAATTTCTGGACTGACTAATTGAGTCTCGTGGACCCGAATTTCAACACAAGGTGGCGGGCACAGCCAATGGTTAATTGAGTCTCGTGGACCCGAATTTCTGGACCCGTGGACCCGAATTTCTGGACCCGAATTTCGTCGCGCGCCGATGCCGAGAGCCTCCGCTTCAAAGTGTGGAGGGGGCGCGGGGGAACTCAGTTCCCCCGCCACTGCCCATTCGTCCACCCTACCCCAATGACGGCAGCTTCAGCCCCTGCTCCTTCGCGCACTCGATGGCGTCCGCGTAGCCGGCGTCGGCGTGGCGCATGACGCCGGTGGCGGGGTCGTTCCAGAGGGTTCGTTCGAGGCGGCGAGCTGCGGCTTCGGTGCCGTCGGCGACGATGACCATGCCGGCGTGCTGGGAGAAGCCCATGCCGACGCCGCCGCCGTGGTGGAGGGAGACCCAGGTGGCGCCGGAGGCGCAGTTGAGGAGCGCATTGAGCAGCGGCCAGTCGGAGACGGCGTCGCTGCCGTCCCGCATGGCCTCGGTTTCGCGGTTGGGGCTGGCGACGGAGCCGGAATCGAGGTGGTCGCGGCCGATGACGACGGGGGCTTTCAGCTCGCCGGATCTGACCATGTCGTTGAAGGCGAGGCCGAGCTCGTGGCGAAGCCCCAGGCCGACCCAGCAGATGCGGGCGGGGAGGCCCTGGAAGCGGATGCGCTCTCTTGCCATGTCGAGCCAGTGGTGGAGGTGCCTGTCGTTCGGGATCACCTCCTTCACCTTCGCGTCGGTCCGGTAGATGTCCTCGGGATCGCCGGAGAGGGCGGCCCAGCGGAAGGGGCCGATGCCGCGGCAGAAGAGCGGGCGGATATAGGCCGGAACGAAGCCCGGAAACTCGAAGGCGCCCTCGAGCCCCTCGTCCTGCGCCATCTGGCGGATATTGTTGCCGTAGTCGAGGGTGGGGATGCCCTGGCGATGGAAGTCGAGCATGGCCTGGACCTGATCGACCATGCTCCTGCGGGCCGCCGTGGCGACGGCTTCGGGGTCGCGCTCCTGGCGCTCCTCCCATTCCTCGAGGCTCCAGCCGGCGGGCAGGTAGCCGTGCAGCGGGTCGTGGGCGGAGGTCTGGTCGGTGACGACATCGGGGCGGACGCCGCGGCGGACGAGCTCCGGGAAGATTTCGGCGGCGTTGCCGAGGAGGCCCACGGAGATGGGCTCCTTCTGCTGGCAGGAGCGCTCGATCAGGTGCAGGGCCTCGTCGAGGCTTTCGGTGGCGGTGTCGAGATAGCCGGTTTTGAGCCGCATCTCGATTCGTGACGGGCGGCATTCGACGGCGAGCATGGAAGCGCCGGCCATGGTGGCGGCCAAGGGCTGGGCGCCGCCCATGCCGCCGAGCCCGCCGGTCAGGATCCATCTGCCGGAGAGCTGCCCCTCGTAGTGGCGGCGGCCGACCTCGACGAAGGTCTCGTAGGTGCCCTGCACGATGCCCTGGCTGCCGATATAGATCCAGGACCCGGCGGTCATCTGGCCGTACATCATGAGGCCCTGGCGGTCGAGGGCGTTGAAGTGGTCCCAGGTGGCCCAGCGCGGCACGAGGTTGGAGTTGGCGATGAGGACGCGCGGCGCGTCCTCGTGGGTCCTGAAGATGCCGACCGGCTTGCCGGACTGGACGAGGAGGGTCTCGTCGGCCTCCAGCGCCTCGAGGCTGGCGACGATGCGGTCATAGGCCTGCCAGTCGCGCGCCGCGCGGCCGATGCCGCCATAGACGACGAGGGATTCCGGGTGCTCGGCGACCTCGGCGTCGAGATTGTTCATGAGCATGCGCAAGGGCGCCTCGGTGAGCCAGCTCTTGGCGCGAAGCCCGGTGCCGTGCGGGGCCTTGATGCGGCGGGCATTGTCGAGGCGCGGGTTCATCTTCCGTCTCCGAAGGCGAGCATGGCCTCGAGCAGGCGGCGAAGCGTCGGCTCGAGCTTTGCGGCGAGACCGGCGCTGTAGGTCCAGGGCGGGGCCTCGTCCATGTAGGCGCGCTGCGCGAGCTCCATCTGCACGGCCTCGACGCCGTTCAAGGGATCGCCGTAGTGGCGGGTGATCCAGCCGCCCTTGAAGCGGCCGTCGGCGACGTGGTCGAGGCCGCTCTCGGCCATGACGGCCGTGAGCTGCGCGCGGAGGGCGGGGGAGCAGGAGCGGCCATCGTTGGTGCCGAGATTGAGGACCGGGAGCGTGCCCGAGAAGAGGCGGGGGACGACCGAGCGGATCGAGTGGCAGTCATGGAGGAGGACGGTGCCGAAGCGCTCCTTCAGCCGGGCGATCTGCTCGGCCAGGGCCCGGTGGTAGGTGTCGAACCAGAGCCGGCGGCGCTCCTCGATCTCGGCCGCGTCGGGTGCCGCGCCTTCGAGGTAGAGGGGCTCGCCGTCGAAGGTGGTGGTCGGGCAGAGGGCTGTCGTGGCCATGCCCGGATAGAGGGAGGCGCCCTCGGGGTCGCGATTGACGTCGATGACGTAGCGGGAGAAGCCGGCCCGGACGGTGGTGGCACCCAGGGTCCCGGCGAAGGCGTAGAGCCGGTCGACATGCCAGTCCGTGTCGACGAGGGCGCGGCCGGCTTCGGTCATGCGTTCGGCGAGGCCGGGGGGCAGGCCGGTTCCGGTGTGCGGCAGGCTGAGCAGCAGCGGTGTCGCCCGCTCCTCGACATCGACGCTCGTCATGGTCCCTCGAGGCCGGGCAGGATGTCGGGATTGTCCAGGATCACGGCGCCTTCGGCGACGAGGCGGCGGGCTTTGGCGATGTCGGGGGCGAAGAAGCGGTCCCCGTCCCAGGTCGCGACATGAGCGCGGAGTTGGCGATGCGGGGCCATGAGGCGCCTCGAGGTGGTGAGCGGGCGGTGGATGTCGATCCCCTGCCCCGCCGCCAGGAGCTCGATGGCGAGAATGCCTTCGAGGTCGTCGGCCATGGCGAGGAGGCGCCTCGCCGCGTGGGTCGCCATGGAGACGTGGTCCTCCTGGTTGGCGGAGGTGGGCAGGCTGTCGATCGAGGCGGGATGGGCCCGCTGCTTGATCTCGGAAGCGAGGGCCGCGGCCGTCACGTGGGCGATCATGAAGCCCGAGTTGAGGCCGGGATCGGCCACGAGGAAGGGCGGCAGGCCGGAGATCGAGCCGTCGGTGAGCATGGCGATGCGCCGTTCGGCCATGGCCGCGATCTCGGCCATGGCGATGGCGATCTGATCGGCGGCGAGCGCCACGGGCTCGGCGTGGAAGTTGCCGCCGGAGAGGACCTCGGCCGCATCCGGGCCGCTCCCGGCGAAGACGAGCGGGTTGTCGCTCACCGCGTTCGCCTCGATGGTGAGCACGCCCGCCGCCATGCGGAGCTGGTCGAGCACGGCCCCCATGACCTGCGGCTGGCAGCGCAGCGAGTAGGGGTCCTGGACCTTGCCGCAATCGGCGTGGCTCAGGCGGATCGGGCTCTCGTGGAGGAACTCCCGAAAGGCGGCGGCGACGGCGATCTGGCCCGGATGGCCGCGAATGGCGTGGATGCGGGAATCGAAGGGTGCCTCGGAGCCCCTGGCGGCATCGACGCTCATGGCGCCGGTGACGAGGGCGGTCTTGAAGAGGGTCTCGATGCGCAGGAGGGCCGCGAGCGCGATCGCCGTCGAGACCTGGGTGCCGTTGAGGAGGGCGAGGCCCTCCTTGGGGCCGAGGGTGAGCGGTGCCAGGCCCGCGGCGGCCAGGGCCTCGCCGGCCGGCATGGCGCGGCCTTCGAGCCTCGCCTCGCCGAAGCCCATGAGGGCGGCCGCGAGGTGGGCCAGAGGGGCGAGATCGCCCGAGGCGCCGACCGAGCCCTGGCCAGGGATGACGGGCAGGAGCCCCTTGTCGAGGAAGGCCAGAAGCCGGTCCAGGGTCGCCTCGCCGATGCCGGAATAGCCGCGCGCGAGGCTCGCCGCCTTCATCGCCAGGACGAGGCGGACGATCGCGTCGGGCAGCGGCGTCCCGGTGCCGGTCGAGTGCGAGAGGACGAGGTTCTTTTGCAGGAGCTCGAGATCGGCCGCGTCGATGCGGGTCGAGGCGAGCTTGCCGAAGCCGGTGTTGACGCCGTAGACCGTGCGGTTCTCCTCGAGGATCCTGTGGATCGCCTCGGCCGACGCCCGGATGGCGGGCCGGCAGGCCGGATCCAGAAGGACCGGCGCGCCCGCCAGGACGGCGCGCCATTGCTCCAGGGTGACGGCACCCGGAGAGAGCGTCAGCATGGGCGCCAGCGTCCCTGGCGCAGGCTGGCGAAGAGCGGGTTGTAGCCGATGCGGTAGGCGAGCTCGGCCGGATGGTCGATGTCGAAGATGGCGAGATCGGCGCGCTTGCCGACCTCGAGCGTGCCGAGCTCGGCATCGAGATCGAGGGCGCGGGCGGCGTTCCGGGTCACACCGGCGAGCGCCTCCTCGGGGGTGAGGCGAAAGAGCGTGGCCGCCATGTTGAGCATGAGGAGGAGCGAGGTCACCGGGCTCGAGCCCGGATTGCAGTCGGTGGCGACGGCGATCGGCACCTCATGGCGGCGGAAGAGGTCGACCGGTGGCACCTGCTTCTCCCGAAGGGTGTAGAAGGCGCCGGGCAGCAGCACGGCGACCGTGCCGGCCTCGGCCATGGCGCGCACGCCGTCCTCCTCGAGGTATTCGAGGTGGTCGCAGGAAAGGGCGCCGAAGCCGGCGGCAAGGACGGCGCCGCCGAGATTCGAGAGCTGCTCGGCATGCAGCCTGACGGGAAGGTCGACCGCCCTCGCCTTCTCGAGGACGCGGCGGATCTGGTCGGGCGAGAAGGCGATGCGCTCGCAGAAGCCGTCCACCGCATCGGCGAGGCCGGCCTTCCGCGCGGCCGGGATGATCTCGGCCACCACGAGGTCGATCCAGGCGTCGGCGCGGCCCTGGAACTCGGGCGGGACGGCGTGGGCGGCGAGGAGCGAGGTTTTGATTTCGATGTCGCGCTCGTGGCCGAGCCGGCGTGCCGCCTCGAGCATGCGAAGCTCGCTCTCCAGCTCGAGCCCGTAGCCCGACTTGATCTCGATCGTGGTCACACCCTCGGCGATCAGGTGGTCGAGGCGTGGCAGGGCGCTCTCGACGAGCGCCTCAAGGCCGGCGCCTCGGGTCTGCCTCACGGTCGAGAGGATGCCGCCGCCGGCCCGCGCCACCTCCTCGTAGGTGGCGCCCTCGAGGCGGAGCTCGAACTCGCGCGACCGGTCGCCGGCGAAGACGATATGGGTGTGGCAATCGACGAGCCCGGGCAGCACCCAGCGGCCGCCGAGATCGGCGGTGTCGACCGCGACCGGTGCCTCGCCACGCGGGCCGATCCAGGCGATGCGATCGCCCTCGATCAGGAGCGCCGCATCCTCCAGGGCACCATAAGGGGCGCCGCCCGGACGCATGGTGGCGAAGCGGGCATTGGTCAGGAGCATGGTGGTCGATGGCGGCAAGCGCTCGTCGCCTTTCCGGGCTATGGTCCAAAGGCAGGGTTGGACGGGAGGGCGGTATGATCAAGCTCTTTTTTGGCGAGGCGCTGCTGCCCTCGGGCTGGGCCAGGGACGTGGCGGTGGAGGTGGCCCGGGACGGCACGCTCGCCAGGGTCGAGCCGGATGCCGCGCCGGCGCCGGAGGCGGCGCGCGCCGCCATCGCCGTGCCGGGCATGGCGAACCTCCACAGCCACGCCTTTCAGCGGGGCATGGCGGGGCTCGCCGAGCGGGCCGGGCCGGCGGAGGACAGCTTCTGGACCTGGCGCGAGGTGATGTACGGCTTTCTCGACCGGCTGACCCCGGACGACGTCGAGTCGATCGCGAGCCAGCTCCATGTCGAGATGCTGGAGGCCGGGTTCACCGCGGTCGGCGAGTTCCACTACCTGCACAACGATCCAAGCGGCCGTCCTTACGTCGATCCGGCCGAGCTCGCCGAGCGGGTCGTGGCGGCTTCAGGGACGACCGGCATCGCACTCACCCATCTTCCGGTGCTCTACCACCAGGGCGGCTTCGGCGCGGCGCCGCCGACACCGGGCCAGCGGCGGTTCGTCCTGGATGCCGAGGCGGTGATCGGGCTGGTCGAGACGCTGCGGGCGCGCCATCCGGATCTGGTCGTGGGTGCCGCGCCGCACAGCCTGCGGGCGGTGACGCCCGAGAGCCTCGCCCGGCTGGTCGAGGGCTGCGGCTCGGGGCCCTTGCACATCCACGCGGCGGAGCAGGAGAAGGAGGTTCGCGACTGCCTGGCCTGGTCGGGGCGGCGGCCGGTGCGCTGGCTGCTCGACGAGGTGGGGCTGGACCCGCGCTGGTGCCTCGTCCACTGCACCCACATGGATGCGGGCGAGTTGCGCGATCTCGCCGCCTCGGGCGCGGTAGCGGGGCTCTGTCCCGTGACCGAGGCCAATCTCGGCGACGGGATCTTCGAGGGCGTCGCCTATCTGGGCCAGGGAGGGCGCTTCGGCGTCGGCTCGGACAGCCATATCCGCATCGACCTCGCGGACGAGCTCAGAAGCCTCGAATACGGCCAGCGCCTGCGCGACCGGCGGCGCAACCGGCTGGCGGCACCCGGCGGATCGGTCGGCCGCGCGCTCTTCGAGAAGGCGCTTTCGGGCGGGGCGCGGGCCCTGGCGCAGAACATGGGGGCCATCGCGGTCGGAAGGCGGGCGGATATCGTGACGCTCGATGCCGACCATCCAGCCCTGGTCGGGCGCCAGGGCGACGCCCTGCTCGACGGCTGGATCTTCGCGGCCCGAACGCCGCCCGTGGATACGGTCAGGGTCGGTGGCCGCCTTCTGGTCGAGGGCGGCCGGCACGTGGCGGGCGAGGCCGTGGCCCGGCGCTTCGATCGGACGATGCGCGGGCTGCTCGCCGACGCTTGAGCTTGCCGGTCAGCGGACCTTCGCGAGGTCGGGAGCGACGTTGCCCCAGGGCATGGCGGGAACGGCGGAGATGGAGTTCTTCGGGCTGCCCTCGATGACCCGGTCGGAATAGACGAGGTAGACGAAGGTCGATCGCTTCTCGTCCAGAAAGCGAACCACCTGCATCGACTTGAAGATCAGCGAGGTGCGCCGCTTGAAGACCTCCTCGCCCTCCTCCAGCTCGTCCGTGACGACGATCGGACCGACCTGCAGGCAGTTGATCGAGGCGTCGGAAGTATCCTCGGCCACACCGAGCGCACCTTTGAAGCCGCCGGTCTTGGCCCGGCTCAGATAGCAGCTGATGCCCTGGATCTTCGGGTCGTCGAAGACCTCGACGACGATCTTGTGGTCGGGCGAGATCCAGTGGAACCTCGTCGAGACGTCGCCGATGACCTCGGCCACGGCCGTGCCGGCGGCGATGCAGAGGGCGAACGCGGCCACGGCGGACAAGCGGGGGACGAGCAGGCTCATGTGTCTGGTCCTCTTCGAGGGCGGGATCGGCGTTGCAGAGATAGAACGGAACGAGGCGAGGAGGAGCAGATGATGTTCTCGAGCGAAATCCGGACGCGCACCCGCGATCTGCGGCGCGCCATCGACGCATTGCCGTTCAACCGCGAGCTGGCGGCGGGGACGCTCGGGCGCGAGCGCTTCAGGTTCTACATGCTGCAGGACAAGCTCTATCTGGATCAGTACGCGCGGACCCTGGCGCTCGCCGCCGGCAAGGCGCCGGACCTCCGGGCGACCGAGAAATTCGCGGGCTCGGCCATGGGGGCGCTCAAGGTCGAGCGGGCGCTGCACGGGGTGTTTCTCGAGCGGTTCGGTGTCAGCGAGGCCGAGCTGGCGGCGGCCCGGCCGTCGCCATCCGGCCTCGCCTACACGAGCTTTCTTCTGGCGACGGCGCACCAGGAGTCCTGGCCGGTGGCGGTGGCGGCGATCCTGCCCTGCTTCTGGATCTATCACGATGTGGGAACCCGCATCGCGGCCGGATCGGCGACCGGCAATTTCTACCAGCCCTGGATCGACACCTATGCCTCGCCGGACTTCGCCCGCTCGGTGGAGGAGGTGATCGCCATCACCGACCAAGCGGCCGAGCGAGCCGGCGCAGGTGAGCGGGAGCGCATGGCTGCCGCCTTCATCCGCTCGACGCAGTACGAGTGGCTCTTCTGGGACAGCGCCTACCGCATGGAGGTCTGGCCGGTGGGCGACTGAGCCGCCGGCACGGTCAGGGTGACGCGAAGCCCGCCTTCCGGGCGGTTGGCGAAGGCGATGGCGCCGCCATAGGCCTGGGCGATGTCCCGGGCGATGGCGAGGCCGATGCCATGCCCGGGCTTCGCCGTGTCGAGCCGGTGGCCGCGCGTGCCGAGCCGGTCGAGCCCGGCTGCGTCGACGCCCGGCCCGTCATCGGCGATGGTGAGACGCACCTTGCCGGCATCCGGCACGGCCTCGACGGAAACGACGCCGCGCGCCCATTTGGCGGCGTTGTCGAGGAGATTGCCCAAGAGCTCGCCCAGGTCGTCGGCCTCGACCGCGACCAGGAGGTGCGCCGGCACATGGAGCCGCCAGTCCCGTGCCTCCCCCGCGGGCGTGCGGCGGAGGGTTCGCACCAGCCGGTCGATGACCGGGGCGATCGCTGTCGCTTGGCCCCGGCCGTCGGCGCCGGCGAGGCGGGTGCGGGCGAGCTCGCGCTCGATGTGGCGCCGCATGTCCCGGGCCAGCCGGTCGAGCTCGGCGGCGGCCTTGAGCTCGCCTTTCGCAGCCAGGCTTCGGGCCTCGCTGCCGAGCACGGTGAGCGGCGTCTTCAGGCCGTGCGCCAGGTCGGCGGCGCGCTGGCGGGCCTGGGCCAGCGATCGCTCCTGGGCTTCGAGGAGGGCGTCGACCTCCTGGACGAGCGGCCGGATCTCGTCCGGAAAGCGGCCGTCGAGGCGCTTCGTCCGGCCCTCGCGCACCGCCGTCACCGCCCGGCGGACCGCCTCGAACGGACGCAGCCCGTACCAGACCTGGACGGCGGCGGCGGCGACCAGCACCGAGACGAGGCCGGCAAGGGCGATGGCGAGCTGGCGGACATAGTCGGCGCGCGCGTCATCGAGCGTGGCACGGTCCACGGCCGCGGCGATGCGGATGCGCCGCTCGCCGGCACCACTGCCGAGCAGCACCAGGCGCTCGCGCACGAGGAGCATGGTGCCGCCGGGGCCGGGCAGCGGGTGACGGTGGGCTTGGCCGGGCTCGGGCTCGTCCCGCGGCAGGGGCAGCACGTCGTCCCAGAGCGAGCGCGAGCGGAGCACGGCGCCGGTCTCCTGATCCTCGATCTGCCAGTAGAGGCCGCTGAGCGGGACGGCGAAGCGCGGGTCGGCGAGCGGTGCCTCAAGGGTGAGGACACCATCCGCGTCGATGACGAGGTGTGCCGCGAGCTGGCGCACATAGGTCGCGAGCTCCTGGTCGACGCGGCGCTCGAGATGGCGCTCGAAGAGGACGGTGAGGCCGATGCCGGCGAGCACCAGGGCCACGACCATCGTCGCGGCCTGGGCGAGCAGCAGACGCAGCCGCAGGGACTGGCCGCTCAAGGTGCGGGATCGTCCGGCTCGATCGTGTAGCCGAAGCCGCGCCGGGTCGAGATCAGCTCGACGCCGAGCTTCCTGCGCAGGCGGCCGACAAGCACCTCGATCGTGTTGGTCTCGCGGCTCTCGTCGTCGCCGTAGAGCTGCTCGAGGAGCTCGCTCGGCGGCACCACCCGGCCGGCCTGCAGCATCAGATAGTCGAGCAGCCGGAATTCCTGGGGCGAGAGGGCCCTGGGCACGCCTTTGACGCTGACCCGCATGGCGCGTGGATCGAGGACGACCTCGCCGATCTCGAGCACCGGCCGGCCCTGCCCGGCGGAGCGGCGGATCAGGGCACGCAGGCGGGCTGCCAGCTCCTCCGGCTCGAAGGGCTTGGGCAGGTAGTCGTCGGCACCCGCGTCGATGCCTTCGACCCGCTCCTTCCAGGTGCCCCGGGCCGAGAGCACCAGGACGGGCATGGTCCGGCCATTCTCGCGCCAGCGCTTGAGCACGGCGAGACCGTCCATGCCGGGCAGGCCGAGATCGAGGACAACGGCGGCGTAGTCCTCGACGTCGCCCTTGAACCAGGCATCCTCGCCGTCGGTGGCGTGGTCGACGAGGTGGCCCTGGGCCTCGAGCAGGGCGATGACCTCCCGGGCGATGCGGCGGTCGTCCTCGACCAGGAGCAGCCTCAATCGTCGAGCTCCGAGCGCAGGATGCGGCCGTCGGTGGCGTCCACCTCGAGCTCGACGATGCGGCCATCGGCATCGATCAGCTTGAGCTCGTAGATCCAGTGCCGGTGCTCCCGGTCGAGCTCGGTCTCGATCACCTCGCCCGGCATCTGGCCCTGGACGCGCTCCAGGATCTCGGCGAGCGGCAGCACCTCGCCCCGCTCGAGCGCCTCGCGCGCCCGCTCGTGGTCGTCGTCGGCCGCCGCCATCGCAATGGGCGAGAGGGCGAGGAGCAGGGCGAGGTATGCGAGGCGGGTGCGGGTCATGCGGCGAGCATGGGCGCTTGCGGCTGACAGAAGGCTGACAACGGCCGACAGGTCGGCGACAGGGCCAGGCACCTATGGTCCGGGGCGTCGGCGATCCTGCCGGCAAACGAGGTGGAGAAACCGACCATGCGCAAGCTCCTGATGCTGACCGCCGCCCTGGTGCCCATCGGCCTGGCCCTGCCGGCCCTGGCCTCCGACCCCGACTGCCCCGACGTCCCGCGTGCCCAGTGGATGAGCGAGGATGCGCTTCGCGCCAAGCTCGAGGGCATGGGCTACGAGGTGCGGGAGATCGACCGCGAGCACAACTGCTACGAGGTCGAGGGCCGCGATGCCAACGGCTTCGAGGTCGAGGCCTATATCGATCCGGTCTCCGGCGCGGTCGTGCCCGACGAGAACGACTGATGGAAGCCGGCGCCGCATCCCCGATGGTGCGGGTCTGGGACCCGTTCGTCCGGCTGTTCCACTGGTCGCTCGTGGCTTTCTTCACGGCGGCCTGGCTGACCGGCGACGAGATCGACTGGCTGCACGAGTTGCTGGGCTACGCCATCCTGGCGCTGGTCGGCTTGCGCCTCGTCTGGGGCTTCGTGGGCTCGCCGCATGCCCGCTTCAAGGACTTCGCCTTCGGTCCCGCAACGACGCTCGCCTATGCGCGGGACACGGTGGCGATGCGGGCGCGCCGCCATCTCGGCCACAACCCGCTGGGTGCGGCCATGGTCTTCGCGTTGCTCGCCGGGCTTCTGGCGACCGGCGGCTCGGGCTGGCTCTTGACCACCGACCTTCTCGGCCACGAGCCCAAATGGCTGGAGGAAACCCATGAGGTCCTGGCCAACCTGATGCTGGTGCTGATCGCCCTGCACATCGCCGGGGTGATCTTCTCGAGCTTCGCGCATGGCGAGAACCTGGCGCGGAGCATGATCACCGGGATGAAGCGGGCGGATTGAGAGCCGGGTCGCGGTGCCGCCGTGGCCGCGACCCGCTCGCGCCTCAGTCGTCGCTGCCGTGACCCATGTCGTGGCCCTTGCCGTGGCCGCCGATGCCATAGGTCACGGGCTCGACCTGGACCTCGACCTCGACCTTGCCGGCCTTCTCGAAGGTGAGGATGAGGGGGAACTTCTCGCCGACGGCGAGCGGTGCGTCGAGCTCGAGCATCATGAGGTGCAGGCCGCCGGGCTCGAGCTCGGTGACCTTTCCGGCCGGCAGGTCGATCGAATCGAGCCGGCGCATGCGCATGACGCCCTTGTCGTCCATGTGGGTGTGCAGCTCGACCCGGTCGGCGGCGGTGCTTTCGGCGCCGACGAGGCGGTCCTCCGCGCCCCTGTTGTCCAGGGTCATGTAGGCCGCCCCATTGGCCTGGCCCTGGGCCGTGGCCCGAGCCCAGGGGTGGTCGATCGAGATGTCCCCCGCCCGGAAATCGCGCGCCTGGGCAGAGGAGAGGACGGCGAGGACGGAAGCGACCGCGATGGTCGAGCGCAGCATGGACGTTCTCCGGAAGTTGACCCGGGCGGCAGGCCTGTGGCCGGCATGCGGGCCGGCGAAGCCGCCGGCAGAGCGGGAGGGAAGCGTTCTGGCGCAGCATGGCCGAGGACAGCGGCCAGCGGAAGCGACCAAATGTCCGGCCGCGCGGCTTCTCAGGGCCTGAACCGGTCGCGGATGGGGCCGAGCGCCTGGGCGTGCGCCTCGAAGCCCTCGTAGCGGGCGAGCACCGCCGCGTGGCGGGCCGGCTCGGCGAAGCCCTTGCGGGTGACGTGGCCGAGGCTGGTGCGCTTCATGAAGTCCTGCACGCCGAGGGCGGAGAAGGTGCGTGCCCAGCCGCCGGTGGGCAGGACGCAGTCGGGGCCGAGGCAGAAATTGGCGATGGTCATGGGCGTGTTCTCGCCCAAGAGGATCTCGCCGGCGTCGGTGATGGCGCCGAGATGCTGCATCGGCTCATTCGAGAGAATCAGGAGATGCTCGGGCGCGTAGTCGTTGGTGAAGCGGACCGCTTCCTCCCAGGAGGGGGCGAGGACGATGCCGCCGCGAGCGCCGCCGAGGACGGCCTCGACATAGCCCCGCCGCTCGGCGCCGAGATTGGCGATCAGCTCGGGCAGGCGGGCGCGGGCGCGCTCTGCGACCTCACGGCTGTCGGTCACCAGCCAGGCGCTGCTGTCGGCGCCGTGCTCGGCCTCGATCAGAAGGTCGAGGGCGGCGATGTCGGGATTGGCGGTGGCGTCGGCGAGGACGATCGATTCGGACGGGCCGGCGGGGAGGCCCGTGTCGATCCGGTCGGCGAGGTGGCGCTTGGCGGCGACCACCCAGGGGCTGCCCGGGCCGACGATCTTCGCGACCCTGGGAATCGAGGCGGTGCCGTAGGCTGCGGCCGCCACGGCGACGGCGCCGCCGACCCGAAAGACGCGGCGAACGCCGGCCAATCGGGCGGCATGGAGCGAGGCGGCGTCGATGCCGCCATCCGGGGTCGGCGGCGTGAGCACGACGATCTCGGCCACGCCCGCGACCACGGCCGGGATGGTGGTCATCATCATGACCGACGGGAAGGCGCCCTTGCCGCGCGGCACGTAGCAGGCGACGGAGCGGACGGGCGACCAGCGCTCGCCGGCGAAGGCCCCCGGCCTGATCTCCATCAGCCACATGTCCTCGGGCTTCTGGCGCTCGTGGAAGCGGCGGATATTGTCCGTGGCGTAGGCGATGGCGTCCTTGACGTCCGGCTCGAGCGCCGCGTCGGCCGCGGCGAACTCGGCCTCGGTCGCCTCTAGGCCGGCGGGGTCGAGGGCGACCTTGTCGATCTCGCGGGCGAGCCCCGCGATGGCCGCGTCGCCACCGTCTTGGACCCGGGCGACGATCCGGGCCACCGGCTCCTTGAAGGCGGAGAGGTCGGCCTCGGTGCGCAGCAGGAGCGCTTCGCGTTCGGCCGGGCCGAGCTTCTCGAGCTCGAAGAGATTGATCATGGGCTTCTTCAGCTCCGCTTGGACTCGAGGAGGATGCCGAGGCCGACGAGGCGGTCGAGGAGCCAGATCGCGGCGACGGCGATCAGGAGGTAGACGACCGAGACGGCAGCGAGATCGGGGGTGATGATGTTGCGGATGGCATTGTAGACGAGGACCGGCAGCGTGACGATGCGCGCGTCGACCAGCATCAGGCTGACCAGGAACTCGTTGACGGCGAGGACGAACATGACGAGGGCCCCGGTCAGGATGCCCGGCGCCACGGCCGGCAGGGTGACGGTGAAGAAGGTGTGGGTGGGCGGGGCCCCGCAGTTCATCGCGGCGTTCTCGAGGTCGGGGTCGAGGTGGTTCACCGAGGCGGCCACGGCCCAGATCATGAAGGGCAGGTTGATGACGCAGGCGGCGAGGCCAACGGGCCAGACGGCGCCCAGGATGCCGGCCCGGCCGAAGAGCAGCATCAGCGCGATGCCGGAGACGACGAGCGGCACGGTGAAGGGCAGCAGGAGATAGAGCTGCAGTGCCGTGGGAAAGCGGATGCGCCAGCGGGCGAGGGCGAGGGCGGCGAGCGTGCCGGCCGGCAGCGCCAGGACGGTGCAGACGACGCCGACCCAGAGCGAGCGGCCGAGGGCGGCCAGGAACTCGGGCCTGGTGAGCAGCACGCCGTACCAGCGCAAGGAGAGCCCTTCGGGTGGGAAGGCCACCATGTTGCCGCCGGTGAACGAGACGACGACGACGACGAGCGTCGGCACGGCGAGGAAGACGAGGTCGAAGGCGACGACGAGGCCGAGCAGGAGGGTGAAGGGCGAGCGCTGCATCAGCCGCGCCGGGCGTAGCCGAGCGTGCCGAGCCCGAAGAGGCCCAGCATGATGCCGGCCACGGTGGTGCCGGCGAGGGTCAGGAGGACGGCGAGCGCGTTGCCGAGGCCCGGATCGCTGAGCGAGAAGAAGGCGTCGTAGATGGCGTTGGCGATGAAGTCGTTGCGGCCGCCGCCCATGATCGCCGGCATGGCGAAGTCGGTGAGCGTGAGGGTGAAGACGACGACGCTGGCGGCGACGAGGCCGGGGCGGACCAGCGGCAGGACGATGTGGCGAAACGTGCGCCAGGGGGTGGCGCCGAGGCTGCTCGATGCCAGCTCGACCTCGAGCGGCACGGCGGTGAAGGCCGGGGCCAGCATGAGGACGGCGAACGGCAGCATGTACTGGACGAGGCCGAGCACCACGCCCGGCAGGGTGTAGAGGATGGTGACGGGCGGCAGGCCGAGCCAGCCGAGCACGGCATTGGCGAGGCCCCGGTTGCCGAGCACGACCAGCCAGCCATAGGCGCGCACCACCTGGCCGATGAAGAAGGGCAGGAAGAGCGAGACCAGGAGGAGCTTCTTCAGCCAGGACCGGGGCGTGCGGATCATGAGCCAGGCATAGGGCAAGGCGATCAGCAGGGTGAGTGCGGTGACGACGAGGGCGGCGCCCATGGTGCGGGCGGCGAGCCAGGTGTAGACCGGCCGTCTCCAGAGCGTTGCGAAGTTGGCGAGCGTCCAGTCGTCGCCGAGGCGGAAGGTGGCGCTGTCGAGCTGGCGGAGCGAGGTGTCGAGGAGCGGGACGATGCCGGCCAGGAGCAGAAAGGTGAGCAGGAGGGCCGGCAGGAGGAAGAGCCAGGGCGCGAGCCGGCCGGCACCTCTCGGGAAGAGGGTGGCGCGCACGGCCTCGAGCCCGTCGAGCAGGCCCTGAGCGAGGCCGGGGGCAGGCCCGGATTGTTCTTCGTTCGCGGGAGCGCTACTTACGGGGCCACGTGGTTTCAACGGCTGGCGCTCGCCTTGGGGTTGCCAGGGCCTTCTGGAGATTCTGCTCGATGTGGCTCGACGACGACGACGGGAAGAAGAAGGGCGAGGATGCGCCGAAGCCGGGCGGCCTGCTCGAGGAGCGGTTGTTCAGGAGCCGCACCATCCTGGTCACGGGTCAGGTCGAGGACAAGATGGCGAAGGCGGTGGCGGCCCAGCTCCTGGCGCTCGCCAGCGAGAGCGACGACTGGATCAACGTCTTCGTCAGCTCGCCGGGCGGGCATGTCGAATCCGGCGACATGATCTACGACATGCTGAAGTTCGTGGGCCCCAAGGTCCGGACCATCGGCACGGGCTGGGTCGCCTCGGCCGGTGCCCTGATCTTCGTCGGGGCATCCAAGGAGAACCGCTTCTGCCTGCCGAACACGCGCTTTCTGCTGCACCAGCCCTCGGGCGGGATGATGGGCTCGGCCTCGGACATCGGCATCCAGGCCGAGCAGATCATCAAGATGCGCGAACGGCTCAACCGGATCTTCGCCAACGAGACCGGCCAGCCGATCGAGCGGATCGCCAAGGACACCGACCGCGATCACTGGATGTTCCCCGAGGAGGCCATGGCCTACGGCCTGCTGCACAAGGTGATCCGGACGAAGGGCGAGCTGGATTGAAACCGGCGTCGATGGGGTCATTCCATGGCCTCGTCGACGCCATCATTGGTTGATGTCTGTGTTGCCGGTGGGGCGAGATCGGCCGGCACGAGCCGGGCGGCGGGCCTGCCGTCCCGGGTCAGGATGATCGACGATATCCCGGCGTTCTCCAGAGCGTCGAACAGGCGCTCAAAACCCGCGGCGGCACGCTCGATCTCGATGCTGACATCCTTGCTCATGGCGAACCAACCCGGATCGTTTCCACGGCCCACATCGTAGCCGACAAGTCTCGAGAGGGGGCCCATGGGGGAGGCGGCGCCTCCCCCATGATCCGGCCTAGCCCTGCATGATCTCCTGGAACTTCTGGAACCAGTCGCTCTCGTTCTCGACGAGGACCTTGGTCGGGACGGAGAGCAGGCGCTCGAAGTCCTCGGGCGTTTGCGGGTAGGCGGGATCGCCCTTCAGGTCCGGCGGCGGGGTCAGGTCCGGGCGCAGGCCGGGCAGGCCGAGCATGCCGGTCCAGGTCTGCTGGGCGTCCTTGCCCATGGCGAAGTCGACATACTCCCTGGCCCAGTGAAGCTCGTTGTCGGGCAGGTTCCTCGGGACCCACATGGCGTCGGTGTCGACCTTCGCACCCTCCTTCGGGACGGTCCAGGACACGGCGATGCCGTTCTCTTTCGCCGCCCGGGCGTTGGAGAGGATGGTGCAGGCGATGTCGATCTCGCCGTTCTGGAACCAGGCGATGAAGTCCGGGTCCTCGCCGAGCAGCGGCTGCTGCTCCTTGATCTCGCGGATGAAGCTCCAGCAGGGTTCCATGTCGTCGGGGATGCCCGCCATGGTCCCGCCGCCGGCGATCTGGGCCGGCGGCTGGAAGCCGATGCCGTCGTCGTAGAGGGCGAGGCGGCCCTTGAAGCGCGGCTCGAGCATCACCCGCCAACTCTCTGGCGGACCGTCCGGAAAGGCTTCGTCGCGAAAGGCCAGCACGTAGACGTAGGAGTACATGTTGATCATCGGCACGCCGTCGAAGCCGGCGGGGCGGGCGGCCGGCAGCATGTCGGCGAGGTTCGGAAGATCGCCCAGATCCTCGGTCACACCCCGCAGCGACGACTTGGTGGCGTTGGTCGAGGTGTCCCAGTTGACATGGATCGGCGGCACCCGGCCCTGGTCGATGGCGGCCCAGATGCGCGGGCGGATCTCGTTGTCCTCGGTGAGATCGTGGCGGATGGCGATGCCGGTGGCTTCCGTGAAGGGCTGCGAGACGCCCTTGTCCAGGGCCTCGACCCAGACCCCGCCCCAGGCGCGGACGATGAGCTCTTGGGGCTTCTCCTGGGCCAGCGCTGGGCGGCGCCAGAGCCAGGGTGCTGCGAGCGCCGCGGTGCCGAGGCCGGCCGCCTGGAGCAGGCGGCGGCGGCCGGGCCGGGTCAGGGTCTGCGACATGCGGGTTTCCCTCCGTTCAGGCTGTGGTTCATTCGGCGAAGAGCAGGAGATGGTCGGGCGACCAGCCGACCGTCACCCTGTCGCCCGGCCGGTATCGGCCGTGGTCCTCCGGGTCGTGGTCGAAGAGCTGCAGCCGGGCGGCGCCGAGCGCTTCGACCCGGACCTCATAGAGGATGCGATCGCCCTCGAACACGGCCTCGGTGACGGTCGCCGGAAAGCGGACGGGTGTGCCGTCCTCTCGACCGACCAGGCGAAGCTTCTCGGCGCGCAGGGCGGCGGTGACCCGCTCGCCCCCGGCGACGCGGCCGGCGCCCGTGACCTCCGCCTCGCCGATCCGCACGATCCAGCGCCCGCCCTCCTCGCGGACGGCGGTGGCGTCGAGGAAGTTGGTGAGGCCGAGGAAGCCCGCGACGAAGCGGTTGGCGGGCCGGCCGTAGGTCTCGGCCGGCGGGGCCGACTGCTGCACCCGGCCCTCGTGCATGACCATGACCTCGTCCGACATGACGAGCGCCTCGCGCTGGTCGTGGGTGACGTTGATGGTGGTGACGCCGAGCTCCTTCTGGATGCGCCGGAACTCGAGCTGCATGTCCTCCCTGAGCTTCCGGTCGAGGGCGGCGAGCGGCTCGTCGAGCAGGAGGATGTCCGGCTCGAAGACGAGCGCGCGGGCGATGGCGACCCGCTGCTGCTGGCCGCCGGAGAGCTCGTGCGGCCGCCTGTCGCCCATGCCCGGCAGGCGGACCAGCTCGAGATAGCGTTCGACACGTTCGGGAATCGAGGATCTGGCGAAGCGGCGCATGCGCAGCGGGTAGGCGACGTTGTCGAAGGCGGAGAGATGCGGGAAGAGGGCGAGCCTCTGGAACACCATGCCGATCGAGCGGCGCCAGGGCGGCACGCTCAGGACGGCGGCGCCGTTGACCTCGATGCGCCCGGTCGTGGGCGCGATGAAGCCCGCGATCATGCGCAGAAGCGTGGTCTTGCCGCAGCCCGAGGGGCCGAGGATGGTGAGGAAGCGGCCGGGCATGAGGTCGAGCGAGACGGCATCGACCGCGACCGTTCCGGCAGCACCCTTGCCAAACGTCTTGCCGACGCCCGATAGCCGCACCATGGGCTGCACCGTGTCTCCTCTGCCGGGAAGGGAAAGCCGCCGGCAGGGTGCCGCGAGACTCGGCCGCCCGCAAGTGGCTCGGCGGGCGGGCTCGACCGCTCGAATGAGTCGCCCACCCCGCCGCGCGGATGCTACGCATGGGGCCGGTCCATGTCAGGACGGGAGCGCCACCATGATCGACGCCGTCGATGCCACCTTCGACCTCGAGGGGCGCCGTGCCCTGGTCACCGGGGCCAGCCGGGGGATCGGCGAGGCGCTGGCGGTGGGGCTCGCCAGGTTCGGCGCCGACGTCGCGGTGACGGCGCGCGACGTGGCGGGGCTCGCCGACGTGGTGGCGGCGATCGAGGGGCTCGGGCGGACGGCCGTG
The DNA here is from genome assembly GCA_964402505.1 of uncultured Geminicoccaceae bacterium. Classification (GTDB taxonomy): domain Bacteria; phylum Pseudomonadota; class Alphaproteobacteria; order Geminicoccales; family Geminicoccaceae; genus SLRI01. The sequence continues at coordinate 22,082 of CAYOCP010000044.1, forward strand.
CCGGTCGCCATGGAGGCGCGTTCGGTGGACGGCATCCGGAGCGGTGTCGCCGAGGCGGCGGCCGGGCTCGGCGGGCTCGATCTCGTCGTCGTCAACGCCGGCACGGAGGAGGTGCGGCCCTCGCTCGAGGTCGAGGAGGACCTTTGGGATCGCATCCACGAGACCAACCTCAGGGGCGCCTTCTTCACCGCCCAGGCGGCGGCCCGGCTGATGGTCGAGGCCGATGGCGGAACGATCCTCAATGTCTGCTCGCTGACCTCGGCCGTGGGCGTGCCGACGGCGGCCCCCTACGGCGCCTCCAAGGCCGGGCTGCTCGGCCTGACGCGGGCGCTGGCGACGGAGTGGGCGCCGCTCAGGATCAGGGTCAACGCCATCGGCCCCGGCTATTTCCGGACGGCGCTGACCGAGGTGTTCTACGCGGACGAGGCCTGGCAGCGGGCGATGCTGGCGCGAATTCCGGCCGGCCGGTTCGGCGATCTGCGCGACCTCGTCGGCAGCGCGGTCTTCCTCGCCTCGGACGCGGCACGCTACGTCACCGGCCAGATCCTCTATGTCGACGGCGGCTACATGGGGTCCATCTGACGCCCGCGCGGGCGGCTGCGCGGGGTCGGCACGAGGCTCTCGCCCTGCGCTGTGAGGGCCGTGGCGATCTCGGCGGCGAGCCGTGCGTTGCTCAGCGCCAGCGCCACGTTGGCTTCGACACTCTGGCCGCCGGTGAGCTCGACGATGCGGGCGAGCAGGAATGGCGTGATCGCCTTGCCGCCGATGCCGGCGGCGGCGGCGACGGCGAGCGCCTCGGCGATGGCCCCCTCGACCAGCTCCTCGGGCAGGGCGGCGCTCGCCGGAATGGGGTTCGCGACCAGAACGCCGCTGGCGAAGCCGAGCCGCCGCTGCAGGTCGAGCAGGCTGGCGATGACCGCCACCGAATCCAGCCGCTGCGGCACCGGCAGGCCGCTCGCCCGGCAGAAGAAGGCGGGGAACTCGTCGGTGCGGTAGCCGATCACCGGGACCCCCTTGGTCTCCAGCACCTCGAGGGTCTTCGGCAGGTCGAGGATCGACTTCGCACCGGCGCAAACCACGGTCACGGGCGTGCGCGCCAGCTCCTCGAGATCGGCCGAGACATCGAAATCGCGCTCGGCACCCCGGTGCACGCCGCCGATGCCGCCGGTGGCGAAGACCCGGATGCCGGCGAGATGGGCGGCCACCATGGTGGCGGCGACGGTGGTGGCGCCGGTGCGGTTGGTGGCGAGGCAGGCGGCGAGATCGCGCCTCGAGACCTTGAGCACGTCGTCGGCCCGGGCCAGCTCCTCGAGCTGGCCGGCGTCGAGGCCGATGCGCAGGCGTCCGTCGGTGACGGCGATGGTGGCGGGCACGGCGCCCGCCTCGCGCACCTCGGCCTCGAGCCGCAAGGCGGTGTCGAGATTGCGCGGGCGCGGCAGGCCGTGGGCGATGATCGTGCTCTCGAGCGCGATGATCGGCCTTTTGGCCTTGCGGGCGGCGGCGACCTCGGGGCTGTAGGTGAGCAGGCGGCGCATGGCGCGCTTTATCGAGGCGAAGGGTGCGGCGGCGCAAGGACCGAATGCGGCGCGACGCCGGCCCCGGCGACCGGGGCGGCCGCCGCGCGGCCGGTCGCGCGCCTAGACCCGGTCGGCACTGAAGGTGTCGCAGGATTCGAGCGTGGCCTTCTCGAAGCCCCGGTGGAACCAGGTCTGGCGCTGCTCGGACGTGCCGTGGGTGAAGCTGTCCGGCACGACGTAGCCCTGGCTTCGGCGCTGCAGCGCGTCGTCGCCGATCCGCGCCGCGGCATCGAGCGCCTCGTCGATGTCGCCCGGCTCGAGCGAGCCGAACAGCTCCTCGGCGCCCCGCGCCCACATCCCGGCGAGGCAGTCCGCCTGCAGCTCGACCCGGACCGAGAGGGCGTTGGCCTCGACCTCGGAGACGCGCTGGCGCAGCCCGTTCACCTGGTCCATCACGCCGATCAGGTTCTGCACGTGGTGGCCGACCTCGTGCGCGATCACGTAGGCGCGGGCGAAGTCGCCCTCGGCGCCGAGCTGGCGCTCCAGCGTTTGGAAGAAGGCCACGTCGAGATAGACCCGCCGGTCGCCCGGGCAGTAGAAGGGGCCGACCGCGGCATTGGCCATGCCGCAGGCCGAATCGACCGCACCCGAGAAGAGGACGAGCTCCGGCGCCTCGTAGCGGCCGCCGCGCGCGTCGAACTCGCGTGTCCAGACCTCCTCGGTGTCGGCCAGGACGACCGAGACGAACGCCTCCGCCTCGTCGTCGATCTGGTTGGGCCCGGCCCGGCCGGCCGGCGGCGCGGATGGCATGCCGCCCGAGCCGAGGCCGAGCAGGGGCGTGAGGTCGACGCCGAGAAAGAGGCCGATGAGGACGATGGCGACGGCACCTATGCCGCCGAAGCCGCCGATGCGGCGCGCCGTGCGGCCGCCGCCCCGACCGCGCACGTCGATGACATTCCTGCTGCCACGCCGGCCACGCCACTCCATCGCCCGCTCCCCTGCCCCAGCGCCACCGGCGAAGCGTGCGGGATGGGCTGCGTCCGGTCAACGGCGAAGATGGGCGGGGCTCAAAGGGTCATGCCGTAGAGGCCGGCCATGAGCAGCACGCCGAGGGCGACCCGGCGGTAGGTGGTCTCGCTCGAGCGGCGAAAGAGCCGGCTGCCGAGCCAGGTCGTGACGAGGTAGCCCGGCAGGAGTGCGAGCGCCAGCATCGCGACCGCGCCGTCGATCAGCCCCGAGAGCGTCATCATGAGGGTGAGGACCACGAGGGTCAGGGCGAAGTAGCCGGTGAAGTTGGCGCGGTTGGTGGCCGCCGTGTCGCCGCCGGAGAGGAGATAGACCATGACGGGTGGATTGCCGGCGCTGGTGAGCGCCATCAGCAGGCCGGAGAGCATGCCGACGCCGGCGGTCGCCAGGGCGGGCTTCGGCCCGAGATAGCGCCAGCCGCTGAGCAGCAGGAGGGCGGAGCAGGTGACGAGAATGGAGATGCCGAGCTGCAGGTGCCTTGGATCGAGGGAGACCAGAAGCCAGCTGCCGAGCGGCATGGCGATGGCCGCCGCCATGCCCATGGGTGCGACGCGCCGCCAGGCCACCTCGCCGCGCACGGAAGGCAGGAGCTGCGCGGTGGCGACGCCCTCGATCAGGGTGATGACGCCGACCGTCGCCACGGGACCGAACAGATGGACGAAGAAGGGCGCCATCAGCATGCCGGCGCCGACGCCGGCGAAGCCGCGCATCAGCCCGGCGGCGGCGGCGATGGCGATGCCGGCGGCGAGCTCGGGGGCGAGGTGGTCCAAGAGGAGAGGTTCCATCGCTGACCGCGCATTGCGCATCGGCCCGCGCTTCGGGCGAAAAGGTTAAACTCGGTTCGTGTCCCTGATTTCGAGCTCGATCTCGAAGGTCTCGATCACCGGGTTGGCGAGGAGCTTCTCGCACATCTGGCGGAGGCGGGAATCGGCTCGGGCGCGGTCGGTCCCGGCCAGGGTGAGCTCGATCACCTGGGCTCTCGCCACCTTCTCGACCTCGTCGAAGCCGAGCCCGTGCAGCGAGCGCTGGATGGTGGTGGCTTCGGGGTCGAGCACGCCCGGGCGGAAGCGGATGGTGATGCGGGCCAGCATGGTCGCCTGCTGCATGGTCGCCTATTGCATCGTCTCTGGTCCGCGCATGTCGCGCGGGCCGGCCTCGGGCAGGATGCCGAGGCGGCGGGCGATCTCCTGGTAGCCCTCCTCGACCTTGCCGAGGTCCTGCCGGAAACGGTCCTTGTCGAGCCGCTCGTTGGTCTTGACGTCCCACAAGCGGCAGTTGTCGGGGCTGATCTCGTCGGCGAGCACGAGGCGCATGTCGTCCTCCTCCCACAGCCGGCCGAACTCGAGCTTGAAGTCGACGAGCTTGAGGCCGACGCCGAGGAAGAGGCCGGAGAGGAAGTCGTTGATCCTGAGCGACATGCTCATGATCTCGTCGATCTCCTGGTAGGAGGCCCAGCCGAAGGCGGTGATGTGCTCCTCGGAGACCATGGGATCGCCGAGCTCGTCCGACTTCAGGTAGTACTCGACGATGGAGCGCGGCAGGAGCGTGCCGTCCTCGATGCCGAGGCGCTTGCCGAGCGAGCCGGCGGCGATGTTGCGGATCACCACCTCGATCGGGATGATCTCCACCTCGCGGATGAGCTGCTCGCGCATGTTGAGGCGGCGCACGAAATGGGTCGGGATGCCGACGTCGTGCAGCCTCGTCATGAGATATTCGGAGATGCGGTTGTTGAGCACGCCCTTGCCGGTGATCACCGCGTGCTTCTTGTTGTTGAAGGCCGTGGCATCGTCCTTGAAGTACTGAATGAGCGTGCCGGATTCCGGGCCTTCGAAGAGGATCTTGGCCTTGCCCTCGTAGACCTGCTTGCGCCGGGCCATCTATGCGTCGCCTTCTCCGCGACCGAAAAAGGCGCCCGAACGCGAGCGCCGTCCTGCCGGTCGATTGGGGGTCCGTCTATAGAGCAGCCGGCCGCCCCGGACAACCGAGCGGGCTTCGATCGCGTCCTTCCCTCCCGTCTTCCCGTCCCGGGCGGACAATTCAGGCCTGGCCGGCGTCCAGGGGCTCGCCGTCGAGCCAGCCCTTCACGTAGATCTCGCGCGTCAGCATGACGAGCACCGCCGCCATGGGCGTCGCGAGGATCAGGCCGAGAAGGCCGAGGAGGACGCCCATGAGCAACTGTGTGGAGAGGATGAAGGCGGCCGGCAGCGAGACTTGGCGCCGCTGGATGAGCGGGGTCACGAGGTAGCTCTCGAAGGCCTGCACGGCGGCATAGATGGCGAGCACCAGAAGAATCGTCGTCAGCCCTTCCGGGACGGCCAGGAGGATCGCGGGCGCGACGGAGAGCACCGGACCCAGATTGGGGATGAAGGTGAGAAGGGCGGCGATGAAGCCCAGGATGATGGCGAGAGGCACGCCGATGGTCCAGAGGCCGAAGGCCGTGAGGACGCCGACCGTCGCCATCGAGAGCATCCGTCCGACCAGCCAGCGGCGCAGCGTCTCCACCGTCTGGTCCAGGAGCCGCTCGCCCCGCGGCCGCAGGGACGGCGCCAGGAGCGCCACCAGCCCCTGGCGGTAGGGTTGCGGATCGATGGCCCCGTAGATGCCGACGATCAGGATCAAGGCCAGCGTGCCGAGTGCGCCGAAGGTGCTGAACGTGGCGCTGGTCAGGGCCCCGGCGGCCCCCGTCGGCGCCAGCTCCCGCGGCATCGCCCGGTGCAGCAGCCAGTGGCCCCATGCCGTGCTCTCGAGCAGGTGACGGAGATCCTCCATCGCCGGCGGCAGTTGCTCGGCGAGCTGGTCGGTCTGGGCGAGGATGACGGGCGCGAAGAAGGCCGCCATCGTTCCGAACGCCGCCAGAACGAGCAGCCAGAAGACCAGCATGCCGAGGCCCGTGCCGATGCCGAGCCGGCGCCCGAGCCAGCCGCCGCCGCCCCGCAGGAAGATCGCGAAGAGCACGCCGGCGAAGACGATCAGCGGCACTTCCGGCGCCATGGCGAAAAGAAGCAGCACCGCGGCCGCGAGCACGGCCGGAGAGAGCCTGCGACGCAAGGGGTCCCGAGGCGGCATGGCGCACCAACACGGATCTCGGCGGTGGAGTTCCGGGAGCGTTTATGGGGTCAGGACTCATACGCGCTAAGATAATCGGAAGGGTAGTGTGCTGAGCTG
>CAYOCP010000045.1:0-22961 GCA_964402505.1 uncultured Geminicoccaceae bacterium
GGCCGACCACAGCAGGGCCAATCGTCACAGCGCAAGCCTTATCTTAGCGCGTATGGGGTCAGGACTCTTTTAGGTTCCCTAAAAGAGTCCTGACCCCTTTATCTCGCCGGGCGGCGCGGCGTTCGACGGCGGGTCGTGTATGGGTTATTATTCCTCTAAACGCCCGTCACCTCGCTCGCCAGGATGGCGCCGCGGGACGCCATGAAATAGAGGCCCATGTGGTGGGTTTCGGCCTTGGGATGGGCGGCGGTGTCGGGCAGGCCCAGGGCCTGGGCCGCGGCCAGCGGCAGATCGTAGGTGGCGCAGGCGGGCGCGACGACGACGATGTCCTTCAGCGTCGGCATCAGGCCGTGATTGCGGGCCGAGAGCATGGTGAGCACGAAGTCCATGACGCAGATGTCGGTGCAGATGCCGCAGGCGAGGATGGCTTCGAGCCGGTGCGCGTTGACCCAGTCCACCACCTTGTTGTGGCTGGTGCCGTGGCCCTTGAAGGTCGGCTCGATGGCGCCGACGAAGCCGTTGATGCAGTCCTTGCGGATCAGGAAAGCGTTCGGGTCCTGCTCGAGCCAGGCCAGCTCGGGCACGAGATTCTCCTCGCCCGTGCCGCGCTCGCAGTGCGGCGGATAGGGCGGCTCGGGCTTGCCCGGCTCGTGGGTGTCGAGAAAGGCGAGGATCGGCCAGCGCCGGCCGGCGAAAGCGCGGGCGAGAAGCCCGGTCTCCTCCACCATGGCGCCGATCTCCGCGTCCGGCGCCGGCGGGGCCAGATTGCCCGCACCCGCCGTGCAGAAGCCGTTGACCTCGTCGATGATCACGAGACCCGAGGGCCCGGCCTCGACATCGAAGCGGCGCAGCGCCAGCGGCATGGCCTCGGCCATGGCGCTGATCAGGGTCTTGTTCGGCATCATCGAGGCTCCTCCACTTGACCGGCCGACTAAACAGTGCTGACGACGCGCGTGCAACATTCGGGGGGAGAGGCGCCTTGCGGATCGGCGTGATCGGCTGTGCCGGGCGGATGGGCCGCGCCAATCTGGCCCGGCTTCTGGAGACCGAGGGCGTGGAGCTCGCCGGCGGCACCGAGCGGCCCGGCCACGAGGCGATCGGTGCCGATCTCGGCACCCTCGCCGGCCGTGACCCCATCGGCATCGCCTGCGGCGACGATCCGGCCCCGCTGATGGCCCGTGCCCATGCCGTGATCGAGTTCTCCACGCCCGCCGCCACCACCGCCAACGCGGCGCTCGCCGCGACCCACGGCTGCGCGCACGTCATCGGCACGACCGGCCTCGAGGCGGCGGACCGCGAGGCCCTGGGCCAGGCGGCGAAGCGCACGGCGATCCTGTGGGCGCCCAATATGAGCCTCGGCGTCAATCTGCTCCTCGGCCTCGCCGAGAAGGTCGCGGCGACACTCGGACCCGATTTCGACATCGAGATCGTCGAGATGCACCACCGTCACAAGGTCGATGCGCCGTCCGGCACGGCGCTGGCCATCGCCGAGGCCGCGGCCCGCGGCCGCGGCCGGCCGCTCGACGAGCTCGTGGTGCGCGGCCGCGACGGGCTGACCGGACCCAGGCCCGAGGGTGCCATCGGCCTCGCGGCCTTGCGCGGCGGCGACGTCGTCGGCGACCACACCATCGTCTTCGCCGCCGACGGCGAGCGGCTCGAGCTCGCCCACAAGGCCTCGAGCCGCGCCATCTACAGCGCCGGCGCCGTCCGCGCCGCCCTCTGGGCCGGCCGGCAGCCGCCCGGGCTCTACGCCATGAAGGACGTGCTCGGCCTCTGACGCTTCAGGTCCTGGCGGCGAGCCACGCCCGCGTCGCCGCCGCCTGCGCCTCGAGGACCGGCCTGAAGGGAGGATGGGAGAGCGAACGTTCCTGCCAGGGAACGAGCGCCGGCGGCAGGTCGAGCCCCATTCCCAGATGCTCCAGCATCAGCCGCGCCATGAGGAGCGTCGGCGGATAGGGCAGATCGGCCAGGGTCGGGCCGGCCCCGGCGAGCCAGGGTCCCGGCGTCGCCATGGCGGCGAGATCGGCGAGCCTCGTGCGGAAGACGGCACACTGGCGCTCGACGAAGGCGGGATCGCGCCCCCCGGGCGCCATGGCCGGAAAGAGGGCGCGGATCACCGGCTCGAGACGGCTGTCGTGGAAGCGGGCGAGCTGGCGCACCCGCGCGCGGGCCGTCGGGCCGCCCGGCAGGAGCGGCGGGTCCGGCCAGACCTCGTCCAGATACTCGTTGATGACCTCGCTCTCGCTCAGGACGAGGTCGCCCGCTTCGAGGCCGCTGACCACGAGGGCCGGAATGGTGCCGGCCGGAACGATGGCCTTGAAGGCCGGGGAGCCATAGCCGCCGGGCGGCGGCAGCGCCTCGTACGGAACGCCCTTGAGCCGGAGCGCGAGCTCGACCTTGGCGGCGTAATTGCTGATCGGCAGGGTGTAGAAGGTGAGCTTCATCCGCGCACCGGTGGCCAGGGCTGGGCTAGCCAGGCGGCGAGCGGGCGGAGGTTCGAAGGGGCCCGGAAGACCTCGGCCTCGAGGTCGATCGCCGCCGGCAGACGATAGAGCAGGCCGCGCCGCTGCACCACCTCGGCGAAGAGCGCCTTCCTGAGCTCGGCCGCCTCCGCTTCCAGCCCGAAGGCCGCGAGCTCGGCGGCGAAGGCGAGGTTGATGCCGGCGAGCGCCTCGCTGGTCTGGAAGGAGGCATCCACGTCGCCCGGCGCGTGCGTCACCGGCCCGCCATCCGCCTTCACGATCAGCCGGGCGGCGCGGCCGGCTCCGGCCTCGCGGAAATTGACGGCGAAGAGGGTCGCCAGCGTCGCCCGCACCATGGCCGGATCGACCGCATCGCCGAAGCCGTAGCGGCGGGCGAGGAAGGGGCCGAAGACGCAGCCCAGGAGCAGCGCGTCCCGAAGCGGACCGTCGCGATCGAGCCGAAGCCGGCCGCCATCCCAGAGTGCCGCCTCGAAGGCGCGCCTGCCGCGCGCCGCGGTCTCCCGCCAGGTGCCGGCGAGCCCGGCGCTTCCGGCCGCATCGGCGAGCGCGGCACCGGCCAGGAGTGCCGCCAGCCAGAGGCCGCCGCAATAGGCCGAAGGACCGAGCATCGGGATGTTGTCGAAGGTCTGGTCCGGCAGCCCGTCATTCTCGATCAGCCCGTCGCCGTCGCGATCGAAGCGGGCGAGGGTCGAAAGCGCCAGCTCGACCGTCGGCAGCATCCGCCGCTGCCAGTCCGGTCCCAGCACCTGCCCGGCCCGGGCGATGGCGATCACGAGCTGCGCGTTCAGGTCCTTCCAGCTCGTGGCATCCCGCCACGTGTAGCCGCTGGCGAGATGGAAGGGGTCCTCCTCGGGTGCCCCCAGGTCGTGGGGTGCCATGCCGGCCACCCTGATCGGCATAAGCGTGCTCGAGAGCGCGTGCCGCCGCAGCCGGCCATCGGCGCGCGGCAGGTGACGGGCGTAATCCTCGAGCACCTGCGCCTCGAGCTCGGGGAAGGTGGCGAGCACCGCCTCGGAAGCGTAGATCCACAAGTCCATGGTGGCGTAGAGCGCGTAGTCCGGGCATTCGATCAGGGCGAAATGCGCGACCTCGCCGGCCTTCGGATCCGCGGCCGTGGCGATGGTGCAGCCATCGACGAGGAAGGAGAGCGTCTGCAGGGCGAGCCCGCCCGTCTCGGGTCCCGGACCCATCCGCTCCGCGACGTCCCGCTGCCAGCCGGCCACGCCGCGGGTCCAACCTTCCGTCGCATCGAGGGCGAGCTTTGCCATGGCCGGGGCCGCCTCTCCGGAACGGCCCCACCTCTCGGTGTAGCGCCGCCAGTGCCGCCGGCCGAGGCCGAAGCGGACGAGAGGGAAGTCCCAGACCACCACCGCCTCGACGGCCCGCTCGCTTTCTGGTGCGAGCGTGCAGCCGGCGAGGATGGCGGCGGTCGGGATCGCCGTGTCGCGGTCGTCGAAGGGCGGCTCGACCAGCCAGGGCTCGCCCTGCGGCAGGCGCCCGCTGCCAGCGAACGCGGCCCAGACTTCGGCGCCGTCGCCGGCGCCGTCGAAGGCGGCGAGACGCTCGATCCGGAGGCCCGGCCGGCGGCGCAGCGCCAGCACCATGCCGCCCACCCCCTCGTCCTCGATCGCCCCGCCCGTTCCGATTCGGCCCATTCGCACCGCCGCCAGCTCCGGGTGGTCGAGGAGCGCGTTCAGGTTGCCGACATCCGCCCGGTGCGGTCGGCCACGGCCGAAATGGCTGAACCAGCCGTTCATGTTGGGCCAGTGCGCCATGAGCGAGACCTCGACCGGCTCCGGCGTCGGGTTCGTGAGGGTCCAGGTGAAGAGCGCCAGAGGCAGGCTGCTCGCCTCGAGATCGCCCGGCACGAACGGTCCCCGGGCGTCGAGCACCGCCCGAACCCCGCCGGTCACGGCCGAGGGCCAGGTCAGCCTCGCCCAGGGAAAGAGGAATTCGGCCTCGGCCGGAGCTTCGGCGAAGGTCCAGGCGGCGAGGCGCCCGTCCGCCGGCCGCGGCTGCAGCGCCGTCGCCTTCGTCCCGCTCCTGCCCGCCACCCGGAGCGCGAAACCGGCGGCCGGCTCGTGAAAGAGGCGAACGGCACCCGTCTTGAGGGTGAAGCGGGTGAAGGCCCCGGTGCGGTCCAGGCTGACGGCACCCGTGCCGATGCCGCCCAGCGGCATGGCAGGCTCGAGGGGACCTGCCAGATGCCCCGCCGTCTTGGGCCGCTGCGGCACGAAGCGGTGGCCGGGATCGATCCGCCAGGCCGCCTGCATGGGGACCTCCCCGGGGCCTCTCAGTTGGCGAGGTTCCACTTCTTCTGCTGCTCGGCGAACCAGCCGCTCATGTGGTTCAGGTCGATCCAGTGATTGACGTAGTTGATCCAGATCTGGTCGTCCTGCGGCAGGAGGAAGGCGCCGGGCCGGCGCGAGCGCGCCTCCTCGACCTTGACCACGGCCAGCTCCGGATAGTTGGTGACGAGCTGCGCCGCATCCACATTGCTCGTGACGCTGGCGGTCGCCCGGCCGGAGATCACCTCCTGCCACTCGCGCGCCGGCGCCTCGACCGCCTTGATCCGGGCGTTCTCGAAGTAGCTTCTCGCCTGCTGCTCGAAAACGGTGCCGAGCGTCACGGCGATGGTGACGTCCGGTTGGTCCAGATCGTCCCAGCTCGCGTACTTGTCGGCATTGGCGGCCAGCGTCATCGGCACGGTCGAGAACTCGACATAGGGTTCGCTGAACCCGGCCACGGCCGCCCGATCCATGCTGAGCGAGGCGCTCGTGGTGATGTCGTACTTGTCGGCGACGATGCCGGCGACCAGCGTCTTCCAGTCGGTCGGCACGTATTCGATGGTGACGCCCATGTCGGCCGCGAGCTTCTCCACCGCGTCGATGTCGTAGCCCTCGAGCTCGTTGGTGGTCGGATCACGAAAGCTCATCGGGTTGAAATCGCCGGTCGTGCCGACCCTGAGCACGCCGCTCTCGAGGATTTTCGGCAGCCGCGACCGCTCCTGCGCCGAGGCGCCGCCGACAGCGGCCACCAGACCGAGAATCAGCACGGCGAGGCCGCGCAGATCGAGCCGATCGGGCATTGCCCTTCTCCCTGATGGTGGCGCTTCCCATGGCCGTCGGGTATGCAGCCGTCGCGAGCGCTTGTCCACCGGGGGCTTGTCGTACGGGCAGGGACGCTTAGCTTGGCGGGGCGGCACCAGACGGGTCGGACATGGCCGAGACGATCATCACCCTCGAAGGCGTGAGCAAGCGCTTCGGCACGTTCCACGCCCTGAAGAGCATCGACCTCACCGTGGCCCTCGGCGAGCGGGTGGTGATCTGCGGTCCCTCGGGCTCCGGCAAGTCCACCCTCATCCGCTGCATCAATCGGCTCGAGGAGCACGACGAGGGACGGATCGTCGTCGACGGCCGCGAGCTCGACCACGGGACGAGGAACGTCGCCCTGATCCGCCGCGAGGTCGGCATGGTCTTCCAGCAGTTCAACCTCTTCCCGCATCTGACCGTGCTCGACAACCTGACGCTCGCGCCCATGCGCGCCCGCGGGCTGAGCCGGAAGGAGGCGGAGGAGACGGCGCGGCTCTATCTCGGCCGCGTGCACATCCCCGAGCAGGCCGACAAGTACCCGGCCCAGCTCTCCGGCGGGCAGCAGCAGCGGGTGGCGATCGCCCGCTCGCTCTGCATGCGGCCGAAGATCATGCTGTTCGACGAGCCGACCTCCGCCCTCGACCCCGAGATGATCAGCGAGGTCCTCGACGTCATGGTCGAGCTGGCCCGGGAGGGCATGACCATGATCGTCGTCACCCACGAGATGGGCTTCGCCCGCGAGGTCGCCGACACCATGGTCTTCATGGATGCCGGGGAAATCGTCGAGAAGGCGCCGCCCACGGACTTCTTCGCGCAGCCCAAGAGCGAGCGCACGAGCCTCTTCCTGAGCCGCATCCTTGCCCACTGAAGGAGCCGCGCACCGCCCCCTGCCCGCCGCTCCGGCGCTGCTCCTCGCCCTCATGCTGGCCGGCTGCGGCGGCAACTACACCTGGGGCTGGTACGTCGTCTCGCCGCTCAACGCTCAGGGCCAGAGCAACATCGCCTTCCTTCTGGGCGGCATGTGGCAGACCATCAGCGTCTCGCTCCTCGCCATCCTCGTCTCCATCCCGCTCGGGCTCCTCGTGGCCATGCCGGGCCTCGGCCGGAACCGGCTCGGCCGGGCCTGCAACCGCGCCTGGGTCGAGTTCATCCGCTCGATCCCCATCCTGCCCCTGATGCTCTGGGTCTATTACGGCCTGCCGGTGCTCACCGGGATCAATTTCGACCCCTTCACCGCCGGCATGCTGACGCTCATCATCTCCGACAGCGCCTTCGAGGCCGAAATCTTCAGGGGCGGGCTGCAGTCGATCGAGCGGGGCCAGCACGAGGCGGCCGATTCGCTCGGCCTTTCGGCGCTCGACAAGCTCCGTTTCGTCATCCTGCCGCAGGCGATCCGCCGCATCCTGCCGCCGCTCGGCAACCAGTTCATCTACGTCCTGAAAATGTCCTCGCTGCTCTCGGTCATCGGCGTCTTCGAGCTCACCAAGAAAGCCAACGAGCTGGTGGTGACCCTCTACCGGCCGCTCGAGGTCTACAGCTTCCTCATTCTCGAGTACTTCCTCCTCGTCGTGGTCATCTCCATCGGCGTGCGCCGGCTCGAGCGACGGATGGGCGCCGACCAGCGCCGTGGAGCCGGCTGATCGGCCTGCTCGAGAGGTAACGTCATCTTAAGGAAATCGGCCGAGAATGGCGTCGCGCGGCCGGCAACAGTGCCTTCCGCGAGCGGGAGCACCCTTGTCCATCACCACGCCCTTTCCTGCCCGAGAGCCACCGAGCGAAATCGCGCATGCACCCTGCGCCGCCACGATCGCGCCACGCTGGTTCGCGTCGCACGAGATCCGCACGCCCTTGCAGGCGATCAAGGGCGGGGTCGAGCTGCTGCTCGAGGCGCGGGGCGCCGGGCTCTGCCCCGACATGCTCGACGCCATAACCCTGATCGCCACCGCGGTCACGGATCTCGAGCGCCAGATCGGCCTTCTGGGCGAGCTGGCCGCCCTCGCCCACGCCCCCCCTTCGCCCCCCCGCGCCATCGCCTTGCGCGAGCTCGTGGCGCTGCCGGAGCTCGCGCGCGTGCTCGGTGCGTGCGCGACGCCAAGGGCCTTGCCGGAGACCGTGCGGCTGCTCGTGGCGCCGGATCCCCTCGCCCGCGCCCTGGACCTGCTGGCAGAGGTTGCGAGCGGCTCGCCCGAGGGCGTGACCTGCGACCAGCTGGACATCGGCGCGACCGTCGTCCGGCTGCGAATTCGCTTCGTCGCCTGCGGCAGCGGTGCCGGATCGGTGGCGCTGCGGCTCGCCCGGGAACTCATCGAGCTCGCCGCCGTTGTCGTCGACGAGCACACGGCGACGGGCCTCGCCCTTTCGATCCGCCGTTGTTGACCGGTCGGGAGAGCGCGGTTCGGACCTCGGCGGCCAGTTCCAGAGTACCGCCCTTTCGATGTCAAGGTGAAGGTGCGGTGCGTGTGACGCGCAACAGGCAATACTCGGCTTTCGCTTGATTTTCTTGTCTTGCAGGGTAGAGGTTGAAGGGTCATATGATTCGTGCATGCGCCTCCCGCCAGCTTTTCGCCGGCATCATTCCCGGAGCGGCAGGCCACGGCAGCGGCGGTCCCGTGTCGAACCCGATGGCGGGCTCGAAAGCGGGCCGGCAGGGCGGATGGTCCGCGGGTTCTGGACCATGATCGGGACCGGAGCGTGATCGGCGTGGATCGTCGGCCGGCCCGAAATCGGGTCGAGCGATGGGCATCATCCACCGGGCGACAGGGTGGACGCGGAGAGTTTCGGCCGTTTGGCGGCCATGCCGGGAGTGCTTTGGCCGGCGGTGATTGTGACAAGTCGTGAAATCGCCCGATCCTCGATCGGGTGAGCCCGGGAGCTGGCAGGTGACTCGGGCACGCGCGGCGGCCGCCGGCTTTCAGGCTCGGTGGCTGGCGCAGCGGCAGCGCGATCCGGTTGCGGATCGACGCCGGGAGACGATCGGCAAGCTCTGGAAAGGACACGGGTGAACAGCAACAATCGGAACTCCATGTTCCCGTTTCGCCGCGGCGGCGGGAAAAAGCGCGGCAAGCCCAACGGTCCCGGCGGCGGCCGTCGGCAAGGTGGCTCGGGCGGCGGGCGGCGCATTCCCAATTCGGCCCAGGAGCTGCTCGGTGTCCTGCAGCCGACGACGAAATCGCTGGCGCAGGTGCTGGCCGGCAATACGCGTGCCTCGGGCCAGCTCGTGCATGCCCGCAACGTCCTGGGTCAGGCCGAGCGGCTGGTCGAGGAGCGATCCGTCGATCGCCTGTCGCCGATGCAGCGCGAGGAGTTCTTCGAGCAGGTCGCCCGCCTGAAGCTGACGCTGGCCGACGCCGACCGCGAGGCCGAGGCCGAGGCCAAGACCGAGGTGGCGCCACCCGCGGCACCCGTCTCGATGGATCGCTTGCGGGCGCTGGCCTTCAGCATCGCGACCGGCGGCCCGGCTCCGGGAGAGCCCGACGAGAAAGGGTCGAGCGAGGCGTCGCGCGACGAGGAGGCGGAAAGCGTGCCCTCGGCCGAGTCCCGAGCGGACGGCGAGGCGGGGCCCGGCGACGCCGCCGCTTCCGCCGAGGAGCCGGCGATGGAGCCCGCCGAGAAGCCGGCGCGGGCGAAGCGGGCGAACACCCTGCGGCTCAAGACACTGCGACTCGATCCGGCCGACGAGGACGGCCTTCGCCGGCCCGAGCCGGCGCGGTGATCCGGGGCGCGAGCGGCTGCTCCTCGATGGGGGCCAACCGCCGCCGATCGCGCGGCGGCCGACGGATGGCGCGAACATCGACCGGATGACCGCGGCTTAACGGAATCTTCTGGTATTGTCGGCGATAAGAGGTCCGGCACCGGGCATGGGGCGGAAAGGCGTTTGTACGCCCGGCCGATTGAACTATCTTGGCGACAGGTGGCATCGGCTGCGGCCGGCCGGCTACTGGGTCGATGGGAAACGATGAGCGACGGCAACAACGAGGAGCGGATCGGCAAGGGCGAGGTGGCGACCAAGACGCGCACCCGGACGCAGCGCCCATCGCTCTACAAGGTCCTGCTCCTGAACGACGACTACACGCCGATGGAGTTCGTCGTTCATGTGCTCGAGCGGTTCTTCAACAAGAATCGCGAGGAGGCGACGCGGATCATGTGGCACGTCCACCAGAAGGGCGTGGGCGTGTGCGGGGTCTTCACCTTCGAGGTGGCCGAGACCAAGGTGACCCAGGTGACGGAGTTCGCCCGGCAGAACCAGCATCCTCTGCAGTGCACGATGGAGAAGGAATGACCGGGCCGGCGAGGGGGGTCGGCGGGATCCCGGCGGCGCCGGCCGTGCAGCCGCCACGGGGCGCGCCGCCGTCGGGGGGCGCTTTCCGGCTGGCCCTGGGCCCGCTGCCTCGCTTATCATCAAGGATGTCGGCTCGCCGGTGGTCGGTCCGGCCGTTCGGCTGCGGCTCCGGATCGGCTGAGAGGGACGGGGGCGGGTAGGAGAAGACGATGCTTTCGCGCACACTCGAGAAAACCCTTCGCCGAGCGCTGGCGCTGGCCAATGCGCGACAGCACGAATACGCGACGCTCGAGCACCTTCTGATGGCGCTGACCGAGGACCAGGACGCCGTCGCGGTCATGAAGGCCTGTGCGGTCGAGATCGACAAGCTGCGCCTCGGCCTCACCGACTTTCTCGACCACGAGCTCTCCGGCCTCGTCGTCGACGGCGTCGTCGACGCCAAGGCCACGGCCGGCTTCCAGCGCGTCATCCAGCGCGCCGCCATCCACGTGCAGTCCTCCGGACGCAGCGAGGTGACCGGCGCCAATGTCCTCGTCGCCCTCTTCTCCGAGCGCGAATCCCATGCCGTGTGGTTTCTGCAGGAGCAGAACATGTCGCGGCTGGATGCCGTGAACTACATCGCGCATGGTATCGCCAAGAAGCCAAGCCTGAGCGAGGAGCGGCGCGTGAAGGGTGCGGAGGAAGCGAGCCAGGGCGAGGAGAAGCGCGAGGCCGGCAGCGAGGCGCTCTCCACCTACTGCGTCAATCTCAACGACAAGGCGGCGGCCGGCAAGATCGACATCCTGGTCGGGCGGCAGCACGAGATCGAGCGCACCATCCAGATTCTCTGCCGGCGCTCCAAGAACAACCCGCTCTTCGTCGGCGATCCCGGCGTCGGCAAGACGGCGATCGCCGAAGGCCTGGCGCTGCGGATCATCAGGGGCGAGGTGCCGGACGTCCTCAAGAACGCCATCATCTTCGCGCTCGACATGGGGGCGCTGCTCGCCGGCACGCGCTACCGCGGCGACTTCGAGGAGCGCCTGAAGGCGGTGATCGGCGAGCTCGAGGCCAATGAGCGGGCGGTGCTGTTCATCGACGAGATCCACACCGTGATCGGCGCCGGCGCGACCAGCGGCGGCTCCCTCGATGCCTCCAATATCCTGAAGCCGGCTCTGGCCGGCGGCGCGCTCCGCTGCATCGGCTCCACCACCTACAAGGAATTCCGCAACTATTTCGAGAAGGACCGGGCGCTCGTGCGCCGGTTCCAGAAGATCGACGTGCCGGAGCCGTCCGAGGACGAGGCCGTGAAGATCCTGCAGGGGCTCCGGCCGAGCTTCGAGGAGCATCACCGGATCAAGTACTCGAACGAGGCCCTGAAGGCGGCGGTCAAGCTCGCCAACCGCTACATCCACGACCGCAAGCTGCCCGACAAGGCGATCGACGTGATCGACGAGGTCGGCGCCGCGCAGATGCTGAAGCCGGAGAGCCAGCGGCGCAAGACCGTGGGTCCCAAGGATATCGAGGAAATCGTCGCCAAGATCGCGCGTGTGCCGATCAAGGCGGTCAATGCGCGCGACAAGGATGCCTTGCGGACCCTCGAGAGCGACCTCGAGGGCGTGGTTTTCGGCCAGGCTCGGGCGATCGGGGCGCTCGCCTCGGCGATCAAGCTGAGCCGCGCCGGCCTGCGCGACCCTCTGAAGCCCATCGGCTGCTACCTCTTCTCGGGCCCCACCGGCGTCGGCAAGACCGAGGTCGCCCGCCAGCTCGCCTCGATCATGGGCATCGAGATCGTGCGCTTCGACATGTCGGAATACATGGAGCGCCATGCGGTGTCGCGGCTGATCGGCGCTCCGCCCGGCTATGTCGGCTTCGACCAGGGCGGCCTTCTGACCGACGCCATCGACCAGCATCCCCATGCCGTCCTCCTGCTCGACGAGATCGAGAAGGCGCACCCCGACGTCTTCAACATCCTCCTGCAGGTCATGGATTACGGGAAGCTCACCGACAACAACGGCAAGACGGTGGACTTTCGCAACGTCATCCTGATCATGACGACCAATGCCGGGGCCTCCGACATGAGCCGGCCGGTGATGGGCTTCGGCGGCGTCGCCCGCGAGGGCGAGGACACCGAGGCGATCAAGCGGCTGTTCACGCCCGAGTTCCGCAACCGCCTCGATGCCACCATCCCGTTTGCCGGCCTGACACCCTCGATCATCCGCTCGGTGGTCGACAAGTTCGTGCAGCAGCTCGCCGCCCAGCTCGCCGACAAGCGTGTCGCGATCGAGCTCGACGAGCTCGCCCTCTCCTGGCTCGCCGACCGCGGCTACGATCCGCTCTACGGTGCCCGGCCGCTCGCCCGGGTGATCGAGGAGCACCTGAAGAAGCCGCTCGCCGACGAGCTCCTCTTCGGCCGACTGGCCAAGGGCGGCAAGGTTCTGGTCACGATCCGGGACGACAAGCCGGCTTTCGAGGTCCTGGCCACGGCCAAGGGAGCGCCGCTCGGGATCGTCGACAAGGATTCCGAATCCGAGGCCGGTCCATCGGGCCTGGATGCGCCGGACGCCGAGCTGCCCGAGCCGGTCGCCTGAGAGCCTCGGCGTCGTCGACGTCCTGGCGCCGCCGGCAACGCCTTCGCCGGAAGGGAGAGGGACGGCGCCTTGCGGCAAGATCGGGAGCCGGAGCATGAACATCGGCGAGGTGGCCCGCGCCTCGGGTGTCTCGGCGAAGATGATTCGCTACTATGAGAGCATCGGCCTGCTGCCGGCCGCGGCGCGCAGCGCCAGCGGCTATCGCGTCTATGGCCGAAGCGACGTCCATCGGCTCGGCTTCATCCGCCGGGCGCGCCGGCTCGGCTTCTCGGTGGCGCAGATCGGCCGGCTCGAAGCGCTCTGGCGGGACACCAACCGGACGAGTGCGGAGGTGAAGCGGATCGCACTCGAGCATGTGGCCGAGCTCGAGGAGAAGATCGGCGAGCTCGAGGCCATGCGCCGCACGCTCCGCCATCTCGCCGATCACTGCCAGGGCGACCAGCGCCCCGACTGCCCGATCATCGACGATCTGGCCGGCACCGTCCGGCCGGAGCGGGCAGCGGCTGCCCGCGGCAGGCGGCGACAGGAGGAAGGCGATGCGCCGCGTCACCATGTCGTTCGATGACGAGCTGCTCGCCGAGCTCGATGCCTTCCTCCTGGAATCGGGCGCCACGAGCCGCTCGGAAGCGCTTCGCGACCTCGTCCGCCGCGGCCTCGGCCAGGTGGCGCTCGATGCAAGGACGGCCGGCGAATGCGTCGGCGTCATCAGCTACGCATGCCGCCAGTCGATGCGCGATCTCGCCCGCCGGCTGGCCGAGAGCCGGCACGACCTGCACGACCGGATCATCGCCACGACCGCGGCACCGCTCGACCACGACACCGCCATCGAGATCACGATCATGCGCGGCGATGCCCGGGAGCTGCACGACCACGCCCGTCGCCTCTTCCTCGAGCGCGGCGTCATGCACGGCAATGTCTCGCTGGTCCCCGTGGCTTCCCGCCACGACACCCACGCCCACGGCCCGGGCCGACCCCGGGCGCACCTGCATCTGAAGGTGCGCGAGAGCTTCTAGAGGGGCCTGTCCGGCGTCCGGCCGTCTCGCGCGGCGAGACACGCTGCCCCGATGGCGGCGGAGGAGGGGACGCCGTAGGGGATGCGACGCCCGGGCCGGGTGGCCTGCCATGGCTGTCCGCCCGTGTGCCAGGTGGGACAAAATCGCGGTCGCCCGGCATTCGCCCTTGCGAGCCCGCGTGAGCGGTGCATGTTACCGCGCGCAAGGCAGAATGCCCTCCTTTGGACCCTCGAGCGAGACCGGTTTGCCCATTCGCGCTCTGCGATTGATCATCGCTTTCCTGCGCCCGTATCCCTGGGTCCTGCCGGGCGTGGCGGCCCTGGGCGTCATGGCGTCCCTGGCCGAGGGCATCGGCATCGGCCTGCTGATTCCCTTTTTGGGCGTGCTGCTGGGCGCCGCTCCCCCCGATGGCGGCTTCGTCGCCGAGATCGCCGGCGAATATGCCTCGATGTTCGACGAGAGCACGCGGCTGATCATGGTCAGCGTCACCATCGTCACCCTGATCGTCGGCCGGTGCCTGCTCAACTTCGTCTATGTCGGCCTCTTGACCTTCGCCGGCACCCGGGTCACCCACGATCTCCGCTCCCGACTGTTCCGGCACTACCTCGACGTGAGCTACACCGCCCTCACGAGGCGCGATCAGGGTCAGCAGGTCAATGCCGTGGACGGCAGCTGCTACCGCGCCGGGCTCGCGGTCATGGACCTGCTCCTGATGATCGTGAACGCCTGCACGGCGACGATCTTCGTCTCCCTGCTCCTGCTCATCTCCTGGAAGATGACGCTGGTGATCGTGGTCGGCGTCGGCCTCGCCGGCCTCGTCACCCGCACCTTCATCAATCGGGCGCACAAGACCGGCGCCCGGGTCGAGCAGGGCGGCGCCGCGCTCAACGACACCGTCGTGCAGGTCCTGAACGGCATGCGGATGATCAGGATCTTCGGCCAGGAGAACCGCGAGTTCGGCGTCTTCGACGCCGCAGCCCGCAAGGTGCGGCGCGCCCAGCTCCGCCTCGAGTTCGCCTGGCGGGCGATGGCGCCGCTCGTCGACCTGCTCTACGTGCCCCTGCTGCTCGGCACGCTGGTGATCGCCTGGTACGCGAATGTCGGCGTGGCCATCCTGCTGCCGTTCCTTTTCCTGGTCTTTCGCCTGCAGCGCTACGCGCGCGACTTCGACACCTTCCGCATGCGCGTGTCCTCCAACTCGCCGGCCATTCTGGAGATCCAGAGCCTGCTCGAGGAGCCCGATCCCCGGCCGGTGACGTCCGGGTCGCGGCCGTTCGACCGGCTTCGGCGGAGCATCCGCTTCAGGGGTGTCAGCTACAGCTTCGGCTCGGCGGCCGGCAGCGGCAACCGGTCGGCCCTCGCCGATATCGATCTCGAGATCGAGCGCGGCCAGACGGTGGCGCTGGTCGGCGGCTCCGGTGCCGGCAAGTCGACCCTCGTCAACCTGCTCTGTCGCATCTACGATCCGGATTCGGGCACGATCGAGGTCGACGGTGTGTCGCTCTGCGATCTCGATCTCGGCCAGTGGCGCTCCCGCATCGGCTTCGCCGGCCAGGACGCCGATCTCCGGCCGGGCACGATCGCCGAGAACATCGCCTATGGCGAGCCCGATGCCAGCCGGGAGCGGATCGTCGAGGCGGCGCGCAAGGCGCATATCCACGAGTTCATCGCCCGGCTGCCCCTGGCTTACGAGACGCCGGTCGGCGTCCGCGGCACCCAGCTCTCGGGCGGCGAGCGCCAGAGGATCGCCCTTGCCCGCGCCCTTCTGCGCGAGCCCGACGTGCTGATCCTGGACGAGGCGACCAACGCGGTCGACAACTTCACCGAGGTCGAGATCGGCAAGGCGCTGGCCGAATTGCAGGGGCGGATCACCGTCATCATCATCGCCCACCGCCTGACCAGCACGCGCCGCGCCGACCGGATCGTGGTGATGCAGCAGGGGCGAATCGTCGAGACGGGCGAGCGCCACGACCTGATCCACGGCGAGGGGATCTTCGCCCGGCTGAGCTCGGCAGAGGCCGAGCCATCGGTGGCCTGAGACGCCTCCCGTGACCATCATCGACAGCCGCCGGGGGGATCGGGCCGAGACCGTCGAGACCGATCTCTGCGTCGTCGGCGGCGGTGCGGCCGGCATCACGCTGGCGCTGGACCTGATCGACACGGGCCTGACGATCGCCATCATCGAGAGCGGCGGCGAAGCCTTCGATGGCGGCATCCAGGCGCTCAATGCCGGACGCAGCATCGGGCTCGAGAGCTATCCCCTGAGCCAGTCGCGGGTGCGGATGTGGGGCGGGTCGACCACGCGCTGGGCCGCGCAATGCCGGATGATGGAGCGGCTCGACTTCGAGCGCCGCGACTGGATCGAGGACAGCGGCTGGCCCTTCGATCGCGACTCGCTCCTGCCGTTCTACGCCCGCGCCGCCCGGACCTGTCATCTGACCGGCTTCGACCCGACCGACCCCGAGCGCCTGCCGGAGGGTTCCTTTCGTCTCGACGACGACGATCTGCGCATGGTCCGCTTCGAGTTCGGCCATCCGACCGATTTCGGCCGAGCCTATCGGGAGCGGCTCGCAAAGGCGGAGAACGTCCGCGTCCATCTGCACACGAACGCGGTCGAGATCGTCCTCTCGGACACGGCGGAATCGGTCACCGGCATGGAGGCCCGCACCCTGACCGGGCGCCGGCTGACCTTCAGAGCCCGCCACTACGTGCTCGCCGCCGGCGGCATCGAGAACCCGCGCCTGATGCTGGCCTCGCGCGGGGTCGCCAGCGCCGGGGTCGGCAACGGTCACGATCTGGTCGGGCGCTACTTCATGGATCATCCCTACCTCACCACGGGCTACTTCCTGCCCGCCGATCCCGCCCTTGCCGAGGGTGACCACGTGATTCGCACCTTCAAGCGGGTGGGCTGGGAGCAGACGTGGCATTCGGGCCTGACGCTCTCGGAGACCGCCCAGCGGCGCGAGAGAGCCAGCGGTGCCGTCGCCTACTTCATCCGGCGCCTCCTCTCGGAGACGACGCCCGACTACCACTACAGCGGCAATCGCGCCCGCAACCGGCTGCGCGATGCCTGGCGCTTTCGCACGGGCAGCGACGTGGCGGTCGTGCGCGATCTGGGCCTGATGCTCGGCGGAGCGCCGGATGTCTTGCGGACCTATGCCAAGCGTGCCCTGGAGATCGTGAGGCCCAGGCGTGTGCTGGCCCTGCGGACGGTCGTCGAGACCACGCCCAGGCGGGACAGCCGGGTCATGCTCGATCGTGCGACGGACCGGCTCGGCCAGCCGCGGGCCATGGTGGACTGGCGGGTCGCCGACAGCGATCGCCGCGGCCTGGATCACCTGCGGCGAACGTTGGCCCGGCTGGTGCGGGAACGCGGGCTCGGCGAGCTGGTCGACGACTGGAGCTTGCGGGAGCACGGCTGGCCCCCGGCGATGGACGGCGGGCGTCATCACATGGGCACGACCCGGATGCACGACGATCCGAGGCGGGGTGTGGTCGACGCCGACGCCAGGGTCCACGGTCTCGCCAATCTGCATGTCGCCGGCAGCTCGGTCTTTCCCACCGGATCTTACGTCAATCCGACGCTCACCCTCTTGGCCCTGACCCATCGGCTCGCCGATCGCCTGCGCAGCCTCTCGGATCGTCCGGCAGACCATACGTGAAGAGTCCCGGCATCACCGCGATCATCGTCAACCACAATGGCGGGGCGCAGATCGTCAGGGCCGTTCAGGAGCTCGCCCGTCAGGACGGCCTCGTCGACGCCATTCTCGTGGTCGACAATGGCTCGACCGACGGCAGTCCGCGTGCGGCGCGCGCGGCGAACCCCAAGGTCGAGATCATCCAGCTCGGCGAGAACCTCGGTCCGGCGATCTCGCGCAACCGGGGCATGCGGGCGGCGACGACACCCCTCGTCCTCCTGGTCGATGACGATGTCTACGTGGCGCCCGGCTGCGTCGCCCGGCTGCTCGGGCATCTCGACGATCCGCGCGTGGCCGCGGTGGTGCCGAGGCTGATCCTCTATCCCGACAACTCCCTCATCCAGCTCGATGGTGCCGAGACCCATCTGGTCGGCTCCATGATCCTGAACAATGCCCGCATGGAAGCCGCCACGACGCCGGCCGAGGTCCATCCCGTCGGCGCCTTCTCGACCTCCTGCGTGCTCGCCCGGCGCGAGGTGCTGCTGGCGGCGGGCGGCATGGACGAGCACTACTTCATCTACCTCGAGGACCAGGAATTCGGCCTGCGCCTGCGGGCACTCGGCCACAAGCTCATCTGCGACGCCAGGGCGGTCGCCTATCACGATCGCGGCGAGGGCACGCCGGACCTTTCCTTCCGCGATGTCGGCGAGTACCCGAGGCGCCGCGCCTATCTCACCATGCGCAACCGTTGGCAGACGATCTTCATCCACTACCAGCCGCGCACGCTCGTCCTTCTGGCGCCGGCGCTCCTGCTCTACGAGCTGGCATCGGTGGCGATGGCGGCGAGGAAGGGCTGGCTCGACCTCTGGTGGGAAGCCTGGACCTGGCAGTGGCGGAACCGCGAGAGCCTGCGCGAGCGGCGCCGGTTCGTCGCCGAGAACCGGCGGCGCAGCGAGGCGAAGTCGCTGGTCGGCGGGCCCCTGCCCCTCGCACCCGGCCTCATCGGCCCCGGCCTCGAGGCCAGGGCCGTCGCGGCATTGACCGCCGTGATCAGCGGCTACGGCCGCCTCGTCCGCCCGCTTCTGCCGAAGAAATAGGCGCCGCCTGTCAATCGCCTGCCGGACGGCGGGCGACGAGGGTGGTTCGATGGGTCCAGGGCTCGTTGCGGTAGGGCTCGAACCGGTCGCTCGTCGGCTCGTTCCACCACAGATCGTAGCCGCGGTGGCGAAACGCATCGAGCACGACCGCCGGATCACCGCCCATGCCGGGATGGATCTCGACGATCCAGGCGCGTGCCTTCTTCATGTCGTCGATCTGCTCCGGGATCACGCTGAACTCGGCACCCTCGATGTCGATCTTCAGAACCGTCGCATCGGGCATGACCGTGGCCAGGCGCCTGGACGCCACCCTGACCCCGCCGCTCTTGACGATGTGCCCGCATGTGTCGAGCGAGAAGGCGACCTCGCCGTCGCGGTTGCTGATGGCGCAGTTCTCGATCCGCACCGGCAGGCCGTTGATCGCCAGATTGGCCTCGATCACCGCGCAGTTGGAGGCGACCGGGTCGACCGACACCACCATGCCCTGCTCACCCGCCGCCAACGCCAGACAGGTGCTGTAGAGGCCGTGAAAGGCGCCGGCATCGATGATCCGCGCGCCGGCGAGGTCGAGGTTCTCCACGAGCCAGGTCAGCTCGCGACGATTCCGTTCCTTGAAAGGCTCGTACCATTCGGCGCTCTGGGCGGTGGCGACGAAGAATTTCTGCCGGCGCCCGGCGATCTCCACCTCCTTGATGAAGGGGCGGAAATCGAGCACGCGGTCGGCGACGTAGGCGCGCAGCTTGGCGAGCTTCGCATCGATGAGGCCTGCGGCCATCGGCAAATTCCCGGGTTGGGGACGACGTTGCGGCCTTGTTACCGCAGGGCGCGACGGACCGGAAGCCAAGCCGCCGCCCCGCTCACGCAGGGCTTTCTCCACGAGCCTCCATGATGAAGGCGTCGATCCGTCGACTGAACACCTCCGGCCGTCGCGCCCTGGCCCAGGTCTCGAAGGGGCCGGGCCCCGATCGTGCGATCGCGAGGGCGTCCCGAAGTGCCGGCAACATCTCCTCGACAGAGCGAAAGACGGCACCGATCCGGACCGGCTCCGTCACCTGATGCCTGAAGACGGGGAAGTCCGGGCAGACTACCGCCGTGCCGAGACGGGCCGCATCGTGGATCACGCCGCTGCTGCGATAGTAGTAGTGCCGCCGATCGTACTGGATCAGGAGCACGTCGACTTCCGCCATGGCGCGAAGGTAGTCCTGGTAGTCCAGCGTCCGCACCGTCGTGACGCCGCGCTTCGCCCACGTCTCCAGGACTTGCGCGTCGTTGGAACCGAGGACGATCCTTGCCTCGAGCTCGCCGCGATCCCTAAAGCCCGTGAGCAGGCTCATGAGCCCGTCGGTATTCTTCTCCGGCAGCTCCCGGCCGATCACGCCGATCGACGGGGGCCCCGCGCCCCGCGCCCGAGCCGGTTGCGTGCGTTTCGGATAGATCGGCATGGGCAGGCTGACGAACTGCCGCTTCGACATCTCGACGCCGAGCTCGACGAGCCCGTGGGCCGCCTCGAGGAAGCCCAGCCGGAAGCCCAGGCGGCAGACCGCCCGGAAATAGAAGCCTTCGCGTGGTCCCACATGCGCCACCTGCATGTTGTTCTGGATCATGAAGAGCAGCTTCTTGCGGAACGGCCAAAGGAAGGGTGCCGCGAGGAGCAGCATCTTGGTCGTGAAGTAGCGGATGATGATCAGATCGGCCCGGCGGTGGCGGATCGCGATGAAGAGGATGAGCGGATGGACGATCAGGTCGCGCAGGCGGTAGAGCGGCCCCTCGGTCGCACGGCGCAAGGTCCGGAGCGGCACCAGGTCGTTCAAGGGAGGCGCCACCGCGATGCGATGCCGCGAGCCGGCGGTCGCCTCCTCGAAATGGAAGACCGTGGGCGCGTTCACCTTGGCCTGCCGTGAAGGCCGAACACCCATTTCAGTGCGGCCTGACCCAGAACCGCGTGTCCCAGAGCCCGTCGGAAGTGTGCATCGCCCGCCAGCCGGCGAGCCGCCGGACCACCTCGGCCCACTCGTCGTTCAGCGGCCGGTCGCGGTTGATCATGATGGTCGAATGGCTGCCCTCGAAATCGTTGGCGAGATAGCGGTTGGCGCCATCCAGCACGAGGAGCCCGCCCGGCTTGATCTTGTCGATCGCGCGCTCGATGCAGCGCAGCCGCATCTGCCCGTCGACGATGGCGAAATCCAAGGACCCGTCCGCGAAGGCGTCGGCCACCCGGGCATAGGGGTGATCCTTCGGCTCGTCGAGCTGATGGCCACGGGCCTCGACCAGCCGATAGTCGACCTTCCCCGCCAGCCCGCGCGCCGCCAGATCGGCCTGGACCTTGGCATGCCAGGCGGCATCGTGCTCGACCGTGACGAGATGGGCGACGCGCTCGGCGATCCAGGAGCTGCTCCGTCCCGAGCCCCATTCCAGCCCGCGATCGTCCGGCCGCAGCCAGGCATTCAGCGTCAGGACCGCGTTCGCCACCATCACCGGCGCCTCGGGATGACGCTTCTGGAAGGCCTGCTGGACCAGGTAGCGCCAGAGATAGGGCGGGTAGAGCTTTTCCTTTTTCATGAGCCTTCGTAGATCTCTCGGGTTCGGGCGGCCAGTCGCGGCCAGTCGAGCGGCCGAAGGTCGAGCTCCGCGCGAACGGTGCCGCGCGCCCAGCGGCAGGCGTCGGCGAGCATGGCGGCCCCGAGCTCACCTTCGTAGAGCCGCACCCAGTCCTCGCCGAAGCTCTGCGCATGCTCGACCATGGAGCCCAGGGCCGGCACCAGCACCGGCCGTCCGAAGCTCAGCGCCAGGATCAGCGCGCCCGAGTTCAGGATGCGCCGGTAAGGAAGAACCACGAGATCGGCGGCAGCGAAATAGAGCTGCACCTCCCGATCCTCGATATGCCGCAGGATCAGGCGCACGTCGGCGGGCCTCGCCGACGCCGCGCATTCCCGCACCTCCCCTTCGATCACCTTGTCGAAGGCTCTTCCGGCGATCACCAGCGTGGCCTCGGGAATGGCCGCCTCGGCGAACCGCCGGATCAGGAGCGGCACGTTCTTGTAGGGACGAAGCAGGCCGAAATGCAGGAAGACCGGCGCTTGGGGATCGAGCCCGAGCTTCGCCCGCGCGTCGGCCCTGCTCACCCCTCGCGGATAGGCATCCCGGTAGTGGCCGTGCGGGATCACATGATGCGGCAGGCCCCTGATCTGGGGGAAGCGCGCATCGGCGAGTGTCAGGCTGTGCCGGCTCAGGCCGATCACGGCCTCCACACGGCCCGTGAACCAGCGCCAGAACCACGCTTCCAGGGTCGGATGCAGCCGGTCGTTGCTGCCGAGGTCGTGAATGGTCCAGAGGATTCGCGTGCCCCGCCAGCGCGCCTGGGTCACGAGCATCACGAAAAGGCCGGTCTCGAGCGAGGCGAGCCAGGCCGAGCGCCGATAGAGCACGGTCTCGGGATGGTGCAGATGCCAGAGCCGGCCCGGGGCCCGAAGCGCGCGCCATGGCGTCCAGTCGTCTATCGGCACCCCCTGGTCCCGAAGCGCTCTCGCCAGCAAGGCGGCGTGCGGATTGGCTGCGGCCTTGCGAAAGGCCGGCCAGGCCAGAACGTTCAAGGAGCAGGTTCCGCGGTCAGGCGTTCAGCGAAAGGCGCCGTCGCCCGAAAGCTCGCCGTTGCGCAGCGCCAGCATGACGCCCGAGAGCTCCTGGAAATGCACACGGACCGCGACCAGCATCGCAATCGGCACCTCGAACCAGCGGACACCGTAGCCGGATCCGCGCTTCACGCAGTTCTTCCAGGTGCCCGCGATGGACATGGCGAAGATGAAGGGCAGGCCCAGGGCACCGTGCCTGAACATCCAGGCGTGGCTCGCATCCTCGTGGATCTGCCTGAAGCGCGCCATCGAGAAGCCCGTGTGATGCCGGGCATGCTGCTGCATCGGCCAGCCGCCATAGCCGTGATAGGCGATCATCTTGGGCTCGAAGCGCAGCTCCTTGCCGGCTGCCACCATCTCCGCGGACTGCTGCTTCGAGCCGAACGGGCCGAGCTCGTTGCGCAACGGAAACGCCAGCATGGCGTCCTTGCGAAACGCCGCGTTGTTGTTGGAGATGAGCCGCGTTCGGCCCGGACCGCCGCAATCGACATAGGAGCGATCGATCAGCGCGAAGATCCGCGGCAGCAGTCCTTCCGCCCGATAGAGCGTCTTGCCGCTGATCACCGCCGCCTCGGGATGCGCCTCGTGATGCTCCATGACCGCCCGGAGCCAACCTTTGTGCGGCATGCAGTCGGCATCGAGGATGACGACGAAATCCGCCAATGCCGCCTCGACCCCGGCGTTCTTGAGGTCGTAGGACGTCGTGCCGTCCGTGTAGACGATGCGCAAGGAGGGCAGGCTCTTCGCCAGATCGTCCGGCACGCCGTTCCTGGCCGAGCGCGGCTCGACCAGAAGGAAATCGATCTTCCCCTCGTAATCCTGCTGGGCCAGCGCCCGAAGCGTCAGCCGAAGCTCGTTCCAGGTCGCGGCACCACCCGCCTTGTAGTCGATGACCACCACGACCGAGGCCGCAAACCCATCCTTGTCCACCATTGCCCGAGGCCTCTTCAAGACTGCCTGCTCGGGGTGAGGATAGACCGGAAGACGGCTCCTGAAAAGTGGGGCGATAGCTGGAAAAACCGCCGCCGGAGCGGGCGGGAAGCCGGCCGGAGATGCCGGAAGGCTCCGCTCCGGCGCCAGCGTCTCTGCCACGATCCGCCGCTTCTCGGTAAGCGATGCGTCGGCCCCGTTGTGGCTCAGCTTGACGCTGGCTTGAAGGCCCA
>CAYOCP010000046.1:0-22266 GCA_964402505.1 uncultured Geminicoccaceae bacterium
GACGAAGATCGCGGCACCCGTCAGAAGAGCGGACTTGAGCATAGCCTGATTCCCTCGTGGTTTCTTGTATGCACACCCGCCCACATCGGCCTTTTTTTTGAGCCTAGGCTTTCGCAGGAACGAAGGCAATCTTGGAGGGCGTGCGTAGCAGCCGAATGCACCAGAAATTTGTGCGATGTCCTTGTGTTAAATCATGATCGATCGCCGTCTTCTGGCTTGTCGGAATGGCAGCACGGAGGGTCTTCGGGCGTGCCCCGAAAGATGCCCGCACCAGTCAGATCGAGCGCCTGATCCAGCACTTGCTCGAGCTCGAATCCTCCTCCGCCGAGGCCCCGCCGCCAGCACCCGGAGCCGGATCGGGCAGACCCGCGCTCGCCCCGAGCGCCCCCAGCTCAAAAGCCCGCGCCAGCCGTAAGCCGACCGGAGGTGAGCCTGGCGGCTTGCGGGGCTGCGGGGACCCCGCAATCCCGCAAGGGCGCCGCATCGCAGGCCAATCGGCGCCTCGCATCTGCTCACCGCCAAGGTCATGAAACGCCATGTAAACGTCTCGAACAGGCTCTTCGCGCACGGAACCTGAACGCTCTTCGACGTCCGATCGGCTTGACGAGCTGGTATGATCTGTAGCATAGCTGTGCAGGTTGCGGGGAGGGCGGACGGGATCCGCCGCCAGAGGGAGGCTGCGATGAAGGCGATGTCCTCGATGTTGCGGGCCGGGAGGCTGCGCGCCGGGATGGCCGGCGGGCTGGCCTTGTTCGCCATGGGCCTGCCGGGCGGAGGCTGGACGGCGGGCGTGGCGTCGGCGGAGACGGTCTTGCGGGTCTCGGCGACGCAGCCGGAATACATGGCCCAGGACCGGGCGATCTGGGACCTCTACGAGGACGAGAACCCGGACGTGAAGATCGAGCTCTTCGCCATCAACGAGGATACCGAGGCGGCCTACCAGGCACGGGTGGCGGCGGGCGATCCCGCGGACATTCGCAGCCTCGTGTTCCCGACCAAGGACAACTACCAGACTTACGTCAATCTGAACGAAATCGACTATCCCTACTGGGATCTCCTGACCTACGACGCGCGGACGGTGTTCGAGAAAACCGACGGGATCGAGGGCTACCTGCCGGCGCTGAACGTGCGCGACGGCCTCTTCTTCAGCTTCATCTACTACGCGGACCGCATGGCCGATGCCGGCCTCGATCCGAGGTCGGTCGAGACGGTCGACGACCTTCGCGCCTTCCTCGCCGCGCTCAAGACCTATGTCGACAGCCAGGACGACCTCGAATACGTGCTCGACACCGGCTGGCACCAGCGCGCCTGGGGCCGCTGGATCCTGGAGGCCTGGGCGGTCGGGCTCGGCGCCTCCAAGGAGGACATCCGCCAGCTCTGGCAGGGCGAGATCGCCTGGACCGACAAGGAGAGAAACCCGCTGGTCCCGGCGCTCGAGCTGGTCAAGGAGTTCACCCAGAAGGGCTATCTGCCACCGCGGTGGTGGGAGCGGGCCTGGGAGCAGGAGTTCGAATCGAGCTTCATCGGCCAGCGCTCGATCCTGGCCTATCACGGTCCCTGGCTCTGGAACAAGGTCCTGGCCCAGAACCCCGACGCCGATCTCGACGGGTTCTTCTTTCCCGCCAATGACGAGGGCGTGATCTGGCAGGACAGCACCACCGCCGATCGCGGCTCCGCACTCTACGTGGCCAACATGAAGAAGGAGAATTTCGACGCGGCGGTCGACGCCTTCATCTGGTGGACGAGCCCCGAGATCGTCAAGCTCCGCGCCGAGGCGATCGGCTTCTTCCCGGCCATGGACCTCTCCTCGGTGGGCGGCGTCCACCTCACCAACCCGCAATTCGTCAAAGTGATCGAGCCGGCGATGGACAGCGGCGCCTACACCTTCGACAGCAGCCTCGGCGGCCAGGCCGCAGCCGGGCCTCTCCAGAAGACCGGCACGCCCTACGTCATCGAGGACAACGCCATGGCGAGCGTGCTCGGCCGGTATTTCGGTGGCGAGAGCAGCCTCGACGAGCTTCTGGCGAAGCTGCAGGAGCGCTGGAACCGGTCCTACGGCGGCTGAAAACGGCGGCTCGACGCTCGGCGGGGCTGACAAGGTGGCGGTGGCGGCGGAAGGCTCGGCTCGGCTCGGCAGGAGGCGTCGATACTTCCACTCGCGGGCCGGGCGCGATCTGGTCGTCGACCTGATCTATGCCGGCCCGCAACTGGTGCTCTACATCGCCATCCAGCTTCTGCCCTTCGTCATCGCCCTGCCGATCATCTTCACCGACCAGCTCGACTTCCTCGACCAGGATGTCGACTGGGTCGGGCTCGCCAACATCCAGGCGATGCTCGAGCCGCCCCTGGCCGACCGCTTCTTCGCGGCCCTCAGGCGCACGGCACTCTTCGCGCTGGTCAACTACCTCATGGTCTATCTCTTCGGCTTCGTCCTGGCGCTCGCCATGTTCGAGCTGCGCTCGAAGCTGAAGGGCGCCTTCTTCACGATCATCTACATGCCCTGGATGATCTCGGGCGTCGGCATCGGTCTTTTGATGGTCATGCTCTTCGCCAGCGACACCGGCACGCTGAACCTGCTGCTCGAGCGACTGGGCTTCGGGCGCAATCTGATCGACGTGAAGAGCGAGACCGCGGCCATTCTGGCGCTGCCCTTCATGTACGGCTGGAAGACTGCGGGCTTCAACATGGCGGTCTTCCTCGGCGGCCTCCTCGCCATTCCGACCGAGACGATCGAATCGGCGAGGATGGACGGGGCGCGCTATCTCGATCGGGTGATCCACATCTACATCCCGCAGATCGTGCCGAGCATCATCATCGTCACCATCTTCTCGCTCATCAATTCCTTCGGCATCTTCGACGAGCTGGTGGGCCTCGGCGGCCTCAGCGGCAACGCCAATGCCGAGTTCCTCTCGATCTTCGTCTATCAACTCGGCTTCGGCGCCGGGGCCACGGGCGGCGCCAAGATCGGCACGCTGGCCCAGGCGATCACCGTCTCGCTCCTCGTCTTCCTGCCGCTCGTCCTGGTCGCCTTCGGCCTGAACAAGCTGCAGAAGCGGCTGCAGTACCACTGACATGCAGCGCAGCTCCCCGGCTCTCGTCCCCCTGCTCGCCCTCTATTGCCTGCTGACATTGGCACCCTTTTACGCGCTCGTGGTGCGCGCCTTCACGCCGACGGTGGAGAGCACGACCTTTCATCTCTGGCTGCCGGAGCGGCGGCCGCTCAGCATGAACGCGCGCCTGGGCGATCTCGCCACCATCTACAGCATCGACGCTCGGGCCTTCCGCCGCGAGATGGGGATCAAGGGCTATGTCGACCCGCAGCTGACGCTGGCCCAGCTCGCGGAGAAGTACGACGTGGCGCCGGAGCGCATCCGCGACTGGCTCGAGCCCCGGGTGCAGTACAATGGCATCCTGAGCGTCATGGAGGCAGGATTCCTGCGCTCGCTGCTCGCGACCGTTCTCGTAACGGGCGTCTCGGTTCTGGTCGGCGGGCTGCTCGGCATCATGACGGGCACCGCGCTCGCCGGGCTCAGGCGGTCGCGCCACCTCTTCACCTACAATCTCTACATGCTGAACATGATCATCCCGCCGATGATGGTGATCCTGCCGCAATACCTCATCATGACCCGCATCCTCGGGCTCGACGACAGCTATCTCTCGGTCATCCTCATCCATATCAAGGGCGGCGCGCTCTCCACCATGGTCTTCACCTCCTATATCGCCACGATTCCCAAAGAGCTGAAGGAATCGGTGCAGATGGATGGTGGCCGGCACTATCATTATTTCCTCTATGTCCTGCTGCCGCTGATGGGCACGCCGTTCGCAGTCTTCGCCTCCATCGCCATGCCCTGGATGTGGAACGATCTCCTGCATCCCTTGGTCTTTCTCTCGCCGGCCAAATACACGCTGCCGGCCTTCATCGCCGCGATCGGCGGCACGTACACGACCAATTACGAGGCGATCTTCTCGGGCCTGCTCCTGTCGCTGATCCCGATCCTTTTGATCTACCTGGTCTTTCAGAGGATGTTCGTGCGCTCGGCGATGGCCGGGGCGGTCAAGGGGTGAGGCCGGGGATGCGGCGATGAGCGAGGTCGAGATCCGCGAGGTCGGCAAGCGCTTCGGGCGGGTCGAGGTGATCCACGGCATCGATCTCACCATTCGCGAGAGCGAGCTCACCGTCCTGCTCGGGCCTTCCGGTTGCGGCAAGTCGACCTTGCTTCGGATGATCGCCGGTCTCGAGGAGATCAGCCGAGGCGAAATCGCGATCGACGGCGAGGTGGTCAACGATCTCGAGCCGGTCGAGCGCGGCTGTGCCATGGTCTTCCAGAACTACGCCCTCTACCCGCACCAGACGGTGCGCCGGAACATGGCGTTCCCCTTGAAGATGGCGCGGCTGCCGAAGGCGGAGATCGCCCGGCGGGTGGCGGCGACGGCGAAGCTCCTGCAGCTCGAGGAGCTTCTGGACCGGCTGCCGCGCGATCTTTCGGGCGGTCAGCGGCAGCGGGTCGCCATGGGCCGGGCGATGATCCGCGAGCCGCGCATCTTCCTCTTCGACGAGCCGCTTTCTAATCTCGACGCGGAGCTGCGCGTGCGGATGCGGCTCGAGATCAGCCGTCTGCAGCAGGATTTGCGGGCCACCATGGTCTTCGTCACCCATGACCAGGTCGAGGCGATGACGTTGGCGCATCGGATCGTCGTCATGCGGGCCGGGCTGGTCGAGCAGGTCGGCACGCCGCTCGAGGTCTACAAGCGGCCGGCGAACCGCTTCGTCGCCGGCTTCATCGGCTCGCCGGCGATGAACTTCATCGAGGTGCGCGAGGTGCGGTCCGATGGACCGGCCAGCCGGGTGACGCTCGCCGACGGCTCGACGCTCGAGGCCGGCCGCGTGCCGGCGGAGACGACGGCGGTCGGCATTCGCCCCGAGCATATCCGCCTCGCTGCCGGCGGCCAGGCGAGCCTTCGCTTCGCCCCCGGACGGCACCGCTCGATCGGTGCCGAGCATCTGGGCGATCGCAGCTATCGCTATCTGGGCCTGCCCTTCGGCGAGCTCACCATGCTGGCCGCGGAAGATGAGACGATCGACGAGAGCGAGCCTCTGGAGCTCGACGTCGATACGAGCCGACTGCACTGCTTCGCCGGTGACGGTCGCCGGCTCGAGCGGGCATCGTCGTGATGCTCGGCCTGCTCCTCAAGCGGACGTTCATCGAGATCTGGGATCATGCCGTCCTGGTCTTCCTGCTCAACCTCGCCCTGCTCGGGCTTGTCTTCGGGCTCGTCATGGGGCTGGTCGGACTGGGCTCGCCGTCGCCCACGATCACAGCACTGCTGCTGCTCGGAGGCGGCGGGATCGTCCTTTGGGCGCTGCTCGCGGGCCATCGCCTTCTGGATCGCGTCGTGGCACGAGCGGAGGCCGGGCGGTGGTGGCGGGCGAAGGGGGACATTGCGGCGACGGGGCTGGTCCCCGCCTTTCTCGCCGGCCTTCTGGCGCTCGCGCTGCTGCTCGGCGATCTTTCCCTCGGCCGTGGCGGCCCCCTCGGCATCGCCATGCTGGTCCTGGCCTTCTGGCTTCTCCTTCTCTGGCTCGAGCTGGCACTTCTGGTCGTGCCGGCGATCGTCGAGGCCAAGGGCCGGCCTTTGGTGGCAGGCAGGTTCCTGGTCCTGCTGGTCATGGACAATCCCTGGTTCAGCCTCGCGCTGGTCATGATCGCCCTGCCGGCGCTGGTGCTCGGCCTCGGCCTGCTGCCGGGTCCCTTCGGGCTCCTGCGCCTCGCCGGCAACGGGCTCGCGATGCGGCTCCGGCGTTATTCCGGCGACCCGGGCGGGCCGCCGGACTGGACGGTGCTGCTGGCGGCGGAGCGCGAGCGGCAGGATCGCCGGCGGGCGATCAGCGTGCTGCAGCCCTGGAGGAGCTAGCGGCGTGACCGAAACCAGGGAGCGACCGATCCGCCGGCAACGGCTCGCCGACCAGGTGGTCGACCGGCTGATCGACATGATCAACGCCCAGGAGCTCGCGATCGGCTCGGAGCTGCCGAGCGAGCGCGAGCTGATGCGGCTCTTCGCGGTCGGCCGGCCGGCCGTGCGCGAGGCCATGACCGCTCTGGCCCATATGGGGCTGGTCGAGCTGCAGCCGGGCGAGCGGGCGCGGGTGCGCGAGCCGACGGCCGAGCATCTGCTCAGCCAGATCGAGCGGACCGGCTGGCAGATGCTGGTGATGTCGCCGGACGGGCCGCGGCATCTGCGCGAGGCGCGGGGTGCGCTCGAGCTCGCCATCATCCTGACCGCCATCGACCACGCCACCGATGCCGAGATCGAGGTGATCGGCACGGCCCTCGAGGCCAATCGGCGGGCGCTTCTCGACGGCAATCAGGAGCGTTTCGTCAAGACCGACATCGCCTTTCACATCGCCATCGCCGAGGCTTCGCACAGCCCGATCTACGTGGCGCTGACGCGGGCGGTGCTCGGCTGGCTCATGGAGCACCGCTACCGCATCGTCGCCACCGGCATCGACCAGAAGGCGGCCTTCGTCGAGCACGAGCAGCTTTATGATCGCATCCGCGCCCGCGACCACGCCGGCGCCATCGAGGCGATGCGCCGCCACCTCGCCCGCATCAGCGGCCCCGACGACCGCCATCTCCTGGCCACCCTGACCGCGCTCTCGAAGGCGCCCGCCCCGCGTGGAGACCGGCGATGAAGAAGCCCAATATCCTGATGATCGTGACCGACCAGCAGCGCCTCGACACGGTGGGCGCCTATGGCAGCACGATCTGCAGGACGCCCAACATGGACGCGCTGGCGGCCCGAGGGCTGCGCTTCACCAATGCCTATACGCCGACCGGCCTCTGCTCGCCGGTCCGCTGCTCGCTCTTGAGCGGCTTCTACCCGCACGGCCACAAGGTCCTGACCAATGTGGCGCTGCATCCGATCAGGGAGGAGCTCGATCCCGGCCGGGACCGGCTGAGCCCGGCGCTCCGGGCCGCCGGCTACCGGCTCGGCTATGTCGGCAAGTGGCACGTCTCGAAGCGGCCGCCCACCGATTTCGGCTTCGAGGACTACGTCAGCCTCGGCGATTTCGAGACCTGGCGGCAGGAGATCGGCGCTCCCGTGCCGGACGAGATGCACGACTACACGAAGCAGGTCTGCGCTCTGGACCCGGCGCCCGTCGAGCGCTCGCGGCCGGCTTTCCTCGCGGATCACGCGATCCGGCTCGTGGATGCGTACGGCGCCGGGGACGCGCCCTTCCTCATCCGGCTCGATTTTCACGGCCCGCATTTTCCGAACGTCGTGCCGGAGCCCTTCATCTCGATGTACGATCCGGCGTCGATCCCGCCCTGGCCCAATGCCGACGATCCGCTCGTGGGCAAACCCGCCGTGCAACGGATCAAGCAGCGCCACTGGCGGACCGACACCTATTCCTGGGCCGACTGGCAGAGGCTGGTCGCCGCCTATTTCGGCGAGATCTCGCTCATCGACCATCAGGTCGGCCGGGTCCTGGCGCATCTGCAGGCTACCGGGCTCGAGCGGGACACGCTGGTGATCTGGACCACCGATCACGGCGACACGATCGGCGCGCACGGCATCTGCAACAAGGACTACACCATGTACGAGGAGATCTACCACGTGCCCCTGATCGTGCGCTGGCCCGGGGTGACGGCGGAGGGGTGGACGAGCGATGCCTATGTGCACCATTTCCTCGATCTCTTCGCGACCCTGATCGACATCGCCGGCGAGGCGGTGCCGCCGGCCTGCCACGGGCGCTCGCTCCGGCCGATCCTCGAGGGCCGGGAGCTTCCCACTGGCTGGCCGACCGACGCCTATTGCGAGTTCCACGGCAGCCACATGGGGCTCTATTCCATGCGGCTCCTGACCGACGACGACTACGCCTACATCTACCACACCAACGATATCGACGAATTCTACGACCGGCGCCGGGATCCCTGGCAGCTCCGCAATCTCGCGGAGGAGCCGGGTGCGCATCGGCCGGCGCTCGAGGCGCGCCGCCGGCGGATGGTCGAGTGGATGGCGCGCACCGACGACCATCTGCACAACGAATGGACGGTCGACTGGCTGACCAAGGACCCGGCGCTGGCGGCCGCGGCACCGGGACGGCGCCGCACCAAGTGGTGAGGATGCCGCGAATGGACGGCCCACGCGAGCAGGGAGAGACGGGATGAGCGGATTGCGATTTCTGGGTTTGGCGCTCCTGGCGGGCCTGCTCGCCACGCCGGCCATGGCCGAGTATCCCGAGCGGCCGGTCAAGGTGATCGTGCCCTTCGCCACGGGCGGCATGAGCGACGGTGTGGCCAGGGTGTTCCAGAAGGCCTTTCAGGATCACGAACTTCTGGCCCAGCCTCTGGTCATCATCAACATGGGTGGCGGCGGGGCGACCATCGGCAGTCGGGCGGCCAAGGACGCCGACGCCGATGGCCAGACCATCATGCTCATCCATCTGGCCCTGCTCTCGGCCGAGGCGCTGGGGGTCGCCGACTACGGTGTCGAGGCGTTCGAGCCGATCGCCCAGACCGGCAGCTCCTGCCTCATTCTCGCCACCACAAAGGATGCGCCCTACCAGAATCTCGAGGATCTCTTCGCGGCGGCCAAAGCGAAGCCGGGCGAGATCACGGAGGCCGTGAATATCGGTGCCGTGGTTCATATCGCCTCGCTGATCCTCTCGGCGCCGGCGGGGGTCGAGTTCCGCTACGTGCAGAGCGGCGGCGGCGCCAAGCGCATCCAGGATCTGATCGGCGGGCATGTCGAGACGGCGATGTTCTCGACCGCCGAGTTCGAGAGCTTCGAGGATCTGGGCATTCGCGGCCTCGCCCTTCTCGATGACGGGCGAGATCCGGCTTTCCCCGACATTCCGACCGCTGCCGAGCAGGGCTACGACGTGACCTTCTGCGTCGACAACTGGTGGTTCGCGCCTGCCGGCACGCCGGCCGATCGCGTCGCCGCCCTCGCCGATGCCTTCGAGGCGGCCATGGCGACCGACGACGTGAAGAAGGCTTTCGCCGAGCGGACGATCACGCCCACCTTTCTTCGCGGCGAGGCGCTCGCCGCGCATATCGCCGAGGTCGCCTCGGCGATCGACGAGGCCGCCGCCAAGGCCAAATAGGCGGATGCCGGTCAGGTGCTTGCGCCCCTTCATTAAATTCCCTGCACCCTTTCACCGGGCGGATTGACACCGCCGGTCGTTCCGGCTTGTTGGACGATGCAGGGCGCCATGGTCGCTCGGTTCCCGACCGCCCGCTTGAAGGGGCGTGGGATCGTCTTGGGGAAGGAACGCGAGACCGATGCGCTCTTGGCGCTCTTGCCGCTGGCTCGGCTTTCTTTTCTGCGTCGTCGTCGCGGCGCTGGCGGCGGCCGGTCCGGCCGGGGCGGCGGACAGCTTTCTCACGCCGCTCGGCGCCGTCGCGGAGGCGCAGCGCGCCCATCTGATCCGGGTCGTCGCCATCACCATGATCGCCATCGTGCCGGTCCTGGTCGGCGTGCCCCTGATCCTCTGGCGCTATCGGCGCGGCCGGGGCCGGGGGGCGTATCGCCCGGGCTGGGACAAGTCGACGCCTCTGGAGATCGTCATGTGGGGCGTGCCGGCTCTGATCATCGGCGTGCTCGGCTTCTGGCTCTGGCATGCCACCGTCGGGCTCGATCCCTATGATGCGCTCGGCTCCGAGCCGCTCGAGGTTCAGGTCATCGGCCTCGATTGGAAATGGCTGGTCGTCTATCCCGACGAAGGCATCGCCACGGTCGGCGAGATGGCCCTGCCGGTGGGCCGGCCGGTCTCGATCCGCCTGACCTCCGACACGGTGATGCAGAGCTTCTTCATTTCGGCGCTGGCGGGGCAGATCTACGCGATGCCGGGCATGACGACGAAGCTGAACCTCGTGGCGGACCGGCCGGGGACCACCGAGGGCGAGAACACGCAGTACAACGGCGAGGGGTTCGCCGAGCAGAAGTTCACCCTCCGCGCCCTCTCGGAGGCCGACTGGCGGGACTGGATCGCCGAGGCGCGGGGCTCGAGCCTGGCGCTGGACGAGCGGACCTATGCGCGACTCGCGAGGCGCTCGACCCTGGGCGAGGCCCGCCTCGACCTGGCGCCGGACCGGACGGACGGGCCGCTGCTGTTCGGCTCGGCGAGCCCGGACCTCTTCGAGCGCGTTCTGAGCCGTTATCACCAGGGCAAACCGGTGCCGCCCGAGCTGCAGCCGGGTGCGCCGGGCTTCATGGCGGAAGGCAGCGATGGCTGATCCGATCTTCGGCCGGCTCGACTGGTCGGTCACCCCGTTCGACGACTTCCTCGCCCATCCGAGCGTGAGCGACGCGGTGGCGAGCGGGGCGGCCCTCGTGGTGATCCTGGGTGCCCTGGCCGTGCTCTTCCTTTTGACCCGCTACAGGGTCTGGGGGACGCTCTGGCGCGACTGGCTGACAAGTGTCGATCACAAGAAGATCGGCATCATGTACATCGTTCTGGCCTTCGTGATGATGGCGCGCGGCGTGCTCGAAGGTATCGTGATGCGCACGCAGCAGGCGACTGGGCTCGGCGGCGGCTTCCTCTCGGCCGACCACTTTGCGCAGCTCTTCAGCACGCACGGCACCATCATGATCTTCTTCGTCGCCATGCCCTTGATCTTCGGGCTGATCAACTTCGTCGTGCCCTTGCAGATCGGTGCGCGGGACATGGCCTTTCCGGTCATGAACCAGGTCTCGCTCGGCCTCACCACGGCGGCGGCCGGGCTCATCATGGTGTCGCTCGTCATCGGACGGTTCGAGACCGGCGGCTGGACCGCCTACCCGCCCTATACGGGGGCCATCTTCAGTCCCGATGTCGGACCGGACTACTGGATCTGGGCGATCTTCATCTCCGGCGTCGGCTCGATGCTCTCCGGCATCAACTTCGCCGTGACGATCTACAAGCTGCGGGCGCCGGGCATGACCTACATGCGCATGCCGCTCTTCACCTGGACGGCCCTCTGCACGGCGATCATGGTGATCTACGCGATGCCGCCGGTCACCGTCTCGACCCTGATGCTGGCGCTCGACCGGTATCTCGACTTCCACTTCTTCACGAACGACCTCGGCGGCAACATGATGAACTACGCCAACATCTTCTGGATGTTCGGCCATCCCGAGGTCTACATCGTCGTCCTGCCCGCCTACGGGGTCTTCTCCGAGATTTCGGCCACCTTCTCCGCCAAGCGGCTCTACGGCTATCCCACCCTGGTCGTCGCCACGATGGCGATCGCGGTCATCTCCTTCACCGTCTGGCTGCATCACTTCTTCACGATGGGCCAGAGCCCGAGCGTCAATATCGCCTTCGGCATCGCCACCATGATCATCGCCGTGCCGACCGGCGTGAAGGTCTACGACTGGATGGCGACGATGTTCCGCGGCCGGGTGCGCGTGACCGCACCCATGATCTATCTCGTGGGCTTCTTTTTCCTCTTCATGGCGGGCGGCCTGACGGGTGTGATCCTGGCGAACCCGACCGTCGACTTCCAGGTGCACAACACCCTCTTCCTCGTGGCGCATTTCCACAACGTGCTGATCCCGGGCACGCTTTTCGGCATGCTCGCCGGCCTGCACTACTGGTTCCCGAAAGCCATGGGCTACCGTCTCGACGAAAGGCTGGGGCGCCTTGTCGCCTGGCTCTGGATCGTCGGCTTCACCCTGACCTTCATGCCGCTCTACTGGCTCGGACTCATGGGCATGCCGCGCCGGTCGGCGAGCTTCGGCGATCCCGCCTTCGTGCCCTGGATGCTGATCGCGCTCGTCGGCGCGGGTGTCGTGTTCCTGGCCCTGGTGACCATGGCCCGGATGTTCTGGGTCAGCTTCCATAACCGCGCCGCCCTCGCCGTGCCGGCCGGCGATCCCTGGGACGGCCGCACGCTGGAATGGGCGGTCGCGGCCCCGCCGCCCGAATGGAACTTCGCCGCCGACCCGATCGTCCATTCGCGCGACGCCTTCGCGGTCGAGAAGGAGAAGGGAGCGCCCTACCAGCCGTCCCGGAAATACGTGGACATCGAGGTGGCGAACGATTCCGCCTTGGGCATGGTGGTCTGCGTGGTGGCCGCCGTTCTGGGCTTCGCCCTGGTCTGGTGGATCTGGTGGCTGGCGGCGCTGGCGCTTCTCGGCATCGCCGCAGCACTGGTGGCGCGGAGCTTCGCTTCGGATACGTCGCGCGTCATCCCCAAGGCCGAGCTCGAGGCCGGGCATCGCGCCTGGCTCGCTCGCGTGGCGAGCTTGCGCGCCGTGACCCGGGACGAGGAGATGACGGAAGCCAATCGCGGTCTCGCCGCACCGGACGTGGTGCTGTCGTGAGCGCGCATCTGCATCCCGGCCTCAATCTCGGCGCCGCGCACGGCCGGGCGCATGAGAAGGCCGAGGTCGTCGCCTTCGGCTTCTGGGTCTTCTTGATGAGCGACCTCATCGTCTTCGGCATCCTCTTCGCCACCCATGTGGCGATGAGAAACGGCATGGCGGGCGGGCCCGGACCGAAGGAGCTCTTCGATCTCACCAGCATCGCCTGGCAGACCGGGTTTCTGCTCGCGAGCAGCCTCGCCTACGGCTTCGCCAGCCTCGCCCTCAAGGGCGGCAGCGGGCGTCTCGCCCTCGCTTTATGGCTGGTGGTGGCCGCCCTTCTCGGCGCCGGCTTTCTCGGGCTCGAGCTTCGCGATTTCGCGTCCATGGCCGAGAAGGGCGGTGTGCCGATGCGCAGCGGCTGGCTCTCGTCCTATTACGCGCTGGTCGGGCTGCATGGCGGGCACATCGCCGTCGGGCTCCTGTGGATGGCGGTGATGCTGGTCCAGATCGCCGCCCTGGGCCTCGCCGACCGGGTGAAGACGCGGCTGCTCCTGCTCGGCCTCTACTGGCACTTCCTCGATCTCGTGTGGATCGGCATCTTCTCCGTTGTCTTTCTGGCGGCCATGGCATGAACGAGGCAGAGGTCAGGCACGATCTTCGGCACTATCTGACCGGTGCCGTGCTTTCGGCCGTGCTCACGGTCGTCGCCTTCGGGACGGTCATGGTGCTGGCGCTCGATCGGCCGGTCACGCTCGTCGTGATCGCCGTGGCCGCCATCCTGCAGATCGTCGTGCAGCTTCGCTATTTCCTGCATATCGGGCTGGATCGGCAGAAGCGTGAGGACCTGCAGCTCATTCTGTTCTCGGTCCTGATGCTCTCGCTGATGGCATTCGGCACCATCTGGATCATGCTCAATCTCGCTGGCAGGATGCATTGAGCGGCCGCTACCGACACTTCGGGGAAGGGAACGCACTATGGCGCTGCACCACGCGAAGCCGGCCGAGGTCGTCGACCTCCGGCCGCTGGGGCCGGGGCTGAAGGAGGCCAAATCGGCCACCATCGTCAAATCGGCGGCATTCGAGGCCATTCGCCTGATCGTCCCCGCCGGTGCGCTGATCCCGCGGCACGAGGTGCCCGGCAGCATCACCCTGCACTGCCTCGAGGGCCGCATCGAGCTCGATCTCGAGGGCTCCTCGCTCGAGCTCGGCGCCAATGAGTGGGTCCATCTCGAGGGCGGCGCGCCGCATGCGGTCAGAGGCATCGAGGATTCCTCCGTCCTGCTCACCATCCTGTTCGCCGCCGGCGGAGACTCCTAGACCACGTTGTCGGCGACGGTGGCGCCGCGCTCGCCCATGGGTCGCTCGGCGCCGGTGGTGGTGTCGCGGGCGGTGTGCAGCTCCATCTCGGCGTTCAGCTCGGCGCCGAGCAGGATGACGAAGCAGCTGATGTAGATCCACATGAGGAGGATGACGATCGCGCCGAGCGTGCCGTAGGTCTTGTTGTAGTTCGCGAACTCGGAGACGTAGATCGAGAAGGCGATGGAGCCAAGGAGCCAGATGAGGGTGGCGCAGACGGCGCCGGGAGAGACCCAGGAAATCCTGGCGTTGGCGCGGTGCGGGCCGTAGCGGTAGAGAATGCCGATGACGAAGATCATGGCGGCGAGCAGGATGGGCCAGCGCAGGAGAAGGATGGCCGTCTCGGCCATGCTGCCGAGGGCGATGAGCTGCATGATCGCGGGCAGCACGAGGATCGCGGCCAAGGCGACGATGCCGACCCCCATGACGAGCAGGGTGAGCACCAGCGACACCACGATGCTGGCAATGATGCCGCGCTCGTCCTCTTCCTCGTAGACGATGTTCAGGCCTTGCATCAGCGCGGCTATTCCCGCGCGCGAGCTCCAGAGCGCGAACAGGATCGCGAGCAGCGAGGTCCACCCCAAGGTGCGGCCGCTGGTGCCGGCAAGCCCGGTCACCTGCTGCTCGATGATGTCGTAGGCGTCCTTGGGGATGACGGAGCGCAGGCTCG
Source organism: uncultured Geminicoccaceae bacterium (assembly GCA_964402505.1). Classification (GTDB taxonomy): domain Bacteria; phylum Pseudomonadota; class Alphaproteobacteria; order Geminicoccales; family Geminicoccaceae; genus SLRI01. Next base: position 14,320 of record CAYOCP010000046.1, read on the forward strand.
CGAGATTGTCGGAGATCGCGTTCGGATCGGCGACGAGGCCGAAGATCCCGACCAGGGCGGTGATCGCCGGAAAAAGGGCCAGGACCGAATAGAAGGCGATGCCGGCGGCGATGATCGAGAGGTGGTCCTCGCCGATCTGCTGCTGGACACGGACGAGGATGGCCTTCCAGTCGGCGAAGCCGAAGTGGGAAGGGCGCGTCGCGGCCCTCCCCTGCTCCTCGGCGCCGGTCTCCTGCCCGGTCACTTGCGCTCCGGCGTGATCGGCCGGATCGGTGACGCCGACCGCTCCGAAGGTGTCGGCGACGTCGACGAGGCCGGCTGGCTTGACGGCGACGGTTGGCTCGCCGACCCCGACGTGCTCGATGTCGACGGCTGGCCGAGCTTCTGCCGCTCCGCCTCCTCCTTGGCTCGCTCGGTGAGGCGGTCGGCCGCCTCGCCGAGCCTCTGCTCGGCCTTCTCGACGACGGTCCTGCCGCCGCCCGTGCCGCGATCGACGGCACCGGCAGTCTCGTCGGCGATCTTGCCGGCTTCCTCCATGACACCCGAAGCGGTGGCCTGGAGCTTGCGGCCCTCCTCCTTCGCCAGGTGCGCTGCGGCATGCTTCAATCGGTCGCTCTCGGTGCCGAAGAGCTCGTCCTCGGTGCGGCTGCGCGGCAGGGCACCGCCGATGGCCGCACCCACGGCGAGGGCGAGGGCGCCGAAGACGAGCGGCTGGTCCTCCATGAGCCGCGCGATGCTCTCCTGGGCATGCCGGCTGCTGCGGGCTGCCGAGCGGCGGAAATCGCGGGCCGCCCAGCGAGCCCGGTCGGCCTGCGCCCGCGCCCTGGCGGCCACCGCCTCGGCGCTGTCGCCGACGGCCCCGGAGACCCGGCGGCCGAGATCGCCGGCCGCCTCGCTCACGCCGGCCGCCGTGTCGCGGACATAGCCGGCCGTGCCCGCGGCGGCGCCGCGGATGCTGCTGGCGGTGTCACCCGCTTTGTCGCGAACGCTGCCGGCGGCACCCTTGATGGTGTCGCCGACGCCGCCCTCGTCGTGGCTGGTGCTGCTGCCCGTGCGCTCATGCGGGCGCAGCGGATCGCTGCCCGGATAGGATGAGACGCCCCCGACGGGGCCGGGTCCCGAAAGGTGCGAGGCATGCACCGCCCCGACCCCGGTGCGGCGGGGGTATCCCTGGGCGGGGCCGCCGGTGTGGTCGAGCTCGTCGTCGTAGTCGTAGCCGTAGTGGTCCTCGTAGTCGTCCTCGTAATCGTAATCGTCCTCGTAGTCGCCGCCGCGGCGGCGGGGGCGCGGTCCCTGACCCGTCATGAGCCAGGCGAGGCCGACACCGGTCAGGAGCAGCGGCAGCGGGTTGTCCCTGACCTGCCGCCCGAGGTTGCGGGCGACGTCGCCGCCATGCTCGCCCATGGCGTGCACGACCTGGTCGACGATGTTGCCGACCGACATCTTGCTCTGCAGCGCGTCGATCGTCTCGGAGACCTTCGTGCGCTCGGCATCCACCTCGCGCTCGATTTGGGCAGCGCTGCGGCTGCCCGGATCCGTGGTACCCTGCGCCATCAGATTTTTCCTTTCACGAGCTCGGCGTCGCGCGTCGCCTGACGCGCGGCGCGCTCGGGTGCAAGATTGCTGGCCTTGAGGTCGGAGATGCCCTTGCTCGCCAGGATCCAGGCGATGATGGCCAGCACCACGCCCACGATCACCGCGGACCAGCCGCCCGGAATGCCGAGATTCTCGAGCGCCACGACGAGCGCCGCCGCGAGCACGTTGAGGGCGGTGAGGGCGAGAACGACAGCCGCCACGATCAGGCCGCAGGCAGTGAAGGCCTGGCTCGTCTTCTCGCTGAGCTCGGCCCGCAGCAGCATGATCTCCTTGCGGAACAGCTCGGTTACCTGGCTGACGAGATCGCCGAGAAGGGCGGCGGCCGAACGGTCGGATTGGTCAGCCATGGAAGGAACCTCCACTCGGGCTCGGGGTCCGGCCGGCCACAGGCTCCGGCTGGACGGGCTGGGACGTCGCGGGCGATGGGGCGCGCATGGCGGTCTCCGGCCGATACGTCCCTCTCCCGGGCGAAGCGGTGGCGGGCGATGCGGCGTCAGGCTCCGACGCGCGGGCGAACCGCCCGAGGGCGAAGCCGGCCAGCGCCGCCGCACCCATGAACGCGACGGGGTTGCGGCGGCCGAACTCGGAGATGTCGCCGATCATTTCCCCGACCGACTTGCCCTCGAGTGTCCTCGAAAGCTCGCCGAGGCCGTTCGCCGCCTCGCGCAAGAGGCTCTGCGGCACCCGAGACTTGCCGGCCTGGTCGGCTTCCAGATCCTCGGCGGCCTTGCGAAGGGCGCTCGCCGTTCTGGACATCTCGCTCGCCGTCGTGTCCTTCGCCGCCGCCGATTGCCTGGCCACGGTCTCCTTCGCGGCCTCCATTTGCTCGCCAGCCGCCGCGCGCAACTCCTCACCGGCCCGCACGGCGTGCTCCTTGGCGGTGGTCGCGGCTTCCTCCGCGGTCCTCTTCAGATCCGAGACCCCTTTGGTCCCGGTAGCACCCGCCGGCTTCGGCGGCTGGTTCTGCTCCATCTTGCGTTTCCTCCAGTTGCGGTCTTGGCCATGACGCGCTCGCGGAACCGGCGGTTCACGCGAGTCCGACGAGCGAAAGTATCGCCAGCACTATGACAATGGCCCCGATCACATAGAAAAGATTGTACATCGCACTCTCCCCTGCTCGAACCGGGAGAACTTCGAGGTTCGTTCAGGGTTCCCTGATGAACGGCACGCAATAACGCGATGGCGATGTCGAGAGATGCTTGGGGCGCTGCCGCCACGGCACCGGATGCGCGGTGCCGCTGGATGATTGGTGCCCCTGGCCGGACTCGAACCAGCACGCCCGTGAAGGCAGCAGATTTTGAGTCTGCCGCGTCTACCACTTCCGCCACAGGGGCCTCAATGACTCAGCGGAAGGGAGGGAGTTTCAGTCTCTCTGAAGTCTCTCCGATCGCGTCGTCGTGCTCCGGTCATAGTGCGGTTCGGTCGCCGCAGCTACCCATATTTGGAATTTAGCGGTGGAGAGCTGTCAAAACCAGCGGGTGGTTACGTCGGCCTAAAGCGCAAAAGATATGGATGTAGGAGCAAATAACTGCTAGACACAGTACATGTTTGATCGGCTTCGAGACGCTGGGTTCGAAATTGAGTTTTATGCTCACGCGCAAGCGATTCTGCAAAGTGACTTCCCCCAGGCCACTACCGAGCTAGAGAAAGCCCTTTCCGAAACGACGATCCCGATTGAGGAGATCATCGCCGGCGGTGGGGGTGAGGCGAAGGGAACGCAACGGCTCCGACGTGCCTTGACAGCAGCCAGGTGGCCGAAAACGACGTTCGTTGTAGAGCGCAGGATCAACAATGTACCACGCGAGAGTCAGTCCCACATTGTAGATCATGTTCGTCAGCTTGCTGACGGAACGCGCATTGCGCTAGAGATTGAGTGGAATAACAAAGACCCGTTCTTTGATCGGGATTTAGAGAATTTTAAGAGGCTACATGCCGACGGTGCAATTTCGGTGGGCATGATCGTAACGCGGGGTAGCGAACTACAACAAAGCATGCGCGAACTCGTGCGGCGCTTTCTCGATGACCGCAATATAAATGCTCTTCAAGAGATGTTCGAGTGGGGGTACGAGCCTACCTCTCGCCAGCGCAAGGGCATCGAGAGGCGTATGAACCGGAAGAAAAATCCAGTCCCCTTCAAGGACGCTTTCACCGATGCGTTCGTTTCCGACAAATTTGGTGCGGCGACCACGCATTGGACGAAATTGCAGGACCGGGTTCATCGTGGTGTCGGCAACCCCTGCCCGCTGGTGTTGATTGGGCTGCCAAAGAGTCTCGTGACGTTCCACGAAGGAAAGGCCGCACTGCTCGAAGTTGAAGCCGAGGAAGAAGACGGTGAAGAGTGAATTAGGAAACAGCAGCTGAATGGTTGCTATAAGTTGTCCAGGTGGGGCGATACATATCGTTGGCTTGGTTGCCCCAAAAAAACCATCCGGAACGGATACCGCGTGCGAACAGCTCTAATCGGGGACCGGGTGAGCATTCCTCGATAATTTTGTATTGCTCGTCAGGCTTGCGCGAGTGCTCCCGCTTGCGACTGGACATATAGTTCACTTGGCGACGGCCTGGCTGGAGCGTCCGCGCATTCTTACCTTTGATGCCGAATAACAGAAGTTCTGTTACATTGCGGAAATAAAAACCGACGCCACGACCGTCTGAGCCGCCATCCTTTCGAACCTTGTGCCAGACAATATTAGATTTGTACTCAAAGCCCCAGGCGCTCATCACTTTGAGACCGTGTGGGAGAAGCGCATTTGGCACCCATAGATAGAGGTGCGCCGGGTTTGTGACGATTTGCGAGACCGGGAGAGCGATGATCTCTTCGAGCGTCATGGTGCCGTAGCGCAAGAGGCGGCGGTGTTCGGGCGCCATCTTGCCGGTACGATTCGTGAACCGCCACGGAGGATCGGCTAGGATCGTGGCAAACTGCCGGCCTGCTGCGTACTCAAGGAGTTCGCGCGGAGCCTCATTCGGGTTGATTGTCATCCATTATCGTCCTTTCGCTGACGCGATCTTAGCCGATCAATCGTTGGTAGTATACTTGGTTCTTTGGCTACCAAAACACCAGATATGGTGGATGGCTGCGGTTAGCGAGGCATCCGTTGTTGCACGGATCAGTTGAAAATCGGCCGAAGTCTCGCGCTCTAGCGCAGTCCATACAGAGTGCGTGGAGTTCAGTGGCCCTGCAGCGGGCGAGGCCAAGTTGTCTACCGATCTCTTGATGTGTGGGATTGGATTGCGCAACCTAATGCCTGGAAATTCGTTGGTGGGCGTATCAAGCATCCGGGTTGTTCCAGTTGATGTAGGGTTGTGTTGAAGCCAGCGATGTTTCGTCGATTTCGACGAGAACAGCGGTGACGAGGCGCAAGAGCGGGGCGTTGTTGGGGAAGACGCGGATCTTGACGGTGCGTCGCTTCAACTCCTGCTGGACAGCGCGTTCGATCGGGTTCGAGGTGCGCATGCGCTTGCGGTGATGCTCTGGCAGGGTGAGGACGGCGAGCCCTTCGGGGGATGGCGACCTCGAGCCAAGCGGCTAGCTCTGGCGCCTTGTCGCGATAGGCATCGACTAGGGATTTCAGCTCGGCTTCGGCGCTGGCGAGGTTTTTGGTGTTCCAGATTTCTCGAGGTTGGCTGCCGATGCGCTTGCGGATGGCCACTGTCGGGGCAGAATGGATGGCCTTCTGCGCCAGGTGGAACTGGCAGCCTTGCGGAACGGCGCCGCCCAGCACGGCCTTTCGGGCGGCCTCGAGACCGGCATGATCGTCGGAGGTGACGAACTGGACGCCACGCACGCCGCGCGCGACCAGGTCTTCCAGAAAGGTCCGCCAGTGAGCTTCGGCCTCGGAGAGAGCCACGGACACGCCGAGAACACGGCGACGGCCATCTGGCCCGACCCCAACTGCCGACAACACGGCAGCGTCACGCACGACGCCACCTTGCCGGGATTTTTCATGCCGAGCGTCCAGGAAGAGATAGCGGACTTCACCGAGCTGCCGACGGCGCCAGGCTTCGAGCTCGTCATCGAGAAGCTGGGCGGCGCGGCCGACCCGGGTCGAGGACAGGCTTTTCAAGCCGAGTTCGGCCATGACCCGCTCAGCATCGCGGGTCGAGACACCGCACACATACATCTCGGCGACCGCCAGCATGACTGCGCGGCACGAGCGTCTGCCGCGCTCCAGCGCCTGGGGATAGAACGGCTCGTCGGTCCCGGCGGTCTCGGGCACCTCCATGCTGAGCGTGCCGGCGAGCGTGTCGATCAGCTTGGGTTTGGTGCCGTTGGCGTAACCGCGCCGCTCGACAGCGCGTTCGTAGTGTCCGGCACCCAGAAACTGCTCACGTTCCATGCGCATGGCCAAGTTCATGAGCACCGTAACGATCTGGGCCATGGCCTGTGGGCCCTCGGCCATGAGCTGTTCCATGACGGTGGCAATGACCGTATCGTTCGTCTTGTCGGGCATCGGGCGTTCCTTCTTGGTGGGAGGAACACCCCATACGCCCGATTGACCTGTTGCCGCCCCGCGGGGCGGCAACAGGCAGCCACAGCTCCACCACAGGGGAGCCAGTCTCCAGACGTGAGGTTAAACGACCGTGGCGGGGTCAAGCGGTCGTGGTGCTTGCTTTTCCTTGGCCGGTCCGGGTAAGCGCAAGCCCCGAGACCCGTGCTGGAGCCGCCTTTGCTGCGCCGCCTCTACGACTGGACGATGCTGCAGGCGGCGAAGCCGCATGCGCTCGCCATGCTCGCCGCCATCTCGTTCATCGAGAGCTCGATCTTTCCGATCCCGCCCGACGTGCTGCTCATCCCGCTCGTGCTGGCGCAGCGCGAGCGGGCCTTTTGGATCGCCCTGGTCTGCACCGTGGCGTCGGTGGTGGGCGGCTATCTCGGCTATCTGATCGGCTGGGGCCTCTACGAGTCGGTGGGCGTGCCGATCCTGAGCTTCTACGGCTATCTCGCCGAGTTCACCGAGTTCCAGGCGATGTACAACGCCTATGGCGCCTGGATCGTCTTCTTCGCCGGACTCACTCCCTTCCCCTACAAGGTGATCACCATCGCCAGCGGAGTCACGGGCCTCGATCCCGTCGTCTTCGGTCTCGCCTCGGTCGCCAGCCGCGGGCTTCGATTCTTCGCCGTCGCCGCCCTGCTCTGGTACTGGGGACCCTGGATCAGGGACTTCATCGACCGCTATTTCGGCTGGCTGACGCTCCTGTTCTTCGTTCTTCTCCTGGGCGGCTTCGCCCTTTTGAGGCTTCTTTGATGCGACACTCCGGCCGTGCCTGGCTCGCTGCTCTGGGCCTTCTCGCGCTCTCGGCGCTCGGCCTCGCCTACGCGCTCGAGCATCTCGGTGGCTATCGGCCCTGCCAGCTCTGCCTCTGGCAACGCTATCCCTATCTCGGCGTGCTCGTCGTCGCCGGCCTCGGACTCGCCATCGGCCGGCCGCGCCCCATGCTTCTGCCCGCCGCCGCCCTCTTCCTCGTGACGGCCGGCATCGCCTGGTACCATGTCGGGGTCGAGCAGGGCCTTTTGGCGCTGCCGACCGGTTGTGCCGCGGGCGGGAACGCCAGCTCGATCGCCGAGCTCAAGACGCAGCTCCAGATGGCGGCACCGGCCTGCGATCAGGTCGGCCTCACCGTTCTCGGGCTCTCGCTCTCGAGCTGGAACGCGCTGGCCGCGATGGCGTTTGCCGCACTCGGCCTGCTCGGCTGGTGGCGAACGCGGAGCTGAGCAGCGATCAGCCGCCGAAGAGGATCGGCACCTTCGTCTCCTGCAGGACGTGACGGGTGGCGCCGCCGAGGAAGAGCTCGCGCAGCCGCGAATGGCCGTAGGCACCCATCACCAGAAGGTCGGCGTCGCGGCTCCGAACCTGGTCGAGCAGGATTGCGCCGGCCTCCTCCCCGGTGTCCTCGAGGATGACGGGCTCCGCCTCGACCCCGTGCCGCTGAAGCATCGCGCGCGCCGCCTCGAGGCGGACGGCCTCGGGATCGCCAACCGTGACCAGCCAGACCTCCGCGGCGCCCTTGAGGAAGGCGAGGCTGCCGAGGATCGCCCGCTTCGCCTCCTTCGAGCCGTTCCAGCCGAGGACGATGCGCTGGCCCATTCCCTCGCCGGCCCGGCTCGCCGGCAGCATCAGGACGGGTCCGCCCGCCTCGGTGACGAGGTATTCGGTGAGCTGGGGGGCCAGGGCGTCGAGCGCGTCGCTCGGCATCTGGCCGGTGACGACGAGATCGGCGGTGTGCGCCGCCTTGGCGAAGACGGTGACGTAGTCGCCGTCGAGGCTGTGCCAGGTGGCGGGGATGCCGAGGTCGGCCGTGGCCCTGGCGAAGGTCGCCTCGAGGCGCTCGGCGATCGTGGCGTTGGCC
>CAYOCP010000047.1:0-19659 GCA_964402505.1 uncultured Geminicoccaceae bacterium
GTCGTCCCGCAACACGCGAACCCGGGGTGCCAAAGTGCCGGACGAACCGGAGCGGGGCTTGCTTTGGGGGCCGGTCCGTGGTAGGAAGATTATCCGACAGAGTTCGCCGCGCGGCGGGCGGGGCGGCCTGCCGGCGCGTGCGTGAGGCATCCGCTCACATCTCGATCCGCTTGCCGATCACGATGGTTCGCTCAGGGGGGAAGTTGTAGGAGTCGGCGACGCGCTGGCCGTTGCGCCAGAGGAAGGCGAAGAGGCGCATCTGCACGGCCTGCAGCGGCGATCTCGGTTTTTTCGGCTCGAGGTCGTCGAGGCCGACGAAGTAGGTCAGGGTGTCGGGGTCGATCTCGAGGCCGAGCACGCCGCAGAGCTTGAGCGCCACCGGCACGTTGGGGGTCTGCATGAAGCCGTAATGCAGGATGATGCGGTAGGTGCCGTGCCCGAGGCAGGCCATCTCGACGCGGCCGGCGCTCGCCACCCGCGGCACGTCCTCGATGCGCACCGTGAGGAAGATGCGCTCCTCGTGCAGGACGGGCATGTGCTCCATGATCTGGACGAGGGCCGATGGCGTGGTCTCGGGCAGCGCTGTCGGGTAGACGGCGGTTCCCGGCACGCTGGCCGGCGGCCGTCTCTCGATCCGCTCCAGGAAGTCCTCGACCTCGAGGCGCTCGTCCCGGGTCAGGGCCTGCAGCGCGGCGACGCCGTTCCGCCAGATCGCCATGATCGTGAAGACGGCGAGCGCGACCACCACCGGATACCAGCCGCCCTCCAGGAACTTGAAGGAGTTGGCGGCGAGAAAGGCGAGGTCGACCACGAGAAACGCCGCGGCCAGGAGGCCGGCGATCCGGGGATGCCAGCCGAAACGCCTGGCCACGAAGAAGGCGAGGCAGGTGGTGATGACCATGTCCGCCGAGACGGCGAGCCCGTAGGCGGCGCCGAGATCGTCCGACGAGCCGAAGCCGACGACGAGGGCGATCGTCGCGATCATCAGGATCCAGTTCACGCTCGGGATGTAGATCTGGCCGATCTGGTGGCGGTCGGTCTGGACGACGTCGACGCGCGGCAACTGGCCGAGCTGCACCGCCTGGCGCGTCAGCGAGAAGACGCCCGAGATCACCGCCTGCGAGGCGATGATCGTGGCGGCGGTCGCCATCGCCACGAGCGGGTAGTGGGCCCAGTTGGGGCCGAGCAGGTAGAAAGGGTGCTCGACTTTGGCGGGATCGGCGAGGACCAGCGCGCCCTGCCCGAAATAGTTCAGGATCAGGGCGGGCAGGGCCACGAGGAACCAGGCGAGGCGGATCGGCGCGCGGCCGAAATGCCCCATGTCCGCGTAGAGCGCCTCGGCCCCCGTCACGGCGAGGAAGACGGTGCCGAGCACGACGATGCCGACCATCCCGCCATCCATCAGGAAGCGGATGCCCCAGCCCGGCTGCAGGGCCCTGAAGACCCGGGGCTCCTCGATGATGCCGCCGATGCCGAGAAGGGCGAGCACGACGAACCACGCCAGCATGACCGGGCCGAAGAGGGCGCCGATCCTGGCCGTGCCGCGCTTCTGCACCGAGAACAGCACGAGCAGGATGGCGATCGTGACGGGCAGGACGAAGGGCCCGAGGGCGGCGTTCTCCACCTCCAGCCCCTCGATGGCGCTCAGGACCGAGATGGCCGGCGTGATGGTGCCGTCGCCGAAGAGGAGGGCGGCGCCGAAGAGCCCCATGACCATCAGCACGTGCCGCGCCGTTCCGGGCGCCGCGTTCCACGGGTTGATGAGGGCGACGAGGGCGATGATGCCGCCCTCGCCGTTGTTGTCGGCGCGGAGCACGAAGAGCAGGTACTTGATCGAGACGACGACGATCAGCGACCAGACGATCAGCGACAGCACGCCGAGCACGTTCTCGGGTGTCGCGGCGAGCCGGTCGATGTCGCTGAAGCACTGCCGGAAGGCGTAGAGCGGGCTCGTGCCGATGTCGCCATAGACGATGCCGAGTGCCGCCAGCGACAGGATCGGGAGGGACCGGCCCTGCTTCTCCGCCGCGGCGTCCTCGCTGGTCGCGCTGATCCCCTGTCTCCCTCGACCGGCTCATATCCCGCCTGCCTCGCCCGGATCAACATCTTGCATGCGGCGGGGTTGCGGCCTAGCAGCCTCGTGGAGCCCGTTCCAGGAGCAGCACCCATGACCACCTTTCGCAAGGTGACGCCCGCCTTCTACCTCGCACCGCAGCTCGAGCCCGCGGACTTCGAGGCGGCCGCCGAGCTCGGCATCAGGACGGTGATCAACAACCGCCCGGACGGCGAGGCGGCGGATCAGATGGGCGATGCCGAGGCACGGGCGGCGGCCGAGGCACGGGGTCTCGCCTACGTTTATGTGCCGGTGGTCACGGGCCGCATCTCGGCCGAGCACGTGGCGGCGATGCGGGAGGCGATGACGGCGCATCCGGGCCCCCAGGTCGCCTATTGCCGCTCCGGCACCCGCTCCTGCCACCTCTGGGCGCTGGTCCGGGCGGCGGAGGACGACCCCGACACGCTGGTCGCCGCGGCCGCCGCGGCCGGCTACGACATCGGCGCCCTTCGTCCGGTGCTCAAGGACATCCACACGAGGGCGGAGGCCCGGACCTAGCCGTTCTCTAGAACCCGGCGAGGCGTCGGGCGAGGAGGAGCCAGAGGGCCAGGGCGAGGAAGGGGCCGAAGGCGATGGCGTCGCCGGCCTTGCGGCGGCCGGTGAGCCAGGCTGCTCCGAGGGCGGTGGTGGCGGCCAAGAGGAGGGTCGGGGCCAGGCCGGCGGGACCGAGCCAGGCGCCGGCGGCGGCGAGCAGCTTGGCGTCGCCGAGCCCGAGGCCCTCGCGCCCGCGCCAGCGGGCGTAGAGCCGGCCGATCGCCCAGAAGAGGGCGAAGCCGAGGACGGCGCCGAGCAGCCCGTCCATCGGCGGCGCCAGTCCCGGCAGGGGTGCGAGGGCGGCGGCGAGCGGTCCGGCGGCGGCGAGCGGCAGGGTCAGCACATCCGGCAGGCGGCCGTGTGCCGTGTCGATCAGCGCGAGCAGCAGGACCCACCAGCCGATCACGGCGAGGAGGAGGGCCGGGGCGGGTGCCAGGAACGCGAAGGCGGCGGCGCCGATGCCGGCGCCGGCGAGCTCCGCGAGCAGAGGTTGCCAGCCGATCCGCGCCCCGCAATGCCGGCAGCGCCCGCCCTGCGCGAGCCAGCTCCAGACCGGCACGGTCTCCCGCCAGCCGAGCGCCGTGCCGCAGGCGGCGCAGCGCGACCGGCCGAGAAGAAAGCTCCGGTCGAGCGCGGGCCAGCGCGCCGCGAGCGCCCCCAGAAAGCTGCCGACGGCGAGGCCGAGGGCGGCGGCGAGGACGGGGGCGAGAACGTTCAGCCTCGGGACCCGGGACGGCCGATCACGCCTCGACCACCTCCCAGCGCCGCGTGGCGGCGCTTCTGGCGATGGCCTCGATCACCGCCTCGACCCGCCAGCCCTCGGCGAAATCGGGCCAGGCGGGCGTTCCCTCGGCGATGGCCTCGAGCAGATGCGCCACCTCGATCACCTTCAGATCGTTGAAGCCGAGGCCGTGGCCCCAGCCCGGGGTGAAGCGGGCGAAGGGCGGGTGCGGCGGGCCGGTCAGGATGGTGCGGAAGCCGTTGTCGTCGGCCCGCTCGGCCGGGCGGAAGAGCTGGATCTCGTTGAACCGTTCCTGGCTGAAGCGCAGGCCGCCCTCGCGGCCGTAGAGCTCGAAATCGAGGCCGTTCTTGCGTCCCCAGGCGATGCGCGAGCAGCCGAGATGGCCGAGCGCACCATTGGCGAAGCGGATCAGGGTCTCGCTGACGTCGTCGTTCTCGACCTGCCGCAGCCGGCCGTCCGCATCGCGGCGCTCGGCAATCGGCGTGGCGAGGCCGGCGCTGACCTCGGCGATCGGCCCGACCAGGAAGTGCGCCAGATTGACCAGATGGCTGCCCATGTCGCCGAGCGCGCCGGTGCCCGCCTGCGCCGTCTCGCAGCGCCAGGTGAAGGGGAAGCTCGCCGGGCCCATGAAGTCCTCGTCGAAGATGGCGCGAAACTGCGTCACCTCGCCGAGCTCGCCGCCGGCGACCAGCTTCTGCGCGAACGCCACGGCCGGCGAGCGCAGGTAGTTGTAGCCGACGAGATTCACCGTGCCGGCGGCCGCCGCCGCCAGAGCCAGCTCCCGAGCATCCGCAGCACTCAGCGCCAGGGGCTTCTCGCACCAGACATGCTTGCCGGACTCCAGTGCTGCCAGCGCCATCTCCTTGTGCAACATGTTGGGGGTCGCGATCGAGACCAGCCTTATGGCGGGATCGGCCAGCAGCTCCCGCCAGTCGTCCGTGGCCCGGGCGAAGCCGAAGCGCTTTCGGGCGGCCTCGGCACCCGCCATCTCGACGTCCGCGACCGCCAGAAGCTCGGGGCGGAGCGCGGGCTCGAAGCTGTGCCCGACCCGGGCCAGCGCCTGGGCGTGACACGCGCCCATGTAGCCCGTGCCGATGACCCCGCAGCCGATGGCGCCCGATGCACCCGCGCCCGGTGCGGCATGGCGGCGGGCCGCGGCTCGTCCCGCGTTCTCGCTCAATTCACGGCACCCCGCTCCTTCTGCCGCTCCTCGAGGATGGCCTCGCCGAGCTGGTAGGCGAGCCAGTACTTGTTGACGTTGGTGACGTAGCGCACGGTCTCGTTGCCGATCCGGGCCTGGGCGGCGCGCTCGACGTTGAAGAACCAGCGATTGGGGTCGAGGCCCAGCTCGTCGGCGGTCACGGCGCGGAGCTGGCGGATGCGGGTGGGGCCGGCATTGTAGGCGGCCAGCATGAACTGCTCGCGGGCCTGCTCGTCGAGGTCGGGATCGGCGAAAACGTCATCGCGCAGATGGGCGAGGTAGCGGACCCCGGCGGCGATGTTGGCGTCGACCGGGGCCGGGTCCTCGACGCCGACGGAGGCGGCGGTCGAAGGCAGCACCTGCATCAGCCCGACCGCCCCGCGCGGGCTTCTGGCCTCGGGATCGAGCCGGCTCTCCTGGAAGGCCACGGCGGCGATCAGCCGCCAGTCGAAGCCATGCGCCCCGGCCTCGGCCTCGAAGAGGTCGCGATAGCGCACGAGATCATCGAGCGGCGCCTTCTTCAGCGGATTCTCGACGAAGCGGCGCTTCTCGAAATAGCGGCGAAAGAGGATGTTGCCGGTAGCCGTGCCGCGGCGGACGGTTCCGAGAAATTCATCGACCGCCTTCCTCAGGCTCTCCGGCGCATCCTTGCGGATCGCCCAGGCGATCTCGCCGCCGCCGGCGACCGCCAACTTCGGATCGACGCGAATGCCGTCGAGCACGCCCTGCCAGAGCTCGGCGATGTGCTGATCGGCGATGGTGTAGTCGATGATCCCGGCATGGGTCATCTCGAGGAGGTCCTCGGTGTTGAGCTCGGGCGCTGCCTCGACGACGTCGATGGCGGCGAGGCCTTCGTCCCCGAAGCGGCGGTTGAGCGCCTCGAGGCTCTCGACATAGGAGCTGCCGCTCAGGACGACCACGCGGCGGCCGGCGAGATCCTCGACGCGCTCGAGCCCGGGACTGCCCTTGTGCGCCACCACCAGCTCGGCCACGTCCTCGAAATAGGGCCGGCTGAAATCGACCAGGGCGGCGCGCTCGGGCGTGACGGTGAGGCCGCCCGCGGCGATGTCGCCGATGCCTTGCGCCAGGCGCGGCACGAGATCGCCGAGGCGGGTCGGCACGAAGATCGCCTGCACCTCCGGCTCGGCGCGCTTGCGCCTGGCGTTCAGCTCGCGCTCGAAGGCCCGCACCAGCTCGTACTCGAAGCCCTTGGGCTCGCCGTTCTGGATGAAGAAGCGGCTGTGGTCGTAGGGGATCAGCACGGTGAGAAAGCGCGTCTCGTCGCCGCCTCGCTCGGCGGCGAGCAAGAGCGCCCGCTCGGCGCTGAAGACGATACGATCGAGCGGCCCCGGCGGCGGGGGCGGCGGAAAGATCAGATACCAGGCCATGCCGAGGAGGCCGACCAGGATCAGGATGGCCGAAGGTGCGAAGAGAAGCTGCGTGCGGCGGGTCATGCGGCGCCGGCGCCCACGACCGCGTGCCGAGTGGGCCTGGTTAACACCAGACCCTTACCCCGATAGGCCGCAAGGCGCTTCAACCCTTCGTCCATGGGGCGAAGCATGCTTGAAATCCGGCCGAAGGCAAGTCCCGGCATGCGGCCGGAGGCGGGCCCCGACCTTAACGTCCGGCATAACGGAGGATGGCGCATGAACGAGCTCCGGGAAATGGACAACAGCCGGCCCGCGAGACCAGGGGCGAGCCGTGGCGCCGTCGCCCTCGGCCTCGTCTGCCTGCTCGTTGCCGCGGCTGCCGATACGCGAGCCCAGGAGACGGTGCCGGATATCCTCCGTGGCACCCCGGCGCCGCCACCGGAAGTGGTGGCGGCGCCGGAGCCCGAGGACGGGGCCCGAACGGTCGCCGCCGGCAACCGGGTCTGGTTCATCGACCGCAACGAAGGCACGCTGGTCGGCTGCCGGCTGATCAACTCGAGCTATGTGGGTGCCGAGCGGATCGAGTGCTCGGCCCGCGACCTGCCCGAAGCGGTGCGCTGATCCGGCCTGCTGCGGGATGCCTCGACCGAGGGCGATGACCGGCAAAGGGTGCACCCCCCTTGGGCGGCTCTCAGTTCCGCGCGTAGAAATGGTGGCCGCCGAGCGTGGCGGTGCGCTGCACCTGGTCGCCCATCCAGACCGGACGCTCGCGCGACGTCCGGTGGAACCACAAGGCGCCCCTGGTCGGATCGTCCGGCCTTTCCGGTCCGGCCATCAGCGCGGTGACGTCCCGCGCCAGGGCCCACATCTCCGCCTCCTTCGGTTTGTCGGAACGGCCGTCGCAGAACCAGCCGAACTTGCAGCCCTTGGCGGTGGTCTCCTGGATGACCCCGGCGACGCTTTTTGGGTATTCGGAATCCGCGACCCGGTTGAGGACCACCCAGCCGACCGCGATCATCCCGTCGCGGCCCTCCGAGCGCGCCTCGTGATAGAGGTTGAGGGCGAAGAGCTCGGCCTCCCCCGAATCGATGGAGGGCTCCGGATAAGCGGGATCGCCGCGGCTCCCGTCGCCGGCGGCGACGGCAGCGCCGCTCGCCAGCAGTCCCATGGCGATCAGCGAAGCCATGAGCGAGCGGAGGAGGTCAGGTGACTTGGGCGAGCATCTTCCGTGTGGATCATGGGTGCGGCCGGAACGGCGCGGATCACCACATCTATGAATGAAACGGTAGCAATAATCAACCGGTAGTGGTAGAGGCGGGCGGGTCGGCACCAGAAGGGTGGTCCTGGCCGGATCGGGGCCGGCTGTCACCGGCTGGTCACAGGTCCGGTGAGAACGTCGCAGGGGATTGCTGCAGTGCACAATAAGACCATGTATGGGCGTGACGGGCAGGCTTGACTTGCGCTAACGGGGCCCCGGCTCCCCGGAAGGTTGAGTGGTGATCTGAGCAACATCCTGTAACAAATTGCAACCCAACGTGATTCGTAGGTGACTGACCGTTGTTCTACCGTTCATCGTCGAAGCAGGTCGGTCACGGATGCCAGGGCAGTGGCGGAACCGGCCGAGAGCTGGGCGCGTTGCGCTCGGGCGGGCTTGACGAAGGTCATGCCCCGCGAGCGGAAGCGTTCCGGCAGAGAAGCTCACTGCCAGGTGTCGACGCAGCGCGGGAACCGCGAAGCGCGGCGCAGGATTAGCCTAGTCGGAGTTGTCGCATGTTGGACGTCACGCCCACCACGAACGAGCAACTGTCCTTCCGGGCGGGCGATTTCCGGACGCTGGCGGAGGGGTTGGACTATGCCGCCAGGGGCGAGACCGGCGTCAACTTCTTCTCCAGCCGCGGCTCGCTGGAGACGGTGCTCCCCTATCGCGAGCTGAGGCGGCAGGCACGCGCCCTCGGTCGTCGCCTCGCCGGCACGGGCCTCAGACGTGGCGACCGGATCGGCGTCATCGCCGAGACGTCGCCCGACTTTCTCGCCGTATTCTTCGCCTGCCAGTATGCGGGCTTCGTGCCGGTGCCGCTGCCGCTCAGCATCAATTTCGGCGGCCGTGACGCTTACGTGGAGCGGCTGCGCGGCATGCTCGTCGCCGCCGGCGCGCGCGCCGCGGTGGCCGGGCCCGAGCTCGTGCAGGTGCTCGGCACCGCCGCGGCGACGACCGCGGCCCGCTACACCGCGACCGTGGCGGACCTTCTGGCGCTGCCCGCCACGAGCGAGCCGCTCCAACCGCTCGGCGCCGACGACGCCTGCTACATCCAGTACAGCTCGGGCAGCACCAGCTTCCCGCGCGGCGTCCTCGTGACCCAGCGGGCGCTGGCCGCCAACGCCAGGGCGATCGCGAAGGACGGGCTCGCCCTCGGGCCCGACGACCGCTGCACCTCCTGGCTGCCGCTCTACCACGACATGGGCCTCGTCGGCTGCTGCCTGACGCCGGTCATGAACCAGATCTCGGTCGACTACCTCGCGACCACGGCCTTCGCCCGGCGGCCTCTGGTCTGGCTGCAGCTCCTCGCCGAGCACGGCGGGACCATCTCGTTCGCGCCGACCTTCGGCTACGAGCTCTGCGCCCGGCGCGCCGCCAACGGGGCCGCGCGCGATCTCGACCTCAGCCGCTGGCGGGTCGCCGGCATCGGCGGCGAGATGATCCGGCCACGGGCGCTCACCGCCTTCGCCGACACCTTCGCGGCCTGCGGCTTCGACGCCAATGCCTTCGTGCCGAGCTACGGCATGGCCGAGGCGACCCTCGCCGTCACCTTCAGCCCGCTCGCCCGGGGGGTCCGGATCGACCGGGTGGCGCGCGGCGAGACGTTCGAGCGCGAGCGTCTGGCCCTGCCCGCGGGCGAGGCCGTGCCGCCTTGCTCGAGCCGCAGCTTCGTC
The DNA here is from genome assembly GCA_964402505.1 of uncultured Geminicoccaceae bacterium. GTDB lineage: Bacteria > Pseudomonadota > Alphaproteobacteria > Geminicoccales > Geminicoccaceae > SLRI01. The sequence continues at coordinate 8,892 of CAYOCP010000047.1, forward strand.
GTCTGCGGGGCACCGATGCCCGGCTACGCGGTCGAGATCCGCGACGACGCCGGCCGGATCCTGCCGGAGCGGCATGTCGGGCGCATCTTCATCAAGGGCCCGAGCCTGATGGAGGGGTATTTCCGCAATCCGGAGGCGACCGCCGCCGTGCTCAAGGCCGATGGCTGGCTCGATACCGGCGACATGGGCTATCTCGTCGGCGGCGAGCTCGTCGTCTCCGGGCGGACCAAGGATCTGATCATCGTCGGCGGCCGCAACATCTGGCCGCAGGACATCGAGTGGGCGGTCGAGAAGCTCGACGCCGTGCGCGCCGGCGACGTCGCCGCCTTCGCCGTGACCGACAGGCTCGATCAGGAAAGGGTCGTCGTGGTGGTCGAGTGCCGGCAGACGCGGCGGGCCGAGCAGAAGGAGCTGCGCCATCAGGTGGCGGCCGTGGTCAACCGGCTCGCCGGAATCGAGTGCGAGGTCGTGCTCGCCCCCCCGCGCTCGCTGACCTTCACCACATCGGGCAAGCTCAGCCGGGCGGCGGCGCGCGACCACTATCTGCGTGGCGTGCTGCGCGACCTCGACGCCGATCCGGCCGAGACCGGCTTCGATCGCACGATCGAGCCGGCGGCGGCGCTGGCCGAGGCGGGCTGAAGCGCATAGCGGCACCGGCCCACGCCGCGCCGGCGGACCTGGCGGCCGGGACGGAGGCCGCGGTGACACCCACGATCGCGCTGACCGGGGCTACGGGCTTCGTCGGCCGGCATCTCGTGAAGCGCCTGCGCGCCTCGGGCTTGGCCGTGCGCGCCCTGTCGCGCCGGGGACCGGTCGAGGGTGCGGTGACGGTGGCCGGAGACCTTGCCGATGAGGCGGCCCTCGCCGCGCTGGTGCAGGGTGCCGACCGGGTCCTGCATCTCGCGGGCCTCGTCAAGAGCCCGCGCCCGGAGCGCTTCACCGCCGTCAATGTCGAAGGGACGCGGCTGGTCGCCCGGGCGAGCGCGCGCGCGGGTGCGAAGCTCACCCTCGTCTCCTCGCTCGCCGCCCGCGAGCCCCGTTTATCGGCCTACGCGGCGAGCAAGCGAACGGCGGAGGAGGCGGCACTTGGGGCGATGCCCGAGGGCGACCTCGCGATCCTGCGACCGCCCGCCGTCTGGGGACCGGGAGACCGGGCGACGCTCGTCGTCTTTCGTCAGATCCTGGCCGGCTGGCTGGTCGTGCCGGCGCCCGCCGATGCACGGTTCTCGCTGCTGCACGTCGCGGATCTGGCGAGCCTCCTCACCGATCACGCTGCCGGCCGACTGGCGCTGCCCGCCCTCGCCGAGCCCGACGACGGCACGCCCGGCGGTTATGGCTGGAGCGACCTCGCCTCGATCGCGACCCGGCTGACCGGCCGCCCGGTGCGGCTGCTGCGGCCACCCCGAAGCCTCCTCGCCGGGCCGGCGCGGGTCGCCGATCTCGTCGCCCGGGCCACCGGTGCCGACCTGCCGCTCTCGGCCGACAAGCTCGGCGAGCTCGCCCACGAGAACTGGGTGGCATCCGGCCCGCCATTGCCGTGGGCGGGGCCGCGCATCACATTCGTCGAGGGTTTCGCCGCCACCGTCGCCTGGTATCGGGCGGCCGGCTGGCTGCCGGCGACCCCGACCGCCGAGGGAAGGAGAGCATGAGCGAGGACGTGGCACAGGAGGTGATGGCGCTGATGCAGCGCTACAACCCGGAAGGCAAGCCGCTCGACGTCGGGACGGAGCTCGGTGCCGATCTGAACATCGATTCGGTCGCGGCCATGGACCTGATCATGGAAATCGAGGACAAGTTCGACATCGACATACCGATGAACCAGGTGGCCGAGCTCAGGACGGTCGGCGATCTCGTGGCGCTCGCCGAGAACCAGCTCCGGCGCAACTGAGCCTTTCACCCGACAACAGCTCCAAAAGGTGCCCCCGGGACATGGACATCTTCGACAAGCATGCCGGCATCGAGCAGCGCCACCGCGCCCTGCTCGCGATCGGCGGCGATCCCTTCGCCGTCCGGGTCGACCGCATTCTCTCGGCGACCGAGGCCGTGATCGGCGGCCGCCACACCATCCTCGTCGGCACCAACAACTATCTCGGCCTGACCTTCGATCCGGCCTGCATCGAGGCCGGCCGCGCGGTCCTGGCCACGGACGGCACCGGCACCACGGGATCGCGCGTGGCCAATGGCAGCTACGGCCGCCACACCGATCTCGAGGCGGCCTTCGCCCGCTTCTTCGACCGCCAGAAGGCCATCGTCTTCACCACCGGCTATCAGGCCAACCTCGCCACCATCTGCGGCCTCGCCGGACCCGACGACGTGATCCTCGCCGATGCCGACAGCCACGCCAGCATCTGGGACGGCTGCCGGCTCTCGCCGGCCGAGACCGTGATGTTCCGCCACAACGACCCGGACCACCTCGACCGGCGGCTGACCCGGCTGGAGGGCAAGGGTCAGTGCCGGCTCGTGATCGTCGAGGGCCTCTACTCGATGCTCGGCGACACGGCACCCTTGCGTGAGTTCGTCGAGGTCAAGAGGAAGCACGGCGCCTACCTCCTGGTCGACGAGGCGCATTCCTTCGGCGTCTACGGCGAGCGGGGGCGCGGCGTCGCCGAGGCGGAGGGGGTCGAGGCCGAGGTCGACTTCGTCGTCGGCACCTTCTCCAAGAGCCTCGGCGCCAGCGGCGGCTTCGCCGTCTCCGACCACCCGAAGTTCGACCTTCTGCGGCTGGCGAGCCGACCCTACATGTTCACCGCCTCGCCGAGCCCGGCCACCATGGCGTCCGTGGCCGAGGCGCTCCGCCAGATCGAGACCAGGCCGGAGCTGCGCCAGCGCATCTGGGCCAATGCCGAGCAGCTCCACTCTGGCCTGAAGGACCTGGGCTTCTCGCTCATGGCACCGCTCAGCCCGGTTGTCGCCATCCGCATGCCCGACGAGGCCACCGCCGTCATGGCCTGGAATCGCCTCATCGAGGCCGGCGTCTACGTCAACCTCGCCCTCCCCGGCGGCACCCCCGGCGGCATCTGCCTGCTCCGCTGCAGCGTCTCCGCCGCCCACGAGCCCGCCCAGATCGCCACGGTGCTCGGCTGCTTCGCCGAGCTGGCGAGCGAGCTCGACCGAAGAAGCAAGCAGGACGCGGCGTAGGGGGTGGCGACGATTCAGAGGTTTGTTGCGGGAACGCCTACCATGAAGGCAGCTGAGCTCGACAGGAAGCTCGATGCCGGCGAGGACGTCAGCAAGACCGTGGACTGGTCGCGCGCCCGCCGGCCGAACGACCGGATCAAGCGCGTGAATGTGGATTTCCCAGCGTGGGTCGTGGACGGCCTGGACAAGCAGGCCCGCCATCTGGGCGTGTCCCGACAGTCGCTGATAAAGATGTGGATCGCCGAAAAGCTTCAGTGAAGAGCGACGAGCAGCCGGGAACGGAGGCGCCTCGAGAGCGAGCGACCCGTGCGGGTGACCTGCCTGCTCCACCGCGGCGTCAGTCGGGGGCGAGCTGCCCAGGACGTCCATCGGTCGCCGCTCGCGGGCGAAAGGATGAATTGAGTCTCGTGGACCCGAAATGCTGCCAGCGTGGGTCGTGGACGGCCTGGACAAGCAGGCCCGCCATCTGGGCGTGTCCCGACAGTCGCTGATAAAGATGTGGATCGCCGAAAAGCTTCAGTGAAGAGCGACGAGCAGCCGGGAACGGAGGCGCCTCGAGAGCGAGCGACCCGTGCGGGTGACCTGCCTGCTCCACCGCGGCGTCAGTCGGGGGCGAGCTGCCCAGGACGTCCATCGGTCGCCGCTCGCGGGCGAAAGGATGAATTGAGTCTCGTGGACCCGAAATGCTGCGACCCGAAATGCTGGAATTGAGTCTCGTGGACCCTCACGAGGGATGCGGCGACTGCCTCCCCCCTACCGCACCGCCTTGGCTCGCCACAAGCGCCAGAGGATGGGGGGGGCGGCGAGGATGGGGTGGCGGCGTTGCCAGTCGGTCAGCGGGACGGGCTGGCCGGAGTGGCGCTCGATCTTCCAGGCGAGGTAGTCCGCGCCGCCGCTGAAGGTGAAGGCGGCCTTCATGAGGCGCAGCACGGAAAGGGCCTTGCCGATGCGCCTGGTGCGCGCCCAGGAGCGCGGCATCGGCCGTACGTCCTCGGCGATGAGGATCCGCGTGATCCGGTCGTAGCGGGCGGCGAAGCTCTGGTAGATCTCGGCGGCGCGGTCGGGCTTCTCGGCGCGCAGCTCGGTCCGATAGGTCTCGAGGAAGACCACGGTCCACAAGGCCTCGGATGCCGCCATGTCGCGGGTGAGCCCTCGCGCGGCGGCGAAGGTGGTGCGCACGGCCCGGGCCATGATGGCGGTGATCCTGCGCCGCGTGCTGTCGTTCCGATACCAGACGAGGCCGGTCGGCTGGGCGAAGCGCGCCCAGAAATAGGGGTTGTCGGTCTCGGGCGAGACCTTGGCCTCGAGCTGGTCGAGGGTGACGATGGCGTACTTGGCGCGCACCGTCCGCCCCTCGTGCGCCGCCTCGATGTAGTAGACATTGGGTGGCACCAGCGCATTGGCGCGGGCGGAGAGACGGCCCTGCCCCGTCTTCCCGTAATCGTCGGCGAGCAGATAGAGATCGACGAGGCGGTCCATGATCTCGCCGTCGCGAAAGCAGCTCCCGTAGAAGAGCGCGGCGGCGATGCCGGGCGCGTGGCGCTCGCACGCCGCACGGGCGATGGCTCGCACGGCCGGGGGCGCAGGGGTCGCGAGCTCCGCCCGGAGCACCGCCTCGAGCTCGCCCGACGCCGCCTCCATGCTCAGAGCCGCACGAAGCTGACCGTCTCGTCGGCGGTCACCGTCACCGGGCGGCCCGGCGTGGGCGTGAAGAACTCGCCATCGACGGTGAACGGGCTGTCGAGCCAGAGATCGAGCCGCCCTGCGCCGCCGCTCCGGTAGGATTCCGGCGGCAGCCGGCGGTCGGCGCCGCCATAGAGCAGCCGCCGCGCGTTGCGCACGAGGCCCCTCGGCGGATAGACGAAGCGGGTGTGGCGGAGGGCATGGCCGTCGGCATCCCAATAGGGTCTCGAGCGGAGCACCAGCCGGTCGAGGGTCGTGGCGATGAGGATGGCGAGCTCCTCGTCGCGGCGGGTCTGGCCGTCGATGGCGAGCCCGGTCCGGTGCGGGCGCAGCCCCAGCGCCTCGAAGCCGCGCACGAGGCAGAGGCCGAGCAGGCCCAGAATCGTCGCCGCGTGCGACCACTCGCCCTTGATGCCACGGCTGTGCAGCCGGCGCGTGACGAAATGGATGACGTCGACGATCCCGGCCGCCCCCATGAACAGACCGCGCGGCGCTATGGCACCGTCGGCATAGTCGGCCTTCAGCACATGGCGTGTCGTCAGCCGGGACGGCAGCTGGCCGGCGCGGCAGGTGGCCACCAGCCGTTCCAGCGTCTCCGCGCCGTGGCCGTCGAGCCCGCAATCGACGGCGGACATGTTGGCCATGCCGCGCGGCAGGATCGCCAGAGCCGGCAGCGTCGGGAAGGCACGGTGCTCCAGAAGCTCGGTCAGCACGCCGTGCACCGTGCCGTCGCCGCCGTTGCAGACGACGAGATCGCAGCCGGCCGCCGCGAACGCCCGGACGGGCGGGCCGAAGCCCTCGTCCGGCACGAAGGGGCGGTGCAGGATCTCCGGCGTGCGCTCGACCAGCGCGTCGATGGCACCCGTGCCCTCGCGGTTGCGGGTGCTGCCTTGATTGCTCAAGAGGCCGATGCGCATCAGACGGCCCGACGGCGCATGATGAGCTCGTCCCGCAGCGGCAGGAGGACGACGAGTGCCAGCAGCAGCAGCACCGGGCCGGCGGTGGCGGCCAGGGGTGCGAGGAACCCGGCTTCGGCCAGGGCCAGCGTCAGGCCGTTCAGGATGACGAAGACGAAGCCCGCGGCGATGCCCTTCATGAAGAGTGCCGCGATGGCGCCCCGCCGCGTCGACCGGCGGGCCAGGGCGAAGGTCAGCATGACGAGCAGGGTCGGCAGGGTCGCTCCGAACAGACGATGGAAGAGCGCGCTTCGGTGGGGTTGCGTGGCGACGACGCCATAGCCGTCGTTCCTGATGATGTCGACGAGATCGATCATGCCGATCTCCTGTGGCGGGCGGCTGACCACCCGAAGGCGCTCGAGGTCGATGGTGTTCTCCCAGACGAGCTCGGGCAGCGTCTCCAGCGTGCCGGCGCCGACCCGGGCACGCCGCACGTCGAGCAGCCGCCAGGCGCCGGGCAGAAACTCGACCTTGCGGGCGGTCAGGCGCTCGACCAGATTGCCCGTCTCGTCGCGCTCGACGATGATCACGTCGTCAGCACCGGTCGCATCCGGCGCCAGCCGGGGCAGGCGGACGAAGTCGCCATCGTACTGCATCCAGATGTTGTCGCCGACGAAGCCGTCGAGGGCGGTCTTGAACGAGCCGACCTCCCAGGCACGCAGATCCTGCACGGTCGGCGGCACGAGAAGCTCGTCATTGGCGAGCTTCAGCCCAAGGATGGCGAGACCGATCGGCAAGAGGCGGCAGACGATGCCGAGCGGCGAGACGCCGGAGGCCCAGAGCACGGTGAGCTCGCTGTTGCGCAAGAGATCGGCGGCGGCGAAGAGCGCACCCAGGAGAGCGGCGAAGGGCAGGACCTCGGCCACGAGGCTCGGCAGGCGCAGGACGAAGTAGCGCGCGAAGGCGAGAACGATGCTGCCCTCGGTGCGGATGATGTCGTCGGAGGCATCGAGCAGGTCGAAGACCAGCACGAAGAGGCTGATGGCGATCACCGCCACCGCCACACGGAGCAGCACCATCCGATTCAGATAGGCGGTGACCACGCTCATGCGGCACGCCAGGGCAGGCGGCGCAGCAAGGCGGCGACGAGGTTGTCGACGGTGGCACCCAGAAGCGAGCTGCGGCCCGGATCGGGCACCCGGCGCGCGGTCCGCATGAAATTGCCGACCGAGAGTGCCGCGAAGGCCGCATAGGGCAGCCAGAGGGAGACGAGGACGCCGAGCTTGTCGTCGTCGGCCAGAGCCTCGCCCGTGTTGACGAGCTGGTTGAAGCCGACCAGAAGCACGATGCCGGCGAGGAGGCCGTAGGAGCGCTTGGCCCGGCGCGGCGACAGCGCCAGGGGCAAAGCGAAGAACGGCAGCACCAGGATCGAGAGGTTGCGCACGAGACGGGCCGAGAGCTCGGCCTCGATCTCCCAGGGATCGATCTCCTTGGGCAGCGCCGAGGCCGGCGCCCGCAGCAGGGCGAAGAGCTCCGGGATGGTCAGCTCGCGCTCGTTCTCGCCGCGCGGCCGGAAGGGCTTGGGCTCGGTGCCGGAGAGATCGCTCGTGAAGCTGCCGAAGCGTAGCGTCAGCGGTGGTGGCGGGGTGCCCCCTCCGGTTTCCTGATCCGCCGGTCTCGGCACGAACTGCTGCACGCCGTTCTGGAGATGCAGGACCAGCGGCACGAGCGCACCTCGGCTCTCGATCTCGCCCGATTCGGCGGTGACGATAATCGAGCCCGCCTCGTTCGCCTCGGAATAGAGGAAGATGCCCTTGAAATGCTCGCCGTCGGCATCGAGCGCCTCGACCCGGTAGGTGTTGCGGCCGAGCGTGATGAACTGCCGCGGCTTCAGCAGGGTCTGGAACGAGACATTGGTCACGGCGAAGGCGGCGGCCCGGTAGGCGTAGCGGCTGAAGGGCTGGAAATGGCTGACGAGGAGAAAATGCAGGGCCATCACGACGAGCGCCAGCAGGACCAGCGGCCGGGCCATGCGGGCGAGGCCGATGCCCGCGGCTCGCATGGCATCGAGCTCGCCCTCGCGCGACAGCCGGCCGAAGGCCAGCATGATGCCGAGAAAGAAGGCGGCGGGCAGCGCCACCACCATGTAGTGCGGGATGAGATAGCTCAGCATCTCGAAGACGATGGCGAGCGAGCCGCGCCAGCCGATGACGAGGTCGACGACCCGCAGCGCCCGCTCGGCGAGCAGGGCGAGGAGCGTGATCAGGATGGCGGCCAGCATCGGCCGCAGCACCTGACCGAGCACATAGCGGTCGAGCGTGCCGAGCATCTCTCGGGTCAGTGACTGCGCATCAATGTGGGTTCGTCCGCGCCGCTTCAGTAGCCGAACAGTCGCCTTTCGGCCAGTGGGCCGGGACCAGCTCGAGACCGTCGCCGGCGCGCGCGATCCGGGCGGTGCGTGCCACCGCGACCCTGTCCGTTCCCGGCTCGCAGCGGCGGAGCTGGACCGTCATGACCGGTGCCTCACCCGAGAGATCGATGGCGTGACGGAGATAGCCGCCGCTCCGCCTCGGCCCGTGCGCCAGCGAGGCGGATGGGCCGACGACGACCGGCACGGGACCGTCCTTGCCCCGCGTGCCGCCGAAGAGGAAGAAATGCTCGTGGCCGGAGAGCACCAGCTCGGCGCCGCGGCGGCCGAGCACCGTCCTGAGCCCGGCCTCGTCGCGGAGCGCCCGGCGACGCCGGATCATCGAGCCCAAAGGCGGGTGGTGCAGCAGGAGGACGCGGCAGACGCCGTCCCGCCCCAGCCCATCGAGAACCCCATCCAGGGCCTCGAGTTGCGCCCGGCCGAGCGTGCCGGTGGCCTGGCCCACGGGGCTCGGCACGGCGCTCGAGAGGCCGATCAGCGCCAACCTCTCGTGCAGCCGGCGCACATAGGGAAAGCGGCCGGCGCTCTCGGGCCGGTTGCCGCACATCCAGGCATCCCAGCGCGACCAGCTCCGCTGCACGTACCGCCCCGCGTAAGCATCGTGATTGCCCGGAACGAGGCTCAGCCATTCCCTTGGACCCAGCGTCTCGAGCCAGCGCGCCGCCAGCTCGAACTCCATGGGCAGGGCGATGTTGACGAGATCGCCGGTGATGGCGACGTGGTCCGGCGGTTCGGCCCGGATGTCGTCCACGAGGCGGTCCAGGACACTCTGCTGGTGCAGCCGGTGCCGGCGATGATGCCAGGAGAGAAAGCCGAGCGCGCGCTTGCCCATGAGCTCGCCGAGCCTGGCCTGCGGCAAGGGGCCGAGATGGACGTCGGTCAGATGGGCGAGCTCGAGCACCGTCACGCCGCCCGTGCCTCCAGAAGCCGCTCCACAAGGGCGAGATCGGCGGGCTTGTCCACGTCGATCGCGGCTTCGCCCATGGGCAGCACGAGTGCCGCGACGCTGCAGCCGATCGCCGTCGAGGCGAGGCGGAGCGCCTCGGCGAGGCTGTGCCGCCGCAGGAGATAGCCGAGCAGCAGGCGCGGGCCGAAGGCACGGGCGATGCGCCAGGGCCGCTTGCGCTCGCTCTCGACCCGCCGCCAGAAGGCGATCGCGGCATGTGCCCGCCGGTTTCGCAAATAGAAGAGATTGGCGCCCGAGAAGGCGCCGTCCCGAAAGCGCCAGTAGGTTCGCCGCGCCCCGGACACCAGCGCCTCGATGCTCTGGCGCTCGACCACGCCGACCACGAGGTCGGTCTCCAGCTCGCCGGCACCGGCGAGAAAGGCCTCGATGATCTCCGGCGTGAGCAGGGCGTGGTCGGCCGTGGTGATCAGGATCGGCGAGGCCAGGCGATCGACGGCCGCGAGCACCGAGAGGCTGGGCGAGGCGGCCGTCGCCAAAGGCTCGACGTCACGGCCGGCAAGGGCCGCAGGCTCCGGAATCGCGACCGCGATCCGGCCGATCGCCGGCACGCCCCGGAGGGCTTCGAGAACCCGCTCCAGCATGGGCCGGCCGGCCACCGGCAGAAAAGCCTTGAGGGCGATACCGGCGGCTTCGGCCATCGGATCGCCATCGGGCCGCTGGCCGGCGAGCACGAGCGCCGTCAGCGCATGCGTCACCTCAAAGCGCCTTCTCGTAGACGCGATAGCGCTTGTAGGGGACGGCACCCACGGCATCGATGAGGTGCTGCACGGCGGTATTGTCCTCGAGCACCCAGGAGAGCTCGCCTTCGCGCACGCCCTTCGTCCTGTGGTAGCGGTTGACCGCGTCGATCACGCCCAGGGCCGCGGCCGTGCCCTTGAGCGTGCCGTGCCACTTGCGCCGCAGACCCATGAGCGGCATCCGCGCGGATCTCACGCCCTTGACCTTGAGGCGCCAGAGCAGCCTGGCCCAGCCGAACGGCACGAGCCGGCCGTCCATGCCGGCAATCGCCTCGTTGAGGTTGGGCAGGGTCACGGTCATGGCGGCGGGCTCGCCGTCGATCTCGGCTATGGCGAAGAAGCCGGCGCCCACCAGCGGTCGGATCGCCTTTGCCAGGTATTGCGATTCCGCGTCGCCGAAGGGGATGAAGCCCCAGTTGTCCGCCCAGGCATCGTTGAAGATGTCGCAGATCAGCCGGATCTCCTCGACGTAACGGCGCATGTCGAGCGGGCGGACGACGAGCCCGCCGGTCCGCATGGCGCGCTCGATCAGCCGTCGCGCCGCGGGCGGCAGCGGCACCGTGTTGTCGAAGCGATAGGCGATCAGATCCTTGGCCTTGGCGAAGCCCTGCTCGACGAGCCTGGCGTCGTAATAGGGCCGGCCGTGCGGCATCATCATCGAGGGCGGCCTGTCGAAGCCCTCGACCAGCGTGCCACTCTCGTCGTTGATGGAGAGGCTGAACGGCCCCTGCATCCGCTCCATGCGGCGCAGGCGCAGCCAGATCGAGGCGGTATCCAGGAGCAGGCCGAAGGCCTCCGCGTCGTCGACCGCCTCGAGAAAGCCGAAATGGCCGGTGGCGACATGGTGCCGCTCGAGATGCGCCGCATTGACCTGGGCGGAGATGCGCCCGGCCGGCTTCCCGTCGAGATAGACGATCCA
>CAYOCP010000048.1:0-19636 GCA_964402505.1 uncultured Geminicoccaceae bacterium
CCTCGGCACCAAGGCCTGCTCCGAGATCGGCTCGATCGGCAAGTCCGACGTCTGCGACTGACCACCACCTCTCGACCTCGGGCCGGCCGGTCCGTGATCGGATCGGCCGGCAAGGAGGAGACGCCATGCTCCGCACGCTCCATGCCGCCACCCTCGCCGCCGTGCTTTGGGCCACCATCCCTGTGGCGCACGCCGACGAGTACAACCAGCGCCCCTTCCTCGCCCCCGGCGAGATGTCGAAGGTCCAGCGGGTGATCAGCCACGGCCGCGCCGAGCGCTTCCGCCAGGAAGGCACCGGCGACGCCATCGGCGGCCCCAACGCCTCGATCGTCAACACCGGCTGCGGCAAGCTCTCGGTCGGCAATGTCGAGACCACCGGCCGGCCCGGCGAGCGAGCGCCGAAGGAGAACATCGTCGTCGCCCGCGAGATCATCAACGCCCCCATCAACTGCGGCACCCGCGGCCGACGCTGAGAGCCCGAAGGAGCCGCCCGAGGGAAGCGCTCGACCCAGAGAACGGACGGCTTGGACCATGACCATGCAGAGAACGACCGAACGCTGCCGGCGGACGATAGCCGGCCTCGCGACGCTGACGCTCGCCGCCGGCTGCGCCTTCACGCCGCCCGAGCAGGCGCCCATTGCCGCCCAGCCGAAGACCCTGCCGGTGCGCAACGTCACGAGCTTCACCGCCTCGCTCCGCTGCATGGACGATCTCTTCCAGAAGTTCGGCAAGACCAACTACCTGGTGACCGCCCAGGACATCCCGGATGCCACCGGCAAGGTGCAGACCGGCACCAAGGACATGCTGATCTCCGCCATCTCGCAGATGTCGGTGAAGAGCAACGCCTTCAACTTCGTCGATTTCGAGGATTTCGGCTCGGTCTTCGTGCTCGGCAGCTTCCTCGCCGCCCCGGGCGGGCCGCCCGTGCCGGCCGGCTTCGAGGTGCCCAACTACTACATCCGGGGTGCCATCACCCAGCTCGACAGCGGCGTGATCGCCGAGAGCGCCTCGGGCGGCATCGGGCTCGAGGATCTCGACATCGGCGCCAGCACCGACCAGGTGGCCTCGGTCGTCTCGGTCGATCTCAATGTCGGCAACGTGCTGAACCGCCACATGCTGCCCGGCGTCTCCGCCAACAATTCCGTCGTGGTCCGCCGCTCCGGCAGCGCCGTCGACGCCGGTGCCACGATCAACAAGCTCGGCGCCAACTTCAACCTCACCTTCAACCAGTCCGAGGGCATGCACCAGGCCGTGCGCAGCCTGATCGAGCTCAGCGCCATCGAGGTCCTGGGCAAGCTCCTGCAGGTGCCCTACTGGCGCTGCCTGCAGATCGAGCAGACCAATCCCGAGGTCACCGCCATCGCCCGCGGCTGGTACGACGGCATGTCGGAGAAGGAGCGCGTGACCTTCGTCCAGCGGGCGCTCGCCGCCAAGGGCCGCTACAAGGGGCCGGAGACCGGTGCGATGGACACGGCGACGAAGGACGCCATCGGCGCGTACCAGGCCGAGCGCGGCCTCCTCGCCGACGGCAGGGTCAATTTCGACCTCTACGCCGACCTCATTGCCGGCGACCTGGCGCTCGGCCGCGAGCCGCCCAAGGACCGGGCCCCGGAGCCTCTGGTCACGGCGTCGCTCCCCGTGGCGCAGTCGATCAGCCTCAACCTCACCTCGGCGCACGGTCCGGCCAATCGCTTCGCGCCGGGCGAGGCCATGACCTTCACGCTCCGCAGCAGCACCGACGCCTTCGCCTATTGCTACTACGAGGACGGCAGCGGCAGCGTGGCGCGCATCTTTCCCAACCGCTTCGCTCCCGACCCCTATCTGCCGGCGCGCCAGACGCTCTATCTGCCCGGCAGCGCACCCTTCGACCTGGTGCCGGAGCAGCCGGGCGTCACCGAGGAGGTGTTGTGCGTCGCCGCCGGCAGCGAGCTCGGCCGCGAGCTCCCGCCGCTTCTGCAGGCCGACGACCTCACGCCCTTGCCGGTCGGCAGCCTCGACGAGGTGGAGGCGCTGTTCCGCCAGTCGAGCCCGGCGACCATCGCGGCGGCGAAGCTGCCGCTCACGATCACCAATTGACGATCCCCCCTGGGGCGGCCCGGGTCACCACCCGGACCGCCGGACGGAAGCGAGAGCCATGTCGAGACCGGAACCGCGCACGGCACCCGAGGGTGCCCGAAGGCAGGCTCAGGGCGAGCCGACCTGGAACTGGCCGGCACCCACCTGCTGCACGCTCGGCTGCTTCTCGACCTCGGCGAGGCGCACCGAACCGGCGCCCACCATGTCGACCTCGGCGGTCTCGATGGGTGCCTCGACGGCGATCGAGCCCGCGCCGGTCACCTTCAGGCGGGCATCGCCGACGGTGCCGGCGGCCACGGTGACCTTGCCGTCGCCCGTGACACCGACCTCGAGGTCGCCTTCCACGCTCGCCACCTCGATCGAGGCGGCGCCGACCGTGGCGAGCCGGGCGCTCCCGACCTTGCCGAGGCTCGCATGCCCGTCGACGAGGCCGATGGAGACATCGGCCCCGAGATCGCCGATCTCGGCCTCGCCGGCGAAGCCATCGAGCGTGAAGGCGGTGCCTCGCGGCAGCTCGAGCACCAGATCGAGAGGTGCCCCCCCGGCGGTCGAGTCGGTGTTGCCACCGATCTGGACATTGGCGGTGGCCCCGGGCCCCGTCACCACCGTCGAATTCGTGACAACGGTCACGGAATTGCCGGTCGAGGGTGCGCGGACCTCGAGGCTGCCGGCATTCGCGTCGACCTCGAGGGCGTCCACCGACTTTTGGGGTCCGCTGACCCGCAAGGTGGTCTCGCTGCCGTCGACCACCTCGACGCGCAGCGTGCCGCGCAGGCCCGAGAGCGTCACGCTTTCGACCTCGAAGGGCCCGTGCGCGACCTCCGTGTCCGCAGCCATGGCGGGCCCCGTCACGACGAGGCCCAGAAGCCAGATGGCGAAACCCATGCGTTCCATGATCCCGCTCCTCCGCCTTTGTCTTGCGGCATTCTACCAGTCTCCGTCCTTTCGACCTATCGCCTTGGCGGGTCTTCTCCTCCTTCACGGCGTTCCGGCGCTCGCCGAGGTCGCGGTCGGCGGCGGCCGCAATGCCGGCGATGCCACGCGGCCGGGAGCGCTCGAGGGCCGTGTCGCCGCCCGCTGCTGGCAGGAAGGGCGGGAGGTCCTCGCCCTCGACGGTTTCAGGGCGGTCGAGGTCGGAACGGAGCTCCGCGAGCTCTCGCTCGGCCTTCAGGGCGACGCCGGCGCCAGGCGTGCCGTGATCGTCCCGCTCGCCGATTCGCTCTGCCTGTTGACCATCAGCCCCTGAGTCGTGAAGTCTTCAGACCCTCGGGCCCGAAGGGAGATCCGCCATGCAACCGACCCCGCGTCGCCTGCCGCTTTCGACACTCTTCCTGAGCTCGGCCCTGATCCTGGCGCCGCTCGTCGCCTTCGCCCAGGAGACGGTCATCTTCCAGGATGTGCCGACCGTCGACGAGCTCAACACCGTGCTCTTCGGCAAGCCGACGGATCAGGCGGCGCCGCCCGTGAAGACGCGCGCCATCCGCTTCCACGGTGCCGCCGCCGCGGCCCCGCCGCAAGCCGCCGCACCCGCCCCGGCCCAGGCCCAGGCGGCACCGGCACCCGCACCGGAGGCGGCGGTGGCGAGCGCCGAGCCCGCGGCCCCGCCATCGCCGCCACCTTCCGGCACGGCGCTCGGCATGAACATCCTCTTCGCCTACAATTCGACCGAGGTGCTGCCGGAATCCGTTCCCTACCTCCAGCGGCTCGGCGAGGTGCTGAACCTGCCGGAGAACCAGGACAAGGTGGTCGACATCATCGGCCACACCGACGCCACCGGCAGCGCCGCCTACAACCAGTCGCTCTCGGAGAAGCGGGCGCTCGCCGTCGGCCATTACCTGGTCGACACCTGGCACATCCCGCCGGAGCGCCTGGGTGTGGAGGGCCGGGGCGAGAGCCAGCCTCTGGCCGGAACCGACCCCGATGACGGCGTCAACCGCCGGGTCGAGTTCTATGCCGTGAACTGAGAGGTGCAGCGACCATGAGCCAGCCGCCCGCCCATGCCGAGCGTGCCGACAGGGCGAGCCCGGCCGCCGGCAACCGGCGCGCGGCGCTTCTGCTCTCGCTCTGGCAGGTGCGGGCGGATCTCTATCGCAGCCTCGAGGAGCACACGCGCCGGGCGCTCGCCGGCAGCAACGCGATCGGCGCGGACGAGCTCGAGGACTTCATCGAGCAGCAGGTCGCGACCGAGCAGACCGAGTACATCGCCCAGTTCCTCTTCGTCCTGCGCACCGCCGGCTGCACCGAGCCGGGCCCCCTCGGCCTCTATATCGACGGCCACAACGCCATGATCGATCGGCATCTCGCCGAGCTCGACAAGGCGCGTCGTGCCGGCCGGCCGGTGGGCGCGCGGCTCAAGCAGCGGCTCTGGCGCCTGCGGTCGGCGCGCTTCAACGAGCGGATGAAGGCGGGCAGCCTCGAGCGGCTGGGCCAGGGCCGGCTCGTCCTCAGCCTCAAGGATTTCGAGCGCTTCATGGCGATGCACATGGACCCGACCCTCTGCCGCGACCGGCTCGACGCGCTGGTCAGGACGGGCCTGCTCGCCGACGAGGTGCGCCCCAACATCCGCCTGATCTGGTCCGAGGGAGCGCTCGAGGCCATCGTCGGCCGGCATCTGGATGCGCTGTGGCGCGACCTGCGGGAGACGGACCTTGCCTCGTCCTAGGATCGGCGCCCTCGCCCTTCTTCTCGCGTTGCTCGGCGGTCCGGCCGGGGCCGTGGATCTGCGCATCCAGCTCAATCCGGCACTCGCCGCCCTCAGCGAGAGCGATCCGGCGCTCGCCCGGCGCGCCCTCGACGGTCTCCTCGCCATCGTCGAGAGGGGTCCGGCCGGCAATCCCGCAGCGCCCAAGACCCGGGGCATGCTCGATCCCGCCGAGCAGCGCCTGATCGACGCCAACCCCTTGATCCGCGAAGCCTATCGCATCGACCCCAAGGCCGCGCTCGAGCAGCTTCGCCTGATCGTCGCCGCCGGTGGCGGCTGATCTCAGTCGGCGCAGCAGACCAGCTTGACCGCCACCTCGTCGCGCCGCCTCGCCGGCCCCTCGCCGCCCTTGCCGATTTCCGGATACCCGGCGAAGCCGGCATTGAAGCGGATCGCCATGCGCTCGCCCGGCAGGCCCTGCGCCAGGAGATGGTCGAGCACCGAGGCCAGCCGGAGCAGAGCGGGTTCCCATGCCTCGACCGCGACCCCGTCGCCCTCGGCGGCCCGCGCCGCCTGGGCCTCGAGCACGATGAGCCAGTCGACGCCCGCCGGAATGATCTCGATCCGCTGCGCCAGCTCGACCACCGCCAGGGTCAGGCGGTTCTCCTGCGCCCGGCCGAGCCGCACGTCACCGGCGCCGAAGCCGATGGTCTCGACATAGGCGTAGCGGCCGACATCGCCGGTGAGGGCGGTGCCGCGGCGCATCGCCCGCTCGAGATCGAGGAAGGTGGCGCTGCGCAGCCGGGTGCGCAGCTCGGCCTCGGTCTCGGCCGCCCGCGACAGGCGTCCGTAGAGATCGGCGATCAGGATCTCGCGCTCCTCGAGCTGGCCCCGGGCCGACCAGAGCGATGCCAGGGTGACGACGAGGGCCAGGGCCAAAGCTCCCATTGCCAGCGGCACGGCCCGGCCGAGCCAGCGCCCGGAAGCGACCGTTTCCGGCCCGCTCCGGGAGGCGGCGGCACCGCCCTGGGCGGCCGCGCGCGGCTCCCGGGCGCGGCGCTCGGGGCGCTCCTGGCCGCTCGCCGCCGTCGCCCGCGCCTTCATCCGGGCATGCTCGGCGTCGAGGCCCTCAGCGTCATAGGCCATGCGCTTCAAGGGATCGCGCAGGACCTCGTAGGCATCGCGCACCAAGCGGAACACCTCGTCGTCGCCTTCGTCGCCGAGCCGGTCCGGGTGCGAGACCCTGGCCCGGGCGCGGAACGCCAGGCGAATCTGCTCCGCCGAAGCCGTGCGGGGCACGCCCAGAAGGCGATAATAGCCGCGAGGATCGCCCGTGGCGGACACGCTTCGCACCTCTGTGATGGCTGCGTGGAGGTCTCTGGAAAAGCGCCGGGCGGCGCCTTTGATGTGCTGGCGGAATTGCCCGAAAACGGCGAAAAGGCAAGCCTCTCTTCGCATCATGAGGCGATCGGGCGTGCTGGGCCGTTTCTTTTCACTGCTGCGTGAGGCGCCGGCGCCACCCGTTGCGCGGCGGCACCGGGCGGCGCGGCCGCGCGACTTCCAGAGGCGGCGCGTCTATGCGTGGGAGGCGGCGGTGCTGCGGGCCGAGGCCGGCCCGTTCCTCTCGCTCGCCGCCTGCGCCGAGCTGATCGAGGCGGCCTATCGCTGGCACGAGCGGCCGGCGGCCGGCGATCCGGGCTGGCGGCCGCCCCGCCTCGGCGACGGCCGCGGCCGCCGCCATGCCTGCGGCTCGCGCGAGGTGATCAAGCTGCCGCGCTGGGCGCGGACCCGCACCATCGTCCTGCACGAATGCGCGCACGGCATGAGCGGCGACGGCCACGGCCCGGCCTTCGTCGCCGCCTATGTGGCGCTGCTCTGCAGGTTCGCCGGCCACGACCGCGCCGCGCTCGTGGCGTCGCTTCGCCGGCACGGCGTGAGGATCGGGAAGAACGGCTAGCGCTGGGCGGTTCGCCAGAGCGGATGGATCCAGGGCTCGAGCTTCATGGGCGGCAGCATCTCCCGGCCGAGAACGTGATCGGCCGCCTTCTCGCCCACCATGATCGACGGGGCGTTGAGGTTGCCGTTGGTGATCCGGGGAAAGATCGAGCTGTCGGCGACGCGAAGGCTCTCGATGCCGATCACCCGGCAGGCCGGATCGACCACCGCAAGGGGATCGTCGGCGCTGCCCATGCGGCAGGTGCCGCAGGGATGGTAGGCACTTTCGACATGGCCGCGGACGAAGGCGTCGAGCGCCCTGTCGTCGGCGATCGCGGCACCCGGCTGCAGCTCCTCGCCGGCATAGCGAGCCATGGCCGGCTCCGCGAAGAGCTCGCGGGTGAGGCGGATGCAGGTGCGAAACTCGGCCAGGTCGTCGGGCTGGCTCAGATAGTTGAAGAGGATCGACGGTGGCGCTCCCGGCTCGGGGCCCCCGAGGCGGACCCGTCCCCGGCTCTTCGAGCGCATGGGCCCCACATGGGCCTGGAAGCCGTGCCCTCCGGCCGCGGCCTTGCCGTCGTAGCGGACGGCGAGAGGCAGGAAATGGAGCTGGATGTCCGGATAGGCGATGCCGGCGCCCGAGCGGATGAAGCCGCCCGCCTCGAAATGGCTGGTGGCGCCGGGTCCCTTGCGGGAGAGCAGCCAGAAGGCGCCGATCGCCAGCTTGGCCCACGGGTTCCAGTACCGGTGGAGGGTCACCGGCGTCCTCGAGGCGTACTGGACGTAGAGCTCCAGATGGTCCTGCAGGTTGGCGCCGACACCCGGCCGGTCGAGGATCAATCCGATGCCCTGCTCCCTCAGATGGGCGGCGTCGCCGATCCCCGAGCGCATCAGGAGCAGGGGTGAGTTGATCGCCCCGGCGGCGAGGATCACGGCGCGGCGGGCGCGGATCTCACGCGGCAGGCCCCTTCCCTCGACCTCCGCACCGACCGCCCTTCGCCCCTCGATGATGACGCGGCGCACCAGCGTTCGCGGCCGAAGCTCGAGGTTGGGGCGGTGCCGCGCCGGTGCCAGATAGGCATTGGCCGCCGACCAGCGCCGGCCGCGCCAGACCGTCATCTCGAGCGGGCCGAAGCCCTCCTGCTGCCGGCCGTTGTAGTCCGCCGTCAGGGGGTAGCCGGCCTGCCGCCCGGCCTCGATGAAGGCGGTCTGGAGTGGATTGGCGAGGCGGCCGCGGGTGACGTGCAGCGGTCCCTCGGTGCCGCGCCAGCCCGCCTCGCCGCCATGGCTCGCCTCCAGCCGCAGGAAGTAGGGCAGCACGTGGGCGTAGCTCCAGCCGGCGGCACCCATGGCCTCCCAGCCGTCGTAGTCCATGGCGTGGCCGCGCACGTAGACCATGCCGTTGATGGAGGACGAGCCGCCGATCACCTTGCCGCGCGGGCAGGCCAGCACCCGGCCGCCGAGCCCGGGCTCGGGCTCCGTCCGATAGCCCCAGTCGTAGCGGGGCATGTTCATCGGGATGGAGAGTGCGGCCGGCATCTGGATGAGCGGGCCCGCATCGCTGCCGCCATGCTCCAGCACGAGGACCGTGCTTCGCCCGTCCTCGGAGAGGCGGCCGGCCAGGGCACTGCCGGCGCTGCCGGCGCCGACGACGATGAAATCGACCTCCATCGGGAGCGGCCTCACGCCGTGGCGAAGGGCGCGACGTCGACGGCGACCGAGAGGTCGTGCGCGCCGCCGCCGTAGACGATGCCGGAGATCGGGCTGACATCGCCGTAGTCACGGCCCCAGGCGAGCGTCACGTGCTCCTGCATCGCCACGCAGTCATTGGTCGGGTCGAGCTCGACCCAGCCGTGACGCGGCACCCAGAGCGCCACCCAGGCATGGCTGGCGTCGGCGCCGACGAGGCGCTCCCCGCCCTCGGGCGGGCGGGTCAGGAGGTAGCCCGACTGGTAGCGGGCCGGCAGGCCGAGCGAGCGCAGGCAGGCGATCATGAGGTGCGAGAAGTCCTGGCAGACGCCGCGCCGCGTCGAGAGCACCTCGGCCACGGGCGTGGCGAGCGAGGTGGCCGCGGGATCGAAGGCGAACTCGCGGAAGATGCGGCCGTTCAGATCGAGCGCCGCATCGAGGATCGGCCGGCCGGCGAGGAAGCTCTGCCGCGCATAGGCCTCGATTCCGTCATCGAGGTCGACGAAGGGCGAGGCGAAGGCGTAGCGGCTGGCCTCGAGGGCGTCGTCGTCCGGGGCGGCGAGCCGCACCCCGGCCGCCTCCTCCCATGGCGGCGTCGCCAGGGGCGGCGGCATCTCGCGCCTCCGCAGCCTGACCCGGCTCCGCGCCTCGATCACGAGGGCGGCGTGGCTCCGGTCGAGGGTGATCGTCCGGGTCGGATTGCCGAAGGCGTCGATGCCGCGGTTCTCGAAGCCGGGGTCGGGCTCGATCAAGAGCTCGAAGCGCTCGAGCTGCTGATGCGCCGTGTCGCGCGGCTCGAGATGCAGGAGATGGTGCGAGATCGAGACGAGCTGGCTGTAGCGGTAGTCGGTGCGGTGGCGGACCTCGAGGATCATGGGCCGGCGATCCCGAGCCCCTCGGCACGCCGCATGGCGAGCGTGCTGGTCGGCGTCTCGGCGAGGACGAAGTAGCCGCGGCCGATGAGATCGGAGACGTCGCAGAGGTCGACACGGGCACGGCCGAAGAAGGCGGCGAGCGCGCTTTCGGGGCCGCGATCGAGGTCGGCGGTGAGCCGATCGGCATCGGCGAGGCGCAGCCCGGTCAGGAGGCCGAGCACCTTGCGCTGCTCGGCCGACCGGTAGGGCCCCTCGCCCGGCAGGCTCGCCAGGTGCTCCTCGAGGGCCTTGAGCTGAAAGGCGAGCGAGCGGGGGTTGGTCTCGTCGAGGGCCAGGAGATCGACCACCGGGTTGGCGAGCGGGGTCACGGCGTAGCGCGAGCGGTAGGTCATGAAGCTGTCGCCGATCTCGAGCAAAGCGGTGAGGGCCACCCCCTCGTCCACGCCGTCGAGCGTGCCGGTCAGGGCGTCGATGGTCTCGATGAGCTGCAGCGCCCGCTCCAGCCGGCGGCCGATGTCGAGAAAGCGCCATGAGTAGTTGCGGGTCATGTTCTCGGCCGCGGTGCCGGCGAAGGCGAGGAGCTGGCGGATGCCGTCGTTCACGGGATCGATCGGCGGTGCCAGAAGCGGGCTGCGGCCGGAGGATCGCCAGCGCGGGTCGGCGTGCAGCGCGTTGAGGACCCGCCAGCCGTCCTGGCTCAGCACCGCGCGCGACAGGGTGGCGTTGTGCCGGACGCCCGCCATGGCACGGTGCAGGCCGAAAGGCACCTCCGGGTCGTGCAGCAGGAGCTCGAGGCCGGTGGCGATGCGGCGGTGCGGTGACCCCTCCAAGGGGCGCTCCTCGCCCGGATGGATGGCGAGAAGGGTCTCGAGCAGCTCGGGCTGGCGGTGGGGACCGCCATCGTCGATCAGGCGCGTGAGCACGGCGCGAAGCGTGCGCAGGATCGATTCCGTGCGCTCGACATGGCGTCCGAGCCAGAAGAGCGCCTCGGCGGTGCGGCTGAGGAGATCGCGACCGGTGCGCCGCAGATGCACTTGCGCGAAGCGGCGCGTGAAGAGGCTCGGCGCCAGGACCTCCCCCGGCTCGCGCAGCACCCAGAGGTCCTTCGAGCCGAAGCCGTTCGGCAGGCCGATGGTCGAGGCGGAGGCCGACCGCCGCACCAGCCCGCCCGGCAGCACGTGCCAGCCGTCCTCGTCGACGGAGACGAAAGCGCGCAGCGCCCAGTGCACCGGCACGAGGCGTCCCTCCTCCAGGGCCGGGGCGGTGGACAGCGGGCTCGGCCGCTCGGCCACCCAGCCATGGCCCTCGCGGGCGAGGAAGCGGCGCCTCGCCCGGTCGTCGGCGAGGCCGGCCAGGGGATCGGGGCGGTCGACGCGGCTGCCGGGGTCGTGCCGCGCCGCCAGCCGGTCGGTCACCCAGCCCGGCTCCTCGAGCACCCGCTCCCAGTTGGCCGGCTCGCCCAGCCAGAGGGCCGGCGCCTCGCGCAGCAGGGGCGCCTCGCCGAGCAGGATTTCCGTGAGCGTCTTCGAGAAGCCGGCGAGGGCGCGGTTCTGCAGGACCCCGCTGCCCAGCGCATTGGCGAGGAAGGCGCGGCCGAGCCGGGCCGCCTGCACGAGTCCCGGCGTGCCGCCGTCCATGCGGGTCGAGAGGTTCAGGGGATCGGCGAGGCGGCCGGGGCTCTGGCGCAGGACGACATCGATCCTTTGCAGCCCCTCCAGCGTCTTGAGGTAGAGCAGGCCGTCGCGCTCCGCGAGATCGCCCGCCTCGGCCAGCGCCAGGCCGAGATAGCGGGCGAGATAGGCGTGGCTGAAGAAGCCCGGATCGTCGGCGCCGGGCGAGAGGGTGACGATCCTTCCCTCCTCGACGGGCGCCATCGCCTGCAGCGCCGCCTGCATCCTGGCGTAGTAGCCGGCGACCCGGCGCACGCCGCTCTCCTGATAGAGCTCGCCCATGCCCTGGCTCAGCGCCACCCGGCTGGCGAGCAGCCAGCCATCGCCGGTGGGCGCGTCCACCTGGTCGGCCAGGACCCGCCAGCCGCCCTCTGGGTCGCGGGCGACATCGCAGGCGAGGTGGAAGAGGAAGCGGCGGGGCGGCTGGCTCCAGCCGGCGCAGGGGTGCAGGAACTCCCGGTTGCCGAAAACCAGCGCCGGCGGCAGCACGCCCGAGCGCAGGAGGCGCTGCGGGCCGTAGAGATCGGCCAGCACGGCCTCGATCAGCCGGGCGCGCTGGATGAGCCCCCGCTCCAGCACCTGCCATTCCGCGGCCTCGATGAGGACCGGCAGGAGATCGAGCCGCCAGGCCGCCTTGCGGTCGTCGGGATCGGCATGCACGTTGAAGGCGATGCCGCTTTCCTGGAGCTTGCGGGCGGTGGTTCGCGCCACCGCCTCGCGTCCCTCGGCGCCGAGCCCCCCGAAGCGCTCGAGGAAGGACCTCCAGGCCGGCCGCACCTCGCCCGAGGGTGCCAGGAGCTCGTCGGAGCGGCCGTCGGGTGGCCGATAGTCACGGACCAGCCCGCTCGGGCGCTCCGCCGGGGCCGTGAGGGTCAGGGACAAGCGGGGTCTCGCTCAGATGCCGACACGGCGAAGGTCCAGCGTGTGGGGAAAGCTCGGGTTGCGCGGGACGCCGATCGGCCGCATGGGTCCCGGCGTATGCCCCATGGGTTGAAAGCGCGCAAGCCTTCTCCCCTGCGCCTCGAAATCATTGACGGGCACCGTGTCGTAGGCCCGCCCGCCCGGATGCATGACGTGGTAGGTGCAGCCGCCGAGCGAGCGCCCCTGCACGGCATCGACCACGTCGAGGACGAGCGGGCTGTGGATCGGGATGGTCGGATGCAGGCAGGATGGCGGCTGCCAGGCGCGGAACCGCACGCCCGCCACCTCGTGCCCGTCCCCGGTCGGCGCCAGCGGCAGGGTGTAGCCGTTGCAGGTGACGACGTAGCGGTCCCGCCGGTCGCCCGTGACCCGGACCTGGAGCCGCTCGAGCGAGCTGTCGACATAGCGGGCCGTGCCGCCCTGCGCCGCCTCCTCGCCGAGCACGTGCCAGGGCTCGAGGGCGGCGCGGAGCTCGATCTCGACATCGGCCACGGTGACATGGCCGTAGAGCGGGAAGCGGAACTCGTGGTGGGCGTTGAACCAGGCCGGGTCGAACGCCATGCCCGCCGCCTCGAGATCGGCGAGGATCTCCAGAAAATCCGCCCAGACGTGGTGGGGCAGCATGAACCGGTCGTGCAGGTCCGTGCCGTGGCGGATCAGCCGGCCGGTGAAGGGCCGGCGCCAGAACCAGGCGACGAGGGCACGGAGCAGCAGGCTCTGCGCGAGGCTCATCCTTGGGTGCGGCGGCATCTCGAAGGCGCGGAGCTCGACGAGGCCGAGCCGGCCGGTCGGGCCGTCGGGGCTGTAGAGCTTGTCGATGCAGATCTCGGCCCGGTGCGTATTGCCGGTGGAATCGACGAGGAGATGGCGGAACAGCCGGTCGACGAGCCAGGGCGGGCAGTCGAGGCCGTTGTCCTTCAGGGGATCCGGCACGCGGGCGAGGGCTATCTCGAGCTCGTAGAGCTGGTCCTGCCGCGCCTCGTCGAGCCGCGGCGCCTGGCTCGTCGGGCCGATGAAGAGCCCGGAGAAGAGGTAGGAGAGGGACGGATGGTTCTGCCAGTAGCGGATCAGCGAGGCCAGGAGGTCGGGGCGGCGCAGGAAAGGGCTGTCCGCGGCACTCGGCCCGCCCAGCACCATGTGGTTGCCGCCGCCGGTGCCCGTCGGCCGGCCGTCCAGCATGAACTTGGCCGTGTCGAGACGGGACTGCCGGGCTTCCTCGTAGACGCCCTCGGTGATCCGCACCTGCTCCGGCCAGCTCGCCGCCGGCTGCACGTTGACCTCGATCACGCCCGGATCGGGCGTCACCTTGATGTCGCGGAGGCGCGGGTCGGCCGGCGGCGGATAGCCCTCGAGGCGGACCGGCTGCTCGAGCGCCAGCGCCGTCTCCTCGATCGCGGCCACCAGATCGACATAGGCGTCGGCCGAGGCCACGGGCGGGAGGAAGACGTGGAGGTGGCCCTGGCGCGGCTCGACCGCGAGTGCCGTGCGCACCGGCGGGTCGGCCTCCCCGGCGGCAGCCGGCGGGCGGCCCTCCGGCTGCCGGGTCTGCATGACGGGGGCGCGAGCCGGCAGGGCGGCGCGGGCGGCGAACGGGTCGAGCGGCACCACGCCGAGAAGAGCGTCGGGCCGCAGGCGGTCGAGGGCGCCGAGCGGCAGACGGAAGCCGGCCGGGCTGTCGCCGGGCAGGAGGAAGAGGCCGCCCCGGCGCGTGGTCCACCGCTCGCTGATCCAGCGGAACCGGCGCCGGCCGGCGTCCGTCGCCCGGGCCTGCCAGGGTTGCAGCGGCAGCACCCAGGCGGCGGGCGTGGTGAGCCGCCGGTCGAGCAGGTCGACACCGGCGGGCAATTGCCGCTCCCGAAGTGCGAGCCTCGCCGTGTCCTCGTAGGCCGGATGGACGGAGGCTCGATCGAGCCCGAGATTGGCGGCGAGCTGGGCCGTGAACCGCTCTGCCGTCTCGACCAGATCGGCCTCCGGTCCCGGTGCCGCTTCCTCCGTCGCGATCAGCGAGGAATCGCCCCAGAGCGGCTCGCCGTCGGCCCGCCAGTAGACGGCGAAGGCCCAGCGCGGCAGGGGCTCGCCCGGATACCACTTGCCCTGGCCGTGCTGCAGAAGGCCGCCCGGCGCGAAGCGGTCGGCCAGCCGGCGGACCAGGGCGTCGGCGAGCCGCCGCTTGGCAGGGCCGTCCGCCGCCGTGCTCCATTCCTCGGCGTCGCGATCGTCGAGCCCGACGAAGGTCGGCTCGCCGCCGACGGTGAGCCGCACGTCCTCCGCCTGCAGCCGGCTGTCGATGGCGTGGCCGAGGGCTTCGATCGTCGCCCATTGCGCCTCGCTGTAGGGCAATGTGACCCTCGGCCCCTCGCGGATCCGCTCGATGCTCATGGCGTAGTCGAAGGTCGTCTCGGCCGGATCGAGCGTGCCGGTGACCGGCGCCGCGTTCCCGGGGTCGGGGGTCGCGGCGAGCGGGATGTGGCCTTCGCCGGCGAGCAGGCCCGAGGTCGGATCGAGGCCGATCCAGCCCGCCCCCGGCAGGAAGACCTCGGCCCAGGCATGCAAATCGGTGAAGTCGGCATCCGTGCCCGACGGTCCGTCCAGCGCCGCCTGGTCCGCCTTCAACTGGATCAGGTAGCCGGAGACGAAGCGTGCCGCGAGACCGAGCTGGCGGAGGAGCTGGACCAGGAGCCAAGCGGTGTCGCGGCAGGAGCCCGAGCGGCCGGCCAGGGTCTCCTCGCAGCTCTGGATGCCGGGCTCCATGCGGATCACGTAGCCGACCAGCTTCCGCAGGCGCTGGTTCAGGCCGACGATGAAATCGATCGTCGGCACCGGCGTCCGCCCGATCGATTCGACCAGCCCGGTCATGAGCGGTCCCGGGTCCTCGGTCTCGAGGAACGGCAGGAGCTCCTTCCGCAAGGCGGCCGCGTAGACGAAGGGCCAGGTCTCGGCCGAGCTCTCGACGAAGAAGTCGAAGGGATTGAGCACCGCCATCTCGGCCACGAGGTCGACCTCGATGGAGAGATGGTCGGTGCGGTCGTTGAAGAGCAGCCGGGCCAGCCAGTTGCCGTGCGGGTCCTGCTGCCAGTTGACGAAGTGGTCGGTCGGGCTGACCTTCAGGCTGTAGGACAGGATGCGCGTGCGGCTGTGCGGGGCCGGGCGGAGCCGCACCACGTGCGGCCCGAGGCGGATGCGGCGGTCGTAGCCGTAGCGGGTCCGATGGTTGAGGGCGACCTCGATGGTCATCGCGGCTCCTGTCGTAGCTGCCGTGCCACGGCGGCGGCGATCATGGCGAGGCGCGGGGCCGCTGTCGACGCGGCTCTGCACGGCCCCGGCCGAAGGTCGGCCGCGATCGGCGCCGGCACTGGCCAGCCGGCCGCGGGCGGTGCTATGCGGACCGTCGCGGCGGTCGAAACGGAACCGTCCCAAAGACAGGAAAAGGAGAGCGGAGCGTGACGATCGTCCAGGACTTGCTCGATCATCTGGCGGCGTTCGACACCCCCACCGTCTGCAATGCGCTGGAGGTCGTCCAGGGCCGGCGGCTGGTCGAGGGGTACACCAGCAGCCACATGATCTGCGCCTTCCCCGACCTCAAGCCGATTGTCGGCTTCGCGCGGACCGCGACCATCAAGGCGGCGACCCCCTCGACCCTGTTGCCGATCGATGCCAAGGCGCTGCGCGTCGGCTATTACGAGTACCTGGTGCGCGGTGCTCAGCCGGTCATCACCGTCATCCAGGATCTCGATCCGGAGCCGGGGTTCGGCGCGTTCTGGGGCGAGGTCAACACCGCCGTGCATCGCGGCCTCGGCGTCTTGGGGTGCATCACCAACGGCTCCATCCGCGATCTCGACGCGATCGACCCGCGCTTTCAGCTCCTCGCCGGCAAGGTGGTGCCGAGCCACGCCGATGTGCATGTCGAGGCGATCGAGGTGCCGGTCGAGATCTTCGGCATGAAGGTGGTGCACGGCGATCTGATCCACGCCGACCGGCACGGCGCGGTCGTCATCCCCAGGGACGACGCGGCGGCCCTGCCGGAGGCCATCGATCTCTGCATCCGCCGCGAGCGCCCGGTGCTCGAGGCCGCCCGCTCGAGCGATTTCGACATCGAGAGCCTGAAGGCGGCCTTCACCACCGCGGCGGACATCCACTGACGCCGCGGGATCGGCAAAAAAGGGCCGGTCAGAAAGGAATGTCGTCGTCGAGATCGTCGGCGGCCGAGGATGGGCCGCCGCCACCCGGCCGGCCGCCGCGCGTCGGCGCCGGCCGGTCGCCGTAGTCGTCGTCCGGCCCGCCGACCATGCCGCGGTCGCCGAAGCTCGTGTCGTCCCGACCGCCGCCCAAGAGCACGAGCTCGCCCCGAAAGCGCTGCAGCACGACCTCCGTCGTGTACTTCTCCTGGCCCGACTGGTCGGTCCACTTGCGCGTCTGGAGCTGCCCCTCGAGGTAGACGGAGCGGCCCTTCTGCAGATAGCGCTCGGCGACCTCGGCGAGGTTCTCGTTGAAGATCACCACCCGGTGCCATTCGGTTCGCTCGCGCTGCTCGCCGCTCTGGCGGTCCTTCCAGCGCTCGGAGGTGGCGACCGAGAGGTGGACGATCTTCTGGTTGCTCTGGGAGTAGCGAACCTCGGGATCGCGCCCGAGATTGCCGACCAGGATCACCTTGTTGACGCTGCCGGCCATGACGCTTTCCTTTCGGTCGTTGCTGCTGCTGGCTCGCTGACGGTCCTATACACGCTTCGCCGGCGCAGTGTCATGGGGTCGCCCCGACTTGCCAAGCGCCCATCGCCGCGCAACTAGAGGGACGGGCCACGCCGGGTCCGTCGCCAC
Organism: uncultured Geminicoccaceae bacterium; assembly: GCA_964402505.1. Taxonomy (GTDB): domain Bacteria; phylum Pseudomonadota; class Alphaproteobacteria; order Geminicoccales; family Geminicoccaceae; genus SLRI01. Next base: position 16,623 of record CAYOCP010000048.1, read on the forward strand.
CTGCCTCGAACGGTGCTCATGAACGACGTCATACGCATTCGCGGTGCCCGCGAGCACAACCTGAAGTCGGTCGACGTCGACATTCCGCGCTTCAGGCTGGTGGTGATCACCGGCCTTTCCGGCTCCGGCAAGTCCTCGCTCGCCTTCGACACGATCTATGCCGAGGGCCAGAGGCGCTATGTCGAGAGCCTCTCGGCCTATGCGCGGCAGTTTCTCGAGCTGATGCAGAAGCCGGACGTGGACCTGATCGAGGGCCTGTCGCCCGCGATCTCGATCGAGCAGAAGACGACCTCGAAGAATCCGCGCTCGACCGTCGCCACGGTGACCGAGATCTACGACTACATGCGCCTGCTCTGGGCGCGGATCGGGATTCCCTACTCGCCCGCCACCGGGCTGCCGATCGAGGCGCAGACCGTCTCGCAGATGGTCGACCGCGTCCTCGCCATGCCGGCGGAGAGCCGCCTCTATCTGCTCGCCCCCATCGTCCGCGGCCGCAAGGGCGAGTACCGGAAGGAGCTCAGGGAGCTGCAGCGCCAGGGCTTCCAGCGGGTCAGGATCGACGGCACCTTTTACGAGATCGACGAGGCGCCGGCGCTCGACAAGAAGCTGAAGCACGAGATCGAGGTGGTGGTGGACCGGCTGGTGACGGCGCCGGACCTGGCCCAGCGGCTGGCCGATTCGATCGAGACGGCGCTCGGCCTCTCCGATGGCCTGCTCGTCGTCGAGAACGCCGAGAGCGGCGAGCGCGCCCTGCTCTCGGCGAAGTTCGCCTGCCCGGTCTCCGGCTTCACCCTGCCCGAGATCGAGCCCCGGCTCTTCTCCTTCAACAACCCCTACGGCGCCTGTCCGTCCTGCGACGGGCTCGGGCGCCGTCTCCTGGTCGACCCGGACCTCGTGGTGCCCGATCCGACGAAGTCCGTGCATCGCGGTGCCGTCGAGCCCTGGGCCTCGCAGACCATGCACTATTATCCGCAAGCGCTCGCCGCGGTGCTTCGCCATTGCGACGAGAGCCTGCACACGCCCTGGGAGGAGCTGAAGGAGGAGACGCGGCGGACCATCCTCTTCGGCTCCGGCGGCGAGGTCGTGCCCATGTCCTTCGAGGACGGGCTGCGCACGGTGAGGACCGAGAAGCCCTTCGAGGGGGTCGTTCCCAACCTGCAGCGCCGCTGGCGGGAAACGGACAGCTCCTGGATGCGCGAGGAGATCCAGCGCTACATGTCGTCCGCGCCCTGCGCCGCCTGCGGAGGGGCGCGGCTCAAGCCGGAAGCGCTGGCGGTCCGGGTCGGCGATCGTCACATCGCCCTGGTCTCCGAGCTCTCCATCCTGGAGGCCGCAAACTGGTTCGACGAGCTCGCGGGCCGGCTCGATGCCAAGCAGAGGACCATCGCCGAGCGCATCCTCAAGGAGATCCGCGAGCGCCTGGGCTTTCTCGTCGATGTCGGCCTCTCCTATCTGACCCTGAACAGGGATTCGGGCACGCTCTCCGGCGGCGAGAGCCAGCGCATCCGCCTCGCCTCGCAGATCGGCTCGGGCCTGACCGGCGTGCTCTACGTGCTCGACGAGCCCTCCATCGGCCTGCACCAGCGCGACAACGACCGCCTGCTCCAGACGCTGACCCGGCTGCGCGACCTCGGCAACACGGTGATCGTGGTCGAGCATGACGAGGACGCGATCCGCAGCGCGGACCACCTGATCGACATGGGGCCGGGCGCCGGCGTGCATGGCGGCATCGTCGTGGCCGAGGGCACGCCCGAGGAGGTGATCGCCTGCTCGGCCAGCCTGACCGGCCAGTATCTCGCCGGCCACCGGCAGATCCCCCTGCCCGCCCGCCGCCGCAAGCCCAGGGCGCGGCGCTGGCTGGAGCTCGCCGGGGCCACCGCCAACAACCTCGACAATGTCGACGCGCGCTTTCCGCTCGGCTGCTTCGTCTGCGTCACCGGCGTCTCGGGCTCGGGCAAGTCGAGCCTCGTCGTCGACACGCTCTACCCCGCCCTCGCCCGGCGGCTGACCGGGGCCAGGCGGATTCCGGGCCCGCACCGCGAGCTTTCGGGTCTCGAGCTGGTCGACAAGGTGGTCGACATCGACCAGTCGCCGATCGGCCGCACGCCGCGTTCCAACCCGGCCACCTATACGGGCGCCTTCGGGCCGATCCGCGACTGGTTCGCGGGCCTGCCCGAGGCCAGGGCCAGGGGCTACAAGCCGGGGCGGTTCTCGTTCAACGTCAAGGGCGGCCGCTGCGAGGCCTGCCAGGGCGACGGCGTCATCAAGATCGAGATGCATTTCCTGCCGGACGTCTATGTCGAGTGCGACGTCTGCCACGGAAGGCGCTTCAATCGCGAGACGCTCGAGGTCCACTATCGCGGCAAGTCGATCGCCGACGTGCTCGACATGACCGTCGAGGCGGCGGCCGCCTTCTTCGAGCCGCTTCCCGCCATCCACAACAAGATCAGGACGCTGCAGCAGGTCGGCCTCGGCTACATCAAGCTCGGCCAGCAGGCGACCACGCTCTCGGGCGGCGAGGCGCAACGCGTCAAGCTCGCCAAGGAGCTCTCCAGGCGCGCCACAGGCCAGACCGTCTATCTGCTCGACGAGCCGACCACGGGCCTGCATTTCGAGGACGTGAGGAAGCTGCTCGAGGTGCTGCACACGCTGGTCGACCAGGGCAACACGGTGATCGTCATCGAGCACAATCTGGAGGTCATCAAGACCGCCGACTGGATCCTCGACATGGGCCCGGACGGCGGCACCGGCGGCGGCCGGCTGATCGCCCAGGGCACGCCGGAGCAGGTGGCGGCGACGGCCGAAAGCCATACCGGCGACTACCTCGCCCGCCGCCTGCCGCTGCCGGGGCGGAAGCGGGAGAGCGCCTGAGAGGCTGTCAATGAATGGGCCGAGGGCCGTCGCATCGCTGCATCGACCCACCATCGCGAGCTTAGGGGGTCAGGACCCTTTTAGCCGTCCTAAAAGAGTCCTGACCCCATACGCGCTAAGATAATCGGAAGGGTAGTGTGCTG
>CAYOCP010000049.1:0-18458 GCA_964402505.1 uncultured Geminicoccaceae bacterium
CGAGATCCTGAAGCGCCGCGGGTACCAGTAGCCGAACGCCTCGCGGTCGTCGGCGTAGCCCTCGAAGCGGGCGGCCCCGCGGAATTCGGCGTCGCCCTTGTTGCTCGAGCCGGCGATTCTCATGCCGCCCTCGTCGACGAACGAGACGAAGGTCGTGCCGACCTCGTTGCTCGGGGCGAGGGCCGGACGCGCCAGATCGGTCCAGGCGCCGATCACGCCGCGCGACTGGCGCAGCGCTCCGACATCGATGCTCTGCGTCGGCGCGTCGCCGACCCGAAAGCGCACGTACTCGCTGATCGCCGACGGCACGTCCGGCCGGCGGACGACGATCACCGTGCCTTCGGGGATGTAGAAGACCGCGGTCCGGCCGGCTTCGATGGGTGCGTCGGTCAGGACGAGCTCGCGCCCGTTCCCGTCCACCTGGAAGAGGTGGATGCCGCGGCTGGTCGAGTTGTGCAGGTTGACGGTGCGCTCGGCGCCGCCGGCCACCGAGACCTGCATCGGATCGTAGCCGCCGGCCATGCCGGGCTCGATGGCGATCCGCCGGGTGGCGCTTCGGTCGAGCTGCCCGGACCAGAGCGCCTGGCCGGCGATGACGCTTTCGGCGCCGGCGCGCGCCACGAGGAAGGAGCCGGCCGGCAGGGTCAAGGGCTCGCCCGTGTCGCCCATCGGCTCGATGCGGGCCACCAGATGCTCCTCGCCGAACGGGTCGACGCGCAGGAGATCGACCGGCTTGCACACGCCGTTGGCGACGTCGAGCCGCACATCGGCCGGCGGCGAGACGTCGACCACATCGGGCATGTCCTCGGTCACCAGGATCGAGGCGAAGACATCGCCGCGCGTGACCTTCTCGACCGGCACGTCGGCCGGCCAGGCGATCGAGTAGTCGCCCACCCTGGCGATGACGTTGCCGATGGAGCGCGGCTTCATCCGCTTCGCCCCCTTGATGGTCTCGCCATCGAGCCCGGCGAGCCAGATCGGCCGGTCGCTGCCGTTGTAGGCGACGTAGACGGCGACATCGTCGCGGCCGGCGAAGATGGCGCCGGCCTTCTCGAGGAACCCGGCGGCGTTCGCTCGCTCCTCCTCGGGCAGGGCGGAGAGATCGAAGGCGGCGGCCGGCGGGATCGCCACCTCCGCCTCGGCGGCGTCCTCGATCAGCACCACCTGGTCCGCCGCATCGGTGACGTGGTAGAGGCCCAGCTCCTCATTGGCGCCGTCGCCGGCGACCACCCTGAGATCGGCGCCGACCACCACCTCGACGGTGGCGGCACCCCGGGCGGGCACGCCGCCGAGCCCCTGGGTCACACCCGGCCGCAGCTCCTCCAGCACCAGCGGCCGCGCCGACCGGTTGGTCAAGGCGACCTCGGCGGTCGGCACGTCCGGATCGGTGAGGGCACCCAGATCGAGCACCTGCTCGCGGTCGAGACCGACCTCGAAATCGACCTCGAGGCTGCCGTCCCGGGCCCGGAGCCGGAGCGGTGTCAGGGGATCGAGCTCGTAGGCGGCCGACCCGCCGGCGGCCACGGAATCGAACTCGGTCCAATCGGCACCAGCCTCGTCGGGCAGCCAGGAGAGCGCGACCTCGACTTCGAGCGGGTTCAGGATGGTCAGCGCGGCCGGGCGCAGCAGCCGCGGGTCGGGGACGAGGATCGGCTCGGCCGGTGTCGCCTCGCCGATCGTCACGGTGAAGAAGGGCTCCGCCTCGTCGCCCGTGCCGCTTTCGCGGAACAGGAGCTCCGTTCCCGGCCAGGCGCTCAGCGCCTGCTCCCAGCCGGCCTCGATCGTCACGTCCAGGGGTGCCGGCTCGCCGTCGTCGCCGACCCAGAGCACGTCGACCGGTGCGGCACCGGTATTGACGAGCGTCACGGCAACCGGTGCCGACGAGGGATCGGCGGTCTCTGCACCGGCCGGTCCGGCGGTCAGCGCCGCGAGGAGAGCGCAAGCGAGAAAAGCCAGCCGCGAGAACATGAGGCGCTTCCTTTGCGTGGCGAGCCTTTCGAACAGGCTCTGAGCCGAGGGGCGGCTACTGGCCTCTCACCCCGGGCATCTTGAACGGCGTCGCGGATCCGCCGGGCTTGACCGGTGCCGCCGTGTTGCTCGACCGCGGTCTTCCGGCCTGGATCACCGCGGACGGGTTCAGCCGGGCCTTGAGCGCCGCCACGCCCGGGCCGGCGTTGGCGCCCGCCTTCGACGGGGCCGCGCGGCGCGAGGTCGAGGCCACAGCACTGCTCGAAGCCTGCGGCGCCACGATCGGCCCGGCGTGGGATGCCTTTTTGGCGGGTGTTGCCGCGGTTCCGGGCGTCGCTGCGCTGGTCGCGCGCTGGCGAAGCGGGCTCGATGTCGTGGGCTCGGGCCAGTTGCCGGCCGACGCCTTCGGCTGGTCCCGGCGGGAGCTTTTGGGCGCCATCCGCTCGGGTCCGTTGTCGATCGGCTTCGGGTCGGCCCGCCTCGGCGGCAGCTTTTGCACGTGCTTCGATGCGGTGCCCATCTCGATCGGCTTCACCTGCCGGCCTCGGGCGGCATCGTCGAGCCGGTTCCTCAGGCTGACCGCCTCCCTGGTCTCGAAGGTCCCGAGCGCGGGCGCATTCCTCGCCGCCATCCCGGGTTGCGGGCCGGCTTGCGGAAGCTGCTCGTACTGGAGCGTGGCCGGCTGTTTGGCGCCAGCCTTCGGTGGGGGAAGCTTGTCGTCGCTCGACCCCGCCCGGCCGGGCTGCATCGTGCCGGTCGCCAGAAAAGCTGCACCCGCCAGGACGAGAACGGCGATCATTCGTGGCGCAGCCCGCATCCCGGCCTTTCCTTCCCTGTCGCGCCCCCGCTCGGGCTCGTTGTTCTCGAGGCGTCGTGTCTGTGCCTCACTCGATTGCTTGCAATGAATCGTATTGGCAGAGCGAGAACGGCGCAACCGCAAATGGCCCAGGTCTCGGCTTCATTCATCCGCGAGCCAGACGAGATCACCGATCAATTCTCCGTGTGCTTTGCGCAAGCTCCGGCTGTGCGGGCAATGGTGCATCCAGGGGCCGCCTCCTTCGGCGCTCCGCCGATGGCGAGCTTGCGGCCGGGTCTCTTTGCCCCTACCAGTTCGGCGTCGGGCGCGTTCGCGTTGCCATGAGAAGCGCCCCAGGGACGGGAGGAACCATCGATGATTCTGCCACGGCGACACGTGATCGGCGGTGCGGCGGCTCTCGCGGGGACGGCCACGCTCGGCAAGCTGATCCCTTCGGCGCACGGCGCGGTGAGCGAGTTTCGGATGACCGAGGCCGGCGGTGCCTCGGGCGATTCCATCGAGGCCGGCTACATCAAGCCCTTCACCGAGAAGACCGGCATCGCCGTCGTCCGCGAGAGCCCGTTCGGTCTCGGCAAGCTGCGCGCGATGGTGGAGGCGCAGAACGTGACCTCGGCGCTGCTCGAGCTCTCGAGCCCCGAGCTCGAGCAGGCGAAGGCGCTGGATCTCCTGGACCCGCTCGACTGGGACGCCATCGATCCCCTGCCGATCTTCCCGGAGGCCAGGGACGACAAGGGCTTCGGCTACCAGTTCTATTCGACCATCATGGCCTGGCATCCGGATGCCAAGGCGCCGTCGTCATGGGTGGAGTTCTGGGACGTCGAGAATTTCCCGGGCAAGCGGACGCTGCCCGACTACGCCGCCTACATCCTCGCCATGGCCGCCATGGCCGACGGCGTGGCGCCGGAGGATCTCTATCCGATCGACCTCGACCGTGCCTTCGGCAAGCTCGACGAGATCAAGGATCACGTCGCCGTCTGGTGGCAGGCGGGTGCGCAGCCGCCGCAGCTCCTCAAGGACAACGAGGTGCAGTACGCGGTGGCCTGGTCCGGCCGCGTCGCCGGCCAGGAGGGCATCCGCTTCAGCTTCGAGCAGGGCCAGCTCGACCTCGCCTTCTTCGTCGTGCCCAAGGGCTGCGATCCGGAGCCGAAGGAGGCGGCCATGGGTCTTCTGCACGAGATGACCGTGCCGGAGAACCAGGCGGTGGCCGCCGAGGTGGTTCCCTATACCGGCAACAGCCCCGACCTCGAGCCGCTCCTGCCGCAGGACAAGCTCGACCAGTTCCCGACCACTTCCGCGAACCGTTCCGTCCAGGTGCTCTCGGACGCGCGCTGGTGGTTCGAGAACGCCGAGGAGATCGAGCTGCGTTGGCAGGAGTTCAAGCTCTCGCTCTAGAGCGCATTCACGGTGACCGTATACTTCGTCAGGCTGCGGACGATCGGTGCTCACGTAGGCAGGCTACGCTGCGCGCCGATCGCCTTGCCTTCCTCGTCTACGATCGCCGTGAAAGCACTCTAGCAAGGTGAGCACCATCCGCCTCCGGCCAGGGCCGAGCGGCATCGGCTTCGTGCTGCCGCTCGCCCTGGTCATGCTCCTCGCCTTCAACATCCCGGTCCTTCTGATGCTGGCCTGGGGCTTCACCAGCCCCAAGGGCGCTTTGGCTCCCTGGGCCGACATCGTCCAGCGCACGGTCTACGTGCGCGTGCTTCTCAACACCTTCCGCATCGCCGTCATCGCCACGGCGGCCTGCGCCATCCTGGGATACCCGCTCGCCTACTGGCTCTGCTGCCTGAAGGGCCGGGCGCGCATGCTCGGCCTCGCCCTGGTCGTGCTGCCCTTCTGGGTCTCGATCCTGGTCCGCACCTATGCCTGGATCGTCGTCCTCGGCAATAACGGGGTGGTCAACCGCTCGCTGCTCGGCCTGGGGGTCGTCGACGAGCCTCTGGCGCTGCTCTACAACGAGCTCGGGGTCGTCATCGGCACCACCAACGTGCTCCTGCCCTTTCTGGTCCTGCCGCTCTTCGCCGCCATGGTGCGGATCGACCGGCGGCTGCTGATGGCGGCGGCGGGGCTGGGGGCGGCGCCCTGGACGGTCTTTCGCCGCGTCTTCCTGCCGCTCACCCTGCCGGCGCTGGCCGCCGGGTCGATCCTCGTCTTCATCCTGACGCTCGGCTTCTTCATCACGCCCGCCATTCTCGGTGGCGGCCGGGTGCCGATGATCGCCAACATGGTCGACATGCTGATCAACCGCCTGCCGCGCTGGGAGCTGGCGGCCGCCCTCTCGACCGTGCTGCTGGTGGCGACGCTCCTCTTCTACTCGCTCTATCTGCGCGTCGCCCGCGCCACCCAGCCATGAGGCCCGGATCATGATGGGCGAGCCCTTGTGGGTGCGCCGGCTGGTGGCGCTCGCGGGCGGCCTCGTCCTCGTCTTCCTCTGCCTGCCCATCGTCATCGTCGTGCCGATGTCGTTCTCGTCGGCGAGCTCGCTCGAGTTCCCGCCGCCCGGGCTCTCCTTGCGCTGGTACGTGGCCTTCTTCGGCGACGCCCGCTGGCTCGAGGCGGCGGGCACGTCGCTGGCGCTCGCCGCCCTCGCCTCGAGCCTTGCCCTCGTGCTCGGCACCATCGCCGCCTACGGCCTCGTGCGCGGCCGGTTCCGGGGCCGGCCGCTCCTCGAGCTCAACTTCATGGCGCCCTTGATCCTGCCGCAGATCATCACCGGCGTGGCGCTCTACATCTTCTTCGCCCGGATCGGGCTGCTCGGCAGCTTCGCCGGCCTCGTCATCGGCCACACGGTGCTCGCCGTGCCCTACACCGTGCTCGTGATGACGGTGGCGATCCGCGCCTTCGATCGCGACTTCGAGCGGGCCGCCCTCTCGCTCGGCGCCTCCTGGCCGGTCATGGCGCGGCGGGTGCTGATTCCGAACCTGTCGCCTTCGGCGGCGGCCGCCTGGATCTTCGCCTTCATCATCTCGTTCGACGAGGTGATCGTCACGATCTTCCTCGCCGGCGCGCACCAGACCATTCCCAAGCGCATGTTCAACGAGCTGGTGCTGCAGGTGAACCCGACCATCACCGCCATCGCCACGCTGCTGATCGGCGTCAGCATCGTCACGGTCCTCGCCGTCGTCGCGCTCGCCCGGCGGGCGGGCCTCCTGGCACGGCTCGGGGCATGAGGGCCGGCGGCTTTGGGGGAACCGTGCCGGCACCGGGCGGTTCTTGCGCGCGGACGGATTTTTCGTGGCCGCTCGAGGGAGCGGCGCCAACCATCCCGGGCGTCGACCCGGGAGAAGGATAAGGAAGACCTCATGTCCACCAGACGCATTCTGCTCGGCAGCCTCGCCGCCATCGGCATCGCCGGCGCCCTCGCCGGCTGCTCGACCACCGCGGAGGAGCGGGTCACGCTCGAGCAGGCGGCGCGGACGTCGCTCGACCAGCTCTACCGGACGGTTCCCGCCGCCAAGGATGTGGGCAAGGGCGCGGCCGGCATCCTTGTGTTTCCGAGCATCACCAAGGCCGGGCTGATCATCGGCGGCCAGTACGGCGACGGTGTGATGTTCAAGGACGGCAAGGCGGTCGACTACTACCAGGTGACCGGCGGCTCGTTCGGCCTGCAGGCCGGGGCGCAGACCATGTCGCAGGCCTATTTCTTCACCACGCCCGAGGCGCTCGAGACCTTCGAGAAGACCAAGGGCTGGGAGGTCGGCGCCGGGCTCGACGTGGCGATCGCCTCGACCGCCGCCTCGGGCAAGCTCAACACCACGACCCTGCAGAAGCCGGTCGTCGTCTTCGTCTACGGCCAGTCGGGCCTCATGGCGGGGGTGCAGGTGGAGGGTCAGAAGATCACCAAGCTCGAGCGGAAGTAGCGAACCGCCGACCCCGCCCCGCCATTCGCCAGGCATCGCGATCCGCGGCCTGCGGAAAAAGAGTCCTGACCCCTTTACGAGGGTTTATGGGGTCAGGACTCTTTTACGAGCGTCATGCGGCGCCGGGATCGTGTCGGACGAAACGGCTTTCCTTTCCCCCGCGCTTGTGGTAAGCTGACCTTCAAGTAAGTAAGTCGCTTCGGAAGCGACGGGTCGATCTTTCGGGGGAGGGGTCATGAAGATCACCTTGCATGCGCGCCTGACGGCTGCGGCCGTGGCCTGCGCCACGCTCGCCTTTGCCTTCGTCGCCACCGCGGCCGCCGAGACCTTCCGGCTCGGGCACGACCAGCCGGAGGCGCACGGCTACCAGGAGGTCGGCGTCTATCTCGACAAGCGCCTGAAGGAGGAGCTCGGCGCCGACTGGGGGGTCACCATCTTTCCCGGTGCCCAGCTCGGCAACGAGATGGCGATGCTCGACAGCGTCATCGCCGGCAATCTCGACATGTCGATCGCCGCCACCGCCAACGCCTCGACCTTCATCCCCGAGCTCGGCCTCTTCAGCGTCAGCTACATCTTCGACGGCGTCGACCACTTCCGCCGTGTCACCAACGACGCCGAGTTCAACGCCATGCTCGACGAGATCATCGCCTCGAAGGGACTAGGCATCAAGCGGCTCGCCACCTTCACCGCCGGCGTGCGCAACGTCTACGACCGCGACAAGCCGATCACCTCCCTCGACGACCTCGCCGGCATGAAGATGCGGGTCATGGCCTCGCCCATCGAATCCAAGGTCTGGAGCACGCTCGGCACGCTGCCCGTCGCCATCCCCTTCGGCGACGTCTACACCGGCATGCAGACCGGCCTCGTCCAGGCCGCCGAGAACGCCGCCGCCGTCTACGCCTCCAACAAGCACTACGAGGTCGCCCCCTACTACTCGCTGACCGGCCACCAGTGGCTGATCGCCAACCTCTACATCAACGAGGAGGTCTTCAACGGCCTCTCCGAGGAGCAGCAGGCGACCATGGTGGAGATCGGCACCGAGCTCACCGACCACATCATCGACTACGTGGTGGCGAGCGACGCCGCCTTCGTCGAGAAGATGAAGAGCGAATACGGCGTCGAGGTGAACGAGGTCGAGACCGCCCCCTTCGTCGAGCGCCTCGCCGCCGTCCAGGACGAGGTGGCGGCCGAGCTCGGCCTCGAGGACCTGCTCGCCCGGGTCCGCGAGCTCAAGTAGACCGTGCCGCCACGGTCCCCGACCGTGCAGAGGAGGACGATATGCGAAAGCCCACCATGAAGCGCGCCATCGGCGTCGGGGCGACCGCCATGGCCCTGGCCCTGGCCCTCTCCACCGACGCTGTGGCCGCGAAGGTGCTGCGGCTCGGCCACGATCAGGTCACCGCCCACACCTACCAGCACACCGCCGAGTTCTTCGCCAACCGGGTGAAGGAGCTGAGCGACGGCGAGCTCGAGGTGCAGATCTTCCCGGGCGCCACGCTCGGCACCGAGACCTCGATGCTGCAGGAGGTCGTCTCCGGCAATCTCGACATGTCGATCTCGACCACCGCCAACGCCTCGAGCTTCGTGCCGGCCTTCGGCATGCTCAGCGTCAGCTACCTGTTCACCGGCGGCGACCACTTCCGGCGCACGCTCCTCGACGAGGAGTTCAACGCCGACCTCGACGCGCTCATCGAAGCCCAGGACCCCGGCTTTCGCCGCGTCGCCACCATGACCCCCGGTGCGCGCAGCCTCTACGACATCTTCGGCCCGGTCGAATCCTTGGCCGACATCCAGGGCAAGAAGATGCGCGTCATGGCCTCGCCGGTCGAATCCAAGGTCTGGGGCACGCTCGGCACGCTGCCCGTCGCCATCCCCTTCGGCGACGTCTACACCGGCATGCAGACCGGCCTCGTCGAGGCGGCGGAGAACTCGCCCGGCTCCTACGTCCTCAACAAGCACTACGAGGTCGCCCCCTACTACTCGGTCACCGAGCACCAGTGGCCCGTCTCCATGATCTTCATCGGCGATCTCACCTGGGAGGATCTCAGCGACGAGGAACGCGCCACCCTCATGGAGGCGGGGCGCGACACCGCGGCCTTCAGCGTCGACGACGCCATCAAGGGCGACAACGCGATCCTCGAGGAGATGGCGGCGAAATACGGCGTCAAGGTCAACCGCCTCGACACCGCCCCCTTCGTCGAGAAGCTCGCCCCCCTGCAGGACGAGGTGGCGGCGGAGCTCGGCACCGAGGACCTCCTCGCGCGCATCCGCGAGCTGCGCTGAATGGCGCATGACGGCCGCCGGCCGAAGCACCTGCTCGTGCTTCGGCCGGTCCGATGAGCAGGAGGCCCGACCCCGTTCCGGGGCCCGTCTACACCCGCCTCTGCCGCCTCAACGAGCGCCTCGAGCAGGTGCTGGCGCTGGGGGCGGCGGCCTTCCTCGTCCTCTTCACCTCGGTCGTCGCCATCGACGTCGTCTACCGCCAGATCCTGGCCCAGCCGATGATGTGGCCATCCGAGTGGTCGGTCATGGCCTTCGTCTGGTCGGTGATGCTCGGCGCCGCCGTCTCCGCCAGCCGCCAGGCGCACTTCGTCGTCGTCCTCGTGCCCGACCGGGGAACACCCGTCGACCATCTGCTGCGCGCCTTCGTCGCCGTGCTCAGCATGATCTTCTCGCTCGTCCTCCTCTATTTCGGCTGGCGCATGATGCTCACCGGCACCCGCCGCTTCACGCCCATGATGGGCTATCCCATGACCTGGGTCTTCGCCGCCTTCCCGGTGGCGGGCGCCGCCTTCCTTCTCTTCACCACGGAGCAGCTCATCGCCGCCGTCCGCCGCTACCCGCCGCGCCACGACCCGCACGCCGAGATCGGCAGCGAATGAACCCGATAGCCCTCCTCTTCATCAGCTTCTTCGTCATGATCGCGCTCCGGGTGCCGGTCGCCTACGCCCTCGCCCTCTCGTCGCTCCTCATCATCATCGAGCAGGGCCTGCGCGCCGACCTCGTCGTGCAGCAGATGTTCCAGGGCCTCAACTCCTTCACCCTCCTCGCCGTGCCCTTCTTCCTGCTCGCCGGCCAGCTCCTCAACAGCGGCCTCATCACCGACCGCCTCATGCGCCTCGCCGAGGTCATGGTGGGCTGGATCAGGGGCGGGCTCGCCCACATCAACGTCATGGTCTCGATGATCTTCGCCGGCATGTCGGGCTCGTCCACGGCCGACACGGCGGGCGTCGGCTCGGTCATCATCCCGGCCATGTACAAGCGCGGCTTCGACCGGAGGTTCACGGTCGCCATCACCGCCGCGTCCTCGACCATGGGCTCGATCATCCCGCCCAGCATCATGATGGTGGTCTACGGGGCGCAGGGCGGCGTCTCCATCGGCGGGCTCTTCCTCGCCGGCGCCGTGCCCGGAATGCTGATCGGCCTCGGCATGATGATCTACAGCTACGTCTACGCCATCCGCCGCGACCTGCCGGCCGAGGCGCGGCCGACCGTCCGGGAATTCGCCATCGCCTGGAAGGAGGGCTTCCTGCCGCTCCTCGTGCCCGTCATCATCATCGGCGGTGTCCTCACCGGCGAGTTCACGGCCACCGAATCCGGCATGGTCGCCACCGTCTACGTGCTCTTCCTGATGTTCGTCCTCTACCGCTCGGCCCGGCTGCGGGAGCTGCCCAAGGTCCTCGCCGACGCCGCCGTCCTCTACTCGCAGCCGCTCCTCGCCGTCGCCGCCGCCAGCGTCTTCGGCTGGCTCCTCGCCTTCTTCCAGGCGCCGCAGATGATCATCGGCATCGCCGGCGAGATGACCGGCAGCATACCCCTGACCCTGCTCGGGATCATGGTGGTCTTCATCGTCGTCGGCACCTTCATGGATGCCATTCCGGCGATCATCATCTTCATGCCGATCGTCACCAAGCTGCTCGAGACCAGCGGCGCCAACGCCATCCACGGCGGCCTCGTCGTCGTCATGACCCTGGCCCTCGGCCTCATCACCCCGCCCTACGGGCTCTGCCTCCTGCTCGCCGCCGCCATCGGCCGCGTCCCGGTCGTCAAGGTGCTGCCGCACATCCTGGCCTTCTACGCCATCATCATCGGCATCATCGTCGCCATCATCTTCGTGCCCGAGATCGCCCTCTTCCTGCCGCGCCTCCTCATGCCGCAGTTCGTCGGCAACTAGACCGCACGCGGCACCCAGGCGAGAAGGTGCTCCGCCACCAGCACCGTCTCGCCCTTCTGGTTGGTCATCTCGACCCGGCTCCTCGAGCGCAGGCGCTCCTGCTCGACCGCCGTCACCCGATAGACCACGGTGATCGTGTCGCCGATGAAGACGGGCTTGAGGAACCTCACCCTGTCATAGCCCGCCGAGACCGGCGTGAAGGGCGAATCCGCCTTGGTGTAGCGCGAGCTCATCATCGAAGCCGTGGTCGAGGAGAGCGCGAGGATCAGGATCCCGTGCGCGATCCGCCGGCCGAACACCGTCGTCCGCATGTAGTCCTCGTTGACGTGCACCTTGTCGAAATCGCCGCTGATGCCGGAGAAGAGGTAGAAATCCGTCTCGCCCAGCGTCTTCGCGAAGCGCACCTCGGCACCGATCTCGGCCGGAACGGCGGTTGTCATGATCCTGTCTCCCCTGGTCGAAAGGTTGCCTCGAAGGCCGAGGCGAGGTCGGGCCGGCATCGCCGACCGGCCCGCTCCCGCGCCTCATCCCGCCGATGGAAGCGGGCGCGATCAGCCGCTTCCCGATCCGGTCATCGGGCCTCGGGTGCTTCTGGTGCAGACCCCTCATCGCCCGGCGAAGGTTCGGGCGGCACCACGCGCCCCGTCTCGGCGTCGATCAGGTGGGCGCGCGCCATGTCGGCCGTGAGCCTCACGAGCTCGCCCTGGTCCCGCCTGAGATAGGGATCGCAGGTCGCCGCGACCTCCACGCCGGCCACCTTGAAGAAGGCCAGCCCCTCGTTGCCCATGGGCTCGACCACGTCGATCACCGCCTCGAACGGTGCCGCGTCCTCGCTTCGGAAGTCGCCCACGTGCAACGTCTCCGGCCGGATGCCGAGCTCCATCGGCCGATCCCGGAAGGGAGCGTAGGCGGCGTCGCGCTCCGGCGGCAGCGGGAGGAGGGTCCCATCCGAGATCATGAAGGCGAGGCCGCCGCCCCGGGCCACGACCCGACCCGGCAGGAAGTTCATCTGCGGTGCGCCGATGAAGCCGGCGACGAACCGGTCCACCGGCCGCTCGTAGATCTCCATCGGCCGCCCGACCTGGACGATCCGCCCGTCATTCATGATGACGATGCGATCGGCCAGCGTCATCGCCTCGATCTGGTCGTGGGTGACGTAGATCACCGTGGTCTGGAGGTTCTTGTGCAAGCGCTTGATCTCGACGCGCATCTGCGCCCGGAGGCTGGCGTCGAGATTGGAGAGCGGCTCGTCGAACAGGAACGCCTTGGGCTGGCGGACGATGGCCCTGCCCATGGCGACCCGCTGGCGCTGGCCACCCGAGAGCTCCCTGGGCTTGCGGCGCAGCAGGTTGGTGATCCCGAGCATTATCGCCGCGTCCTGCACCCGCCGCCGGATGTCCTCGCCGCCCATGCCCTTGAGCCTGAGCCCGAACGCCATGTTGTCGAAGACCGTCATGTGCGGGTAGAGCGCGTAGGACTGGAAGACCATCGCGATGTCGCGGTTCTTCGGCGTCAGGTTGTTGACGACGTATTGATCGAACTTGATCTTGCCGCCGGAGACGGACTCGAGCCCGGCGACCATGCGCAGCGTCGTCGACTTGCCGCAGCCCGACGGCCCGACGAGCACGACGAACTCGCCATCGGCGATCACGAGGTCGATGCCGGCCACGGCCACCACCTCGCCGAACCGCTTCTCCACCCCCTCGAGCCTGATCGTCGCCATGGTTTCCTCTAGCCCTTGACCGCCCCGGCACCCCAGCCGGCGATCAGATAACGCTGCACCAGAACGAAGAAGATCAGCGCCGGCAGGGTGATGACCACGCCCGCGGCCATCATCATGCCCCAGTCGGTGACGGTGGAGACGTAGATGTCGTTGATGCCGACCGGCAGCGTCTTCAGATTGTCGGAGCTGATCAAGACGCGGGCGAAGAGATAGTCGTTCCAGGCGACGATGAAGGTGAAGATCGTGACCGCGATCACGCCGGGCAGGGCGAGCGGCACGATCACCCGGACCACGGCCTGCGGCCGCGACGCGCCGTCGGTCATCGCCGCCTCCTCGAGGTCGAGCGGGATCGACTGGAAGAAGGAGCGCAAGAGCCACATCGAGAAGGGCAGCGAGAAGGTGGCGTAGGAGAGGACGAGGCCGAAAAGGGTGTTCACGAGGCCGAGCTGCCGCATCAGGATGTAGAACGGCACCACGATCATGATGGGCGCGAACATGTAGGTGAAGAGCATGGTGGTCGTGATCACCTCGCGGCCGCGAAAGCGGAAGCGCGTGACGCCGTAGGCGGCGAGCGTGCCGACAGCCACGGTCAGGAGCGTGGCCAGCCCGGCGACGATGATGCTGTTGCGGAAATAGGTGGCGAAGATGGTGCTGGTGAAGAGCCGGCGATAGGCGTCGATCGTGAGCTCGCTCGGGATGAAGGTCGGCACGGCCGTCAGGATCTCGCGATCCGGCTTGATCGAGGTCAGGACCATCCAGACGAGCGGAAAGGCGCAGATCACGAGGAGCAGGGCGGCGAGCCCGTAGACCCAGAGGCGGAAAAGCGCGGCGCGCGGGTTCATGCCTCGCTGAGCCTCCTGAAGAGTCGGAAATAGAGCAGCGCGAAGGCCACGAGGATGAGGAAGATCACGACCGAGAGCGCGGCACCCATGCCGACCTGCAGCTCCTGGAAGGTCTTGACGTAGGTGTAGATCGGCAGCGTGCGGGTGAAGTAGCCGACGCCGGTGCCGCTGGCGAAGAGCCAGATGATGTCGAACTTGGTGAACATGAAGAGAAAGCGCAGCAGCACGAGGACGAAGAGGACGCTGCGGATCTGCGGCAGGGTGATGTGCCAGAAGCGGCGGAGCGACCCCGCGCCGTCGACCTTGGCGGCACCGTAGAGCTCGGGATCGATGGTCTGCAGGCGCGCCAGCGTGCCGATGACGATGAAGGGGAAATAGGTCCAGGTGCTGATCAGGATGAGCGAGAGCATGATGTGCTCGGGGCCGAGCATCAGCCCGGGCTCGAGCCCCGCCTGCCGCATCGCCCAGGGCAGGACACCGTGATTGTCGTTGAGGATCCAGCGCATCAGGATCACCACGACGATGGTCGGCACCATGTAGGGAAAGAGCGCGCAGCCGCGCACGAAGCCGCGGCCGAGGAAGGTTTCGTTGAGCAGGAGGGCGGCGCCGACGCCGCAGAGGAGCTGCAGGGTGACGGTGCCGAAGGCGTAGACCGTGCCGAGCCAGAGGCTGCGCCAGAAGCCCTCGTAGTCGGTGAGGAAGTAGCGGAAGTTGTCGAGGCCGACGAAGGTCTCGATCGGCAGGTAGGCGTGCTTGGAATGCACGCTGAGCCAGAACGAGTAGAGCACGGGATAGAGGATCAGTCCGAGCACCAGCAGCATGGCGGGCGCCACGAGGACGTAGCCCCACCAGTGCTCGGGCACGCGGCGTCCCCGGAGCCAGATCTCCTCCTCGCCGGGCACGACCGAGAGGGTGCCATCGTCACGGCGGGCGACTGCCATCCCCTGCCTCCCGAAGCGGGCCGTGGCCTTGCCGCGGCCCGAAAGGATCAGCCTACCACTTGCGATAGCCGAGCTGGGTGATCAGCTCCTCGGCCCGCTCCTGCGCCCGCTCGGCCGCCTCCATGGGCGTGCGGATGCCCTGGACCACGTCCGTCACCATGTCGGCGAGAATGCCCGAGCCCGCGATCTCGGCGAGGAACGGCAGCTTCAGGTCCGCCCACTGGGTCATGAGCAGCGGTCGCGGGTCGTCCTCGGCGATCATCTTGAGCTGCGCCTGGACCCAGTCGTGCCACTTCTCGAAGGCCGGATCGGCGAGATATTCCTTCGAGCTGGCGATCGACTTCCGGATCGGCAGGAGATGGGTCGGCACCGAGTGGACGTATTTCAGGTAGTTGTCCGGCTGGTAGAAGAACTTCAGGAACTCGATGGCGACGTCCGGGTTCGCCGCATCCTTGAAGACGATCCAGGATTCGTTGTCGAACTGGGTCACGAACTTGCCGGGCTCGCCGCTCGGCCCTGCGGGCTTCGAATCGAAGACGCCGATGTCGCCGGCGGCGACCACGTCGGGCGCGTACTGCTCGAAATAGCCCGTGCCGCGGCCCCAGCCGAGGATCGAGGCGACCTGGCCGGTCGCGAGGTTGGCGAAGGTGTCGAGGTAGCTCTGGCTCAGCCAGTCGGGCGAGAGGCAGCACTCGCCGAGCTCCTTCCAGAATTCGAGGGTCTGGATCACCGGCTCCTCGGTGAAGGTCGGCCGCCCGTTCTCCTCGAAGAGCCGGCCGCCGTTCGAGCCGACCCACATGTAGAGGTCCTCGTTGATGAAGAAGGAGGGGCCGGCGAGGCCGAGGCCGTAGCGGTCGATGCGCCCGTCGCCGTCGGTGTCGACGGTCAGCGCCTCGAGCTGATCGAGCCACTCCGCCCAGGTCGCGGGTGCCGTGCTCGGGTCGAGGCCGGCGTCGCGGTAGAAGTCCTTGCGGTAGATGATGGTGTCGGCGCCGACCGCATGGCTGATGCCGTAGCTGTTGCCGTCCTCATAGGTGTGGATGAAGTCGATGACGTCGAAGATGTCGTCCCGGCCGATGGAGTCGAAGACCTCGTTCAGGGGCATCAGCATGCCCTTGGCGGCGAGCGAGCGCTCGACATAGGTCTGGGCCTGGGCGAGCGTCGGCGGTGCGCCGGCGGCCAGCGCCGCCTGGAGCTTGAGGTCGAGATCGCCCCAGCTCACCGCCTCGTGCTCGATACGCACATCGGGATGCATCTCGATGAAGTCGGCGATGATCCCGTCCATCACCGCCTTGGTCGCCGGGTTCGGCTCGGTGTGCCAGACCTGGATCACCCGCTCCTGGGCGGCGAGCGTGGCCGGCAGGAGAAGTGCGAGGGCGGTGCCGGCGAGGAAGGTCCGGCATCGGCCGGCGCCCGAGCCGCTGATGGTCGCTTTCTTGCGCATCGCTTGTTGTCTCCCCGATGGCTGAGGGTCCGTCGCCGGGCCGTCCGAACCTGGCCCATGCCTGTCGAACGCGTGTCATGGTTTTTTACATACGTGCAAGTAAGTTGGCAACTCGGGACGCGAGCTGGGCCGGGGGGAACGGTTCCCCCTTGGCGACCCTTTCATGCGTCTCGAAACGATGCATGGGATGCACCATCGGACACTGGGTTGTTGCATCTCGTGCAACCTGCGCGACGGGGTTGTCGCCTATCCTGCAGCAGGCGATCCCGGGGATGTCGCACGGGATGCACCATGTCTGCCGCGATGTTGCAGCGGATGCAACATCCGACGACGAAGGAGCCCGAAAGGACGACGAGCGAACCGGACGGTGCATCTCGAAAAGTCAATAAGGCGATCCGGCCACAGCGCCTGCCGAAAGCGCCGCCGGCCATTGCCGCGCCCTCCGGGGCGTACGAGATCGAGTGACAAATCCGGCCCACCATTGCTATGATGCGGGACGGAAACGAGGAAAACGGGCAGGCCGATCCGGAGGTCAACCGGGCGGGAACTGCCGCAAGCAAGCGGGTGGTAAAAAGGAGCGGTCGCCATGAGCACGGTGATGGCCCGGGGTGGTGTTTTGCGCGGTGCCATGGCCATGCGGGCCAACGATCCATGGCAGCGCTCACTGGCGATAAGCCTCCGTCTGGCGGATGTGGGCATCGTCGTCGCGGCCGGGGTGGTCAGCCACCTCCTGCGTTTCGACGGCGGCCTGCCCGATGACGGGGTGGAGCTCCTGGCGCTGACCCTGGGCGTGCTGCTCGCCGCCCAGTGCCTCGCCATCGCCGGCTGCTACAACGAGCGGAGCATCGACCGGCTCTCGACCCAGCTCACCCAGGCCGTGGTCGGCTGGTCGGCGGCGATCGGCTGCACGCTCGCCATCCTCTTCCTGCTCAAGCTGATCGACCCCCTGTCGCGGCTGTGGATCGGCAGTTGGTACGTTCTGGTGCTGGTCGGGTTGGTCGCCGTGCGTTGCCTGGGCAAGCAGGCCATCGTCCACGCCCGGGCGAGCGGTGCCCTGTTGCGCCGGGTCGCCATCGTCCGCGAGCGCGGCGTGTCCCTGAACCGGATCCTCGACGGTATCGAGATGGACCCGTCGCTTTTGCCCGTGGCCGAGATGGAGGTGGATTTCTCCAACCCGGAGGAGGTCGACGCCGTCATCCGCGAGGTGCCCCGGCTGGAGCGGATCGAGCAGCTGGTGCTCGTGTGCAATCCCGGGCACACGACGGCCCTGAGCCGCATCGTCATGGCGCTCCGCCAGTACCCGATCGAGGTCAATCTCGTCGTCGGGGTGATCACCGGCGAATTGCCGGTCATCGGCATGCGCGCCGTGGGCTCGCTGCCCGCCACCGTTCTGCTCGAGCGTCCGCTCGACGGACCCGTCTCCACGCTCAAGACGGCTTTCGATCGGATCGCCGCCACCGGGCTGCTGATCCTCCTCGCCCCGCTGATGCTCCTGGTGGCACTTGCCATCAAGCTCGACAGTCCGGGTCCCGTGCTCTTTCGGCAGATGCGGGTCGGCTTCGACCGCAAGCCGATCGAGGTGCTGAAATTCCGCACCATGCGCCAGGAGCTGTGCGACGCACCCGCCGCTGCCTCGGTCAAGCAGGCGACCCGGCACGACCATCGCGTCACCCGGATCGGCCGCTTCCTGCGCCGCTCGAGCCTCGACGAGCTGCCGCAGCTCTTCAACGTCCTCAAGGGCGACATGTCGCTGGTCGGCCCACGCCCGCATGCGGTCGCCCACAACGACCATTACGCCGCGCTGATCGACGGCTATCTCGGCCGCCACCGGGTCAAGCCCGGGATCACCGGTTGGGCGCAGGTCAACGGCTGTCGCGGCGAGACGATCTCGCTCGACGACATGCGTCGGCGCATAGCTCTCGATCTGCAATACATCGACAACTGGTCGTTGAGCCTCGACCTCAAGATCCTGCTGCGCACTCCACTCGTCGGTCTGGTCAACGAGAAAGCGTACTGATCGGAATGGGTGTGGCGGAGTTGGCCGATCCGGCCGCAACCATGTGTCATGCGCGTTGCGCCAGCCCTTCATGTCACGCGGCGCGATTGGGCGCCCGTACTCCTTTGCCGTTCCGAGGCTCTTCACACTGGATCGCCATCCGGAAATGCTTAAGATGACAAACGATGAGGAATTCGCCAACAGAGTGACAAGTGACTGAATGATGCGCGCATTGGTGACAGGTGGTGCCGGCTTCGTCGGACGGCATGTGTGCAAGGCCCTGCTCGAGAAGGGTTGGCAGGTCGTCTGCGTCGATCCCGTCGTGCCCCGGACCGGCGGGCTGGAGCCCGGCGAATGGCCGGCCGGTGATCCCCGTTCGTATGATGATTTCTATTTCCACAAGATGGATTGCCGGGAGTATTTCCGCTCCTCGAGCGGCGAATCCTTCGACTACACGTTTCATCTGGCGGCGATGGTCGGTGGCCGGTTGATGATCGACTACGAGCCCTTGGCGGTAGCCGAGGATCTCGCCATCGACGCCGGCTACTGGCGCTGGGCCGAGCACGCGAAGCCCGGAAAGACCGTCTATTTCTCGTCCAGTGCCGCCTATCCCATCGGTCTGCAACGGGCGGAAGGCTATCGGCTGCTGCGCGAGGACGACATCGATTTCGGCGACTCGCTCGGCATGCCCGA
>CAYOCP010000050.1:0-16023 GCA_964402505.1 uncultured Geminicoccaceae bacterium
CAGCCGGGTGACCATCCGCCGCTGCCACATCACCGGCTTCGACGACGGCATCGACATGGACGACAGCAGCCGCAACAACCTGTTCAGCAACAGGATCTACGAGAACGAGATCGACGGCATCGAGCTCAACGGGGATTCCGACCACAACACCCTGTCGCTGAACGTGCTGAAGGACAATGGCGAGGACGGGATCGACCTCGACAACGAGAGCGACGACAACATCATCCGGGCGAACTCGGCCACGGGCAACAACCGCGACGGCGGCGGCTCCGGCATCGAGGATTGCCCGGACTGCTCGGGGAATCAGTTCCTCAACAATGTCACCGACGACACGCAGGATCCGGGCGGCAGCGGCTCCGGCGACGGCGTCGGCCTCTGGGTCACGAGCACGGACAGCCTGATCTTCGGCAACCGGGGCAGCCGCAACGCGGATACGGGGCTGGCGGTGGACGGCTCCGGCAACAGGCTGCGGGTCAACGGGTTCAACTTCAATGGCGGCAACGGCATCTGCGCGGTCGCCGGCAACGTCAACCTGGGCGGCAATTTCGGCTTCGGCAATGCCGATACGGACGTCGTCTTCAACGCCGCGGAGTGCGAGGAGGAGAACCAGCCGATCGCGGCGGTCGCCGCCCGGAGCGCGGGCGGCAGCGGCGGTGCCGCGGCCGCGGACGCCGAGGATCCGGGCGAGGCCGTGGACTAGCCCGGCGCAGCCGGCGCCGGCTGGCGGCGCCTGATGCAGTCGATGAGCGGAAAGGCCGGCCCCTCGACCGGCCTTTCCTTTCCCGTGCCGGGATCGCCGGCGCGAGGCGGCCGGTGCGCCTGCCAGGCCATTCCTGTTCGGCGGCGGCGAGCATCGCGCGCGTGAGCTCGATTTCACCCATGGCGGCCCGTCCGGGAACGCCGTGCCGCGCGACGAGCCGGGTCACGTCGCGGAGGGCCGCGGCTCGGCGCGTCTCGATGCGGCCGTGATCGCCGTCGACCGTCTCCGCCCTGGGGTCGGGCGTGGCATCGGGATCGTCGAGCGGCAGCCGGATGGCCCCCGAGGGGAGTTCTCCGGTTGCCTTCGACAGCCGGCACGCAGTCGCCGTCGCGCCCGGGAATCGTTCGTTCGCTCCCCTTCCGGCAATGCATCGGATCGGCGGTGGCGAGGCCGTCATCCAACATCCGAAAGGTCGAAAGCTCGGGCAGCGCCTCCCTCGGCCGGCCGAACGGCGCCGGGTCGACAAGGGTCTCCACACCGCTGTCGGTCATGTCGCACCGCGTGGTGTCGCCGAGGCGGCCATCGGTTTCCCGGCAGCGCCTGATTGCCAACGCCGAGCCGAGGGACGATGCCGACGACCAAACCCATGGTCGACCTGAGAGAGCTGGCACGGAAGAGCGGCGATGCGGGACTGCCGCGCGAGATGATCGGCTTCGCCGCCGAACGCCTGAGGGAGGTCGAGGTCGGCAGCCGGACCGGCGCGGCCGGCGCCCTTGGTGACGAGGGATTCGCTCGTCGGTCTGGCTCGCCTTCGAAAAGGCGGGCCACCGCCGAAGCGGTGGCCCAGTCAGTAGGGAGGCATCACAACGTCAGGGAGGACAGTGAGCCGCGGGCCCGTGGTCCGAAGGACCGGTGGTCCGCGCCCCACGAGAGAAGAGACTACCGGTGAAATCTCAAGAAGGTCTTAACGGCGGAACGAAAAAAGCTTCGCCTCCGGGTGCCGATGCAAGGTCCGGATCGCGAGGGGGTCGAGCGGCGAGACCGGCCGGGCTCGACCGACCGGTCCCGCCCCAGGACATGCGGGCGAGACCGCCGGCCCTTCGCCGGGAGCGCGGCGCGCGTCAGCCGTGGCCGCGGAGCTTCGGCACGCGGTTGCTGGTCTGCAACCGGTACTCGTTGGGCATGCCGGAGCCGAGCAGGGGACGGAGATAGAGGTGGAAGGCGTCGGTGACGCCGGTGCCGGCCGCGTCGATGAAGGCGTCCGGCATGGTCCGGGTCTTGGCCGCCACCTGGTCGAGATCGGCCAGATCGTAATCGGACTGGTAGTTGCCGACCCGCTGGATCACGACCGAGCCGTCGCGATCGCCCCAGAGGGCGAACTTGACCGCCTTCTCGCCCACCTCCCGGGCCTCGCGCTGATCCACGTCGGAGACGCAGCCGACGAAGGAGCGCTGCATGTAGCCGAAGGTGTCGGCGCGGACCCGCTCGATGGCGAGCCGACCCTTGACCAGGGTGGCGAGGCCGTCGGCCAGCGCACCCGTGCCGGAGAGGCTGACATTGCCGTGCGCGTCGCGCTGCAATTCGCCCGCCAGCCGGGCGAGGATCGGCTCGCCCGAGGGATCGTGGATGCCTTCCGAGACCGCGACGATGCAGCGCCCGTGCCGGTCGAACGTGGTCCTGACGCCGGCGAGGAAGGCATCGGGATCGAAGGCGCGCTCGGGCATGAAGATGAGGTGCGGCCCGTCGTCCGGAAACTTCTTGCCGAGTGCCGAGGCGGCCGTGAGGAAGCCGGCGTTGCGGCCCATGACGACGGCGATGTAGACCCCGGGCAGGGCCTTGTTGTCGAGATTGATGCCCATGAAGGCCTGGGCGATGAAGCGCGCCGCCGAGGGGAAGCCCGGCGTGTGGTCGTTCAGGACGATGTCGTTGTCGATGGTCTTGGGGATGTGGATCGAGCGCAGCGGATAGCCCGCCGTCTTCGCCTCCTCGGCCACGATCCGCACGGTGTCGGAGGAATCGTTGCCGCCGATATAGAAGAAATAGCTGATCTCGTGCGCCTGCAGCGTCTCGAAGATCGCCCGGCAATAGGCGCGGTCGGGCTTGTCGCGGGTCGAGCCCAGAGCGGAGGACGGCGTTTCGGCGACCAGCTCCAGATTGTTCGTGGTTTCCTGCGTGAGATCGAGGAGGTCCTCGTCGACGATGCCGCGCACCCCGTGCAGCGCCCCGTAGATCCGGTCGATCTGCGGGAACTTCCGGCACTCGAGCACGGCGCCCACGAGGCTTTCGTTGATGACCGCGGTCGGACCGCCACCCTGGGCGATGAGGGCCTTCGTCTGCTTTTCCATCGGCATCGCGCTGCCTGCCCCTGTCCTGCCTCCAGATGACCGAATGGGCCATCCGCGGCCTCGCTTGTCAATCGGCCGATCTCGCCCTTCGCGTCCGCGGCCGCCTTCAGGGTGCCCTCCGGTCGAAGCCCGCCATGGCGGCGGTGGCGATGGCGAGCTGCTCGAGCGACACCTTCAAGCGGTCCAGCATCGCCGCCCGCTCGGCGGCGGTCGGCGGCGGCATCCCGCTGCCGCCCAGTTCCTCCAGCGTCCAGAGCAGGCCGCTGAGCTCGACCCGCATGAGCAGCAGGAGCTCCGCCTGCTCGGGGCTCGCCGGCCTGCCGACCGCGGCCCGGAGCGCCGCGAGGCGCCGGTCGAGGCCGCGACTCGCCCAGCGCAGCGACGCCACGGTCGAGGCGTAGCCGCCATCGGCGATGCCGGCGATGTCGGCCGGCGGGCTGGCCCCGCCCCCACCGGGAGGCGTCGGCTCGCCGAGCCGGTCGCGCAGCCGGGCGACATGGGCCATTGCACCCCGGATATCGAGCGCGAGGCGGTCCAGCGTTCCGAAAACGGCCGGTGCCGCCGCCGCCGGCAGCGCCGACAGGAGGCCGAGCACCAGCGCCAGGATCAGCGGGAACCCGCCCCGGGAGCCGAACGTCCTGCCTTTCCCGTCCCGCTTTCGCCGCACCCGCATCACGCCTTCGTCCTCGATCCGCCCGAGACTATGCGACGGGCGTGAACGATCGGTTAAGGCCCGGCACGCCATCGGTGAAGCTTGACGGCGGCGGCTCCGGGCGGTAGCAAGCCCGCTGTTGCGCGACCGGTTCGGTCGCTTCCTTCGTGATTCCTGATTGATGGGGACGGGTCATGGCCAGACGTTGCAGTCTGACGGGCAAGGGCGTGCAGGTCGGCAACAATGTCAGCCACGCCCACAACAAGACGCGCCGGCGCTTTTTGCCCAACATCCAGGAGCGGCGCCTCTACAGCGAGGCTCTGGGCCGCAGCGTGCGGCTGCGCATCGCCACCAACACGCTCAGGACCATCGAGAAGCGCGGCGGGCTCGACGCCTTCCTCTTGTCGAGCCGCACGGCGACGCTGCCGTCGGAGCTCGTGCGCATCCGCCGGCTGATCGAGGCCGGCAGCACCCGCTGAGCCGCCACCGGATCCGGCGGCACCGGCGGGTGCCGGCGAAAGACGGGCCATGATCGTCCTTTTCGGGTTGGCGATGGCGGTGATCGTCGTCGCCTCCAACATCCTCGTCCAGCTGCCCATCAACGACTGGCTGACCTGGGGCGCCTTCACCTACCCCGTGGCCTTTCTGGTCACCGACCTCGCCAACCGGCGGCTCGGGCCCGCCCCGGCCCGGCGGGTCGTCTATCTCGGCTTCGGCCTCGCCGTGCTCTGCTCGATCCTCTTGGCGAGCCCGCGCATCGCCCTCGCCTCGGGCACCGCCTTCCTCATGGCCCAGCTCCTCGACGTCAGCGTCTTCGACCGGCTTCGCCGCGGCCGGTGGTGGCGGGCACCGCTCCTCTCCTCGGCCATCGCCTCCCTCCTCGACACCTTCGTCTTCTTCACCCTCGCCTTCGCCGGCACGGGCCTGCCCTGGATCGGCTGGGGCATCGGCGATCTCGCCGTCAAGCTCGTCGTGGCGCTGGCCCTGCTCCTGCCGTTCCGCGCCCTCATGGGTGTCAGGGACGCCGTGCCGGCGGGCGAGGCGGCCTGGGCCCGCTGACGGGCTCTCGAGTGCCCCGCCATTCGAGGACGAGGAGCAGGGTTCGCTGCAGCGCGGATCGGTTGTCGTCGGCGATCAGGAGCAGGAGCTGGCCGCCATCGGCCGCGGCGAGGGCGGCGATGCCCTCGTAGTTCTCGGCGAGCGGACCCGCCCCGATGCGCAGGAGCTCGGTGCCGGCGAGAGGTGTCCGGGGGTCGGCGCCCTTCACCGCCTCGAGCGGGACCGCGGTCACCCGCGTCTGCCAGCCGGTCAGAAGCCCGACCGAGCGCTCGAGCACGAAAACCCGGCCCGACGCCAGGTCTGCACCCACCGGACTGAAGCCGGGTGCCGTCCGCAAGGTCAGACCCGCCGTCCGCCCCGCCTCGAGCCGCGCACCCCGGGCGAGGTCGAGCCCCGACCTCGCCCCCTCCGACAGGGCCAAAAAGACGCCGGGTCCGATCGCGGTCAGGGCCTCGAGGCCGCGATTGGCGGGCTCGTCCGAAAAGAGCGGCGCCTCGTGCAGCCGCCGCGTCGTCCAGCCGCCGCCGCCGTCGGGCTCGAGCCGCCGCACGCTGCCGTCCTGCTCGAAGCCCGCCACCGGCGCACCGTCGGCGGCGAGCGCCAGGGCTTCGCTGTCGAGCGCCTTGCGATCCCCTGCATCCGGAGCGATCGTTCCGGCCCGCCAGCGACCGAGCTCGAGCGTGCCGGACGCTTCATCGAAGTCGAGCTCGGCCTCCCAGAGTGCCGCCCGATCGGAAAGGAGCCACAGGTGCCTGCCGTCGACGGCGATGCCCGAGAAGCCGCCGAAGCGCGGATCATCGCTTTCGAGCTCGAACGCCGCGACGAGCTCGACTTCAGGTGTCGTGCGGACGCCCAAGGGCTCGCTTGCAAGGCGAGAAATCGTGACAGAAGGCGTGTCAGGCGGTATGGCGCTTCGGGCGGCGCAGCCGACGAAGGCGAAAAGGACCAGGCCCTGGGCGAGCGGCCTCGTGAGCCGGTGCCGGATCGGCCGTGCCGTCCGCCCTTTCGCCCAGAGGCCCAATCCCTGCCCCGGCCGTTCGAACCGAACTGATCGATGTCCCACGCTCTTTCCCTGGCCCTGGTCTACGCGCTCTTCGTCCAGGCCGTCCAGCTCCTCCGGGCCGCCTGCGGCAGCTGGGCGGTCCTGCGCGGGCTCGTGCTCGACCGGCCGGCCCTCGACTGGATCGCCCTGGCGGCGACCCTCGGTATGGCACTGGCGGCCGGCGCCGTCACCGGCGGGCTGGCGCGGGACGTCGCCGGCTGGCTGTCCTGGGCCTGCGGCATCGGCCTCCTCGTCGTCGTCGCGGGCGCCGAGCTCTCATCGAGGGGGGCGCTCTGGCGGGCCATGGCGGGCAACGCGCCGGGCCTCGTTCGAGCCGGCATCGCCCTTCGCCCCGGCCTGCCGCTGGTCCTCGGCCTCGCTCTCGCGGCCATGGCCGGCCTCGCCGCTCCGGGAGCGCCCACCGCTCTGGAGTGGCTGCCGCTCGCCTGCCTCGCCCTCCTCTTCCAGGCCGATCCCGACCGGCGTCCGGGCCGCATGGTCCATTGCGCGCTCCTGGCCTTTTTCGCCGGTGCGCTGGTCGGCGGCCTCGCCCTGCTGCTGCCGCCGCTTCAGGGCGCGCTCGTCATCGGCGGGCTCACCCTGGCGACCGTGGCGCTGGCGCTCGGGTTGCCGCCATGGGCGAGGGCGGGTTGAGGGCGGGCATGGGTGCCAGGGCCATCGCCCTCGCACCCTGCCTCGTGCTGCCGGCGCTCCTCGCCCTTCTGGGCGTGCCCGGAGCCGCCGCCTTCGCCGGCTTCACCGCCGGCCTCGTGCTCCTCGTCCTCGCTGCCCACATCGCCATCGGCGTGCTGCGCCTGCCGATCCTCTGCCTCGCCGGGCTCGCCGCCGCCGGGGCCGCCTTCGTCCAGGCGCTGATCGGGCCCGCCGGGCTCCAGGCCTGGGTCGCACTCGGCCTCGCCCCCGTCCTCGGCACCGCCCTGGGCGCTCTTCTGGGCTTCCTGCTCCGGCGGCGGGACGAATCCCGGACCGCCCTCTTCACCCTCGGCTGCATGCTGCCTTTGGCGGTCCTGCCACAACTCGCGGCGCCCGGGGTCACCGGCAGTGACGGCGGCGGCATCGTCTTGACCGATGCGCTGTTGCTGGTCCCGATCGTCGGTCTTCTCGCCGGGCTCGCCCGCCTCTTCGCCCACTCGCGCCTCGCCACGCTCGCCGCGGCCGCCACGGCTGCCGCCCTTCCCCTCGAGGCCACCGGTCTCGATGCCGCCGGCTGGCGGATCACCGGGCTCGGCCTCGCCGGTGCCATCGCCGCCACCGCCGGCGCCGTCATGCTGATCGGGCCGGCACCCGCCGCCACCATGACCGTCGACGGCTGGGTCGCCCTCGCCATCGCCCTCCTCGCCGTCGGCCGGCTCGGCGGTGCGCGCTTCGGCGGGTGCCTGCTCGCCGCGCTGCCGCTGGCCCTCCTGCCGCGGCTGACGGTGACCCTGTCGCCGGCCTTCGGCGATCTCACGCTGGCGATGGCGCTCGCCGCCCTCGTGCTGCAGGCGGTGGTGCGGCGCGACGGCTCGGTCGCCCTCCTGGCCCGGCGGGACCGGGACCGGCCGGCCGCACCGTTCGCCGCGACGCCGGCCTCCTCATGAGCGACCTCGTCCTCGACCAGCCGCTGCACCCCCTGCTCGAGCTCGTCGGCATCGCCGTGCGGCCGGCGGACCGGTCGCCGCTCGAGCCCTTGACCTGCGCCTTCGACCGGGCGCGGACCACGCTCGTCATCGGCATCGAAGGCTCGGGCCGCGCCACGCTCGGCGACCTGCTGACCGGGCAGCTCGTGCCGGAGCGCGGCGTCATGCGACTCGACGGCCAGCGCGTCGACCACCTGCCGCCGGCCGCCCGGCTGCGGCTCGGCATCGTGGCTTGCGGCCCGGCGCGGCTGGCGGTGTCCGGGACCCTGCGGGAGACGATGCTGACCGCGCGGCTCGCCGTGACGCGGCCGGTCTGGTCGCTCGCCTTCGGCCTCGCCCGCCCGGTGCGCCAGGACCGGGAGGATGTCGAGGAGCTGCTCGGCTTCGTCGGCCTCGAAGGCCTGGCCGAACGGAACGTGGCGACGCTCGGCGGGATCGAGGCGCGGCTCGCCGATCTCGCCCGCTGCCTCGCCATGCGCCCGCGCGTTCTGATCGTCGAGCACGGGCTTTCCGGCCTCGGCGGCGCCGACCGCAGGACGGTGGCGGCGCTCATGCAGCGGGTCGCGGCGGCGGGCCCGGCGGTGATCGCCATCGACGACGATCTCGCCACGCTCGGCTCCTTCGCCCACGCCTGCACCGTCCTGCATCGGGGTCGCCTGCTCGCCACCGGCACGCCACGATCGGTCGGCGAGGATTCCCGCGTGTTCGAGGCGCTGACCGGAGCCGCGCTTTGACGCCGCTGCTCCGCCTCGAAGGGCTCGAGGTCGTCGCCTCCGGCGCCTGGCTGCTCGAGGACGTCTCGCTCGAGATCGAGGAGGGCAGCACGGTCGCCCTCGTCGGCGGGCCGGGAGCCGGCAAGTCGCTCCTGGTCGACCTGATCCTGGGCCTCGCCCGTCCCCGGGCCGGCATCGTCCGTCTCGATGGCCGGGACATCACCCCCCTGCCGCCGCTCGCCCGGCAGCTCCAGGGCATTCGCGCCGCCTTCGCCGACCCGCCCCTCTTTTGCGG
Organism: uncultured Geminicoccaceae bacterium; assembly: GCA_964402505.1. Classification (GTDB taxonomy): domain Bacteria; phylum Pseudomonadota; class Alphaproteobacteria; order Geminicoccales; family Geminicoccaceae; genus SLRI01. Next base: position 8,447 of record CAYOCP010000050.1, read on the forward strand.
CCTCACCGTGAAGGAGCATCTGGCGCTGGCGGTGAAAGGCGGCCGGCTCCGAAGTCGCGCCCTCGCCCGGCTCGCCGAGTATCTGCCGGAGATTTTGGGCTGCCTCGACCAGCCGGTCATGGCGCAGGGCGAGGCCGGCCGCCGGCTCGTCGATCTCGCCCGGGCGCTGCTCGGCATGCCCCGCCTCCTCCTGATCGACGATCTCTTCCCGGCACTCGGCGCGGAGCGGGCGGGCGAGCTGGTCCGCTCCCTTTCCCGCGACGGCTACACGCTGCTGCTGGCCGATCGTTACGGCGAGGCGGTCCTGGCCCGGGCCGATCGGGGCTACGTCCTGGCCCAGGGCACCATCGTCGCCCGGGGCGCGCCGGAGCTGCTCCGGGCCGATCCGCGCCTGCTCGCGACCTGCGCCGGCGACGGCGACGCCTATAGCGAGGGCCTCGCCTGAAAGCCGGGGCCCGAACGCGAAAACGGCCCGCTCGCGCGGGCCGCTTCCTTCTCGGTCACGAGCGCTCGGCTCAGTTGCGATTGCCGAAGAGCTGCAGCAGCATCATGAAAAGATTGATGAAGTTCAAATAGAGGCTGAGCGCGCCCATGATCGCGCCCTTGGTGGCGATCTCCGCACCGTTGTAGGAGTAGTACTCCTCCTTGATGCGCTGCGAATCGTAGGCGGTGAGGCCGGTGAAGACCAGAACGCCGATCACGCTGATCGCGAACTGGAGCGCCGAGCTGCCGATGAAGATGTTGACCAGCATGGCGATGACGATGCCGATCAGCCCCATGAACAGGAACGAGCCCAGCTTCGAGAGGTCGCGCTTGGTGGTGTAGCCGTAGAGGCTCATCGCCCCGAAGGTCGCGGCGGTGATGAAGAAGACGCGCGCGATGCTGGCGCCAGTGAAGACGAGGAAGATGCTGGCCATGGAAAGACCCATGACCACCGCGAACGCCCAGAAGGTGATCTGCGTGGCGCTCAGGCTGAGCGTGCGGATCTTGGCGCCGAGGAAGAAGACGAAGCCCAGAGGTGCCAGCATCACCACCCACTTGAGCGGCGTGCCGAAGATCACCTGCAGAAGCGCCGGCGACGACGCCGTCACGAAGGCCGTGAGCCCGGTCAAGACCAGGGCCAGCCCCATGTAGTTGTAGACGGAGAGCATGTGACTCCGCAGGCCGGCATCGATCGAGGTGTCGACGACGGCACCGTGCGCCAACCGCTGGTCCATGCGTGGTTCCATTTGTTGTCCCTTTCCGAGCGAGCGAATCTGCCCTGATACGTCCCCGTCCAATATGGCGAAACGGCGGCTGCGATCAAGCCGGACCGGCTGTCGCCCGGTGCGGCCGGAACCGCCCAAAGGGAAACATGAAGGAAATTTCATGCGGCCTTCGCCTTGCCGCAAGGGTCCGGTTCCAGGCCGCTCCTGGAGCCGGCACCGCCGGGCTCAGCGCTGGCGCAGGATGAGGGCGGCGGGCTGGGCGAGGATGCGGCGAAGCCCGAGCGCGGCGAGCCCGAGCGTCGCCAGCACGGCCACCGCCGGCACCAGCGTCACCGGCAGGGCCGCAGGATGCCAGGGCAGGCCGAAGGCGAAGCGCAGCACGACGAAGCTCAGGACCAGCCCCAGGCCGGCCCCGATCAGGGCCGCGACCACGCCGATCGCCGCCTGCTGGCCGAGGAAGAGAGCGCCGATCTGCCGCCGCTCCGCCCCCACCACCTTGAGCAGCACCGCCTGGCGAAGCTGCTCGCGCCTGGCGGCGACGAGAGCGCTCACCAGGACCGCGAGGCCCGTCGCCAGCGTCACCGCCGCCATGACGCGAACGGCGAGGCCGATCTTGTCGAGAATGTCGGTGATCCGCGCGATCAGCTCGTCGATGGCGAACGGCGTCACGTTCGGCAGCTCCCGCGCCATCGCGTCGAGGAGAGCCGCCTGCTCGCCGGGCGGCGCCTCGATCGCCGCGATGAGCGTGTGCGGTGCCTTGTCGACGACGCCGGGGCTCAGCACAAAGACGAAGTCGATCCGTCCCTCGGACCAGTCGATCTCGGGCCGGAGATTCGCGACCTCGGCCTCGACCAGCCGGCCGAGCACGTTGAAGGTGACGGTGTCGCCGACGCCGATGCCGTAGCCGCGCGCCACCTCGTCCTCGATCGAGACCAGAGGCGGGCCGCCATAGCCCTCGGGCCACCATTCACCCGCGGTCAGGGTCGGATCGGCCGGCGGGCCCGCCCGAAACGACAGGCCGCGGTCGCGCCGCACGGTCCAGCGCACGTTCTCCCCGATCCGCGCCTCGTCGACCGGCACGCCCGCGATCCTGACCACCCGGGCGCGCAGGACCGGCTCCATCTGCAGGATGCGGGCACCCTCGAAGCGGCCGACCACCGCCTCGAAAAGGGGCCGCTGGTTCTCCTGGATGTCGATGAAGACGACGCTCGGCGCGCTTTCCGGCCGGTTCTGGACGAGCTCGCGCCGGAGCCCGTTCTCGACCAGGAGCACGGTCGTCAGCACCGCCGTGCCGGCCGCCAGCGCCACGACCGAGGCCGTCGCCACGCGCTCCGCCCGGCGGAGCTGGCCGAGCGCCAGTCGCCAGAGCCCGCGCGCATGCCGCGCCAGCCGGCCGACGCCGAGAAGCCCGAGCCGGGCGAGCCCCGTGGTGACGAGCGACGCCACCAGCACGATGCCGAGAAAGACCAGCGCCACGAAGGGATCGGGCACCGCCAGAAGGGCCGTCAGCAGCAGCACGAGGCCGAGGCCCAGGAGCCAGGGCCACGCCCGAAGCCGCGGCTTTCGACCCGCTGCCTCCGGCGCATCGTCCCTGAAAAGGGCGGCGGGTGTCACCGATACCGCCCGCACCAGCGGCAGCGCCGCGAAGAGCGCCGCCGTCGCCGTGGCGAAGAGCGCGGCCGAAAGGATGGCGAAGGGCTGCACGCCGACCAGAAGCTCGATCGGCAGGAGGTCCCGCGGCAGGAGATGCACGGCGAACGGCAGGAGCGTGCCGACCAGGGCGCCCAGGACCAGTCCGCCCAGCGAGAGCAGCAGCACCTGCAGCCCGAGAACCACGAAGACGTCGCGCGTGGTCATGCCGACGCAGCGGAAGATGGCGATGGTTCGCCTGCGGCTCTGCAGATGGGCGTCGACGACGATGCCGACCCCGAGCCCGCCGACCAGAAGCGCCGCGATGCCGGCGAGCGAGAGATAGCCCGCGAGCCGGTCGGCGTTTTGGGCGATGCGCGGCTGCATGTCCTGAAAGCTCTGCGCCCGCCACGCGGCCTCCGGGAAGTCGCGGCGGAGCGCCGCGACCAGACCCCGCGCCTCCCCCGGATCGGCCAGTGCCACGCCGTATTTGTGCCGAACCAGGGCACCCGGCGTCAGGATGTCGAGCGCATCCAGCGTGGCCGTGTCGATCATGACCCGGGGACCGAGGCCGACGAAGCCGCCGATCCGGTCGGGCTCGGCGGCGAGCACACCCCGGATCGCGACCCGGCCATTGCCGAGGGCGAGGCTGTCGCCGATGGCGACGTCGAGCCGCTGCAGCAGCGCCGGCTCGACCAGCGCCCCTCCGCCGGCCAGGGCCTCCGGAAGCGTCATCTCCGGCTCGATGACGACCTCGCCATAGAGCGGGTAGGCGCCGTCGACCGCCTTCAGCGCCACCGGCACCTGCCGGCCGCTGTCGGCGAAGGCGATGGCGTTGGTCGTGATCGTGTGGGTGACGCGGGCGTCTGCCGGAACGATCGCGTGAAGTTCCGCCGGCGGCAGCTCCCGATAGGTCGATTCGATCACCAGATCGCCGCCGACCAGGACGCGCGCATCGCGCTCGAGCGTGTCGGTGAGGCTGGCGCGGAGCGAGCCGATGCCGGTGATGGTGGCCACCCCGAGCGTCAGGCAGCCGAGGATGATGAAGGCGGCCCGGCTGCTGCCGCGCAGATCGCGAAGGCCGATGCCGAGAAGCCGCGAAAGGATCACGAGGCGGCGCCCAGCAAGGCGGCGGCCTCGACATCGCCCGCATCCAGCCGGCCGCCCTGCATCGCCCGCGTCTCGTCGCACAAGGACGCGAGCGTCGGATCGTGGGTGATGAGAAAGAGCGTCGCCCCGCGCCGCTCGCGCGCCGCGAAGATCAGCTCGGCGATCTGCCGGCCGGTGCTCCGGTCGAGATTGCCGGTCGGCTCGTCGGCGAGCAGGAGCTCGGGCTCGTTGGCGAGCGCCCGCGCCAGCGCCACGCGCTGCTGCTCGCCGCCCGAGAGCTGGCCCGGATAGTGCTCGAGCCGCCCCTCGAGCCCGATCTCGGCGAGCCCCGCCCGCGCCCGCTCGAAAGCGTCCCGCCGTCCGGCGAGCTCGAGCGGCAGCGCCACGTTCTCGAGTGCGGTCATGGTCGGGATCAGATGAAAGGACTGGAAGAGCACGCCGACGCGCCGGCGCCGGAAAAGCGCGAGCCCGTCCTCGTCGAGCATGCCGAGATCGGTGCCCGCCACCCGGACGGCACCCCGCGTCGGCCGCTCGATGCCGGCAATGACGGCGAGCAGGCTGGACTTGCCCGACCCGGACGGACCGACGACACTCAGGCTCGTGCCGGCGGCGACGTCCAGGTCGATGCCCTTCAGGATGTCGACCGGGCCGGCGCCGCTCGTCAGGGTCAAATGGACGTCACGCAGACTTATCATGCGCATTCGGTCTTCCATGAATCCTTCGCCCGTCGCTTCATCGCATGGGCCCCAATCTGGAACCCGCCGCCGCTTCCTCAAGCGCGCCGCCGCGATTGCCGCGGCCCTCGCCGGCGCCGCCGCGGCCGAAGCCGCCGAAGCCCTGGGCACCTCGAAGACGGCATCCTGCCGCATCGCCGTGCTCGGCGATTCGCTCACCGCCGGCTACGGCGTCGCCCTCGAGGAGGCCTTTCCGGTGCAGCTCGAGGAAGCGCTCCATGACCGCGGCCATCCTTGCGAGGTTCTCGATGCGGGCGTGTCCGGCGACACCTCGGCGGGCGGCCTCGCCCGGCTCGACTGGGTGCTCGGCGACTCCCCGACCCACCTCCTCGTCGAGCTCGGCGGCAACGACGCGCTCCGCGCCCTGCCGGTCGACGCCATGCAGGCCAATCTCGCCGCCATCATCGAGCGGGCGCAGGCGGAGGGCATCCACGTCATGCTGCTCGGCATGCTGGCACCGCCCAATCTGGGCTCCCGCTACGGCGACGCCTTCGCCGCCGTCTTCCCGAGACTGGCCGAACGCTACGACGTGCCGCTCTATCCCTTCTTCCTCGACGGCGTCGCCGCCGAGCCGGGCCTGCTGACCGAGGACGGCATCCACCCCAATGCCCGAGGGGTCGCGGTGATCGTCGACCGGCTCCTGCCGGCAGTCGAAGCCTGGCTCGACACCACCTCCGGCTGACCTTCTGTCAAGCGTTCTTTCCCCTTGACGCGAGGCCGCCGCTGGCCTCGATTCGGGCGAGTCGGGAACCCGGCGGACGGCTTCCCGAATCAGTGACTTACCCACATCTTGTTGATAATGATGGGGATAGTCGTGGTGGTGTGCGTGAGCTTGTGGATAAGCCCCGGGACAGACGCCGGACGCAGCGTGCATTCCCGAATTCGCCCGTTGCGGCAAAACGTCCCCGTGGCATCGGGGAGCATCGTGCCCCGGGGCCGGCTGGCGCACCAAGGGCGCAATGGAGCCGGAACCTCGTCCGGAGCACGGCGCGCATAGGGAGAACGACATGTCGGACTTGTACAAGGTCAGCGCGGAATGGGCGGCGTCCTCGCATTGCGATGCCGCGACCTATCGCCGGATGTACGAGGAATCCATCACCGATCCCGAGGGCTTCTGGGGCCGCGAGGCCGGGCGCCTGAGCTGGGCGAAGCCGCCGACCCGGATCAAGGACACGAGCTTCACCGGCGACGTCTCGATCAAGTGGTTCGAGGATGGCGAGCTCAACGTCTGCTACAACTGCGTCGACCGGCATCTCGCCACCCGCGCCAACCAGGTGGCGCTGATCTGGGAGGGCGACAGCCCCGACGTCGATCACAAGATCACCTATCGCGAGCTCTACCACAACGTCTGCAAGGTCGCGAGCATCCTCAAGGACATGGGGGTCAAGAAGGGCGATCGGGTGACCATCTACCTGCCGATGATCCCGGCCGCCGCCTACACCATGCTGGCCTGCGCCCGCCTCGGCGCCGTCCATTCGGTCGTCTTCGGCGGCTTCTCGCCGGACAGCCTCGCCGACCGCATCAACGACTGCGGCTCCAAGGTTCTCGTCACTGCCGACGGCGGGCTGCGCGGCGGCCGCAGCGTGCCCTTGAAGGCCAATGCCGACAAGGCGCTCGCCAAATGCGCCAAGGACGTCAAGGTCCTGATGTTCCGCCATACCGGCATGAACGTGCCGATGACCAAGGGCCGCGACATCGACGGCATGCTCGCCCTGAAGGATGCCGACGACGAATGCGACTACGAGGTGATGAACGCCGAGGACCCGCTCTTCATCCTCTACACCTCGGGCTCCACCGGCAAGCCCAAGGGAGCGCTGCACACCTCGGGCGGCTACCTCCTCTTCTGCGCCATGACCCACCACTACGTCTTCGACTACCATGAGGGCGACGTCTACTGGTGCACCGCCGATGTCGGCTGGGTCACGGGCCACAGCTACATCGTCTACGGACCGCTCGCCAACGGCGCCACCACCCTGATGTTCGAGGGCGTGCCCAACTATCCCGACATCTCCCGCTTCTGGAACGTGATCGACAAGCACCACGTCACCATCTTCTACACGGCACCCACGGCCATCCGGGCGCTGATGCAGAAGGGCGACGATCCGGTCAAGGCCACCTCGCGCAAGAGCCTTCGACTCCTCGGCTCGGTCGGCGAGCCGATCAATCCCGAGGTCTGGCGCTGGTACCACTCGGTGGTCGGCGACGGCCGCTGCCCGGTCGTCGACACCTGGTGGCAGACCGAGACCGGCGGCATCCTGATCTCGCCCATCCCGGGTGCCATCGATCTCAAGCCCGGCTCCGCCACGCTTCCCTTCTTCGGCGTCCAGCCCGGCATCGTCGACAACGACGGCAACAGGGTCGAGGGCGAGGGCGAGGGCAACCTCGTCATGCTGGACAGCTGGCCCGGCCAGATGCGCACCATCCAGGGCGACCACGAGCGCTTCATCCAGACCTACTTCTCCACCTTTCCGGGCGTCTACGTCACCGGCGACGGGGCCAGGCGCGACGCCGACGGCTACTACTGGATCACCGGTCGCGTCGACGACGTCATCAACGTCTCCGGCCACCGCATGGGCACGGCCGAGGTCGAGAGCTCGCTGGTCGCCCACCCCGCCGTGGCCGAGGCCGCCGTCGTCGGCTTCCCGCACGACATCAAGGGCCAGGGCATCTACTGCTACATCACCCTGCAGAACGGCATCGAGCCCTCGGATGCCCTCAAGAAGGACCTCGTCAGCCACGTCCGGAACGACATCGGCCCCATCGCCAGCCCCGATTTCATCCAATGGGCGCCGGGCCTGCCCAAGACCCGAAGCGGCAAGATCATGCGCCGGATCCTCCGGAAGATCGCCGCCAACGAGCACGACGCCCTGGGCGACACCAGCACCCTCGCCGACCC
>CAYOCP010000051.1:0-15274 GCA_964402505.1 uncultured Geminicoccaceae bacterium
GTGGTGAGCCAGCCCATGCCCTGGATGAAGCCGCCCTCGATCTGGCCCCTGTCGATGGCCGGGTTCAGCGAGCGGCCGACATCGTGGACGATGTCGACCCGGTCGACCCGGTATTCGCCGGTGAGCGTGTCGATGGTGACCTCGCTGCAGGCGGCACCGTAGGCGAAGTAGTAGAAGGGCTTGCCCCGGCCCGTCGTCCGGTCCCAGTGGATCTCCGGGGTCTTGTAGAAGCCGGTGGCCGAGAGCTGGACGCGGTTCATGTAGGCGTCGTGCACGAGGCGGTCGAAGGCGATCTCGTCGCCGCCGACGCGCACCCGGCCCGGCAGCCAGTCCACCGCCTCGGGCGGCATCTGGTGCTGCTCGGCGGCGAAGGCGACGAGCCGCGCCTTGAGCTCGCCCGCCGCGGCCAGGGCCGCCATGCCGTTGAGATCGGAGCCCGAGGAGGCGGCGGTGGCCGAGGTGTTGGGGACCTTGCCGGTCGTGGTCGCGGTGATCCTGATCCGCTCCAAAGGCAGCGCCAGCTCGTCCGCCACCACCTGCGCCACCTTGATGAAGAGCCCCTGCCCCATCTCGGTGCCGCCATGGTTCAGGTGGACCGAGCCGTCCTTGTAGATGTGGACGAGGGCACCGGCCTGGTTGAAGGCGGTCGTGGTGAAGGAGATGCCGAACTTGACCGGCGTCAGCGCCAGGCCCTTGCGCTGCCAGCGGCTCCCTGCATTGAAGCGTGCAATCGCCTGCCGCCGGCGCCAATAGTCGCTGTCCCGCTCGCATTCCGCCACCACCCGCTCGATGACGTTGTCCTCGATGGTCATCCAGTAGGGGGTGACAGCGCGCTCGCCAGGGCCGTAGAAATTGCGCTTTCGGACCTCGAGCGCATCGCGGCCCGTCCGGATCGCGATCTCCTCGATCAGCCGCTCGGCCGCGACCATGCCTTGCGGCCCGCCGAAGCCGCGAAAGGCCGTGGCGGAGACCATGTTGGTCCGGCAGGGATGGCAGACGAGGGCGACGTCCGGATAGAAATAGCAGTTGTCGGCGTGGAAGAGGGCGCGATCGTTGATGGGCCCGGAGAGGTCGGCCGAGTAGCCGCAGCGCGAGGCGAGGTCCATGTCGACGGCGCGGATGCTCCCGTCCGCGTCGAAGCCGAGGCGGTAGTCCACCGTGAAGTCGTGGCGCTTGCCGGTCATGATCATGTCGTCGTCGCGGTCGAGCCGGCACTTGGCGGGGCGGCCGGTCTTGCGTGCGACGAGCGCCGCCACGCAGGCGAAGAGGTTGCTCTGCGTCTCCTTGCCGCCGAAGCCGCCGCCCATGCGCCGGACCTCGACGGTGACACTGTGCGACGGCACGCCGAGCACCTGCGCCACCATGTGCTGCACCTCGCTCGGGTGCTGCGTCGAGCTGTAGACCATCATGTCGCCGCCCTCGCCGGGCAGCGCCAGGGCCACGTGCCCCTCGAGGTAGAAATGATCCTGCCCGCCGATGGTGATCCGGCCGTCGATGCGGCGCGGGCTCGCCGCGAGTGCGCGCGCCGCGTCGCCCCGCTGCATCCGCCCGGGCGGCCAGACATGGTCCTCCCGGGCCCGCGCCTCGTCGATGTCGAGCAGCGGCGGCAGGTCCTCGTACTCGACAAGGGCCAGCGCCGCGGCGGCGCGGGCCTCGTGCACCGTGCCCGCCGCCACGGCGAAGAGCGCGTGGCCCCAGTACTGCACGATCTCGCCGGCGAAGACGGGCTCGTCGTCGCGGCCGACCGGGCTGATGTCGTTCGTTCCCGGAATGTCGGCTGTGGTGAGCACGGCCACGACCCCGGGTGCGGTCCGGACGGCGCCGAGGTCGAGCTTCGTCACGCGGGCATGCGCCCGCTCCGCCCGGGCGATGTGGATTTCGAGGCAGCGGACGGGCTCGGGGATGTCGTCGACATAGACCGCCTCGCCGGTGACGTGGCGAAGGGCGCTGTCGTGCGCCAGGGCACGGCCGATGGGGCTCGCCTCAGACATGGACGGGCTCGCGCCTGCCGGGCAGGCGAAGCTGCGTGCCGGCTTCGTTCTCCGCCTCGAGTCCGGCCTTGAGCAGCAGGTTCTGCGCCACCTTCAGCCGGTAGGCGGCCGAGGCGCGCATGTCGTCGATGGGCTGGAAATCCCGGACGAGGGCTCCCATGGCGCGGCGGAACGTCGCCTCGGCGAAGGGTTGGCCCAGAAGCGCCGCCTCGGCCTCCCGGGCCCGCCGGGGGGTCGCTGCCATGCCGCCACAGGCGATCCGGGCGGCGGCGATCCGCCCGCCCTCGCGGCGGAGCCATATGGCGGCGCAGACGGCCGATATGTCCTGGTCGAAGCGCTTGCTGATCTTGTAGCAGCGCAGCACCGAATCCGCTTCGGGCAAAGGCACGCTCACCCGCTCGACGATCTCGCCCGGTCGCAGATCCTGCTTGCCGTAGGCCAAAAAGAAGTCCTCGAGCGGCAGCGAGCGGCGGCCGTCGCGGTGCCTGAGGTGCAGGGTGGCGCCGGCGGCGATCAGCCAGGGCGGGCTGTCGCCGATGGGCGAGCCGTTGGCGATGTTGCCGCCGATCGTGCCGACGGCACGGATCTGCTCGCCGCCGAGGCGGCGGACCAGCTCGCCCACCTCGGGCCAGAGTGCGGCGAGCCGGGCATGCGCCTCGGCGTAGGTGACGCCGGCGCCGATGCTCAGCGCACCGTCACGCTCCTCGATGGTGGCGAGCTCGGCCACCCGGCCGATCCAGATGACGGGATCGAGCCGGCGATGCTGCTTGGTGACCCACAAGCCCACATCGGTGGCGCCGGCGAGGAGCGTGCCCTCGGGATGATCGGCGCTGAGATCGAGCAGGCTCGCGAGGTCGGCCGGGGCGTAGAACATGCGCCCGCCCTCGCCGATCGCCAGCGTCTCGGCGTCGCGCCAGGCCTCGAGGCGGGCCAGCACCTCCGCCTCGCGCTCCGCCAGATGCGCCGCCGCCCCCGGCGTCTCGTGCATCCGTAGCGCCGCCTCGATGATCGGCCCGTAGCCGGTGCAGCGGCAGAGATTGCCGGCGAGCGCGTCGTCGATGCGCTGCCGCGACGGCTTCTCTCCGCCCGCCGCGTAGAGGGCGAAGAGGGTCATGACGAAGCCGGGCGTGCAGAATCCGCATTGCGAGCCGTGCTGCGCGACCAGGGCCGCCTGCACCGGGTGCAGCGTGCCGTCCGGTCCCTTCAGGTCCTCCACCGTCAAGAGCTGGCAGCCGTCGAGCGTCGCCATGAAGCGGATGCAGGCATCCACCGCCCGATAGCGCAGCCGCCCGCCCTCGGGCGCGGCCACGACGACGCTGCAGGCGCCGCAATCGCCCTCCGCACAGCCCTCCTTGGTGCCCCGCCGGAAGGCCACCCGGCGCAGCCACTCGAGGACGGTCAGCGTCGGGTCGATCGCGTCGAGCTCGACCGGCTCGTGGCCGAGCAGAAAGCGCAGCCGTCGCCGCATCAACTGCCCCGGTAGGTGGAATAGGCGAAGGGCGAGACGACGAGCGGGACGTGGTAGTCGGCACTCGAATCCTCGATGCCGAAGCGGATCGGCACCTCGTCGAGGAAGGCGGGATTGGGCAGGTCGACGCCCAGCATCTTGAAGTAGTGGCCGACCTGAAAGACCAGCTCGTAGAGGCCGCGGCCCATGGCGGAGCCCTCGAGCAGCGGGCGGTCGACCCGCCCCTGCCCGTTGGTGCGCGTCTCGGCGAGCCTGGTGCGCTCCGCACCCTCGAGCCGGTAGAGGGTCAGCTGCATGTCGGCCCCGGGTCGCCCCGACATCGTGTCCAGCACATGCGTGGTCAGCTTGCCCATCGCCGGTCCCTGCCCTTTCCGTTGACCGATCAATGGTTAGTCGTTGCGCGATCCGCTCACAATGCGAAAGAACGCCGGCGGCCGCTCAGTCGGCGGAGACGGCGAGCTGCGTCGTCGGATCCGCATAGAGGCAGGTTGTCATCCCGCCGGAATACTCGTCGACGAGCCGGCCCTCGAGCGAGCCCCGCGCCTCGATCAGGGCTTCGAGCTCCTGGGTGAGCGGGCTTTCGGGAAAACGGGCGCGATAGGCCTCGAACCAGGCCATGTAGTGCCGCGCGTGGCCGCGCCAGTCGAGGAAGCCCAGATCCTGCGGTGCATCGGTATAGGGCGCGAGCACGGCCGGATCGGCGATGCCGCGGACGAGGAACTCCACCATCCGGTGCAGGCCGTGGCCCTCGGCATTGGTCAGCGCGTAGAGGTCGTAGCCCTGGACCGCGGCGATCTCGGCGATGGTGACGAGCGAGGCGATCGCATGGCGCTGGTAGAAGAGGGCCTCCGCCCCGCGATCCGTCTCGAGCGGCAGGCTGCCGTCCTCCCGCATCTGCTCGAGGGCGATGCGGAAGCGATCGACGCCGGTGAAGAAGAGCGCGTTGTCGCCCGCGAAGGCACCCCAGGCCATGGTGACGCTGTCGCGGAGATAGCGATGGTTGTTGCGGCTGCTGACCAGGGTCGGATCGGTCACCCGGTCGGGTCCGCGCTGCCGCACCAGACGGTCGAGCCAGCCGCGTATGGTCGCCACCTCCCCGGGTGCGAGAGCCGGATCGTCGTGCACCATGGCGAAGGCCGCGATGATCGGCAGAAGCGTGCGGTCCAGATTGTAGAAGTGGTTGACGGTGACCGGCTCGATCATGCGCGAGAGCCCATCGCCTTCGGCGAAGCGGAGGAGGTTCGAGACGATGGCGTCGCGCGCCGCCGCATCGCCGGCCGCGAGGTAGCGGGCCGCCGCCTGCATCATGGTGAGTGCCAGGGTCTGCGCCGGCTGCGCGCCGCCGCTGACATTGCGCTGCACGCCGTGCCTGGGCCAGCTCTGGAGGGGCGGGCCGCAAAGGGCCTCGCGCTCCGCCTCGGGCAGCGCCTCGAGCTCCGCCCGGCGCTCGGCCACGTCGACCAGCACGAGCCCCGGGCGTGTCACGACCAGCTCGCTCGGCGCCAGGCCGGCCGCCGACCTGAGCGCCGGCGCCGCGAGCGCCTGCAGGGCGAGGAGGGCGAAGAACGCGAAGGCGACGCCGGCTGTGGCACGGCTTGGCAAGCTCGAGGCTCCCGTCTAGGTGTCGGGCCATTCGGCGGGAGGTCTAACGGATAGACGGCCGGACAACCAGTGGAGGCAAGCCATGCGTGATCCCTTCGACCTCGGCGGCAAGGTCGCCCTCGTGACCGGCGGCAATGGCGGCATCGGGCTCGGCATGGCCAGGGGCCTCGGCCGGGCCGGTGCGGCAGTGGCGATCTCGGGGCGCAATGCCGCCAAGACCGAGGCCGCCGGCAGGGAGCTCGCCAAGGACGGCATTCGCTCCCTCGCCCTCGTCGGCGAGGTCGCCGATCCGGCGCAATGCGTCGCCATGGTGGAGCGCGTCGAGGCCGAGCTCGGCCGGCTCGACATCGCCGTCTGCAATGCCGGCATCAATATCAGGAAGCGCCCGGAAGACTATGAGTTCGCCGAATGGCGCGAGGTCTTGGCGGTCAATCTCGACGGCGTCTTCAACACCGCCCATGCCGCTTATCCGGCCCTCTGCCGGCAAGGTGGCGGCAAGATCATCACGACCGGCTCGATGATGTCGATCTTCGGCATCCCGGTCGTCGCCGCCTACGCGGCGAGCAAGGGCGGCGTGGTGCAGCTCAGCCGGGCGCTCGCCACCGCCTGGGCCAGGGACAACATCCAGGTCAACTGCATCCTGCCGGGCTGGATCGACACGGACCTCACGCGCCGCGGCCGGGCCGAGATCGAGGGGCTGAACGAGAAGGTGCTCACCCGCACGCCGGCCGGCCGCTGGGGCACGCCCGAGGACATGGCGGGGCTCACCGTCTTCCTCGCGAGCCCGGCCTCCGACTTCATCACCGGCACCGCCATTCCGGCCGATGGCGGCTATTCCATCCAGGGCTGAAGCCGGAGGCTTCAGGGGTCCATCCAGGGCTGAAGCCGGAAGCTTCAGGGGTCCATCCAGGGCTGAAGCCGGAAGCTTCAGGGGCGCTCGAGGCGCAGCAGCCGCGTGCCGCCCTCGTTGAGCCGGCGCTCGCCCACCTGCCGGAGACCGAGGCCGGCAAGGCTTCGGCACGGATCGAGGCCCTTCGCCCAGGAGAAGAGCGGCAGGCCGCCTTCGAAGGTCAGGGGCTCGATGGTGAGCTCGGCTGCGTCGATCAGGCCGCCCGCGGCGAACCAGTCGTGCACCGCGACACCGCCCAGAATGCCGCAGCGCTCGGCCGGATGAACCGGCCGGAGCTCCGCCAGGATCGCGTCCAGGCCGGAGCGGGCCGGATCGGCCCAGAGATGGAAGGGGTGCCGCCATGCGGGGCCGGCCAGGACGCGGCTGAAGACGACGCGTCGGCGGCTCGGGTGCCAGGCCAGCTCGTGCGTGCGGCGCCCCATGAAGGCCCAGTCGAGATCGGCGACGAGGCCGCGGAAATGCCGCTGCTCCTCGCGCGAGGCCCAGGTCTCGGGCGAGGCGCCGTCCCGGGGCACGATGTAGCCGTCGCGGCTGGTGACGACGATCAGGGTGAAGCGCAGCCGGCGAGCTTTCAGGGCGGGCCTTTCCTAGCCCAAAAGGAACGAGCAGAAGGCGATGATGAGGGTCCAGAGCGCCAGGCTGGCGGCGACGATGAAGAGCTGTGGGTGGGCGGGCGAGTTGCTGGCGGCTTCGATCGGATGGCGCCTCGTGCCGTAGCGCAGGGGAACGGTGCGCATTCGACCAACCTGTCCGTCACGTTCGATCATGATGGTGCCGGTGCCTCGTCCTTGCGGCCTAGCAGCGCATGCGCGCCACTTTTCCTTTCATATGGCAGAATGGTACCAGACATGGGCGAGCCAGGGAAGCGATATTCCACCTATAAGGGAGAAAGTCCCCGTCAAGTCGAAAACTCGAGGTTGAGGACGTCCGATCCCGCCAGAGCCCTCCCGGAATCACTCGCGCACCAGCCTCCAGGTGGCCGGAAAGAACAGGGTGGCGAGCAGCAGCTTGGCCGCCTCGGCCGGCAGGAAAGGCAGGACTCCCGCGGCGAAAGCCTTGCCCGGGCCGATCAAGAGCGTCAGCCAGGCGGCACCGCAGAGGAAGATCAGCACGGTGGCGGCGAGAAAGACGAGGAAGGCCGAGAGATGCGTGCGGCCGAGCCCCTCGTCGGCGAGATAGCCGACGAGGACGGCTGCGACAAAAAAGCCGACCAGATAGCCGGCGGTCGGACCGGCGAGGTAGGCGAGCCCGGCGCCCGTGGCGAAGACCGGCAGGCCCAGGGCCCCCTGCGCCAGATAGGTCAGGAGCGTGATGCCGGCGAGCCTGGCGCCGTAGGCCGCACCGATGCCGAGCACGACGAAGGTCTGCATGGTCATCGGCACCGGCCAGAACGGCACCTGGACCCTGGCCGAGAGGGCCAGAAGCAGCGTGCCGGCGAGGACCAGCACGGCTTGCGCGAGAAGGCTTCGGGCCGAGCTCGGCCAGAGGGCTGCGGTCAGCGTCGGGTGCATCGTGCGGTTCTCCGTGGATTGAAGCGATGGCTCATGCCAGATGCGCCTGGATCTTGTCGAGAACGGCCTGCCGCTCGTGCCGGGCGGCGAGGGCCTCGGCCATGTCGACGGCGACGAACCTGACGGCGGTGTGCGGCTGGAGCTGGCCGATCAGGTCCATGTCCGCGGAGATCACGGTGCCGACCATCATGTAGCCGCCGCCGGAGACGGCATCGCGATGCAGCACGATGGGCTCGCTGCCGCCCGGCACCTGGATCGAGCCGTAGGGATAGCAGGCATCGACGATGTTGGAGGGATCGGAGCCGGCGCCGAACGGCTGCTCGTGCGGCACGAGCTCGAGCGGCCTGCCGCCCCGAAAGCGGTAGCCGATGCGGTCCGCCTCGGGCGCCACCTTCCAGGTGTCGGCGAGAAACTGCCGGCCGGCGGCCTCCGTCAGCCGGTGCCAGTAGAGGCCGGGCAGGACGCGCAGCGCCACGGGCGAGCCTGCGGGCCCGCGCCTCAGCGGCTCCGGTATCGAGCGCCCTTCGGGAGCACCGCCGCCCCGGCCGACCGGCAGGCGATCGCCCGCCTGGAGCGGCCGGCCCTTGTGGCCGCCGAGGGCGCCCAGCGCATAGGTCGAGCGGCTGCCGAGCACCGCCGGCACGTCGATGCCGCCCGCGACCGCTATATAGGCACGCGCCCCCGCCTCGAGGTAGCCGAAGGCGAGCTTCTGCCCGGCCTTCACGCGAAAGCTCGTCCAGGTCGGCCGCGCCTCGCCGTCCACCCTGGGCGGCAGCTCCGCACCGGTGACGGCCACCGTGGCATCGGCATCGAAGACCAGCTCGGGACCGAGGAAGACGGCCTCGAGCGCTGCCGCATCGTCGGCGTTGCCGACCAGCCGGTTGGCCGCACGGAGCGCCAGGCGGTCCATCGCACCCGAGAGCGGGATGCCGAGATGGTAGTAGCCGGGCCGGCCGAGATCCTGGACGGTGGTGGCGAGGCCGGGTGCCTCGACCTCAATGGCCATCGAGCACCTCCCCGAGCTTCCGGTTGTAGCCGTCGATATCGGCGTTGAAGTCGTCGAGCGAGAAGGTGACGTCCCGCACCTTGGGCGCGTAGCGGCCGGCCGCCACCTCCTCGACCACGTGATCGTAATGGGCGCGGTCGACCGGCTCGAACTTGACGATGTCGCCCGGCCGGAAGAGGCACATGGTCTCGCCGCTGATGTAGCCGATCTCGCCGCTTGGATCGTAGATCGGCACGGGCGTGATGCCGAACATCTGGTAGCCGCCGGCGCCGCGCACCGAGTAGATCGCGGTGAAGCAGCCGCCATAGCCGACGGTGAGCTTCGGCGTGTCGGTGCGCGGCCGGAGATATTTCGGCACCTGGAGCTGGCGGGCGCGCTCGACCATCTGGAACAGAAACGGCAGCCCGGCGACGAACCCGACCATCGAGACGAACCAGGGCGCGCCGGCATGGGCGGCGATGAACGCCTCGACGCTGGCCTTGTTGTTCACGCGTGCTGCGTAGTCGAGATCGGTGGCGCTGGGGTCCTGGTGGCGGTCGCGAAACCGCATCAGCGTCTCGTGCGTCCAAGGGTCGTTGTAATAGACCGGGAACTCGAAGATCCGCGTCTCGATCACGGAAGGCGCCCGGTCCGCCGCGACCTCGAGCCGCTTCAGCTCGGCCAGCATGTCGTCCGGCTTGATCCGGTCCGGATCGAACTTGATCTGGAAGGAGGCATTGGCGGGGCAGATCTCGGTGACCCCGTCGATCCGGCTGTCGCGCACCGCCTTGGTGATCGAGAGCGCCTTGAAGAACGCCTCGAGCGACATGCTCTCCTCGACCTCGACGAAGATGTGCTCGTCGCCACCGAAGGAGTAGCGGTTGGTCATGGCGAAGGCACCTCCCCTGGCTTGCCGGCCGCGGCCTCGAGCGCCACCGCGTTCCGCTCGAGCCAGCGCTCGAGCCAGGCGGTGTGGAATTCGGCGGCCCTGACCTCGAGATCGGCGACCAGGGCCTGGTGCAGCGCCTGCGTCGTCGCCACCCCGCCGATCTCCAGCTCGCCCAGAGCCCGCGCCAGCCGCGCCAGGGCGCTCGGCCGGTCCTCGTCCCAGACGATGAGCTTGCCGAGCAGCGAATCGTAGAAGGGGGGAACGTCGTAGCCCTGGTAGAGCTGGCCGTCGAAGCGCACGCCCGGCCCGCCCGGCAGCACCAGCCGGTCGATCCGGCCGGGTGCCGGTGCGAAATCCCTCGCCGGGTCCTCGGCGTTGAGCCGGACCTCGATGGCATGGCCGCGCGAGCGGATCTCGTCCTGGCTGAAGCGCAGCTTCTCGCCGAGGCAGACGCGGAGCTGCTCGCGCACCAGATCGATGCCGGTCACCATCTCCGTCACCGGATGCTCGACCTGGATCCGGGTGTTCATCTCGATGAAGTGGAAAGCCTCGGTCCGGTCGTCGTAGAGGTATTCGAGCGTGCCGGCGCCGCGATAGGCGACCGCCTCGGCCAGGGCCACGGCCGAGGCGCAAAGCTGCCGGCGCACCGCCGTCTCGAGGGCCACCGCGGGCGCCTCCTCCCAGACCTTCTGCCGGCGCCGCTGCAGCGAGCATTCGCGCTCGAAGAGGTGCACGACGTGCTCGCCGTCACCCAGGATCTGCACCTCGACATGGCGCGCCCGCTCGATCACCTTCTCGAGATAGAGCCCGCCATCGCCGAAGGCGGCCTTGGCCTCGGCGCTGGCCTGCGGCAGGAGCCGCTCGAGCTCGGCCTCGTCCCGGACGATGCGCATGCCCCGGCCGCCGCCGCCGGCGGCGGCCTTGATCATCAAGGGAAAGCCCGTGGCGGCGACCAGCGGCCGCGCCTCGTCCAGGGTTCGCACCTGCCCGTCGCTGCCGGGCACCGTCGGCACGCCCGCGGCGGCCGCCGCCCCGCGCGCCGCCACCTTGTCGCCCATCAGCCGGATGGTCTTGCCGGTGGGGCCGATGAAGGCGAGGCCCGCGGCCTCCACGGCATCGGCGAAATCGGCGTTCTCGGCGAGAAAGCCGTAGCCCGGATGGACCGCCGTGGCGCCCGCGGCCCTCGCCGCCTCGATCAGCGCCTCGATCCGGAGATAGGACTTGGCCGCCTGCGCCGGCCCGATCTCGATCGCCTCGTCGGCGAGGCGGACGGCCAGCGAATCCGCGTCCGCCTTGCTGTGGGCCTGGATCGTCGCGAAGCCGAGCTCCCGCGCCGCCCGGATGATCCGGACCGCGATCTCGCCCCGGTTGGCGATGAGGAGCCGAACCTCGCGCAAGGCTCTCAGCCGTCGAGGTCGGCCACGGCCTCGCCCGCCCTGATCGCGTCCTCGTCCTCGACGAGGAACGCTTTCAGGGTCCCGGCCGCGTCCGCCTTGATCTCGTGGAACGACTTCATCACCTCGACCAGACCCACCACGTCGCCGAGCGCGATGCGGTCGCCGGCTTCCTTGAACGGCGGCTGGTCGGGCGCCGGCCGGCGGTAGAACGTGCCGGGCAAAGGCGACAGGATCTGCTTCGACGCCATGCTCCACCTCATTCTTGCCGTGCGGGCGCTCACGGGCGGAGGTTGATGAACCGGAAGCACCTTGTAAAGCTCGAAGAGACGGAGGCGGATCGCCGGCGCGTGGCGCCTGATCGCGATTGCGAGGAATTGGTGGAGCCGACCGGGATCGAACCGGCGACCTCTAGAGTGCGATTCTAGCGCTCTCCCAGCTGAGCTACGGCCCCACGGGTCGCGGCTCTATCGGATCGACCGGGGGCGGCTGTCAAGCATCTTGGCGCGCCGCCCCGACCGGCGCGCCCCGCCGACACACTTGCCAGCCGAAACGCGGCACCTTACTTGCCTGAACGACCGTCCCGCCCGACGCCCCCGCCCGACGCCTGTGCCGGAGCCCCGATGATCGCCGTCTACAACCTCATCAACACCGTGATCACGATCTATATCTGGCTCCTGATCGCGATGGTGGTGCTGAGCCTGCTCGTCTCCTTCAACATGGTCAACACGGGCAACCGCGTCGTCTACCAGATCGGCGACTTCCTGCACCGGATCACCGAGCCGCTGCTGCGGCCGATCCGCAACGTCCTGCCCAATCTCGGCGGGATCGACATCTCACCCGTGGTCCTGATCCTCGCCCTCTATTTCATCCGCGACCTCGCCTTCCAGATCCTCGTGCTCTGAATGGCGCCGCCCTGGCGGCTCGAGCCGGACCGGGCGATCCTCGAGATCAGGGTGGTGCCCGGCGCCAGGGCCGAGCGCGTCGACGGCATCGGCAGGGATGGCCGGGACCGGGCCCATCTCGTCATCCGCCTGCGGGCACCGCCGGTCGAGGGCAAGGCCAACACCGCACTCCTCGCCTTCCTCGCGAAGCGGCTCGGCTGCCCGCGCTCGAGGCTCGAGCTCGTGGCCGGCGCCAGGGGCCGGCTCAAGCGGGTCCTCTGGCGCGACCCGCCGGCGGACGCGGGGCACCGGCTCGCCGCCCTTTGCGCCGACGGCCCGGCCGAAGGCTGAGCCTCGCCCGCGGATTTGCCGAGGCCCGCCGGATGCGCTACCAGCCGCTCGGGCCACGGCACGCCGGCAGCCCGTCCTCCACGCAACGACGAGGCAGAGAGAGATGCGCGCATCCGGCAGGGCCGCCGATGAGCTTCGCGAGGTCGTCCTCGAGACCGGCTTCAACCCGCAGGCCGAGGGCTCCTGCCTCGTCCGCTTCGGCGATACCCATGTCCTCTGCTGCGCGACGGTCGAGGAGCGCGTGCCGCCCTTCCTGCGCAACAAGGGCACGGGCTGGGTCACCGCCGAGTACGGCATGCTGCCGCGCTCGACCCACAGCCGCTCGCCGCGCGAGGCGGCCCGTGGCCGACAGGGTGGCCGCACGCTCGAGATCCAGCGCCTGATCGGCCGCGCCCTTCGCGCCGTGACCGACCTCGGGGCCATGGGCGAGCGCCAGATCATCGTCGACTGCGACGTGCTGCGCGCCGATGGCGGCACGCGCACGGCCTCGATCACCGGCGCCTACGTGGCGCTCCACCAGGCGCTCACGAAGCTGGTGCGGGAGGGTGCGCTGCCCGCCCTGCCGCTCACCGATGCCGTGGCCGCCGTCTCCTGCGGCATCGTCGGCGGCGAGGCCCTGCTCGATCTCGACTATGCGGAGGACAGCACGGCCGAGGCGGATGCCAATTTCGTTCTCGCCAGCGGCGGCGGCATCGTCGAGATCCAGGTCACCGCCGAGAAGGAGCCCCTGCCGAACGACGATCTCGCCCGGCTGATGACGCTGGCCCGAGGCGGCATCGACCGGCTTCTCGGCTTGCAGCGCGCGGCCGTCGAGGCCGGCTGACCCGCCATGCCCCGGCGCTTCACCGGCGACACCCTGGTCCTCGCCTCGCACAATCCGGGCAAGCTCCGAGAGCTGCAGGAGCTCCTGGCCGGCCGCGGCGTCACCGTGCGCTCCGCCGCCGGGCTCGGCCTCGTCGAGCCCGAGGAGACGGCTCCCGACTTCGCCGGCAACGCGGCCCTCAAGGCGCATGGCGCGGCACGGGCGACGGGTCTTCCGGCGCTCGCCGACGACAGCGGGCTCGAGGTCATGGGCCTCGACGGCCGGCCGGGCGTGCATTCCGCCCGCTGGGCCGGCCCCGAGAAGGATTTCGCCGCCGCCATGGCCCGCGTCACCGCCGAGCTCATCGCCCGCTTCGGCGACTGGCAGCAGGCCGAGAAGCGCGCCGCCTTCGTCAGCGCCCTCTGCCTCGCCTGGCCCGACGGCCACGCCGAGCTCTTTTCGGGCCGCGTCGAGGGCACGCTCCTGGAGCGGCCCCGGGGTGCGGCCGGCTTCGGCTACGATCCGATCTTCGTGCCCGAAGGCGAGACCCGGAGCTTCGCCGAGCTGAGCTCGGCCCAGAAAGCCGCCCTCGGCCACCGCGGCATCGCCATGCGCGCCCTTCTCGACGCCGTCTTCCGATGATCGCGGGAACCTTGCGAATCCCGGCGCCATCGACCATATCGACGCCCGTGGGGCCGTAGCTCAACTGGGAGAGCGCCTGCTTTGCAAGCAGGAGGTCGTCGGTTCGATCCCGATCGGCTCCACCAGTTTTTTCAGCACTTCATCCGACCATGCCGACGCTGATGTCGAG
The DNA here is from genome assembly GCA_964402505.1 of uncultured Geminicoccaceae bacterium. Lineage (GTDB taxonomy): Bacteria > Pseudomonadota > Alphaproteobacteria > Geminicoccales > Geminicoccaceae > SLRI01. The sequence goes on from CAYOCP010000051.1 coordinate 13,599, forward strand.
CTCGCGCCCCAACGGTTGGGGAATAGAGCTCGCGCGAAGCCATTGGCGTAGCGTCCGCACACGCCCGATTCAGGAAATGCGCCGGCTGGCGGACAGCTCCAGCAGGTAAGCGAGGCCCTGCCGGCGTCGCCCCTTGGACCGGAGAGATGGAAAAATGGCGCGCCCGAGAGGACTCGAACCTCTGACCTCGTGCTCCGGAGGCACGCGCTCTATCCAACTGAGCTACGGGCGCCTGGGGGCTGCCTATAGCGCACTCCGAGCGGCTGGCAAAGCGTCGTCGCGCGGCTCGCGGAGGGCGGCGGGGCCGGTGAGGCGGAGGAAGAGCTCCTCGAGATCGGCCTCGGTCGTGGCGAGATCGCTGATCGTGAGGCCGGCCGCGCTCGCGGCTTCGAGGACCTCGCCGACCCGGGCCCGGCTCGGCCGATAGCGGACGACGATGCGGCCGGCCTCGTCGAGCTCGGCGCCGAGGGCTTCGAGGCGCTCGGGCAGGCGCGCCAGCGGCCGGTCGAGGGTCAGGGTCAGCGTCTTCTCGTCGAGCCGCCGGAGCAGGGTCGCCGTCCGGTCGCAGGCCACCACGTCGCCCTGGTCGATGATGGCGATGCTGTCGCACATCGCCTCCGCCTCCTCCAGGTAGTGGGTGGTGAGCACGATGGTGGTGCCGCGAGCGTTGAGCTCGCGCATGTGCTCCCAGAGGTGGCGGCGCAGCTCGACGTCGACGCCGGCGGTCGGCTCGTCCAGGATGACGACCGGCGGGTGGTGGACCAGGGCCTTGGCGACCAGGAGCCGCCGCCGCATGCCGCCGGAGAGCGAGCGGGCATAGGCGTCGGCCTTGTCGGCGAGGCCGACCGCCTCGAGGATCGCGTCGGTGGTGCGCCGGTGCTTCGGCACGCCGTAGAGCCCGGCCTGCAGCTCCAGGACCTCGCGCGGCGTGAAGAAGGCATCCAGATTGAGCTCCTGCGGCACCACGCCGATGGCGAGGCGCGCCCGCCTCGGGTGCCGGTCGATGTCGATGCCGTAGACCGCGGCCGAGCCCGAGCTCTTGACGACCAGGCCCGCCAGGATGTTGATCAGCGTCGACTTGCCGGCGCCGTTCGGGCCGAGCAGGCCGAAGATGGCGCCGCGCGGCACCTCGAGGTCGACGCCCTTGAGCGCCTGCTTGGCCGGCTGGCCGCCGCTCGCCCGGTAGGTCTTGCGCAAACCCTTGAGCTGGATCGCATAAGCTGGCAAGGGAGCGGCGACGCCGGTCACAGTGGCAGGTGGCGCGGGGCGGGCATTCATGAAGCGGTTCCGGCTGGTTGCGACCGGCAAGGGCGCCGGGGGAGCAGGGCATGGGTGACGAGGAATTCTATCTGGTCGATGGCGAGGAGGTCGTCCTCACCGATAGGATGTACGTCCAGTGCGACGGCGGCGCCGGCGTGCTCGGCCACCCGCTCGAGTACCTGACGCTCGAGAAGGGCGGCCAGACGATCTGCAAGTACTGCGACCGCCGCTACGTCCTCAAGTCCTTGCCCGAGGCCGACGCGATCCGCAAGGCCGGCCAACGCTTCGCCGCGTGAGAGGCTGTCAATGAATGGGCCGAGGGCCGTCGCGCGAGCTTATGGGGTCAGGCTCTTTTAGGCGGCCTAAAAGAGTCCTGACCCCATACGCGCTAAGATAATCGGAAGGGTAGTGTGCTG
>CAYOCP010000052.1:0-14129 GCA_964402505.1 uncultured Geminicoccaceae bacterium
TCGTCGAAACCATCACCCCGAAGAAGAAGCGCGTGAAACGCTGGTTCTATCTCGACATCGTCAAAGCGATCGATGAGACGGCGAACCGCGAGGAAGCCGTGCGCGGCGTGCCGGAGGATCGCATGGAGCGCACGGATTTCGGGCGCGAAGTCACCCTCGATCTGTCCACGCCGGATAGGGAATTTGCCAAACTGATGTTCCCGGTCAGCCAGGTATTCGATTGGGATACCTGGCAGGACGGGTTCAACGATTACTGGTCGGGCGAGGAGAACAAGGCGGCGCGGGAACAGTTCCGCACCTTCAAGAAGGAAGTGCTGGAAAACTTCAAGATGTATCGCGTGCCGGTAATCGCGCTGGACCGTTCGACCTCCAAGGAAGCCGTTTGCGTGGTGTTCGAGAAGGTGAACACGGGAGGCAAGCCGCTCGATGCCTTCGAGTTGGTCACGGCAATGTATGCCGCCTCCGGCCATGAGCTGCGCAAGGACTGGTATGGCGAAGAGGGAGTCAAAGGCCGCCACCAGCGGCTCGCAGATACCCTGCGCCCTGCGGATTCCGATGCCGGTATTCTCGCCGGCGTCGGCAATACGGATTTCTTGCAGGCCATCTCGCTTTTCTTCACCCGTGACCGGCGGCGGGCCGCCGAACGGGCGGGCAAGGAAGGCAAGGAATTGCCTGCGGTGTCGGGCAACCGGCAAGCCCTGCTCGATCTGCCGCTGGAAGCCTACAAACAATACGAGACGCAGGTGGAGCGTGGCTTCGTGCAAGCCGCCAAGTTTCTGCACATGCTCCATATCTATCGCATTTTCGATCTGCCCTATCAGTCGCAGATCGTACCGCTGGCTGCGATCCTCGCCGACATCGGCGATGCCTGGGATGAACGTTCAGTGGCAGGTCACCGCCGGCTGAGGCGGGCCATCCAGGAAAATGGTGCAGCAACCGTCCAAGGTACCCTCGGTCAAAAAAAGCTCTGCGGGTCAATATCCACCTGCAGCCGCAGCGCACCCGGCAGGCGGAGGGGCTTCAGCCACTCGGCGATCTTGTCGGGGAGGTCGGGGTCGGGGGGGGATTTGACGAGGATGCGTTCGCGCCAGCGCCCGCGCAGGAGTGCCAGGGGGGCGGGGGCGGGGCCGAGGATGTGCCAGCCCTGGTGGTCGGGGGCGGAGCGGGCGAGCTTTCGGGCCTCCTCCTTGACCAGGCTGGCGTCGGGGCCGGCCAGGATCAGGGCGGCGAGGCGGCCGCAGGGTGGCATGCCGGAGAGTTCGCGTTCCAGGCGCTCGGCGGCCATGAAGGCGGTGCGGTCGCCTTTGGCGAGGGCCTGCATGACCGGATGGTCGGGCAGGTAGGTCTGGATCAGGACGCGGCCGGGGCGGCTTTCGCGGCCGGCGCGGCCGGCGAGCTGGTAGAGCATGGAGAAGGTGCGCTCGGCGGCCCGTGGATCGCCGCCGGCGAGGCCGATATCGGCGTCGACCACGCCGACCAGGGTCAGGTTCGGGAAGTGGTGGCCCTTGGCGATGAGCTGGGTGCCGATCAGGATGTCGATCCGCTGCGCCAGCATGGTGTCGACGAGGCTCGCCGCGCTGGCGGCGCTCCTCACGGTGTCGCTGGTCATGAGCGCGGTCCTGGCCTCGGGGAAGAGGGCACGCGCCTCCTCCTGGACGCGCTCGACGCCGGGGCCGGAGACGACGAGGCTCTCGACGGCGCCGCAGTCGGGGCAGTGGCCGGGCTGGTGCCGGCCGTAGCCGCAATGGTGGCAGGCGAGGCGCTGGCCGAAGCGGTGGGCGACGAGCCAGGCGGAGCAGTTGGGGCAGCGGAAGCGGAAGCCGCAGGCGCGGCAGAGGGTCAGCGGCGCGTAGCCGCGACGATTGAGGAAGAGCATGGCCTGCTCGCCCTCCTCGAGCGTTTGGGCCAGGGCCCGGCGCAGCGCCGGCGCGAGGAAGGTGCCGCCGGCGGGCCTGTCGCGGCGCAGATCGAGGAGGGCGATCCCGGGTGGCGTGGCGGCGGCGAAGCGGCCCTCGACGGTGATGTGCCGGCGCGCGAGGCCCAGGGTCTCGAGCGAGGGGGTGGCGGAGCAGGTGACGAGGCTCGCCCCCTGCAGCGAGGCCCGCGCCCGGGCCACGTCGCGGGCGTCATAGACGACGCCGTCCTCCTGCTTGAAGCTCGTGTCGTGCTCCTCGTCGATGACGACGAGGCCGAGCTCCGGCAGCGGCAGGAAGAGGGCCGAGCGGGCGCCGACCACGACCGGCGCCCGGCCTGCTGCGGCCTGCTTCCAGGCGCGGCGGCGCTGGACCGAGGTCAGGCCGGAATGCCAGAGGAGCGGTGCCGCGCCGAAGCGGGCGGTGAAGCGGTCGAGCCACTGGGCGCCGAGCGCTATCTCCGGCAGGAGCACGAGCGTCGTCCGGCCTCGCGCCAGGGTGGCGGCGATGGCCTCGAGATAGATCTCGGTCTTGCCGGCGCCGGGAAGGCCCTCGAGCAGCACCTCGTCGCCGGGGGCCTCGGCGAGGGCGGTCAGGAGTGCGGTCGCGGCGCGTGCCTGGTCCGGGTTCAGCCGGGAGGGATCGGGGGCGCGGTAGAGGGGAGGGTCGGGCAGGCGCGGCCCGACCGTGCGGGTTTCGAGCACACCCTTTTGGAGCAGTGTCCTGACCACGCCGGCCGAGACCCCGGCGGCGCGGGCGAGGGCCGCCGCCGGCTGCGGACCGCTTTCGGCGAGGGCGGCCATGACGGATTGCTGTCGCGGCGAGAGCGGGACCGTGGCACCGGTGGCGGCGAGGACATTGCGCGCCGGCTCGGCCTCGAAGGCGGCGGGCGTGCTGAGGACGAGGCGGAGGACGGCGCCCGGCGGCGTGACCGTGGCGCGAGCCACCGCCTCGACCAGCCGGCGCAGGGCCGGGGGCAGAGGCGGCTGGGCGAGCACGGCATGGACCGGCTTCAGCCGCGATTCGGCGACCGGCCGGGCGCTGCCCCGCTCCCAGACGACGCCGATCAGGCGGCGCGAGCCGAAGGGGACGACGACATAGCTGCCGAGCGGCGGCGGGGCCGTCTCGAGCTCGCCCTCGAGCCGATAGTCGAACGGCGCCGGCAGCGGCATCGGCAGGAGCACGGAGGTGGTCGCGACGGTCATCGGATCCGTGAGTTGGTGCGGCTGCTGAGGGCGGGTGCTATCACTACAGAACCTTTGCCGTAAGTTGCACCGGAGAATGGCCTTGCTCGCCTATGCCCTGCCCGATCTCGAGGCGGCCTTCGCCGGATGGTGCGACTGGCTGGCGCACGAGCGGCGTGCTGCGGCCAGGACGCAGGCCGGCTATCGCCGCGATCTCGCCGCGTTCGTGGCGTTTCTGGCGACGCATCAGGGGGGGCCGGTCGACCTCGCCACCATGGCCGGGCTGACGCCGCAGGGTTTTCGCGGCTGGCTCGCCTGGCGGCTCGGCGAGGGCTACGCCAAGAGCTCGACGCAGCGGGCGGTGGCCGCCGTGCGGGGCTTTCTCGACTTTCTCGACACCCGCCACGGCATCCACAACCCGGCGCTTCGGGCGATGCGCGCACCCCGGGCGCGGCGGCCTCTGCCTCGGCCTCTGGCGGTGGCCGAGATCGAGGAGCTCACCGACGCCGCGGCGCGTGCGGATCAGGCACCCTGGCTGCTGGCGCGGGACGCGGCGCTCCTGCTCCTCCTCTACGGCGCCGGGCTGCGCATCGGCGAGGCGCTGGCGCTTCGGGTCGATGCCTTGCCGACGGAGGGCCCGGGCACGCTTCGGGTGACGGGCAAGGGACGGAAGGTCCGGCTCGTGCCGCTCCTGCCGGTGATCACCGAGGCTCTCGCGCATTATCGGCGCGCCTGCCCGCACCCCCTGCCCCCGAACGGGCCGCTCTTTCTGGGCGCTCGCGGCGGCGCGCTCCAGCCGGCCGTGGTGCAGCGGCGGGTGCGCGATCTGCGGCGGATGCTGGGCCTGCCGGAGACCGCCACGCCGCACAGCCTTCGCCACAGCTTCGCCACCCATCTCCTCGGCGGCGGCGCCGACCTGCGCTCCATCCAGGAGCTTCTGGGCCATGCGAGCCTGAGCACGACGCAGCTCTATACCAAGGTCGATGCCGAGGGCCTCGCCCGTCTCTACGCCGCCGCGCACCCGAGGGCCTGAGCGGACCCCAAAAGAGAACGGCCGGGCGTCGCCGCCCGGCCGTTCCCTTCAGCGGAAGGTCGGATCAGTCGCCGACCTGGATCAGGTCGATATCGACACGGCGGTTCTGGGCACGGCCCTCGGGCGTGTCGTTGCTGGCGATCGGCTGCGTCTCGCCGAACCAGGCGACGGTCATGCGGTCGCGGGCGACCCCGGCCTTCTCGAGGTAGTCGGCGACCGCGTTGGCGCGCCGCTCGGAGAGGCCCATGTTGTACTCCTCGGTGCCGATGCTGTCCGTGTGGCCGTCGATGCGGACGGTCACGTCCGGGTTGGCCAGGAGCAGGTCGGCGGCGGCGTCGAGCTCGTCGGTGAACTCGGGCCGGACATCGTACTTGTCGAACTCGAAGAGCACGTCGGAGGAGAGGCTGACGACGTCGACCTCCTCGGCGACCGGCGATTCGAGCTCGGCGAGGCCGGCGTAGAAGGCGTCGCGGCAGGCGGCGATGTCGTCGGGCTGGAAGTTCTCCTCCTGCTGCTCGATCCAGCAGTCGTAATCGGCCATGGCGCGGCCGGAGACCGCCGGCAGGCGCTGGCCCGGCTCGCCCTGGGCGACCGCCATGTAGCGCGCCCGGGCCTCGCTGAGCTCGGAGGCATGCTCGGGCGTGAGCACGCGCTCGCTGGTCGGCTGCGGCGTCACGGTCTGGCCATTGGCGACGGCGAGGGCCCGCTTCGAGTGGAAGATCGTGTCGGTGTAGTCCTGCATCTCCTCGTATTCGTACTTGGCGTGCCCGATATAGCCGTCATACGCGGCCTTCTCGAAGGCGCCGGTCGGCGGCGTGGCGGCGGTCGCCGCAGCATAGGTGTCGCCCGCCTCGCCGCGGTTCTTGAACTTCGTGCCAAGAGTGCGGAAGTTGTCGCCACCACTGCAGGAGGCCAGCACGAACGCTGCGCCTGCGGTTACCATAACTACACGTGAGAGACGCATTGGCCCCCTCCTCGGTTTCCTACCGGCCGGAGATTACAAAACGTGCGGAAGTTGTACAGCTACGCCATACCGAATATCGCGCAGTGTGGCGACATTGCCGTAGTTCACGGGCGCTGCCCTGGCGCCGAGACGGTGGGGGGCGGGGCGACGAGTTGCGCCGCTGACAGGGCGGGCCGGGCGCGCTAGGAGCCTCTTCAGAGCCTCGGTGAGCCCTGAAAGGATCGACGTCGATGCCCCAATCCGAAGGTTTCGGCCGCACCGGCTGGGCCGCGCTGCTCATTCTCGTCCTCGGCATTCTCGCGGTGCTGGTCTTCGGCTTCGCGGCCGCCATCTATGTCGGCCTCGCGCTGACCCTGGCGGCGCTGGTCATCATGATCCTGCTCTGCCAGGGCGAGCCGGCCGACGAATCGCCAGGCTAGCTCGTGCCCGACGGCTCGGCCGGCAGGTCGAGAAGGGCCCGGAGCTCCTGCCATTCGCGGCTGCCGAGGCCGGAGGAGGCGGCATCCACGCCCTCGCCCCTGACCATGCGGCGGACGGCGTCGAGCGCCTTACCGGAGAGGGCGGCACCCTCGAGGCGGTGGTTGCGGAAGGCGGCCGCCGTCATCGGCACCCATGCCTCGACGATGCGGGCCAGCACCTCCGCATAGGCGCGGATCTCGTACTGCGCGTGGGGATCGGCGCGCAGGGCGATGAAGTGCAGGAGGTTGTGCAGGTCGATCTTCCAGTACCACTGCGTGTAGCTGGCGAGCGGCAGGACCATGCGGGCGAGCTCGCGGCTGAGGCCCGGGCCCTTCTCACTGCCGCTTCCGCCGTCATCGCCGAGTAGCCAGCGATAGGTGGCCTCGGCGCTGGCGGCGGCCTCGTCGAGCCGGTCGCGCACCGAGGCGGCGGCCTCGGGATCGAGCGGCTCGCCCCGGCCCTGCCGGTTGTGCGCCGCCTGGGCCGCGAGCTTGGCGGGCTCCGGCCGGTAGCTGCCGTGGTCGAGCACCGAGTAGCGTGCCGAGTACTCGTTGACGCTGGCGGTGCGGTGGCGGATCCACTGCCGCGCGACGAAGATCGGCAGCTTCACGTGCAGCTTGATCTCGCACATCTCGAAGGGCGTGGTGTGGCGGTGCCGCATCAGGTAGTCGATCAGCGCGCGGTCGCTGCTGACGTGCCTGGTGCCCTTGCCGTAGGAGACGCGGGCGGCCTGCACCACGGCGGCGTCGTCGCCCATGTAATCGACGACGCGCACGAAGCCCTGGTCGAGCACGGGCAGGGGCTCGTAGAGCAGCGCCTCCATGGCCGGCACGACGGCGCGCCGGGTCGGCTCCTCGATCGCTCTCTGGGCTTCGATCTCGGCGCGCTCTTCGGCGGAGAGGAACATGGCACCACACCCGGATATGGTTGGCTCGGCCGCAATGAGCGGTGGGCGCTCTGGTCGCCTCTTTGAAAGCGGTTGGCAATCCCCTATATGAGGAGGGCCGGAGCGATCCGGCTATGGCGATAAACGCCATTCGGAATAAGCGTTTCGGACCCGGGGGCAGTTCCCGGCGCCTCCACCAATCCTCGTTCCGTCCGTCGCCGGTTGTCGGCGGCCGGGCGGCGAGCATGGGGGCGAATCAGGCTCGACGAGCGTGGTAAAGGAATGGTTTTTGCCCGGCATGGTACCGCCGTTATCGGGCCGTTTGTACAAGTGCCAACGACAACCGTATGGCTCTCGCTGCCTAGTCTCTAGGTAAGCGCGGCTGGCAGGGGCCGGGCAACAGAATCCTGCCGCAAAGTCCAGGGAGCTTCGGCACCCTGGCGCGGCCCGGGGGGCGCCGGGCAACAGAAGCCCCCCAATTCTTTCTCGGGCTCTCTTCACAAGCGAGCCCATCCGTGGCTAGGGTTGGAAGGACGCACCGTGCCGTCCCGGCGGGTGCCAGAACCGTGTGAAGGCCGATGCGGCGGCAGACCATCGACTACGGACAGCTCGTCGAAGCCGCGTTGCGCACGGTGGTGCGCGACGTGCTGCGGCGCCTCGCCGACGGCGACGTGCCGCCGCCGCACCATTTCTACGTGACCTTCCGCACCGACATGCCGGGTGTCGGCATTCCCGATTTCCTGCGCAGCCGCTATCCGACCGAGATGACCATCGTTCTGCAGCACCAGTTCTGGGACCTCGAGGTCGAGGACGACCGGTTCGCGGTGACGCTCAGCTTCAACGATCAGCCCGAGCGGCTGGTGGTGCCGTTCGAGGCGCTGCGCGTTTTCGCCGATCCCGGGGTCGAGTTCGGCCTGCAGTTCACCCTGGGTGCCGAGAAGGAGGGTGAGGAGGGCGACGGCCAGGTGGCGCCCGCCCTGCCGCTCGCCGCCAAGACCGGCGCCAAGCCGCGGCCCGTGGCGTCCGAGGACGAGGATTCGGCCGAATCGTCGGCGAGCGAGGGTGGGGCGGAGATCGTGACGCTGGACCGCTTCCGCAAGAAGTAGTCTCTTCCTACGCCCAGGGCCGAAAATGCTTGGCGAGCGCGAGGCGCTGGCGCTGGTAGGAGCCGACCTGGGCGCCGTAGAGCACTTCCGGGGGTGCGGCGAGGCGCTCGTAGGCGAGGCGGCCGACGGTCTGCCCGTCCTCGATGAGGAAGGGCACCTCGTGGGAGCGCACCTCGAGCACGGCGCGCGTACCCTCGCCGCCGGTGCTCTGATGGCCGAAGCCGGGATCGAAGAAGCCGGCGTAGTGGACGCGGAACTCGCCGACGAGGGTGTCGTAGGCCAGCATCTCGGCGGCGTGGGTCGGCGGCACCACGACGTTCTCCTTCGATGCCAGGATGTAGAAGTGCTCCGGATCGAGGACGAGGCCCCGGCCGTCACGCGAGTGCAGCGGCTCCCAGAACTCGCGCGGGTCGTAGGCCGCCACCTTGTCGACGTCGATCAGGCCGGCGTATTTCCGCGCCCTGAAGCCGATGATGCTGCCGTCCACGGCACCCTTGATGTCGACCGTGAAGGTGATGCCGCGATCCGTGATATCGGGAGAGCTGTCGCCGGAGATGATGCCGTGCTGCCGCTGCAGGTCCTTGTGCAGCTTCTCGGACGAGGGCGGTGAGCCGCGGCGGAGCCTGATTTGCGCGAGCTTCGAGCCGGGCCGGACCCGGATGCTGAAGGTGCGCGGCGCCACCTCGAGATAGAGCGGCCCCTCGTACTGCTCGGGGATGTTGTCGAACTGCGCGCCTCTGTCGGTGATCACCCGCGCGAAGATGTCGAGACGGCCGATCGAGCTCTTGGGGTTGGCCATGGCGGAGAGTCGCTTGCGCAGGTCGAGCCGTTCCTGCAGCGGCACGATGTAGACGCAGCCGCGCTCGAGGACGGCCCCCTCCCCCAGCGCGAACCGGTCGGTCGCGAGCCGGTCGAGCTTCTCCTCGACCGTCGAGGCCGGGCCGGGCAGGAAGCTCGCATTCACTCGCCAGGCCTCGTGCCCGAGCCTGAGATCGAGGCTCGCCGGCTGGATCTGCGCGGGCTCGATCGGGGCCTGGGAGAGGATCCAGCGCCTGGCGATCGCCGCCTTCAGCGCCTGCGACGGCAGCACGCCCGTTCCATGGACGTCCTCGATGTCGGACTGGAAAAGATCGGCGAGGTCTCGCATCGTCGTTCGAGCCGTCCTGGGGCCAGTGGCACGGAAGCGGGCAGCGGCCTTCCGGCGTGGCGCGCATCCTCCGGGGAATCGGTTCATAATCAACAGTTTAATAATGCACAACCTTATGCACAGGAAGGCTCTGGCACAAGGGACTGTCCGCCTTTCGTCTTTCGCCGCCATCCCGGTCTTGCGACACCCTCCAGGGCACGGGCGCCTCGCGCGCAATGGAATTGACAAGAGCGCGCATGGCGGGCCATGCGGCTGGTCGGTGGGGCCATTCGAGCGGAGGGAACGATGGCAGACGACGTCAGGACCGAGACCGACACGTTCGGGCCGATCGAGGTCGAGGCCTCCCGCTACTGGGGAGCGCAGACGCAGCGCAGCCTGCAGAATTTCAGGATCGGCGGCGAGCGCATGCCCTTGCCCCTCGTCAGGGCGCTCGGCGTGGTGAAGCGCGCCGCGGCCGAGGTCAATCGGGCCCAGGGCTCCCTGGACGGCCGGCTGGCCGAGGCGATCGGCAAGGCGGCGCAGGAGGTGATCGACGGCAAGCTCGACGACCATTTCCCGCTGGTCGTCTGGCAGACCGGCTCCGGCACGCAGTCCAACATGAACGCCAACGAGGTGATCGCCAACCGCGCCACGGAGCTGCTCGGCGGCGAGCGCGGCCAGAAATCGCTCGTCCATCCGAACGACCACGTCAATCGCGGCCAGTCGTCCAACGACACATTTCCGACGGCCATGCACATCGCCGCCGTGGAGGAGGTGGCCCATCGCCTGCGGCCGGCGCTCGAGCATCTGCGGCAGGCTCTGGCCGAGAAGGCCGAGGCGTTCGCCTCGATCATCAAGATCGGCCGCACGCATCTGCAGGATGCGACGCCTCTGACCCTGGGCCAGGAGTTCTCGGCCTATGTGCAGCAGCTCGCCTACGGCATCGAGCGGATCGATGCCACCCTGCCCCGGGTCAGCCAGCTGGCGCAGGGGGGCACGGCCGTCGGCACGGGCCTGAATGCCAAGAAGGGCTTCGATGTGGCCTTCGCCGAGGCGGTGAGCCGGATCACCGGGCTTCCCTTCGTCACCGCCCCCAACAAGTTCGAGGCCCTGGCCGCGCACGATGCGCTCGTGGAGCTCTCGGGTGCCTTGAACACGATCGCCGCGAGCCTGATGAAGATCGCCAACGACATCCGGCTCCTGGGCTCGGGCCCACGCTGCGGTCTCGGCGAGCTGAAGCTGCCGGAGAACGAGCCCGGCTCCTCGATCATGCCGGGCAAGGTCAATCCGACGCAGTGCGAGGCGCTGACCCAGGTCTGCGCGCAGGTGATGGGCAATCACGTGGCGGTGACGATCGGCGGTGCGAGCGGCAATTTCGAGCTCAACGTCTTCAAGCCCGTCATCATCTACAACGTGCTGCAGTCGATCCGCCTGATCGCCGATGCCGCTGTCAGCTTCACGGACAACTGCGTCCGGGGAATCGTCGCCGACGAGGCGAGGATCGAGAAGCTGCTGCACGAGAGCCTGATGCTGGTGACCGCCCTCAACCCCAAAATCGGCTATGACAACGCCGCCAAGGTGGCGAAGAAGGCGCACGCGGAAGGGACCACGCTGAAGGAGGCGGCTCTGGCGCTCGGCCTTCTCGACGAGGCCGAGTTCGACGCGCTGGTCCGCCCCGAGAGGATGCTCGGCCCGTCCGACTGAGGCCCCTCCTCAATCGGACGGAGCCGGCGCGGCGAGGCCCTGGAGCAGATGCCGGCTTATGGCCGGTGCGCCGGGTGACGGGGCGCGGATCGTGACCTCGAGGTCGGCGAGCCAGGCCAAAAGGTCGATGGAGCCTCGGACCGAGCCGGCACCTTCGGGGGCGGTGAAGCCGAGGCCATCGCCGGTCGTGCGCAGCACGCCCCGCTCGAGAGCGAAGCCGCCTTCGAGGCGGTCGACGGCGAAGGTGCCGATCCTGCCGTCGTCGAGGGCCATGGCCGCCTGCCCCGAGAGATTGCCGATGAGCGTCCGCAGGCTGCGGCCGAAGCTGGAAAGGCCGGCTTCGAGGTCGATCCGGCCCTGCAGGCCTTCGGGCAGGCCCAGAAGCTCGCCGAGGGGGGTGGCGGGCGCGTCGGCGAGGGCGAGATCGAGGGAGAGCGCCGCCGCGGCACCTCCCTGGCGTGCCTCGAGAGCGAGGCTGCCGGCGAGGCGGCTCGTGCCATCGCTCCAGGCGAAGGACGGCACGGTGAGGACACCATGCCCGATCCCGGCCTCGAGTCGGAGGGGCGCGGCGGGGCTCGCCTCGGGCACCAGCTCGATCCGCACCTCGCGCGGCGCGCCCTCGAGCCAGGCGAAGCTCAGGCCCTGGTCCGGCCACTGGCCGAGCCAGCGGGCGGGCGGGCCCGGGACGAGGTCGAGAAGCGGGGTTGCGAGCTCGTAGAGGACCGCGGCGGCTGCCGGAGAGAGCGGCCCGAGGCGGAGATCGATGGATCCCGCGCCGCCGGCCGCGGCCGGCACCGAGGCGAGATCGAGATCGAGGCCGCCGAGCGTCGAATCGAGGCTCAAGGCTCGCGGCCGGCCCGCGGCCAAGGTGAATTCCAGCGCGGCATCGAGCGGCCCCGAGAAGACGGGTGCGGTGATCGGCACGCCGCCGAGCTGGCGGAGCAGAGCCGCGGCATCGCTCGCGGCCAGGGTGAAGGCGAGCTCGCCCCGGCGGTCAGGGGTGGTCCAGTCGTCGAGCGTGCCTCGGCCCGAGGCCTGAAAGCTGTCGCCTTCGAGCGTGCCGTCGACGCTGACGCTCTCGGCATCCCCGACGAGATGGGCGCGCAGGTTGAGCGGGCCGAGCAGGGCCAGTGCCGGCGGCGCCGGATGGTCGGCGAGCCGGAGCAGCCGGGTGAGCGAGGCGATGTCGAAGGCGAGGTGGAGGTCGAAGGTGCCGTTCGCCGGGGTGACGCGGCCCTCGAGCATCAAGGCGCTGCCGGCGAGCCCGGCGAGGCTGGCCCGGTCGATCGCCACCTCGCCCCCGACCCTGTCGAGGCGCAGGGTCAAGGCACCGAGGCGCTGCTCGCCGAGGCTCGCCCGCTCGATCCTGAGATCGAGGGCGTAATCCGTGTCCGGCAACGCCGCCTCGAGCGCCTGCGCGGTGGATCGGGGGTCCTGGACGTCGATCACCTCGTCGATGGCGAGGCGATCGAGCGTCAGCTTGAGGGCGAGCTGCGCCCGTTCACCGGCCGCCGCCGATCGCCACGCGACGCCGCCCGTCGCCCGCGTCGCATCGAGGCTGAGGTCGATGTTGCGCAGGGTCAGGGCCTGGGCCGACCAGTCGAGATCGGTATCGAGGGCGAGCGTCCCCGACTGGCGCAAGAGAGCCGGCGGCTCGCCGAGGAGGGCCAGAAGCTCGCCCGGTGCCTGCAAGGCGGCCCGCAGACGGCCGCTCAGCCAGTGGCCGTCGGCGCGGCCGAGCGGCCCGAGGCGGCCGGTGAAGTCGAGATCGCCCGGACCCGGCAGCACCGCCACCGCCCGCTCGACCCTGACCTCGCCATCGCCATCGAAGCGAAGGCCGAGGGCGATCCGGCGAAAGCGCTGGCCCCGCCAACCGAGCTCGTCCACTTCGAAGGCCAGACGGCCCTGCAGGTCGGCCGGCAGTGCGGCGGCCAGGAGGCGCGGGTCGCCGGCCCCGGGCCAGTCGTGCGGCAGCACCAGCCGCCCGGCACGCAGCCGCAGATCGAGGCGAGGCGCGGCGCCGGCGGTGAAGTCCAAGGCGCCCTCGAGGCTCTGGCCGGCGATGGTCAGCGACATGTCGCCAGCGTCGAGGTGCAAGGGTGCCGTCGCCGTCGGCGGGGCGAGGGTGATGTCGGCGTCGAGGGCAAGCGGCGCATCCGGCACCGGCCAGGCCGCCAGCGCCGGCGCCGAAGCGGCGAGCCAAGCCTGGAGTGCCACCGGGTCCGGCAGGTCGAGCGTCAGGCGGCCCTCGAGCAGGGCTTCGGCATCGCCCGGCCGGATCCGGCCGTGATAGCCGAGCACGGCCGGCATGGCATTTTCGAGCGCCAGATCCAGCCGCAGCGGCCGCGGTCGGCTCGGCGCGGCGTTGCCGAGCTCGCCATCGAGCACGAGCCGCGTCGTGGCCGGCGCGCCGGGGATTATCCCCTTCGCCTCGAAATGCCGGGTGCCGGTGACCGCATCGCGGGTGATGGTCGCATCGACGCCGCGCCAGACGGGTGGAGCGGCGCCGTCGTCGGTGGCGGTCAGCCCGACTGAGCCATCGGCGATCCTGAGCCGCTGCATCGTCGCCTCGCTCCCTCCGTCGACGAGCAGCGTCGCGACATGGCCGAGAGCGCTCGCCGGATCGCCCGAGAGCCGCAGCTCGGGGCGTACCAGGAGGGTGTCGGTGACGCCGAGCTCGCCGGTGAGGAGCGGGCCGGGCGCGAGCTCGAGGTCGAGGCGATCGGCGGTCAGGACGACCCCCCTTTGGGCATCTTCCAGGCGCAACCGGTGCAGCGAGAGCAGCGGGCGCGGCAGGAGCGAGAGGTCGAGGCCGCCTTCGATGACCAGCACCTCGCCGGTCGCCTCGAGGACCGCCTTCTGCAGGCGCAGGGCGAGCACCTCTGCGTCGAAGAGGCGCGGCACGACGAGAAGCGCCGCGGCAATGACGACGGCCAGCGCGGCGAGGCCGGCGATCAGGTAGCGCAAGACCGGTTCCGGCCACCCGGCGCCGCGCCGCAGGCAGCGACGGGAGGGTCGGCCGGACGACGAAGGATGGCAGGGGCGGCAGCCGGCTCGAACATGTCCTCGGGTGTCGACGCAACCATGATGCCAGTCAAGCTCCGCCCGAGCCGGCTGTCGCAAGTGCACGGTTGGTGGGCCCGGCAGGATTCGAACCTGCGACCAGACCGTTATGAGCGGTCAGCTCTAACCACTGAGCTACAGGCCCGACCGGGGCGAGCTATAGAGGAGCGGCGGGTCAGGTGTCGAGGAAGCTCCTGAGCTTTCTCGAGCGGCTCGGGTGCTTGAGCTTCCTCAAGGCCTTGGCCTCGATCTGGCGGATGCGCTCGCGGGTGACGCTGAACTGCTGGCCGACCTCCTCGAGGGTGTGGTCGGTGTTCATGCCGATGCCGAAGCGCATGCGCAGCACGCGCTCCTCGCGGGGGGTCAGGGTGGCGAGGACGCGGGTGGTGGCGTCGCGGAGGTTGGCGAGGGTCGCCGCCTCCAGGGGCTGGACGGCGTTCTTGTCCTCGATGAAGTCGCCGAGGTGGCTGTCCTCCTCGTCGCCGATGGGGGTCTCGAGGCTGATCGGCTCCTTGGCGATCTTGAGCACCTTGCGGACCTTGTCGAGCGGCATGTTCAGCTTGTGAGCGAGCTCCTCGGGGGTCGGCTCGCGGCCGTACTCGTGCAGCATCTGGCGGGACGCCCGGACCAGCTTGTTGATCGTCTCGATCATGTGGACCGGGATGCGGATGGTGCGTGCCTGGTCGGCGAT
>CAYOCP010000053.1:0-13578 GCA_964402505.1 uncultured Geminicoccaceae bacterium
CGCCGACGACCGCGAGGCGTTCGGCTACTGGTACCCGCGGCGCTTCAGGATCTCGTGCGGCGAGACCACCCACACCGATGCCGCGGGCAGGGAGACGACCAGCTTCGGGCGGTTCGCGGCCCGGCGCACGGTGAACGGCGAGCTCGTGCTGCGCCGCGGCTACTGCGAGGCCGAGCCGACCAGCGCCTCGACCTGGTACCGGCTGCCGCAGCACTACGACGACATGGACCCGTCGCTGGAGGCGTTCCAGACCGGCTTCTACCAGCTCACCTGGGCGCCCAAGAGCTTCGACTGGATGGGCCGGGGCTTCGACCTCCTGCGCACCGATCCGCTGGACTACGGCAGCACCGCGCGCGGTGTCACCAGCGAGAGCCCGCTCTTCGACTTCGTCTTCGAGGACCGCGCCGGCATGGCCGGCCAGACCGCGTCCAAGGCGATCTTCGGCGTCCGCAACCTCAACGAGCAGGGGCGGTCGGACCGCTGCGACCGGGACGAGAAGCTGGTGCGCACCCGCGCCGACCTCGAGGCGTTCGCGGCCAAGAGCTACGGCGGCTCCATCGGTGTGCCCGGCATCGCCGCCTTCTCGCTGAGCAAGAGCCATCAGGAGATCAACACCAAGGCCACCGGCAGCGAGCGGGCCTTCATCCTCGAGCGCTGCGACGTGCGGCTGCACGCGCTGAAGATGGATCTGCGCTGGCCCGACCGGCGCGGCGAGGACAGCCTGCGCCAGCGGCTCGAGACCGGCTTTCGCCAGGCCGTCGAGCAGCTGCCGACGGAATGGGGCGACGGCAAGGCGCTCCTCGCCTTCCTCGACAAGTACGGCACGCATTTCGCCGAGCGCATCGTCTATGGCGGCACGTTCTTCGCCGAGACGGAGGTGACGAAGAGCACCTACCAGATTGCCGAGCGGGAGGGCGACAAGCTCAGCCTCGCGGCCGAGGGCACGATCAAGAAGGTGAGCCTCGGCGGCACCTTCGAGGAGGAGAGCTCGAAAGGCCGCAGCGACGACAACGCCCACTCGAGCTCGACCTATCGCAAGTGGTCCATCGGCGGCACCGGCAGCGACGTCTACCCCCTCTGGGCGCCGACCGTGGCCGACAATCCCGCACCGATCGACGTCAGCTTCCGGCCGATCTACGACATCCTCACACCCGTTTTCTTCCCGGACGACCCCGATATCGGCCTCAAGAACGCCCTCCTGCGCCAGGCCACGGAGACCTATTTCCGCCAGTTCGGCAAGGGCGATCTGACCTCGGACCCGAAGGGCCTCGACATCCGCGATCCCCGCTCGATCTGCGTCAGGATGGACGTGGTCGAGTACACCTCGACCTCCGGCCGGCCGGGCGACAAATTCGTCTCCGACCTCGAGGCCGGCTTTCTGGACAGTGCCAAGAACGTGGTGGCGGACCCAGGCCCGATCCAGCTCGTCCACTCGCCGGGCAACCTGAACGATGCGCGCGATGTCGATCCGAACCTCGACCCCGAGCATTGCACGCCGCCGGTGACGGCGAGCTGGGTCCGCTCGGGCTCCATCTATCTCCACGGCTTCATCGGCCAGTACGCGGACGGCCGGGGTCGGCCGAGCACCACGGCCGAGCTCAGCCGGAACTTCCCGAAGGCGGACCAGATTCATCCGCTGCGCCGGCTCGAGCCCGACGCCCCCCAGGTCTTCGAGGGCATGATCCAGTTGCCGGAAGGGCAGGCACGCTACAAGCTGCGGGTCCGGGCGATCGATTCCACCTGAGAGCCTGCCGGAGCACGAGAGCGAGATGAGCATGACCGGAGCCGCGACCATCACCGATGCCGGGCTGCAGCTCCTGCGCATCACGCCAAAGACGGTCTGGGCCTTTCTCCGTCTCGAGACGGGCGACGGCCGCGTCGGTTGGGGCGAGGCGACCCTGCCGAACGCCACGGGGGCACTCCTGGAGGCGGCGGAGCGATATTTGCCGGGGCTTCGGGGCGAGCCTGCCGCACCCCTGATCCTCGAGCGCCTGCAGGAGGCCGATCCGCCCCTGCCGCTCGCGGCGCTCGCCTCCGCCCTCGACATGGCGCTTCTCGACCTCGAGGGGCAGAGGCGGGACCTGCCGATCCACGCCCTCCTCGGCGGGGCGGTGCGGCAGGCCGTTCCCCTCTATGCCAACATCAACCGCCGCACGGTCGAGCGAACGCCCGTGGCCTTCGGGGCGAGCGCCGCGGCCGCAGGCACGGCGGGTTACACGATCTTCAAGCTCGCCCCCTTCGACGAGATCGACCAGGCCCGCTGCGCCGAGGGCGACATCGCAGGCGCCCTGGAGCCGGGCCTGGAGCGGATCGCGGCGAGCCGGACGGCGATCGGGCCCGAGGCGGCGCTTCGCGTCGACTGCCACTGGCGCTTCGACCTCAGGGCCGCGGAGGTCATGATCGACGCCTGCCGCGACTTCGGCCTCGACTGGATCGAATGCCCGGTTCCCGAGACGGCCGATGCGGCCGAAGCCATCGCCGGGTTGAGGAAGCGCGCGGCAAGGCACGGCTGCCGGCTCGCCGGGCTGGAGATGGGCACGAGCCCGGCGGCGTTCCAACCCTTCCTCGAGGCGGGGTCCTACGACGTCATCATGCCCGACGTGAAATATCTGGGCGGCCTCGCCCGCTTCCGCTCGCTCGCCGGGAATGCCGCGCGCCATGGCGCCATCGTCTCGCCGCACAACCCGACCGGGCCCGTCTGCCACGTGGCGAGCCTGCACGTCGCAGCGGTGCTGCCCGAGCTGGATTCCCTCGAGGTGCAGTTCGACGAGACGCCGCTCTTCGAGGATCTGGTCGGCGGTCATGTCCCCGCCGTGACGAGCGGCGCCGCCGCCCCGCCCCGCCGTCCCGGCCTCGGCGTCGCCCTCGATGGGGCCCTCGCGGCCCGGCTCGACCTCGACCGCTAGGAGCCGTTCCTGAGCGCCGGACGTGGGCGACGCGCCAAGGCGTCCCATATGACCACGAGGGGGCCTGCAAGGCGGCGAGGTGACGAGATGGGCAAGGGCAGCAAGGACAGCAAGGGCAGCAAGGGCAGCACGATCATCCCGTGCATGCGCTACGAGGACGCGAGAACGGCGATCGACTGGCTCTCGCGGGTGCTCGGCTTCGAGCGGCATCTGGTGGTCGACGGCGAGGGCGGCAGCGTCGCCCACGCCGAGCTTCGCCTCGGCCGCGGCATGCTGATGCTGGGCAGCCGGAGAGCGGGCGATCCGACGGCACCCGCCGAGAGTGCCCTGAGCTTCGCGCGCGCCGTCTACGTCGTCGTCGACGATGTCGACGCGCACCACGAGAAGGCGAAGGCGGAGGGGGCGGAGATCCTCACCGCTCCAAAGGACGAGGACTATGGCGGCCGCGGCTACGCCCTTCGCGACCTCGAGGGCCATGTCTGGCACATCGGCAGCTACGATCCCTTCGCGAAGGCGCCGGGCCGCATCGAGTACGACGAGGACGACGCGAGCCGGGTGGTGGAGATTCGCGTCGCCGGCCGCATCGAGGCCGCCGACTTCGAGGCCGTGCGGCGGCGGCTCGAGGACTTCCTCGCCCGCCACGATCGGGTGCGCGTCATCGAGGTGGTGGAGAGCTTCGAGGGCATGGACCTCTCGCTGCTCTTCGAGGACCTCCTCTTCAGCCTGCGCCATCTCCGCCGCTTCAGCCACGTGGCGGTGGTCACCGATCTTCGCTGGGTCGAGCGCATGGCCAATGCCTCGGCCGTGGTCCTGCCGGCGCGGCTGCGGGTCTTCCCGCTCGAGGCCCTGGACGAGGCGAGGAGCTGGGTGCGCCGCGCCACCTGACCGCCCCATGAGCCTGTTCACGCCACCGACCATCCCGCCGCCGACCCGGCCGATGGGCATGCTGGCCAGCGTGCGCGCGGCGCGCCGCAATGTCCTCGGCATCATCCCCGGGATCGCCTACGCGCAACCCATCGTGACCGGCTCCACCGGCCCCGCCCGCTGGCACATGGTGCAGGGGCCGGAAGGGCTGCGGCGCATCTTCCTCGACAATGTCGAGAACTACCCGAAATCCGAGATCATGATCCGGATGCTGCGCGCGGCGGTCGGATCGAGCCTCTTCACCTCCGAAGGTGCCGAGTGGCGCTGGCAGCGTCGGGCGATCGCCCCGGTCTTCACCGCGCGCAACGTGGCCGCCCTCGCCCCGCTCATGACGGCGACGGCGGAGCGGGCGGCGAGCCGCATCGGTCGGCATGACCGGCCGGTCGAGATGGTGCGCGAGATGCTGTCGGCCACCTTCGACGTCATCTGCGAGGTGGCGCTCTCGGGCCCCGAGCATTTCGATGCCGAGCTCTACGCTGCCGCCATCACCCGCTACTTCCAGACCGTCGGCCGCGCCTCGCTCCTCGACTTCCTCGACCTGCCGCCCTGGGTGCCACGCCCCGGCGAGATCCTCGGCCGCGGCGCCGTCAGGACCATGCATCGCATGGTGGCGGCCGCCATCCGCACGCGGCGGCTGGAGGGACCGGGGCCGAAGGAGGACCTCCTCGACTTCATGATGCGGGCCGAGGATCCCGAAACCGGGCGGCGGATGAGTCCGCAGGACCTGCTCCACAACATGCAGTTCTTCATCGTCGCCGGCCACGAGACGACGGCGCTGGCGCTCTCCTGGGCCCTCTATCTGCTCGCCAACGACCAGGCGGCGCAGGCCCGCGCCCAAAAGGAGGCGCGGGCCGCCCTGAGCTCGAGGGCCGCCGGTGCCGCGGACCTGGAATCCATGCCGTTTGGACGCGCGGTGCTCGAGGAGGCGATGCGGCTCTATCCGCCGGTCGGCATGCTGGCACGCAACACCTTGCGCCCCGATCGGCTCTACGACCGCGAGGTCCGCCCCAACGACACCGTCTTCGTCAACATCTACGCCCTGCACCGCCACCAGCAGCTCTGGCAGGCGCCGGAAGCGTTCGATCCCGAGCGTTTCGGCGCGGCAGCAGCGCCGCCCGATCGCTATGCCTACCTGCCCTTCGGCGCCGGCCCGCGGGTCTGCGTCGGCGCCAATTTCGCCATGATGCAGGCGCAGATCATCCTGGCCACGCTGCTGGCCCGGTTCGACTTCGCCCCGGCCGGCCCCGCGCCGGCGCCGGTGATGCACATGACGGTCCGGCCCGACCCGGGCGTCAGGCTCGAGGCGACTCCGGTCGCTTCGAAAGCGGCGAACCGGGCGGCGATGAAGGGAAAAGGCTTGGTGGAGCCGATCGGGATCGAACCGACGACCTCCTGAATGCCATTCAGGCGCTCTCCCAGCTGAGCTACGGCCCCGTCCACCGGTGCCGGGTAGGTAGGCAAAAGGCACCGCAACTGCAAGTCAATTGTCGTGGTCGGGCAGCGGCAGGTGCACGGTGGCGCGCAGCCCGCCGCTCTCGCGGTTGGCGAGGCCGACATCGCCGCCGTGCGAGCGCAGGATGGCCCGGGCGATGGCGAGGCCGAGCCCGCTGCCGCCGGTCTCGGGGCTGCGGCTGGCCTCGCCGCGAACGAAGGGATCGAAAACGCGCTCCAGAAGGTCCGAAGCCAGGCCCGGCCCGTCGTCGTCGACGGTGAGGGTGATCCGCTCCTTCTCCCGGGCCAGCGCCAGCCGGGCATTGCCGCCGTAGCGGACGGCGTTCTCGACGAGGTTGCGCAGCGCCCGCTTGAGCGCCAGCTTCCGGCAGCGAAGCACGATCCGCTCACCCGGCAGCGGCCCGACCACCACATCGGCGCCGAGATCCGCCTGATCGTCGGCGAGGCTCTCGACGAGGGCACCGAGATCGACCGCGGTCGTGGGCTCGTCCATGGCGGTGCCGCGGGCGAGCAGCAGCCCCGCCTCGGTCAGCGCCCGCATCTCCTCGAGCGTGACGAGCATCCGCGCCCGCAGCTCCGGATCGTCGACCATCTCGGCGCGCAGGCGGAGCGTGGTGATGGGCGTTCGCAGATCGTGGCTGATGGCGGCGAGCAGCCGCGTGCGCTCGGCCATGGCCCGCCCGATCCGCTCCTGCATCCGGTTGAAGGCCGAAGCCGTCCGGCGGATTTCGACCGGGCCCCGGCCCTCCGGCAGATGCACCGGCTCGCCCCGGCCGACGGCATCGGCGGCGTCCGCCAGGGCCTCGAGCGGCCGGGCGAGACGCCTGAGCCCGAAGGCGGCGGCGAGGCTCACGGCAAGCGCGGTGGCGACGAGCGCCAGAAGCGGCTTGAAGCCGAAAGCGGGATGCGCCGGCGGCAGCAGCATCGCCGCATTGAGCCAGGCTCCCGGCCGGCCGAGCCGGATCGCCACCAGAAGGCCCGGCTCGGCGGGCGGCGCCGGCACCACGCCCGCCTCGCCGAGCTGCCGCCGCCAGCGCGCCATGGCATGGTGATGCGGCGCGATCCGGCCCATGGCGGCCAGGACCTCATGCGGCCCTTCGCCTTCGAGGAGCTCGTCGAGCCTTCGGGCCAGAAGCGGCGCCGGCTCGGCGGCCGGGTCCTCGGCCACCGCCGCGTCGGCGAGCCAGAAGCGCAGGCGCCGCGTCGAGAAGGCGCGCAGGATGCGGCGGCGCTCGCCCGGATCCCGTGTCTCCTCGAGCAGGCGGACGAGGGCGGCGGCGCGCTCGACCACCTGCTCGCGGCCGATCGCGTCGAGCGTGCTCTGCCGCTCGCCCCGGAGAATGGCGAAGCTCAGGAGCTGGGCCAGGGCCAGGGCGAGGAGCAGGAGGGCAATGAGCTGGCCGGTCATGCTGCGCGGCCAGAAGCGGCTCATGCTGGCTCGACCCGGCCGGCGAAGCTGTAGCCGCCGCCCCAGTGCGTCTTGATCAGCGAGGGGTTCTTGGGATCGCGCTCGAGCTTCTTGCGCAGCCGGCTCACCTGGTTGTCGACGCTGCGGTCGAAGGGCTGGGCCTCGCGGCCGCGGGTGAGGTCGAGGAGCTGGTCGCGGGTGAGGACGAGGCCGGGATGGCGCAGGAGCGCGGTGAGCAGCAGGTGCTCGCCCGTGCTGAGCGGCACCGCCACACCGCTCTCGTCGACCAGATCGCGGGTGCCGGGATCGAAGACCCAGCGGTCGAAGCGGACGCGGCCCGTCGCGGGCGGCGCGCCCGGGCGATGCGGCAGGCTCTGCGCCCGGCGCAGCACGGCCTTGATCCGCGCCAGAAGCTCGCGCGGCGCGAAGGGCTTGGTCACGTAGTCGTCCGCCCCCATCTCGAGCCCGACGATGCGGTCGGTCTCCTCGGCCATGGCGGTGAGCAGGATGATCGGCAAATTGCCTTTGGCGCGCAGCTCGCGGCAGAGCACGAGACCGTCCTCGCCCGGCATCATGACATCGAGGATGACGAGGTCGATGGCCGCCCGGACGAGCTCGCGCCTGGCCGCGGCGGCGCTCTCGGCGGTGGTCACGCGGTGGCCCTGCCTCTGCAGGTACTGGCGAAGCGCGTCGCGGACGTCGCGGTTGTCGTCGACGACGAGAAGATGGGGTCCGCTGCTCATGACGGCATCCCGATAGGCCGCGCCGGGCCTCCATGGTGAGGGAAAACTGTCGCCGAATGTATCAGGCCGCCTCGCCGACACAGAGCCTGACCAAAGAGCGCCCCTGGTGACAAGCCCTTGCCACGAACCTCCCCTATCTCTCGTCCCATCGACAGCAAGCGAAGGAAAGCGAACGATGCGCAAGCCCTTGATCCTCGCTGCGGCCGCCGCCGCCGCGGGCCTCCTCGCGGCCGCCGGCGGTGCTCTCGCCTCCGGCATGGGCCATTCCGGCATGGGCCATTCGGGAATGGGCGGGCCCGGCATGGGTGGGCCCGGCATGGGCGGCGGCCGGATGATGCAGGATTTCGATTCCGACCAGGACGGCAGCTTCACCCAGGAAGATGTCGACAAGGCGCGCGCCGAGCGCTTCGCCCGGTTCGACGCCAACGGCGACGGCGTCCTCGATCTCGACGAGTACCAGGCGCTCTGGCTCGACGCCATGCGCGAGCGGATGGTGCGCGGCTTCCAGCTCCACGACCGCGACGGCGACGCCATGGTGACGCTCGAGGAGTTCCAGGCGACCACCGGCGACCTGGTGGCGCGGCGCGACCGGAACGGCGACGGCGAGATCACCCGGGACGAGATGCAGCGGCGCCAGCACGGCAAGGGACGCCACGACGGACCCCAAGGCCGGCCGGCGCCGATGCGGGGCGGCCAGCCGAACTAGGCGCGCCGGGATCCGAAAGGACGGGCGGCCTTCAGCGCCGCCCCTCCTCCTCCTCGCCGGTGTCGTTGTCGATGACGTCGCCCAGGGCGTCGTCGTCGCCGAGCTCGGAGGCGTCCTCGATCAGCGCGTCGTCCTCCTCGTCGTCCTCGGTCTCGACGACCTCGGCCTCGTCCGCCTCCTCCTCGGCCTCGCCCTCGTCGTCCTCGGCCTCGTCGGCCTCGTCGGCCTCCTCCTCGACCTCGTCGACCTCGGTCTCGTCCGCCTCCTCCTCGACCGCGGCGGTCGCGGCCGTGGCACGGGTGGGCGCGCGCGGCCGCCGGGCACGGGCGACGAGCTCCAGATCGAACGGGGCACCGCAGGCCGGGCAGGCGAGATCGGCCGTCCTGCCGAAATCGTAGAAGCGGGCGCCACAGGCGAGGCAAGTGCGCTTGGTTCCGAGCTCCGGCTTGGGCAAGGCGGTCCTCATTTCAGGATGTCGGACAAGGAAGTGCGGCGCCGGCCCCGCTCGACCGCGATGGGGCTGCCGGGAGGGGGGCGACGCCGGGCGGGCAAGGCAATTGCCATGATCGCCATGGGCTGTCAAAAGCAAATCGCGCGAGACGAGGAAGCCTCCACCCGCGACCCCGCCCGAGCTGGCCGGGCCGCCCGGGGGCCCGGCTCGCGCGAGGTCCAGCCAGCCGGTTCGAGGTCAGGACGATGCTGCTTCAGGCGGCCCCGCATGGCGCGCTCGAGGGCGTGGCCGAGGTGCCCGGCGACAAGTCGATGTCGCATCGCGCCCTCCTCCTCGCCGCCCTCGCGGTCGGCGAGAGCCGCGTCACCGGCCTGCTCGAAGGGGCCGACGTGATGGCCACAGCCGGGGCGCTGCGCGCCCTCGGGGCCAGCGTGACGCGCGCGGCCGACGGCTCCTGGACCGTTCGGGGCTGCGGCGTGGCCGGCTTCGCCGAGCCCGCCCAAGCGCTCGACATGGGCAATGCCGGCACCGGTGTCCGGCTGCTCATGGGCCCCCTCGCCGGACATGCCTTCACCACCTTCCTCACCGGCGACGCCTCCTTGCGCTCGCGGCCGATGCGCCGCGTCACCGACCCGCTCGTCGCCATGGGGGCCAGCGTGCTCGCTCGCAGCGGC
Source organism: uncultured Geminicoccaceae bacterium (assembly GCA_964402505.1). Taxonomy (GTDB): domain Bacteria; phylum Pseudomonadota; class Alphaproteobacteria; order Geminicoccales; family Geminicoccaceae; genus SLRI01. The sequence continues at coordinate 9,265 of CAYOCP010000053.1, forward strand.
GGCCGGCTGCCGCTCGCCATCACCGGCCGCAACGACCTCGTGCCGATCACCTGGCGCTCGCCCGTGGCCTCGGCGCAGATCAAGTCGGCCGTGCTGCTCGCCGGCCTGCACGCGCCGGGCCGGACGACGGTGATCGAGCCCGCCGCCTCGCGCGACCATACCGAGCGCATGCTGAGCGCCATGGGTGCCCTGGTGACGAGCGTGGCGGACGAGGACGGATGCCGGCGGATCGCGATCGAGGGCGAGGCCGAGCTCGAGCCCCAGGCCTTCCTCGTGCCGGCCGATCCCTCCTCCGCCGCCTTTCCCATGGTGGCGGCCCTCCTCGCCCCCGGCTCCTCCCTCGCTTTGCCCGGCATCTCGATCAATCCCTTGCGCACCGGGCTCCTCACGACGCTGCGCGAGATGGGTGCCGGGCTCGAGCTCGCCAACGAGCGGAGCGTCGCCGGCGAGCCCGTGGCCGACCTCCATCTCGAGGCCGGCCCGCTCGAGGCGGTCGACGTGCCGGCGGCACGCGCGCCATCGATGATCGACGAATACCCGATCCTCGCCGTGGCGGCGGCCTTCGCCAGGGGCACGACCCGCATGCGCGGCCTCGCCGAGCTTCGGGTGAAGGAGAGCGACCGTCTCGACGCCATGGCACGCGGCCTCGCCGCCGCCGGCATCGAGGTCGCCGTGGAGGGCGACGACCTTCTCGTCACCGGACCCGTCGCCGCCACCCGCGCCACGCGCATCGACGCCCGCCACGACCACCGGATCGCCATGAGCTTCCTCGTCCTCGGCGGCCTCGGCACGGCACCGGTGACGGTCGTGGGGGCCGAGACCATCCTCACGAGCTTTCCCGGCTTCGCCGAGCTCATGAACCGGCTCGGCGCCGATCTTTCCGTGGTCGAGCCCTGATGGACGACGCCGTCATCGTCGCCATCGACGGCCCGGCCGGCTCCGGCAAGAGCACCCTCGCCAGGCGGCTCGCGGCCGCCAGGGGCCTCCGCTTCCTCGATACCGGCCTGCTCTACCGGGCGGTCGCGGCACGGCTGCGGGCGACCGGCGGCTCGGTCGACGATCCCGAGGCGGCCGCTGCCGCCGCCGCATCGGTGGAGCCGGAGCGGCTCGATGCCGGGGCGCTGCACGGCGAGGGAATCGGCAGGGAGGCCTCGACGGTCGCCGCCTTTCCCGAGGTGCGCCAGGCCCTGCTGGAGCTGCAGCGCCGCTTCGCCCGGACCCCGCCCGGCGCCGTGCTCGCCGGCCGCGACATCGGCACCATCGTCTGCCCCGACGCGACGCTCAAGATCTTCATCACCGCCTCGGTCGAGGAGCGGGCCCGGCGCCGCTTCGAGGAGTTGCGGGCCAGAGGCGAAGCGCCTATATACGAGCGCGTTTTGTTGGAGGTGGCCGAGCGTGATCGGCGCGACCGGGAGCGCGCGGTCGCGCCCTTGTCCGTTGCCGACGACGCGGTCGTGATCGATACTTCGACCCTCGACGTCGAGGCGTCCTTGGCCGCCGTGGAAGCTGCCTTCACGGCACGGATCGGTCCGGCAGGCATCCGATCCCGCCCCAATCGAACGTCCTGATCAACCCTGGCCCCGACCGGCCTCGGCCGGCGGATGTGGAGCAAGAATGCAGGAAGCCATCCAGACCACCCCAGCCCCGTCCCAGGCGGATTTCGCCTCGATGCTCGACGAGAGCCTGGGCGGCAGCTCCAAGCTGGAAGGCTCGGTGGTCAAGGGCACGGTCATCGCCCTCGACAACGAGGACGCGGTCGTCGACGTCGGCCTCAAATCCGAGGGCCGCGTGCCGATCAAGGAGTTCTCGACCCCCGGCCACCCCGTCGAGGTCAAGGTCGGCGACGAGGTCGAGGTCTATGTCGAGCGGTTCGAGAACCGCAGCGGCGAGGCCGTGCTGAGCCGCGAGAAGGCCCGGCGCGAGGAGAGCTGGAACCGGCTCGAGAACGCCTTCAACGAGCAGGACAAGGTCGAGGGCGCCATCTTCGGCCGGGTCAAGGGCGGCTTCGCCGTCGACCTCGGCGGTGCCGTGGCCTTCCTGCCGGGCAGCCAGGTCGACATCCGCCCGGTGCGCGACGTGGCGCCTCTGGTCAACAAGCCCGAGCCCTTCCTCATCCTCAAGATGGACCGCCGCCGCGGCAACATCGTCGTCTCGCGCCGGGCCGTGCTCGAGGAGAGCCGGAAGGAGCAGCGCGACGAATTGCTCGCCACCCTCGCCGAGGGCCAGGTGCTCGACGGTGTCGTCAAGAACATCACCGACTACGGCGCCTTCGTCGATCTCGGCGGCCTCGACGGCCTCCTGCACGTCACCGACATCTCCTGGAAGCGGGTCAACCACCCGACCGAGGTCCTGGGCGTCGGCGCCCAGGTCAAGGTGCAGGTCATCCGCTTCAACCGCGAGACCCAGCGCATCAGCCTCGGCATGAAGCAGCTCGAGGCCGACCCCTGGGAGGGCGTGGAGCTCAAGTACCCGGTCGGCACCAAGTTCAAGGGCACGGTGACCAACATCACCGACTACGGCGCCTTCGTCGAGCTCGAGCCCGGGGTCGAGGGCCTCGTCCACGTCTCCGAGATGAGCTGGACCAAGAAGAACGTGCACCCGGGCAAGATCGTCTCGACCAGCCAGGAGGTCGAGGTGATGATCCTCGAGGTCGATCCCGAGAAGCGCCGCATCAGCCTCGGCCTCAAGCAGACCCTGGCCAACCCCTGGGAAGCCTTCCTCGAGACGCATCCCGTGGGCTCCACGGTCGAGGGCGAGATCCGCAACATCACCGAGTTCGGCCTCTTCGTCGGCGTCGACGGCGAGGTGGACGGCATGGTGCACCTCTCCGACATCGACTGGGAGAAGCCCGGCGAGGAGGCCGTGCAGGCCTACGGCAAGGGCGACGTGGTCAAGGCCGTGGTGCTCGACGTCGATATCGAGAAGGAGCGCATCAGCCTCGGCATGAAGCAGCTCTCGGACGATCCCTTCAAGGAAGCCACCTCCGGCATCAAGAAGGGCGACCGGGTCACCTGCACCGTCAAGGAGATCACCACGGGCGGCATCGAGGTCGAGACGTCGAGCGGGGCCGTGGGCTTCATCCGCAAGGCCGAGCTCAGCCGCGACCGCGACGAGCAGCGCCCCGAGCGCTACGCCGTGGGCGAGAAGCTCGATGCCCGCGTCACCAACATCGACGCCGCCAGCCGCCGGCTGACGCTCTCGGTCAAGGCGCTCGAGATCGCCGACGAGAAGCAGGCGATGGCCGAGTACGGCTCGTCCGACAGCGGTGCGAGCCTCGGCGACATCCTGGGCGCGGCGCTCCGCCAGAAGCAGGAGGAGGCCAAGGCCGAGGACGGCGAGAAGGGCGACAAGTAGCCGGCCGAAGCCGCGCCTTGGAACGCCGACGCCGCCGGGGGAGACCCCGGCGGCGTTCTCGCATCCGGCCGCCTTCGGATACCCTCGCCGCCGGCCTTCCCTTGACGCTGCCCCCGGGCTTTGCCAAGCTCCCTCCGTCGATTGCGGCCTCGGCCGAGTGGAACCCGTCATGACCAAGTCGGATCTGATCAAGCGTCTCGCCGAGGCGAACCCGCACCTCTATCTGCGCGACATCGAGCGGATCGTGACGACCGTGTTCGACGGCATCGGCGATGCCCTGGCCGAGGGCGATCGGGTCGAGCTTCGGGGCTTCGGCGCCTTCTCGGTGCGACCGCGCGGCGAGCGCACCGGACGCAACCCGCGCACCGGCGACGAGGTCCGGGTGCCGAAGAAGCTCGTCCCCTACTTCAAGACCGGCAAGGAGCTGCGCGAGCGGCTCAACAAGAGCTGAACCCCATCCATCACGAGGACAGCCGCCATGGCGAAACTCCTGCGAACCGTGGTCGCGCTGCTCGGCCTGCTCGTCATCGTCGTCTTCTCCGTCGCCAATCGGGGCATCGTCGAGGTCAGCTTCTTCCCGCTGCCGATCCCGACCATCCCCCTGCCGGTCTATGCCGTCTTCCTGATCGGCGTCTTCCTCGGCGCGATCATCGGCGGCGTCGCCCTCTGGCTCTCCGAGCACCGGCGCCGCGCCGAATGGCGCCAGCTCCGCCGCAAGGCCCGCGCCGAGGAGCATCAGAGGCGGCTCAGGGAGCAGGAGGAGGAGCGCCTCGCCGCCGAGCGCTCCCGCGAGCGCCAAGACGCCCTCGCCCTCGCCGCCCCCAGACGCTGAGCGGCTCCGGAAAGACACCTCCCCTTTCAACCCGAGAGCTAAAGGGGTCAGAGCATTAAAGGGGTCAGAGCATTAAAGGGGTCAGGACTCATACGCGCTAAGATAAGGCTTGCGCTGTGACGATTGGC
>CAYOCP010000054.1:0-10675 GCA_964402505.1 uncultured Geminicoccaceae bacterium
CTCAAGTCGGGTGTCACAGGAGAAGCCCATGAACACGAAACTCTGTATAGAAGAACGATACGTTGTCCTCAACCAATAAGTGACAGCGGATGGCAAGTATCGTTTCGATTTTCGCTGATGTTCGATTCGAACTTTCGTAAAATTTTAGGCGATCTCGGGTGCGCCCTCGAGGTCTTTCCGCCAGACGCGCGAAACCCCGGACAGCCGAGGCTGTCCGGGGTCCACGCAGATCCGAGTTCACCCCAGGGAGGCGGAGGGCTTCCTCGGAACGCTCGAGCCGCTGTTCAGGCGGCGAGCGACTTCGCGTCCTCGATGTTGGCGGTCACGCGCTTCGTGACGAGGTCGGCCACCTCCTTCTGCGCCTTCATGCCGAGGTCGGCCTGCTCCTTGGCCACGGCCATCGCCTTCTCGGCGGCGGACTTGGCATCGGCGAAGAACTCCTCGGGCTTGCGCTTGGTCACGTCACCCTTGAGCATGCTCTCGCCGTGCTTGAAGGCCTCCTCGGCCCAGCCGTACTGCAGCTTGCTGATCGCCTCGACGGTCCGCATGAAGATGCCCTGGGCCTCGACCATGGTGTCGACATTGGCCTTGTGCATCGCGACGAACGCATCGAAATTGAACTTCGGGGCCTCGAACTTGGGCATGTCGAACTTCGGGGCCGTCTTGGTGGGGGTAGCCATAACGCTGTTCCTCTCTCGGTTTGCTGCGCTGCACAATAACTGGGGCAAGGCGGGCCGATTCGCAAGGGGCCTTTTGTGCAGTGCAGCATGAGAGGCTATGGCAGAGTGTCGCACCCCTCGTGCCGGAGACCGCGGCGGGGCGGCTCGGCCAGCGCGTGGCGCAGCGTGCGCAGCGTCCGGCGCGCCGCGGCGAGCGCCTCGCTCCAGTCCATGTCCGCCGCGGCATTCTCGAGCACGGAGCGGACCGCGGCGCTGAAGCCCGGCTCGCTCGCGGAGCGCCGGCCGTTGAAGAGAAGGCACGAGACCAGGGGCGAGCCGAGACGCGCGGTCAGCGCCTGGCGCCCCCGGGCCATGCTCTCGAGGACCAGGGCCAGGGCGAACTGCGCGCCGAGCTTGGCCGAGGCGGTCGGGAAAGTGCCGGCATTCTCGAGATCGCTGGCCCTCGCCGGCAGGGGCGCCTCGCCCCCCAGAATGCCGATATCGTGCCGCAGGCGCCAGGTCATGCGATGCGCCTTCAGCCGGGCATGAACGGGCTCCGGCAGCTCGGCGAACACCTGCAGCTCGATGACCGCGAAGCCGCGGCGCAGCCGCTCGAGCAGGCGGCGGTACTCGTCCGCCGCCAGGGCGCCGGCGAGCAGGCGCTCGATATCGGGTGTGCGGGTGAAGGCACGGACGAGCTCGAGGGTGCCGTTCTCGAGAAAGCGCAGGATGGAGGACATGCGGGGCTCCCGGTTCTGATCGGCCGGGAGAGTACAGCAATCCTAATGAATAGGCAATAATTCCTTAAGGAAATTTTCCTAGAGATTGATCGTCTTCGCGAAGGTGGCCAGCGCCGCCTCCTTGATCGCCTCCTCGAGGGTCGGATGGGCGTGGCTGGTGCGCGCCACGTCCTCCGCCGAGGCGCCGAACTCCATCGCCACCGCGATCTCGCCGATCATCACCCCGGCATCGCTGCCGATGATGTGGCACCCCAGGATCCGGTTGGTCTCCGCATCGGCCAGCATCTTGACGAAGCCGTCGGTCTGGCCGATGGCGCGCGCCCGGCTGTTCGCCATGAACGGGAACTTGCCGACCGTGTAGCGAATGCCCGCCTCCTTGAGCTGCTCCTCGGTCCTGCCGATCGCCGCCACCTCGGGCTCGGTGTAGACCACGCCCGGGATGCGATCGTAATCGATGTGCGGCTTCTGCCCGGCGAGAATCTCGGCGAGCGCCACACCCTCCTCCTCGGCCTTGTGCGCCAGCATCGGCCCGCGGATCACGTCGCCGATGGCATAGACGCCGGGCGCCTTCGTGGCGAACCTCTCGTCCACCTCGATCATGCCCCGCCGGTCCGGCTCGATGCCGACCGAATCGAGGCCGAGGTCCTCGGTGTAGGGCCGCCGGCCGATCGAGACGAGCACCACGTCACCCTCGATGACCTCGCCATCGCCGCCCTTGGCCGGCTCGATACCGACCCTGAGCCGCTCGCCCGAGGCATCGACGCCCGTGACCCTGGTCGCGAGCCTGAAGGTCATGCCCTGCTTCTGGAGGATGCGCTGGAACTGCTTGCTGACCTCGCCGTCCATGCCCGGCGTGATCCGGTCGAGAAACTCGACCACCGTGACCCTGCTGCCGAGGCGCTGCCACACCGTGCCCATCTCGAGGCCGATATAGCCGGCGCCGATGACCACGAGATGCTCCGGCACCTCGTCGAGATCGAGGGCACCGGTGGAGGTCACGATCCGCCGCTCGTCGATCTCGACACCGGGCAAGGGCGTGCTCTCCGAGCCCGTGGCGATGACGATGGCCTTGGCCTCGAGGGTCCGCTCGCCGCCGCCCTCGAGCTTCACCGCCACCTTGCCCTGCCCCGCCAGCCTGCCGTGGCCGACCAGGTACGCGACCTTGTTCTTCTTGAAGAGCCCCTCGATCCCCTTGGTCAGGGTCTCGACCACCTCGTCCTTGCGATCCATCATCGCATCGAGGTCGAGCCCAACCTCACCGACTTTCACCCCGTGCTCCTCCATGCCGGCCTTGGCCTCGGCATAGAGATGCGACGAGTGCAGAAGCGCCTTGGAGGGAATGCAGCCGATATTGAGGCAGGTGCCGCCGAGAGCGCCCCGCTTCTCGACGCAGGCGACCTTCATGCCGAGCTGCGCCGCCTTGATGGCGCCGACATAGCCGCCGGGGCCACCGCCGATGACCACCACGTCGAAGGTTTCGTCCGCCATCCCGCTCTCCCTCGTCCCCGCCGTCTCGGGCCCGTCCTCCGTCGGCCTCGCCATCTTCATAGTGGACCGGCGCATTTGCACAAACCCCGGGCTCGCGTGGGGACTTGACGCAGCGGCGGATCGGTGGCGAACTCCCCCAAGGCGCAACAAGCGGAAAGGAGGTGATCCGATGTCGAGTGAGATGACGGTCAGGTCGTTCGGACCCGCGCGGTCGCCATCGGCGGCGGAGCAGCCTCCGCGTCCGGTGTGACCGCGAAGGATCGATTTCCAGGGCCGGAAGACCACCGTGCTCACGGAAAGGCCGCCTCCGGGCGGCCTTTCTTCTTTGAGGCTCCGCGAGACTTTCAGGTTCCCACAGATGTCGAAGCGCGACCCGTTCGTCGACCATGTGCTGGAGATGCTGGAGCCGCTCGGCACGGTGCGCGCGCGTGCCATGTTCGGCGGCTTCGGCATCTTCCACGTCGACCGGATGATTGCCCTGGTCGCCAACGGCCGGCTCTACTTCAAGACCGACGCGAAGACCCGGCCCGTCTTCGAGGCGGCGGGTGCCGAGCCCTTCGTCTACGAAGGCAAGCGGGGCAAGCCCAGCCTCATGAGCTACCACGAGGCCCCGCCCGAATGCCTCGACGACGCCGAAGCCATGCTGCAATGGGCCCGCCTCGCCAGCGAGGCCGCCCTGCGCGGACCGGTGCCCAAAAGAACCCGAAGCTGACCTGCACGTTCGCCCGGCACCCATGACGGCGGCCGGAGGACCTCCGATTCCAGGGACGGCTTCGAGGAACGGGGCCATTCCCCTCGGCCCCGTGTCGGCGCGTCGTGGCGCGGCAGGCCGCTGCCGGCCGAAGGGGCCATCGACCCCGTCGCTCGCGCCGCTCCCCTCCCGCCGCCGGGCGACGAGATCGTCTCGCGGCGCTCGACGCAAGGGACCACCACCCGGCAGCGACACCGGAAAGCGGCCATCCGGCACCGCAAGGGGCGTCGAAAACGCCGGCATGATCCACGGGACGCCGGCATGGGGTGGCGCGTCGGCGGCGGAAGGGGTGACCGCCGGTGAACGACCCAGCCATACCGGAGGAGCATGAAATGCGCGAAACGGCGTTAGGCGCTTGAAGCGGCTCTCCGCTCGCCTTATGATGGAAAGACTCGCGCATCTCCTCCGCGAGTGGTGGAGTGGTCCTTCGGCAACGGGCGCCCCTCGCGGGGCGCCCGCTTCTTTATGCTCTTGAACCGTGCCGCATCGCCGCCCGCCTCGTGACCCGCAAAGCTCCCTTTTGCGCGCCGGCTCTCGTCCCGTCTCAAACCTCGACATTGCCGGTGCGGCCGGTGCGGCCGGCGCGCTCGCCGCGCGGCCGCGACCCGCCCGGCCGCGACCGACTTCGCCGGCGCGCCTCGAGGAAAACCTCGATGCGGTTGCCGAGAAAGAGGCCGAGCGGCAGGCCGATCAGCATGAACGGCAAGCTGCCGAGCAGGATCGGCCCGAAAATGTGGCCGCCGAGGCTGGTGATGCTGTCGATCGAGGCGAAATACTCCTCGCGCAACCGCAAGTGGCAATCCACGACCTGGCAGCCGATCTGATAGTAGAGCAGGTAGGTCGGCGCCATGGTGAACGGGTTGACCACGAAGCTGCCGACCAGCATCGCCGGCAGGTTCATCTTGGCGCTGTGAAAGCGGTTCCAGGCGAGGGTCACGGCGACGCAGATCAAGGCCTGCAACCCGACCGTCGGCGAGAAGCCGATCACCAGCCCGACCCCGAGCGACCAGCCGAGCATGCCCCGCCGATAGGCCTTGGAGCGCCAGATACGCAGCATGGGGCGCAGGATCTTGAACTTCATCCGCCCATTCCGGTCACGGCCGGGACCGTTCCTGCCTGCCCCGCGCCATTGGTGTCCAACATGCCTCATTTGCCCGGGCAATGCGACATGCACGTGAAAGGACCTCTAGCGGTCCCGGCTTGACGGATGGTTAACACCCGACCGACGGCGGCGGCGATCGGGCACCACCCTTCCCTCGACCGTGCCTTCCGTCAACCGCGATTGGCGACCATGTGGCGCAGATCGACGGTCCGCAGGAAGCCCAGCGTGTAGTCGATGCCCGACCACGCCGTGACCAGCGTGGCGACGAGCAGGAGCGCGAAGACCAGGGTCGCGTGGATCCCGGCGAGATGGCCGCCGCTCGCCAGCACCAGCGCCACCGTGCCGATCTGCACCGCGCCCTGGAACACCGCCTTGATCTTGCCGCTCTGCCGGGCGCCCATGGTGATGCCGCGCTGCTCGGAGAAGATGCGCAAGTACGAGACCAGGATGTCGCGGCTGACGATCACCGCCACCATCCACATCGGCATCCACCCCGCATCGAGGAAGGTGAGGAACACGAGCGCCCGATAGAGGCTGTCGGCGAGCGGATCGACGATCTTGCCGAAGGCCGAGGCCGCGCCGAGCTTGCGCGCCAGATGGCCGTCCATGAGGTCCGAGACCTCCGCCACCAGCATCACCAGGATGGTCGAGAGCAGCGCCGCCGTCCCGCCCTGGGCCACCAGCAGCATGACCAGCGGACCGCAGAGGATCCGGCCGAGGCTCAGGAGGTTGGGCAGCATGCGCACGGCGACGGGTCCGAATGAGCTAGCGTGCGGCGAGCAGCCGGTCCGCCAGCTCACGGAACCCGAGGCCGCCCCTCCGGCGCGTGATCCAGCGCGGAAACGCGTCGATGACATCGAAATAGCGTTCTAGGTTGGCCACTCCAATGGAGCAAGGAAAACTCCCGAACATCGGCGCATCATTGGGCGAATCGCCGACGAAGGCCGCCCGCATGCCGAGCGCCTCGCGCGACGCGCCGAGCTCCTCGACGATCAGCCGGTCGCACATCGAGCGCTTGTCGTAAGCGCCGAACCAGCCATTGACGTGGATCGAGCTGACCTTGGCGACGGCACCCGCCGCCTCGAAGAGCTCGACGATGCGGCCGACCGAGGCGGGCGGCAAGGGGCCCACATCCTCGGCGAAATCGATGGCGAGATCGCAGTCCCGCCCGGCCTGGTCGGCAGCGATGGCCGCACCCGGCACCTCCGCCAGGATCCTCGCCGCAACGGCATCGAGCCGCTGCCGGTCGGCCGCGCGCGTGGCCGCGTCCCGCACGTAGACCCGCCGCATCCGCCGCGCCCTGCGGTCGTAGCGGTAGTAGAAGGCGCCGTTCTCGCCGACCACCGCGCCCACCGGCCAGAGCCGCGCTATCAGGTCGCACCAGCCGGCCGGCCGGCCGGTCACCGGCACGACGAGAACACCCGCTCCCTCCAGCTCCTCGAGCGCCGCATAGGCGCTGGCCGGCAGGCGACCGTCCAGAGTGAGCGTGTCGTCGATGTCGGTGAAGAGCAGCTCGATCCGCGCCGCGACCGCTTCGCTCATGGTCTCGAGGGGCTCCGGCAAGGCAGGCATGGCGATCCGATCGAAAAACAGGCGGCGGGATGCCCGCTCGCCGGCCGCAATCTCCGGCAACCGCTCGCATCCCGCGGCCGATGACCCTATATAGGCCGCCACCGGTGCCCTTGGCGCCCCTTCTGGACCCCGACCCTCATGAATTTGCGCAACATCGCGATCATCGCGCATGTCGACCACGGCAAGACGACCCTCGTCGACCGCCTGCTCCAGCAGTCCGGCACCTTCCGCGACAACCAGAAGGTGGCCGAGCGCGTCATGGACAGCAACGACCTCGAGCGCGAGCGCGGCATCACCATCCTCGCCAAGTGCACCTCGGTGCTCTGGCACGAGACCCGCATCAACATCGTCGACACGCCCGGCCACGCCGATTTCGGCGGCGAGGTCGAGCGCATCCTCTCGATGGTCGATTCCTGCCTGCTCCTCGTCGACGCCGCCGAGGGGCCGATGCCGCAGACCAAGTTCGTCCTCGGCAAGGCCCTGAAGATCGGGCTTCGGCCCATCGTCGTCATCAACAAGGTCGACAAGCCGGAACAGCGCGCCGAGGAGGTGCTGAACGAGATCTTCGACCTCTTCGCCGCCCTCGACGCCGACGAGCACCAGCTCGACTTCCCCCACATCTACGCCTCCGCCAAGAACGGCTGGGCGATCCGCGAGATGGGCGAGGAGCCGCACGACATGGCCCCCCTCTTCGAGCTCATCGTGCGCCACGTCCGACCGCCCGAGGCCGACGCGAGCGGCCCCTTCCGGATGCTGGCGACCACGCTCGAGAGCAACCCCTATCTCGGCCGCCTGCTCACCGGCCGGATCGAGAGCGGCCAGGTCCGGCCCAACCAGGCGATCAAGGCCCTGAGCCGCACCGGCGAGCCGATCGAGCAGGGCCGGGTCTCGAAGATCCTGGCCTTTCGCGGCCTCGAGCGCCAGCCGGTCGAGGGGGCGGAAGCCGGCGACATCGTCGCCATCGCCGGCCTGACCAGGGCGACCGTCGCCGACACCCTCGCCGACCCCGCCGTCGAGGCGCCCATCGCCGCGGCCCCCATCGACCCCTCGACCATCGCCATGACCTTCTCGGTCAACGACAGCCCCTATGCCGGCCAGGACGGCACCAAGGTCACCTCGCGCCAGATCTGGGACCGCCTCGAGCGCGAGGCCGAGGGCAACGTCGCCATCCGCATCAGCCGCTCGCCGGAGAACGACGCCTTCGAGGTCGCCGGCCGCGGCGAGCTGCAGCTCGGCGTGCTCATCGAGACCATGCGCCGCGAGGGCTTCGAGCTCTCGATCAGCCGCCCCCGCGTGCTCTTCCGGAACGACCCCGAGACGAACCAGCGCCTCGAGCCCATCGAGGAGGTCGTCATCGACGTCGACGAGGAGTTCGCCGGGGCCGTCGTCGAGAAGCTGACCCGCCGCAAGGCCGACCTCACCGAGATGCGCCCCGCCGGCGCCGGCAAGCAGCGCCTCGTCTTCCACTGCCCGTCGCGCTCGCTCATCGGCTATCACGGCGAGTTTTTGACCGACACCCGCGGCACCGGCGTCATGAACCGCCTCTTCCACGCCTGGGAGCCCTACAGGGGCGCGATCGCCCAGCGCCACACCGGGGTGATCGTCAGCGGCGAAGAGGGCGAGGCGGTGGCCTACGCGCTCTTCAACCTCGAGGACCGCGGCTCGATGTTCGTCGAGCACGGCACCAAGGTCTATTCCGGCATGATCATCGGCGAGCACAACCGCTCGAACGACCTCGAGGTCAACCCGCTCAAGGGCAAGAAGCTGAGCAATGTCCGCGCCGCCGGCAAGGACGACGCCATCCTCCTCACCCCGCCCGTCCGCCTCACCCTCGAGCAGGCCATCGCCTACATCGCCGATGACGAGCTGGTCGAGGTCACCCCCAAGCACATCCGCCTGCGCAAGCGCCTCCTCGACCCCAACGAGCGCAAGAAAGCCGCGAGACGCCAGGAAGTCGCCTGAGCTTCGCGTACGCGGCAAAGCTCTTGTTGAGTAGATAGACATAGGCATTCAGGAGGTCCATTTGACACAACAATGCCCTGTGTGCCTATTAACTGCCGAACAATGCCTAGACAGAGACTACGGTGATAAAAAACAGGTTCGCTGCTCGCGCTGCGGTCAGTTCGAGATTTCCGGTACAGCCCTTGCTATGCTGGGCAGTCGCTTGGAGGAAGATCCGCTCGCGCGAGCACGCCTGAGCCACGCGATACGATTGCGGACATCGGACGACAACTGGCAGTTCGTGAGCAGTGCAAATCTAGACGACATGGTGCGACAGCCTCTACCGGGCATCCCGCAGCAACTTCAACATTTGATCATTTGGATAGCCGCTCAACTCGGCGACGACAAACTTGGCCGTATACCGGCTCCTTCGCCGGTCGATCTCGCCGGGTTGATCGGAGCCGCGGACGGCGACCGCGTACAAAGGTTGATAGACTACGCCGTAGAGACGGGCGTTGTCGAGCGAGATCCCGTGAAGGACACGCTTGGGCTGTCTCCAGAAGGTTGGGAGAGGCTTGAGCCATCAGACAAGGCTATTGAGACCGACAGACAAACTTCTCTTGCTGAGACACCCTCTGAGATCATCAAAGCCCACTGTAATACATGTGGGGGTAATCGTAGCGCTTTTAAACGCGCCGGGCACACCGTGAAAGGCAACGAAGAAGAGGTGTCATGGTCGGACACATACGACGTCCTCGAATGCTGCGGATGCAGCAGTCTTTCGGTCCGACACACTTCCTGGTGCTCTGAGTGGGATCAACTCGATGCCGACCCGTTCACCGCGAAACCTCGAGTAATTCCTGGCGTAAGAGTTACCTGTTGGCCGCCTCAAACTAAGCGGAAGAAGCCGGACTGGGCTGAGAGAATCGACGATGAGGTGCTTCGCTGTGCAATTGACGAGGTGTACCAGGCTCTCAACCACGGCATGATTGTTCTTGCGTCTATCGGAACGCGAATGTTGCTTGATCGGGCGATGTTCCTGCGCATAGGCGATCCGAGAGGCGGATTCGGCGGAAAACTCGACCTTATGACGGCGAAGGGCCACATTGGGAAAGATGAAAAAGAAACTCTCAAAGCCATAACTGATGCTGGAAGCGCAGCTGCTCATCGCGGCTATGCGCCGAGCCCGGAACAACTTGAAACAATTGTTGAAATCACCGAGAACTTTCTTCATCGCGAATTCGTTCTAAAGACAGCGGCTGGAGATATTCGAACCACAACACCACCAAGGACAACAAGCTCCTGAGGTGGGCAATATTGTTTTCTATTTTTGTCTCAGAACAAAGTTGGAAGTCCCAGAACTTTGAGTCTACATGACTCACAAAACTCACTCGCGATGGGAGAGCCGGACAGGACAAGCGGCCCGAAAAACAGGGACACGAACCGAATTTAACCTTTCGGAAAACAGGGACACGAACCGAATTTAACCTTTCTGAGCCGCCCCGGGTTCGCCGGGGGGTCCATGCTCTCATGAGAAGAAGCCTCGCCCGAAAAACAGGGACACGAACCGAATTTAACCTTTCGGAAAACAGGGACACGAACCGAATTTAACCTTTCTAAGCCGCCCCGGGTTCGCCGGGGGGTCCATGCTCTCATGAGAAGAAGCCTCCGGCAATACCGAGGCGGCTCGGTGTCTCCCGGGAGAAAACTGCGCAAAACAGGGTGGAGCCGGGGAGGGAGCTGGCGGGGCGGGCGGCCGGGCGTCGGTCCTTGAATGGTGCGGATGGGGCGGTAGCATTGCGAAGCTGATGACGGGGAGATCCGATTTGGCATATCACGATAAGTACGAAGCGCCGGCCGATATCCTGCGTGACGAGGGGTTGAGCCGCGACCAGAAGATCTCGATGCTCCAGCAGTGGCGTGAGGACAAGAGGGCGCATATGCGCGCCGCTGGTGAAGGCATGGAAGGCGACGACCGGGCGGCCGATCTGCTCAAGGAGATCAAGAAGGCGCTGGCTTCGCTGCAAGGGAAATAGGGACCTTAAGCTCAACCTTTGCGCTCCGATTCCTGTCGCATCCCGTGCAACATGCGGCTCGGGTTGTTGCATGAGATGCAACAGTAAAGCGGCCGATGTTGCAGGAGATGCAACATGCACCCCTCGGGTCGTTGCAGAAGATGCAACCTCGGGGCCCCGATGTTGCAGCCCGTGCAACATCGAAGGACGAAGGAACCCGGCCGCTCGACGAAGGAACCCGGAAACTCGTGGCGCGGATCCGCCGTTTCGACGAACGAACCCGAGCTTTTGCGAACGAACCCGGCGTCCCTCAAGTCCTTGACGTGAAAGGCGGTTTCGCCGCCCGCAGCGGGTCGTCCCGCAACACGCGAACCCGGGGTGCCAAAGTGCCGGACGAACCGGAGCGG
>CAYOCP010000055.1:0-10547 GCA_964402505.1 uncultured Geminicoccaceae bacterium
CCCCTGCAACCACGGCCACCGGGAGCGAAAGGTTAAATTCGGTTCGTGTCCCCAGTCTAAAAACGGATGGGCGCGGGAAGGCCGGCCTTCCCGCCTCTTTCTTTCCTTCCCCTACGGCCTGACGGGCTCGCCGATGCTGATGGTCCTGCGGATTTCGTCGGTCTTGAGGCCGAGGGCCATGGGCCGGCGGGTGTTCTTGAGGATGGCGGTGTCGTAGAGCTCGTCGACGATGCCTTCGAGGTGGAGCCAGTGGGGGGTTTCGCCGGTCAGGAGGTCGACGACGAGGAGGCCGCAGCGGGGGTCAGCGCCTCGTCTTTCGAGGGCTTGGTCGAGGGGGAGGCCTTCGAAGGTTCTGTTGTGGCGGGGACGGGAGAGGCCGATGACGGCGAAGCGGCCGAAAAGGGCCATGCCGCGGGCGTAGCCGGGGCAGAAGGCGATCTCGGTGAAGCTGCCGTCCGCAGGCTCGACGGTGCCGAAGCGGCCGGTGCCGGAATCGAGAAGGTAGAGTCTCTCGCCGTCACCTGAATCGTGGAGGCGGGGCGAGTGGGGCATGGCGAGGCCCCCGGCGACGGTTTCGCCGGAGGCGACGTCGATGACGATGCCGCCGCTCGTGCGGTGGTCGCGCCAGCCGTCGGCGGTGTCGGTGCGGGCGATGGCGGTGACGCAGGCGGGGCGGCCGCTCGCCATGGCGAGGCCGTTGAGGTGGCAGCGGTCCTCGGCGGCGAGGCGGCTGATGAAGGGGGGATGCCAGAGGGGGCGGAAGCTCGAGCCTTCGTCCGGAACGGCGAGGCAGGAGAAGAGGGTGTTGACGAAGACCGGCAGGCCCTGGTCGGGGACGCCGATGTCGTGGATGTCGAGGTCGCCGGTGGTCCAGGCGATGCGCGGCACGAAGAGGCGGTCGTGGCCGGCATGGCTTTGGCCTGCCTCGAGGAGGTCGTCGAAGCGCCAGAGCTGGAAGAGGGTGGAGAGGTAGAGGCGGCTCCTGCCATCGGCTGCCAGGTGGCTGGCGAGGCCCATCGCCCGGTTGAAGGTGCGCTCGAAGACGGCGAGGCGGCCGTCGGGCCGATGGCCGAGAAGGAAGAGCTTGCCGACGCGATAGGTGGAGAACGCGAGGCCGATGCCGGTTTCGGCGAGCCACGAGGTGAAGTGGCGCGAGGCCTGGATTGTCAGGCGCAACTCGGCGGCGGACGGGGATGGCTCGTTCATGGTCCTGGCTCCCGGAGGGGCTGTTAGCAGACGCCCGTGCAGCGCGCGACGGCCTCGGGCGCGGTGGAGGCGAGCGGAAGGACCAAGGCGGTGCTCGTGCCGGGCGGGGTCCATGGTTTTTCATGTATTGATGAGGGAGGTTAAGATCCGATAACGAGATACGATCAGAATTTGTTAACCAGACTCCAGCAATTCGTGATGGGCGATAGTCCGTGTGTCGACAACGATCCGAAACCACACGGAGCTTTCTTCATGAGCATTCGCACCCTTGCCCTCGCCGGTGCCGCCGTTCTGGCCCTCTCGGCCGCTGCCCAGGCCAACGACATCGTTTTCGACATCGTGGGCGACGTGCCGCTGGCCTGCGAGGCCATCAACAACTCGATCGATGCGATCGAGATCGTCGACCTCACCAGCACCGCCGATCAGACCCTCGGCTCGATCAACTACAAGTGCAACTCGGCCGCGGGCTTCACGCGGACCATCAGCTCGGCCAATGGCGGCCTTCTGATCCGCGTCGGCAGCAGCGGTGGTGCCACGAACAGCGTCGACTACAAGCTGGCGCATGGCGGCGGCTCGGGCCTCTCCTTCGCGGCGACGCAGCTGACGGCGCCGGTGGTGACCAACCTCGCGGGCTCGACCGCCTTCATCAACGGCCAGACGGGCGCCGTGAAGTTCTCGCTGCCGGCCCTGCCAGGCGCGGTCTATGCCGGGAGCTATGCCGACACCGTGACAGTCAACGTCACCGCCAACTGAGCCTTCGACCACGGTCGAGAGAGCGGGGGGCTTCGGTCCCCCGCCCGCTTTTCGGAACGCGTGCGGATGCCTCTTTACCGATCACCGCTTGCGCGCTAACTGGATCGCAATAATCTATCTCTAGTTGAGGAAGCGACGATCTCGGGTCGGCCCGGCAACCAGGCGGGCCAGGCCGTTCACTGGCGCGCGGCAGCGGATCGAAGCCGCATGTGGACCAGATTGTGCAGCATTCTCGGCGGCGGCTCGCTCCTGCTGCTCGTCCTCGTCAGCCCGGCCGGCGCCTTTCGGGTGCTGCCGATGACCTATGACCTGGCACCGGTCGGCAGCGGATCGACGCAGGTCCTGCGCGTGGAGAATCTCGGCGATCGGCCGCTGACGGTCGAGCTCTACGCCGAGCGGCGCGACATCCTCCTTGACGGCAGCGAGCGGCGCACGCCCGCCGACGAGGATTTCGTCATCTTTCCGCCGCAGTCGATCATCCAGCCGGCGGAGACGCGGGCGTTTCGCGTGCAGTATCTTGGCGAGCCCAGGCTCGAGCGGTCGGTGACCTATGCGGTCACCGTGGCGCAGCTGCCGATCGAGCTCGACGGTGCCGCCGAGACAGGGGTGCAGGTGGTGTTCGCCTTCTCGACCCTCGCCAATGTGGTGCCGGCGGGCAGCCGGGCGGTCCTCGAGGTACGCGAGGTCCGCGCCGATCCGGCGGGCGAGGCGGCCATGGTGCTGGTCGAGAACACGGGCACCCGCTACGGCCGGGTGACCGAGGGCGTTTGGATCTTCACCGACGCCGGCGGGGCCGAGGCCACGGTGAGCGGCGAGACGCTGCGCGAGGCCGTGGCGATCGGCCTCGTGCAGCCGGGCACGCAAAGGCTGATCCGCCTGCCCTTGCCCCAGGGCTTCGGCAGGCGCGGCCCCTTGCGCGCGCGCTACGCGCCGGACGGCTCCTGAGCCGCCACGTGGCGGCCATGCGGCGGATCCTGGCGGGTCTTCTGATCGCCGCCCATTGCTCGGCTGTGCTGGCCGCGCCCCGCAGGGAGGCCTGGGCTGCCGGGGCAGGCGGAAGCGGCGGGCCGGCGGCGCCTGCCGAGGAGCGTTTCCTTCTGACCCTGCCGCTCGGCATGGATGGCGCCTATCTCGGCGATATCGCGGCGGCGATCGATCTCGCCGAGCGGGTGGAGGTGCAAAGCGGCCGGCTGCTCGAGCTTCTGGCGGAGCGGCTCGATCCGGAAACGCTGGCGGCGGTGCGCCGTGTCGCCGGCGACCGGCCGATGGTGCCGCTCGCCGTTCTGCGCGCCGCCGGGCTCGACCTGCGCTACGATCCGGCCGAGATCGCGCTCGTCCTCGCGCTCGAGCCCGGGCAGCGGGCGGAGACCGGCCTGTCGCTCGGGACGGTGGAGGGCGAGCGGCCCGAGGCGGCGACGCCGCCGGCTTGGCTGGCGGCGGGGCTCGGCCTCGCTCTCGGCCAGGACTTCGTGCACGAGAGCGACGGCGAGGACGAGGGCATGGGCGAGGTGGTGGCGCTTGCCTCCGGCTTCATCACCATGGGCGGGTTCGACGGTGCTTCGCTGGTCTTCGCAGGCGGCTATGACGGCACCGACCCGGATCACGAGTGGCAGCGGGGCGACGTCACCCTCCTCAAGGACGACTGGGCCAGAGCGATCCGCTACTCGGCCTGGGACGTGCGCAATCTGGGCGCCGGTTTTCAGGAACCGGTGGCGCTCGGCGGCGTCGCCATGCAGCGGCTCTATGCGATCATTCAGCCTTTCGCGAACATCCGGCCGGGCGGCAGCAGCAGCTTCGTGCTGGAGCGCACCTCCGACGTCGACATCATGGTCAATGGTGCGGTTGTCCAGAGCCTGCGGCTGGCGCCCGGCCGGTACGACATTCGCGATTTTCCGGTGACGGACGGGTTCAACGACGTGCAGATCGTGGCCCGGGACGCCGCCGGGCGGCGGCAGATCGCGACGCTCTCGGTGTTCTCGGACACGAGCCTCCTGGCGCGGGGCGTCGACGAGTTCGAGATTCTGGCCGGCGTGCTGCAGAAGGACGACACGAGCACGGTGGAATACACTGGAAAAGCGGCGGCGACCGGGTTCTACCGGCGGGGTGTGACCGACCTCGTCACGGTGGGGAGCGATCTGCAGGTCTCGGACGAGGTGGCGATGGCTGGGGCGACGGTCGGGATCGGCACGCCGGCCGGCATCTTCGGCGGCACGTTCGCCATGAGCCTGCACGAGGAGGCGGATGCCGGCGCGGCGCTCCGCGCCACGTGGCGGCTCGAGCGGCCGCTCGAGCAGGAGATCAGCGAGCAGTACGACCTGGCCCTCGAATATCTCACGCGGGGCTTCGCCGTGCTCGGCGACGAAGAGCCGGAGAACGATCGGGCGCTCGAGCTCGACGCCCGCTATCGCCGGAGCTTCAGAAACGGCCTCAGCGCCTCGATCGGCGCCGGTGCGACGCTCGGCCGGGGTGCGACCAGGGACGAATGGCGGGCGAGCCTCGGCCTCTCGCGCATCTTCGGGCCGATCTCCGCCTTCGTCACCACCGACGTCGTCGCCCGCGAGGACGACGATGCCGATTTTCGCCTCTTTCTCTCGCTGACCTGGCGCTTCGGCGAGCGCTATTCGGTGCGCGGCAGCTTCGACACGCGCAACCATCGAGCGGTGCTCGAGGGCGACCGCCGGCAGCGGATCGAGGTCAATGACTGGGCGTCCCGGGTGCGTGTCGAGCGGAGTGACGACGACGGCACCGACATCACGGGCGAACTCGGCTTCATCGGCAACCGGGCGGAGGTCGAGCTCGGTCACGTGGTGCTGGTCGACGAGAGCAACTCCGACGTCACGCGGGAGGTCAGCCGCTATCGTCTGCGGACCGGTCTCGCCTTCGCCGATGGCGGCCTGGCGCTGGGCCGGGATCCGTCGGGCGGCTTCGCCATTCTCGAGGCGCATCCGACGCTGGACGGCCGCAGGGTCCGCGCCAGCGACCGCTTCAGCCAGGACGACGCGGCGCGCACGGGAGCGCTCGGGCCGGCGCTCGTGCCGCTGAGCCAGCCCTACCAGAGCGACGAGATCACGGTCACGGTGGACGAAGCACCGCTCGGCTACGATCTCGGCCGCGGCGGCTTCGAGGTCTTTCCCGGCGCCCGCAGCGGCTACCGGCTGACCGTGGGCTCGGCCGCGTCCAACATCGTGCTCGGCCGGCTCGTGACCGCCGACGGCCGGCCCGTGGCGCTCGCGACCGGTCGGCTGGAGCCGCTCGACGGCGACGGCGGGGCGGTCTCGAGGCTGTTCAGCAATCGCGCCGGGCGGTTCGTGGCCGAAGGGGTCGAGGCGGGGCGCTACGCCGTCTTCCTCGATGGCCGCGACGCGCCGGTCGGCCGCATCGAGATACCGCAATCGAACCGCGGCCTCTTCGAGGCCGGCACCTTGGTCCTGGCAGAGGAGTGAGCGCCGTGCGGTCACCTGCGATCCTGGCTCTCGCCCTGCTCTCGTTCCTGGCGGCAGGCGGTCCGGTTGGCGCCGCGGAGGAGACGGATTGCGCGCCGCGCATCCAGCGGGCGACGGCCGACAGCCTGCGCTACGATCCCTTCGCGCCGCGCGAGATCGGTGGCAACCTCCTGATCGAGATCGTCAACGAGGGTGGCAGCGCCTGCCGGCTGTCGCTCGGCCTCGAAGCCGCCAATGGCGATCGCCTGCAATTGCGGGGACCGGGCGGCAGCATCGCCTATCGGCTCAGGCCGAGGCGCGACGGCTTCGACCGCGGACCCGGTCCCTTCGCGCGCAACCTCAACGTGGCGGTGGGCGCCAATGGCAGCCTCCGGCTGCCGATCGCGGTCGAGATAGCGCCCGGTGTCGTGGTGCCGCCAGGCCACTACGACGACCTTCTGCAACTGCGCCTCTTCGGCCGGGACGGCGCGGCCCTGAGCGACCAGGAGAGCGTCAGGCTCGAGCTCGAGGTGATCGCCCAGGCGCAGGCCAATATCGCGGGCTCGGCTGGCCGCTTCCGCGCCGGCCCGGCCTTCGGCGTGATCGACTTCGGTGTGCTCGAGACGGGCGAGCGCCGTCGTGCGGCTTTGCAGATCAGGTCGAATACCGAGGTGAGCGTCCGGGTGCGCTCGGAGCATGGCGGCGAACTCCAGCACGTCCGGCATCCGGACCTGCCGGGCATCCCCTACACCGCCCGCTTCGACGGCACCAGGGTCGATCTCGCCGCCACGACCGAGCTGGTCCGCCGCCCGCCCGGGCACCTCGCCGGCGCCCGCTACCCTCTCGAGATCACCATAGGCGAGGTCGGCCCACGCTTCGCAGGGCGCTACCGCGATACGCTCACCATCTCGATCGAGGCCCGCTGACTTGACCTTTCGTTAACCGCTCACCGATAGAGTACGGCTCCCAACCGCTGCCGGAGCCGCCGGATGTCCGCCTTCGTCCGCCTCGCCGCCCTGCTGCTCCTCGTCCTTTTGGGCCTCGTCGGCACGACGGCCCATGCATCGCGCTTCAGCTTCGAGCTGCGCGGCGTCGTGCCGGTCGTCTGCGGCGCGGCTCTCGGGACGCCCAGGATCAGCGGCAGCCGCGCCACGCTCGCGATCGCCCGGCAATGCAACACCGATCACGTGCTCCACGTCACCTTCGATGCCGACCGCTTGGCGCGCCCCGAGGCCGCGCGCTTCCTGCTCGACGGCCACCGTCTGAACCGCGACCGGAGGGCCGGCGCCGAGCTCCGCCTGCCCGCCCATTTCGCCGGCACGCGCGAGCTGGTCATCGAGGCGGCGGCGGGCGATCTGGCGCCTCTGCTGCGCAGCCTGCGGATCGCCATCGAGCCGGTCTGAGCCCGAAAGCCGGCCGCCCCTCTGTCCGACGGCCGGAAGGCCGAAGGGACGGCGGCGGGTTCCCTTGACTTGCTGTCCGAAGGCGCCAAACTGCTGTGAAATAAGTTCAGGCATCCGAACAAATGTGCAGGGAAGTCATTCGTCCGGCCGGGCCTGGAGTGCTTTCGCCCGGACCCTCGGCGGCATGAGCGTGGCGCTGCCAGGCGAGCGGCGCGCGCCGCTCTTGCCGCGCTGGCTGACGGGCGACCATCCCCTGCCCTGGCTGGCGCCGATGCTCGTCATGATCCTGGCGTTCGGCATCTATCCGCTCGCCTACTCGATCTGGCTCAGCCTGCATCAGAGGAACCGCTTCACCCGCGCCGACGAGTTCACCGGGCTCGCCAACTGGATCGAGGCCTTCGGCGACGACCGGTTCATCGGCGCGCTCTCCGTCACCGTCCAGTACACGCTGATCTGTCTGGCCTTCCAGCTGGTGCTGGGCATCGCCATCGCCCTGCTTTTGGATTGCGAGCGGCGTGGCTACGGGCTCCTGCGGGCCCTGATGACGCTGCCGCTGGTGGTGCCGCCGGCGGTCACCGGGCTCATGTTCCTCCTGATGGAGGACGGGCAGTTCGGCGTGCTATCCTACTATTTGAAGGCGATCGGGCTGCTTTCGCCGGAGCAGCCGATCCTCGCCGGCCCGCGCACGGCGCTCTGGGGGGTGATGGCGGCGGACATCTGGCAGTGGACGCCCTTCATGGTGCTCATCCTCCTGGCCGGCCTGCGCGCCTTGCCGAAGGAGCCGTTCGAGGCGGCGGCGATCGACGGGGCGGGCTTCCTGCAGTGCCTCTGGCACCTGACGCTGCCGATGCTGAGCCGGGTGATCGCGGTGGCGGTCCTGATCCGCACGATCGACCTCTTTCGCGTCTACGACTACGTCTATGCGATGACGGCGGGCGGACCCGGCACGGCGACCGAGACCCTGAGCTACTATGCCGGGCGGGTGTTCAACGTCGCCAACTTCAATTACGCGGCGACGTTGAGCCTGATCATCCTGATCATCCTGAACGTGGTCTGCTTCGCCTTCCTCAAGCTGGCGCGGGTGCGGTTCTGATGCCGGGCAACCGCGCGGCGCGCCTCGGTCGAGACATGGCCGCCTGGCTCGTCGTCCTGGTCTTCGTCTTTCCGCTCTTCTGGTGGGTCCTGGCCTCGTTCAAGCCCTATACGGCGATCTTCGCGCAGCCGCCGGTCTATACGGATTTCGATCCGACGATCGAGAACTACGCCATCACCATCGGCGGGCGGTCGCGGATCACGCTCGAGGGCGGGGTCGGCGGCCAGACCGGCGGCGCCTCCTCCTACCATTCGCTGCCCTCGATCACGGACAGCCTGATCGTGGCCCTGGGCTCGACGGCGCTGGCCCTGCTGCTCGCCACCCTCGCCGCCTTCGGGCTCTCGCGCTTCGCCATGCGCGGCAAGGACCACGTCATCTTCTTCGTCCTGGCGCAGCGCATGCTGCCGCCCATCGCCGTCGCCATCCCGCTCTTCTTCATCTTTCGCGACATCGGCCTCCGCGACAGCCATCTCGGGCTGATCCTGGCGCACACGCTGATCAACCTGCCGCTCGCGGTCCTGCTCCTGAAGAGCTTCTTCGACGACGTGCCGGTCGAGCTCGACGAATCGGCGATGCTGGACGGGGCGACGCGGTTCCAGGTCTTTCGCATGGTCGTGCTGCCTCTCGTCAAGGGCGGGCTCGCGGCGACGGCAGTGCTCTGCTTCATCTTCTCCTGGACGGAGTTCCTGATCTCGCTGCTTTTGACCACCGACATCCGGACGATCCCGGTCAAGATCACCACCTTCGTCACCTCGACGGGCACGGAATGGGGGCTGATCACCGCCCTCGGCAGCGCCGCCCTGGTGCCGAGCTTCATCTTCATCCTGCTCGTCCAGAAGCATCTCGTGCGCGGCCTCACCCTCGGCTCCCTGAAGAGCTGAGCGGGGCCGGAGAAAAATCGGGAAGTGGCTCAACCTTAGGGAGAATCGCCATGAGCTTTCGCGACCATGACAGGAAGACGTTCATCGCCGACACGGCGCGGGCCTTCGCCGGGCGGCGGATCGGCCGGCGCGCCTTCTTCCGGCGCATGGCCATGGCCGGCGTCGGCTTCTCGGGCTTCGCCTCGACCTTTCTCGGCGGTGCCCGGCCGTTCGGCGGCCTCACCAATCTCGGCACGCCCCTGGCGATGGCCCAGACGCCGGACGACGTGACGGCGTGGCTGAAGGACGTGGGCCAGCAGTTCGCTGGCACCACGGTGCGCTACACCTCGGAGGCGACGCCGCCGACGGTGGTGGCTTCCGAGCTCAAGAGCGAGTTCGAGGAGGCGACCGGCATCACGGTCGAGATCGAGATCGTGCCGCTCGAGCAGGTGCTCGCCAAGGCGACGCTCGATGCCCAGGGCCAGCTCGGCACCTACGACCTCTATTATCTCGACCAGGCCTGGTCCGCATTGTTCCAGCCCGACGTCTACAACCCGCGCGAGTATTACGACGAGAAGCCCGACCTCGCGATGCCGGGCTACGACTGGGACGATTTCTCGCCGGAGCTGGTGAAGGCCATCACCACCGCCAACGGCTCGATCATGGGCGTGCCGTTCGACATCCCGATCTTCATCCTGATGTACAGAAAGGACCTCTACGACAAGCACGGCCTCCAGGTGCCGGAGACGCTCGGGCAGTTCATGGAGGTGACCAAGGCGCTGCACGAGGCGGAGAGCGGCAACGGCATCTACGGCACCACGGGCCAGCTGCGATCCGGCCACTACAGCCTGAACTGCGACTGGACGGCCTGGCTCTGGGCCAATGGCGGCTCGATCTTCGACAAGAACCGGATGTTCTCCGGCAATGACGAGGCCGGGATGAAGGGGCTCGACTTCATGCTCGAGCTGGTCGAGTACATGCCGCCCGACGCCAAGACCTGGACCTGGGACGGCGAATCGCAGTCGGTCGCGCAGGGCCTCGCCGGGCACGTGATCTCCTGGGGCGAGTTCTTCCCGGGCTTCGACGGCGGCGACAGCAAGGTCGCAGGGCTCATGGAGGCGGTGCGGCCGCCGAAGGAGACCGCGCTTCGCTCGCCCGACGATTGCGGCTTCAACGAGATCCCGCATATCGGCCACCAGGGCGGCTCCTCGATCGCCTTGTCGCGCTACTCGAAGAACCCGGACGCGGCCTGGCTCTTCATGCAGTGGGTGACCTCGAAGGACGTGGTGGCCCGGTCCTCGACAGTCGGCGGCGGCGCCTCGCCGGTCCGCCTCTCGGCGTTCAAGGACCCGCGCGTGCTGGCGGCCGCCAAGCCCGGTGCGGGAACCACGCGGCACTTCCCGGCGATCGAGTGGACCATCAACAACCGCATGGGCTCCGAGCCCTCCGACCTGCCGTCCTGGGCGGAGATCGCCAACAACGTGATCCCGGTCGAGCTCGGCAAGCTCCTGGTCGGCCAGACCGGCTCGCCCGAGGAGGCCATGAAGGCGATCCAGAGCCAGACCGACGATCTGGCGGCCCAGTTCAGGGGCTGAGGAGCCGCACTTCTCGCTGAAGGGGGGGTCGGCTGGGGCCGGCCCCCTTCTTCGGCCGGGGAAGCGGTGCAGCCGCCTCAGAGGCTGCCAATGAATGGGCTCGTGGTTGTGGTGTCGAGGGATTCGTGGGCGATCTCGAGCCTTTCCGCGAGCGGGGCTGCAAGGGGCGGCTGGGCTTTGGTCCGGATGCTCAGGCGGGCTGGCCTGTTGGAGCG
>CAYOCP010000056.1:0-9040 GCA_964402505.1 uncultured Geminicoccaceae bacterium
GCGTATGGGGTCAGGACTCTTTTCGGCGGCCTAAAAGAGTCCTGACCCCATAAGCGCTCCCGCCTGACAAATGCCCGACGACACCTGCGCCCTCCTCCACCGGCTCGATCATGAGGGCGGTGTCGGGCAGGCGCGCATTGCGCGCCGCGTCCGCCACCCGCCAGCCATCGAGCCTCGAAGCGGGCCAGGGTTTGAGGCGGGCCTTCGGCACCTCGCCGGGCCGGAGCCAGTCGAGCGCCGCCTCGTCGCCGTCGAGAATCGCCGGCATCCGGTCGTGCAGCCGGATCGCCCCGCTGGCACCGGTCGTCACCACCGTGTAGCTCGCGACCCTGGCGCCGGTCCGGGGATGCTCCGCCGGATTCCACAAGCCCGCCATCAAGAAGAGCTGGCGGTTGCCGAGCGCGTAATAGGACCACGGCACGCTGCCCTTGGCGCCGGCCGGCTTCTCGGGCTCGAAGAAGCCGTCGGCCGGCACGAGGCAACGCTGGCTCTGGGCCACCTGGCGCCAGGGCCAGGCCTCGGTCAGCCGGTCGTCGCGCGCATTGGTCGGCGCGAAGCCGGGCCGGCCGCCCGCCGGCTGAAAGCCCCAGAGCCCCATCGAGAAGACGAGGCGGCCGGAGCGGTCGAGCCTGAGGATCGGCGCCTGCTGCCGGGGGCTGATCCGATAGCGCGGCAGGAGCGGGTCGGCCAGAAGGTCGGCATGGAGCTGCCAGCCGCCGAGGCGGGCCAGCGCCCGCCCGAGATCGACCAGCGCCTCCCGCGGATGGGTCAGCGAATAGGCGTTGCACATGCGAGAACCACGAATGGGGGTGAGCGCCCGTTTTTAGCCGTTCCCGCCACGCCGAGGTAGTCCGATCGCCAGGAACCGCTCTAGGATGGAAGCCCGACGGAGGCCGAAGGAAAAAGGGAGGGCCCATGGCAGGAGCGGGAGGACCGCCGGGCGAGGGTTCGGCGCGCGACTTCACGGCGGCGGAGATCGGCGCCATCGCCCATCTCTACCGGGGCGAGGTCTATCGCAGCACGATCTGGCGCACCCGGCTCGACCACACCACCAACTGGTCGGTGGTGACACTCGGCATCGCCCTCTCGATCACCTTCTCCTCGACCAACGCCTCGCCTCTGCCGCTGGTCCTCGTCGGCATCCTGATCTCGCTCTTCCTCGTGCTCGAGGCGCGCCGCTACCGCTACTTCAACGTCTGGCGGGCGCGCTGCCGCTGGATGGAGAGGCATTTTTTCGCGCCCCTGCTCGAGGACGGCGATCTCGGCACGGAGGCGGGCTGGCAGCGCACGCTTTCCCGGGACTACCTCGCACCCCGCTACCATATCGGCCTCCTGCGGGCCCTGGGCCGCCGGCTGCGCCGCAACTACGTCTGGATCCTGCTGATCCAGACCATCGCCTATCTCGGCAAGATCGTGATCCACCCGGAGCCGGCGAGCAGCTTCGCCGAGCTCCTCGACCGAGCCGCCGTGGGACCGGTGCCGGGAATCGTCATCCTCGCTTGCGGCGTGCTCTACAATCTCGCCTGGATCGCCATCGCCACCATCACCCTCCACCTCGACAAGAGGGCCCACGCCACGCGGCGCGACAGCTCGGCCATGGGCTGAATCCGGAGCCCCGTGGCGCGGCGCCTCGCTTCACGACGGTGCAGGAAATGCAACATCGGCGCCCGGGCGGTTGCAGGAGATGCAACATCGGCTCTCGGGTTGTTGCATCAGATGCAACATTCACGCGCCAGTTGTTGCATCTCCTGCAACACGCTCCGGCCGATGTTGCATCAGATGCGACATCGAACGACGTTCGAACCCACGGATTCGACGACCGAACCCACCGAATCGACGAGCGAACCCGAGCCGGGACGATCGAACCCGAGCCCTCGAAGGCAGCGAATCCCCATGCGAGGCGGCAAGGCTCGGGTTCGATCGCAGGGCGAATCGCGATTCTGCCGAACGAACCGGGAAGAAGCTGGACAGGGAGGAGTGGCTTAGGCTATAAGTCCTAAAGGCGCGGGATCGCGGCGGCCGTGCCCGCTCAGCGGGCGATCATGCGCTCCGGCAGCCAGGTGACGAGGCCGGGTGCCAGGGTGATGAGCACGAGCAGCAGCATCAGGAGGAGGAAGAAGGGCAGGGTCGCGGCGGTGACGCGCCAGATGTCGCGGCCGGTGAGCGACTGCAGGACGAAGAGGTTGAAGCCGACCGGCGGGGTGATCTGGGCGGCCTCGATCAGGATCACGACGAAGATGCCGAACCAGAGGAGATCGATGCCGGCGGCCTGGACCATGGGCAGCATGACCGAGGCGCTGAGCACGATGATCGAGATGCCTTCGAGAAAGCAGCCCATGACCAGGATGCAGAGGGCGAGGACGGCGAGGAGGCCGTAGGACGAAAGCCCCAGAGCGTCGACCCAGGAGGCGAGCGCTCTCGGGATGTCGAGAAAGCCCACGGCGATGGTCAGGCAGGCGGCGGCGGCGATGATCAGGGCGATCATGCAGGACATGCGGGTGGCCGCCATCAGCCCGTGGAGGAAGCCTGCCAGGGTCAGCGTGCGGCCGAGGGCGGCGAGGACCAGCGAGCCGACGACGCCGATGGTGGCGGCCTCCGTGGGCGTGGCGATGCCGCCATAGATCGAGCCGATCACGAGGACGATGAGCAGGAGAACGGGGATCAGCCGCCGCGCCTCCCAGATCTTCCGGCCGAGCGGGACGGGCGGATCGGCAGCGGGCATGCGGTCCCGGTTCAGGACCGCCCAGATGGCGACGTAGCCCATGAAGAGGATGATCAGGAGGATGCCCGGAACGATGCCGGCGATGAAGAGGCGAGCGACCGATTGCTGCGCGGTGACGCCGTAGACGATCATGACGATCGAGGGCGGGATCAAGAGGCCGAGCGTGCCGGAGCCGGCGAGCGTGCCGATCATCATCCGCTCGTCGTAGCCGCGCCGTGCCAGCTCCGGCAGGCTCATGCGGCCGATGGTGGCGGCGGTGACCGCCGACGAGCCCGAGACCGCCGCCATGATGCCGCAGCTCAGCACGTTGACGTGCAGGAGCCGGCCCGGCAGGCGGCCGACCCAGGGCGAGACGCCGGCGAACATGTCCTGCGAGAGCCGCGAGCGGGTCAGGATCTCGCCCATCCAGACGAAGAGCGGCAGCGCCGTCAGCGCCCAGTTCCAGCTCGCGTCCCACATGGCCGAGGCCAGCAGCGAGCCCGCCGGAGCCATGGTGAAGAAGGCGAGCCCGACCACGCCCGCGGCGAGAAGGGCTATCGCGATCCAGATGCCGGAGGCCAGCAGCAGGAGGATGAGGACGAGCAGCACGAGCGAGGTGAAGATCAAGGGCCGGCCCCGCCCGCGAGATCAGTCATCGAGGGCCGTGTCCTCGCCCGAGGCGTAAGCGGGCTCTCGCCCGCGCAGGATGCCGATCCCCTCGTCGACGAGCGCCACGGTCAGGAGGAGCAGGCCGAAGGCCATGGCGGATTGCGGAATCCAGAAGGGGATGGCGAGCAGGCCCGGACTGATGTCGCCGAAGCGCCAGGACTGCGCCACGAGATCGACAGCCCACCAGGCGAGGAAGCCGACGAAGCCGGCGGAGGCGAGGCAGCACCAGGCCTCGAGCAACCGCCTGCCGCCGCCGGTCAGGTGCTCGACGAGCAGCGTGACGCGGACATGGGTGCCGCGCTTGAAGGTGTGGGCCAGGGCGAAGAACGACGAGGCGGCCATGAAGAAGCCCGCGATCTCGGTGGAATCGGCGACATAGCCGAGGCTGCGGCCGGCGACCTGGACGATGATGGCAACCGCGATCAGGGCGAGCAGCACCGCCGCCGCCGCCCCGCTCCAGAAGTAGAGCGCATCGAGGCTGCGGCGGATCACCGGCGCCGGCCCGGCGGCAGCGGGCCCATCCCGAGCGCTCGCGTCAGCGGCCGACGGAGCCGAGGTAGGTCTCGAGCACCGCCGCCTGGTCGGGATCCGCCTTCTCCCGCCATTCCCCGACCATGGTGAGGCCGATCTCCCGCATCCGGTCCATCACGTCCTCGGGCGCCTCCGAGACGGTCATGCCGTGATCGGCCAGCACCTGCTCCTTCTCCCGGCTCGCCTCCTTGCTCATCTCCCAGCCGCGCTCCGTGGCCTTCTTCGCCGCCGCCAGCACGGCCTGCTGCTGGTCCTCCTTCAGGGCATCGAAGGCGTCGCCGTTGAGAATGATGGCGTTCTTGGTGTGCAGGCTGCCGGTATAGGTGAAGTAGTCGACATAGTCCCAGGCCTGCACGTCGGTGCCGGTCTGAGCACTGGTCCAGAGCGCCTCGATCAGGCCGGTCGAGAAGGCCTGCGGCACCTCGGCGAAGGGCAGGATGATGGCGTCCATGCCGAGCATCTCGCCCATCCGCTGGGTCTCGGGCGAGTAGATGCGCAAGGTGAGGCCCTTGAGGTCGTCCAGCGACTTGACGGGCTTGGCGGTGTAGAAGCCCTGCCCCGGCCAGGCGACATAGGTGACGATGCGCATGCCGTTCGCGTCGAAAAGCTTCTGGAAGTAGGGATCCTGGGCTTCCATCAGCTTCCAGGCCTCGTCGTAGGAGGTGACGAGGTTGGGAATGCTGTCGAGGCCGTACATGATGTCCTCGTTGCCGTAGACCGAAAGCCGGATCTCGCCGGCCTGGACCTGGCCCGACTGCACCGCGCGCTTGATGGCGTCGTGCTTGATGAGCGAATCGTTGGAGCGGAGATCAATCACCACCTCGCCCCCCGTCGCCTCCTTCACGTCCTCGATGAAGAGCCGGATGTTCTTGGTGAAGAAGCTGTCCTCGGGATAGCCAGACGCCATGATCCAGTTGGTCTGGGCCCAAACCGGCGTCGAGAGCGCCATCAGCGTCGCCGCCGCAATCATCGTTCCGCTTCTGATCATCGAGCTCCTCCCATGTGTTTCGATCACGATGTCGATCGGCCGTCCGGCTGTCAATTCCGGGGCTCGTACTCGGCCAGTTGCGAGCTCAGGATGTAGTCGTTCGCCAGATCCGCCCGAACCGCGGCGCGGTCGCGCGCGGCAGGCTCGCCGTGGCCGCCGCCACCGGGCATGCCGAGCACGAGGCGGCGGCCGGCCGGCACGCTTTGGCGGCCCTTGGGTGCCAGCTTCGTGCCGTCGTCGAGGCCGACGGTGCCGGCGGCCCCCGCCCTGCCGCCCGCGCGGCCGCGGGCCGGATGGTTGGTGCGGTCGAACATGGCGTTGAAGGAAAACGCGTAGCCATCGGCGGCGGCGATCTCGATGATCTGCCCGAGACCGCCCCGGTGCCGGCCGGCACCGCCCGACCCGTCGCGCAGCTCCTTGCGCCAGACCACCAGCGGGCCGACCTGCTCGGTCGCCTCGGCCGGCATGGTCATCACGCCCGAGGGGAAGGCCGTGGCATTCAGGCCGTCCAATGTCGGCCGCGCCCCCGTGCCGCCGCTGTTGAAGAGCAGCATCTCCGCCGGCCGGCCGACCTTGTTCCCGGGCAGCGGGCTGACCGAGAACTGGATGTTCCAGAGCGCCGCCGAGCCTTCGGCCGGCACGCGGTCGGGGAGCGCCCCGGCCAAAGCACCCATGACGAGGTCCGGGACGAAGTGGCCGAGCACATGCCGGACCGAGACCGGGGCCGGCGGCTCGGCATTGAGGATGCAACCCGCCGGTGCGGTGATCTCGAAGGGGGCGAGCGAGGCGGCGTTATTCGGGATCTCGGGGGCGACGACGCATTTCAGGCCGTAGCAGGCATAGGCCTTGCAGTACACCAGAGGCACGTTGATGCCCCAGCGGCTGACGGGCGAGGTGCCCGTGAAGTCGGCCCTGATGCTCTCGTCGCCGATCTCGAGCGTGACCGCGAGACGCACGGGCTCGTCATAGCCGTCGAGCGTCATGGCATTGCCGTGGCGACCCTTCGGAAGCTCGGCGATCAGGGCGCGCGTGGCCCGGTCGCTGCGCTCGAGGATGAAGCCGCCGATCGCCTCCAGATCGTCGAAGCCGAACTCGTCCAGCATGGCGAAGAGGCGCTTCATGCCGGTCTCGTTGCAGGCGGCGAGCGCGTAGAGGTCGCCCACCACCTTGTCGGCCTCCCGGACATTGGCGCGGACGATGCCTATCAGGTCGCGGTTGACCGCTCCCTCGACGAACAGCTTCATGATCGGGATGAAAAGGCCTTCCTCGTAGACGTCCCGGCTGTCCGGGCCGAAGCCGCGGCCGCCCACATCGACGACATGGGCGGTGCAGGCGAAGAAGCCGATGAGGGCACTTCTGCGAAAAACGGGAGTGACGACGGTGATGTCGTGCAGGTGCCCCGTCCCCTTCCAGGGGTCGTTGGTGATGTAGACGTCGTTCTCGAGGATATTGTCCCTGCCGATATCGGTGATGAAGTGCCCGACCGATTCGGCCATCGCATTGACGTGGCCGGGAGTGCCGGTGACCGCCTGGGCGAGCATCCGGCCGGCCACGTCGAAAACCCCGGCGGAAAGGTCGCCGGCCTCGCGCACGCTGGTCGAGAAGGCCGTGCGGACGAGCGTCAGCGCCTGCTCCTCGACCACCGAGATCAGGCGGTTCCACATGATCTGCATATGGATGTCGTCGAGGTCCCTGGCCATCAGGCTTCTCCCCGAGAGCGGAGGACCAGAAGACAGCCGTCGGACTGGACGACCGCTCTCGACCCGGTGTCGAGGATGGTGGCCGTCTCGTTCTCGACAACGACCGCCGGGCCCGCAAGCTCGGCACCGGGCTCGAGCGCGGCGCGGGCGAAGACGGCGGCATCGACGAAACGCTCCTCCCCCGCCTCGAAGAGCCGCCGCGAACCGCGCGGCCGCACGGGCCGCCCCTGCTCCGTGAGCGCGAGTGTCGGTGCCGGCGGCAGGCGCGTTGCCACCTTCATGGCAAAGCTGACGATCTCGATCGCCGCCCCCTCGACCGGCCGGCCGAAGAAGCGGGTGTAGGCTTCGGCGAAGGCCCGGGCGATCTTCTCCTCGTCACCGGCAACGTAGCCCCCCGGCTCGATCGTCACCGGAATCTCCCAGCCCTGCCCGGCATAGCGCATGTAGGCGGTGCATTCGCTCGACTGCCCTTCCTCACCGCCGCCCCGGGCGACGAAGGCGGCTGCCTCCTCACGCATCGCGCCGAGCAGCGCATTCACCGCCTTCGGATCGAAGTCTTCGAGAGGCGTCAGCCGGCTGCGCACGGATTCATAGCCGAAGGGGGCGCGCAGAAAGCCGATGGCCGAGCCGACGCCGGCACCGGGTGGCACGAGGAAGCGGCCGATGCCCATCTTCTCGCACAGGCGTGCCGCGTGCAGCGGACCGGCACCGCCGAAGCAGATCATCGTGAAATCGGCGAGATCCTTGCCGTTCTCGACCGCGTGCACGCGGCCGGCATTGGCCATGTTCTCGTCCACCATCTCGGCGATGCCGTAAGCGGCGGCCTCGTCGTCGAGGCCGAGCGGAGCACCGACGGCACGCTCGACAGCTTCGCTCGCCGCGGCGGCATCGAGGGTCATGCTGCCGCCGGCGAAGTCGTCAGGGTCGATGCGGCCCAAGAGCAGATCGGCATCGGTGACCGTCGGCGCCTCGCCGCCTCGAGCGTAGCAGGCGGGGCCCGGCTCGGAGCCGGCGCTCTGCGGGCCGACCCGGATGCGGCCCATCAGGTCGACCGAGGCGATCGAGCCGCCGCCGGCGCCGATCTCGACCATCTCGACCACAGGAATCGAGATCGGCATGCCGCTTCCCTTCTTGAAGCGCCAGGTGCGCGCCACCTCGAAGGTCCGCGCGGTCTTCGGCGTCTGCTGCTCGATCAGGCAGATCTTCGCGGTGGTGCCGCCCATGTCGTAGGAGAGCACGCGCTCCAGCCCGTAGCGGCGGGCGATGTCGGCGGCGAAGACCGCACCGCCGGCCGGTCCCGATTCGACCAGCCGGACGGGAAACTCGGCAGCGCTCTCGACGCCGATGATGCCGCCGCCCGAATGCATCAGGAAGAGCGGGCAGCCGACGCCGATCCTGCCGAGCTCGTCCACCAGTCGCCCGAGATACGACTTGATCAGCGGCTTGACATAGGCATTGGCGCAGACGGTGTTGAAGCGCTCGTACTCGCGCATCTGCGGCGAAACCTCGCTCGAGATCGAGATTTCCACGCCCGGCAGCCGCCTCGCCAGCGCGTCGCGCATGCGTTTCTCGTGCGCGTCGTTCATGTAGGCGTGAACGAAGCCGATGGCGACGCTCTCGAAGCCGCGCTCCTCGATGATGGCGCAGAGGGATTCGATCTCCCTCGCCTCCGGCGCCAGCAGCACGCGGCCTCGTGCATCGATCCGCTCGGCGAGCGTCAGCCGGTCGATCCGCGGGACCAGGGCCGGCGGGAGCTGGATGTTCAGGTCGTACTGCTCGAAGCGGCTCTCCGTGCGCATCTCCAGAACGTCGCGAAAGCCGCGCGTGGTGACGAAGCCGGTCCGCGCCCCGCGCCGCTCGATCAAGGCATTGGTCGCGAGCGTGGTGCCGTGGATCAGAAGTGCGAGCTCGCCCAGTGCCACCTCCGCGGTCCGGGCGGCGAGTTCGAGCCCGGCGAGGACACCCCGCTCCGGCCGCTCGCGATCGGTCAGCACCTTGGCGCTGCGGACCACACCCTTCGCCTCGATGGCGATGTCGGTGAAGGTGCCGCCAATGTCGATTCCGGCACGCGCCCGCGCCGCTGCAGCCGTCGTTTCCACCAGGCCCTGCTTTCGATCGGGGTCCATGTTCGGTATCGGACCAGACCGAGCCGACACCTCCCTTGCGAGCGATATAGAAGAGCGAGCGGCCAGCGTCGACACGGAGGTTCGAGCGACGGCCTCGAGGCTGCGAAGCCGGACGTAACTCGGCTACGAAAGCGATCGCGAAAGTCTCGCCAGAAGGGGGGACGAGTGTCGACGTCCGGGTAGCCGGCCAGAAAAAGAGCGCCGGCGCGCTCGAAGGAGCGGCCGGCGCAGTCGGGGAGGCACGGGAGAAGAGGGGTCAGGGCGTCAGCTGCAGACGTCGGACTTGCCGATCGAGCCGATCTCGGAGCAGGCCTTGGTGCCGAGG
>CAYOCP010000057.1:0-8975 GCA_964402505.1 uncultured Geminicoccaceae bacterium
ATGGCGCTCGGCGAGGAGCTTGTAGGATTCCTTGATCCGCGCCCCCTCGATGCCGCGCAGCACCGCCGGATCCTGATGCGGCAGCACCTCGTCGAAGCGCCAGGCGAACATCCGCCGGGCGATGCCGATCCGCGTCTCCGGATCCGCCCAGAGCCGCGCCTGCCGCCGGGCCAGCCGGCTGTCGTCCGGGCCGAAGGGCTGGGCCGTGTAGACCCGCGTGCCGCCGGCGCCGATCGCGACCAGCGCCGTGCCGTGCCGGGCGAGGAGCCGGAGCGCGTCGTGCGTGACACTGCTGCCCGGCCCGATCAGGATCGCCGAGACCGTCTGGAACGGGATCGCGTAGTCGCCGGCGTCGAGCGAGGGCGAGCCCGCCGCCGCGAAGCGCAGTGTCCCATCCTCGACCGAAAGCCGCCCGCGCTCCAGCCAGACGAGCCCGTGCCGGTCGACATGCGGAATGCGCGCCGTCTCCAGCCCGAGCCGGCCGAGCAGCACCATGGTCCTACCCCGCCGGCCTGAGCAGCAGCATCCCGAACCCGAACGCCCGATGCCGGCCGACACCACGGGCGAGAAGGGCAGCGAAGTGCTCCGGGTCGGCCACTTCCAGGACACCTTCGAGCACGGCGTCGGGCCGTCGCGACGCGCCGCGCCGGCCCAGCGCTAGAAGCCGCTTTGGCCTGCCTTCCATCGTGCCGGTGCCGCCAGCCGGCGAGGCATGACTGCGGCGCACGAGCCCGCCCAGGCGAAAGCTGGTCACGCGAGCCTCGACCAGCCCAGCACCACCGGCGGCAAGGCGCTGCGCCAGCCACTCCCGATAGATCAAGGCTCGATCCGGCTTGGGCTCGTCCGGAATGGAGCTTGCCGCGTGGACGAAGACGTCGAGCTCGCGCTTGCGCTTGCCGTCGCTGCTCATCGTCCGGACGATGGGGCACACGCGAACGGAGAAGGCGAGCCGGCGCTCCGCGCTGAAGGCATCCGGCATCACCTTGTCGTCGATCAGGTCCGATGGAAAGATGTCGCCGACATCGGCCGAAGCCTGTTCGGCCAGCCGGCGCAGGCTCGCGGCATCGGCGCTCGCGTAGCCGAGCAGGCGCAGATCGCGACGCTCGACGCGGCCGTCGTATTCCGGCTCCAGGACCCGAAAGGGCTGCGGCGCCGCCTCGCCGAACGCCTCGCGGAGCGCACAGTGCCAGAGATAGCCCGGATCGGCGTCGGGCAGGCGAGCAGCCTGCGCGAACCGGGCGAGCCGCCGCGCATCGGGCCGCATCTGGATGAGATGCAGCGTCATGGCGCTTCTGCTCCGTCGCCCCGCCGCAGCTCCCGGCGTCGGCTCTGCCCGGCATGAAGGCCGAGCCGCCAGTCGCGGCGGTCGGCCACCTCGACAATTCGCCGGCCCGGGGGCTCGGCGGGGTCGTCCTCGGTCTCGATCAGGGCCGAGGGGTGGCTCTCAGCCAGCGCATCGAGAGCCGCCATCAGACTTTGGGCCTCGACCGCGCCATCCAGCACCGGCCGCGCCGGCAGGCAGCACTTGCGGCCGAAAAAGAGCGGCCGCTCCGGCCGGCGCAACGCCGCCTCGACCGCTAGCATGTCCGGCGCTTCATCCGGTGGAGCCAGGGTCAGGGCAACGGTGACGGCGGCGTCGGCGCGGTAGTGGCGTTGGCGCAGGACCGGGCCGCTATAGGAGTGGGCACCCCCCTTGCGCTCCGCCGGCACGCCGCGCGTCGTCCAGAGCGGGTCGTCCTGGCTGATCTCGGCCGTCTGGAAGTCGCGCAGCGATTCTCCCTCTCGATCCAGCCGCGCCGCGAAGCGCAGCCGTTGTTGAAGCCGGTCGAGCGCGTCGACATCGCGGTGCTCGTAGCCGAGAGCATTGCCGACCAATCCGGTCAGCAGCGAGCGGCCGGGCAGGCGACGGGTCGGCCGGATCTCGTCGATGGCGACGTCGCCGAAGCTCATCAGCGGCGCTTCGAGCCGCAGGATCAGGCACCGCATCTCACGCGTCGCCGCGCACGAGATCGGCGACCTTGCGCGTCAGCTCCACGAACGACCCGGGCACCGCGCCGGCGATCTCGATATCCTGAAAGCGTGTCGCCAGAAGGCGGGTCCCGGAGGTGCCGTACATGCCATCGATCGCACCCACATGCGCGGCGAGCGACCGGGCCGCCTCGGCATCGATCGGGCTCCTCCTCACCGGCTCGATGAAGGCGTTCGCCAGCGTGCGCGGCTGCTCGTCGCCCGCCTCCACCATGACCAACGATGCCCAGTCGTAGGGTGCCGTCGAGCCCTTCTTCGCCCCCGGCGTCACCTTGGCAATCAGGTGGATCAGCGATTCGACTGTCCTTGCCGCCAGCGTCCGGTCGGCCGTTTGCCAGTTGCCGCGCGCGCAGGCTTCCAGGTTCGAGACGAGCAGCGGCACATCGACGACCACATAGCCGTAATAGACGCCCGAGGTCAGGTCGGCCGTATTGAGGTGCCCCGCACCCGAGCCCTGCTCCTCCGCCTGCAGGTCGTCCACCGCCGTGAAGTAGTCCGGCTCGCTCGCCTGCTTGTGGACGGTGAAGGCATGCGCCACATGCACGGCAGCGTCCACTCGCGCATCCCGGTCGCCCGAGACGAACCGGCCGAACATCGCCGCATCGATCCCGGCCCCGGCCCGCAGCGCATGGAAGTTCTTGCGCAGGCTCTTGAGTTCCGAGGCGACCGCCTTCTCATCGGCGCCGGTGCTGCCGGCGATGCGCCACGCCTCGATGGTCAGATAGTCGATCTCGGGCCGCCCGAGCACGACGAGCTCGTCGCGCTCCAGATCGATCTCCGCTTCCTTGCCGGCCTTGGCTGCCTTGGCCTTCTTGCTCTCGCCGTAGAGCTCGGCCTGCATCGCCGCCAGCACCACGTCGACGGCGTTCGCAGCCAGACCTTCTTGCAAAAGCGGCTCTTGGATCAGCACCTTCCATGTTCGCCGCGAGCGGGTCGAGACGCCGATGGCGGGATCGATCCTATCGAGCGCATGCGCATCCTCGGCCACGCGCCAATGCCGCTTGAGGCATTGCGACGACACTCGAAGCCGCTCCACACCGCCGAACGGCAGCCGCTTGGCGAGCCCCGCATCGTCGCGGTTCAGCAGCGTCCCCGGATAGCTGTGCAGCGTGTGGATCTGGATGAACTTGGCCGTGGTCATGCCGCCGCCCCCTTGTCCTGGCTCATTCTGTAGGATGTCCGGTAGTAATCCTTGGCGATCCCGGTCCGGATTTTCTCGCTGTCGGGCCAGAGGACGAGGTCGAGCATCCCCGACCAGTCGAAACGTCCGTCGTCGCCCTTGCTCGCCATCAGCCGCGCCAGCCGGCGCACCTCCTCCGGGAGCTGATCGGAGCCGGTCCGCAAGAGGCGCAACAGCCGTGCCTCGCTCACGCTCGCCTCGGCCAGCGCCGTGCCGAGCGTCCGCCGGTCACCTGTCGGCCGATGAAACGGGCGCATGATCGCCATGCCCTGCACGACCAGGGCCAGTGCCCGCGATGCGCGCTCGTCCTCGAACGCCGCCGGTGCGTGCGCGGCGATCAGCCACCAGAAGGCGGCGCCGTCCGGTCGATCCGGATCGAGCCGCCGCAATGCCGCGAGGCTGCCCGCCGGGTAGTCGTCCTGCGCCATTCGCCCGGCGATCCTGCGCACCGCCTCCCGCCAATCGGTTGCGTCATCCGACATCCACCGCCTCCATCGCCGGCTCCTCGAGATGGCCCTTGAAATTCTTCCAGAAGAGCGCCGCCAGCTTCTGCTCGGCAACCGCGACCGCCTTCAACCGTCGCACACCGGCGATCGGCATGGCCTCGATCGCCCAGCCCAGAACGCTATTGGCCGTTCCTCGGAGAAAAAGCACCCAAGGGCGGAAATCATCGGTCTCGGCCGTCTTGAAGAGGTGATCGAAAAAATCCCCCTCCACCCGCTGCTCGGCCGCATCGAGCCAGGGCAGCACCCAGGCACTGGCCGTCTTGTCCCGGAAATCGACCTCTGCATCGCCAGCCTGCACCAGCGTCAGAAGGGCCACCTTGAGCACCTTGTTGCGAAGCGTGCCGGCATGATCGATCATCTCTTTGGACAAGCCTGCCAGCCGATCGCGGCCCGCGCCGGTGGCAAAGAAATCCCGCCTCTTCTCCCCGTCGATCCGGACCTCCCGGCGATGCAGCCCTTCCGTCGTTCCCTGGCCACGCACCAGCACGTCGAACCGGGCGCGCATCGGCAGCCGGTCGATCCCGTCCTGCCAGTCGAGCAGCAGCGGCCGTAGCCACTGGTCGCGATCGAAGAGGACGTCGCTCATCGTCCGATAGGTCGGTGTCGTGTTGTAGGCCATTGAATCGCGGCCGATTTCGATCGGCACCCACGGATCGCCGACATTTCCCTTCTGCGCCTTGGCAGCCACACGCGAGACCTCTGAGCCGACGCTTCTCGCCGAGATGCGGCCCTGCTCGTCCTGGTAGAGCCGAACCCGGCGGCAGACCTCGATGAACCAGGGATCGAGCTCGTCGAGGCCGAGGCTGCGCTTGCCGTCCCAGGGCAGGCACCAGAGGAGTGCCGCGCCATCCTCTTCCCTGAAGTTGGCGAAGCGCTCGAAAAACCAGCGGCGCTGGCCGAGGAGCACGCGCACATCGCGACGCCAATGCGCTCCCACACCGCCCTCGGGCACGAGCCCGACAAACGGTCGGGTGGCGAACCCGCCATTCATCCGGGCGATGCCGTAATTGCCGGCACCGAGGAAGCCGCCCGTGGTCTGCAGAAGAACGAGTGCCGCGACCCACGCCGCGGGCGACCCGTCGCCGACGATTCCCTGCTTCCCGCCATGATTCTTCGAGGTCACCAGAACATCGAGATCGTCAGGTGTTGCAATCGGTGTCCGGTGCGGATCGGGTGTCCCCTTCGGCACTGGCGGCTGCATGAAGGCCGGCTTGCTCACATCCTCGACCACGAGCCTCCACGGCTCGTCATCGAGCCAGGCGGCCGTCAGGCCACGCAGCAGCTCCCGCCATTCCTCGGCACTATCGACGATATCGTCGCGTTGACCACGATGCAGCGCGAGCGCCGCGAGCTGGACACAGAACGAATGCCAGGGTGAGCGCTGGTGCGCCCGTAGAAAGGGCAGATCGACGATCTCGTCGCGGGCATATGCAGCGAGCAGTTGCGACAAATCGATAAAGTGTGTCGCGCTCGCTTCGATCGAGATCGGGAAAATCTTGTCGACGAGAATACTCATTGAGCGCGTCACTCCGTTGGTTCCCCGCCGAGGCGGGGGATGTACGCTCCTGAACTCTTCACCTGGACCATCCCCGACCAGCGGGGGAGCATTCAGGTCAGCGATCCCGAGAAAAGATGAAGGCGCACTCGCGCCGCTTTCGATCGGAGCGGTACAGGAATGCTATCAGAAGCGATGGGGGGCGGCCGGCAAAGCCGAGGAAACGCCATAGGCGCGAAAGCCTGCCGGGGAGGTGGTCGGTGTAGGGAACGATCATGTTGGAGAAATCCGTCTAACTCTTCACCGTTTTCATGATAGGTTCGCACTTCGTCGATCGTAAGTGGGTCATCATCGCAATCCGAATCTATCGTAGCGATAACGGCCGTCTCCGAGAGCCAGCATGCCGTCGTCAGCGACGATGAACATCGGTTCGCCCTCCGGCATCGATTTCGGCTTCATCCAGGCCGGCACCTTGAGATGCGTCAAGGTCGCGTCGAAGGGTGAGAGGATTGGCCGATCCAACTTCACCAGCAGGTCACGCGCGCCGAGCCGCGTGGCGATCTTCTCGGCGCTGTCGGGCCAACGCAGGTCGCCGAAACGAACGGTAAAATCGATGCTGACGTCCCGCGCCTGATTGCGCGCAGCGCTCTTGCTCCCAAAGTAGCTGTGCCAATGATTCTCCCATGCCGACCCGAGACTCCGGGCGAGCGCGCGCAGTCGCTCCTCGTGCGTCCCCTCCTCGACCAGCCGACGGTTGTCGGCCGGGATCGACCAGACGGGTGCTTCCGTCACCATCCGTCTGGTCGCCTCGACGGCGAGCACGTTGTCGTAGGCCCGCTCCGGTCCGATCCCATGTCGTGCCGACTGCAGGAACGATGACAGGTCATCCGCGGCCGGCAGAAGCACGATGCACCGCGCCTCTTCGAATCCTGCCGGCCGATCGCGCCACTCGTGCCGGTGCAGTCGGCCGATCCGCTGGAGCAGCACGTCGATCGGGCAGAGATCGGTGATCAGCAGATCGGCATCGACATCCAGCGACTGCTCCAGGGTCTGCGTCGCCACCACCAGCGCCGGCCCCGTCGGCGCCTTCTTGCCGAAGCGTCCCTCGACCGCCTCGTCCAGGAGCCGCCGATCCTCCGCCGCGAAGCGGCCATGATGCAGCGTCACCACCTCGCCCACCCGCAAGAACGCGCGATCATCGGCCGGCAACAGGGCCTCGATCGCCTCCTGCGTCGCCATCGCGGCGGTCACCGTGTTGCGCAGCACGAGAACCCGTGCGCCGGCCGTTATCGCTTCGGCGGCGATCGCGGCCACGCCGGCCGGATCGTCCATCAGCGACTGCGGCTCGATCCGCACCGACTTGCCGGGGCCCTCCGGTTCGATATCGACCGCTGCCGTGTGGCTGGCTGTAATGCGCGGGTAGGGCACGGCCACCGCAACGGCCAGCGGCGGCGCTTTCTCCAACCTGTGCACGAGCCGCTCGCGCGTTGCGGCCCCCACCGTCGCCGACATGAGGAGCACATGCCCGCCCGTGGCGCGAAAGAGCGTCAGCAGCCGCTCGACCAGCGCCGTCATGTAGGCGTCGCTCGAATGCACCTCGTCGATCACCAGCAGATGCCGGACGAGGCAGGCCGAGCGCAGATGCGCGTGCTTGACGGCCAGGGCACCGAGGAGCGCCTGATCGATCGTGCCGACGGCGAAGCTCGCCGCCATGTAGCGCTTCGGCTGCTCCGCCGCCCAGCGCGCGGAGCGCCGGTCGGTCGTCTCGTCATCGCTCCATTGCACGGCGAAATCGGGCAGGCGCGAGCCTTCCGCGATGCCCATGCGGAAATAGCCCGGCACCGCCAGCAGCGCTTCCACCGCGCCGCCGCCATGGGTGGCGTCGAGCCATCCTTGCATCCGCCCATGCAATTGCACCGCCGCCGAGCGCAGCGGCACGGCGAAGTAGCAGCCATCGACCAGCCCCGCATCGATCAGCCGGCTCGCCCAGCGCAGCGCCGCCTCGGTCTTGCCCGAGCCGGTCTCACTCTCCAGCAGCACGACGGAGCCGGTATCATCGGGCAAGCTCAGATCGTCGACCGCCGTCTGCACCAGGCGTGGTGGAAAGGGAAACTGCTGCGCGAACGGTGGCAACGGGCGCGGGCGCGTGGGCGGCACGAAGCCGATGGTCTCGAGCACAGGGACCGCTTTGCTCCGCACGAAGCCCATCCGTGGCGGATCGTTCTGGTTGGCGAACGGAAACCAGTCGGCACCCGAGCCGATCCAATCGGCCAGCATCAGGAGTCCGGCAAACAGGTGCTGCGCGGTCGGGCTCCCGGGCAATGCCGATGCGTCGGCCGTGAAAGCGTCGGGGAATGTCTCTCGTCCCGCGGCAAGCAGCTTCCCGAGCTGTCGCAAGGCCTCGCCATCGCCCGCCCGCCACATCTTCAAAAGGTCGCTGTCGGCGCCCTGATCGTAGTGCAGGTCGGGTGTCCGGCCATGATGCGCGAAAACGGCGAGAAAATAGTCTGCGA
The DNA here is from genome assembly GCA_964402505.1 of uncultured Geminicoccaceae bacterium. Classification (GTDB taxonomy): domain Bacteria; phylum Pseudomonadota; class Alphaproteobacteria; order Geminicoccales; family Geminicoccaceae; genus SLRI01. The sequence continues at coordinate 7,723 of CAYOCP010000057.1, forward strand.
GCGTATCGCTGCCCCAGTTCGCCATATCGAGCTCGACGAATACTCGCTGCAGCTCGGTTAAGAGCGGGCCACCATCGCACCAGAGCGGCTTGAGCGTCGCCAGATGCCCGGCCGGCCGGCCGAGCGATGGCACGGCTTTGGCGCGAAACCCCGGCGCGCATTTGCCGAGATCATGGATGAAGGCGAGGAAGGCGAGGCGCGCGACAAGCCCCTCGTCGATATCGTCGAGCCCCGCCGCGCGTGCCAGCCGCCGCCTGACCGTCGGCTGGCGCAGCAGCGCCTCCAGAACGCCCGCCACGTCGATGCAGTGATCGACCAGCGGATGCCAGGCCGGTCCGCCACGCCCGGCATCGCGAAACTTTCCCCAGAGATCACCTGGGCCAGGAGCACCGTCCAAGCTCAGTGCCTTACACGCCGCGGACCGCCGCCTGTCGAGCTTGACGGCCGACCGTCCTCGGCGACACCAGGTCCATGCTTCATCCAGCCCTCCACCCCCTTGCCGGCATCGCGCTCGCAAGGCGCGACGCTCGCCATTGTCCGATTCGCCGAGAGTTGAGCTTATAAGCGCTATGGTTGAAACCCGGCTTGGCGGCAAACAAAAAATTCGCACGGTCGACCGGGGTGGCGCTTTCCGGGCGTATCGGACCACGCGCCTCATCCTGTCCTTCGAGCTCGTATCGTCACCCGCTCGGCGCCAATCCGGTCGACCGAATAGGGAGATGACACCTTCGGTTAAACCGGTTGTGATTTTTTCACTTTCAGGCCGATTTTTTTTGCAGCGAGAGGATGATTTTCTCCTCTCATCGGGTCGGAGTCCCGGTTTCCGCCCGGCCGAGCGCCGCAGATTCGTCTGCCCGTTTTCCAGCCGGTGCCTGCAAGACGGTCGTCACGAGACAGGCTCGGCTGCGTTCTTCGAAGATTCCCGGCCGGACTGCCGAAATGACCAGATCGTCATCAGCAATGACCACCCCTTTTCAGCGCATGAGGGCAACTCTCTCTCGAAGCGGCCGCCCATTCCTGAAAGATGCCACCAACACCCTTCGCCCGCTCCTCCGCCGGCCTCCCAGAGGTTGCATCTTCTGCAACATGGGCCCGGGAGAGGTTGCACGGAATGCAACACGGACCCGAGGGATGTTGCATCCGATGCAACCGGCGGCTCGGGTTGTTGCATCTTCTGCAACGTGATTATGGCAAATGTGTAAGCGATGCGTCGGCCCCGTTGTGGCTCAGCTTGACGCTGGCTTGAAGGCCCA
>CAYOCP010000058.1:0-7864 GCA_964402505.1 uncultured Geminicoccaceae bacterium
CGTTCGACTGATACACCTTGAACCGGTCAATCTGACCGATAAGACCCGTACGAATAACTCCTGTCATATCCCCAGTTATGTCAACACGCTTGAGGTCGCCCTTCTTCAAGAAGTTAGCGTACCAAGCGGGGATGACGATGTAGCGACCCTCATCGGGTACGTTGGCCTCATCGAGGACGGTACCAAGGTCAGCGATCATATCAACAGCGTTGGTAGCGGTGATCTGAATAGGAGCGGCTGCAGCACCCAGATCGAAGCCACCGGTAATCCGACCAGCAGTAGCGCCTTTGTTACTAGCGTGTACCTCAGTCGGAATGTACGCCAGAAGCCGACGATCAGTATCGATCTTCAGAGACACAGCAGCTCGCTCTGCGAACAGACCCATCAGATCGAGATCGGACTGGACCTTGTCTACCTCGTCAATCTCAAAGGCTTTGTAGAAAGCCTGATCGATCGCGAGGGTACGAGCGTTCTCGGAAGGCTTGGTGTATACGATCGGAGTGCCTACCTCGTATGCGGTAACGTCACCGGACACAGGGGTAGGAGCTACGCGAATCTGAATGGTATCACCTTTACCTTTGATTTCCGATTCGTAATCATTGTTACAGATCTCGTTACCGATACAAGCCTCGGTGAAGAGACGCATAACCTTGGAGGTGAATATAACCGGAGCGTACTTCACTGCTCCGCTGGAAGGGTATGTAGCGTTATAAGCCATTTTTGTTTACCTCAGACATATATAACCTTACTGCACGATCCTCCCGTCCAAATAGGCTTTCTCAATTCGTTTGTCAATCTCACGTTTCTCAGCTTCACGACCTTTGAATTTACCTTTCGACACGTTGAGTTCGTGCTGTTTAATAAAAGATACAGAGACCGTATCACCAGTCTCCTTAGGAAGTTCAGTACTTGTGCTCTTCTGACTCGGACCCATTCGGTTCGAGATGCTATCTTCAGGCTTTTCAACTGGAGCCTTTTGCTGACTCTTGAAAAGAGTAAAAAAGCTGGCTACCCTCTCAACATCCCCGTCCTTTTGTGCCGAACGCAATCGATTGATTCGCGGCACACCGGTGAAGTCAGGTTGATCAAGCCACTCCAAGAACTTGGGGTCATCGTTGAGCACAAGGCAGTCAGGTACTAACTCTTTAAGCGAGCTAACGAAGGTTTCGTATGAGCCTATAGCGTCCTCTTGCATCTTCTCTACTGTGCGTTTCTTCTCGGATTCACGTAGCTTCTTCTCGGTGGCGGCTACCTTCTCTTCGGTACTCCGAATGACAGCCTTGATAGCGTCCACCGCTTCCTCTCCAAGAACATCGACAACGCTTGGTGTGAACACATCGTCCACACTAGAGGTACTGTCAGAGGATACTTTAGCATCTAGCTTATCATCGAGTTCGATAATCTTCTCACGAAGTTCTTTGTTCTCTACGCGGAGCTTGTAGATAGTAGAATCGGTTTTAGCTTTGTACTTGCTGAAACGATACTGTGCATCTAGAGCTTTCTCCTTCCAAGCGGAAAGAGAGTCCGAGTCAGAATCATCCTGCTTTGCAACTTCTTCAGAACTCCTGGCAGCGTCAGACTCAGACGGCTCTGAGGCATCAGTGACAGGCTCTTGTGTGGGGTTAGACTCCGAAGAATCATCAGTTGCGATCGACCCCTCTGCCTCTTTAATCAACTCTTCCTCGATTCGCCGAAGCTCCTCAAGTCTCTTCTCTTTACTCATGTAATCCTCACGAGTGTCCAAGCGATTCCATTCAGCAGCATAAGGCAGGGTTGAGCATGGTCCCGTTCACCAAGTACTCAGATAACCTTACCTACCTTCCGAAGACCCAGACCCTATTGTTTCTTGGTGATTAGACTTCTGAGGTAATCAATAGCAGCAGAATACCCTTGAGTGTACCTGAAGTCCTCCCTATTGACCTTGAGTTGCTCAATGCACTTTCGGTCGAGAAAATCAAGGACACCCTCTAAAGCGAAGGTGTCACTTGACTTAATTTTTCTCATCAGTTCCTCTGGTAGCTTTACAATCATTCGCTATATCCAACAGTGTTAGCCTTCTGGGCGTCAACAGCAGCTTTTTGTGTAGCGGTTGTCAAGGTGGTGTCGCTATTAAGCTCAGCAATATCCTTTTGAGACAGAGCCTTTTGAGTAGCGATGCGTTCTCTCTGGTCAATCTCTACCGCACGGAGCTTCTGATCACGGGCCCTCAACTGAGCGTCCAACTGATCCCTTTGGACAGCAGCCTGCAGGGATTTGTCGTGCATTTCTTTCTGACCATCAATCTGAATTTGAGTTGCCTGAACAGAGGTTTGTATCTTCTGCTGTTCCGTCTGTGCCATCTGAGCCTGCTGCTCTTCCATCCGAGCCTGCTGCTCTTCATCCTTCAGTTTAACCGACAGTCTCGAAGGGACAATGTCCTCACGGAAGTTAGCAGTCTTAAGAACCGTACGGAGCATGTCAGCTCGTCCGACCTTACCCATGATCTCAAGATCCACAGGGTTAGCTGTGGCCTGGAGAAGTTCTCTCTGAGCTTCCTGCTCTGCCGCTTTCAAGGTGATAGCCTCGGCAGCAAACACGACTACGTTTATGTCACCATGGTAATCCAAAGGTTCATTATCCTCTTGTGCTTTGAGCAGTCTGAGGTAGAACTGGTACTCAGCTCTGGGAATCAACACGCCTTCGGAGATGTTCTTGATTGCGCTCTTAATACCCTTAGACGCCGACTCCATAAGGATCGAAAGGCCACCCATAGTCTGAGCGGCACCTCCAACTTGTTCGTTTCCGTAAGAGTAGCGTGGGATGCCTGTAACATCATCTGCCTTCAACTCGAACCGATCATACACAGCAAGCAACTCGTTAGCATTCGACGGGATCGTGAACCACTCGATAGGTCGGCCACCGTTGCCTTGAGGATCACTAGAGAACTGCCAGATCTTGTGAGGTCTTTGCTCCTCGATGGGTCCATCATCTGCCAGTCGATCAATGAGTATTGCACACTGCGGCCCGGAAGAGAGGCCCATGTTGTCAGCTAAGGCACGAGCAGCACCATTACACATACGCTGGATGTCACGCATAGAAGATGGCATACTCTTGCCCCAGAGAGAACCCGGACGTTTGGTATAGGAAGCAGCGTAGTACGGTCGTCTACCAAGAGGATCCTTGTTGATTAGGCACTTCACTACTTTGTTGCCTACAAGGATTACCTCTACCTCAACCTCCTCCCAGTCCTCCATAGCGGCGATCTCGTCATCCTCACGAAGACCCCACTCTCGGAGCATCTTGACGCTGGCAGTACCCCAGAAGTGGAGGCCATGATAGATACCCTTAGAGGCGTAGGTTTGATTACCTCGCTTCTCGGCGCTGGCTTTTGATTCCTCAATCTGGTTATCGATTGCAATCAACGAGCACTCAGGTCCAGCCTCAAGAACCTCAACGATGTTGTCTTTGTAGTAACCGTTCTTGTTCCCGATGTGGGCTAAATCGCTCAACTCCTTACGTGTGAGTCGAAGGTGCTCTACGAAGTTGCCATCGTATATAGACTCAGCCGAAGGAGACGGGTAGATGTCGAAAGGGCTTACTCGTTTATTCAGGAACACTACTTCACGAACGACCTCTGGGATTCCGTTCTTGTAGGTAAGTTTCTTCTTGGTTGTGACTACCGGCCCCTTCATAAACGCTGTAGGGAACACAAGGAAATCACTGATGAACTCAGAGAACGCGGAGTCCCATCCACCTTGCTTGAGATCGTCGAGAACCTTGGTTTGAATCTTGACACACTGTTGCCTAGCGACCTTGTTGATCTCCTCAGTGATGGCCTCGTCAATGTCTCGCTTGAGTTCGTTAATCTCGCGAAGCTCTCTCGATACAGACATGGCACTAGGCGGCTTCGGTGGGGCCTGCTGTACCGGCTGACCATCTGGACCTACTTGGCCCTCAGGGTTAGGCGTTTGATTCTGTGCCTGATACTTCTCTCGTATCTTTGAGACAAGTTCTTGCTGATCTTGTTCAAAGCTGTCACGAATGGATTCCTCGATCTCAGGAGGAAGTTCCTCAACCGGAGTGGGTCGGAACTCCATAGGGAAGGCGTTAGCTGGCTGAAGAATGTCCTGAATCCAAGACATACCAGCGCGTTTCTTCGTGGCCGTTAGGTTCATAAAGATATTGCTCTTGTTGAGCATTGAGGCAATCTCAGCAGGGGTGTACTCTCCATTTACCTGATACAGAGAGTCCAGCATCTCCTGATCAATACCCGATTCCGTTCGAGCTTGTTTGTTCTCTTCGTAGGTTCGGATGACATATCCCTCTAGTGTCGAGTGGAAAGTGTCTCGCTCTTTTCTTTCTTGTTCGGAAATGAAATCCGCATCCTCAAGAGCTTCCTCAACCAACTCGGAGATACCTTTCACTTCCATGCCTGTAGGCACTTCCTCGTCGTAAGCCATGTATCTCCTTTCTACTAAACTATAAGTGGTGCCGCAGGAAACCTCCAACCATCTCTTTACAAAGGAGTAGTTACTACGGCTGCTATACTCCTATATCTAAACGTACAGGAACCTAGACTTAACTACCTGCCTTGGTCGAAATCTGTTGACACCTCTTACGTGTTCATACGCTTCCTTACCAAACGTCATAGCAATAGCGTCAGCAATGTCAGGAGAGGATAATCCTAGTTTCTTGAGGTCCTTCTTGGTCGTTAGGCTCAACTGCATCTTCGAGTTGTACCCGTAGGTCATGCCCACTAGCTGAGACCTGAGATCAGGCATATAGGGTACAGAGGCACCAGCCATAAGCCAGTTCTTCATCTCACCCCAGAGCTGCGATCGTACGTTGAAGTATTCGAGAGGCTTCGCTGAGCGATTACTGGAGATCACCTGATACACAGGCATCCCTAGTACCTTACACCTATCGTACACACCGGCACCTATACCAATGGCATCGATGTATACCGCTGTTCCCCTCCACTGGTTCTGGTACTCCATAAGCCGACCAGCTACCTCTTGAGTGTCTTGGTTCTTGATGCGTAGTACGTTAAGTAACTTAGGCCCTTGTCGAGCCACGAAGACTGTCTCGTCGTCACCAAAGCGGGCAATGTCAGCACCTATAACCACAGGGTAGTCTCTGTAGTAAGAAGGTTCCAATTGGTTAGCCATTGCGTTGTCAACGATCAAGCTAGATATGAACTGAGTATCTGTAGCTCTTGGGAATTGTCCAAGCACACCAATACGATACTGATCAGAATCCTCTCCGTATTGTTCGACAACCTCTTTGATCCAGTCTTCGGAAATGTGAGGACAGTCGTAGGCAGAGAAATACATAGTCTTCCAGAGTGTCATGTTTTCTCGATGGAAGATTTCGTAGAAGCGACCAGAGGCTCGGGTGGGGTTAGAGCACATAACGAAACGCCCACCGGTACCTGTGCTCAAGGTACGCTGGAGAACGTCGAAGGTACTGTCATCAATACCAGAAGCCTCGTCAGCCAAGATGACGTAGTTCTTTGAGTGGCCGCCTTGTAGAGACTCTTTGTTATCAGCGGAGGCAGTCACTAGGTTAGCTATCTGGACACGAGTGTTCATTGTTAGCTGCACTCGTTCCCTAGTGGTCTCAAACATCTGAGAAATGTGTCTAGGCATCTTACCTCTCCATTTAAGTAACTCAGCGTAGTAAACACGTTGAAGTTGTTGGGCCGAAGGGGATGTTACTAGGACACGACAGTCATCTTGAGTTAACAAGAGAAGGAACGTAAGCCACGCTAGGGCAGTGGTGTTGTGAGTAGGTATAAAGTTTTCACAAAGATACAAACGATCAGAGGAGTCTACCTCTATACACGTTGCTTCGTGTTTACCTATGTACTCGACAGACTTAATGTACACCCTTGAGCTATTAGTCTTATGTGATCTCCTGGCTTCCTTCCTCTCAATCTTGAAGAGTCTCTCAGGACGATTGAACTGGAAGTGTATACAGTAACAGTCCGAGTGAGTGGTCTTCTTGACCGAGATACCTTTAGTGGTTCCTCCTAGAGACCTGATGAGGTAGATAAAGTCTTCGGCTAGTCTCTCGGATGTGGTGTAGTACGTCAGATGCCCTCCCTTATCAATAGTCCCGTCTGTATCCATAAGACCCCTGAGAACTTCCATACGGACCTCTATGGAGTTTTCAAGGTAGGTAATAGGTATATATTTCTCCCGAGAGCCACACTCGTGGATGGTGCCGTCAACCCTCTTGAGGTCAGTGATTAGACCCAGAACAGTCTTAGTTTGCCTATCGTTATCAGAGGTTTGATAAGGTATGTTATTCCATACCTCAGGGTCGATGTTTGTAACGACCCCTGAACAACGAGTGCCGTCTCCTAGCCACACCCCAAGAGTGTAAGGGTCAACAGGGATCTCTTGTGGCCTTTTGTATACAGGTGCGACTTGAGGTAGATAAAACCTCAACCTTTTAGTTGATGGTGCTCTCTTTGTGCTTCTTACCTTGCACCAGATACCTCTATCAAGGATTGACTCTAGTGAGAGCGTCTTGAACTCCGAGCCAGTATGATAGTCCGCTACTGTCCATAGATGCTCCAACCCCGAGTCAACATGGGTACCGTTGTTGAAGTGTATTCTGTAGATGTGCTGAGAGCCTTGAGGGTATACACCTGTAACCGTAGAGACTCCAGAGTAAGAGTTGCAGATAGCGTCCCCTACCTTGAAGTCCCCTATAGCCTTAAGTCCTGTAGGGGTGTGAAGTCTCTCGTAGTTGCAGAGAAACTTCCCCGCACCTGTACACGAGGAGACCGCTACACGGCAGAAGGGGTTCCATGCGTCTTTGATTAACTGCTCCTGCTGCTCGGTAGGGTGTACACCGAAGAGATCACGAACACCCTTGATCGGATCGACTGACCACTCATAAAGGAAATCCGCTAGTTTTTGTGAGGGGTCAAGAGGCGGCATAGGGCTATTCCTCGGCGGCATAAGTGGTGCCCTCCGGGCTAGGTAATAGATCTATGGCATGTTGTGCCTCTAGCTCCTCTCGTCTTTTCAACATGAGGTCGAACGAGTCATCAAGGGACAACTTGTTATCAATCTCTGTCTTGTCAACGAAGATACCTTCAGTACGTCCAAGATCGTTCAGTAGCTTGGCAATCGTTGGGGCACTTTTGACAGGGTCGTTGTTCCTTAGCTGCGAGAGAGTCATAAGAATCTCTGTCTGAAGGGTCTCTTTGGATACCTGAACTGATCCGGCGTAGTTCACCTGTAGCTCCCTCATGTAGGCAATCAAGTTAGGCTTCGCCTTGAGGTATGTACACCTGAGACTGGCGAGTCTCTTATACTCAGAAGACCTAGCGCCCTTTAGTCCTATGTCGAGACTGGACTCTTTCAGAGCGTTCAGTTCGTTCCCTTCGTGTACTAGGAGATAACAGAATGTACGCTCCTCCTCGGTCAAGAGTGCGGCGTCAGGCTCGGACAGCTTAGCCATGAACTTCTTGTTCATAGAGGAGTCTACGGACCGAAGGGGGACCCAAGAATACCTGTCGTGTACTAGGTCTCTGTTGTGGGACTCAATGAGCTTAGAGGTCTCGTACATGCGGAAGAGGGCCTTAACCGTATAGGTAATGAATTTGCTTACGGAGGTTGGGTTGGACTTTAATTCCTCAGCGATCTCTGTCGGTGTCTTTCCTTCTAAGTAGAGCGAGAGGATTAGCCACTCGTTACCTTTGATTGTCTTTCTGAGGCGTGTAGAGGTAGTGTCGCGTCTAGCGACGCTCGTGTCGTCTGTCATCTTTAGTTTTCCTTATAGGATACAAGTGTAGCCTATCGCTTATTGTCGAATTCTTTGATCGACAAAAACCGTAGGCTAAATTGAGTCTTATGTATTCCCCTATATC
>CAYOCP010000059.1:0-7250 GCA_964402505.1 uncultured Geminicoccaceae bacterium
GATCTACCGCCTCTATCGCGAGGAAGGCCTCACCGTCCGCAGGCGCCGCGCCCGACGTCGTGCGGTCGGGACACGGGCGCCGATCTTGGTCGAGGCGAAGCGCAACGCGCGATGGTCGCTCGATTTCGTGCACGACCAGTTCGCCTGCGGCCGGCGCTTCCGCGTGCTCGACATCGTCGACGACGTGACGCGGGAGTGCCTGGCGGCGATCCCCGACACCTCGATCTCGGGTCGGCGCGTCTCGCGCGAGCTGACCGAGCTGATCTCTCGCCGCGGCAAGCCCGGCATCATCGTCTCCGACCATGGCACCGAGTTCACCTCGAACGCCATTCTCGCCTGGTCGAAGGACCACAAGGTCGATTGGCACTACATCGCGCCGGGAAAGCCCATGCCGAACGGCTTCATCGAGAGCTTCAACGGCAGGATGCGCGACGAGCTGCTCAACGAGAGCCTGTTCTTCGGCCTCGATCACGCCCGGGATGCCATTGCCGAGTGGGTCGACGATTACAACACCGAGAGGCCACACTCGGCGCTGAACCACGCTACCCCGGCCGAGTTCGCCACCACCATCACCGCAATCGGCGCCGACGCTCCGCCGGATGAAAACTCCGCGCCGGCACCGATTGCTCAAGCCGCGCCAACTGGTGCATCAACGGCCGTGACTCCAGTCGCCGATGGATGAACGTTCAGGGGCAGGTCAGTAGGAGTAACGGCGAGCACGCGATTTGGCCCCCCACGTCGGGGGTTGGGTGGTGTCGTTGGAAGAGATCAGCGCTGCGGGCCATCGCCCTGCCAGGGGCGCTCATTGCGGAATGATAGTGGCATCCGACGCCGCTATTGCGATCCCGGGCATGCCGCTCTCAAGCTTCGGAGCTGCAGGCAAGAGCCTTGTGGGTTTTAGCTGGCGCAAAGCTAGAACCCACAAGGCTTGCAATGCGTCCCGACAATCAGGCAGATGCGTGCGAATTCGTCTTGGGCATCCGGCGAGGCTGTTGGGCCCATTCTTCTCTAGTTTGTGACCCAGGCTGTGACCCACGATCAGAGAAGGCGACTGCTAATTTTGCTAAGTATTTGATTTTATGGCGCGCTCGGGAGGACTCGAACCCCCAACCTTCTGATCCGTAGTCAGATGCTCTATCCATTGAGCTACGAGCGCCCGGGCGGGATGTAGCGGGTCCGGGGGCGGGGTTCAAGCCTTCATCTGGGCTCAGCCGGCCGCACCTTCGGCCAGCGCCTTCTCGATGCCCTTCGCCATCTCGTCTGGGCCGACACCGTGGCCGAAATGGGTGACGTACTCGTTGCGGCCGTTCATCAGGTAGGTGAAGGTCGAATGATCGACGAGGTAGTCGCTCGCCGTCCCGCTTTCGGCCTTGCGGTGGTAGACCCGGAAGGCGGATGCCGCGGCGTCGACCTCCTCCTTCGTGCCGGTCAGGCCGATGAGGGCGGGGTGGAAGAGGGCGACATAGCTGGCCATCGCCTTCACGTCGTCGCGCTCGGGGTCGACGGTGATGAAGACGGGCGCCACCTCGGCCTGCTCCCCGGGCGAGAGCTGGTCATAGGCCGCCATCATGGTGGCGAGGCCGGTCGGGCAGACGTCGGGGCAGTAGGTGTAGCCGAAATAGACGAGCATGGCGCGGCCGGCGAAGTCGGCCTCGGTGACCGGCCTGCCGGTCTGGTCGACGAGGCTGAAGGAACCGCCGATCAGGGACTTGCCCTGGCTTTCGGCGACCGCCTCGAGCTTGCCGCCGAAGGGGCCGAGCCCGAGCGCGTAGGCCGAGACACCGCCCGCCACGACGGCCGCGAGCAGGAGCTTCAGGGTCAGGAGAAGAGGAGAACGCGCCATCGACGATCCGCCGCTGCGATTGCCATCAGCCCCCGACATGGGGCCTGTCCGGCGGGCTTGCCAGTCCCGATCCGCCCGGCTGCGCCCCGCCGTCGCGGCCTCCTCGTCCCTCAGCGCCGCCCGAGCCGCGCCAGATGCGCCTCGCGCCAGGCGATGTAGGCGCTGCTGAGGATGATCACCAGCACACCCGCCAGGGCCCAGCCGTCCAGCACCTCGCCGAAGACCAGCCAGCCGAAGGCGGCGGCGAACGGCAGGCGGGCGTAGTCGAAGGGGGCGAGGGCACTGGCCTCGCCGAGCTTGAAGGCTTGCATCAGGCAGACCTGGGCGATGCTGCCGACCACCCCCATGAGGACGATCAGCACGAGATCGGCGGGGTCGGGCGTGACCCAGACGAAGAGCATGGGCAGGCCGGTCAGCAGCATGGCGACGAGGCTGAGATAGGCGAGTATGGTCGACTTCCGCTCGGTCGCGACGAGCTGCTTGATGAAGATCGAGACGAATGCACCGAAGCACGCGCCGACGAGCGCCACCAGCGACGCCGCCTGGATGGTCCCCACTCCCGGCCGCATCATCAGGAGAACCCCGACGAAGCCCACGCCCGTGGCGGTCCAGCGGCGGGCGCGCACCGCCTCGTGCAGCACCAGGGCCGCCAGCACCACCATGAAGAGCGGCTTGGTGAAGCTGATCGCGGTCGCCTCGGCGAGCGGCAGGTGCGTGAAGGCGTAGAAGCCGCAGACCATGCCGGCGGTGCCGAGCAGCGCACGGCCGAAATGGGCGCCGAGGCGCCGGGTGCGCCACAGCCCCGCGCCCTCCTTGAGCATCAGCGGCAGGACGGCGAGCAGCCCCGCCATGGAGCGGAAGAAGGCGATCTCGATGCTCGGCAGGCGGGCGCCCAGGAGCTTCACGCAGAGCCCCATCGCCGAGAAGAAGAAGGCGCCGAAGAGCAGCCAGAAGGCACCCTGCGCATTGCCGCTCCGGGCGGTGAAGGCGGCCCGAAGGCTCCCCCTCACCAGAACGACCGGTCGGGCCGATAGGGGGCGAGGTCGAGGCCCGGATCGCGGCCGGCGACCAGATCGGCGATGATCCGCCCGGTCAGCGGCCCGAGGGTCAGGCCGACATGCTGGTGGCCGAAGGCGAGGTAGACATTGGCGTGGCGCCGGGCTCGGCCGATCACCGGCAGGCTGTCCGGCAGCGAAGGGCGAAAGCCCTGCCACTCGCTCGTCACCCGCTCGTCGAGCCCCGGCAAGTAACGCCGGGCGAGCGGCAGGAGGCGGCGCGGGATCGAGAAGTCGGGCGGTGCGTCGAGGCTCGCGAGCTCGACGCCGCTGGTCAGCCGCAGCCCGTGCGCCATGGGGGCGACGACGAAGCCCGGATCCATGCAGTACACCGGCCGGCCCAGCGGCGTCGCCAGCGCCGGCAGCATCAGGTGATAGCCGCGCTCGGCGATCATCGGCAGGCGGTGCCCGGCGGCTTCCGCGAGCCGGCCGGCGAAGGCGCCGGCGGCGATCACCACGCTGTCGGCGGCGATCCGGCCCTCGGTCGTGAGCACGCCCAGGACCCGCCCCTCGGCCCGATCGAGGCCGCGGGCCGCGCACCGCCGATGCACCCCGCCGCGCTCGAGGAAGAGGGCGGCGAGCCGCTCCACATAGGCCCCGGGATGGCGGATCTCGCGGTTGGCTTGAAGCCAGAGCGCTCCCTTGACCTCGCTCGAGAGGGCCGGCTCGAGATCGAGCACGGCATCCCGGCCGAGGATCTCGTGCGCCACGCCGAACCGGTCCAGCAGGGCCGCCTCGGCGGCCGCCGCCTTCTCGAATTTCTGCTGGTCGAGCCCCACCTTGAGCCAGCCATTGGAGCCGAGGAGCTCGCCGGCGCCGGCCCGCTGGATCAGCACCTCGTGCGCCGCGAGGGCCCGGCTCGCCAGCGCCTGGATGCCGGTCATCGCCCGCTCGACCCGGGCCCTGCGGGTGGCGAGGGCGGCGCGCAGGAGCCAGGGCACGAGGCCCGGCAGATCGCGCCAGCGAACCTGCAGGGGCGACACGGGATCGGTGAGCAGCGCCGGCAGCTTGCCGAAGACGTCGGCCGTCACGATCGGCGTGATCGAGGCGATGCTGATGATCCCGGCATTGCCGGAGGAGGTGCCGCTGCCGGGCTCGTTCGGGTCGACCAGGAGGACCTCGTGGCCGTCCTCCTGCAGGAAGAGCGCCGTGGCGACACCGACGATGCCGGCGCCGACGACGGCGATGCGCTGGCAGCCCGGCCTCGCGCTCATCTTCCGGCTCTCCGCCGGCCGGCGCCGCTGCAGCCGCGCCACGACCCCGCCCCTGAAGGCACGCTTATGCGCTCGATGTGATCCATGTCCTGCCCTTTCGTCGGCGGGATCGCATCTTCCGCAGCCTGCGCCGGCTCGCGAGCCGGGAAGGGCAGGCTTGCAGTGGCCCGCCGGCCACCCTGCGCCTAGACTTAGGTCGATGACAGCGCCGCCGGTCAAGCCTTCCCGGCGGCGCATCCGCCAGAGCATCCGCTTTCGAGGAACATCGCCCGTGCCGATCCAGCTCACCACCGCCATCGCCCAGTGCAACCCGATCGTCGGCGATCTCGACGGCAATCTCGACCTCGTCCGCCGGCTGCATCGAAGGGCGGCGGAGGACGGTGCCGATCTCGTGATCTTTCCCGAGATGATGCTGACCGGCTACCCGCTCGAGGATCTCGTCCTGAAGCAGGCGCTGCTCGAGCGCTCCACCGCCCTGCTCGAGGCGCTGGCGCCGGAGACGGCCGACGGGCAGCCGGCCATCCTCATGGGCGCGCCCTGGCCCGGCCGCGCCGGCCGGCCCTTCAATGGCGCCTTCCTTCTCGCCGGCGGCCAGATCGCGGCCCGGCGGGCGAAGCACATCCTGCCCAATTACGGCGTCTTCGACGAGAAGCGCGTCTTCGAGGCGGGGCCGGTGCCGGGACCGATGCGCCTCGACCTCGCCCGCGGCGGCACGGTACGGCTCGGCGTCATGGTCTGCGAGGACATGTGGGTCGAGGACGTGGCCGAGGGGCTCGAGGAGACCGGCGCGCAGCTGCTGATCGTCATCAACGGCTCGCCCTTCGAGGTCGGCAAGCAGGAGAAGCGTATCCAGCACGCCGTCGCCCGGGTGACCGAGACCGGCCTGCCGCTGCTCTACGGCAACATGGTGGGCGGCCAGGACGAGCTGGTGTTCGACGGCGCCTCGTTCGTCCTGGACGGCGACCGCAACCTCGTGGCCCAGGCGCCCTGGTTCGAGGAGAGCCTGCTTGCGACCCGCTGGGAACGGGCGGAGGCGGGCTGGCGGCCGGTCGGCGCGCGCCGGGTCGCGTCGCCGCCTGCGGATCTCGAGGCGGTCTATCTGGCGATGGTCCTGGGCCTTCGCGACTACGTCGCCAAGAACGGCTTTCCGGGTGTCGTCCTCGGCCTTTCGGGCGGCGTCGATTCCGCCCTCTCGGCGGCCGTCGCAGTCGACGCGCTCGGGCCCGACCGGGTCCACGCGCTGATGATGCCGTCGCGCTACACGGCGGCCGACAGCCGCGAGGACGCGGTCGAATCGGCGCGAGCCCTGGGAATCCGCCTCGACAGGATCGAGATCGAGCCCGCGGTCGAGGCCTTCGCCGCCATGCTCCACCCGCTCTTCGCCGGCCGTGCCCCCGACATCACCGAGGAGAACCTCCAGTCCCGGATCAGGGGCGTGCTCCTGATGGCCATCTCCAACAAGCTCGGGCCGATGGTGCTCACCACCGGCAACAAGTCCGAGATGTCGGTCGGCTACGCCACGCTCTACGGCGACATGTGCGGCGGCTACTCGGTGCTCAAGGACGTCTACAAGACCATGGTCTTCGAGCTCTGCCGCTACCGCAACGCCGGGCGGCCGAAGGGCTGCCTCGGGCCTTTGGGGCCCGTCGTTCCCGAGCGCACCATCACCAAGCCGCCCTCGGCCGAGCTTCGCGCCGACCAGAGGGACGAGGATTCGCTGCCTCCCTATCCCGTGCTCGACGCCGTTCTCAAGGGCCTCGTCGAGGACGACCGGGCGGCCGCCGATCTCGTCGCCTCGGGCCAGCCGGTCGATGTCGTGCGCCGGGTCTCCGACCTGCTCGACCTCGCCGAGTACAAGCGCCGCCAGGCGCCGCCCGGCGTCAAGATCACCACCAAGGCCTTCGGCCGCGACCGCCGCTATCCGATCACCAACCATTTCCGCCGGCTGGGCCTGCGGAAGGGCTAGCCTTCGACGAGCTCGCGGCCGGACGCGATCGTGCCTCGCCGGCCGAGCCCGCAGAGCTCGACAAGCGCGAGGAGGGCGGCGCCGAGCGCCAGCGGCAGGAGGAAGTAGACGGCCCGGAAAACGAGCAGGCCGCCGGCGACGGACGCACCCGGCAGGAGCACCAGCACCACACCCTCGAGCACGCCGACGCCGCCCGGCACATGGCTGATGATGGCGGCGATATTGGCGATGACATAGGCCGTGACGACCGCGAGAACCCGCAAATCGCCCAGGGCCGCGAGGCACCAGTAGAGGCAGCCGGCGACGCAGGCGAAGTCGATCGCCCCGAGCACGACCTGTCCGAGGGCCAAAGGCAAGGACGGCATCTGGATGCGCCAGCCGCGAATGTGCGCGGGCCGGCGGACGAACGCCGCCAGGACGAGGTAGAGGCCGACCAAGACGAGGCAGGCGGAGCCCAGGGCGACCACCGGCCAAACCTGTCCGATCCGCAGGATCTCGCCGACGAGGGAGGGATTCAGCAGCGCCGCCAGCCCGGCCAGCACCAGAAGCCCGAGGCCGACCGTCACACCGCAGAAGACGATCACCCGGCCGACGTCACCCTCGCCGAGGCCGAGGCGGGAGTAGAACCTGTAGCGGATCGCGCCGCTGCTCAGGGCGGCGAAGCCGATGCTGTGGCCGATGGAGAGGCTGCAGAACGACGCCGGTGCCACCTTGCGGTAGGGCAGGGGCTTCCCGGCATAGCGGACGGCCAGGTAGTCGAATCCGGTGAGGCAGAGATAGCTGAGGGCGGCGAAACCCGAGGCGGCCAGGAGGTTGAAGGGCGGGATCGCGCGCGCCGAGGCCAGCACCTTCGCCGGATCGAGGTCCTGGAGCTGACGCCAGAGAAGATACCCGAAAAGCGGCAGCAGGACGACGACGGCGAGAAGGCCGAGAAGTTGCCGCCTGCTCACCTGGAGCCTGCTCGAGAGGTTTTCATGGTGTTCCATGAGCTTGGCGGCGGCAAGTGCGACCGCGTGGCTTGATCCCCGGAAAGGCAACAGCCGATGCCGGCTGGGGGTTCCGGCCGAAGAGGTGGCGGAGATAGCTGAGAGGCTGTCAATGAATGGGCCGAGGGCCAGCTTATGGGGTCAGGACTCTTTTAGGCCGCCGAAAAGAGTCCTGACCCCATACGC
>CAYOCP010000060.1:0-3890 GCA_964402505.1 uncultured Geminicoccaceae bacterium
CGGCCGAGCGCAGGCGTCAACCGAAAAGGCCGCGTGAATCACCGGGCGCTTACGGCACTCTTGCTCGTCTGCGCGCTCGCCTGGCTCAAGGCGCAGTCGCTGCCAGTCGATGCGAAGATGTTCCCCGACATCATCCTCGGCGTCCTCGCCTTCTCGACGGTCTTGATGCTCTATCGTGCGGTGAGCGGCATCTCCGAGCGCCTGCAGGGCGACGACGTGAAGGACTGGCGCTTCACCAGGCATGTGCCGCGCTTTCTCGGCAGCTTCGCCGTCTTCATCCTCTATCTCCTCGTCGTGCCCCGGGTCGGGTTCTTCACCACGAGCGCCGGCCTGATCATTGCCATGTCGGTGCTGACGGGCTTTCGTAACTGGCCCGTAATCGTCGCCAGCACGATCGGATTCTGCATTTTTGTCTATCTGGTCTTCGTCCTGCTCTTCGAGCGACCGCTGCCGCAGGAGTTCTTCCTGACCGGAACCGCCGCGATTGGGGCCGTTGTCCATGCTTGAGGTCTTCACCCCGCTCATTCATGCGCTGCCCGTCGTGCTCGAGTGGCAGAATGTGCTCGGCATGATCGTCGGCGTGCTGGCTGGCATGGTGGTCGGCTCGCTGCCCGGCCTCACCGCCACGCTCGCCATTGCCGTGCTGATTCCCCTGACGTTCTCGATGCAGCCACTCGTGGCGCTCGGAATCATGGCCGGCATCTACAACGGCGCCATGTATGGCGGCGCCATCCCGGCCGTCCTCCTGAACATCCCGGGCACGCCGCCCTCGATCGTAACCACCTTCGACGGCTATCCCATGGCCCAGCAGGGACGGGCCGCCTATGCCCTGAAGATCGCCTGCTGGTCCTCGGCGATCGGCGGCGCCATCAGCGCCGTATCGCTGATGCTGTTCGCTCCGCCTCTGGTGAAGGTCACGCTCCTCTTCGGACCGGCCGAGTATTTCTGGGTCGCCGTCTTCGGCATGTCGAGCATCGCGATCCTGCTCGGCAAGGATCCGGTCAAGGGCATCATGGCGGCCTGCATCGGCCTCCTGCTCGGCACTGTCGGCTCCGACGTGGTGACCGGCCATCAGCGCTTCACCTGGGACCAGAAACAGCTGATCGACGGGATCAACCTCCTCGTCGTCCTGACCGGCCTCTATGCCATTCCTCCCGCCATCCAGATGGCCGAGGCGGCCATCCTCAAGGGCTTTGATTCGGGCGACCTGGCCAGCCGGCCCGAGGATTCAATGCTGCGGAACTTCAAGAGGTTCATCCCGACATGGCTACGTGGCAGCCTGATCGGCATCGGCGTCGGCATCCTGCCAGCGACCGGCGGCTCGATGGCGGCCTTCATCGCCTACAATGAGACCGTGCGGGTTTCGAAGGAGCCGGAGAGCTTCGGCAAGGGCAATCCCCTGGGCGTAGCCGCGGCAGAGTGCGGCAACAATGCCGACAATGCGGCCGCCATGATCCCGACGCTCGTGCTCGGCGTGCCGGGGAGCGGGGTCGCTGCGGTGATCCTGGCGGGGCTTCTGGTGCATGGCCTCCAGCCGGGTCCGCAGCTTTTCCGCGACACGCCCGACATCGTCTACGGGTTCATGTGGCAGATGTTCCTCACTGCGGTCATGCTGATCGCGGTCGGTGGCGAGATTGCAACCCGCGGCTTCGCCCAGGTGATGCGGCTGCCGCAGCCCCTGCTGGCCCCGATGATCCTCTGTCTGACCTTCGTCGGCATCTACGCGCTCAGCAACGATATGTTCAATGTGTGGCTGATGTTCGGCATGGGCATTCTCGGCTACATCCTGACCCGGCTGCATTTCCCCATGGCGCCGATCGTGCTCGGGCTCATTCTGGGCGACCTCGCCGAGCAGAACCTGCGGCTCACCTTGCTCATCAGCCAGGGCGATTGGTCGGCGCTCCTCAGCAATTATCTCTCGATCCTCCTGGCAGCCCTCACGCTCGGGGTGCTGCTGCTGCCGGTCGTCGGTGCCATCCGCCGCCGGCGCGATGCCGGCAGGCCACGAGGCTGACGATGGCGGCAGGAATCATCCCGCCGGACGAGCACATGCTGCACCAGCGCCTGATCGATGCCACCTGCCCGATCGGCCAAGCGCGACTCAGCAGCGTGCTGATGATCAATGATCGTCGCTATCCCTGGGTGCTGCTGGTGCCGCGGATCGCCGGGATCGAAGAGCTGCACGACCTCGAGCCGGAGCAACGGGTCGTGCTGGTCGAAGAAATCGCTTGCGTGACCCGGGGGATGCAGGCCGAGTTCTCGCCGGTGCGCATCAATGTCGCCGACATCGGCAACCGGGTGGCGGCGCTGCACGTGCACATCGTCGCCCGCCAGGTCGGCGACGCGGCTTGGCCGCATGTCGTCTGGAGCCGAGAACGGCAGGCGCACACGGACGAGGATTCGCGCCGGGCCATGCTCGACCGTCTGCGCCATGCCTGTCACGAGCTCGCGGACTTCGTGCCGTCCCGGGTCGCGACGCACGGGGGCGGCCGTTGACGCAGGCCCGCATGGCCTGGAGCAGGAGAGCATGCGCTACGACGGCAGGATAGCAGAGGTCTTCGCGAGCCGGATCGACCGTCGGCCGCTCTTCTCCTTCTGGACGCATTTGCCGGAGGTGGATCGGGACGCCGAGGCGCTGGCGGAAGGCACGGTCGCGTTCCAGAAGGCGTTCGATCTCGATTTCGTCAAGACCATGCCGAACGGCATGTACGCCATCGAGGATCATGGCACGGAGATCGATTTCTCCGATATCCCGAGAGGTGGCGTCGCCAGGGTGGTGGCGACGCCCTTTCAGACCGTCTCGGACTGGGCGAAGCTGCGCCCCGCGGATCTGGCGGCCGGCGCCCACGCGCGGGAGCTGCGCTCGCTGCGGCTGCTGCGGCAGGGGCTCGGCGACGTGCCGGTCCTCTTCACCGTGTTCAGCCCGATGACCATCGCCAGCAAGCTGAGCCAGGGCCGCATCCGAGAGCAGATCGCTTCGGGGCGGGACCGGAAGCTGTTGCATCGGGCCCTCGGCCGGCTCGCCGCGGATGTCGGGCGCCTTTGCGCCGCGGCGATCGAGGCGGGTGCCGATGGCGTCTTCTTCGCACACCAGGACATTGGACGGCAGATCTTCGGTGCGGATGCGTTCGCCGAATTCGTCGAGCCCTACGACCGCGAGGCCCTGGCCGGTGCCGTTGCCGGCCGCTTCAACGTGCTGCACCTGCACGGCGAGGATATCCGCTTCGACGAGGCCGCCGGCTATCCAGTCGAGGCCCTGAACTGGCACGTCTGGGAGACTCCGCCCGCCATCGCCGCGGCACGCGCGGCGACTTCGAAGGCCCTGGTCGGCGGCATCGATCGGCGGTTGATCACGGCGAACGACCGCGGCGGCATCGAATTCCAGATCACCGCCGTGCTCGAGGCCGCCGGCGATGCCGGCAACGTAATCGTCACGCCGGGCTGCACCATTCGACACGGCTTCGAGCCCGATACGCTCCACTTCATTCGCGACCGGCTGAAGAGCACGCCCAGTCGGTGAGATCGGGGCCGCCAGGCCCTCCCGATCCGCGGACGGAGGCAGCGCATTCGGGCGCGGCCGCGGACAGCACCGAGAGGAGCACGGCGTCTCCTCCACCGCGCGTGTTCGATCGTCGCCGCGCGGCCCCCCCGCTTCCGCTTCAGGCTCTTGAAGGACTTTCAATCTTTCCTTCCCGGAGAGGCCGGTGTGGCATGGGGTGCAAGGTGAGCATCGTCGGATCGACGAAATGAGCTTTCCGCCGCCCGAGGCGCTGGAAAGCCCGTGTCGGTTCACGGTCCCGCTCTCCGGGCAGGATCATGAATTTATCAGATCATATTCCTACCACACATCGGCATCGAAGGCAAGAAGCCCTCGGGTTCGACCGGCAATC
>CAYOCP010000061.1:0-3055 GCA_964402505.1 uncultured Geminicoccaceae bacterium
TTTTTGCGTTTATGCACCTACGAACTTAATGATTAGAGGTAGGACTATGCTTGCTGTTGCAGACAAGGCTGCGAACACCCCCACCATCTTCCACATGAACCTCTCAAGATTATCGACTCTATCATGCAGACATTTGGTAGCCTCTATCTGCTCAGTGAGTCTCACTACGTTCAACTGAAGCTGCTGTTGACCTTCAGCCAGTTGACGAACTAAGCTGTCAAACTTATTTAGGTTGTTTATTACATACTCGTGTGTTGAACAATCGGATACGTTGCACCCACTCACCCGAAGTACCCCTCATCAATAAGCTCCTTGATTAAACGATAAGCAAAAGCGTTTCTCCGGTGCATCTCTACAAGTTTTCCTCGGTACCTAAAAAACCTTTTGTAGTTGTTAAGAACCCCAACAATATCCTTCTCTTTGATTGCCTTGAAGAGTTTCGGGAAGGAATAGAGAGTCCCTGTGAAGCTGAAGTCTGTCAAGAGCTGCTGTCCCGCTCTAGGTAATTTGTCGAACTCGACAGAACCGTATCGATTCCTCGCTCGACCTTCGTGTACTTTAATATCAAAACTCAGGATAGCCAAGGCCTCCTCTCTTGTGATACCTCCCTTCCAACGAATCCCGTGGATCAAACCCCGCTTGTACTCCTCCGGTTGAATCTTGTGGCCAAACCCGATGTCTTGACCCCCTCCGTCTTCAGGAGCAGGGTTAGGGTACACCCTCGTACCCTGTACCTTAAAGAACAAAGGTTCGTTCTCCTGTGCCGCTACGTTGTTTCTGAACTCTTTCTCATTCATCCCAAGGTGCCCTCTGCTTACTTCTCTTCTTTTTCTTCTCTGCTTTTCGATAGCGATTCCTGGCCCGAGAGATGCTCTCGGTGCCTATCGTCTTCAGTTCTTTAAAATCACCACTTTGTTTGAGACTTCGGACCTTCTCGTTGTATGCCCTCTTTTTCTTGTGGAACTCAACCATCAACTTCCGATCCTTCTCAATGGTTGCGTCCTTAAGTAAACCAAAAAGAGCTTCTCGTTCCTTATCCAAACGGGCCTTCTGTCCATACGGAGTGAATCTAGCGTGTAGGACTCGTCCCACAGCAGGCATCTCTTTGAGAGTCTCGGCGGTGAATTTCCCGTCCTCGCTTATTAGATTCTTGATGTCCTTATAGGGTCTTTTGAGGTAATTAAGCGGGGGCATGAAGTAGTCTACAAACCCTTGATCGAACTCACCTTTCTCGAATTTACCAAGAGAGTATCTGCTCATGAATACGATCTTTAGCAGATTATCAAGTACGGTATCATCAAGGTCTACAGGGTTCCCAAGAACCAGATCTTTGATTGCGTCAGCACTAGCACCGGCAAGTGCTAGGATTGCGATGTTCTTGAGACCTACATAAGTAGCTTTAGACATTCCTCCTTCACGCTGTGCTCTCCTTATATCCCTGTAGAGGTTGTTAGCTGTCTTTAGGTTCCACGCTTTGAGAGCGTACAGGATACGAGCTTCTCCACCAACCAAGAAGCTGGGCGGCATGTTCGAAGGGAACAAAGGTCTCGTCTCGGACAACTCGATCACCGCGAACTCCTTAGCGAGTTTAGTCTTCTTTCCGTTCTGAATGTCATCGAAGAGTTGACTGGTGTCGTTACCGAAGATGTGCTTATAGTTCTTGTTGAACTCACCCCACGAGGTCTTCTTGGCTCTGATTAGTGCTGCTTCCATAGAGGCCGTTGCGAAGAAAGAGTCAACAGCTTTGAAACCCGTACCTGTCAACAGGCCATCAAGGAACTTAGAGGTCTTCGACGAGTTGGCCCACTCGGTGTTAGCACTATTCATGTCGATCTCTTCCTTCTTGAAGGATTTATCAGCGTTCATAGCCTCAATTGAGTTCCAGAAACCCTGACGAATCACCATCGGTGCAGCGTCAGCCAACTGAGTTATGGTAGATAACCCTTGACCAAGGGCGGAGGCAAGAGATAGATCCTTGAGGCTCGCTAAGGGCCTGCTAAGTCTCTTCTGGTTAAACCGATCCTTGAACACATCAACCGCCATCTTCTGATCCCGAATGCTAAGCCCGCCCTTGATGGTAGCCTCCGTTACCACATCGGTTAAACTTTCGGTTAAACGATCCATCGAGTCCTCAGCGACGATAGCTTGCTGTAAAGAACGAATCCGGTCGTAGTCCTGTGGTTCCTTGTTGGGCTTCTCAATGAGGGTGTCAAGCTCGTCTTGATACTTACCTTTCCGAGAGACACCAACAAGTTTCCTCTGCTCTATGGCCTCTGTCATCTCCTTGATGTGGAGTTCGAGAGACTCAGCGGGGTTGTAGTAGAACGCGAGCATACCATCGGTGACGTTCCAGATCTGACGGCCTTTTGCGCTAGAGGGTTTCAGGAACATCGTAGGCATAAAACCTCTTTCTAGGAGCTTGCCAAACTCCGCCTTTGCCTCTTCGTAGGTCTTTACCTCTCTCCCTAAGTACTCTGACATCATAGAGGTTACCGAGGTGGCCGAAGGGTTCTCTTCAATAACACCTCGGAGTTCCTTAGTCACCGGCTGTTTCTTAGGCTTAGCGTGCTCAGCGATGAACGTCAGGAGTCCGTCAAGGTCCCTTACACGGGCGGGCAGGTAATACTTCCTGTTCTTCCCAATGATACCGGTTGCCATGGCTTCACCAGTGATCTCGTCAACGATCTTACGAGCCTCATCAAACGCATTACCGAACTCGGGGTTCTTTGCCGAGTAGTCGTCGATGATCTTTCTGGCACCCGGTTTATGGTAGTTAACCCAAGCCTTCTTTATTAACTGACGTTCACGAGGGTCAAGTTTATTGTATGCCTTAGAGAAAGTGCTCCCCCGATCTAACCGCTCAAGGGTGTTGAGCATAACGGCTGATTCGAAACGCTTCATAAGGCCAGCAAGCCTAGGGTGGATACCTTCGAGTATACTCATTGACTCTTGGAAGGCACGTTGGAATTTAGTCTTTAATTCCTTCCTATACTTCTCACGCTCTGAGTCCTTGACCGCCTTGTCTGGGTCATTAGTCTCCATGTACTTGTCTGTA
>CAYOCP010000062.1:0-2661 GCA_964402505.1 uncultured Geminicoccaceae bacterium
TTAACCAAAAGCAACCAGGAGGTAAACTAGGTATGGAAGGTATCGTAAATCAGATCGTCCGATGGAACCGTGAACGTAACGGTCTGGCCCTTAACATTGACACCGAAGTCAAGATGTTGACAGAGGAAGCCAATGAGTTCTTTATGGCCGAAACCAAAGAGGATCGACTGAGAGAGGCGGCTGACTTCAAGTTCGTGTGGATAGGAACAACGGCAAAGTGCCTTGGCGGTCGCTGCAAGGATTGGCAGAGCATTATGTCCCGAAAGGGCTTCTTCGACTTCATTAAGGAGTGGGTGGACGCTGAGGCAAAGGCGATGATTGAGGTGCTGGAGGAGGATGGCACGTACTATCTATGGCCTCGTGTGCTAGAGATCGTAACCAAGGCGAACCTCGCCAAACCCAAAACGAAGAACGTAGACGGCAAGGTGATCAAAGGAGATGACTACATTGACCCTATTGAAGAGATCAAACAGATCATCAAGGAGGAAGGTTTATGCTGAGTGTAGGAGAATTTGCTGTTGTTGTTGGCTTCGAGTGTTGTGAGGGTTTTGAAATAGGTACTTGTGTAGAGATAGTAGGGGAAAGTTACGACGAGAAAGGCTTACACTACTACGTCTGTAGGAGTCACTCTCCTGAAAGCCAGTGGTCTAACCTTAATCTCCTTCAGTGCCATAAGTGTCTTCACCCTATCAAAGCTACAGACGCCTGCCAGGAGGTACACAATGAGCATTGAGGTCATGGATGTGGTTCGTGTGACTAAACACCGGTGCTGCTTTGGTTACCCCCAAGGCACTGAGCTTACAGTGATTAAGAAGGAGAACGACGATACCTTCCTGTGCCTTCCGGTACGAGATACCTACAAAGGTACGATCAATCAGAATGGTAAATGGCACTGCCCTAATTGCCTTGAGAAGATGGAGGAGAAGAAGAAAAATGATACTCAAATCGGATAAATACCGAGTAAGGGTACTGGATAAGCATAACATCGCTGTCGAGGAGATCCGAAAAGTAAAGAAGGGTAAAGGAAACGAGATGGAGGGGATGGAGTATGTAGGCCACGTGTTGTACTTTCGGACCATGGAGCAGGTAATGAACCATCTTCTGAACCTTCAGATTCTCGATAAGTTTCACGAAGCTGAGGACTTCAAGGAAGTAGTTGGTTTCATTAAGGAGATACGGGACAACATGAGAAAACTTCTGAACGAGGTGAAGGCGTGAGTAGTGAACGTGCGTTAGCCACGGTACGAAGGGTTGGAAAGATCGAGCCGATTGATGGGGCTGACTTCATCGAGTTGGCGCACATCGACGGGTGGCAATGTGTAGTTAAGAAGGGGGTCCTCCATCCTGGGGACCTCTGCATGTATTTCGAGATCGATAGCATCCTCCCGGAAGCTGAGTGGTCTGAGTTCATGCGTGATCGTAAGTTCCGTGTGAAGACTATCAAGCTCCGAGGGTGTCTCTCTCAGGGACTTGCGTTACCACTGAAGGACGTAGGTGCTGAGAATGGTGCCTTAGGTGAGGACTACACTAAAGTTCTTGGTGTCAAGAAGCATGATCCCGAGGCAAAGAAGGAAGCACGTGAGAACGCCAACCGTAAGAAGGTATATCCCTGGTGGACTCGGCTTCCGTTTGGTATGAGAGTGTACAGGTGGCTCCATCCAAAGCGAGGGAGCTGGCCACACTTCCTACCGAAGACAGACGAAACTCGTGTGCAGAACATCCGGAACTTGGACTCTATGATCAACGGCAGGTTACTTTACATAACAGAGAAACTTGACGGTCAGTCTCTTACCTACTATGTTGATCAGACGTACTCTCCGATACCATTCAAGAAAGGATGTTCTGGTGTGTGCTCTAGGAACATTCACTACCCTGAGTACCGACCAAACAACTGGTGGGATTATGTTCAGGAGAATGGATTGATGGAGTCTTTGGAAAGATTCTGTAAGTCCGAGGGGAGATCGTTGGCTATCCAAGGAGAGTTGGTAGGTCCGGGTATCCAAGGTAATAAACTTCTCCTGAAGGAACGTCAACTATACATCTTCAACATCTACGATCTGGATAAGATGTGTTACCTTCCTCTGTTTGAGAAGCTGGAAATCATTGATACACTAGGGCTGACACACGTACCCTTCTTGTGCTTCGATGAGTTCCTTCCGACAACCGAGGGATTCCTTCTGATTGCTGGTGGCCCTTCGATTGTTAACGCTGACGTTCTTCGAGAGGGTATCGTCGTTCGTGACAAGAAGGATGATGGCATGTCGTTCAAAGCCATTAGTAACGAGTGGCTACTCAAGTACAAGGAGTGACGTATGATTGAAAGTGGTTTACTGTCGTTCATTTTGATTATGATCTACGTGGGGTACATTATGTGTTACCCTCTCGTCGAGAATAAGCCTGATATTATCAAAATATCCTACCATGCTTTGTTCATTGGCGGTTTCTACGGGTTAGCGATAGTGCAGGTACTGTTGAGGACAATATGATTGATACCGAGATGTCAAACTACATCCATCTTTCTAAATATTCAAGGTGGGTGCCTGAGAAGAAACGAAGGGAAACATGGGAGGAGACGGTTGAACGATTGATCTCTTTCTGGAGAAAACAGTGGGGTCATGTGATCTCTGAGGAGGTGTTCGAGGAACTCAAAATGTCGATCAT
>CAYOCP010000063.1:0-2607 GCA_964402505.1 uncultured Geminicoccaceae bacterium
TCCGGCCGCAGTCGATCTGGACGTAGCCGACCTTGCCGTAGTCGATGGTGTGGCGGGCCATGGCGAGATTGTGCGCGGCCTCGCCGCCGGCGAGCCGCACCTTCGAGCTCCTGGCGCCGATGGCGGCATAGGCCTCGTAGGCCATGCCGGCAACGGGCTCCTCGTACCAGGTGGCGTTCACTGCCTCGAGCGCCGGCAGGCGGGCCGCGGCCGCCTCGACATCCTCGCCGAAGATGGCGCCGGCGTCGACGAGCAGGATGCCGTCCGGCCCGAGCCCCTCGCGGGCGGCATGGAGGTGGTCCACGTCGTCCTGGAGGGTGCCCCGGCCGAAGGGTCCCCAGCCGCACTTGACCGCACGGAAGCCGGCGGCGACTTGCGCCCGGCAGCTCGCGCGCGTCGCCTCGGGCGTGTCGCCCCAGAGCTGCGAGGCGTAGGGTGTCTTGGGAAAGGCGCGGTCGTAGCCCAAAAGCCGCCAGACCGGCTCGCCCCGCGCCTTCCCGATGAGGTCCCAGAGCGCCATCTCGATGCCGGACCAGGTGTGCGGCGCCTGCAGGAGGTCCATGCTGTCCCAGGCGATGGTTTGCGCCATTCGGGCGATGTCGGCCGGTGTCTCGACCGTCCGGCCCAAAACGGAATCCGCGACCGGCTTGCAGGCGCCGTGGGATTTCGGGCAGACGAAGGCGGCAATCGACGGCAGGGGTGCCGCCTCGCACTCGCCCCAGCCGGTATGGCCATTGGCGGCGACGCGCACGAGCAGCGCATCCTGGCTGCCGTCGCCGGCATCGGTGACCTCCGGCATGGCGAGGTAGAAGAGATCGACGGCTTCGATCCGCATCTTTCGAGAGCTCAACCCTTGCTGACCTGCACCACCGCGTCCTTGCGCTTCTTCACGTCGGCGAGGAGCTCTGTGCCGAGGCCGGGGCCCTGCATCGGCAGGATGTGGCCCTTCTCCATGCGCGGCAGCTCGGTCACCAGCTCCTTGTACCAGCCCGTGTAGAAGGCGCGCACGCTCTCCTGGATCAGCGCGTTCGGGGCGTTGAGCGAGAGGTGGCAGGACGCGGTGTAGACGATGGGGCCGGTGCAGTCGTGGGGGGCTATGGGAAGCTGGTGGGCCTCGGCCATGGTGGCGATCTTCTTCGCTTCGGAGAGGCCGCCGCACCAGCCGAGGTCGAGCATCACGATGCCGACGGCGTGCTTGGCCATGAGCTCGCGGAACATCGGCCGGGTGGCGACGGTCTCGCTCGCGGTGATCGGCACCTTCGTCGACGCCGCCAGCTCGGCCAGCGCGTCGAAATTGTTCATCTTGATCGGGTCCTCGTACCAGAAGGGCTGGTAGGGCTCGAGGGCGGCGAGGATCCGCTTGGCGGCCGGCAGGTTCCACAAGGAATGCAGCTCGACCATGATGTCCATGCTGTCGCCGACGGCGTCCCGGATCCTCGCGAAGGGCTCGAGCGCCGTCCGCAGCTCGTCGGGGCCGATATAGCTGCCGTCGGTGCGCTCGGCGGCGAAGTCGAAGGGCCAGATTTTCATGCCCGTGATCCCCTCCTCCTGGAGGGAGTGGGCGAGATCGCCGGCATTGTTGAGGAAGGCGTCGAGGTCCTCGTAAGGCCCCTGCTTCTCCTCGAGCCCCCAGTTCTGCGTCGCCTGCCCCTTGGTGCCGCGCACGTAGCGGTAGCCGGCGCAGGTGTTGTAGGTGCGGATCCGGGGTCGCGACAGACCGCCCAGGAGCTGGTGCACGGGCTGGTCCGTGACCTTGCCCCAGATGTCCCAGAGCGCGATGTCGACCGCCGAGGCACCGCGCAGCTCCGCACCACTGCTGGCGAAGCCCAGATAGTAGTCGTGGATCAGCGTGCGCGAATGCCGGTCGATGGCGAGCGGGTCCTTGCCGATCAGCCGGGGCGCCACCGTCTCGTGGATGTAGGCGATCACCGCCCTGGGCCCAAAGAAGGTCTCGCCGAGCCCGACAAGGCCCTCGTCGGTGCGCACCTCGACCCAGCACAGGTTCGGGAATTCCTCGAGCCAGATGGTCTCGAAGGCGGTGATCCTCATTCTGGCGTTCCTCGTTTTGGCCGGATCAGGCGGCGGACGCCCGGCCGAAATAGCCCTTCTTCAGGCCGCGCTGGTTCTCGTAGATGGAGCCGGCATGGCTCGCCTCGGGCAGGGGCAGGCGGATGGGCACATCGGTGCAGCGCGGCACCACGGGATCATTCTCGCCGCTGACGAGAAGCGCCTGCCAGTCGGCCCAGCTCCTGGGCTGCTGCGCGCCGAGGAGCGGCCAGGCGTCGGCGGCCCGGTACTGGAAGAGCAGGAGGCGGCGCATCTTCTTGGACGTGTTGAGCGCCGAGCCGTGGATGGTCCGCGCATGATGGATCGAGATGCTGCCGGCGGGGCCGACGCAGGGCCTGGCCCGGGCGAAGTCGATATCCGCCGAGTCGGGATCGATGGCGCCGCAAAACGTGCCGTCGGAATGGTGGTCGAGTATCGGTCCCTTGTGGCTGCCGGGAACGCAGAGCAAGGGGCCGTTCTCGATGGCGCAGTCGTCCATCATGACACCCACGGCCGCGAGGTCGTCGTTGGTGTGCGGGTAGAACGCCCAGTCCTGGTGCC